>CAWBKJ010000001.1:0-1025000 GCA_963789365.1 uncultured Gammaproteobacteria bacterium
GCAATTTCGCGGGCCGCTAGCGATAAACGTGTACACCCGCGCATCAACGGCTAAATAAATTCAAAGTCATTCATTCCGAATGACTCGCCGTGGGGAAGCACCGGAGCGTGCATCCTCTGCGAGAAAAGAAAACTCCAGAATCTTTATTTCGCCTCCCGACGCAATTTTCTAAAAGGTGCGGCCGCGACCGGCGTCGCTGCTTCAGCTCTGAATCTGTTCGAGCCACGCCGTGCCGCGGCGCAGCTTAACGACAATCCGCCGCAGGATACCGGCGGACCGGACCGGCGCTACATCATTCGCGGCGGCTCCGTGATGTCGATGGATCCGGCTGTCGGCGACTTCGTCCAGGCCGACGTACTGGTCGAGGGCAAGAAGATCCTCGCGGTCGGACCAAACCTGCAGGCAGGCGGCGCCGCGGTAATCGACGCCCGCGGCCGCATCGTCATGCCCGGCTTCATCGATACGCACCACCACCAATTCGAGACGGCGTTGCGCAGCTTCCTCGCCGACGGGATCCTCATCAATGATGGCACGGGCTCGCCGAGCGGGAGCATTACTTACTACGAATACATTCTCTTAAAGTTCGCCCCCGTGTACCGGCCGCAAGACGTGTACATCAACGAGCTGTTCGGTGGGCTCTCCCAGCTCGATGACGGCGTCACCACGGTGCACGACATCTCGCAGATCCATCACTCGCCCGCGCACTCGGATGCTGCCATCCAAGCGCTCATCGATACGGGGCGCCGCGCCGCCTTCGGCTATTTCGAGAGCGCCGGTGGCGTTACCGGCAACCAGTACCCGACTGATGCGGCCCGCATCAAGCAGCAGTGGTTCTCTTCGACCGACCAGCTCGTCACCATGATCATGGGCGGCGAGATCTACCTGCCGACCTACACGCAGGCTTGGACGATCGGGCGCCAACTCGGCCTGCAGGTTGCGGCGCATATCGTCTCTCCGTTCGGAGGCATGCGCCCGACCTTCAACTCGCTCGCCAGCGCCGGCCAATTCGGACCTGACAACCTGTTCGTTCATATGACCGGAATGTCCGACATGGCCTGGCAGAAGGTCAAGGACGCCGGCGCGCAGGTTTCGCTCGCCGTCTCGATCGAAATGAACATGCGGCATGGCATACCGCCGATCCTCAAGATGGAAAGCTTGGGGATTGAGCCATCCCTGAGCGTGGACGTAGAATGCACACTGACGGCGGACTTCTTCACCCAGATGCGCTCCATGATGAATATGCAGCGCGTGCTCGTGAACCAGATAGTCCTTGATCAGGGACTTCCTCCAAATCCTCTCAATCCGTGGCCGACGCCGGCGCCAGGCACACCGGCCCTGCTCACGACGCGCGACGTGCTGCGCTATGGCACAATCAACGGTGCGAAGGCCTTGCGGCTGGATAACAAGACCGGTTCGCTCACTCCGGACAAGGAAGCCGACATCATCATCCTCGACGCCACCGCGATCAACGTGGCGCCCCTCAACCACGTGCCGGGAGCGGTCGTGTCGCTGATGGACCGCACAAATGTCGAGACGGTGATCGTCGCGGGCAAGGTGCGCAAGTGGAAGGGGAAGCTGCTCAATGTCAACCTTGTCCAGCTGCGCAAGCAGCTCGAGGACTCGCGCGACTTCATCTTCTCCATGGCGAGCATCCCGCAGGACATTTTCCGCAACAACTGAGGCGGTTGGTCATCAAATCGGACGCGGGGTGGCTCCGACCACCCCGCGTCCGCTTGCGTGGCGATGTCTTCGTAGCAGGAGCATCGACGAAAAAGTCTAGCAGTGAACAACAACCGGTTTCTTTTACAGACCTTTATCATACCTTCGGCGACAGCTGGCGCGTCCCATCCGAAGAGTCGCTGCTGTCGCAACTCTGCGGCGACACGAAAATTGAACGCGCCATTCCGAAAAAGCTGTTTTACGCGAACGACCTCAATCCGAAGGTATATGAGCGTGCGCGAAAGAATTGCACGGCAGCCGGCGTGAAAGAGGAAGCACTCCTCGACGCCTGCACGCTGGACACCGCCGTGCTGGCAAAAGACGGCGGCCAAGGCTTTTGTCCGCGCCAATCCCCCGCGCGCCGTCGTGCGGCTGGGCTCGCGTTCCAAAGATGCCCGCTGACCTGCCATGAAGTAGCTGGGATGTCCGCTATTGGCACAAAGCGGACATCCCTAGTTGCACTGCACATGTCCGCTTTTGGGGGTAAAGCAGACATAACGATTGCACTGTGAATTGTCCGCTAATGACCCAAAGCGGACATCGTTCGTCTCACGCCCGACCTTCCCGTGTGCTAATTTGAGCCTGTACGGACCCCGATCTTGACGCTTGGGGGCGACATTGAAGCGGCGTGATTTCATCGCACTCCTCGGCGGCGCGGCGGCTGCGTGGCCGCTCACGGCGCGAACACAGCAGAACGAGGCCTTACGACGCATCGGCGTGCTAATGAGCGGCGCGAACGATCCAGAAGGAAACGACCGCTTCACGGCATTCCAGCAGGGGCTGCAGCAACTAGGCTGGGTCGAAGGCCGTTTAACGTGAGAATTGACGTTCGTTGGCCCGGCGGTAATTCCGACAACATCCGTAAATATGCGGGCGAATTGGCAACGCTTGCGCCGGACGTAATCCTGGCCACTGGCAGCGCGACCGTGGGCCCGTTGCTACAGGCGACCCGGACTGTGCCGATCGTGTTCGTGGGTCTCGTCGATCCGGTGGGCGCCGGCTATGTTGCGAGCCTGGCACATCCTGGCGGCAATGCTACTGGATTTACCTCGTTTGAATACGGCATGAGCGCGAAGTGGCTGGAACTGCTCAAGCAGATCGCGCCAGCCGTGACACGCGTGGCGGTCCTTCGGGACCCCACCATAACCGCCGGGATCGGCTATTTTGGCGCGATCCGGACTGCGGCGGCGCCGTTCGGAATCGACGTGAGTCCGGTAGATGTGCGCGACGCCAGTGAGATCGAACGCGGCCTCGAAGCTTTTGCGCGTTCTTCGAGCGGCGGCCTTATCGTACCGGGGAGCGCATTGGCGATAGTTCACCGCAAGACGATCGTCACGCTAGCGGCGCGATACAAAATGCCTGCTGTGTACTTTAACCGAACGCCCGTCGCTGACGGCGGCTTAATGTCTTACGGTCCTGACCTTATCGACCAATACCGACGAGCGGCGAGCTACGTCGATCGCATTCTCAAAGGCGAGAAGCCCGCCGACCTGCCGGTGCAGGACCCGACCAAATACGAACTAGTGATCAATCTTAAGGCCGCCAAGGCTCTCGGCCTCACCGTTCCGCCCTCGCTACTCGCTACTGCCAACGAGGTGATCGAATAGGTGGCCTATGTCCGCTTTTGGCACAAAGCGGACATGCGCTGGTGCGCTGCACATGTCCGCTTTCGGGGGTAAAGCGGACATCACTCAGACGTGCAGTAATGTCCGCTTATGACCCAAAGCGGACATCGGGCGGCGGGCCTAGCCATATTACGAACCCAGCCGCTTCAGCGAAAAGACCGCGACGGAGTCGGAGACATGGCGCTAGGCGACGGCGAACGTAACCGCGCGGTATGCCGGACGTACGCGGCTACGCGGGACTTTCAATCTCGGACGTTCGAGTGGCGCCAATTGACCACCGTAACATGAGGCGTAGTCTTTGCCGGGTGCCCAACAGAAAAGGGGCACTATGTCCAAATTCTTTTCTTGGCATGTTTGGGCCGCCGCGGCGATTGCCGTGGCAGCCGTCCTTATGACGATTTTCGATCCGTCACCGTTGATACTTATCGCGATCTTTTTTGCTTTGTGCGTCTACATCGTCGTCGAAATCAGAAAGCGCAAACTTAGTTGACCGCTTGCCGTTGGGTTCCAATTTTACTCAGATTGAGGATCTAGCTTCGAGCGCCGTGACCGTTCGCATTGAATCGGTCCCGGACTGCGCGAATACAGTAAGCCTAACTGACATGAAAACCGGAATAAACATTTTAGGCACATTATAATTTCGATTGGTCGCGCATATGTCCCGGCTACTGCGCTCAGCACAGCGACGTCTTCTTGATGTGTTAGAAAACGAAGAGCGCTCGATGTGCTGGGTCAGCTCATCCTAATGTCGAGAGTTTCCTCTAGTGATCGGAGCAGTAACGACCAATGACCGACGGCAGTCACTTGTGACCGCTTTTGGCGAGCGTGCGATAAACATGATGTGGAAAAATACCGGCATCAACGCGGTTGTTGCGGTCACGTCCGTGATTTGGATCATAACGGTCGCTTGGCTTATTGGCGATGCGCTGTGGCAGGGCTTGGCGGCAATCTGAAATGTGGAAATGCGTCGCGATCGTCGCAGTCAGCATCGTGATACTCGCGCTTTGGGTCCGTCCGGCAAATGGACATGCGGGGCGAGAACGCCGAATACGTCGGCATCTCTAAAGACGGCGTCTGTACAAAAATCCTGAACCTTTTTGTTTTCCAAAGTTCACGGTGGCTTTTCTTTGGCCGGTGAAAATAGTAGTGGCAAATTATGTTCGTTAAATACTCATCGATTAGTGTGTATCTGATAATGACCTCGCCCCGAATTAGCTTGGGCCTCATAATATCTAAAGCAACGGTGCGGACTGTCGGGTGATACTGCTCAATATTCCATATGTCGAGTTTAACCGTGGCAGCAATCTGCTCGACTTCAGTGCGCAGCCTCCGTTGCATGCGCGTAATAGACATCACGCGCCTTACATCAGGTTGCGGTCGTCTCGGCATCTATTTCTCACACGGCCAAGCCGCCCGAAGGGCTTCAATGGCTAGCACCTTAAAATTCTCATGCATCCTCGCGGGTCGGTCGTCGATGTACTTGACGACCGCCAAATGATAGCCGTTCAATGCCGCTATTGGCACAAAGCAGACGTTCCAACCGTGGCCGCGAATGTCAGCTTTCGGGGGTAAAGCGGACATCGCGCGGACTTGCGACCAGGTCCGCCTAAAGCGGACGTACCCTAGTCTGTAATATCGACCAAGTGTCAGTCGCTATTGGAACGTCACGGCGGCGATGGCGCGGTTGACCTTGTCCTGCGGCCAGAAGGTGACGGGTCCGGGCGCTGCGCCTGGCCTAGCAATATTGGTGCCCTGGCCGGTCCGGTTCAGGATCTGCGCGCCCGCTGGGTTCGACACACGCACGGCACCTTCGATGAGGAACACGCCGAGTGACTGATCGTCGATCGGCCCACCCCAGAATTCCGTCCCGCGGATGCCGATCGTCGCGACAGGCGTTGTCACACTCACGTCGGAGCGCGCCAATTTCGATACCTGGCCGGAGACGAACCGGAAGGCGCCGACCAGCCGGAACCTGATCGTTCCGCGTCGCGCGGCCGGGTTGAAGACGTACTTATCGAGCGTCAGCTTCGCATTCTCCCCCAGCGTCAGCCGCGTGTTGTCTTTGAAGGTGACTTCCAGCCGCGCCGCGGTACCGGTCGCCACTGACTCGTTGGTGGATTACAGGTGGGCTAGGGGTCAGTACGATCGCCTCCAAGTCATGGCTGCCGATCTTGTACGTCGTAAAGTGGCTGTGATCGCCGCGAATACCCCGGCTGCACCGGTAGCCAAGGCGGCAACCACGGAGATCCCGATTGTCTTTGTCAGCACCGGCGATCCGGTCATGGTCGGCATCGTCACGAGCTTTAATCGACCCGGGGGTAATGTAACGGGCGTGGGCCTCCTCGGAGCGGAATTGGAGACGAAGCGTCTTGCGCTTCTGGACCGACTTGTTCCCGGCACTACGCCGCTTGGTGTGTTGGTCAACCCGACGAACCCCGCTGCCTCTCTCCAGCTGCGCGAGTTGCAAAACGCGGCAGGCGTGATCAAACGACAAATAGATATTGTGCGCGCCAGTACTCCATCTGACATTGATGAGGGCTTCGAGACTGCCGCTCAAAAAGGGGCGGGCGCGCTTCTTGTTGTCCAAGACCCATTTTACAATAGTCGACGCGAGCAGCTCGTGGCGCTAGCGGCTCGCCATAAACAGCCCGTAATCTATCCATTACGTGAATTTGCAGAGATCGGTGGTCTTTCTAGTTACGGACACAACCTTGTAGACGGGTATCGCCAAATGGGTGTTTACGCCGGGCGAGTTCTCAAGGGTGAGAAGCCTGCCGATATTCCGGTGGTGCAGCCCACAAATTTCGAGTTCGTGATCAACCTAAAGACAGCAAAGACGCTCGGTCTGACTATTCCTCCATCGCTGCTTACGACCGCCGACGAGGTGATCGAATGAGCTGCCAATGTCCGCTATTGGCACTTAGCGGACATTCCAGCCCTAACCGCAAATGTCCGCTTTCAGGGGTAAAGCGGACATGCAGTCATGTCTGCTTTTGACCCGAAGCGGAAATGGTGTCCCAAAAGACGTTTGATCTACCGAACCCGCGGTGTGTCAGAATTTTCTGCACTCAAACGTAATGAAAAGCCCCAGTGCGTTCTGGGGGACCAGGACACGCCGGGGCTTCCATCTTCCGGAGCGCACGCAACGCTACACTCACGCTGCACGTCATCCCGGCTACGATCTAATTCAGCTACGAGTTAGGCCGCAGCTGCGAAGCGGATGCTGGGTGAGCCCACTACACCGCTCTTCTCCATCGCCGTCTTCATTTCAGTTGAGCCCAACCAAGCGCGGGCCTTTGCCACGTCGGTGACATCCTGGAGGATGACCACGTCATTCTGGTCATCGGCGTTGCGGAACACCCTTCCATTAGTGATGCTGGCAGATAAGCGGTTCTGCTCGCCTCCATTGTAACTCGTCCGCCATGCATTGAAGTCCTTGACCTTGAGGTGGATGGTCAGATTTTCCTTATTCATAGGTGCTTTCCTTTGTGAAATATCTTTGACACGCACGCAACCAAGGATCGCGCGCGTGGCCGATTTGCGGGTGCCGACGGCACCCAACAATACAAGCCAAAGTGAACTTTTAGATTTGAATTGTGCCACCCGATGGCACCAGCACTGCCAGTTATGAGAGCGGAGACTTCGGTAGGTCGCCGTTTTTTGGGCAGCTCTCGGGCAAGCATCCTGCCTGCCAGTATGTGTGTATCTGTGGTACCAAGATCAAAGCGCAATAGGGGCCGAAAAATAAGAGTTCAGCATCTTAGTGCCGGTAGGTTGCGCGGCAACGAGGTGTTGCTCAATGGAAAATTTTAAATGGACAGAATGGCCGCTGGCCCGCCGCATCGATTGCAGAAATGCAGCAATTCGGTAGTTGGCGGCCTCATTATTTGCCGCAGGCGCGATGTCCGCTATTGGCACTTAGCGGACATGCCGAGTTGCACTGCACATGTCCGCTTATGACCCAAAGCGGACATTATGCAGTTAAGCACTCTTGGCTGTGCTCAGCTGTTGGATGTGCGGTTCCTCATGCAGAACGACATTCAGCAATGAGGTGTGGATTTCGATTTGGCCGTTGTAGTCAATCAAGCCCAATTTTCGAAATTTGTTCATAAAAAAGCTCACGCGGGAGCGCGTCGTACCGATCATCTCGGCGAGCGTCTCTTGACTGACCTTGGCGATGATCGGCTCGGGTCGACCGTCCTTGCCGAAATTAGCCAGTAAAAGAAGGGCCCGTGCCAAGCGCTTCTCGCTTGAATTGAACAATTGGTCGACCAAATCCGCTTCAACCCGGAGAGTGCGCGCCAAGAGATGCGAGACAAACATCTCGGAAAAAGCTGGCTCCTCATGGAGGACGCTGATCATAGTTGCTTTCTCCAGCCGCATGATCTCGCATTCCGTCATTGCCGTCGCGGTCGCTAAGCGCACCGGCTGCCCGTTCAGGCATCCTTCTCCGCAGAATTCGTCCTGCCCCAGTACGGCGACGACGGCTTCCTTGCCCTGCTCTGAGACAACGGTGAGTTTGACCTTGCCTTTTAGGATATAAAACACCGCATCCGCAGAACTACCCTGCGAGAAGACCTTTTGGTTCGTTCGATATTTGGAAATGCTCCGGCCGCCATTTACGGTGGCGAGAAATACTTTCGAGTCGAATGGCACTTTTTTCTTTTTGTTTGTCATGGCCGTTGCGCTCTGCCAGCGCCCCACGTCCCATAGTAAAACGATAGTCATAAATGGACTAGTGGCCGGCATTAAATTGCGAGTGGCCTAAATTTAATTGAACTTCCAACAGTCTAGTCGGCATGTCAGCGCGCCGTCCACAGGTGGTCTGTTTTGACCAGACAGTTCCCAGTTAAAGGAACAGGCTTGTTCATCACCGAAACGGCTTCGAGCCTGAGAGACGCTTTTGCGCTCCCGCTCGTACTGTTCGGGAGGTGCCTATGACCATCACTCCGATCGAAGACGTTGCATTCGACGACGCCACGACCTTCGCGATGGGCGAGGCTTTCGACCGTACCTGCGAATCAATTCGAATTATTGGATCCAGCGTTCCAGTGCGTGAGATCATCGCAAAGCAAATTATTAACGCCGCCAAGAATGGCGAGCGCGATCCCGCCCGCCTCTATGAGCAAGCATTAATAATCTTTGGCATCGTAGATCTGTCGAAGCTGCTCATTAGCGTAGGCGATCCCCCCATCCCAGCCTACGCTACGGTCACGCATGCAGCGTGATCATGAGCCCGGTTCTCCCCGGAGCCGGGCTTTTTTCTTTCTTGGCCACACAGGTGGCGACCTCTTTCGTTTTAAGCTGAGCGGCGGGACACGCGAAAATGTCCGCTATCGCAAGAGATAGGCGAGACAATTCTTATTTGCGTGATCGCTGCCAAAAAGCGATGTTTCAAACTCGTGCTGCGAATTCGCCAATGACAGTAAAACGAATTTGGAACTATCTAATTTGAATTCACATTGGAACGATTTGAAAGCGTTTGCCGTTGAACCACACCTCCTTAAAATTGCGGGAAGCCATAATGTCAAAAAATACGCCCCAAAAGGCTACGGAACATCCCGAGCAAACCGCGAACGCTCTCCCGATTGCTTTGAAACAGCCAAAAGTGAAATACAAAGTGAGATACATTGCATCACCAGCCGATATTCCCGCTGGGCAAAATCATGTGTTGGTCGAGTATGGCGCCGAAAGCGGGCAAAAGAGACATGCTCTAGGCTTTACAATCACGGTTGCTCGAAACCAGTCAACGAGTGATCTCGCCTTTTTAGCGAATGTTCATTCAGCCAAGGAACTCGCCAAGCGCGAGAGCATTCCCGCAATTTTTGCCTGCAAATTGTGATAGCGAGTAAACTGATGATGCCCGATGCAAACAATAGGAATGTCAACTCACCTGATCACTTACCACTTCGCGCACATGGACTGGCCGTTCATCGGAGATCATCTCAATCTCTTCGTCGATTTCCACCTCGTCTACGCGACTGTGATTGTCTACCTTATGGCTCATCACGCCGGCCACGTATGAGGGTCTCGATGGGCTGGTCGACCAACTGGCCGTGGTCGAGCGTCATCCTAGCTTGCGACCGCTGTTCGGCTGAACTCGCCAAACCTAGAACTTAACGCTTACGCTTGCGGCAAGAAAAACCACGCCAACCACAACGGCACTCGCAAGCAACATCGTCTTCTTCATGGGAATTCTCAATCACTGGCTGTTGGCTCAGTTAGGCCGACGCCAAGGCTGGCGACTGTGCAGAATTGCTCACAAGTAAAGGCAGGGGTTGGTCGGAATTAGCGGGCCGTATCGGAGCCGGTCGTTGAAGACCCCGGAGCAGGAACAGTCGTGCTTATTTGGGGCAGGTCGCGGTTGGAGTTGCTCCCCGTGCTTAAGAACGCGACGGCCGCAATGACGATAGCCAGCATGACGCCCCCACCCATAATGCAAGATCTGCAGTAGGTGTCGTCACTTTTGTCGCTGCGCCGATTAGTGTTCGGGTCGCTCTGATAGGTCATACCTGTCAACCTGCCCGGACGGCCGAGGTTCCAAGTAGGCACGCCACAACGCGCTCTTTCTTTTTGCGTGCTCAAGGATCAAAAAGTGAAACTTGGCCGATGTCCGCTATTGGCACTTAGCGGACATCGGCTGGTGCGCTGCACATGTCTGCTTTTGACCCAAAGCGGACATCGACCAGTAGTTTGAAAGTGGTCCATTTTGAACAAACTCGGAGGCCAGATCGGCTCACGCTCAGCGTAGAGCCCAAAGAGATTCCGGCGCTTATAGGAAGTGGCAACGGTGAATTGGCAACGAAACGTTGTGGAGGCAAATATGCAGACGCACCCACAGACACAAGCCACGTTTACGATGCCAGCTAAGCCGCATCGTTTTGTGGCCAGCGACCGGGTGGAAGGAACACTGGTGCGCCGCTCCGACGGGACGAAGATCGGTACCATCGAGCGGCTAATGATCGACAAGGTCAGCGGCAAGGTGGCGTACGCGGTGCTTGGTTTCGGCGGCTTCATGGGCGTCGGCGTGAAGCACCTTCCAATTCCATGGGATCGGATGAAATACGCCGTTGCGCAAGACGCCTTTGAGATCAGCCTGAGCGACGAAGAGTTGTCCCGCGCTCCACTATTTGAAGGAGATGAGGAGTTCGACTGGGGCTACCGCGACGATGTGATCGGCGACCTCAACTTCTATCGCACACCGCCCTATTGAGGCAGGATATCCGCTTTCCATCCCGAAATGTCCGCTAATGACCCAAAGCGATGTCTGCTTTTGACCCAAAGCGGACATTGCTATCGCATTGCAAAATGTCGGCCAATGATCATAACACGACTTGTCAATCTTTCTGTCGCCTGTAGCGAAAATCGCAGTGGCTCGCGCCTTGCATGATAGTTTGTGTGCGCGTCAGCTTTATCCCGGAGCCAAGACCTTCGGTAAACGAGAAGTCTTGGCCGCAGGCCAACAAGAATCCAAGCTCAGGCTCGCCCAGTTCTTTGTAGAATTGTGCGTATCGGCACCCAGTGACATCGACCTCATAGATGTCTTGTGATTGCGCACGGACCCTGTAATCGAGGGCGTCACCTCTGGCCCACGAAGCGACGGCCGATGCCATGTTGTCTCCCACGTGCTCCGATTGCTTCGACTGCCACCATTGCTGGCCCAGGCGACGAAAGATGTCGCCTAGAGTCTTGCGGACGAGTGCATTTGCGCGTTCCTCGCCCAATTCAGCCTGAAGCGCCTTGACGAGAGGCACCAAGACTTGAGCCTGTATCTTGACCCGCTCTATGACAGTGATACCCACGTGCCACCTCCTCGCGGCCGTTGTCAGGCTTGAATGGATTGTGAGCTACACGATCCTATCACACCGACAACACTGAGCTTCCATTCGTTCACTGGTAGGCCATCCGAGGCGATTACGACCCCTTATGACGGACATGCCGTTTTTACTGCATATGTCTGCTTATGACCCAAAGCGGACGCAGGGTCCGTTCAGCGTTATTTGATCTCATCGGCGCGAAGTCCCCTCTTGGCACTACCCGACCTCGCGCGGGACGTTCGCCTTCTTGACAGGAACCGTGGAAGCGCCGCGAAAAGAAATGAAGAAGATCAAGGGACTGAAGATTCATGCACCGAAACCCGGGGAGAAACTATGATTCGCACCGAAAATTTGCGCAGCGCGTTCACTAAGGACGACGTCGACGAATACCTCTACAAGCTGCTGCCGGAGCGCGACGCGGTGGTTCGAGAAATGGAAGACTATGCCGCAGAGCATGGAGTTCCCATTATTGGACCAGCTGTGGCGCGGTTACTGTCGCTGCTCGTGCAGGTTTCCGGCGCGAAACGAATCTTCGAGATGGGGTCTGCGATTGGCTACTCCACAATCTGGCTGGCCCGCGCAGCGGGACCGAAAGGCAAAGTCTTTTATACGGATGGAGATCCGGAGAAGGTGCACCGGGCACAGATGTACTTCCGCATGGCAGGCGTGGCCAAGCGAATCGAAGTCCAGATTGGAGACGCGCTGGCGATAGTGAAGAAGACGCCGGGCATGTTCGACGTGATTTTCATCGATGTCGACAAGAACCAATACCCTGCCGCGCTGCATGCGGTGCGGCCAAAGCTTCGGCGGGGCGGTTTGCTTATTACGGACAATACGATTTGGTCCGGCAAGGCGGCGCGTCCAGCACCGGAGGAGGACAAGGACACGAAGGGCGTGCAGGAATTCAACCGAATGGTGTATGCGTCGAAAGAGCTTTATCCGGTGCTGATTCCCCTGCGCGACGGCCTGACTATCTGCCTCAAGAGCTAGGTAAGCCTGTGGCAACGGCCGGGACAGGAACAACTAAGCAAATAGTTCGGCGCAATATGCCGTACCGCTCCGGTCGCACGCTGGGTTATCGTATGAGGTCGCGACTTCCGCTCTTGGCACCGCTTTCGGGGGTAAAGCGGACATGGCGGTGTGCATTGCAAATGTCTGCCTTTGACCCAAAGCGGACATCGGCCAACGCCGTCCAGAAAACCGGTTTCTCCCCTTTCCCAGCGCAGTTTTGAGCCGCTACGATGCCTTGTCCTGAGCTTCAGAGGCGGCAATGAGACGACGCGATTTCATCACGCTTCTCGGCGGCGTAGCAGTCTCACAGCCTTTCGCCGCGTACGCGCAGCAAGCACTTCCGGCGATAGGGATTTTACACGAAGGGTTACCGGCGCCGTTGTCGCTGACAGTTGCTTTTCAGCAGGGGCTGATTGAGGGGGGTATCAGCCGGGGCAGCAGTGTCAAAATCGAAAACAGTTCGGCAGACGGTCAATACGGCCAGCTCCCAGCGTTAGCGGCGGAGCTGATAAGCCACCGCGTAGGCATTATCGTTGCCGGTTACCTGGTTGCCGCGCGCGCAGCAGAGGCTGCAACTCAGACGGTTCCTATTGTATTCATTACGGGTAGCGATCCAATTGCAGCGGGCCTTGTATCGAGCCTTAATCGCCCGACCGGCAACGCCACAGGGGTTGCGTTCTTGTTCACTCGATTGGGCGAAAAGAATCTGGCCACGTTACACGAACTCGCCCCAAACGCTGCCGTAATCGGTGCGCTCGTCAACCCGAATAACCCTAATGCAGGCCCTCAGACCCGTGACCTACAACAAGCGGCCCGCGCCCTTGGATTGCAGCTCGTCATACTTGCCGCCGGTAGCGATCAGGAGATTGACGGCATCTTTGCCACATTAGGAGAAAGGCAAATTCAGGCGCTGCTCGTTACTGCCGACGGTTTCTTTTTTGGTCTCCAGAGTAAGCTCGCCATATTAGCGGCCCGCTACGCGATGCCCACGTTCTATCCGCTGAGTGATTACGTCGCGGCAGGCGGCCTGATTAGCTATGGCGCCAATCTTTCAGAGTCGTGGCGCCAAGCTGGCATCTACGTCGGAAAAATTCTCAAGGGCGCAAAGCCAGGCGAGCTGCCGATCATGCAATCATCAAAATTCGAACTTGCGATCAACCTTAAAACAGCAAAGGTGCTCGGCCTCACTGTGTCGCCGGGAATGCTCGCTCGAGCCGACGTGGTGATCGACTGAGGCAATGTCCGCTATTGGCACAAAGCCGACATCGCTTAGTGCACTGCACATGTCCGCTTTTAACCCAAAGCGGACATGGTCGGATACCGACCCCGTTTTCGGGGCCGTTCCCGGCGTAGGTTTAAGCCGCTACGATGCCTGTCCTGAGCCTCGGGGGGGCAATGAGACGGCGCGACAAAGCAGGCGGCAGAGCAGCAAAGCCACAACGCCCCAAGACGTTGAAGCGCCGCAATGGGCTAAAAACCAAGGAAACAAACATCGCGCAGTTCATCCGTGAGCGCGATGAGGCACGTGAGCAGCAGACAGCAACCGCGGAGATTCTCCGCGTGATCCGCACCACGCCGACCGACACGCAGCCAGTGTTCGAGGCAATCGTGCAAAGCGGGCTGAAGCTCTTTCCCGACGCTGCGATCCTCATTGTGCTTCCCGACGGCGACAAGCTGCGTGCCGCCGCATTTGCCGACACAGATCCCGCTCGCGCCAAAGCATTGCTCCGCGTCTGGCCGGTTCCGCTCACGCGCGAATATAATCACGCGATCGCGATCCTTGATCGGAGGATGATAGACATTCCCGAGGCAAGAGATGCGCCGTCCGAACTTGCAGCTGGAGCGCAATACTTTCTGACGACCGGCTACCGGGCGATAACGATCATGCCAATGATGCGCGGCGGCGACGCCATTGGTGCGCTCAGCGTCGTGCGGGCGGCGCCCGGTGCGCTCTCGGACAAGCAGATTGCGGTACTGAGGACGTTCGCCGATCAGGCCGTCATCGCCATCGAGAACACGCGGCTGCTCAATGAGCTGCGCGAATCCCTACAGCAGCAGACGGCGACCGCCGACGTGCTCAAGGTCATCAGCCGCTCGACCTTCGATCTGCAGGCGGTGCTCGATACTCTAACTGAATCGGCGTGTCGTCTTTGCGATGCCGATGCCTCCATCCTCTGGCGTCCGAACGACGATGTATACATGGTGGCGTCAAATTTTGGACAGTCGGCTAGTCACCAACAGGCCATGCGGCAGCTTTCAATCCGGCCTGGTCGCGAAACCTGCGTCGGCCGCGTTCTGGTTGAACGACGAACAGTTCATATTCCGGATTGCGAGGCCGACCCCGAGTACAAAGTGCCCGATGTCCTGCGCGTTGCTGGTAATCGTGCAATTCTGGGAGTTCCTCTGGTGCGAGAGGGCCTTCCGATTGGTGTCCTCGCGTTGACGCGGTCGACGGCCCGCCCATTCACCGAAAAACAGATCGAGCTGGTCAAGACCTTCGCCGACCAAGCGGTGATCGCGATCGAGAATGTTCGGCTGTTCGAAGCCGAGCAACAGCGCACGCGCGAGCTTTCTGAGTCGCTGGAGCAACAGACGGCGACTTCGGAAGTGCTGAAGGTTATATCGAGCTCGCCAGGTCAACTTGAGCCGGTGTTCCAGGCCATGCTGGAGAACGCGACGCGTGTCTGTGAAGCCGATTGCGGCGTGTTGTTCCGGTTGGACAGCGATGTCTTTCGTGCGGCTGCGATGGTTGGCCTGCCATCAGTCTACGCTGATGACCTGCAGCACAAACCAAGACGCGTCGACGCACAAACAGGACTTGGGCGCCTAGCTCGAACCCGGGAAACGGTTCACATCACCGATCTCAAGGCGGAGCGTTATTACGCTGAGGGCAATTCACAAGCCGTCGCGGCCGTCGACCTCGGCGGCATTCGGACCTATTTGGGCGTGCCCCTACTTAAGGAGAACGAGCTAATCGGAGCAATTCTGCTGTACTGCAAAGAGGTTCGCCCATTCACCGACAAGCAGATCGAGCTGGTGCAAAACTTCGCTGCCCAAGCCGTCATCGCCATCGAGAACACGCGGCTGCTGAACGAACTGCGCCAACGCACCGGCGATCTTTCGGAGGCGCTTGAGCAGCAGCGCGCCTCGGCCGAAGTGCTGAACGTGATCAGCAACTCGGTATCAGACGCCGAACCGGTCTTCGAGAAAATCGTCGAAAGCTGCGAACGGATCTTCGCTACGAGCCGGATCGGCCTTAACCTGATCGGACCTGATGGGTTGGTTCATGCTGGCGCGTACGGAAAATTCCCTGGTGCAGAGAAGCTGCGAAGGGAGAATTTCCCACACCCGGTCCCAGGATCGGCTACCGAAGCCGCTATCAGCGCGGGCCGCCCGATTCAGTACCCCGACGCTCTCAGCGACTCCGATGTGCCGCAATACGGCCGGCGCGCCGCCAAAATCGTGGGCTTTAGGGCCTTCGTCATGGCGCCGCTGCTGTCCGAAGGCCGCGGTCTCGGTGCGATCTTCGTTGGGCGGGAGACGATTGGCTCGTTCTCCGACAAAGAGATCGCGCTCCTAAAGACCTTCGCCGCTCAGGCGGTTATCGCCATTGAGAACACGCGCCTGCTCAACGAACTGCGTGAATCGCTGCAGCAGCAGACCGCGACCGCCGACGTGCTCAAGGTGATCAGCCGCTCGGCCTTCGACCTGCAGAGTGTGCTCGATACGCTGGTCGAGTCGGCGGTGCGCCTGTGTGAGGCGGATAATTCGTTTCTGTTCCGGCGCGTAGGAGAAAAGTTAATCTGGGCCGCGAGCCACGGTTATTCGCAAGAGTTCGTGGAGTTCAGGAAGAACCGGCCTTTGTTACCGGATCGTGGATCAGCCGTGGGACGTGCCATTGTTGACGGCAAGATCGTGCACATTCCCGACGTTTTCGAGGATAAGGAATATACCCTCTGGGCTGCACAAGAGATCGCCGGTTACAGGTCCGTATTAGGCGTGCCGCTCCTGCGCGACGGCGTCTCGATGGGCGTATTGGCACTTACTCGTTCAGAGCCGCGGTCGTTTACGGACAAACAGATTGAGCTCCTCACGACGTTCGCTGACCAAGCGGCGATTGCAATCGAGAATGTACGCCTGTTCGAAAGTGTGGAGGCCCGCACGCGCGAACTAGCGAAGTCGCTGGAGGACCTACGCAACACACAAGACCGCCTTGTTCAGACGCAAAAACTGGCTTCACTTGGACAGCTGACCGCCGGTATCGCCCACGAGATCAAAAACCCGCTCAATTTCGTCAACAATTTCTCAGCCGTTTCGGTCGAACTCATTGACGAATTGCGGCAGACGCTTAGCGGTGCGCACCTCGACAACAAGCTGCGAGCAGAGATCAGCGAGATTGCGGATACGCTGCAGGGCAATCTCGACAAGGTCGTGCAGCACGGCAAGCGTGCGGATGCCATCGTCAAGAACATGCTGCTGCACTCGCGTGAAGGCTCGGGGAACACCGGGTCGTTGATATCAACGCCCTCGTCGAGGAAAGCCTCAATCTTGCCTATCACGGGGCGCGGGCTGAGAAGCAGGGCTTTAACATCACTTTGCAGCGGTCATTGGATCCGGCCGCTGGCGAGGTCGATGTCTTCCCGCAGGACATCACACGGGTTCTGCTCAATCTGATTTCCAATGGATTTTACGCAGCGACCAAGCGTCGAGCAGAAACCAATGGCGGCGATTACGAGCCAACGCTTGCGGCCGCGACCAAGAACCTCGGAGACCGCGTGGAAATAAGGATCCGCGACAATGGCACCGGCATCCCGCCGGATGTGAAGGAAAAGATGTTCAACCCGTTCTTCACTACCAAGCCCGCCGGCGAAGGGACTGGGCTTGGCCTGTCCATCAGTCACGACATCATCGTCAAGCAACAGGCGGGCTCAATCGAGGTCGATACACAGCCTGGCGAGTTCACCGAAATCAGGATCATTTTGCCTCGCACCGGCGTGTTCCTCTGAGGGGGGCCGTTCCCGCCCGAATGTCCGCTATTGGCACTTAGCGGACATGGCGTGTGCGCTGCACATGTCTGCTTTTGACCCAAAGCGGACATTATGTGGCGCGTCAACGGCCTTCACCAACCAGGAAGTATCAAGCCCATGTTTTCGCGACTATTGGAGCGAGGCCGGGTCGAGGGCAAGGTAGTCCTTAGCGCTATAGACCCAATCTTCTCCCGTGGGATTGCCGGGCCAGCTTAGTTGGTACCAGTTGTCTGGCCAGCCGCCTTGTTTCCGCGAGCCGCACATTGCGCCTACGCTGCGAGACGTTGCCGGAAAGCTTCGCATCCTCGTAGATCACCAGCGCCTCTCGGCAGCGCTCGAAGAAGTTGTAAAGCGTCTTCCGGTGTATGTTGAAGAAGCCGCGACCTCTTCTCGCGTCGCCCACACCGTGCATTCGTCACACCCCCACAGTTAGCGCTCCCCATTGCCAACTTACCGCTGGTATCGCGCACGAGATCAAGAATCCCCTTAACTTCGTCAATAATTTTTCGGATGTTTCAGTCGAGCTTATTAACGAACTGCGGCAGGCTCTTGCTGGCGCCAGCCTCGACAACAAGATACGTTCAAGCCAGACGTCTTTGTGAAGAAGTATGAGAAGGTAGTTCTGAAATGAACACCCGCTTCAAGCGCCGGAATCCCGAGGGGACAGTCCCCGCTCGGGAAGGGACAGTCCCCACTCAAAAGGCCAATACTTCCACGCGCATTAAAAGGCGGATCACTGTGGAAATTGATCTGGAGGAATGGCGTGGTCGAGGTCAGCCGCGCGCGCTCGGGCTCGACGACATCGTGGTCGATCTGGAGGGTCACAAAGGATCGCGGATCATCAAGCGGCGCGAAGCTCTCAGGATGCTCGGGCAAATGTGGGCGACGCGGGAAGAGGTTGCGGCATTCTTCAAGGTGCATCGCAAGACGCTTTACAACTTCTTCAGGGACTGTCCCGAGGCGCTCACGATCTACGAAGACGGCAAGCTCTCGGGCAACGTCTCGCAACGACGGCGCAATGTCCGGCTCGCGGAGACCAGCGCAGCGATGTCGATCTTTCTGAGCAAGAACCAGCTCGGCATGCGCGATGATCTCGCGGTCACCGGGCAGGTCGATCACCAGCACACGATGCTTCACGTCCTGCTGCAGGAGCTGGGGGACGGCACGCACGGCAAGGTGATCGAGCACGACACCAATGACATACACACCGGGACCGTGGAGGCGGGGTAAAGCGGTCATCGCACAAGCGGGCGTCCTATTGAATTTCGGGTGTAAAAAAAGCTCGTAAATTCAAAGGCGTCCGCCAGCGTCCGGAGGCATGTTTGCCGTATAATTGCCGTACAGCGGATGAGGCTATGCGTAGCCGAGAGCTGAAATAGACATAAGCATTTTATTTTATATGATATTTTTTGGCGCTCCCTAGGGGACTCGAACCCCTGTTTTCGCCGTGAGAGGGCGACGTCCTGGGCCGCTAGACGAAGGGAGCTAAGGGCGCAAGCACTCGAGATAGCCTTGATCCGACACTTCCGCAAGCGACGGAGCTATCGACGCAGAATGCCTCCCAAAGTACCGCGAACAATGGCGCGGCCTATGGTGCCGCCCATCGAACCCCCGATCGATTTCCCGAGGTCTGCAGCAATTTGGCCGGCGACGCGATTGCTGACCGAGCGCGTAACCTCGCGGGTCATGCGTTGGCCCGTCGACAATCGCGCACCGCGCGGAACGTTGGTGCCGAATATCGTGCCGATGACACCTCCGATCTGACCCAACAATCCGCCGCTTCCACCTTGCTCCGCTTGGCCTTGCTGTCCTGGTGCCGGCGTCGCCGCCGTATTATGCATCCGCTTTTGCAGAATCTCGTAAGCAGACTCCGAATTGACCGCAGTATCATATTTGCCCTTGATCGGGCTTTTATCGATAACGGCCTTGCGCTCAGCCGGAGTCACCGGGCCAATGCGTGCCGAAGGCGGACGGATCATCGTGCGCTCAACTACGGACGGCACACCGTTGCCCTCGAGAAATGAAACCAAAGCCTCGCCTTTCCCAAGCTCGGTGATCACCTTGGCCGTATCGAGATCCTTGTTTGGTCGAAAAGTATCCGCAGCAGCCCTGACCGATTTCTGATCGCGCGGCGTGAACGCGCGCAATGCATGTTGCACGCGATTGCTGAGCTGCGCGAGAACCGTTTCCGGCACGTCGAGAGGATTTTGCGTCACGAGGTAAACGCCGACGCCTTTGGAACGGACCAGGCGGACAACCTGCTCCAGATCTTTTCCATAAGTGGCTTCGGCGTATCGTTGAACAAAAGATGAGCTTCGTCGAAAAAGAAAACGAGCTTCGGCGCAGCCGGGCAATGACGCGATCGGCCGACTCGTGACGCTCGGCGAGGGGTTTGAGGGAGACGCTAATGCTCCCGCTTGCCCCTCCGCCCCCGCCACTGCGGCCTGGGCCGCCGCCACCGACCGAACCCACCACAGTCGCCACGGCCGGATCGCTCCGGATGATGTCCACCACCTGCGTGAGGTGTCCTTGCATCAGCTGGAACGACGCCGAGGCATCGCCGCGGATCGCCCCACGCAGTTGTCCGGTATCCTGCTGCGGCAGAAATCCCTTGGGCACCACGACGTACAGATAGACATTCAGTCCGACGGTGAGCAGCAGGAACAGGATGATCAGCGGGCCGTGATTAAGCGCCCAGTCCAGGGACCGCTCGTAACGGCGCCGCATGGCCCCAAAGGCCCGCTCGAAGGTCGCACCCCAGCCGCCAGGCGCGCGCGCGTGCTCGCGCCCCAGCAGACGCGCGCACATCATGGGCGTCGTGGTCAGAGAGATGACCAGCGAGATTAGGATGGCGATCGCCAGTGTCACCGTGAATTCGCGGAACAACTTGCCGATGATGCCGCCGATCAGCTGAAAGGGAACGAACACCGCAATCAGCGATAGGCTCATCGACAGCACCGTGAAGCCGACTTCGCGCGCGCCGAGCAGGGCCGCCTCCCGTCGCCCCATCCCGGCCTCAATGTGGCGCGTGGTGTTTTCCATGACCACGATGGCATCATCGACCACAAAGCCGGTGGCGATGGTCAGTGCCATCAGCGAGAAATTATTCAGGCTGTAGCCGAGCAGGTACATGGCACCAAAGGTGCCGATGAGCGACACCGGCACGACCACCGCGGGAATCATCGCCGCACGGGCCCCGCGCAGGAAGATGTAAACCACCAGGATCACCATGGCAATTGCCAGCAGCAGCGTGCGCTCGACCTGGTGGAGTGAAGCGCGGATGGTCACCGAACGGTCGTTGGTGACCGCCAGGTCGATCTTGGGGTCGATCATGTTCTTCAGCTGCGGAATCTCCGCCTTGACCGCGTCGACCACGCTGATGATGTTGGCACCGGGCTGCTGCAGTATCTGCACCTGCACGGCAGGCTTGCCGTTGTACAGGCCGTAGTTGCGAATGTTCTCGGTCGCACCGTCCTGGATGTCGAGCACCTGGGCGACGTCGCCCAGGCGCACCGTGGCCCCGTTCCGGGTGCCGATGATGAGCGCCCGATAGTCGGCCGCGGTCCGCGCATTGTCATTGGTGTAGATCTGGTAGTGCAGCGCCGTAGTTTCAATCGCGCCCTTCGGCGCGTTGGCGTTGGCATTGGAGATTGCCGCGCGGATGTCCTGGAGGCCAATGCCGTATTTGGACAACGTCAGCGGATTGATCTCGACCCGCACCGCAGGCAGCGCACTGCCGGCCACATTGACGCTGCCGACCCCTTTGATCTGCGACAGGCGCTGGGAGACCACCGCATCGGCGGCGTCGTATATCTGGCCTTGTGTGAGCACGTCCGAGGTCATGGCGAGCTGCAGGATGGGAAAGTTCGAGCTGTTGACTTTGCGGTAGGACGGATTGCTAGTCAGGGCGGTAGGCAAGTCGGCGTGCGCGGCGACGAGTGCCGCTTGCACATCCCGTGCCGCGCCGTCGATGTCCCGGTCGATGCCAAAGGTCAGTTGAATGTTGGTGCTGCCCACGCTGCTGGTGGAGGTCATATCATCCACGTCCGCAATCGCACCCAGGTGCCGCTCGAGCGGGGTGGCGACGCTGCTGGCCATCACCTCGGGACTGGCCCCAGGGAGCGATGCCGAGACGAAGATGGCCGGCGCGTCAATCTTGGGAAGCGGCGCTACGGGCAACAGAGTGAAGGCCGCTGCCCCCGACAGGGCCACGGCCAGCGTGAATAGGGTCGTGGCCACCGGGCGGGCGATGAACGGTGCCGAGAGGTTCATGGCTGGCGGCGTCTTCGCCGTGCGAGGCGATCGAACGCGAGGTAGATGACCGGGGTCGTGAACAGCGTCAGTACCTGGCTGACGGCCAGACCACCGACGATGCTCACGCCTAGCGGATTGCGCAGTTCCGAGCCGGTCCCGGTGCCAAACATCAGCGGTAGCGCGCCGAACATCGCCGCCACGGTGGTCATGAGAATCGGTCGAAAGCGCAGCAGGCAGGCCTGATAGATCGCCTCGCGCGGCGACTTGCCCTCGACCCGCTCCGCGTGGATGGCGAAGTCGATCATCAGGATGGCATTCTTCTTGACGATGCCGATGAGCAGGATGATGCCAATCACGGCGATGATCGTCATCTCATCGCCCGCCAGCATGAGCGCCAGCAGCGCGCCAATGCCAGCCGAGGGCAGGGTGGAGAGGATCGTGATCGGATGGATGAAGCTCTCGTAGAGCACGCCCAGCACGATGTACATGATCACCACGGCCGCCAGCAGCAGCAGCAACTCGTTGACCAGATTGTTCCGAAACGCGAGCGCCGCGCCTTGGAAGGTGGTGCTGATGCTCGCGGGCAGCTTGATGGCACGCTCCGCACTCTCGATGGCCCTCACACCTGCGCCCAGCGAAGTGCCCGGCGCGAGATTGAACGATACGGTGCTTGCCGAAAACTGCGCTTGGTGGTTGATCAGCAGCGGGCGAATGTCCTCGTGAACCGAGGCGATCGCGGACAGCGGCACCTGGCCGCCACCGGCCGAGGGCACGTAGATCGAGGAGAGCGACTGGAGTGAGCGCTGCAGGGCAGGGTCGACTTCGATGATCACGCGGTATTGGTTGGCCTGCGTGAAGATCGTCGAGACGATGCGCTGGCCAAAGGCGTCGTACAGCGCATTGTCGACGGTGCCGACGCTGATGCCGTAACGTGCCGCACTGTCGCGATCGATGATTACCGAGGCCGACAATCCATTGTCCGCTTGATTGCTGGTCACGTCCGCAAATTCCGGCTGCGCCCGCAGATGCGCCACCAAAACAGGGGTCCAGCTCGACAGTTCCGCGGGGCCAGCCGCCTGCAGCGTGAACTGGTATTGAGTGCGGCTGAGCGTGGCATCAAGGGTCAGGTCCTGAACCGGCTGCATGTACAGCGTGATTCCGGGGACACCGGCGGTTTCCCGCTGGATGCGGCGTGCGATTTCGCTGGCCGTACTCGAGCGATCGGCGCGCGGCTTGAGGTTGATGAGGAGCCGACCGCTGTTGAGGGTGACGTTACTCCCATCAACCCCTATGAAGGAGGACAGGCTCTCCACATCCGGATCTTGCAGGATGGCCGCGCCCAGGGCCTGCTGTCGATCCGCCATGGCGGCATAGGACACCGATTGCGTCGCCTCGGACACGCCCTGGATGAGCCCCGTATCCTGGGTAGGAAAGAAGCCCTTAGGGATTACGACATATAGGAGTGCAGTCACCAACAACGTGCCTACGGCGACCGCCAGGGTCAGGCGCTGGTGGTCGAGCACCCAGCTCAGGCGTTTCCCGTACCAGTCCACGATGCGCGCAAACCAGGGGGCGGGCTCGTAGGCGGAGTGTCCGCCGGCAGGCCGCGCACGCAGCAGCCGGGCGCACAACATCGGCACCAGCGTAAGGGAGACCAGCGCCGAGATCAGGATGGTCACCGACAGCGTCACGGCGAATTCCCTGAACAGCCGGCCGACGACTTCCTGCATGAACAGCAGGGGAATCAACACCGCCACCAGCGACACGGTCAGCGAGATGATGGTAAAGCCGATCTGCTTGGATCCCTTGAGTGCCGCCTCAAGCGGACTGTCGCCCTGCTCCAGGAAGCGCGCGATGTTCTCGATCATGACAATCGCATCATCGACAACGAAACCGGTGGCTATGGTCAGGGCCATCAGCGACAGGTTATTGAGGCTGAAATGGGCCAGGTACATCACCGCGAAGGTCCCGATCAGCGACAGCGGCACCGACAAGGCGGGAATGAACGTGGCAGGCAGGTTGCGCAGGAACAGGAAAATCACCAGCACCACAAGCGCGACGGCCAACGAGAGCTCAAACTGCACATCACGTATCGAGGCTCGAATCGTCGTGGTGCGATCGGTCAGTACCTTCAGCTCGACACCGGCAGGAAGCGAGGCCTGGAGGGAGGGCAGGAGCTGCTTGATGCTGTCGACCACGTCGACGACGTTGGCACTGGGCTGGCGTTGGACGTTGATGAGCAGCGCGGGCGTGGTGTTCATCCAAGCGCCGAGCTTGGTGTTTTCAGCGCCCTCCACCAGGGTGGCCACGTCGCTGAGGCGCACGGCGGCGCCATTGCGGTAAGCAATCACCACCTTGCCGTACTCCTCGGCACTCCGCAGCTGGTCGTTGGCGTTGATGGTGTAGGCCCGCGTCGGACCGTCGAAGGTGCCCTTTGGACCGTTTTGGTTGGCGACGCCGATCGTGGTGCGCAAATCGTCGAGGTTCAGGCCCAGCCCCGCCAACGCTTGCGCATTGATGAGCACGCGCACGGCCGGGCGCTGGCCGCCGCTGATGCTGACCACACCCACCCCGCGAAGTTGCGAGATCTTCTGCGCAATTCTCGTGTCGGCCAGATCCTCCACGCTGGTCAGTGGCATGACCTTGGAGGTGAGACCCAGCGTCAGCACGGGCGCGTCGGCGGGATTGACCTTGGCATAGATCGGAGGCGCAGGCAGATCCTGAGGCACCAGGTTTTGCGCCGCGCTGATCGCCGCCTGGACCTGCTGGGCAGCAATGTCGATCGGTAGGCTGAGGTCAAACTGCAGGGTGATCACAGAAGCCCCCGCCGAACTGCTGGAGGACATCTGGTTCAGGCCCGGCATCTGCCCGAACTGCTTCTCGAGCGGCGCGGTGATGGCCGATGTGACCACTTCGGGACTCGCGCCCGGATAAAAGGTCTGTACCTGAATGGTGGGGTAGGCCACTTCAGGCAACGCCGAAAGCGGCAGCTGCAGGTAGCCGACGATGCCGACCAGCAAGATTGCGATCATCAGCAGCGCTGTGGCCACCGGTCTCAGAATGAAGATGCGGGAAGGGTTCATCGACGCGTTCGTCTGGACAGCCGGCGACTACGCGCCACGCGCCTCAGGGTGTGCCCGTCGCATTGGCCGGAGGCTTTTCGTTCCCTGGGTGTGCAGCGTTGCCGCCCGCGCCGGCACGAGCGCCGGCGCCGCGGCGATGCCGGCCTTTGTCCGGCCGCGCCGATGAGCTCGCCGCAGCTGGGGCCCTGGACTTGCCTGGCAGCGTCACAACGGCGCCATCGCGCAGGCGATCGCCACCCTCGGTCACAACAACGTCACCAGCCTTCAGTCCCGACGCTACGACCACGCGTTCGCCGTCCGCAGCGCCCTGCGTGATGGGCCGCACCGACACGGTGCTGTCCGCGCCAACCAGATACACGAAGGTGCTGTTCACACCGTTAGGGGCGCCATGCTGCACGGCCGCCACTGGAATGACGACCTGATCCTTCAGGGTTTCCCGCAGCAGACGAATATTGACGAACTGGTTCGCAAACAACGCTCCGTCCAAGTTGTCAAACACGGCCCGCATTTTGATCGTTCCCGTGGTGGTATCGATCTCGTTGTCCACGCTCTGCAGCGTGCCATCCGCGAGCTTGATGGTGTTGCCCCGATCGTAGGCCTCGACCGTAAGGACCGCCCCTGCGCGCAGGCGCTGCTGGATCGCCGGCAGGTTGTCCTCCGGCATGGGAAAGAGCACCGAGACCGGCTGCAGCTGGGTGACCACGACGATGCCGTTGGCATCACCGGCGGTGACGTAGTTGCCCACGTCGACTTGGCGAAGGCCCACGCGTCCGGTGACAGGCGCGACAATGTGCGTGTACGCGAGGTTCAGCCTGGCGACGCTGACCATCGCCGCGTCCGTCGCCACGGTACCCTCGTACTGCAGCACCAGGGCTTGCTGCGTATCGAGCTGCTGCTTGGCGATGAGGCCCTGGGCCAGAATGTCCTGATAGCGCTTCAGGTCCAGGCGCGCGTTGGCGAGCAGTGCCTGGTCTCGCTGCAGGTTGCCCTGAGCCTGCTCGAGGGCTGACTGATAGGGGCGGGGATCAATCTGTGCCAGGAAGTCCCCCTTTTTCACGAACTGGCCTTCCTTAAAGGCGATGAGCTGCAACTGGCCGCTGATCTGGGTCTTGACCGTGACGGTGGCCAGCGGCGTGACCGTTCCCAGCGCGGGCAGCTTGACCGCGATGTCACCGGTGGTGGCGGTGGCAACCGCCACGGCCGTGGCGCCGCTCGCGCCCCCACGCTCGTGATCGGCCTGATCCTGTTGTCCGCGGTGCACGATCCAGACGATCGTCGCGATGACCAGCAACGCGCCAACCAGCCAAAAAAGCGCGGGCCGCGAGAGCCTGACCCGGGAAGCTGACTTACCCTCCCGGGTTGTTATTGAGTCCGTCTTCAAAGCCTATTCCCGGATGCGCACTTCTCGATTGCCTTAGTTGACACTATACCCTCGGCCACCGAGACAGGTCTTCAGTGCCCCGTCGATAACCATCCCGTCGCGCGCTCGCCTCGATGGCGGCGCCACCGCCGAGCAGCTGGGTTGGATCATACCCACTCAGGCTGCTGGCCCACTTGGACGCTCCACGTGCCGCATGGTTTACTGCGCGGGGAGCATTTCAGGGTTAAGTGTTTGTCACAATGCCTGGCCGCCCTCGCACGGGAAGCTGTGCTACGGTCAAAACACGAGTGCAGCAGTGAATTCTGAATCCAGGCCAGACACTCGCTCGCGGGAATATTGCAGGTGACCGGTGCAAGGAAGCCCGAGACGCGTGTCACTCGCGATGCATCCAAGCGGCTGCTGCCTTGGCTCGTGGCAGTCGCCTTCTTCATGCAGGCGCTCGATGCCACAATACTGAATACCGCCGTACCGGCGATCGCGCGAGCCCTGCAGGTGGCGCCCCTCAGCATGAAGGCTGTGTTGAGCAGCTACACGCTGGCGGTGGCAGTCTTCGTACCCCTGAGTGGTTGGCTGGCCGACCGTTATGGGACACGTCGGGTATTTTCCGCGGCCATCGCGGTATTCACGGCGGGATCCTTGCTTTGCGGCTTGTCGAGCAGCATCCACGCCCTGGTGGCGTGTCGGGTGTTGCAGGGCATGGGCGGCGCCATGCTGGTGCCCGTCGGTCGGCTGACAATCGTGCGCTCCGTCCCGAAAACAGAGCTCGTGCGTGCCATGAGCTTCGTGATCATTCCGGCGCTCGTCGGACCGATGCTGGGACCCGTGGCCGGGGGACTCATCGTCCATTACCTGCCATGGCGCACGATCTTCTTCGTGAACCTGCCCATTGGCGTGCTCGGGCTCTACCTGGTGTACCGCCACCTGCCGGATTTCCGTTCACCCAGCGGTTGGCCCCTGGACTGGCTCGGCCTGGTGTTGTTCAGTTCCGGGCTCGCTTTGCTTTCGTATGTGCTGGAAGTATTCGGGGAACACACCCTGAGCGGTCGCGAAGTCCTCGGGCTGCTTGTCATCTCGCTGGCCTTGCTGGCCGCCTACGGCCGCTACACGCTCACGACGCCACACCCGCTGCTGCAGTTTGGCCTGGCGAGCATCCGAACGTTCCGCGTTGCCGTCGGTGGTGGCTTTATAACGCGGCTTGCGGCGGGGGGCATGCCGTTCCTGCTACCGCTCCTGTACCAGGTCGGACTCGGCTACACCCCGGTCCAGGCGGCGCTGCTGATCGTTCCTCAACCGCTGGCTGCGATGAGCCTGAAGATGACGGTGCCGGCTATTCTCGGGCGGTTTGGATACCGTCGGGTGCTGCTCTGGAACACCACATGCATGGGAGCCCTGATCGCCCTGTTCTCCATCATCGGCCCCGGCACGCCGGTCTGGCAGATCGTGCTGCAGGGATTCATGTTCGGCTTCAGCCTGTCATTGCAATACAGCAGCACCAATACCCTGGTCTACGCCGACATCCCCACCGCGGACTCCAGTATGGCCAGTACCATATCGAGCACCATGCAACAGCTGTCCATGAGCTTCGGTGTCGCGTTGGCTTCGTTGGCCGCGGCGGTGTTCCTCCCGGACCGCTTTCATAGCAACCCCCTAGAGATGATTCACGGTCTGCATCTTGCCTTCATCACGCTGGGCATCGTGACGATCCTGTCGGCGCTGGTATTTAGAACCCTGAAAAGCGGTGATGGCGCCGGCGTCGCCCAAGACAGGGAAATAATCCCTGCGGCCCGGCTTGGCGATTGATGGCGCTTCGCGGCCCGAGCCTGATCTCATCCCGCGCCCAGCTCACGGGTCCTCGCTGCGAAAATGCGGACATCAGTTTTTCTTAGGTGTCGTTCAGAGCTTGCGTTTGTTGGTCGGACGATGCGGCGCGACACTACAGGCCATGGATCACAGCAGACCACAACTCTTGAATGGCGGCAGGTTCGTTCCGCTGGCGGTACTGATGAAGTCACTATTCAGCCTGTTTGTAAGTCGAGCGCTTGCGCTGGTACGCAGCCTCGGTCCTTACGCCGCAATCGAATTGCTGCTGCCCGGGGGCACCATGCTGGCGATACTCTACTGGTGGTACCGCCGTCGTATGAGGCCGCTGCGGGCCGACCCGGGACTACGACCCTGCGGATCCTGATTCTGGCCGAACCGAGCCCGCCCCGATGTCCCCGCTA
The DNA here is from genome assembly GCA_963789365.1 of uncultured Gammaproteobacteria bacterium. Classification (GTDB taxonomy): domain Bacteria; phylum Pseudomonadota; class Gammaproteobacteria; order Steroidobacterales; family Steroidobacteraceae; genus FEN-1191. Next base: position 28,140 of record CAWBKJ010000001.1, read on the forward strand.
ACGATGGACGCCCCAGCTCCTCTTGAATCCCGGCGCTGCGCATCAATAGTTATCTATTTTAAGAGAGGTTTTCTATATAAAACATTGATATATCAGTCGTTTCACACCTGGTGTGGGCGACAAGTCGCCTCTGTTTCTGCGAATCGGGTACAACTAGAATTCCAATGGAAGCACCAGCTCAGGGGTCGGCGGCACTACCGGTAACGGCCGTTGTTGCCAATCCCGAATGCATTGAGTATTCCCCATTTATCGATTCACGATGCAAGGGCTTTTGGAAAGCGTCACTTCCCGGCAGGTAACTCGTCTTAGTCGCGATACGAGCGCTATGCAGTCTGCACAAGCTTAGGAACTCCTCATGGAATATCGCGACGAGGTCTATTTCAACAGCACGCCGGAATGTGAAGCCCCGTTCACTGCCGATGAGTTCGCAAGCCGGCTGGAGCGACTGCGCCGAAAAATGGCGGCAGCAAGAGTCGACATGTTGTTCCTGATGGCACCGGAAAGCATGTATTACCTCTCCGGCTACCAGGCCGAATGGTACCAAGCCCAATCCCCCCAGCAATGGCCGGCCAGCTCGGCCATTGCCGTCCACGTCGATCACGACCGCTACATCCTCTTCGACAGTGAGCGTGAAGCGGTGCTCGGCCGCATCTTCACCCGCTCCGTGGACACGCGGTATTTCCCGCGAGATGCAATGCGCGGGAGCGCTGAATTTATTGCCCAACAGCTCCGGGGCGAAGGCTGGCTCAACGGCACCGTGGGCATGGAATTCCGGAGCTATCGTCCGAATCGCATAATAAGCCACCGCCTGGAGGATACCTTTCACGCGGCTGGTGCCAGGGTCGTGGACGGAACCCAGATCCTGCGGGAACTGCGTTGGCTGAAGTCGCCCGCCGAGATCGACTGCCTGAAGGAAGCCGCGCGGATTGCCAATATCGGGATGGCAGCCGCGAAAGCCACGATAGGCGCTGGCGTCGCAGAGCTGGATGTCTATGGGGAAATGGTGCGGGCGCTGGCCCGCGCCGGCGGGGAGAATCCCGGCATTACTATGCCTGTGCTATCTGGTGCGAAGACCAATGCCCTTCACGGGGTGGCGACGCGCAGGAAGATGCGCCACGGCGAAATGGTACTCGTGGATCTCGCGGGTGTGTACAAGCGCTACCACGTCAATGTCGCTCGCACATTCTCCATTGGCGAGCCAAGTGCCGAAGTTCGTGATCTTACGGGTCGTGCCGCGCGCTCGATGGACCTGATCCGGGCGATGCTGCGCCCGAATCTGCCGGTCCGCGAATTCAATCAGGCGATCCTGGATTATTTCCGTCGCGAAGGTTTGTGGGAGCGCCGCGGTTGGGTCGGAGGCTATGAGATGGGCGCCGCCTTTCCTCCGGACTGGGTGGGTAATTTCGTCTTCGACCCCCTCTCCCCGGAGAATGACGATCGCATTTTCGAAGCAGGAACGGCCGTCAACTACGAGAACCAATTCTTCATGCCCCATCATCAAGGACAGTACTTCACGATCGAATCGTTCCTATTCGAACAGCAGCAGGCACACATGCTCTCCGATCAGCCATTCGACCTGATGGTTATCGACTGACCCTCTATCCGGAGCGTCGCTCCGATCCTGCATCGATTGAATGCCATTTGGACGTGCCACGCCTGCCATAGTCGCGCGAGTTTCAATTCATGACTCAACATTCCGGACCTTCGAATGTCCACACATGGACAGCCACTGAGTTGGTGCGGGCAATCCGCTCGCGTGACCTATCGTCCGTTGAGATCATCGAAGCCAGTCTGAAGCGGATCAGCGAGATCAACCCCACGCTCAATGCCTTCACCGCAATCTACGAGGAGGAGGCCATCAACCTGGCAAAGGCAGCGGATGCCGCGGTCAGAAAGAACTCCGAGCTAGGGCCCCTGCACGGAATTCCCGTCGCGATCAAGGACATGACCCCCGTCAAAGGCAGGCTGACGACCCTTGGCTCGCGCGCCTTTGCACGACAGGTCGCGACGGAGGATGTATGGATCGTCTCCGCATTGCGCCGCGCAGGCGCTATCGTGATCGGCAAGACAACAACTCCGGAATTCGCTTACTCGAGCTTTACCCAAAGCCCACTGTTTGGCATCACACGAAACCCGTGGGATGCATCGCGCACTTCCGGCGGAAGTTCCGGTGGCTCGGCCGTTGCCGTCGCGACCGGCGCGGTATCACTGGCGGAAGGCACCGACATGGGCGGGTCGGTTCGAATTCCAGCGGCTCTGTGCGGCGTGGTTGGACTAAAGCCCAGTCTCGGCAGAATCCCGTTCGACTTGTTGCCGAGCAGCTTCGACAACATCTCCCATTTCGGGCCCCTGGCGCGCTGCTGTGCCGATGCGGCGTTGTTTGTCGCGGCGACCCAGGGGCCGGACGACTGCGACATACAGTCATTGCCGATCCCGTTCGCGTATGACGGTTCGCTCGAGATCGATCCGCGAGGACTTCGCCTGGGGCTGTCCGTGGATTTCGGTTTCTATGCCATCGATCCGGACGTGGAACGCAATACCTTGAATGCCGCAGCGCAGTTGAGGCAATCAGGCGCGATGGTTGAAAGGGTGGAGTTAGGATGGTCTGCCGCAATTATCGACGTTTGGATGGACTATTGGCGCGTGTTTATGGCGGCCTACTTTGGAGATGCCTACGATGCGAGCGCGCACCTACTTGACCCGGCGGTGCGAAGTCTCGTGGAACACGGTCGCAAAATCTCGGCGGTGCACTACAAGCGACTTGAAATTGAGCGAACGAAACTCTGGAACAGTCTGCGTCCGATCTTTCGCGACTTCGATGCGCTCATCTGTCCAACCACCGCGATACCGGCTCCGCTCGCGACGCTCAGCGACCGTGATTTTGGCTCGGTGGACGGGCAGGGGCGCTACCATGGGCTGGACATGACGGCGCCATTTAACCTGATATCTCAGTGCCCGGCGCTCTCCGTTCCGAGTGGTCTGACGGCCGACGGGCGACCGACCGGACTGCAGATCGTTGGGCGGCGCTTCGAAGACCTTACTACGCTAAAGATTGGAGCGCTTGTTGAGAAACTGCTGCCTCCGCTTCCTCGTCCCCCGAGTGGATAGACTACTGGCGGGTCGGGCAGCAAGGGCTCCAGTCCTGCGCGCGGACCGAGGCCCGTGTCAATGTATCGCCGCCCCGGGAGGATCCGGGCAATGCACGGAGTCTTCGAAAATCCGCGCTGACTCCGCGAGGTTCGGCTTGTCGCCAGCGACTAACTCGTACGTTCGCTGTCCATGTGAGCAAGTTGCGCATCCGGATAACGACCACCCGCCGCCGCTTCCGGCGGCACCGCGAGCTCGATCTCAGCTAACTGGGCTTGAGAAAGCTTGACTTGTAATGCCCCCAACGACTCCTGCAGGCGATCTCGGCGTCGAGCTCCAACAATCGGAACGAGCGAGACCTGTTGAACGGCCCCTCGGGCGAGGACCCAGGCAATGGCCACTTGGGCGACCGACGCGCCGATGGTAGAAGCTAGAACCCGCAGCTTCTCCACCAAAGCCAGATTCGTGTCCAGGTTCTCACCCTGAAAGCGGGGCGCCCGGGAGCGAAAGTCACCCCGCTGGCTATCCTTGCGCCAGTGGCCGCTGATCAAGCCACGTGACAGCACGCCGTAGGCTGTAATGCCAATCCCAAGTTCGTGGCAGGTGCCTATGATGTCACGCTCGATCCCGCGCGAAATCAGCGAATATTCGATTTGCAGGTCAGCAATCGGATGGGTAGCGTGGGCACGGCGGATTGTTGTGACGCCCACCTCCGAGAGCCCGACATAGCGCACGTAGCCTTGCTTGATGAGCTCGCCTATCGCACCGACCGTGTCCTCGATAGGAACGTTAGGGTCAAGGCGCGAGGGACGATAAATGTCGATGTAGTCGACACCCAGTCTCTTTAGAGAGTACGCGACAAAATTTCGGATCGCCGCCGGCCTGGAATCGTAGCCGTTAAACTCGCCTGCACCCGGTCCGCGTAGCGCACCGAATTTGACGCTCAGCTGAATTTGGTCTCGATTCCTTCCCCTCAGCGCCTCGCCTACGAGGATCTCGTTGTGTCCCATGCCGTAGAAATCACCGGTGTCAAGGAGCGTAATACCCTGGTCCAGTGCCGCATGAATGGTCGCGATGCTCTCGGAGCGGTCTGCAGGTCCATACATGTCGGACATGCCCATCGTTCCAAGACCGATCATGGATAATTTTGGACCCTGAGAGCCCAGCTGCCGATAGTCCATTTGGTGTCCTCCATGACGCTGCGCGAGTGCCGCTCCAGTTGAAACTCAGCTGGCGACCCGGCGGGTGATAAATTGTCAGCGTCGGCCTTAAGCAGGTCAAGCCACGTATCTTGCTATTATTCCAAGCACTCCTTAACCAGAAATGAGTCTCACAGTCGACACTCCAGCCCCAACGTCAGTCGAGTCTCGGGTTCTCCAGATTCGCGAGCGCCTGGAACGCATGCAGTACGCCCAGGCTCTGGTAGCGGCCGAAGCTCTACTGCGGGAAGTACCCGAAAATCGCGACGTTCTGTACATGCTCGCGGTCAGCTACCGGCATTTGAACCGCATACCGGATGCGCTCGCGACTCTCGAGCGCCTGCAACGCCTCTACCCTGGGTTCAGCCGATTGCATCAGGAGCGTGGGCATTGTTTCGTCGCGTTGCGGGACGCGCCGCATGCTATCGAGGCTTATCTGCACGGCGTCAACATCAATCCCGCGTTGCCCGCCAGCTGGGCCAATCTGGAAACCCTATATCGGATCTCCGGGGATGCGGACAACGCCGCCAACGCTGCCGGTCATGTGGCCACGCTCAAACAGCTACCGGCCGACGTGGTCGCTGCCACAGCGCTGTTTTCCGACGGGGAGCTAACGCAGGCCGAGAATATCGTTCGTGCCTACCTGGTGAACAATGGCAATCATGTGGAAGCCATACGCCTGCTTGCCCGCATCGGCATGGCCCGGAAGGCATTCGACGATGCGGAATTGCTGCTCGCTGCAGTACTGGAACTTGCTCCCCGTTATGAGGCCGCACGCTTTGATTATGCGCGAGCCCTTCTGGAGCGACACAAGCACCCTCAGGCGATCGAGCAACTCGATCTACTAATGCGACGCGACCCCACCAATAGGCAATACAAGACGCTGTACGCCACCGCTTGCACCGGCATTGGTGGGCACGAAAAAGCCCTCGAAATGTACCGGGACTTATTGGTCAAATCGCCGCGCGCAACTGAATTGCATTTGTCGATTGGCCATACTCTGAAGACTATGGGGAGGTACGAGGAATCCATCGACGCGTATCGTGCAGCGGCGGCGACTAGTCCGGGGTTCGGCGACGCCTACTGGAGCCTCGCCAACCTGAAAACCTACCGCTTCACGGACGGTGAACTGGAACGGATGCGGGCCGAGGAGTCGAAGCAGGCCGCCTCGCTCGTCGATCGCTACCACCTCTGCTTCGCCCTTGGAATGGCCTTGGAGAATCGCCGCAAGTATGAGGAATCGTTCCGTTATTACGAGCGGGGCAATGCGCTGAAGAAATCAGAGCTTAATTACCAGCCGGAGCTGATTGAGCGCAACACCCGCTTGCAGAAGCAGATATGTACGCGACCCTTCTTCTCCGCCCACCGGGACGTGGGTGCAATGGATTCCAGTCCGATATTCATCGTGGGGTTGCCCCGCGCCGGATCGACGCTGCTCGAGCAAATCCTGGCCTCCCATTCCCGCGTGGAGGGCACCCGCGAACTCCCGATCATTCCCCGGATCGTTGCCGAAATGCAGGGTCGGGAAGCCGAGTCCTCAGACCCACGCTATCCGCGCCTGCTGGCTGAGATGCCGCCGCAGGAGCTGCGTCGCCTTGGCGACAGATACTTGAGCGACGCGCGCGTGTACCGGACCGACAAGCCGCACTTTATCGATAAAATGCCGAACAATTTTCGGCACCTCGGATTGATTCACCTGCTGTTGCCTCAAGCCAAGGTCATCGACGCTCGACGCGAGCCGATGGCCTGCTGCTTCAGCATTTTCAAGCAGTTGTTTGCTTCTGGGCAGGAGTTCGCTTACAGCGCCGAGGATATCGCTCGCTACTACCGGAACTACCTGGAGCTGATGCGGCATTGGGATGAGGTTCTGCCCGGTTGGATACTTCGGGTGCATCACGAGGAAGTGGTGGACGACCTGGAAGGAAGCGTGAGGCGCGTGCTGGACTTCTGCGGCCTGCCATTTGAATCGCAGTGCATCGACTTCCATAAGACCGTGCGCAGCATAAGCACGGCGAGTTCCGAGCAGGTGCGCCAGCCGATATACCGTGAAGGGCTTGAGCAGTGGACCCATTTTGCGCCCTGGCTGAGTCCTCTGAAGGAGATGCTCGGCGATGCGCTGACGGCCTATCGCAGTCCCGGAAGTGGGCCAGCCGACGACTGATCCAACGCTCCGCGATTTAGCGAGACCAATCCTGGAGCCAAAGGCCGGCACCCCGGACGGGCTCGCCGCGCCAAGGCGCACGCATCGCTGGCCTGAACTCTAGAATTTAAAGCCGAGCTTGATGCCAATCGTCCGCGGTCGCGTTATGGTTTCCGCCGGCACGAACTGCGTGGTCGAAGTGAACACGCTCGCGTTGACGTTGGTTAGGTTCAGGGCATACAACTCGGCCGACCAAGCGTCTTTGGCCACACCGGCGGACGCGTCGTACTGCGAATAGGGCAGGTTCTCGAATCTGATCAGCGTGGTGCTGATGCTGCCACCCTCGGACAACGACGGATTGACGCCAGACTGCGTATACGAATGCGCGGTATGGGTGGCACCGGCCTGCACGAAGGAATTGTAGGAATTCATGGCCCACTCATACCGCAAGCGAACGTTGTACTGAAGCGGTGGAGAATTTGCGGTTGGCGAGCCGAGGGGCCCGTAGGGATTCTTGATGCTGGTAATCGGCTGCCCATACAGATCGTGGGTCGCCGGATTGGCGAGCAGATCGGGGTTGTTCGCGATCAAGTAGGGTGAGTTGGTCTGCTCGCTGCTGTTCCAGGAGATGCCACCCTGCGCCGTCAGGCCTTTGGTCAGCACCGCGATGAAGGAAGTCTCCAGGCCTCGGATCCGGTACGAGGGACCATTGGTGCCAAACCCGATATTCCCCAACACTCCGGGATTGAACAGGTTGATCTGCACATCTTTCCAGTCTTCCTGATAGAGGGCGCCATTCCACTGCAGTCGGTGATCGAAGAACTCGGTCTTCCAGCCGAGCTCGATGTTGGTCAGATTATCCGAGGCAAACGAGTAGGGCGAGAGGTACAGGGGAATGCCGGTGGCCGCGTCTGGAACGTATGCGGACGAAAAGCGATTGAATCCGCCCGGGCGAAAACCCTGCGACCAGGTAAAATAAGCCAGCGCGTCCGGCAAGACGTGCCAGGTCAGATTCACGCGACTCTTGAACCCCTGGTAGGTCGTTTGCAGGTTCGCTGCGTCGATATTGTTTGCGGAAGCCAGACAGGGCGCGGGACCTGCCTGGTAGCAGCCGAAACTCCCGGTAAACGCCCCTTTCTCAAAGTTGTCGAAGTGGTAATAGCGCGTTCCCGCGGTTAGGGTGAGCAGCTTCGGAATGAGGTCGAAATCCACCGACATGAAGAAAGCCCGCTGCTTGTAGCCGCGCGAGACGTCATTGAAGAACGCCACATGATCATTTCGTATTGAGGGATCGGTAACCGTCGCCCCTGGCGCCGGGGCAACGTTCGTCAGGCATCCGACATCGGCCGATGTCGTACAGGCGGGCAGCGTCCGGTACTGCCAGTTGAGCTGATCGTCGATTTTCAGATCTTCGTAGAACGCGCCGACGATGCCCCGCAGGCGCCAGTCGTCCGGGGTGCTGAGGCGCACCTCGTGGCTTTGGTGGGTATTGCGCTCGGTATCATTCCACGTCGCGCTCGGTGAATAGCAGGTCGAGGCGAGTCCGCTGGTCGCGTCCGCGCTATGACACTGATAGTAGTCGGCGTAGAGGCCGCGCGAATAATTGGTGTAATCCTGCACCTGGCTCACATTGCGCACCAGATAGGATCCGGCATATACCGCCTTCAGATCCCCAAAGCGGCCGTTAATCGTGAGTGCGGTATTTTCGAACCTGTCGATGTTGAACGAATCGTTGAACAGCGTGACCGATTGCCTCGGCAGCGGTGCGCCGTCCGAGCTGTTCGGCATTTGATAGAAGACGCCCTGCGCATCCATGTCCTGGTAGGTCTGCATCAGCAGCACGTTCCAGTCATCGTTGATGGCCCACAGCCCCGAGGCGCGGATGCCCTTGTAGGTCACCGGGTTGATCGCCTTCTTTGCGATCGCCTGGTTGCTGATGGGCGCCGCGCCCGGCGGAGGGCCAAATGCCGACGGATTTCCGGTCAGGCAGGCACCCTGGGACGGTGCGCTCAAGTCATCGCAGGCGGTCGCATAATTCGCGTAGTGAATACCTAGGTCGGTATCCTTGCGCGTAAATGTCCCCGGCACGTTGTTAATGTACCCGCCGTGGTGATCGTCATAGATCACTGCGCGAACGGCGAAGGTGTTCGCGACAATCGGTACGTTGATGACCGCGGAAATATCGTAGTTGGGATCGCCGCCGTCAGTGAACTCGTAGCCCGTAGTGACACTGCCTTCGGTCACGTTGAGTTTGGGCTTGTTGGTGATATAGCGAATGGCACCGGCCTGGGCACCCGCGCCGTACAAAGTTCCCTGCGGCCCTTCGAGCACTTCCACACGCTCCAGATCGGCGGTGTACACGTCCAGGTTTCGGCTGGGTAACTGACCCGACTGATCGTCGAGATAGATCGCCACGTTCGGAAAGCCACTGATCGAGCCGCCGGACTGCACGCCGTCACTGCCGACGCTCAGGCCCCTCATGAACACCTGGGACATGCCGGGTCCGGAGGAGGGCGCGGTAACATTGGGCAGGTAGCGGACGAAATCATCCAGCGTAGCCACGTTCAGCTGCGTGAGCGTCTCCGAGGTCAGGGCCTGGATCGCAATGGGCACGTTTTGGATGTTTTCAGTGCGCCGTTGCGCCGTCACAATGACTTCTTCAATTTGATCGGCGCCCGCGCCAGTATCGGCCGCAAGGGCCGTCACGCCATGGGCCGCGGCACCGCTGCCGAGAATCGTTGCGATGGCGCAACTTATCTTGGAGTGCGCCGGCAGATCGGGACGCGGGCGCAGAGAATTCTTAGTCCGCTTACGCGACATAGCATCAACCCCCAAATTATCTGTGTACCGCCGCCAGGATTTGCCGGCAGTTGTCCCTCTTTGACTATAGTCTACGAAGATATTCCGTTTCAATAGTTATTGCCGGCGGGCCGACCGCCCAATTCCGCCGGACCGGGCCCGTTGGCTTTCTCCGAGGCGCGGCTGATGAGTTGACGTCGCGCAAAACCACCAAACCTTGTACTGTCGCGCAATGCCAACGCCAGCAAGGCAGAAGAGTCGGGGTAAGTTTCGCTCATGATTGATGCGGCAGAAGCTGAGCCGAGATCCGCGATCGAGCGCTGGTATGTCGTCATCGTCATGTGCCTTGTTTATGCCGTCAACATCGCTGATCGGTATGTGGTCTCTACCGTCCTTGAGCCAATCCGGCTCGAGCTGAAGCTCAGCGACGCCGGGGTAGGTTTTCTTACCGGCGTGCCGCTCGGTCTGTTCTACGTGTCCTTCGGCATTCCTATGTCCTGGCTCGCCGACCGACGGAACCGCCGCAACATACTTGTGGCCTCGCTCATCGTCTGGTCGGGGTTTACCGCGGCGTGCGGGCTGGCTCGCAATTATTGGCATTTCCTCGCTGGGCGCATTGGCGTTGGAGTCGGCGAAGCGGGCGGTACGCCGCCGGCTAATTCGATCATTGCAGATTTCTTCCCGGCGGACCGGCGGCCGATGGCGCTGGGAGTTTTCGCGCTCGGGGCCCCGATTGGCGCTTGGCTTGGGGCGAACGCGGCCGGTGCGATTGCCAACGCTTACGGTTGGCGTGCCGCATTCTTGGCTCTGGGCATCCCCGGGATACTCATGGGGACACTGATCTATTTGACCATTCGCGAGCCGCAGCGAGGACGAATGGACGCCGTGACCGCTGCCGACGCCCCCTCGCTTGTGGAATCGCTGCGGTTCTTATGGCGCCAGCGTGCGGCATTTCATGTCGTCATGGGCACCGGCGTGTGTGCGCTGTGGGGATGGGGACTGATCTGGTTCACGCCCGCGTTTCTGATGCGCAGCTACGATCTGAACGTCGGCGAGGCGGGTGCGGTCACCGGAAACATCCATTTGGTCGGCGGCATCCTCGCCACGGCCGGTACCGCCTGGATCCTGTCGCGTCCCGCGATGGCCGATCCCAGACGCGTGGTCTTCCTGCTGGCGCTGGGCGTAGGCCTCGCGACAGTTCCCTCGTTTCTGGCGTACTGGACGCATTCCCTGGGGCTGGCAAAGACCATGTTCTGGCTGTTCATTCCGGCCATCTACTTCTACATCGGCCCCGCCATGGGGCTCATGCAAAACCTGGCGCCTCCGCGCATGCGCGCCATGTTCACCGCGTGGTCGCTGGTGGTCGGCAACGTGTTCAATCTGATCATCGCACCGCAGGGCGTCGGACTGTTGAGCGACTGGTTCGCGGGGAGGGGCGGTGCGGATGCCCATTCGCTGCGCCTGGCGCTGCTGGTACTCGCTCCGACGGGATTGTGGGCGGTGTATCATTTTCTCATGGCCAGCAAGACCATCGTCGCCGACCAGGAGCGCGCCATCGGCTATGTCCTCACGACACACAGCCGTCCAGCCGGCACCCCGGCGTAATGCAGACGCGCAACATCTCCTGGCTGCTAGGCTGCGCGTCCCTTATCGCATGTCTGGCCGTCTGCCCTTGCCTCGCGCAGAACGGTGTCCGGGTGCTCAACGCTGACGCTTACTATCCCGAGGGCCCGGTCTGGTACCGGGACCGGCTGTACTACGTGGAGTACGGGCGCAACGCGGTTATGGTCTGGGACGGAACGAAGAATTCTGTGTTTTCGACTCAAAAGGGCTGTGGTCAGTCCGCCGTGGTGCCGACGGCTCGCGGCGAGTTTGTCACCACCTGCTACGACAATGGCACGATCGGCCGTATTGCGGCCGATGGAAAATCACTGCCCCCCTATAGCCATGACAAGGACGGCCACACATTTGTTGGACCCAACGACCTCGCGCCCGACGGCCGCGGCGGCATTTACTTCAGCACCTCCGGAAGCCACGGGGACGCCATCGACGGCAAGGTGTTCTACATCGCCGCGGACGGGACCATAAGTCTCAAAGCCGACGATGTGCACAATGCCAATGGCCTGGCGGTCTCGAAGGATGGCGGGATTTTGTATGTGGTCGAGACCGACGAAAATCGGTTGATAAAGTTCAAGATAGGCCCGGGCGGGTCGCTGTCGGACCGGCGCATCGCGGTCAATCTCGACGATCTGGTGCACCACGCGGTGCATATCTGGCCGGACGGGGTCAAGATCGACTCGTTAGGCCAGATCTACCTTGGGCAAAGCGCACGCGAGTACCACGTGGCCTACGCCGGCGTCATTTTTGTCGTCGATGCCAAGGGCAAATTGCTGCGGCAGCTAACCCTGCCTTCGCTGCAGGTGCCGAACTTCGCGTTCAGCCCGGATGAGAAGACCTTGTATGTGACAGCGGTGGATCAGTTCGACAAGCCTCCCTACCACGGCAAGCTTTACTCGATTCCTAATCGCTGAGGGCCGGGCGCTATCGCGCGAGCCAGCCTCCGTCGACCACCAGATTGGCGCCCGTGATGTATGTGGCGCGATCACTTGCCAGGAACACGGCGGCATTGGCGATGTCCTGAGGACGGCCCAGGCGCGGCCATGGCGTGCGCCGCCGGGCGTTTTCCAGGCGAGCCGGATCCGACGGTGCACCGGACTGCCCAGTGACGATCTTGCCCGGCGAGATGCAGTTGCACACGATCAGGTCCTGCGCATAGTCCACGGCGATCTGCTTGGTCAGATAAATGGCACCGGCCTTGCTCACGCCATAGGGCGTGTCGTGCGGAGAGGTCACGATGCCCTGTTGTGATCCCAAATTGATGAGCCGCCCCCTCACTTCGTTGCGTGGAGTCTGCGTCAGCATCTGCTGGACGGCGCGCTTGCAGCCGTGAAACATGCCGGTCAGATTGACCGCCATCACGTGCTCCCATTGCGCAAGGGTGGTCTCCATCAGGGGCGTTCCCGAATAAATCGCCGCATTATTCACCATCACATCGAGGCGCCCGTGGCGCGTCACGGTCGCGCCGACCAACCGGTCAATGTCCTCCCATTGACCGACATCAGCCTTCTCAAACACCGCCGATCCCCCGGACTTGCGGATCAATTCGAGCGTGGATTCTCCGCCCTCCAGTGGCGCGTCGACGATGTCGGCAAGGACCACGGCGGCGCCTTCGGCCGCAAAATTGGCGGCGATCGCGCGGCCGATGCCCGAACTGGCACCGGTGATGATGGCAACCTTTCCGGCTAGCAAGTTAGACATTGCTTTGATCCCTCGTTTGGGCGACGGTTACAATGCGGCGGGCCGACGTAACCTATGCAACCTGATATTAAGCTCGCGGCAGCGCTTTTCGATACCCTCGACCGTGCCACCAGGCGGGGGCGCGGCATCGACCGCGATAGCTACGGGAACGGGGAGCAGGCGGCACACGATATTATGCGCGCGGCGGCTCAGGCGCTGGGCCTGGAAGTCTCCGTCGATGCCATCGGCAATCTGATGATGACACTCCCGGGCCGCAACCGGCAGATACCCCGCATCGTCATTGGATCGCATCTCGACAGCTCCCCGCAGAGCGGCAACTACGATGGTGCCGCCGGAGTGGTGGCGGGAGTCTGCATCGTCTCGGCCCTCAAGAGCGCCGGCATACAGCTGGACAGCGACATCACGGTGATGGGAATTCGCGCCGAGGAATCCTCCTGGTTCAATATTTCCTATCTTGGCAGCAGCGGGGCATTCGGCTTGCTCGATCCCGCCTGCCTCGCGGTCACCCGCTCGGACAATGAACGGAGCCTGGAGGCGACGCTGCTGGAGCGCGGCTTCGATCCCCAGCCGATCCGCGAGCGGCGGGCGCTGCTGGAGCCCGCAAGCATCCGAGCTTACTTGGAATTGCATATCGAACAGGGTCCGACGCTGGTGGCCGAGCGCCTGCCGGCCGCCGTGGTGACCGGCATCCGCGGCTGCAAGCGCTTCCGCAATGCGCGCTGCACGGGCCAGTACGCACACTCAGGCGCCGTCAACCGGGCTCACCGACACGATGCGGTCGCCGCGACGGTGGCCCTGCTGCACCACCTGGAAACGCGCTGGCTGCAGTACGAGCAAACGGGCGCCGATCTGACAATCACCTTCGGCGAGCTGTACACCGACTCCGCTTACCACGCTCCCAGCAAGATCGCCGGAGAGACCCGCTTCGTCATTGATATTCGCAGCGTTTCGCAAACCGTCATGGACGAAGTCGCGGACGAAGCGCACCGCGCTGCGGCCCGCATTGGCGATGCCTACCGCGTCTCCTTCGACCTGGGCGTGGCCAGTGATTCCCCGCCGGCCGTCATGGACGAGCGACTGCGGGCTGGACTGTGTGCGCAGCTCCAACAGCCCTACGAGATGCCAAGCGGCGCCGGACATGACGCCGCAGTGTTCGCAAAGGTGGGCATTCCAGCTGGTATGATCTTCGTACGCAATGAAAATGGCAGCCACAATCCCGATGAGGCCATGAACCTGGAAGACTTCGACACCGGCGCGCGAGCCCTGCTTGGCCTGCTGATGAATTTTCCGCCGTCGTGACTTTGCTCGTCACAGGTGCGACCGGCTTTGTCATGAGCGTGCTGGCACGCCATTGGCTGGAAGCCGACGCCGATGAGCGCGTGCTGCTGCTCGATGCCGCACCATTGGACAGCGCGGCAGAGCATTATTTCGCCCCGTTCAAGGATCGGATGAAGGTCGTGACCGCGGACGTCTCCCTGCCTGAACAATGGCGCGATGCGCTGCGCGGCGAGGACATCGGGCATGTCGTTCATGGCGCCACCGTGACGCCCATATCTCGCGGTTCGGCGGCCGAGGCTCGCGCCGAACCCGAGGCGGAGCAGCCGGGACGGATCATCAACGTCAACATCATGGGCACGGTGGCCGTTCTCGACTGGGTGCGGAGCCTCCACCGCCCGCCGAGATTTATCTATGTAAGCTCCGGCGCGGTGTACAAGCACCACGGACCCGACCGCCCCGGAGAGCCCCTTCCCGAGGACGGCTACGTTATGCCGCGCCGTCTGTACGGCATCTCCAAGCTGGCATCGGAGCTGATCAGCGAACGCTACGGCGACTTATTCCGCATCGAGTCGGCCTCCGTGCGCCTCTCGTCCGTCTACGGAACCATGGATCGCGTGACGGCCAGCCGCAATCATCGCCATGTCCCAAATCGCATTGCGCACCTGGCCGTCGAGGGCGCGAAGTGCGTGCGAGTCAACACGCTCACGGCGGTGGGCGATTACGTTCACTCGGAGGATGTGGCGCGGGGCATCGTCGCGCTGCTACGTGCGCCGGCGTTACGCTACAGCGCCTACAATATCGCCCAAGGCACGGCCACCTCGATCGGCGAGCTGGTGGAGTGGGCGGCGCAGAAGAAGCCCGGGTTTCACGCGACGATCACCCCGGACGCGGAAGCCGATATTCTGCAGGATGCGAGCCTGCGCGATGGCATGTGGGGGGCCTACGACATTTCCCGCATCAATACGGAGACCGGGTGGCGACCGCGGCCGGTGCGCGAGGCGCTGCACGCCTATATGGATTGGATCGAGGCGCACCAGCGCAAATGACTGACCCAGCTATTTACCCCCGCGACCTGCGGGGCTTCGGCCAGCATCCACCCGACCCCCGATGGCCTGATGGCGCACGGATTGCCGTCTCGATCGTCCTGAACTACGAGGAGGGGGGCGAATCCTCTGTTCTGCACGGCGACAGTCACTCCGAGTCGGTGCTGACTGACATCGGTGCCGATCCCTTGCCGGATGCGCGCAACTTGAACGTCGAGTCCTTGTTCGAATACGGCAGCCGCGTGGGCTTCTGGGAAATCATGCGTGTGATCCGTGAGCGCCGCGTTGACGCCACGGTGTACGCCGTTGGGATGGCGCTCGAGCGCAATCCCGAGGCGGCAGCGGAAATCGCCCGGAGCGGGCTGGAAGTCGCCTGTCACGGACAGCGCTGGATCGACTACCAGTTCGTACCTGAGGCGGTGGAAAGCGCCCATATCCGGCAAAACATCGAAGTCATCGCCCGGCTCATCGGTCGCCGGCCGGTCGGCTGGTATACCGGCCGGCCAGGACCCAACACGCGTCGGCTCGTCGTCGAGAGCGGTGGATTTCTTTACGACAGTGACGCCTACAACGATGATCTGCCCTATTGGACGGGCATCGGCGAGGTCGATCATCTGGTCATTCCTTACAGCTTCGATACCAATGACAGCCGCCTGCAGCGAGGCGGAGACTTCGCCACCGGCGAGGATTTCTACATCTATTGCCGCGATGCGTTCGATTGGCTGTATCGATCAGGCAGCGAAGGCCGGCCGCGAATGATGACGGTGGGCCTCCATGGCCGCATTATCGGCCGGCCGGGGCGGATTGGCGCACTGGCGCGGTTGCTGGATCATATCCAAGGCCACGCCGGCGTATGGCTTTGCAGCCGTGAGCGCATAGCGCGCCATTGGATCGCACACCATCCGCCGACCGCGGCGACCAACACCAAGCCTCATCGCTGAGGCAGGGAGTCAGTCCTCCTATGGAGCAAAACATGCCGCGCAAGGTCGCGCTGGTGGCCAACTGCCTCATGAATCAGAACGCGAAGGTCTGCGAGGGCGCCAGGTACCCGGGTCTGGTCAGTCCGGTGGTGGAAGTGCTGCGAACCCGCGGTTACCAGCTGCTACAGCTGCCTTGTCCGGAGCTGTCCTTCGCCGGCGTGCGGCGTTGGTGGGCCGTCTATGAGCAATATGACACCCCAGTCTACCGAATGCACTGCCGACGCCTGGCACAGGCGATCGCGCCGCTCATCGAACGCCATCTGCGCCAGGGCGATGAAGTCATCCTGATCGGACTCGACGGCAGCCCGTCCACTGGGGTGCGCTTTACCTCCAGCAAACCGGATTGGGGTGGCCGTCCCAACCGGCCGGAAGACGACTGGGAAATTGTGCCGCGCCGGGGCATCTGGATCGAGGAGTTGGAGGCGGAGCTCGCACGTCGGGGCCTGCCGCCCGTGCCGGCCACAGGGTGGGCCCTGGACATGGGGCGCTTTGATGAGGCCGGTTCAAGGCGCGACCTGGAGCAGTTCCTGGACGGCGGCGACAGATCGGAGCGGGCGCGCAGCGGCGATCCGGCCCCGCCGTGAACCGGGATTCACGTGGCTGGCGCATTGCACTGGTGCCCGAGGTGCTCGTCAATCCACCGCCGCGGATCGGCGCGGCGCTCCCCGATGTGCTCGGCGTGCTGGAGGTGACTGGTTATGGCGCCTTGCAGCTCCCCCCGGCGGGCGAGCATCGCCTGCTGCTTGCCGTGATCGCAGACCAGGTCGCAGAGTATTCCCACCACGGCTATGCGGTAGTTGCCGTCGGCCTGAGTGGGGAGCCGGATGGCGGGCTCCACTGGCGCCGCTTGGCCCCGCTGCTCCGACACAGAGGCGTGTCGCTCCCCCCGCGCCATATCGTCCGCTCAGATGCTGAGGCGGCGCCGGAAGCGGAGCGACTGAGCGCGCTTCTGGCGAGCTACGATCTTCCGGAAAGCGAGCAACGACGCTGGCGCGTGTAACGGCTGCTCAAGGCTGCCAGCGGTATACCGCTCCCGGGTACGGGGCTTTCCATTCATCGAAGACGCCAGTCACGAACACATCGCCCGTCCCCGCCGCGCCGAAGGCCAGATTCGTGACAAAGGGAGTGGGAACCTCGATCGAACGGACGAGCTTTTTGTCCTCGCCCACGACTAGGACGCGGCCGGAGCCGTTTTGGGCAATGTAGTAGTTGCCATCGGGCCCGAGCTTCAGCCCATCCGGACCATTGTAGGCGTCCTCCGAGGGCGTCGCGGGCGCGAGGTCCCGCAGCCGCGCCCACACGCTTCTGGGGCCGAGTCGGCCGTCGCTCCCGATGGAAAAACTCAGAATGCGCCCGGCGAGCATTTCCGCGACCAATAGATGCCGGCCATCCCGGGAGAGGGTGAGCCCGTTTGGATAGTGCAGGGTGTCGGCGAGTTCGCTGACTGCTTTTCCGTCCGCGGCGATGTGAAACAGGGCGCCGGTAATCGGCGCCTTGATGTCGTAGGCGCCAGAAGCGGAAAAATAGATGCCGCCGCGTCCGTCGGCGGCAAAATCATTCGGCCCGGTAAAAGACCGCCCCCGGTCATCCACGCGACTTGCGCGGACCTGTTTGCCCGCCGCGTCGATTTCGACAACGGAATTGTCGTCGTAACAGGCAATCAGCCAGTGGTCGTGAAAAGCAATCAGCCCGCTGGGGCCACAGCCGTCCCGGTGCCAGAAAATCGTCGCATGCGTGCCATCCCAGCGCTTGATGTTACCGGCCGAATATTCAACATATGAGAGTTGCCCGTCGCGCCATACCGGACTCTCCGGGTAGTGCGCCTTCGGGTCAATCGCGCCGACGGAGGCCGCGATGGCGCCCGTGGCGAACAGGGACAGGATCAGCAAGGCGCGCAACTGCGGGCGCGGCAGAAACGACAGCGAGGCGGCTACGAGTCTACGCAGGTCGGCAACCACGCTCACGATCCGCCCCCAAGGCTCAGAGAATCCGGAGAGTATATCGCGAGGCAGCTCCGTTCCCATGTGCCGGTTGGTGCCACGGGCCGAGCCCGGCAGATCGGCTATGCTTGGAATCTCGCGGCGGGGTGGCAAGCTCCCGGCGACTTGATAAGGTTCACAGTGTCGTGGGTCATGTATGGAAATTGTCCAATTCGGGCAGACGGATCTCAAGGTGTCGCAATTGTGCCTCGGCACGATGTCGATGGGCAGCTCGGCCTGGAAGGGCTGGGTGCTTGACGAAGATGATTCAATTCCGATTCTGCGCCGTGCTCTCGAGCTCGGCATCACTTTCTTCGACATGGCGGACTGGTACTCCCTCGGGCGCAACGAGGAGGTCGTGGGGAAAAATCTGCTTAAGATGAGTGCGCGCGAACGGCTGGTACTGGCGTCCAAGGTCTACTACCCGATGAGCGACGACCCGACCGACCGGGGCCTGTCTCGCCAGCACATCGAGACTTCCATCGATCGCTCACTTAGGCGAATGGGCACCGACTACCTCGATCTTTACGTGATTCACGCCTTCGATGCCGCCACGCCCGTCGAGGAAACGATGGAAGCGCTGCACGATACGGTCCGCGCCGGCAAGGTGCGCTACCTCGGCGCCTCAACGATGTACACCTGGCAGTTCGCAAAGATGAACCATATCGCCGCAATGCACGGGTGGACACCGTTTGTGAATATGCAGTGTCAGTACAACCTTCTCTACCGCGAGGAGGAGCGGGAAATGTTTCCCTATTGCCGCGACCAGGGCATCGCCGTCACGACCTTCAGTCCACTGGCGCGCGGCTTTCTGGCACGCGATATGGGCACCGCGCGCACAACCCACGACCTCTATCAGGATTTCTATGGCGATGAGATCGACCGCGAGATCGCACATCGCGTGACCGAGGTGGCCAAGCGCCTCGGCGTGAGCCGGGCGCATGTTGCGCTGGCATGGCTCGAGGGCAGCCCCAATCACAACATTCCGATCGTGGGCGCTGCAAAGATCGCGCACCTCGAGGTCGCAATGGAATCGCTGGGGCTGCGATTAAGTGCCGCGGAAAGAGCCTACCTTGAAGCGCCTTACCGGCCGCGCGATGAGATCAACGACCAGAATCTCGTGCGGCGTCCCCGCGCGCGCCATCCGGACTGAGCCACGGGCTGTCCTGGCGGACTTCGATCACCGTCGGGCGATCCGCGAGCAGTGCTGTCTGCACGGATTGCGCCAGATGTTCGGCGCTCGCGGCGCGAACCGCATGGCAGCCGAACCCCTCCGCCAGGCGCATAAAGTCAGGACTCTTGGGCTCCACGCCGATCCGCGGAATCTCTCGTCGGTCCATCTGGTCCACGATCTCCTTCAGGGCATCGTTGTTCCACACGATGACCGGCAGCGCAAGGCGTTCTTCCACCGCCGTGGCCAGTTCGTTGATGGTGAACATGATCCCGCCGTCGCCCGCGACGGCGATCACCGGCCGACGCGGCGCGCCGATTTTCGCGCCAATTGCCATCGGCAAGCCGACGCCGAGTGAGCAATAGGTCCCGGAATAGTACCAGCAGCGCTCCATCTCCATCGGCATCGCGAAACTTCCCGAATATACGAGCTGCGAGGCGTCGCCCATCACAATGGCGTCCATGGGCAGCACCGAACGCAAGATCTTCCAGACGCGCACGTGCAGCTTCTCGACGTCGGTGAGCGCCTCGGCGCTGCGCGCGAGAATCTCCCGGACGCGTTTTTCCCCGTCCGGCCGCTGCGCGCTCGATTTCCTGCTGCAAAGGGCGCTCGACAAGGCGAGGATCGCGGCACGGGCATCGGCTTGAATGGGCACCGCCGCCGAATACACCGAGGTCAATTCCACTGGATCGATGTCAATGCGAATGATATCGCCGGAAATCTTGAGCTCCGGCAGGAAACTGTCGCCTGCCGAGACTTCGGTGCCGACCAGGAGCACCACGTCCGCCTCGGCCAGTGCATCCTGGCTCGATTTGCGCACGATCGAGCCGCCTAGGGACAAGGGGTGGGATTCCGGGAGAATTCCCTTGCCGGCGTTGGTGGAAAGAACGGGAGCGCCAATATGCTCGGCGATGGCCGTCAGCCCTGCGCGCGTGCCCACGGCTCCGCCACCGACCAGAATCAGGGGGCGCCTGGCCCGCGCAAGGCGATCCGCAGCCTCCTCGATCGCAGCCGGATCGGGCATCGGCAACGAGGGCGCTCGGCGGGGGCCCCAGTCGGCCTCGACCGGTTCCGGAAGGACATCCCGTGGGAGCGATAGATGCACCGGCCGCGGGCGGCTTCCGCGGAACAGCGCGAAGGCGCGCGCGATCATCTCCGGTAGCTCCTCCGGATATCGGATCATGTGGCTGAAGGCCGTGAACCCGGCCGTGACCGCCGCCTGGTCGGCGAGTTCGTGGATGGCTCCCCAGCCTTTCCCCTGCGTGCGCGTGGCGCACGCTCCGGACAGCACCAGCATGGGCTGCGAATCGCAGTATGCCTGGGCGATGCCGGTCGCCGCGTTAGTGACACCAGGACCGGCAATGATCGTGCAAACGCCGGGCTTGCCCGTCGCGCGCGCGTAGCCGTCGGCCATGAGGCTCGCACCCTGCTCGTTGCGACACTGCACGTGGCGGATCCCTGCAAGCCCGATGCCGCGATAAAGCTCCAGCGTCATGGTTCCGGCCATCCCAAATACCGTGTCCACCTCATAGGCGGAGAGAAGTTTCATAGCGGCTTCACCGCACGTCGTGGCTTTCACTAATTTGCTCCTGAGGCCGAATCACGTGGATCGCTAAAAAGGGATCGAAACGCGGGGAACGATATCATGCGCGGAACCATTCCTAGCGCCAGTCGCTAGACTCATGCCGACGCCGCCGCTTTTGATCGACAAGCGGAACTGTGTTCAGCTCGAACGGGGACGCCGCCGATTTTAGGATCGTCGAAGCCTCGGCGGCTAACGAATGCAAGGTATGCGGGAGCCTGAAGACGGCTCGGAGCTCGAAGGCGATGGGACGGGACGAAGGTACTTTGCACTCCAAAACCGTCACGCGTACACCGTCGCCTTTGTCTTGCTTGCCTGGCCGTTTCCGACGGCGGCTTGATGACCTTAAGTATCCGTTACACGCCGGACATACCGCTGAACCAGAATACATACTGGGTGCAATTGGACCTTGCGGCGAGAATGACTGCACTTGCCGGGCCCCTTAGGTATCGCCCGAAGCTTCCGGGCCCTCAGACTTCTTCCCAAAGTCAACGACGCGCCTGCCCGTGCCCAAAGATTCATGGGCCCATTTCCCGTCCACCGCACTCTTAAGTAACAACGTAGTCACTTAGGAGTAGGTTTTAATGAAGAAATTGGCAGCATTAGGGTTTTCGATCGCGATCATGGCACTGCACCCGGCTTCGGTGTTCGCGGGAGAGTTTGCGGGCTGCTCCTTGGCAACGCTCCGTGGCACGTATGCGTGGGGTGGCGCGTCGATACAGAATCTCGTTTGGTCCGGCAGCAGTGGGATGGAGTCCTACGATGGGCATGGACACATGAAATACTTCGAATTACAGAGCGACGGCGTCACGCAAAACAGATGGGCTGGAACCGGCACGTATACGATCACCGCTAATTGCATTGCCACCGTCATCTACGACGGCGACGTGGCTGATCCGTGGACGTATTTTGTGGCACCGCGTGGTGGGGTGTTCTACTACAACAACAATCTGGGCCACGGCCGGGCAGGTGGAGGCCAGGAGGACCGCATTTCCCTAGTGCTACTTGTTCAGTAACGCGTTCGGGATAAGATCGAGATGCAGCTTCCGTAAGGCCGGGACGAACCTGGGGGCCGTCCCGGCCCGGGAAGTGGCACGCGAGTTTACAGCGGGCTCATTCAAGAACACATGATGCGCCTGCCCGTGCATGAAGTTTCGGGGCCCATTTCTTGTCCGCCTCACTCTTAACCTAGCGATGCCGTGGCCGACTCTGGTACTAAATGCCTGAAAGGATGATGCGTACTATTAAGGCTATTAATGATGTGGATTTTGTGTCCTACGATGTTGGAGTACTGCCCGAGCTGCGTTTGATCTCGTTGGTGAAAGGAACAACAGTGGGGGGTCTTGGAGGAATTTACTGGCGACGGTACGGTGCCCGCTAGGGGGCGAGTTGGGGAGGGCACTACCCAGTTGATGGCTGCTGACACAAAAGGGCGTGCTGGGGTTTTCTCGGGCCCTCGCCATGGCGGGGGCGGCGGGCGGCAGGGCTGCGATCGGTCAACCTTACCGGCGCCGGAACGTAGCGATTGAATAAGTAGTGACGGTCCATGGTTTACTCAGCGATATCGAATTCACACGCGTCCGAAATTCTGCTGCCACATGCACGTGGCAGCTAACAGATGCGCGCGGAAGGTGCGGTTCAACAGGGGACTATTGCAATGAATGACACTATAAAAACATGGCTCCCAAGTCTGGCGCTTCTCATCGCGATCGGGGCCACCAGCCCGGCACTCTCTGCAAGCAGTGATTATCCCAAGTACCGGATCACCGAAGTCGGCGATGCCAGCACCGGGGCGTTCATTTCTCCTATCCTGAATGCCTCAGGTCAGATTACTGGCGACATTTCAGAGCAGGCCTACATCTGGTTGAACGACGGCACGCCGATCGTAAATATTTTCTCCGGCGTCAGGGAGAGCCTCAGGCCTACCCGAAGTACGGGCACAGGGGTGAATAATGCGGGCCAAGTAGCGGGCTGGGGAAGAAAGCGTTCGACGGTTTTCGCCTTTATCTGGAAAAATGACGGCACGCCGCCTCTGCAGCTCGGCACACTTGGAGGGAGTACAAGCTATGGGAGTGCCATAAACGATCTTGGCCAGGTAGCAGGTTGGTCATACACCCAGAACAACGTGACTCAACATGCTTTCCTTTGGGAAAACGATGGCCACCCAATGCGCGATCTCGGTACGCTGGGAGGCCAGGACAGCATTGCCATCGCGATAAATGCGACTGGGGAGGTCACGGGCTACGCCGACACTCATAGTGGAGACCGCCACGCGTTTCTATGGAAAAACGACGGAAAGCCGATGAAAGACCTCGGCACCGTCGGGGGAGATTGGAGCCAACCGATTACCATGAATGCCTCTGGTCAGGTGACCGGGGTCAGCACCGTTGACGCGGATGGATTGGTGTATCACGCCTTCCTGTGGCGGAACGACGGATCGCCCATGGTTGATCTAGGTGCATTGGACCCGAATGATTCCTACAACACCCCAACCAAAGTTAACGCTTCGGGTGAAGTGGTGGGCTCAGAGGACAGTGGAGTGACTAACGTATACCGCGCATTCCTGTGGCGGAACGATGGCACCCCGATGTTCGACCTCGGAAATCTTAGCGCGATATCTGCAGACGCTTGGGCGGAGGACATCAACGATTCGGGATGGGTGGTCGGAATATCCGCGGTCGACTCTGGGTATAACCACGCCTTCCTATGGAAGGACAATGGCCAGGGAATGAAGGATCTCAATGATCTCATTGACCCCTCCGACCCGTTGAAATCATACATCACACTGGATGGCGCACAGGCCATCAATGACGCGGGCGACATCGTCGCTGTGGGCGGCGACTCCCGCACCGGAGAGGAACATACCTACCTGCTGCGTGGCTCTACGCTGGTGATTTCGCCGCGATCGCTCGCTTTTGGCAATCGAAAGCCAGGCATGGCGACCACGGCTAAATCAGTTACCGTGCAGAACATCACTGCCTCGGCAGTACCCATCACCAGTATTGCGATTGCGGGCAGCGCCGCCAATCAGTTTATTTCCACGAACAACTGCGACAGCTCCGTGGTGGGCAACGGCAGTTGCACGATTAAGGTGACATTCAAACCAACCACGAAGGGTACCAAATCCGCGACGCTGAACGTAAACGGCGGCGGCGGTGGCCTGCGTGTGGTCAACCTCACGGGCACGGGTACGTAGACGGGCAGGGGACTAGGTATCGCGCACACGCAACGTAATACAACGTGCTCAGGTCTGCGTCGAACTGTAGACGTTCAGGGAAGCGTGCCGAATCAAGGTTATTCAGGAAACGGCAATTTTGCGAGCCGCTCGTAGTGGCACTACGTCTTGACTGCACAGAAGTAAGAACCGAAGCGTTATCAGGAGGCCCGCTATGCAAAGACTAGCGCTCTTAACCATGCTGACTTTCTGTGCTACTGCCACTCAGGCCAGCAACGGAATGTTCTATTTCGGGGCTGGCATCACAAGCGGTCATGTGAACCCAGTCGAGCTGCAGGGGTTCGCCAGCGAGTTTCCCGACCTGAACAGCACTTCCTGGCAGGTTTTCGCGGGCTTTCGTCCGATCAACCTTTTCGCGGTCGAGGCGGACTACGTAGATTTGGGCAGCCAGTCGAACACTTCGGTCTTTGCCCAGTCATGCGTGTCAGGTGGCGTGTGCGAAATTACCCGAGCGTCGGATGCAAAGGCTTTTGCGGGTTACGCAGTGGGGTTCCTGCCGATTCCGCTGCCAAACCTGGATATCTACGGCAAAATGGGCGGAGGCGGGGGGCTGCGGTCGGTCACACTCACAGGCACGGGCTTGTAAGCAGCACATCCGGAGTTTGAATGGGCTGCGACCGCTAAGCGCGAGAGAATCGGATGATCACCCAATTCGTCCGAGAATCACGAGTTGCACCCTCGCTGGCGCTCCTGGTCCTATCCGCCTGCGGCGGTTCTGGTTCCAGCGCACCGCCACCGCCTTCGCCTGATTTTACAGTCGCGATCGCGCAGAGCGCAGTCACCGTTGGCGTCGGGGACACGAGTCCTGCGTTGACCGTGAGTACAACTGCCTTGAATGGGTTCACCGCCCAGGTGTCCGTGAGAATCAGTGGTCTTCCAACGGGTGCAACCACTTCCCCGCCTTCGCCCTTCTCTGTCCAGGCGGGCAGATCGCAGGCTGTCACTCTGACAATCCCGGTCGATGCCACCGGGGGCGACGCAGTTGTCACCCTCACTGCTTCGAGTAACGCGCTGTCACACGCGATGAATTTGCCACTGACTATAGTGCCGTGTCTAGCGGGCGGAGACGAACTTACCATTAAGGATGCCCTTGGGTCGGCGGCCGGATTTGCGGATCTTTGTCCGGGTGCCGTATTTGAGGTGAACGGGCCAATTATTATGGGCAGCGATTTCTCGACCGGAAATCGGTTGTTTACGGCAGGCTACCCGACGCAGCTGACGCAGAAAGCTCTAATTAGAGTCGCGGATCACACCAACTCTTGGCCGAGCACCGAGCCGAACTCGATGATCTGGGCAGCCGGTACCGACATGCGCATACAGAACATCAGGCTCGATGGGAACCGCACCAACAACGTCTATATACCGGCCGCCGCGCTTGTGCGCATTCACGGGCTCCGAAACAAAGTAGACGGAATATACGGTACCGATCCCCTCGGCAGTCCAGGTTTGGAAGCGGCTGATCCGAACTACTGCGCCGATTTAACGGTCACGAACAACTTCATCGGCACCATTGGTAGTCACATCGTTCGGAGCCCAGCGGACACCCCCACCTGGGGGGATGGAATTCAGATCCATTGCGACCGCGCCTACGTTGCTTATAACGAGATTCGTGACGCCACAGATGTCGGTCTGATGTCGTTCGGCGGTATAGATTCGGTATTCGAGTTCAACCACATTGAGAACTGGGCCAGTTCCGCATTCGGTGGACTCGGTGCCGACCCGGAAAATGCCTCGGACGCAAACGGACATCCGTTACCAGATCCCTTGGATTTTACCGGCACCATCATGCGGAACAATACAGTGGAGACCTGTTGCGGCCAGCACATTCACGTGGCGTTGACAGTCGGCGTGCACTTGTGGTGCGACGACGCCGCCAATGGCGGTACTTGCCAATACGGTACAGGGCTGACCTATACGGATAACCGAGCAACGGGCCTGTTCGGTTATGGGCTCTACCTGGGGGGCATGAACAACGCGGTCGTCACCGGCAACGTTGTGACGATGACGCCTCTCACATGGATCAATTGCTACATCCCGGGCGAGAACTTCTACGTTCTCGATCACGCGACAGGAACGTTTCAGGATGGGTATACGACCCGCACGCCGCTTCATTCGCCGTGCTTGGGTCCTACCGGCTCGGATGAAGCAGCGTTCTATCCTTGAGCACGCGTCGAAGTCCTCAAAATCTGGGGCCTGAAAGTACCCCAGGGAGCGCATGACCTCCGGAAAAATGTGGCACCTTTTTGGAATTATCAACCATGAAGATACGTCGCGTTGCGACCGCTCGGATACGTAACTTACTGATTGGATTGGCTCCCCGGGTTGGACTCGAACCAACGACCCACGGATTAACAGGCGAAGGTGAATCTGAGCCTGGAGGAGCGAAGCCAAGCGAATCAGACGGTTGACTCCGCTTCCTGGCCTAGTGGGTCATGCCCAGTCATGCCAGATCGGGTGCAACTGGAAACATGGTGGAAACATCGCTCTGCAGAGTATTACTTTCCCGTAGAGGTGTAGCCGTCTTCTGAAGGTGGAAGGGAACTGCTCGATACTGCGCGGAAGGTGGTTTCGAGACGCCCGGGTTCGATGCTGAGCCTCACCACCCTACAAAGGAAAACGGAACCTTCCTCTTCATGTATGTTTCGACCGGCTCAAGATTCGGTAGCCCAACGGTCTGCCAGGCGGTCTGGAACTCCTTGTCCTTAACAACCGCCGTCACGTTTGACTCATACTCCGTGCCGTATTCAAGACGGGCGGACGTGTACAAGAGCCCTGAGGCACCAGCAATTATTGGCTACGCTTGAAAATTCAATTCGGTGTCCAACGGTTCACCATAGATTGAGTTGTAGCTCACCCTAAAGCGCATTCTTGTCCACGATCAGTAGACTGGCCAGGTGTTCGATTACACCCGGCGATTGGGGGTTGCGCACGCTGAGTAGTAACCATGAACTGCTTGATCACATACTATAGATGGGCCTGACCACAGAACATGATCTTACTCAGGCACTCGTCCTCAACGCTGCGCACGGCCCTCTCGATGAACGGGTTTGAGTTAGAGCTGCAACGAGGTTTTATGAAGTCAGTCCACCCAATCTATGCGCTCGCGTTAGCACTGGCGCTCCAGCCTGGCCCCCTTGTTGCGAGCGAATCTCCCGCCAAGACTCCTTGGGCGGGATTTACGCACGTCAGATCCTTAGGCGATATCGAGGAATACACGCTCGATGCAAATGGCCTCGATGTACTCGTGATGCCCGATCATTCCGCACCCGTGGTGACTTTCAACGTGACTTACCACGTGGGCTCGCGCAACGAAGTGACGGGCACCACCGGTGCAACACACTTCCTCGAGCACTTAATGTTCAAGGGCAGCGGCGGCTTTAACGATCCCAAGGGTAATAGTGTCAAGCAATATCTGGAACGTGTCGGCGGCAGATACGACGCCCAGACTACGTTCGATCGCACCAACTACTTCGCGACCGTCGGCAAAGAGAGCCTGGAGGGTTACATCGCCATCGAGGCCGATCGGATGCGCAATCTCTGGCTGCGCGAGTCCGATCGCCAGTCCGAAATGACCGTGGTGCGTAACGAGTTCGAGCGCGGCAAGAATGAGCCCGACAATGTCCTGTATGAGGAAGTGGCCGCGACAGCTTATCAAGCGCTTCCCTATCACCACCCCACCATCGGCTGGCGCAGTGACATCGAGCATGTGCCGATCCAAAAGTTGAAGGTCTTCTACGACACCTTTTATTGGCCCAACAATGCCACTGTCACCGTGGTCGGTGACATCGAGCCCGCCGCCGCCCTCGCGCTCGTTCGAAAATACTACGGCGCCTACCCGCGCTCCCCAGCGGCCATCCCCGCGATCTACACCGAGGAACCTGAGCAGACCGGGGCACGCCGTGTGATCGTTAAGCGACCGGGGGAACTCGGTTCAATATTGATCGCGCACAAAGTGCCGACCGCCCGAGCCGCGGATCAGGCGGCTCTTGCTGTACTGGACGGAATTCTCTGCACCGGCAAGAGCAGTCGCCTGTACAGGCGTCTGGTGGATCAAGGCCTGGCGCTCGATGTCGGCGCAAACACGGACTTGCACTATGACCTGTCGCTCCATCGGATTTACGCGTCGTTGGCTCCCGGTATAACTCATGCCGCAGTGGAAGCCGCGGTCCTGGAAGAAATTGCCAAGGTGCAGACCGGGGGCGTCACGGGGGCCGAAGTCGAGCGTGACCAGCAGCGGACGCTTGCCTGGCTGGCCTACAGACGCGATGGCACCTTCGGCATTGCCATGGACCTGAACGATTGGATTGCGGTGGGGGACTGGACTTTGTATCAGCGCTTTCCCGAGCAACTCGCGAAGGTGACCCCCGCCGATGTGCAGCGGGTGGCTCAAACGTACTTGAATGAAGATCAGAGTACGACCGGCTGGTTCGTCCCCGTGGGCGCGAACAAATGAACACCGCAACCAAAGTTCTGGCTCTGCTTGCCGTGCTCGCCGCCCCGGCCCTCGCCGCGACGCACATCGCCGAGCACGTCACACGAGAGCGGGTCGCCGGCATCGACCTAATTATCTATCCAACCTCTATCAAAGACGTCATCAGCATCGTGGGTGCACTGCCTGCGGGTGACGCCGTGGTGGGGGAGGGCAACATTGCTCTTCCGACGCTCACCATGTGGATGCTGGATCGGGGCACGACCACGGAGGACCAGTTCGCCGTCGCCGCCAAACTCGACGCCGTCGGGGCAGACATTAACTTTGCCACACGCCCCCAGACCCTCGAGGTGTCGGCCCGCATGCTTAAAAAGGATCTCCCGTTGGTGATGGGATTGATCGCCGAGCAACTGCGCGACCCCGCCTTCAAGGCCGAGGAGTTCGAGAAGGTCAAACATCAGTTCGAGGGCTGGATTGAGCAGTACACGTTCGATACCGAATACCGTGCCGCCGTGTCGTTCTCGCGCCTCGCATTCCCACTCGGCCACCTCAATCGCCAGTACTCCATGGATGAGTATCGCGCCGCACTCAAGACCGCCACTCTTGATGACGTCAAAGCGTATCACCGGGACCACTACGGGCCCGCGCACATGACACTCGTCGTCGTGGGCGATGCAGACCCCACACTCGTGCGTAAGCAAGTTGAGCGCGCTTTTGCAGGCTGGGCGGGAGGTGAACCACTGCCACCGCTTAGTGTGCCGGCTACACTAACCGCCGCTCGTACTGACGTTGTGCAGATAGCGGGAAAGACCAGCGTATCAGTGGTGCTCGGAGCACCGACTGGCCTGCAGTTTCGTGATCCGGATGCGCTGGCCTTACGAATGGGCACCGCTGTTCTGGGTACCGGAGCCACCGGGCGATTGTTGGGCCACGTCCGCGACGAGCAGGGCCTGACTTATTCCATCGGCGCCTACTTGTCCAACGACACGTTCAGCGATGGCAATTGGGAAGTCGATGCCTCCTTCGCCCCGCAACTCCTTGACAGAGGCGTCGCCGCCACTCGTCACGAAATCGAATCCTGGTGGAAGCGGGGTATCACCGAAATGGAACTCACCGCTCGGAAAGAAGGGCTGATCGGCAACTTCCGAGTGAGCCTCGCGACCACGCGCGGCATGGCCTATGCATTGCTACATGCCGTCCAGCGTGGCTACGATGCCTCCTGGCTCGATGAATACCCGGATACGATCAACGCACTCACCACCTCGCAGGTCAACGCCGCCATTAAGAAGCATGTAGATCCGACCAGGCTCGTGTTGGTAGAGGCCGGTAGCGTTCCATGAACCATTCAGTTGTCAGGCCTCTCGCAGTATTTCCTAGGCTGATGAAACTGCGAAATGGCTCCCTGGGTTGGACTCGAACCAACGACCAACGGATTAACAGGCGAGGGCGAATCTGGGCCTGGATTGCCCAAGCCGAGCGAATCAGAGGGCTAAGGGCGATCTCTTTGCTGTTGGATCACGCCAGTTGCCGCCAGATCGGGTACGACTGGAAACATCGTAAAAACTAGCTGACGGCAACATCTGAGGCGACGAGTGTTCGTGCCTAATTACGGCCCGACGAGAGCGGGCGCAAAGCTTTAGACCGATTCAATCCGGGAACTTCAAATCCCGCATCACCGCCTGAAAGCGCGGCTCCTGTCGTAGGGGTTCAAAGTACCCGTTCATTTTCACCTTGATCAGGTAGGGATCGCGATTCCGCATGGCGACCTCAAGCCACTGCAGTGCTTGTGGCTTATCGCCCCACTGTGCATAGATCATCGCGTAGAACACAGCAGCGTCCTCCGCTTGCTTGGCGCGCAACTGCGAAAGCATCTGCTGTGCATCGGAGTGCCTTCCCAGCTTCTCGTATACCAGTGCAAGGCAAATCGTCTTGTTAGACTCATCCGCGCCTTCGCACGCCAAGCGCGCACTTTTGAAATCGCCCGCACCATAGTAAGCAAAACCGAGCCAGGCATTGATAAATCCACTGTTCTGAGCCAGCCCTTTGGCTTCCGTTAGAGCCCTAATGGCCTCCGGGTAGCGGGCGGCGCCCACGAGGGCGTAACCGAGGTCACTATGGGCTTCGGTGCTCAGTGGGTCCAACACCAACGCTCGGCGTATCGCGGCGAGGCCAGCCTCGGTTTTGCCCATCTCCACGGCGAACCCGCCATACGCTCCCAGCACCAGTGCACTACCGGGACCGAGCGCTACTGCGCGCTGGTACTCCTCAGTTGCGCGTGTGAACTCGAGCGAATCTCGGAGAACAGTGGCCAACGAAAGATGGGCCTCGGCGAGCTCGGGTGCCAATGCGATAGCTTGATTCGCATCGGCTTGAGCCTTGGCGTAGTTCTCATGGATCGGAGCGCCGACGGCATAGTTTCTCGCGTATGCGGCGAATGCCTCTGACCGGTCGGCGAAGGCGAGAGCAAATCCCGGATCCAGGCGAATGGCCTTGGAATAGTCGGCGATGGCTGCCTGAACGTCCGCCGCCCGTTCATATTCCCGAAAGGCCTTGGAGGCGCGCAGGTACGCGTCAAAAGCGACGGGATTGCGTGTCCCGCCGAGCTCGATCTTCTGGGCGATGTCGCCCAGCAGGGCGACTTTGAGCGCTCCGGCCACGGCCGTGGCGATCTCGGACTGGAGTTTGAGCACATCCCCCAGGTCCCGGTCATAGCTTTTGGACCACAGTTGAAACCCCGTGACCGCGCTGATGAGCTCGGTGCTGATGCGGATCGTGTTCCCTGATCGACGCACGCTGCCTTCGAGGATCGCCCCGACGTTGAGCTTGCGGGCGATCGTGCCCAGATCCGTGTCCTTGCCTTTGAAGGAGAAAGCCGAAGTGCGGCCGGCCACCTGCAGTTCATTGATCCCGGCCAGGGAATTGAGCAACTCCTCGGTGAGTCCGTCGGAAAAATACTCCTGCTCCTTATCCCCGCTCATGTTCACGAACGGCAGCACCGCCACCGAGTGAGGCGGCGGCGCGAACGCAGCAGACTTTGCGACCCAGGGCCGCTCGAACGCGAGAAAGCCTATCGCACCTAATGACACCACAAGCGCGGCGGATATGGGCAGCAGGCGCCTTGACTTGGATCCCGCTGCGCGCGTTCCGCGGGCGGTTGCACCCGCCGCAGGTGCGTGCGCTAAATCCGTGATCGAGGTCTCGTCGGCCAACAGACGCTGCACCCGCTCCACAAAGGCGGGGGGCGCTTCGCCGGCGTGAAGGCGGGTCCATTGCACCTCCCGAAACCGCTCCGGCACCCGATCATCGTTATCGCGCGTGTCGTCAATGACGACGGGCAATAAGAAGGCCATATTGGCATCCATCAAGTGGCTGCGATCAATTGCAAGCTTCCATTCAAGGCGAAAGTACCCCTCACGGCGATCGTGCGTGGTATGCGAGATCACCGGGAGAAACAGCGCGCAATTCTTGATCTGCCGGCGGATCGACTGATCCCAGGCATCCCCGCCGCGCAGTTCGCTCTGGTCGAACCAGACTTCGATACCGGCGGCGCGCAGTGCTTCGCAAATGCGCTTCGCCGCCTCCGCATCCTGGGAGGCGTAGCTCAGAAACACGGCCCCGGTCGGTGCGTGCGACTCCCCCGTCATCCTCATCCTTAATTGATCGTGTGCGAGCTCAGCGAGAATGCGCTGAGCGAGCAGTCCGAGGCAAGGTCGCCGGCCACGTCCTTATACTGTGCTTGTTCGTCGACAGCCACGCGATCCGTTCCGAGCGCGCACGGCTGACTGACATATCGGCAGCCGGGAGACGAAACTGGGATACAAAAAACACGCTCCGGCGAAGAATGGGGATGCTTTGGAAACATCGGCCCCGAACTTGGGCGCAGCGCGACCGTTCGGGCACCTAACTTGCTGATTGGATTGGCTCCCCGGGTTGGACTCGAACCAACGACCAACGGATTAACAGTCCGACGCTCTACCAACTGAGCTACCGGGGAAACGGCGTGAATTCTCGGGGCTGGACCTTAAGCCGTCAAGGACAGCGGCGACATAAAGTCCATTAACCGCTGAGCGCCTTGCGCATACGCTCGACGGCCTTTTCCAAGGTCTCGCGGCTGCAGGCGTACGACAAGCGCATATGGCCCGGCGCGCCGAAACCTGAGCCGGGCACCACAGCCACACCCACCGTATTGATCAGGTGCTCGGCGAAGGCGTTATCATCTTTGATCTTGAGGTTGGCCATCGCCTTGCTGACGTCAGCGAAAGCATAAAACGCGCCGCTGGCCGGGTGGCACGACACTCCCGGCAGCGTGTTGAGCGCGGCAACGATGTAGTCGTGCCGCTCCTTGAATGCGCGATTCATCGTGGCCACGCAGCTCTGATCGCCGTTGAGCGCCGCGATCGCGGCCTTCTGGCTCATGCTGGCGGCGTTGGAGGTCGACTGCCCTTGTACGGTCGACATCGCCGTCACGATTTCCTTGGGACCCCCACAATACCCGATGCGCCAGCCAGTCATTGCGTAGGCCTTCGAACAGCCATTGATGGTGACCGTCCGATCGTACAGTTCAGGCACCACGGTCAGGAGGCTGCTAAAGGGCTCGCTCCCCCAGTAGATCTTCTCGTACATGTCATCCGTGCCGATCACCACGCGCGGCTGCTTGAGCAGCACCTCGCCCAATGCGCGCCACTCGGCCGCCGTGTAGGCCGCGCCGGTGGGATTGCTCGGACTGTTCATGATCAGCAATCGAGTCCGAGGCGTGATCGCCTTCGCGAGCTGCTGTGGGGTGATCTTGTAATTCTGCTCCGGACCGGCATAGGGCGTCACCGGAACACCGTCCGCGAGCAGCGCCATATCCGGATACGAGACCCAGTAGGGCGCCGGAATGACCACTTCGTCGCCCGGATCGAGCAACGCCATGCAAAGGTTGAAAATCGTCTGTTTGGCCCCAGATGACACCAGGACCTGACTGCGCTCGTACTTGATTCCGTTATCGCGCTGGAATTTGGCGATGATCGCGTCCTTAAGCTCGGGCACGCCATCGACGTTGGTGTAGCGAGTGAATCCGGAGTTGATCGCCTGCACGCCCGCGGCACTGATGTGCGCGGGCGTATCGAAGTCCGGCTCGCCAGCGCCCAGCCCGATGACGTCCTTGCCTTCCGCCTTGAGCCGGGCGGCGAGGGCGGTCACCGCGAGCGTGGCCGAAGGTTTGACGCGCAGGGCGCGCTTGGAAACAGCTAGGGCCACAATGATCCTCTTGAGCAGAAAACGGAGCAGGGAAGCTGGGCTATATTAGCCGACGTACCATGGAAACTCGACCCTTCGAACTCGTTGCTAACTACCAGCCCGCGGGCGAT
Source organism: uncultured Gammaproteobacteria bacterium (assembly GCA_963789365.1). Lineage (GTDB taxonomy): Bacteria > Pseudomonadota > Gammaproteobacteria > Steroidobacterales > Steroidobacteraceae > FEN-1191. Next base: position 61,731 of record CAWBKJ010000001.1, read on the forward strand.
CAGCCCCAGGCAATTGCGCGCCTGACCGAGGGCCTGGAGTCCGGGCTTGCCCATCAGACCCTGCTGGGAGTCACGGGCTCGGGGAAAACCTACACCATCGCCAATGTCATCGCTCAAGTGCAGCGGCCGACCCTGGTGCTGGCCCATAACAAGACGCTGGCGGCGCAACTGTACGGCGAATTGCGCGAGTACTTTCCGCGCAACGCCGTTGAATACTTCGTCTCGTATTACGATTACTACCAGCCGGAAGCCTACGTCCCCTCGAGCGACACCTACATCGCCAAGGACGCCTCGACCAACGAGCACATCGAGCAGATGCGCCTTTCGGCGACCAAGGCGCTTCTGGAGCGGAGCGACGCCATCATCGTCGCCACCGTCTCGTGCATCTACGGATTGGGCGATCCTCAGGCCTATCTCGCCATGGTGCTGCACCTGGTACGCGGCGAGCGCATCGACCAGCGCCGGCTCCTGCGCCGGCTCGCAGAGATGCAGTACACCCGCAACGATATCGATCTGCAGCCGGGCACCTTCAGGGTGCGCGGCGATGTCATCGATATTTTCCCCGCGGAATCGCCCCGCGATGCGGTTCGGGTCGAGCTGTTCGATGACACGATTGAAAACCTCTCCTTGCTCGATCCGCTGCTGGGCAAGGTTATTGCACGCGTACCTCGCTACACCGTGTACCCGGGCACGCACTATGTGACCCCGCGCGATAGGATGGTCAATGCGCTCGAGCTGATTCGCGAAGAGTTGGCCGAGCGGCTGCAGCTGCTGTATGCCAACAACAAGCTGGTCGAAGCCCAGCGGCTCGAGCAGCGCACCCAGTTCGACCTGGAGATGATTCGCGAGGTGGGCTACTGCCCGGGTATCGAGAATTATTCCCGCTACCTTTCGGGGCGCGAGCCCGGCGAGCCTCCGCCCTGCCTGTTTGATTATCTGCCGCCCAACGCTCTGATGGTCGTGGACGAGAGCCACCAATCGATACCCCAGCTCGGGGCCATGTATCGCGGTGACCGCTCACGCAAGGAAACCCTGGTGGAATACGGCTTCAGGCTTCCATCGGCGCTCGACAACCGGCCGCTCAAATTTGAGGAATGGGAACGTCTCGCCCCGCAGATGATCTTCGTCTCGGCCACACCCGGCCCCTACGAGCATGCGCATGAGGGTCAGCTCGTCGAGCAGGTAGTGCGACCCACGGGACTTCTGGATCCGGAAGTGGAGGTGCGACCGGCGAGCACCCAGATCGACGATGTGCTCGCCGAGATCCATCGCTGCGTCGCGGCCCAGCAACGGGTGCTGATAACCACCCTCACCAAACGCATGGCCGAAGACCTGACCGATTACCTGCACGAACACGGAGTGCGGGTCCGTTATCTGCATGCCGACATCGAGACGGTCGAGCGCGTCGAGATCATCCGAGATCTGCGGCTGGGGAAGTTCGACGTCCTGGTCGGCATCAATCTGTTACGCGAGGGGCTCGACATGCCCGAGGTCGCGCTGGTGGCCATACTCGATGCGGACAAGGAGGGATTTCTTCGTTCGGCAGGATCGCTGATCCAGACCATCGGCCGCACCGCCCGCAACGTGCACGGGCGCGCCATACTCTATGCCGACCGCATCACCGCTTCGATGCAGCGGGCCATGGACGAAACTCAGCGGCGGCGGGAGCGGCAGCGCGTCTACAACCTCGAACGCGGGATCGAGCCCAAGAGCATCGTCAAGGCGGTGGCCGATATTATGGAGGGCGCACGCAGTGCACCGGCACCCAGTGGTCGCGGCCGGGGCGCAGGCCGCCCGGTGCCGGTTGCCGTACCGCGGAGCCTCGCTGAGGCCGGCCGCGAGATTGCGCGCCTTGAAGAGCTCATGTACCGGCACGCACGCAACCTCGAGTTCGAGCTGGCGGCCGCCGTACGCGACCAGATCGACGATCTGCGCCGCCTGGAGTTGGATTTGGGAGCCGTGCCCGCCGCAGGACCGGCCGGTGCGGTGCCGCACCCACAGTCCGCTCGCAAGCGCTAAATATGTAGACAAATCCGCGCTTTAGCTTGCCAGTCGCCGAGCCCTTAATGTATCGTTCGGCCCCCTGCGACAGGCGCGTAGCTCAGTGGTAGAGCATCACCTTGACATGGTGGTGGTCGCTGGTTCGATCCCAGTCGCGCCTACCATTTTTCAATGGAGATCCCGTGCCGGTAGTCACGCTGCCTGATGGCGCCCAGCGCACTTTCGACCGACCGGTGACGGTCGCCGAGGTGGCACAGAACATTGGCGCGGGACTGGCGCGCGCGGCGCTGGGCGGAAAGCTCAACGGGCGGCTGGTCGACACCAGCCACCTCATTGACGCGGACGCCAGCCTGGCGATCGTGACGGAACGCGACCCGGAGGGACTGGAGATCATCCGCCATTCCACCGCGCATCTGCTGGCGCAAGCCGTCAAGCAACTGTTCCCCGAAGCGCAGGTGACCATCGGCCCGGTCATCGAGGACGGTTTCTACTACGACTTCTCGTATGCGCGACCATTTACCACCGAGGATCTTGGCGCCATCGAGGCGCGCATGCGTGAGCTGTCCAAGCGTGATGAGCCCGTGAGCCGGCGCGAGATGTCGCGCGATGCGGCAGTGGCCTACTTCCGGGGTCTGGGAGAGCACTACAAGGCGGAGATCATCGCCAGCATTCCCGCGACCGAGCCGATCAGCCTGTATGGCCAGGGCGACTGGGTCGACCTGTGCCGCGGACCACACGTCCCATCCACCGGCAAACTCAAAGCCTTCAAGCTCATGAAGGTGGCCGGCGCCTACTGGCGCGGTGACTCCCGCAACGAGATGTTGCAGCGGATCTACGGCACGGCCTGGCCGGATCAAAAACAGCTCGATGCCTACCTGCATCGGCTCGAAGAGGCGGAGAAACGGGACCACAGACGCATCGGGCGGGAACTGGATCTGTTTCACATGCAGGAAGAGGCCCCGGGGGCGGTGTTCTGGCATCCCAAGGGTTGGCGTACCTTCCAGCGTCTGATCAGCTATATGCGCGAGCGGCAGGGGCCTGCCGGATTCCAGGAAGTGAATGGACCGGAACTCATGGAACGGAGCCTCTGGGAAGCCTCGGGGCACTGGGAGCAGTTCGGCGAAAACATGTTCACCACGCGCACGCCCGATGAGCGCGTGTATGCGATCAAGCCCATGAACTGCCCCGGACACGTGCAGATCTTCAAGCAGGGGATTCGCAGCTATCGAGACCTGCCGATCCGTTTCGCGGAGTTCGGCAAAGTGCACCGTTACGAGCCGTCGGGCGCGTTGCATGGCCTGATGCGGGTGCGTGCCTTTACGCAGGATGATGCCCACCTGTTTATGACGCCTGAACAGATCACCTCCGAGTCCGTGGCGTCCACCCGGCTGATACTGGATATCTACCGGGACTTCGGCTTCGATGAGGTGCGCATCAAGTTCTCCGACCGGCCCGCCAAGCGGGTCGGCGAGGATGCGATTTGGGACCAGGCGGAGGCCGCGCTGCGCAAGGCCGCCGACACGGCCGGGATCGAGTACAGCCTCAATCCGGGGGAGGGCGCCTTCTATGGCCCGAAACTGGAATTCGTACTGCGCGATGCCATCGGCCGCGACTGGCAGTGCGGCACCCTGCAGGTGGATCTCAACATGCCGCGGCGGCTAGGGGCCCATTACATCGATGAGCACAGCCAGAAGCAGACCCCGGTCATGCTGCACCGGGCCATCTTTGGGTCCCTGGAGCGCTTTTACGGGATTTTGCTGGAGCACCACGCCGGAAAGCTCCCGACCTGGCTGGCCCCGACCCACGCCGTTGTGATGAGTATTACCGACCGCCAGCATGAATACGTCGTGAGAATGGCAGATTTGTTGAAAAAACAAGGGCTTCTGGTCGATTGCGACTTGCGCAACGAAAAGGTCGGCTTTAAGATTCGCGAACACACGCTGCAACGCGTGCCTTACCTGTTGGTCGCGGGAGATAAGGAGGTTGCGGCGAATTTGTTGTCCGTGCGCTCCCGTGAAGGCAAAGACCTGGGCACCATGAGCCCGCAGACGTTCGTTGAGCGGTTGCGGCGGGAGCTCGAAAGCCACGGGCGCCACACATTGGAGGAATGACGTATAGCCATTGCAACGAAGCGCATCCGACGTAATGAGGAAATCACTTCGCCATCGGTGCGGGTGATTGGAGCGGATGGGGCCCAAGCGGGGGTGATGACCAGGTTTGACGCGCTACAGCTCGCGCTCGCGGCCCAGCTAGATCTCGTTGAAGTCTCGCCCACGGCAGAACCGCCGGTGGTGCGAGTGATGGACTTCGGCAAATTCCTCTTCGAGCAGAACAAGAAGGCCCACTCTGCCAAGCGCAAGCAGAAGCAGCAGCAGGTCAAGGAAGTAAAGTTTCGTCCCGGGACGGAAGAGGCCGATTACCAGGTCAAACTGCGTAATCTGCTGCGCTTCCTGTCCGAGGGAGATAAGGCCAAGGTAACCCTGAGGTTCCGCGGCCGTGAGATGGTGCACCAGGATCTGGGCCGCAAGCTGCTGGATCGGGTTCAGGCTGACCTTGCCGCTACGGCAATCGTCGAGCAGTTCCCGATGATGGAAGGGCGGCAGATGGTCATGGTGTTTTCACCAAAAAAGAAGTGAGTCGCCTAGGCACGCAAGTGCCGCGGTGATTCCGCAGGCAAGCGGGCGGCCCTAATGGGCCACCTTGCGAACCTTTGCTATACAAACGGAGAGAAGTTCATGCCCAAGTTGAAAACCAACCGGGCGGCGTCCAAGCGTTTTCGCAAAACGGCGAATGGCTTTAAAGGCTACTCGTCGGGTCGTCGCCACAATCTCGGTCACAAAGACTCCAAGCGCAAGCGTCATGCGCGCTCCGGAGGCAGCAGTCTGATTCATGAGAGCGACGTCGCTCGCATCACCCAGCTGTTGCCCAATCATTGACCCGGAAATTTAAGGAGTCGAATCATGGCACGAGTTAAACGTGGCGTGACGGCCGGGCGCCGTCACAAGAAAGTCCTGGGCAAGGCCAAGGGCTATTACAACGCGCGGCGCAAGGTCTATCGCACCGCCAAACAGGCAGTCATCAAGGCAGGGCAGTACGCCTACCGCGACCGGCGCGCCAAGAAGCGCGATTTCCGCGCCCTGTGGATCACGCGCATCAACGCCGCGGCTCGCATACACGAGCTGTCCTACAGTCGCCTGATTGCCGGATTGCGCGTCGCGGGCATTGCTATTGACCGCAAGCTTCTGGCGGATCTGGCGGTCCACGACGCGAATGCGTTCGGCGTGATTGCCTCGCAGGCCAAGGCCGCACTGGCGGCCTGACGGGGCCGGCCCAGAACCTCGCCGCAGTCCACCAGAGTCCCTTAGGCGCATCTCTCGTGGCTGACCTGACCGCATTGGCCGATGAGGCGCGGGCGCAGGTTCGCGCCTGCGCGAGCCTCGCGGCCCTCGATGAACTGAGGGTGCACTGGCTCGGCCGCAAGGGCCTGCTCACCGAGCAGCTCAAGGGCCTGGGCACGCTCAAGGCCGCCGAGCGGCCGGCGGCCGGCGCGCGCATCAATGAAGCGAAGGCCAAAATCCAGGCGGCACTCGAAGCGCGCCGCGGCGAACTCGAGCAGGCATCGATCGCCCACAAGCTGGCGGCCGGGGGAATCGACGTCACTTTGCCGGGCCGTGGCGAAGGGATCGGCTCGGTTCACCCGATCACCCGCGTGCGCCAGCGCATCGAGGAGCTGTTCCGGTACGCAGGCTATGAGGTTCTCGAGGGGCCGGAGGTGGAGGATGAATTCCACAACTTCGAGGCTCTGAACATTCCCTCTGACCATCCGGCGCGCGCCATGCACGACACCTTTTATTTGGAGGATGGACGGCTGTTGCGCACCCATACCTCGCCAGTGCAGATCCGCGCCATGCTCAGCCGCAAGCCCCCGCTGGCGCTGATCGCACCGGGGCGCGTGTATCGGCGCGATTCGGACGTCAGTCATTCGCCGATGTTCCATCAAGTCGAGGGCCTGCTCGTCGATACCGACGTGAGCTTCGCGAATCTCAAGTCCGTACTCCATCAGTTCATGGAATCGCTGTTCGAGCGCGCGTTGTCGATGCGGCTGCGGCCTTCGTACTTTCCGTTCACGGAACCCTCGGCCGAAGTGGATATTTCCTGCGTACTCTGCGGCGGGCAGGGTTGCCGCGTCTGCAAGCACAGTGGCTGGCTGGAAGTGGCCGGCTGCGGCATGGTGCATCCCAACGTCTTCAAGGCCTGCGGCATCGACGCCGAGCGCTACACCGGCTTTGCCTTCGGCTTCGGCATCGAACGGCTGGCGATGCTGTGCTACGGCGTCAACGACCTGCGCCTGTTCTACGAGAACGACCTGCGCTTCCTGGCGCAGTTCGCGCGAGGCTAGGCGGTGAAGCTGCCGCTGTCCTGGTTGCGATCCTGGGTCGACCTCTCCTGGGGCGATCGCGAGCTTGCCGATCGCCTGACCATGCTCGGCTTCGAGGTCGAGTCGCTCGCTGCCGTGGCGCCCGCCTTCGATGGCGTGCAGGTCGCGGAGATTCGCCATGTCGCCGCGCATCCGCAGGCCGGAAAATTGTCGGTGTGCACGGTGGCCGATGGTCAAGGCCATGAACTGCAGATCGTGTGCGGGGCGAGCAATGCGCGCGTTGGACTCCGCACTGCCCTGGCCAGCGTAGGCGCGCGACTGCCCGGCAAGCTCACCATCGGCGCAAGCACGATCCGCGGTGTCGAATCACAGGGCATGCTGTGTTCGGCGCGCGAGCTTGGCCTGGGAGAGGCGGCCGAGGGCATCCTGGAGCTGCCGGCCGACGCGCCCGTGGGCACGGCGCTGCGCGAATACCTGCATTTGGATGAAGCGGTGGCCGAGATCTCTATTACCCCCAATCGGGGCGATGCCATGTCGGTGCTGGGGCTGGCCCGGGAGTTGGCGGCCGCCGCCGGCGCGGACTTGCGAACGGCGCCGGTGCCGGCCATGCCGCCGGTGCATTCAAGCCATGCGACGCGCTTTCCCGTGCGGCTCACGCCGGGGGTGGGGTGCCCGCGCTTTGCCAGTCGCGTGATACACGGTGTCGACAATCGCCGGGCTGTACCCCAGTGGCTACGCGAACGCCTCGAGCGCTGCGGGCTGCGCTCGATCAGCCCGGTGGTGGACATCACCAATTTCGTGCTGATGGAGTTGGGCCAGCCCTTGCATGCTTATGACCTCGCGCAGTTGCGTACGGGGCTGCAGGTGCGCCGCGCCACGGCACAGGAGGCTTTGACGCTGCTGGATGGGCGCGAAGTCTCCCTGAGCGAGGATGTGCTGGTGATTGCTGACGCCGCCGGTCCGGTCGGAATGGCCGGCGTCATGGGCGGCGCGCGCAGCGCGGTCGCCGATACCACCACGGAATTGCTGATCGAGGTCGCGTGGTTTGATCCTTCTGCCATCGTCGGGCGCGCCCGACGCTATGGATTGCTCACCGATGCCAGCCAGCGCTACGAACGGGGCGTGGATCCGGCCGGGCAGGAGCGGGCGCTGGAACGAGCGACCGAGCTGATCTGCGCGATCGCCGGGGGCAGCCCGGGCCCCGCCTGCCTAGAGCAATTGCGCGCTGAAGTTCCGACCCGAGAAGCCGTGGTGTTGCGCTCAGCGCAGATCAGCCGACTCCTCGGCAGCCCCGTTTCAGCAACGGAGGTCAGCCGACGTCTGCGCGCGCTGGGCATGATCGTGGAAGGCGACAACGGGGATACCTGGCGCGTCACACCGCCGTCCTGGCGCTTCGACATTGCCATCGAGGCCGACCTGATCGAAGAGCTGGTGCGTACCGGCGGACTCGACCAGCTTCCCGAACAGGCGCCATCCGGGGCCCGAATCATCGCCGGACGGAGCGACCTACAAAGCAGCGAGCGCTCAGTGCTGCAGGGTCTCGCGGCACGCGGCTACAGCGAGGCCGTGACTTTCGGCTTTACCGATCCGGCGCTGCAACGGCTCCTGTGCGGTGAGCTCAAGACGATTCCGGTACGTAACCCGATCGCCGGCAATCTCTCCGTCATGCGCGCGTCACTGTGGCCCGGACTGGTGCTGGCCGCCCGGGAAAACCTGCGGCGCCAGCGCGAGCGCGTTCGTCTATTCGAAATCGCCACCCAGTTTCGTCACACCAGCAACGGTGCGATTCACGAACAGAAGATGATCGCCGGCATATCCCTGGGTTCGCGCTTGCCCGAGCAATGGGGAGTCAAGCGCGTCCCGGCCGACTACTACGACCTCAAGGCGGATGTGGCTTCTTTGCTGGCGTTGAGTGGACGTTCCGAACCCGATCGCTTTGATTCCCACGGCACGGCCCTTTGCCTGCACCCGGGCCGAAGCGCGCAGATCGTGCGTGATGGGAGCGTAATCGGCCAACTTGGCGAGCTCCATCCGGCTCTGTTACGCGAGCTTGATTTTACATATGCGCCACTGCTCTTTGAGCTGGATTACGTGGCCGTGACGCGCAACGCCCCGGTTCGTTTTATGCCGGTTTCGAGTTATCCGCAGATACGCCGTGATATTTCTTTCACGGTCGCGGCCAACGAGACTTTTGGACGCATTGCGGAACGTGTTAGTGTTGCGGCGTCAACCCGCCTGCATGAACTGCGGGTATTCGACATCTACCAGGGGGAGGGTGTAGAATCCGGTCGAAAAAGCGTTGCTTTGGGGTTGATTTTGCAGGATTTATCACGCACTCTTACGGACGCTGAGGCGGACGAAGTAGTCGCCGCGGTTTGCGCAGAACTGCGCTCGAGCTTGGACGCAAAAATAAGAGAATAGATGATGGCTCTCACCAAGGCAGAAATGGCGGAAGCGCTGTTCAACCAACTTGGGCTGAACAAGCGTGAGGCGCGTGAGTTGGTCGACTTGTTCTTCGAAGAGGTGCGCGGCGCCCTCGCCACCGGCGAACAGGTTAAACTCTCGGGGTTCGGTAATTTCGACCTGCGCGATAAGAACCAGCGCCCGGGCCGCAACCCGAAGACCGGCGAGGAGATTCCGATCAGCGCGCGGCGCGTGGTCACCTTCCGTCCCGGACAGAAGCTCAAAGCGCGGGTCGAGGCGTATGCTGGAACCAAAGAACAATAACGAACTGCCGGCGATACCCGGCAAGCGATACTTCACGATCGGCGAGGTCAGCGAGTTGTGCGGCGTCAAACCGCACGTCTTGCGATATTGGGAGCAGGAGTTTCCGCAACTCAAACCCGTCAAACGACGCGGTAACCGACGCTACTACCAGCGACAAGATGTCATCATAATCCGACAGATCCGCAGCCTCCTGTATGAACAGGGATTCACGATTGGCGGCGCGCGCAACAAGCTCGGAGGCGATGAAGCCCGTACCGACATCAGTCAGAGCCAGCAGATCGTGCGCCAGGTGCGCCTCGAACTCGAAGAAGTGCTGCGGGTCTTGCGCCGCTGACCTATCATCTTTGCTCCGGTCGGGGCGTGGCGCAGCCTGGTAGCGCACTTGCATGGGGTGCAAGGGGTCGGAGGTTCAAATCCTCTCGCCCCGACCAATTCAATCACTAGCCGACCTCAGGGTCAGTGGGTGCGCATGAATATATCCTCTCTGCGAGTCATGCTGCTTTTTTCTCTGGCCGCGCTCGGCGCCTGTGGCAGCGACAGCCCGACCTCGACGATGGAGACCAGCACGGCACGCGGCACGCTGGTTGACAATCCCCCTTTCCGTATTGCCTCGCTGGATGCCGCGGCGTTGCAAGCGCAACTTTCCGCCAGTGCGTTTGCACCCTTCCTGCCGCTCACCGGAGCTCCCACGTGCGGCGTTGATTTCAATTACATGCACTACTGGACCGTCGGGGGCACGGGCGAGGCAGAGCAGGTATCCGGCGCCCTGATGATCCCCACCGGCGCCGCGCCGCAATGCTCGGGGCCGCGACCGATCGTGCTGTACGCGCACGGTACCCAGGTGGACAAGACCGTCAACATCGCGGATCCCACCAGCCCCAATAACAAAGAAGGCGTTTTGATTGCGGCCATGTTTGCAGCCCAAGGCTACATCGTCGTGGCGCCCAACTACGTCGGCTTCGATTCATCAACCGCGGCGTATCACCCTTTTCTGAATGAAGACGCCCAGTCCAAGGACATGATCGATGCACTGACCGCGGCGCGCAGCGCGCTCGGCAAGGTGCTGGCCAGCACCACCACGGACAATGGCAAGCTCTTCATTACGGGTTATTCACAGGGCGGCTACGTGGCGATGGCGACGCACAAGGCCATGCAGGCGGCGCACATGACCGTGACGGCCGCAGGCACGATGTCTGGCCCGTACGCGCTCGAAGCGTTTGGCGATTCTGCGTTTACCGGGCACGTCACCCTCTACTCCACGCTCTTTTATCCCATGCTGATTACGAGCTACCAGCGGGCCTACGGCAATGCCTACGGAAGTGTCGGAGCGACCACGGCCGACTTCTACGAAGCGCCTTACGCCCCCACTATTGAAGCGCTGCTGCCCAGCGCCACTCCGGTCGACGGACCAAATGGCTTGATCGCTCAAGGCAAGATACCTCCGCTGGCGTTATTCAACATCGTCACCCCGATAACCGGCACGCCGCTGGATGCGTACCTGGCGATACCGCCGCTCGATCCCAACCATCCGGAGAATGCCATTTTTAGGTTGGGATTCGGCACCGGAAACCTGATCAAGAACGAGGTCCGCGTGGCTTACGTGAGCGACGCGGCGTCCAATCCGGACCTAGGCCTGCAGACTCTCAGCGATTGCATCTTGCAAGCGCCGGATCCGAATAATCCCAACTGCACGCAACCCGGGCCGTCATCGTACGCTCCGGCCGCGGCTGCGCCGGTCTACGGACTGCGCGATGATCTTCATCTGAACGATTTGCGCAACTGGATCCCGGCCGCGCCTGTGTTGCTGTGCGGAGCCGCGCTGGACCCGGTCGTCACATACCCGGTCAACACCGGCATCATGTCGCTGTGGTGGCAAACGCAGGGCGTGCCGGTCGCGCGCACCGCGGCAACGCTCACCACGAGCCTGGTCGCCGTACTGGATTTGGAATCGGGCCTCGGCGCCGGCGATCCGTATGCCCCGGTCGAGGTTGCCTTCCAGCAGGCCAAGCTCAATCTCTACACCCAGGGCTACCAGGCCGCCTCCGAGGCCTGGCTCGCGGCGAACCCTGGAGATACGGCCGGTGCCGACGCCGCCGGCCTGGCCGGCGGCGCATCGAGCGTCGCCCAGAACTATCACCAGACCGTCGAACCCTTCTGCCAGGCCGCGGTACGCGGTTACTTCAGCAGTTTCTGAGTGGTCACCCCTATGAATATCCGCAATGCGATCACGGCAGGCGTGTTGGTATGTGCGGCACTCGCGGGCCGCAGCGCCGCAGCCGCCGATGCTTTCGTCAGCGCAACAAGTCCGGTGTTCGGCAATGAGATCCGACTCGGCGGGTATTTCCTGCAGTACCACGTCAGCGCCGATGACCTCACCGGTCCCTACGTTCCTCCCGGCGTGAATCTCGACGTCAACAGTGTGTCGACTCCGTATTTCGCCTACATCCGTCGGCTGGCACCTCACTGGGTGGCGCAGCTGGCCGCCGGCGTTCCGCCCAAGACCGAGACAGTGGGCAAGGGTCCGGCCACGGTCGGCTCGGTGCCCTTTGATGGGCAAGTGGTATCGACCGCCAAATGGTTTTCTCCTTCGCTGGTGATCAACTACGTGTTTCGCGATGAGCCGGAGACCTGGCGCCCCTATCTGGGCGTGGGCATCAACTACACCAAGTTTTATGACTTGCAGTCCACGCCCGCGGGTAATGCCGCCAATGGTGGTCCAACCGCCATTTCCCTCACCAGCTCAGTAGGGCCCGTGGTGACCGCGGGAGTGCGCTGGCACATCAAAGATCACTGGAGCGCTTACGCGTCCTACGACTATGCCGTGGTGAACACCGACTACACGGGTAACACCGCCGGGGTTATCCGGCGCACCACGATCCGCTTCAATCCGACCACTCTCGTGCTCTCGGTGGGCTACGCTTTTTGATGGCCGAGGCCGGCGCGCCAGGTCTTGCCATGGCAGCCCTTTCCTTGACTTGGGCCTGTGACGCCCTACAATTCCGGCCTTCCTGAAGATGCGGGAATAGCTCAGTTGGTAGAGCGCAACCTTGCCAAGGTTGAGGTCGCGAGTTCGAGCCTCGTTTCCCGCTCCAACCACTCGTTGAAAGGCTAGGTGGCAGAGTGGTCATGCAGCGGCCTGCAAAGCCGTGTACGCCGGTTCGATTCCGACCCTAGCCTCCATTCTGTTTATGCGGTACTGGCGGTGGCCCCCAAGGTCGCCGCCCGGCGATTGCAAGCCGTGCCGCGTGCCCATGAGCGCTGACTTTTCGGCCCAGCCAGGTCAACGTCGCTGCACTCGCACTCGACGAGCACGGTGCGGCTCCCCCTAAAGAAGTCCTGGCGCTCGCTTTGTGATGGACATATTTCCGCCCATCGATGACAGGGTAGGGTTCCTAGCGGCTCAACCCTCGGCAGCCTCCCCTTGTTCCTGTAATGAGAATTGATTCTCTTGCGATAGACACGCCAGTGCGCAATTATAGTAAGCGACCTCGTGTGCCGATTGGCGCACTCGTAGCGCCTACAGGCCTTAGACCGGCACGAAAAGGAGTCGAGCGGGATGACGCGCAAGAACACAACGCTGGGAAGCCTGATTGCGGCCCTGCGACACCAGAAGAAATGGACTCTGCGCCAGATGAGCGAGAAGGTGGGCGTGCCACTCTCGACGCTCGCCAAGGTCGAGCAGGACAAGCTCTCGCTGACCTACGACAAGCTGCAGCAATTCACATCGCGCTTAGGACTCACGATGACCGAGTTCCTGGCGCAGGCCGATCCGCCCGCAATGGATGCGCCCAAGGTCGTCACCGCCCGCCGCAGTCTCACCCGCGATGGAAACTCAATTCAGGTGTCGACACCGAACTACGACTATGAATACCTGTGCGCCGACCTGCGCGAGAAGCGTATGGTCCCGATACTCACGCGCATCAGGGCCCAGGACATCGCGGAGTTTGGGGAACCCGTGCGCCACCAGGGCGAGGAATTCGTTTTTGTACTCGAGGGCACCATCGAAGTCCACCTGCAGTTCTACACGCCCGTGGTGCTCCGGGCAGGCCAGGGGGTTTACCTCGACAGCACGATGGGACACGCCTATGTCGCCAAGGACTGCGAGAGCGCGCTGGTTTTGGGCGTGTGTTCGAGCGAGGACCGGGATCTGGCGGGCGAACTGATCAGCCTCACCGGAAAAGCCGAAAAAGTAGCCTGACCTTACCCCTTGGCGCACAGCGGCCGCGACAGGGCCGCTCGCTACCCCACGCGGCCGGTTGGCCCCGCAACCCACGGGCAAAAGCTAGTATCTGGGGCGCTGGAGAAGCCGGATTGGAAAACTTTGACACCGTTTTCTCTATACAGGATAATAATCTTTCACTAGACAAATGTGTCTCACGACATGGGCGCTTCAGGATTGAAGCGTCGGTGTTCGCCACGAATAGCGATTTGGAGAAGAGCCAATGAATTCTACGGTCAAAGCGGCAGTGTCCGCGGTGCTCGGGCTGGCTGGAACATGCCTGTCTCAGCTCAGCGCTGCGCAAGTGGCGAATCAGGCCCCGGCGACTGAGCCCGTCGAGTTGGAGACTGTCATCGTGACCGCGCAGAAGCGCGAGGAATCTCTCCAGGACGTACCCATGGGCATTACGGCCCTGGGCGGCAGCAGGCTCGATGATCTCCAGGCGCGAGAATTTGCCGATTACGCCGCTCTGGTGCCGGGCCTGTCACTGTCCACCGCACAGTCTGGGTTCACACGGTTGACGCTCCGTGGTCAGAACGCCGGCGGCGTGGGATCGACGGTGGCGGTTTATCTCGACGAGTCGCCGTACGGCTCAAGCAACGCCTTGCTCAACGGCGGGATCAATACGGGCGATTTCGATACCTTTGACATGAAGCGCATCGAAGTATTGCGCGGGCCGCAGGGCACGATCTACGGGGCCAACAGCGAGGGGGGCCTGCTCAAATTCGTTACCAATGCCCCGGAACTCGGTAAGTATTCGCTTGGCGGCGAGATCGGTGGTGAAAGCATCAGTCATGGCGGGAATGGCCTGCAGACACATGCCATGGTCAACATGCCGCTGGGCGATAAGATGGCTTTCCGGATCAGCGGCTTTTTCGAAGATGTCCCCGGATACATAAGCGATCCTTCGAGTGGCCAGCGCCAGCTGAACGAGGGCCGCAAGTCGGGGGGTCGCGCTTCCTTTCTGCTCGCACCAACGACTGATCTGTCGGTTCGTTTGACCGCGGAATTGCAAAACACCAGCTACGACGCCAGTAACCTGGTGGATAGCGATCCAGTAACATTGAAGCCGCTGTACGGCGATCTGACCCAAGAGCGCGCCGTTCCGGAACCGAGTAAGTTCAAGTACGAAAACTACAATGCGACGATCGACTGGAACGTAGGAACCTTCAAGCTCATATCCGCCACGAGTTACGGCATTCTGGATACACACTTGGTGACCGATGGCACGCCCATCTATGGCGGCCTGGCTGCTGCGCTCACCGGGGGCGTTGCCGCCGGCGCGCCGCTGTTCGGCGACACTGAGCTGAAGAAATTCACCCAGGAAATTCGTCTTACCTCGCCAAACACCGATCGCCTCGAATGGCAGATCGGCGGTTACTACACTCACGAGGACGGAACGCTGGCTCAAAACCTCTATTCCGCGGTAATTCCCAGTGGCGCCGTGTCCGGCTTACTTATCCAGCCGTTGATCGATTCTACCTACAAGGAAGGCGCCGGATTTCTGGACCTGACCTATCACTTCAATTCTCAGTTCGACATCCAGGTCGGAGGCCGCTGGTCCAGCAATTCACAGACCTTTACCCAAACCACCACTTACGATCCGATCCTCGCAAGTTTGCTCGGGGTCACGCCCAATCCTCAGGTTGTCAACGGCACCTCCAGCGAGAATGTATGGACATATTCAGTGGCGCCCACCTGGCATTTCGATACGAAGAACATGATGTACGCGCGCCTGGCGACCGGCTATCGTCCCGGTGGCCCCAACGTATTACCGCCCAACGCGACGCCGGACGTGCCGCGCCAGTATGGCTCGGACAGCACGACGAATATTGAGCTTGGTCTGCGATCGACCCTCGTCGACGGGCGCTTTTCTGTCGACATTGCGGCCTTTCATGTCGACTGGAAGGACATTCAACTCCTCGAGGTGGTCAACGGCTTTAACATCAATGCCAATGGCGGAACCGCGCGCAGCCAGGGCGTTGAGTGGAGCTTTGCCTACCTTCCTGTGCAGGGCCTGACCTTCCAATGGACCGGGGCCTACACCGATGCGAAGCTGACCTCTGACGCGCTGGCCATCAACGCGCACTCGGGCGATCGTCTGCCGTATGCGCCGGAATGGGGCAATTCGGTGGACGCCGAATACAAGCGGCCAGCGTTCGGGAATTACAGCGCCTTTGTCGGCGCCACCTGGAGCTACGTCGGCTCCCGGAGCAGCGATTTCGCCAGTTCGGCCGCCGGCCAAGTGATTCTGCCCAGCTACAGCACCTACGGCGCGCGGCTCGGCCTGCAAAATGACCACTACAGCTTTGCGCTCTACGGCAGGAATCTGAGCGATTCACGAGGACTCACCAGCTACGCGAGCGCTGAGACCGGTTCGCCGTATTCGGCGGTGACCGTCACGCAACCGCTCACTATCGGCGTGGCAGTGACTGCGAAATTCTAAAAGGGATTCTCAATCCTCGCCGAGTGCGGCTCAAGTAAGTACTACACTAAGTCCTAAGCGGACGGTCTGACGTCATGAATGATTCAAACAGCCCGGCACCGGCCTCGGTGATGCATTTGCCGTACCCGTACCTGCTCTTTCTGGGCGATGCGACTGAGGCGGCGTATGCCAAGACCGCCTTCGGCTTGCGAGACTGGGCTCCGGAGCGCTGCATCGCCGAGTGGGGGTGTGACACGGCCACCGTCAGCACGGGTCTGCCGCGCCTTGCGCCAAAAGAGGCTCGCGCGCGCGGTGCACGGGGACTCGTGATCGGCATCGCGAACACCGGCGGGGTCATCGGTGAGAGCTGGGTGCCGCTGCTGGTCGAGGCACTGGAGTCCGGGTTGGACATTGTCAGCGGCCTGCACGTGAAGCTCGCCTCCGTGCCAGCGCTGAAGTCTGCGGCGGCGCGTTACGGTCGGCGCTTGATCGATGTACGCACACCACCGCCGGACATCCCTTGCGCCAGCGGCTCAAAGCGTACCGGCAAGCGGCTACTCACCGTAGGCACCGACTGCGCGCTGGGCAAGAAATACAGCGCACTGGCGATCGCACGGGCTTTCCAGGCGCGCGGCCAGGCGGTCAGCTTTCGTGCCACCGGGCAAACCGGGATTCTCATTTCCGGCGGTGGCATGCCCATGGACGCAGTGGTCGCCGATTTCGAGGCCGGCGCTGCAGAATTGCTCAGCCCGGCTGCCGACCCATCGCACTGGGACGTCATTGAAGGGCAGGGGTCCTTGTTTCACCCGGCCTACGCGGCGGTCTCATTGGGGCTTCTCCACGGCAGCCAGCCCGATGTCATCGTCGTGTGCCACCAGCCCGGGCGCGAGTGCATCCTTGGCCATCCGGAATTCGCGATACCGAGCATCGCCGAGACTATAGATCTGAATCTGCGCCTGGGGAGGCTTACCAATCCCGCGATTCGCTGCGGTGGCGCCAGCCTCAACACCTCGCACTTGGAATTGGGCGCAGCCCGTGAGCTGATGGCGCAGGAGAGTGCGCGCCTCGGTCTGCCCGTTGCCGACCCGATGCGACCGGGAGCGGAATTCGAACGACTCATCGATTCGTGCCTGGGCTGACCCGGGCCACCAGGAAGTAGAACTATGAGCAAGCAAACACAATTCGCCACCGCCGTTACTGCCGGTCTCCTCGCAATCGCCGGCGCGCTCAGCCAGGCGCAGGGCAGTGCCCCGGCCCCCGTTGGCAGTGCGGGCTCGGCTGCGCCGCTGACCGCGCAGGATGCCAACGCCTGGCTCGATGGCTATATGCCCTACGCGCTCAAGACGGGCGACATCGCTGGCGCGGTCGTCGTGGTGGTGAAGGACGGCCAGGTGCTCACCGAGCGTGGCTACGGTTACTCGGACGTGGCCAAGCGCCTGCCGGTCGATCCGGCGCTCACACTATTCCGTCCAGGTTCGGTCTCCAAGCTGCTCACCTGGACCGCGGTCATGCAACTTGTCGAGCAGGGCAAGATCAATCTCGACGCCGACGTCAATCAATACCTGGACTTCAAGATCCCCGAGCGCGATGGCAAACCCATCACCATGCGCAATCTGATGCAGCACACCGCCGGGTTTGAGGAACAGGCCAAGGGCATCATCTCCGAGGACCCGAAGTCGCCAGCCTTCGATACCCTGCTGAAGGCCTGGGTGCCGACGCGCGTATTCGCGCCGGGGACCACACCGGCGTACTCCAACTACGGGGCATCGCTGGCCGGCTACATAGTCCAGCGCCTGTCCGGGGAATCCTTTGACAGCTACATCGAAAAGCACATATTCGCGCCGCTCGACATGCAGCACTCCAGTTTCAGGCAGCCGCTGCCCGCACAGCTCGTGCCCTTGATGTCCAAGGGCTATCCGGTGGCCTCCGAGGAACCACGGCCCTATGAAATCATTGGCCCGGCACCCGCCGGCTCGCTGGCCTCGACCGGCGAGGATATGGCGCATTTCATGATCGCCCATCTGCAGGGTGGCGAGTACCACGGCAATCGGATACTCAAGGCCGAGACCGCCGAGGCGATGCACAACAGCCCCCTGACCTTGCTGCCACCGCTGAACCGGATGGAGCTGGGCTTTTTCGAGACCAACATCAACGGCCACGAGGTCATCGGTCACCTCGGCGATACCGACTATTTCCACACCTCACTGCACCTGTTCCTGGATCAGGGCGTGGGTTTCTACGTCTCCTTCAGCAGTCCCGGGAAGGACGGAGCGGTCGGCGGCCTGCGCGGCGCGCTGTTCCAGGACTTTGCCGACCGCTACTTCCCCGCCGTGCCTCCCAAGGCGGGGGTGGATGAAAAGACCGCGGCCGCACACGCCGCACTCATGAGTGGCGCCTGGGCGAATTCCCGCGGCTCCCAGTCCAACTTCCTCGCCGGCATCGGCTTTATCAGTCAGACCAAGGTGGGGGTTGGCAAGAAGGGCGAACTCGTATTGCCTTTCCCCGGGCTCAACGGCAAGCCCCGTCACTGGATCGAAGTTGCACCGTTCGTCTGGTCCGACGCGGATGGCCACGACCGAGCCGCGGCGCAGGTCGTCGCGGGCCGGCCGGTGCGCTTCAGCTTCGACTTGCTCTCGCCGTTCATGGTGTTCGAGCGCGTGCCCTGGTACGCCGACAGCAGCTGGCTGCTGCCGCTCCTGGGGCTTGGCGTCGTCGCGTTGCTGCTGACCGCGTTGTTGTGGCCGGTGGCGGCACTGGTACGACGACGCTACAAGGCACCGCTGGCATTGACGCCCTCATCCATGCGGGCCTATCGCTGGAGCCGCATAGCCTCGGTGCTGATCATCGGCGGCCTCGCCCTCTGGCTGCTGATCTTCACCCTCATAATCAAGGACACGAATTCCCTGAGCGCGCGTCTGGATCCCCTGTTGTGGCTCGCGCAGATATTTGGCGCCGTGGCCTTCATCGGCGGCGTGGCCGCGATGCTGTGGAACCTGAGGGAAGTGTGGCGCGGTCGGCGCCGCTGGCCCGCGAAGGTCTGGAGTATCGTGCTCCTGATCTCGGCCGGTGCGGTACTGTGGGCCGCTCTGGCGTGCAAACTGCTTAGCTTCGGAACCAACTATTGATGGCGCCCCTCAAGCTCAAAGTCGAGAAGGTCAGGCTGGAGTACTCGGCTCCCTTTCGCATCTCCGGGTTCGTGTTCGATGGCCAGGACGTGGTCGTAGTGACTGTGGACGACGGCAAGTACCGTGGTCGCGGCGAGGCCGCCGGGGTCTACTACCTCAACGACACTGCCGAGCACATCGTCGCAACCCTGGAGTCCAAGCGCGCGACGATCGAGGCGGGCATCGACCGCGCTCAATTGCAATCGCTCCTTCCGGCAGGCGGAGCGCGCAATGCGCTTGATTGCGCCCTGTGGGAACTCGATGCCCTGCGGAGCGGCAAAGCGGTCTGGCAGCTTGCAGGTCTGGGCCCGCCCAAGCCACTGCTCACCACCTTCACGCTCGGCGCGGAGAGCCCGGCGCATATGGCCGATGGCGCGCGACGCTACGCGAGCGCGCGGGCTCTGAAACTCAAGCTCACCGGAAATGCGCCGCTGGACATGGAGCGCGTGAGCGCGGTGCGCGCGGCGCGGCCGGACGCGTGGATCGGCGTCGATGCGAATCAGGGTTACACCATCGAGGGACTCAAGCCGCTGATCGCCGGGTTATTGGACGCGCACGTCAGCCAACTCGAGCAGCCCCTCAAGCGTGGCTGCGAGGCGGAGCTCGAGGGCTTCGTGTCGCCGATCCCGCTGATTGCGGATGAGAGCGCGCTGACTCTGGCCGACGTGCCCGGACTGGTAGGGCGCTTCAACGCGGTCAACATCAAGCTCGACAAATGCGGCGGTCTCACCGAAGGACTGGCCATGGCGCGCGAGGCCCGTCGGTTGGGGCTGAACGTGATGGTCGGCAATATGGTGGGCACCAGTCTTGCCATGGCACCCTCGTTCATCCTCGGACAGCTGTGCGATGTCGTGGACTTGGACGGGCCCACCTTTCTCAAGCACGACCCCCCGCCCAGCATTACCTATGCCAACGGCATGATTTGGTCCGACGAGAAGGTTTGGGGGAGCCAAAGCAGGCAGGCCGCGTGATTCCTGGCCGCCGCCTGCGCGACACGCCCGCGCATTTCATTGCCTAAGGAGCCGGCGATGTCATCCCGGTTCCAGCGCTTCCTGCTTCCCGGCCTGGCCTTCAAGGCGGTCGTGATCGGGGGCGGTTACGCCACGGGGCGCGAACTCGCCGAATTCTTCCTGCCCAGCGGTCCGTGGGGCGGCATCACCGCGATGCTGCTGGCGACGCTCATCTGGAGCGGGGTATGTATCGCCACCTTTCGCTTTGCCCGCGCCGCCGGCGCGCGCGATTACCAGAGCTTCGTGCGCTCGCTCCTGGGCCCGGGATGGATCGCCTTCGAGGCCGCCTACGTGCTCTTCGTGGTTCTGATTCTTGCGGTGTTCGGCGCAGCCGCTGGGGCCATCGCCGCGAGCCTGGGCGCGCCCTCGATGGTCGGCACGCTCGCGCTCATGGCATCGATTGCCCTCGTCGTGGCCTACGGGAATACCTCGGTCGAGCGGCTGTTCACCTACGTCTCGTTCCTGCTGTACGGGGTCTATGCGCTGTTCCTGGTGTTCGCGCTCACGCACTTCGGCGGACTCATCGTGGCGGGATTCTCCCGCCACGTGCCGATGGACCACTGGGTCACGGGCGGCGTGACCTACGCCAGCTACAACATCGTCGGCGCGATGGTGATCCTGCCGGTACTACGCCACCTGACCAGCGACCGCGATGCTCTCATCGCAGGGCTTATCGCCGGGCCATTGGCGATGTTACCGGCGCTGCTGTTCTTCTGCTGCATGGTGGCCTACTACCCGCAGATCGGCGCGGTCACGCTGCCCTCTGACTTCCTGCTGCAGCGTCTCGACATGCCGCTATTCCGCCTGTTATTCCAGCTGATGATCTTTGGTGCGCTCCTTGAGAGCGGCACCGGTTCGGTGCACGCGATCAATGAGCGCATCGCTCACGCGTGGCACCGCCGCCGCGGCCACTCGCTCGGACGCGGTGCACGTCTTTCGATCGCGCTGCTGATCCTCGCTGGGTGCATGTTCCTGGCGACACGCTTTGGCCTGGTGGCGCTTATCGCCAACGGCTACCGGCTGCTCGCGGCGATATTCCTGCTGGTCTATGTTCTGCCGGTTCTCACGATCGGCCTCTATAAGCTGCGGCGGGGCAGCGTACGCCAGGAAACGACATGAAGAAAATCATCTTTACATCGCTGGTGCTGGCCTGTCCCGTGCTGTTCGGCGCACCGCCCAAAGACTTCGCACAACGTGTAGAACGGGCGCGCACCGCGGTGGGCGTTCCCGGCATGGCAATCGCTATTCTCGAGGGCGACACGGTGACCCTCGCCAAGGGATTCGGCGTAAAAGCCATGGGCAAGAACGATCCGGTGGATGCGGACACCATCTTTCCGACCGGCTCGACCGGCAAGGCCGTCACGGTGGCGGATCTTGGAATCCTCGTGGACCAGGGCCGCATTGGCTGGGACGACAAGGTGACCGATCGACTGCCCGGCTTCCAGATGTACGATCCCTGGGTGACCCGTGAAATCACGATCCGCGACCTGCTCGTGCACAGAAGCGGACTCGGGCTGGGGGCCGGGGACCTGATGTTCGTCCCGCGCACCAATCTCAGCCGCGCTGAGTCAGTGCGCCGCTTGCGCTACATCAAGCCTGCCACCAGTTTCCGCAGCGCCTTCGCCTACGACAATGTGCTCTACATGGTGGCCGGGCAGCTCATCGAGTCGGTGACCGGGGAGACTTGGGAGCACTACACCGCCGAGCATGTCCTCAAGCCCGCGGGGATGCTGCATTCGACCAGCGACTCGGAGTCGCGCTTCGCTGCGATGAACCGCGCCCAGCCGCACGCGCGAATGGACGGCGGCTTCCGCGGGACCGGTACCCAGGAGCTGCTGGATGAGCGCGACGAACTGGGCCGCACCGCCGCGCCCGCCGGAGGGCTTGCGGTCAGTGCCAACGACATGTCGCGCTGGCTGTACATCCAGCTGCACCACGGAGAGCTGCCCGGGCACGCCGGCCGCCTGTTCTCAGTGGCTGCGCACGAGCAGATGTGGAACCCGATGGTGCCGGAGCCAATCAGCCCGCTGCCCGATGCCCTGAAACTCACGCAGCCGAGCTTCAACTCCTATGCGCTGGGCTGGGATGTCATGGACTACCGCGGCACGAAGGTCGTTTGGCACGGCGGCGCGGTGTTTGGTTTCTTGACCGCCGTGGTGCTGATCCCGGACCGCCAGGTCGGCTTTTCCATCCAGATCAACAGCGAGGACGGTGAGATCATCCGCGGGCTCATGTTCGAGCTGCTGGATCATTATCTCGGCTTGCCCTACACCGATTGGGTCGCGCGTTACCAGGCCGAGAAAAAGCGCCGCGTCGCGGAAGCGCTGGCCGCCCTGAAGGAACAGACGGCAAAGCCAGCGCCCGTCGGCCCTTCGCTCCCCCTTGAGCGCTACGCCGGGGTCTTCAACGATGCCTGGTATGGCAACATCGAGATCACCCAGGCGGACGGCCAGCTCAGGATCGACTTCAAGTCCACGCCGCGCATGGCCGGCAGGCTCGAGCACTGGCAATACGACACCTTCGTCACGCACCTCGACGACAAAGCGATCGAACCGGCCTACGTGACCTTCAGCTTGGACGCCGAGGGCAAGGTGGGCCAGGTCCGGATGAAAGCCGTCTCACCCGTCGCGGATTTCAGCTATGACTACCAGGACCTGCTGTTCACGCCGGTCCCGCCGGCCAAAAAATGAGCCCATCAATACGAGTTTCTGAAAGCAGGGCGGCCAACTCACATTTCACGGCGGAATGGCATTTGAGGGAAAAAAACCGATGAACCTCCGGAAGATCATTGTCGTCGCGGTCATTGCCGCAGCGCTCCTGGCTGAGCTAACGCCCGCAAGATCCGCAACGAGCGAGGCGCGGAAAACTCCATCCGCGGCGCCCGCACACGCAAGCGCGCCCCGTTCCGACGGATCCTCGGCCGGTGCCGGGGCTCAAAGCGCGCATCCACTCGAGCGTGCCGATCTCGAGGCCTGGCTGGACGGAATGATTCCGTATGCGCTGAAGGCGGGGGACATCGCCGGGGGCGTCGTGGTCGTGGTCAAGGACGGCGCCGTGCTTCTGGAGAAAGGTTACGGCTACTCCGACGTGAGCAAGAAATTGCCGATGCGCCCGGAACTCACGATGGTCCGGATCGGTTCGACCTCGAAGCTGTTCACGTGGACGGCCGTCATGCAATTGGTGGAGCAGGGCAAGCTCGATCTCGACCGGGACATCAACGACTACCTGGATTTCAAGATTCCCCATGATTTTGGCAAACCCATCACCCTTCGCGACCTGATGAACCACAGGGGCGGGTTCGAGGAGGGACTGAAGGACATACTGCGAACGGACCCGAGGGGACTCCCATCGACCGAGGCGTATCTGAAGGAACACCCGCGGCCCATGCTGTTCCCGCCGGGCCAGGTCCCGGCCTACTCCAACTACGGGGCCTCGCTGGCGGGCTATATCGTGCAGCGTGTCTCGGGAGAGCCGTTCGAGCGGTACGTCGATAGACACATTCTGTCGCCCCTGGGCATGGCCCACACCAGCTTCGACCAGCCGCTTCCCGCGCGATTCGCGGCCGCCGTATCCAAGGGGTACCAGACCGCCTCGCTCCCGCCCGGTGCCTATGAGCAGATCGTGACCCGGCCGGCGGGAAGCGGCACGACCACGGCAGCGGACATGTCGCGGTTCATGATCGCGCACCTGCAGCAGGGTCGTCTCGATGACGCTCAGATATTGCGCGCCGAGACCGCACAGCGCATGCAGACTCCCTCGGAAAGCGCCCCGCAAGGCTTTGCCACGATGGCGCACGGCTTTTTCCGGGAGGAGCACAACGGGCACGTGGTAATCGGGCACGGCGGCGACACTGTTCTGTTTCACACTGAACTGGACCTGCTGCCCAATGAAGGCGTCGGCATCTTTTACACATTTAACAGCCGGGGTCGCGACGAGGCGGTGTACGGCGCGCGCATGGCGCTGTTCGACGGCTTTATGGATCGTTACTTCCCGCCAGCCGTCGCCACAGCGGACTCGCCGCCCCGGTCGTCGGCACCCGCCGATTCTCAGGAAATGGCCGGAAGGTACGAGAGTTCGCGTCGTGTCGAGCATGGATTTCTGAGCATCTTCTACCTGCTGCAGCAGTCGGCCATTACCGCAAATCCCGACGGGACGATCTCGGCGCCGGGGTTTCTGGACCCTGGTCCGGTGACCTTCCGCGAAACTGGGCCGCAGATCTGGAGGCAGGTCGGTGGTAATCGACAGCTCGCGCTACGGACCATCGGCGGGATCAAGACCGTCCTCGACAGCTCGGACCCCACCTCGGTCTTGCAAGCCGTCCCGTTCAAGAGGTCGGCGCCGCTCAATCTAACCGTGCTGCTCGGCTCATGTCTCATACTGACTCTCACGCTGCTGGCCTGGCTGCTATCTCCGCTGTTGAAGGTACGTGCAGCTGTCTCGGAACAGGTGGCTTCGAAATTTCGTCGCTGGCGGCTGCACCTGCGCGCCGCGGCGGCCTTCGATGCGATCTACCTCGTAGCCTGGTTCCTGCTGCTCAGGCCGGTACTCACCCTCGACCTGCAGGTGTACCGGGGCGAGTTGGACCCCGTGGTTCGCGCGCTGCAAGTCTCAGGCCTTGGGGCCGTGGCGGCCTTGGTGCTGGGCATGTGGAGCGCATGGCGCCTGTCCAGGTTGAATGTGCCCACGACCTCGCGGCTCTGGGGATTTCTGGTGGCTGCGAGTCTGCTGGGCGTCGTCTGGATTGGATACATTGGCGGGCTACTTCGATTCAGCGTGAATTATTGATCGCGCCCGTCCGGCGAACCTGGCATCTGCAAGTCCACCATCTTCTGATGCCGCTCTTGTGCCCACGGAAGATGGCCGACACGGGTCATGCCGGGGGCAATCACCGACCAAAGCTTGGGGAATGACATGCTTAAAAAACTCATCTGGATTTTCTCGTCGCTGCTGGCGATACCGACGTTGTGCGCGGCCGCCCCGGCCGGGCAGGACTACTCGGCGCGCGTGACGCAGATCCTCAAGCACACTCCGCTCATCGACGGCCACAACGATCTGCCCTGGGAGATCCGCGAGCGCTTTCACAGCAAGCTCTCGACGATCGATCTGAGCGCTGATACCTCCTCATTGCCGGTCGCAGCCGGCGGTATCGCGCTGATGACCGACATCAACCGGCTTCGCCGGGGTGGCGTCGGCGGGCAGTTCTGGTCAGTGTTCGTGCCGGTGGACATGCCAGGAGCGGTCGCGGTGCAGGCGACCCTTGAGCAGATCGACATTGTGCGGCAGATGGCGGAGCGCTATCCACACGATTTCGAACTCGCCTACAGCGCGGCGGACGTGCGCCGCATACACAAGGCCGGGGGAATCGCCTCCTTGATTGGTGTTGAGGGCGGGCACCAGATCAATAATTCACTCCCGGTGCTGCGTGAGCTGTACGCGCTGGGCGCACGCTATATGACCCTCACGCATTCCTCGAATACCGAGTGGGCCGATTCGGCGACCGATGCCCCGAAGCACCACGGCCTCACTGCCTTCGGGCGCGAGGTCGTGCGCGAGATGAATCGCCTCGGGATGGTGGTGGACATCAGCCACGTGTCCGCCGAGACCATGCAGGCGGTGCTGAACACCTCGGAAGCCCCGGTGATGTTCTCGCATTCCTCGGCACGGGGAATCGTCGATCACCCGCGTGATGTACCGGACGATGTGCTGCGCCGGCTGGAGAAAAACGGCGGTGTCGTGATGGTCAACTTCTATCCCGGCTACGTCTCTGCCGCCCGCAATCGCTGGGACGCCGACTATGCCGCCGAGCGGGCACGCTACGACAGCCCGCCCTTTGCGGGCATCTACATCGGCCAGCCGGATCGTGCCAAGGCCGCCCTCGACGAATGGGTGAAGGCGCACCCGGCACCGACGGTCAGCCTTGCCGAGGTTGCCGATCACATCGAGTACGTGCGCCGCATCGCGGGAATCGATCATGTCGGCCTGGGCTCGGACTTCGACGGCATTCCTGCGACACCCGTGGGCTTGGAAGGGGTGGATAAGTACCCGGGGCTTCTGGCGGAGCTCCTGCGCCGCGGCTGGACGGACGAGGAAGTCGCCAAGCTGGCCGGGGAGAACATGCTGCGCGTCCTCGCCGGCGTGGAGCGCGCGAGTGCGCGCCTGCGCACGAGCCGCCGGGCATCGGAAGCCACCATCGAGGAACTGGACGGATCAGCGAAGTCGAAGAACTGATCTTCATCGAGGGCCGCGTGCCCTCAGGGCCGGCCCACATTGGCGCGGCGGCACGTTATCGAGCCCGTGCCGATGGGGTGCGCGACGGGGCGTCCCCGCGAAGGTTGGCGCGCGATAAGCGCCCATATTTAGTAGGATGGCGTGGATTTTGGATTCAGATCCTGGCTTCCAGACCGTTTGCGGACGTGGCGAAACTGGTATACGCAGCAGACTTTGACAGGAGTGCCCGCAGGGAAACCCGCGGTGCAGAACCGCCCAAACTCGGGGAACGCTACCGGTGCAGACCCAGGCCAATCCCGAGCCAAGCCCCGCAGGGGGAAGGTGTAGAGACTAGACGGGCGGCGCCTACAGCCAGCGAAGGAGGCCATGGCGAAGGGATAGTCCAGACCACGAACGCTCGCGATTGGCGTGAGCGGCGGCGAAAGCCGAAGTGGCAGGAAAATCTGCTTCCTTGAAAAGGGAGTGTGGGTTCGATTCCCGCCGTCCGCACCATTATGCGCAGTGCTCAACGATCGCTCCTTGCCGAGGCGCTGCATTTGTGGCGGGCCGACGTACACGTGCTGCGCGGCGTGAACTTCGCGCTGGAGGAGGGGAGCTGCCTTCAAGTGAGCGGGCCCAACGGGGCGGGCAAGACCAGCCTGTTGCGTGCACTCGCCGGCCTCTTGCCGCTGGAGTCCGGCACGGTGCACTGGCGCGGCCTCGACACCCGCAAGGATCACCACGCCTTCCACAGCGAACTCGCCTGGCTCAGCCACGGCACCGGACTCAAAGGTGACCTGTCCGCGCATGAGAATCTGCACTTCTCGGCGGGGTTGCGAAGGGCACTCGATCACAGCCAGATCGATGCCGCGCTCGCCCGAGTCGGCTACGCCGATTCCGACCGGCGCCTGGCAAAGCACATGTCCGCTGGCCAGCAGCGCCGCGTCGCGCTGGCAAGAGTATTGCTGCTCGATTGCGCCCTGTGGCTGCTGGACGAGCCCACTTCGAACCTCGATCGTCGCGGGCAGGAGATGTTCGGTCAAATCCTGGCGGCCCACCTCGAGGCGGGCGGGCTCGCGGTTATTGCCACGCATCAGCCCTTGTCCGTATCCGCGGGGCAGCTGCAAAGCCTCGAACTATCATGAACAGCGCGGGTCCCAATACCGTCTCACCGTTGCGCGCCGGCGGGCTCCTGGTACTGCGCGATTTGCGCTTGGGAATGCGCCGGGCGGCCGAATGGCTGCAACCGCTGGTGTTTTTCTTCGTCGTAACCACGCTGTTTCCACTGGCGAGCGATCCGCAACTGTCGCGGCTCAGAGACATTGCGCCCGCGGCTCTATGGGTCGCCGCATTGTTATCGTGTTTATTGGCCTTGGAGCTGCTATTCCGTGAAGATGGTCAGGACGGCTCGCTGGAACAACTGGCAGTGTCCGGATTACCCTTGTCGTGGCTGCTGCTGGCCAAGTGTTGTGTCCATTGGCTTATGACCGGCCTGCCGCTGGTCCTGTCGGCCCCCCTGGTGGCGACGGCGCTGGGCGCACCCTACGCGGCGATTCCCGCAATACTCGCGGCGCTGCTGCTCGGGAGCATTGCGCTGAGTCTCATCGGGGCGGTGGGTGCGGGGCTCACCTTCGGGCTTCGGCGAGGCGGCGCCTTGCTTGCACTGCTGGTGCTGCCGCTGGCCGTGCCGGTGTTGATTTTCGGGGCGCGCGCCACGGCACTGGCAATCGCGCTCGAACCGACCTCGGCGCCCATGTATATGCTGGCGGCGATCGTCGTGCTGAGTGCCACGCTGGCTCCGCTGGCAGCAGCCGCTGCAGTGCGTATCAGCCTAGAGTGAGAGACCTGGAGTGACAATGAACTGGGCCTGGTTGCACCGCTACGCGTCACCGCCGCATTTCTACCGGACCGCGGGCCAGATGATCCCGTGGTTGTCGTGGGTCGCGGCGATCACCGGTGCGGCCGGGCTGATCGGTGGGCTGGGAATCGCGCCGCCCGACTATCAGCAAGGGGAGGGCTACCGCATCATCTTTGTGCATGTGCCCTCTGCGGTGCTCTCCACCGTCGCCTATGCCGTGATGGCCGGCGCGGCAGGAGTGGGCCTGATCTGGCGCATGAATGTCGCTCACGCCGTGGCCGCCAGCTGCGCGAGCATCGGCGCCTGGTTCACCGCGCTAGCACTGGCGACCGGTAGCCTGTGGGGACGCCCCATGTGGGGCACTTACTGGGCCTGGGATCCTCGCCTTACTTCCGAACTGGTGCTGCTGTTCCTGTATCTGGGGTACATGGGACTGCGCAGTGCCATCGACGACACGGCGCGCGCCGACCGGGCGAGCGCGGTGTTGGCGCTGGTCGGCGTGGTCAACCTGCCGATTATCCATTACTCGGTGGACTGGTGGAACTCACTGCACCAGGGTCACACGCTGCTGAAATTCGGCAAGGCCTCGATGCCCCCGAGCATGTTGCTGCCGCTGTTGCTGATGATGCTGGCCTTCCTGCTCTATTTTTCGGCCATCATGCTGACGCGGGCACGGGGCGAGGTGCTGCGCCGTGAGCGCAGTGCACGCTGGATCCGCGAGGCGCTAGGGATGTCAGGCACATGATGCACTGGTTGTACATGGGCGGCTACTGGCCCTTTGTGTGGCCTTGCTACCTGCTGACGGCCGCGGCCGTCGGGCTGAATATTTATCTTGCGCGGCGTGATTTCGACGCGGCGGTGCGCGAGGCGCGACGCCGCGCGGCGGCCTCACGGAGCGATCCGTGACACCGCGGCAGCGACGTACCACGCTGGTGCTGGTCATCGTCTGCGGCGTGGGACTGGCCGGTGCGCTGGCGCTGCGCGCGTTCCGCGAGAATGTGATGTTCTACTTTGATCCCAGCAAGGTCGCGGCCGGTGAGGTCAAGACGGGTCAGCGCTTCCGGCTCGGCGGGATGGTGGTCAAGGGCAGCGTGCAGCGTCAGGCCGGGACCCTCAATGTACATTTCGTGGTCACGGATTTTGCGCACTCGGTGCCCGTGTCCTATTCGAACGTGCTGCCCGACCTGTTCAAGGAAGGTGCCGGAGTGGTGGCGCTCGGGCGCATGAACGCCAGCGGCGTATTTGTCGCCGACGAAGTACTGGCCAAGCACGATGAGAAATACATGCCGCCGGAGGTGGCACGGTCCCTCAAGCAAGGGCAGGCCGCCGCCACGTTGCACCAGGAGGCGCCGCGCTGATGCTGATCGAAATCGGACACTTTGCCATGATCCTCGCCCTTCTCCTGAGCGCCGCGCAGGCGTTCTTTGGACTCATGGGTGCCCACCTCAATCGCGACCGCTGGTTGGCTGTGGCGTCCTCGGCCGTCGCCGGACAGTTCATATTTCTGTGCCTGGGTACCTTTACCCTCGTGCACGCCTTCGTGGTCAACGACTTCTCGGTGAAGTATGTCGCCGAACATTCCAATTCGGCGTTACCGCTTTTTTACCGGATCGCGGCGTTGTGGGGAGCTCACGAGGGCTCGCTGCTCCTGTGGATCTGTGTGCTCGGCTTGTGGACGATCGCGGTAACGCTGCGCACCACTCATCTGCCGCGCACCTACGTGGCACGGGTGCTGGGAGTGCTGGGGGTCGTCAACTTCGGCTTCCTGCTCTTCCTGCTGTCGACCTCAAATCCGTTTGAGCGGCTCATTCCGGCGGCGGTGGATGGGAACGATCTCAATCCGCTGCTGCAGGATTTTGCCATGACGATACACCCGCCGATCCTCTACGCGGGCTACGTCGGCATGAGCGTGAGCTTCGCCTTTGCCTGCGCGGCCATGCTCGAGGGGCGGACCGACCATGCCTGGGCGCGCTGGCAACGACCGTGGACGGTGGCGGCCTGGGCATTCTTGAGCTGCGGCATCGCGCTCGGCAGCTGGTGGGCGTACTACGAGCTCGGCTGGGGCGGCTGGTGGTTCTGGGATCCGGTCGAAAACGCCTCGTTCATGCCCTGGCTCGTGGGCACGGCACTGGTCCACTCGCTGGCGGTCACCGACAAGCGCGGTCTGTTCAAGAGCTGGACATTGCTGCTGTCAGTTGCGGTCTTTTCCCTGAGCCTGCTGGGCACGTTTCTGGTCCGCTCGGGCGTGCTGGTGTCCGTGCACTCCTTTGCCTCGGACCCGGCACGCGGCATCTTCATCCTGTCCTTCCTTATTCTGATGATCGGCGGTGCGCTGGCACTCTACGCCTGGCGCGCTCCATCGCTCGGATCCAGCGTGGGCTTCGAAATGGTTTCGCGCGAGTCCTTCCTGCTGTTCAACAACATCCTGCTGGTGGTGGCCGCGGCGGTGGTATTCGGCGGCACGCTGGCCCCATTGATCTCCGATACGCTGGGGCTGGGAACATTGTCGGTGGGGCCACCGTATTTCAATCCCAGCTTTCTGGTGCCAATGCTGCCTCTGGTGATGCTGGTGTCGATCGGAATGCACGCACGCTGGCGCCGCGGGGCCCTGGGCGAGTCCCGCCGACGCATCCTCGGCGCACTGGCGGGAGCCTTGCTGGCGGGACTGGCGATTACCTATGGCATCTACGGCGGTAGCCACCTGCTCACGCCCGTGGGCGCGGTGGTGGGATTCTGGATCATCCTTTCCTCATTGATCGACCCTCTCAATCGACTGCGCCAGAGAGTGCCTCTGCCCGCCAGCCAGGTCGGCATGACCGTCGCGCACATCGGCCTGGGGTTATTCGTTCTGGGCATCACCTTCGTCAAGACATACACCATCGAGACCGATGTCGCGCTGGCGCGCGGGGAGAGCAAGCAGGTGGGCGACTACGTATTCCGCTTCAACGGCGGGGAGTCCATCGAAGGCCCGAATTTTGACGGCTTCCGCGGCCATGTGACGGCTTCGCGAAACGGGCGGGTGGTCGCCGAACTCAATCCCGAAAAACGCCACTACTTTGTGCAAGGCTCCGTGATGACCGAAGCCGCCATCGACGCGCGCTGGAATCGCGATTTGCTCGTGGCCCTGGGGGAGGACGTCGGCAAGGACGCGTGGAGCCTGCGCCTGCAGTACCGGCCGATGATCCGCTTTATCTGGCTGGGCGCCGTAATCATGGCACTGGGCGGCATCACGACACTGTTTGATCGCCGCTATAAACTA
Organism: uncultured Gammaproteobacteria bacterium; assembly: GCA_963789365.1. GTDB lineage: Bacteria > Pseudomonadota > Gammaproteobacteria > Steroidobacterales > Steroidobacteraceae > FEN-1191. The sequence goes on from CAWBKJ010000001.1 coordinate 92,979, forward strand.
GCGCCGGCCGCAGCCGCCGCGAGCTCGGCACTGGCCGAGAGCCCATCGGCCCGGCCATGAAGCGTTCGCTGTTGCCGCTGGGCGCTTTCGCGCTGATCGTCGTGGTGCTGGCCTTCGGCATTTTCAATGCCCCTAAGAACGGCTCGAAGATCATCGTCTCGCCGCTGCTCGGCAAATCCGCACCCGAATTCACGCTGCCCAAGCTGATCGAGGTCGGACAGCATTACGAGGGCCGTGAGCTGCGCGGCGCCTGGCACCTTGTGAATGTCTGGGGTACCTGGTGCGTCGAATGCCGTGCCGAGCACGCCACGCTGCTGCAGATTAAGCAACAGGGCAGGGTGGCCATTGTCGGCATCGACTGGAAGGACGATGACACCGCGGCCGTGGCCTGGCTCGCGCAGCTCGGCAATCCCTACGAGACGGTGGTCGCGGACCGCGACGGCCGCGTGGCGATCGATTGGGGGGTTTACGGCGCGCCGGAGAGCTTTCTGGTCAGCCCGCAGGGGATCGTCGTGGAAAAGCAGACCGGCGCCTTGAGCATGACTGACTGGCAATCGCGGTTCCTGCCGCATCTGGCGTCCGGAACGCCGGCGGCCGCCAAAGGGGGCGTATGAGAGTGCGCATACTGGTGGCGATCGGCGCGCTGTGCTGGGCGACGCAGCTCCTGGCTGTGGACAATACGCCGCCCCTGCCGGACCCCTCGATGCAGCAGCGCTACCTTGCCCTCATCAATGAATTCCGCTGCATGCAGTGCCAGAACGAAACCCTGGCCGATTCGAGCGTCGGCCTGGCCGCGGATCTACGACTTGAGATCCATGAGCTGATACTGGCGGGCAAGAGTGACGATCAGATTCGCGACTACCTGGTCGCGCGCTACGGGGAATTCATCCTGTTCCGGCCGCGCATGAGCCTGCGCAATCTGTGGCTGTGGGCGGCGCCCGGCGTCCTGCTGCTTGCGGGCCTCGGCATCGCGGTGCGCGTGATTCGGCAGCGCGCGCAGCTCCCAATCACGGACGACGATCCACCCGATGCGCTGCCGCGCGCATGACGGGCTTCATTGCATGGGCGGCCGCATGCGCGCTGGTCGCCGCCACGTTGATCGCAAGGCCGTTGCTGCGCAAGCGCCCGGGCGGCACGCCTCCCCAGTACGCTTGGGCGATCGCGGCTGGCGTAACGGTGGTGCTCGCCGCCACCTTCCTCTATCCGCTCTGGAGCAACTGGCCATGGCGCGCGGCCCCCGCCGCCGATACCAAGGGTATCGCCGCGTTGCTCGACGCCACCAATGATCATCCGGACGACGTACGCGCCTGGATTGATCTTGGTCAGGGGTACTTGCGCATCGCGCAGTGGCCCTTGGCAAGACGGAGCTTCCAGCACGCCGACCGCCTGAGCCACGGTACCAGCCCCGACGCGCTCAACGGCCTGGGCGAGACCATCGTTTACGAGAACGACGCCAGCCGGGTGGCTGAAGCGACTGCCTTGTTCGAACGGGCCCTGCAGCTTGATCCGCACTCACCGCAGGCACTGTTCTACACCGCCGTGTCGCTGCTCAATGCCGGAAATCTGGAACTGGCGCGCGCGCGCTTTGCCGAGCTGCGCGAACTGGGCCCGCCGCCACAGGTCGCTGCCGCACTTGATAAGCAGATCGGCGCCATCGACGAGGAAATTGCCCGACGGAAGCCCGATCCGGCGACCCGCATCCATCTGCAGGTCACGCTGACACCGACGCTGGCCGCAAGCGTGCCGAAGCAGGGAACATTGTTTGTGTTCGTGCGCTCGCCCCAGGGTGGCCCGCCGCTCGCGGTCAAGCGTCTCAATCTCGAATTTCCCCAGCAGGTCGACCTCTCGGCGAATGATTCCGTGATCGCGAGCAATCGCATCAAGCCTGGCCAGCACGTTGAGGTAATGGCCAGGATCTCGGCCACAGGCAAGCCAACGGCAAGCGCGGGTGATCTGTTTGGGGCTCTCAGCGCCGTCGCCGGCGGTTCAGCGCTGCGCGTGCTCGCCATCGACCAACGCACGCCCTAGAAATCGCGCGCTTTCGCCCGGCCGGTTTCCGCCGGACGCGCGTTTGAACGGCCGCGAGGCGCCGGGCGAGTATCCTTCGGATTTTGTCTGTCGCGGATAATCCTCGTTGAAACTTCCGCGCCATCGCCGGTGGCCCATGCGGCGGCTATCGCCGTTGGAATGTTAAGGTGGCCGGCCGAGCGGGTCCCATACCCAGGCACGTGCCCATACTCTTAACAGCCCTCAAATCCCAAACCGTCGATTATTTTGGTAGTTGATCCGCTTACCGCAGCAAGCGGGTGTTACTTGACATTACGATATTCGTCGTATTATCGTATCTACATGAAAACAGCGGTCGCAATCAAAGCTCTAGGTGCCCTGGCGCATGCTCACCGCCTTGCGATCTACCGATTGTTGGTCCAACGGGGTCCCGAAGGACTGCCCGCGGGCGCCATCGGTCAGCGCATTGGACTAATGCCCTCGTCACTGACGTTCCATCTGCAGAATCTCCAGCGTGCGGGACTGATTGCGCAACGCCGGGACAGCCGCCAGCTCATCTACTCGGCCGACTTTTCAGCGATGAATGCTCTGGTTGGCTATTTGACCGAGAACTGCTGTGGAAACTCCGACGCCGAATGTTCGCCGCGCTGTGCGCCGGACCTGCCGGCAAGGGCCGTCAAACGTGTGGCCAAGGCTGCGTAGATCCTGCCTCGATTACAACGGATGATGCGTGAAGCGACACCATCTGCACATAAGCGTCAAGGGCCTGGATGCCTCGATTCGTTACTGCCGGACGCTGTTCGGAGGAGGGCCCGCAGTGACAAACCCTGACCATCTCAGCGGAATCCCGGCTTCGGGGTCGGCAACAGCCTGTTGTTCTCAATGACGACCGAGCACGTCTACAACGTGTTGTTCCTATGCACCGGCAACTCGGCCCGCAGTATTTTTGGAGAGGCTCTTATCAACCAATGGGGGCGCGGCAGATTCCGAGGCTTCAGTGCGGGCAGTCATCCCAAAGGCACGGTGCATCCGATTGCAATACAGCTGCTTGAACGCATGAACTTTCCCACCGCGGCTTTGCGCAGCAAGAGCTGGGACGAGTTCGCGGCCCCTGAAGCTGTCCCAATGGATTTCGTATTCACCGTTTGCGATAACGCCGCCAGCGAGATTTGCCCATATTGGCCGGGGCAACCCATGACCGCGCACTGGGGTGTGCCAGACCCGGCGGCGGTCGTGGGCACGGAGGCTGAGAAGTGGGTCGCTTTCCGCGACAGCTTTCGCATGCTCGACAACCGCATAAAGCTATTTACCAGCCTGCCACTGGCCTCGCTCGATCGAATCAAACTTCAGGAGCAGCTGGATGTGATCGGCAGGACTAAAACTCCAAAGGCCGGTGAGTGACTCTTGGAAGGCGCCTAGGCGCCGAGGCAGTTGGATCGCTGCTATTGGCCGCCGCGGTGATTGGCTCCGGAATCATGGCTGGCCGCCTGGCGGGCGGAAATATCGCGATTGCGTTGCTTGCCAACACAGTGGCTACCGTCGCCGCACTCGCAACACTGATTGCGCTTCTAGGTCCCATCAGCGGCGCGCACTTCAATCCCGCCGTGTCGATTGTCGAAGCGTTACGGGGAAAGCTGCCTGTGCCACAAATGCTTGCTTATGTCACTGTTCAAATCGTCGGCTGCTGTATTGGCGCCGTATTGGCGCACGCGATGTTTGAGTTGCCATTGATCCAGGCATCTTTGCATCTGCGCGCCGGTCCCGCGCAATGGCTTTCCGAAGCAGTCGCCACGGCGGGCTTGATCCTCGTGATCATGGGGTGCACTAGCCCGAATGAGGCGGCCTGGCGCGTCTCTGCTTGGATTGGTGCGGCCTATTGGTTTACAGCCTCGACGTCGTTTGCGAATCCTGCAATTACGATCGCACGGTCGCTCACCAACACCTTTGCCGGCATCGCCCCTGGGAATGTCCTTGGCTTCATTTCATCGCAAATGGTCGGCGCGATTATCGGGTTCTTCCTCGGAGAGTTTCTCTTGCCGGCCAGCATCTCGCAGGGTCATTCATAAAGCTCGCGGCGGGGTCGGAGTGGTGCCGGTTTCCCCAATAAACCCGATAGCCTACCTTATTTAACATAATATACATTATGCGAACTCTGCCGCCGCGACAACTGGTCAATTTTGACTGGTTCCATTTTTTCGTTAAACGGTGAATTCGGCGCCGTGTGTCTAGGCTTGGAAGGTAACCCAGTTTGCTGAGGCGCAGATTGACTGTGCTTGCACGTAAGGTTTTTCTACTACCGTCGTGGCATTGGGGCGCCCAGCGCCCATCTCAGTAATGGTGTGATTACGGCGCCGAAGCGTCGACCCCCGCGCTACAAAGGTCGAGTCGAGTTATAACAACGGTGTGCTATATCAATTAGTTACAACCAATCTCATGGTTTTTGAGATGCGACATTAACGCTTCAAATGTTCAGTTTGCGCTCGCTCATCCATTTGACCATTTTTGGATCACGGTGCGAAAAGAAACTGCTAGTGCCAGTATCCAGAGTTGTGATTTTTGCTATGTCGTCTGAATCAAGTTCGAAATCGAAGATCGCTATATTCTCGGCCATGCGTTCCCTACGCACAGACTTGGCAAGCGCCACAACGCCGAGCTGCACAACCCAGCGTAGGACGACTTGACCGACACTTTTTTTGTGTTTGTCGGCGATGGATTGGAGCAACGGATTCTGAAATAGATTGTTGCGACCTTCTGCAAATGGCGCCCACGCCTCCGCCTGCACACCGAGCTCGCGCATAAAAGTGAGACTCTCAGCCTGCTGGTGGAACGGATTTATTTCAATTTGATTGACGAAGGGCTTGATCTCGTTAAAGGCGGCAATATCCATGAGCCGGTCCGGCTGAAAGTTGCTGACACCGATGGCGCGCAGCTTTCCGCTACGGTGAGCATCCTGCATCGCACGCCAAGAACCATGGACGTCACCGTACGGCTGATGAATCAGGTATAGATCGAGGTAATCCAATTGCAAGCGACGAAGGGAGTCGTCGATAGCCTTTTGCGTACGTTCATAGCCCGTGTCTTGAACCCACAATTTTGAAGTAACAAACAGTTGCTCACGCGCGAGCCCGCTTTGCTTGATGCCCTGCCCTACAGCGCCCTCGTTCATATAGGAAGCAGCGGTATCGATCAGGCGGTAACCAATCTGAATCGCATCGATCACGCAACGACTGCATTCCTGGGCGTCTGCGATTTGAAAGACGCCGTATCCTGCGATTGGTATCGTGGTGCCGTTCTTTAAGCTAAATGTTTGCATCGATCGCGTTCCTGAAAGCGGGTTTGGATATAGCGACTGAATCAGTGCCGCCCAACTTCAGTGAGCCAGTTTTAACGGAGCTTAAACCTGCGCCGCGAAATTCACGACGTCCGCTTCCTAGCGGCGAGGCTTCCTAGCGGCGAGGTATGCACCGCTAATCTGGCGTTATGAGAATAGCAGGGTGGCACTAACACATTGACTAGGTTCGATATTTTAGAGACTCTTGAATGCTCCTTGCTATACATAATGCGTACTTGACGCGTTATTACGTTCGTAATAACATACTTATGATGATCGAACTCAAACTTACCGCAGTCGGAAATTCGCTTGGGATTGTGCTCCCTAAGGAAGCCCTTGGCCGCCTGAAGGTTGGCAAGGGTGACGCACTGTTCATCACGGAATCGCCGGAGGGCTACCGTCTCACTCCCTATAACCCGAAGTTCGAAAGCCAGATGACGGCCGCGCGAAAGATCATGAAGAAACGACGCGCTGCGCTCCGCGAACTCTCAAAGTAACGACCGGCGCAGCGTCGTGGCCGAGCCCACATGGATCGACCTCTCGGTCGTTCTTGCCGTCCACGATGAACAGTTGGCCGAGCATGGCGGCGCAACCGGGCTCAGGGACCTTCGGCTGCTTGAGTCTGCCCTCGCAAGGCCTCGCAACGTGTACGCCTACGATAGTCCGACCCTTGCAGCGTTGGCAGCTAGTTACGCCTTTGGAATCGCGAATAATCATCCATTTCTAGATGGCAACAAGCGCACGAGCTTTGTCGTGGCGGAACTGTTCCTTGCCGTAAATGGCATGGACCTTGCTGTCAATGACGATGACGTGGTGATGACCTGGCTAAAGCTAGCGAGCGGGCAAATGTCAGAGAGCGATCTCGCATTGTGGATCGCAGCAAGTTGCCGAGCTAGTTAGAAACTTGCCTCACAGGCGCCCACGACGCCCCTGTGCAGTTATAGGACCCGTTTCGGGTAACCGTCGCGACACTTTGTGAACTGCCGCCTCCGCTTGGCATAAATTACGCGAAGTACCGTAGGAGCCCAGAGCGCAAGGCTTTGAGATATAAGGATTATCAGAGAAACAATACTCTTGGCTTGCTATACATTATGCGAACTAAGAGTAAAGCGTCGCGGTGATCGGTATACGAAGGGGCATTTTCTTCACTCGGACCGACACCAGACGCGCAGTGGTCCGACCGGCGCGAAACCCACGCTCTTTGCATGCTGCAGTTCGGCGTTGCGTTCGTAGCCCACGAGCGGCGTGTTTGGGAAAGCTGTCGAAGCGCAATTGACTAAGGCAGCCCATTTCTCTTTCGCGAAGGCCGCTGCAGAGAACATGTTGGACAAGCCGACTACCCCAGGCGAACGGTTTGCGATACCTCCCGCGACGACCTTACCGTCAAGTCTGCCTGCAAAGAAGGCATGATCAGGGCTGTCCAACAGACGTTCGGGGAATTGGCGCGCAAGGCGCGGCCCCGATCTGTTCCTCGCATCGGCCGACCATGCACCTTCCCATTCAGCCAGTTCTGCGCCATTGGCTATCGGTGCCCAGGCAAGGCGTAGGTTTGCGTTGTACGTCATTGGCTGAACGGCGTCCCGCCATATCCATTGGGCCTCCAACAACTGAGTAAAGCCACGCGACGAAAGATCCAGACACGCATAGCTGTCCTTTATGGACCAATCACGAGGGAGTGACATGCTGTCGAGATCGAGGACATAGGCATTAATGTCCGCCTGTGAGATGCTGGCGTAAAGGACGATAAGACTCGAATGGAACGGCGGAGGCGTCTCGTGGGAAAGCCAGACAATTCCGTCGCGCCTGCTGGTCCGCCCGTGGGCTTCAAAGATGGCCTCGTACCAGCGAACGTTGTTCAGGACGGCGAACTGGTGTATCGACGGATTCACGTGTGGCTTCCGGTCGGGCTCGCGACGCCTAATTACTAGTCCCTCGAACTGAGGCAATCACGATTCGTAGAGTTACTTTGAATTCGCGTCCGGCACAAATTGCCAATGCGCAACAACTGTTGCCTATCACACATCACGAACCGCTCGAACGCATCGTTAGGCAACATCGGCACTTCAATGTGGAGATCGGCTCCCGCGTCGGGCCAGGATCGCATCGATGCTGAAGCGACCAGCGCCACGCGAAGCTATGTACAAGAACACAAAGCAAAACATGATGGCAAGATCACCGAAATTCATGATTGGCAAAAAGGCCAATGGCGCGTGGGCCTTGAAGTAAGCCACGGCCATCTCGCCGCTGGCGATAAATGCAGCAATGCTCGCTATGAGCCCGAGTGCGATCATCGAGCCGCCAACGAACTCAATGATTCCGGCTAACAGTCCTAGCGATTGGCTGAGCTCGGATTGCCCCGCCCCCCAGAAGAGGCGCATTGCGCCATGGCAGGCGAATAGAAAACCGGTAACTATGCGTAACGCCGCGTAGATAACGTCGCTATATCTGCCGAGATAACGTTCCATGGATTCCCCCTAGTTGGACCCGATCGATGTTGCCTAACGCTCCGCATGAGCGCCGCGGGCACTCACACTTGAGCCCGGTACTTTATTGTTCACGCGCGCGCTCCATGCGGTAGTTAGACAACGGGACCCGAATCCTTGCGGATACGAGTCCAGTCCAAATACGCGCTAAGAGCTGGCCACTGTAGGATTCTATTCCGTAATGCATTGCGTTCCGCAATACGCCAACCTGCAACTAGCGCGGCCCCGGCGGTGATGCCTGGGTGAAGCCCGCAAACAACGCCAAGTGCAGCGGTCATTGAAGAATACGCATCCCATAACCAAGAGTACGAGCTCGAGACGGCGAGCGTGCTTTAGGCCGTCTACGGACTCGAATCTTATCCAGCGGTCGAGCACTCGGCGAGTAGAAGCTGAAAGGACCTCCGTCATGCTGCCTAACTACAGTTAGGCGACCGAACTGTCGAATTACAAACCCGCTGCTTGCGCATATGCTCTCCAAAAGCCAAATGGGCAAATCGCTTGATGCTGCGGCCGGTACTCTACACCGGTACATATGGCGCATCGATTTAGCGCCCATAAGAGTTTGATTGCAAAGCGCTTTTCGCATTTATCAGATTATGCCGGCTATACATTGTGCGAACCAGGACTCTCGTCAGATTACCAATGCGAGCACCCCCAAAGAAGCCTCTTTACCAAATCTATGGTTATAGGCCCATCGTTGCAGCGACCAACCTGTTCTGATTTCCTTTCCGATTCTTTCGTACCAATAATCCATTGCCGCGTAGGAACGTTCCACATCAACGTGCCTTCGATACAAACCGCCCCTGGTCGATGGGCCCAATACGTCCCATGGCAATCGATCTTCATTGCACCAGGGCTCAGGACTTCGATGTGAGTGTCGCTAATGGTGACGCCTACCGGGATACCACTAAGGTCGGGAAATTCGGCGGCCATCAACTGAAATTGGTATTGGCCCGAATGAATGGGAAGTGCTGGGTCAGCGCTGCTGGCAGTTGAATCTCCAGAAGTATTAAGCACAGCATCAATGAAAGGATCAGTATCCACGTTCCGGACATTGATTGGAATCTGATGGCCGAAGTCAGGATAAATGATTGCTCGGGCCTTGCCACCGCTGCGCGCGATCAGACTGGCCAGCACTCGAGCTTGGTTCGGGTCGGTACGATCGTCCTTTCCGCCATTCAGGATTAAAGTAGAGGCTTTGATTTCTCGGGCACAAATTATTAGAGAACGGGCCTGCAATGCACTAGCCGTGCCTCCAGTCTCAGCGACTATTGACTCGATAATCGCTCGTTTCGCCAAGCTTGCATTTGGATCGTCGAGGTAGGCCTGCAATTGATAAACGCCGGATATAAGAACCAGACCTGACACGGAAGGGTCATGTGCTGCAACTAGACCTGCAGTCAGCGCACCACGACTAATGCCCTCAATCAGAAGTTTCTTGGACGACGCAAGGCCCTCGGCACGCAGCTTCCTAATTACGCTTGCGACTGCGTGCTGTGTAAATGTGCCACTAAAGTCGGCTGGGCCATCTGATCTTCCGTAACCAGGCTGTGATACAGCTACAGCGAGGTAACCTCGATCAGCAAACTGCGTGAGCACCCCCCAATCCACGAAATCTTTGCCGCCTGGTTTGTCTCCTTCTTGGTGACCGTGCAAGAAAACCACCGTTGGCCATGGGCCGTTCCCAGCGGGGTGTTCCAGAAAGTACTCAACCTGTTTCGAGGAGTCGTCTGGATGTTGAATGCGTAGGGACACTGGTGTTGCTCCCGACTGCGACGACCAGAGCAGCAGGATTGAAATCCATAGAACGGCGCCATTTATGCGTTTCACATCGGATGGCGTCACGGTAAACTCAACCGCCGCAGACGGGCGTAGGTGGAGCACAGACTCGCCCTGCTTTCTCTCGATTTCCACACACGCTCCCGGAGCGCACCACGGCCAATCTACCGATCGCCCATAAAGCATTGACTCCGCTCGACTAACTTTGGGCTACCGAGTGCCCTTGCTATACATTATGCGGCCATCGCGCGATCCCAACATCTTCGCGGGCATCCGACCAGAGGACGCCCCAGAATTCGTCGTCGCGCAAGTGGCAGCAGCATTGGCAGCCTATCGCGTTTTATATTTAAGATTCCGGCCACTAGCTGATTAACAGGCTGTCGAGACTGCACACCCATGTGCCAAGGGAGCCTTCGATGTTGAATGACGCCATTGAGTTCATCGGCTGGGCGGCCGCCGGCATGATGCTTTCGGCATACCTACTTCTCACGTCGGGCAAACTCAACGCTCGCTCTCGCCTATATCAATGGTTGAATGTGCTGTCTGGCGCCGGATTTATTATCAATAGTGGCTGGAATGGCGCATACCCGTCCGCGTTTATTAACGTGGTCTGGATGATGATTGGGCTATACGGCGTCTTCGGACGATCGATCGGAGGAATTAACGCAAGTCCTAAGTGATGTCAGCCACACACGCGCAACTGTGCGCCGTCCTGACGTACTTGGCGAATTGCCTGTGATTGTACACGTCGAGACCGTTCCCATGGATTCCAGGGCTTTCATTCAGGTCCGGTGGCCAACACAGACAGCCCACCTATTGCGCGATATGGAGCAGACTTGTGGGCGCCTTGCATACGTGCCCCATTGCGCCGGATTGGAAAGTCCGCTCCTAGGGTTTATCTGTCGGGTGCAATGATGCAAGGACACATTACGACGAGTCAGTTAGAACTGAGCGGTCCAGCAAGGACAATAAGCTCTATCGGGCCAACGGTTCGAGTTGCCTCATCATTGCGAAATCCATATCTGCACGCCTTTGGTCCCCCTTGGCCGCGTACGCAGATCCTCTAAAACGATAAGCCAGCGCATCCTTTGGATTCGCAGTGATGGCGGCCGTGAGATCGGCTATTGCCGCATCAGGTTCGTGATTCTTTAGCCGCACGTATCCGCGGCCCCGAAGAGCTTCGGCGTCCTTTGGATTCACGTCAATCGCATGATTGTAGTCATCGATGGCTCCTGGACCATCACCCTCCTCCTGTCGATAAAAGGCCCGCTCACGGTAAGCAATTACCTCATGGGGATTCAAGCGGATCGCTTGCGTCAAATCGGCAATGGCATGAACCCGATCGTGCTTAGCACCATAGGCCTGTCCACGATCGAGGTAAGCAGCCGACTGATTTGGATCCATCGTAAGTGCGGTTGTGAAGTCAGCAATCGCTCGGTCCCATTCAGACTTTCCCAGATAGGCCACGCCTCTATTAATGTATGCAGACATTAAGTTTGCATCAAGGTTGATAGCTTGAGTAAAGTCAGTGATCGCACGGTCATGATCGCCCATTGACAGATAGCTGTCTCCACGGCCTTTGTAGGCTTGCGCGTAACTTGGATTGAGTTTGATGGCCTTATTAAACTCCGCGATCGCTTGTACCGCGCGGCCCGAGTTTTGCAGGCTCAGCCCTAGGTCTTGCCGTGCAGTGGCCATATTAGGGTCAAGCCGAAGCGCCTCCGTGGCATCGGCCGCTGCCCGAGTGTTATCGCCCATTGCTCGGTAGACGAAACCACGACCACGCCACGCCATCGCGTTGGTCGGATCTAAGTCGATTGCAGCTGAATAGTCCGCGAGGGCTCGATCATGGTCACCTCGATGTGCGTAGACCGAGCCGCGGCTGACAAATATTTCGGCATCCTTGGGATCCAATATCGCCGCTTGATCAAGATCAGTAATCGCGTGGTTATCGTCGCCACGTTTCATGAATATCGATGCACGATTTACGTAGGCCGAAGACAGATGCGGATCGAGGGACACAGCCTGGTCATAGTCCGCCAACGCCGCTGCATCATCGCCCTTTCGCGAGTACACCAGTCCACGGTTCACGTAGACTTTCGCGGTTAAACTGTGGTCCCATGAGAGCTTCAGAGCAGCCGTGAAATCCGTAATTGCGCGATCGAGTTCACCCTGTTGCGAATAGAACACGGCACGGTTCCGCAAGGCGATTAGGTGATTGCCGTCACTCTCGTTCTTGTCGTCAATAATATTGGTACACGCGATTATCGCGACAGCCGGTTTGCCGGAACTGCAGCGAATCCCATCGCCCGTATGACCGCCTTCGTGATTTGCACCCTGCGAGAATGCTGCGTTCGTCGGGAAGGCAGTTGCTAAGACAGCGACCGGCATTAAATAGAAAATTCGAAGCATGTTTATCGGGTACTTTCCTTATGGCGTTTTTTGAAGCGATCTGTAAGAGGTACCGATCTCTTGAGAACTCGGCGGCCCTAAGCTGTGACCATATCGTAGCCGAAACCGCCACGCCTCCCGTCCGGCTAGAACAGGGACTATCCGATTGATCTCGCAGGACTTTACGGCGAGCCACATATACCCTTGATATACATCGCGCGAATTAACACAAGTGCCGTTGCACAGATATTCGCGCGCGCATGGTGGAACTCCTATTCAGTGCTCCACGATGCTTACCATCGGTTCTCGCATCCTGTAGCCACCTACCCTGCCCCTAACGTCATTAGTCGGACTTACCGGTGTCCAGTCCGCTTACCGCACCGTGCTTCCGGAGCTCAACTGCGATGGCCTGATCCGTGCGATTGGTTGCATGCGCAACAAAATCCAGAACCGTCGCTCCTCCAGCAATGGGCCGATTAACGTTGCTTCCGTGCTTTAACAAAACCTGCACGGCCGCAAGTTGGTGCAGCCGTACTGCGTCTTCCAGAGCAGCATGGCCGTTGGCATCGATCTTATCGACCGCAGCGCCGCGTGAGAGTAAGAATTCAAGAAGGGCCGCCTCTCCATTTCCTGCCGCTGTTACTAACGGTACGGAGTAGGCAACTCCGTCGGGATTCGCACCCGACGCCACGAGCTCTCGAGCGACACTGTCTTGGCACGCGGCAACCGCTAGATCGAGCAACGAGATCGCGCCTCCAGCGTCCAATAGTGTCGCGTCGGGACTCACTCCGCCGTTGATTTCGACTTTCAACGCCTCTACCCGACCGTCGATGATTTCCGCTGCGACACGGCTTAGCTGGTCCGCCTTTTTTGGATCCAGCACGCCTACTTGGTGCGAAAATAGGGTCTTCCAACTCTGAAGTGCAGCCGGCGTGTACTGACAGGCTCTTACAGGTGGTTCGTGGTCAGCTGCATCAATCGATGCCACTGCAAAGGCGGCGCCAATTGCAAAACTTAATGCCCTAATTTTCATAAGTTCTACTTTGAGTCACCGACCCACCGTGAGAACGCGTTCGCAAGTAACCTTTGCCGTTAACGAGAGGAAAGCACCGCCAATCTGGAGTTACGCCCAGTGCCGGTCGCAGCGAGAGGGCTAAAGCCGCGAGATATATTGAGCTTTTCGAAATGGCCTTGCTATACATTGTGCGGGGAGAGGTAGCAACCCCTGGGTTTGGCCATGATGCACGTGGAGAGTCGCATTACCATCAATGCCAGTTCGGTCGAACTTTTTGCGCAGTCACATCTTTTGAGATGCACTTCGGCTGCGCTTGTCGTACTCAGTATTCTGCTGAACGACTCAGCTTTTGCCGGGTCTATCACAGTGCCCATGCGATTGGTCGGCGACTTTCCCGTCGTCACGGCGCGAATCGACGGCGTTGATATACCGCTCACGTTCGATTTAGGAAGTGATTCGGCCCTCGTGCTAAAGCAGGCGGTGATTGACCGAGTGAAACCCCTGCAGTCAACGGATTCACACGCCGTTAAGGATCCCATGGGAAACGTGATCACCTTTGCGACGTTCACATTACCCCGGATACAAATAGGGGGTGTCGTATTTACAGACGTGATTGGACGACCGGACCTACACGATCCATCTTACCAAGCGTCTGAAATCGGACAACAAGGCTCTTTGGGCCCTGCCCTTTTTAAGTCCTATAAAGTGGTGCTCGATTATTCACATCGTAGATTCACGCTGATATCCCCGAACAGCACGGACACGCAGTCGGCAATGTGTAAGGGAGTCGCCGTGCCCTTCCTGGCAGGCTGGAATGGAGATCCTGTAACAAAAGCCACTACGGATTTCGGGGAATTGACCGCTGTCTGGGATACTGGCGCGCCCGTGTCGATCCTTCGTAAAGCGAATGCGCACAAGCTGAACGACAGCGTGATCGACCAATCAGTGACCACAAAGCGCCTAATTCTGGCCGGAAGTGATTTTGGCCCGCTACAGCTTGTCGTTGCCGATTACGCGGAGCCGGCGGGCACGGACATGTTTATCGGGTACAGTTTTTTCATCAAGCACGTCGTTTGCATTGATTTTCCGGGCAAGCGTTTCTTGATCCAACATTAAGTTATGTTGGCGTCCCTTGCGGGAAGCGGAGATGAACTCCATACGCGGGCATGGGAACGGCCGCCGGATAAATTCTCGATATTGACCCCGTCAATGCGCGTATACCTATAACTCAGATTTCGAACGCGTCGACATCGAGTCTCGCGGAACCTGCGGGCGCGCCAAATTACAAAGATTTTTAAGGGGACCCCGACCATGACGAAGACGAATAGCGAAACGCGCCTGAGAAAACGGATCATGCTCGGCGCAGGCCTGATATTGCCTTTCGGCCTCCCGTTCGCGGTCGCCAGCCGCGCCTTCGCGGATCCGACGCCCAAGTTCGCTTACGTGGCGAATTACGGAGATGACACTGTCTCGGCCTACACCATCAACAGCGCCACGGGGGCCTTGCGCGCGGTCGCCGGTTCGCCCTTCGTGACCGGCTCCAACCCGGCCTCGGTTACGGTGGACCCCTTGGGCCGGTTCGCCTACGTGGCAACTTTTGACCAAGTTTACGTCTACACCATCAACAGCTCCACGGGAGCCCTGCGCGCGGTCGGTTCGCCCGTCGCAGCCGGGAACACCTCTTACTCGGTGGCGGTGGACCCTTTGGGCCGGTTCGCTTACGTGGCGAATGCCGGAGATAACACGGTCTCGGGGTACACCATCAACCGCTCCACGGGGGCCTTGCGCGCGGTCTCGGGCTCACCCTTCACGGCCGGGAGCGATCCCAACACGCTGACGGTCGACCCCTCGGGCCAGTTCGTTTATGTGGTGAATCAGTGCGGCTCTTCCCCTGATTGTTCAGCAGGCGACGTCTCGGCCTACGCCATCAACAGCTCCACGGGGGCCTTGCGCGCAGTCGCCGGTTCGCCCTTTGCGGCCGGAAAGGCTTCTAGCTCGGTGACGGTGGTCCCTTCTGGCCGGTTCGCTTACGTGACGAATTTCGCAGATAACACGGTCTCGGCCTACGCCATCAATCGCTCCACGGGTGCCTTGAGCGAGCTCGCCGGTTCACCCTTCGCAGCCATGGGCCCTCAAGGGATGGGCCCTCAATCGGTGACGGTGGACCCCTCGGGCCAGTTCGCTTACGTGGCGAAAGGGTGTCTCGCGCTCGGTGGTTGTCTTAAAAGCACCGTTTCGGCCTTCACAATCAACAGCTCCACTGGAGCCCTGAGCGCGGTCGCCGGCTCGCCCTTCGCGGCGGGGAACGGCGCTAACCAGGTGACGGTGGACCCATCGGGCCAGTTCGCTTACGTGGCGAATCAGTGCCTCAATTCCAGTAATTGTTCAGCAGGAAGCGTCTCGGCCTACACCATCAACACCTCCACGGGAGCCTTGAGCGCAGTCGCCGGTTCACCCTTCGTGGCCGGAAACTTCCCTTTCTCGGTGGCGGTCGCCGATCAGGCCGTAACGACCTCGCTGCTCACCCTCGCCCCGCGCTCGCTCGCCTTTGGCAATCTTCCGATCACCTCCAGCAGCGCCGCGCAGTCGGTGACCGTGACGAACACGAGCTCCAACGCCGCGGCCATTACTGGCATCGCGCTAAGGGGCAAGGCTCCGAAGCAGTTCGCTTTCACCGATGACTGTGGCAAATCATTGGCCGCCCACGCCACGTGCACGCTCAAGGCGATGTTCAGACCGACCACAAAGGGCGCAAAGACCGCCTTCCTGGACGTGAACGGCGGCGGTGGGGGCCGTTCGGTGATGCTCACGGGCACGGGCACCTAAGCGGGCCCGGGACCGGCGGCACGCCTCGCGCATTCGCGATCGGATCTGCGTGTGCGGATTGCGCAAGCAATTACAAAACTACTCGGCGCGGTGTCTAGCTAGCACGGCGGGAATCAGCGACCGCGCAAGTGGGTAGTTCTGCGATCAGCAGGTCGACACCCCTATCCGCTCTCTCAAAGGCGCATGCCCAAATGGATTGGCAGCGAAGGCGGCACTGGCGATCACCGAGGAGCAGGTAGACCCCCTGCGGGCAGTGCCGAGAGTCATCACCCTAGGCGCAGAAAAGTTAGCGAACGCGCAGTAGCGCGGATTGGTGGCGCGCCATGCGCGAAACCCATGATTGCAGCATGCCTGCGGCTACCTTAGGATTTCGACGGGCCAAGGATCGTTAGCGAGCAACTAGGCCGCCTAAATATCGCCTGCTCGATTACATTGTCCGAAGCCGGGGCAAACGCCGCCCTCCTCCGAATCGAGGATCAGGATCATGCGACAGCTAAAGACTGTGCCCGTAGCAGTAGCGGGAGTGCTGGCATTTACTCTTGTGCATGCAGTTGTGCACGGATCCATCGCCGTGGCATCGGATCCGAGTATTCAGGATGAGGCCGAAGGCCTTCCTCGTGTCTCCGGTACCTCCCCGTTCCAAGCTGACTGCAACGGCCCTGCTTTCCCAATCAGTGCCGCGTACGTCAACGCAGAGGTCGAACCGTACGTTGCAATTAATCCCAGAAACCTAAACAACCTGATTGCGGTCTATCAGGAGGACCGATATCCCAATGACGGCGCCAATGGAGTTCTGGCCGCCGTTTCGTTCGACGGCGGGCGAAATTGGCAGGTGCCAACACTAAAATTCCAACCGCTGTTCTCACGATGCGCAGGTGCAGATGGGACACATGGCGGGGACTTCGAAATGGCGAGCGACCCATGGGTGGACTTCGGAGCCGACGGAACCGCATATTTCGCAGCGCTGGGCTTCAACAAATCAAACGCGGACACTGCCGAAATGGTGTCGGTATCGACTACGGACGGACGCACGTGGGGAAGCCCCATTCCCGTAATCCGAGAGAATATCGCGGATGTAAGCGATGAACGCCCGGCGGTCACCGCCGATCCAACGCGCCCACACACCGCCTATCTTGTGTGGGATCGGCATCGATCCGCGCCGGCGTCCAACGCTGCGGGTGCCGTCTTTTTTAGCCGTACCACCGACGGAGGCAAAAGCTGGAGTACGGCGCGTGCCATCTACGAAACGCCGATCGGAATGGAAACATCCGCAAACCAAATCGTAGTCATGCCCAATGGAGACCTCGGCAATGTGTTCAACGAATTGGCTCAGGACACCGAATCCCATCACCCACGTCATGACCGCATTGCCCTGATACGTTCGGTCGATGGCGGATTGACCTGGTCCAAGCCCTCTACCTTGGCAACCTCCTCCGTCGCCGGTGTATCAGACCCGCAGACCGCCGCCATGGTCCGCGCCGGCGACAGTTTCACCGACATTGCGGCGGATCCACGACCTGGCACCAACACAATCTATGCGGTCTGGGGCGATTCCCGATTTGCCCGCGACGCTGCCCAGCAGATCGCGCTCGCGAAATCCACCGATGGCGGCCGCACATGGAGCGAGCCTCTCCCCGTTTCGACCGACCAGCGGACACAGGCCTTTGTCCCTTCAGTGGCCGTGAATAATCGCGGCGAGGTGGCCGTGACTTACTACAGCTTTTCCGTCAAAAAATCCGAGTCACGGGCACTTATGACGCAGTACTGGATTACTTTGTCGCCCAATGGTGGCCAGGGCTGGTCGACCCCACAGCAGCTCACCCCTCATCCATTCAACTTGCGGACGGCTCCCTACAATGGCGGCTTCTTCCTCGGCGAGTACCAGGGTCTGGCAGCTGCGGCTCACTCCTTTGTGGCGGTCGCGACATTTGCAAACAGCCGCAGCCTCGAGAATCGGACGGATATTTTCTCCTGCACAGCAACGCTGATTGAACACTCGAGGTCGCCGCAAGCAGCCCCACCAAGCCTTAAGGCCGCAACCTGTCGAGATTCCGGGCGTGTTCGCGGCCCTTAGGCAGACGCCGGGAGGCCACGACGCAGATTGCCGGCGCGCCGGAGAATCTGGCCATAGTGAATTCGGCATTTCCTACGTACGTAATTGATTAATATAAGTTTTTTCTGGTAATCGCGATTGCGGTTGCTTAGCATTTTGCGCGCCGGAGCAAGGCATGCCCCGAGCAATCCGGACGCCCGAAATTCAGGGCGAACCTCCCCTCCCCGTGAAATCGCCCCGCACACCGGCCCCGGGTCCGGGGTAGGTTGAGTCAGTCCGCATAAGCCGGCAGGCGCGGCAGTTTGCGGACCCGTATCATCTCGCTCATGCGTATCTCACTCTCAGCGCTCCTTGAACAGCGGCCCATCGTATTGACCGATGGCGCCACTGGTACCAACTACTTCCTGGCTGGGCTTGGCGCCGGTGACCCGCCCGAGCTCTGGAATATCGATCGGCCCGAGGAAGTGCTGGGCCTGCACCAGCGTTTCATTGAGGCCGGGGCAGATGTCATTCTCACCAACACCTTTGGCTGCAACCGGCAGCGCCTCAAGCTGCATAAGTCCGAAGATCGTGTGTACGAACTGGCCAAGCGCGCGGCGGAACTGGCGCGCCAGACCGCCGACGCCGCGGCGCGACCCATCGTGGTTGCAGGCTCGGTGGGGCCGACCGGCGAACTGTTCGCACCCTTGGGCGAGCTCACGCACGATGTTGCGGTCGATTCGTTCGCCGAGCAGATGCGCGGCCTGCGTGACGGGGGCACTGACGTGGTCTGGATAGAAACGCTGTCCTCCACCGAGGAACTGAACGCCGCGGCGGAAGCCTCGATCAAGGTCGGATTGCCGTATGTGATCACCTGTACCTTCGATACCGCCGGCCGCACCATGATGGGTGTACTGCCCGATGAGCTCGATGGGATCGTCGCCGGCCAGCCGGTCGCACCGCTCGCCATAGGCGCCAACTGCGGTGTCGGCGCCTCCGATATCCTGGTGACGCTCCTGGCCATGCAGGATGCAACTCACACCCTGGTCGTCAAGGGCAACTGCGGAATACCCCATTTCCAGGGCACCGAATGCGTCTATTCGGGCACGCCTGAACAGATGGCCAAATACGTCGCGCTTGCCATCGACGCCGGCGCACGCATTGTTGGTGGCTGTTGCGGCACCACGCCGGAACATGTGAGCGCTATGCGCGCGGCCGTCGACAACCACGTGCGCGGCCTGCGCCCTACGATCGAGACCGTTATACGGGAAGTGGGGCCGCTCACGAATGCGCCGCCCTCGCGCAATACGGCACGGCCCGCTCGGCGCTCGCGACGTTAAGAGAGCCTGAGCGTCTGCGCGGCGGAACTAACCTAACTGCCGGAGAACGGCTAAGACCTGGATCGGCGACGTGCCCGGGTCTTAGCGTTTGTTCGGGGCGAACCACCGAATGCCGCGATAGGAATCCGCCACCACCCAACCCCCGGCCGTCAGCGCAATGGACAGAAGGGTTTCACTCCATTGGAACGGATCCTTGGAGCCTGCTGCCACGATGGGTAACCACACCAGCAGGGTAAACACGCCCATCTGCAATGCCGAGAGCGCGGCGGCCAACCGTGCCCATACACCCACAAGAATGGCCGCCCCCGCGACCAGAAATGCACCGCCGGTCAGACAGGCCCAGCCCAGGTGCCAGGGCAGCCACGCGGGTACCAGCGCGGCCGTTTCGTGGAGGTACCTGAAGTGCGCCAGGCCAAATGGGATCAAGGCGAGACCATAGAGCGTCCGCGCAATGCGCACGCCCCTATCGCCCGTGGCAAAGCCGATGCGCTTCCGATCCCAGCCGCCCGCGAACCAGACATAAAGCACCCAGGCGCCCGCCACCATCACCGCCGTCTCACCGCACCCTGACCAGGTTTCCTGCGATCGAGGCGCGACAAACACGTTGGGCACTCGGAACAGCAGCATCCAGAGCAACAGGGACGTGAGCAGCAGGCGGGCGGCCGCTGGAGCGGTTCGTGTCCAGAGCAGGCCGGCACCCGACGCCAACGAGACGAGCGCGCACAGGTATACCAGCGCCTCACGTGCCGGGACGCCTTTAGGTACTGGCTCCCAAACCGCGGTGAAATCGCCCTTGACCAGACCCAAAATCCCCAGGGAGAGCATGATCGCCGCGAATATCGCCTGACCGAAGCTTGCACTGCGCATGGCCTTAGCCTCCGTTGCTGCTGCGATTCATCGGGCGCCCTGGTCTCGAGATGGAATGGGTGAATTGACCGTGACAGCGCATCCACGTTTTGGCGATGGAGTTCCAGGTCTTCATGCCTGATGGCAAAGATCTTAGCCGATCCAGCCCGCGCCCTTCGAGGTACATCGGGCGAGCCCTCCCGATCCGCTCCGCAGCTCAAATTTCGAGACTCAGGCCGCGCGGGGTGAGGAACCCGATCGGGGACTTCATTCCTGCGCGCTCTGAAATCATAATCCGCTGCCGATCGACCGTCCCCCTCTTTCAGGTAACACGCATGCGGCTTCATCCCACCGGTCAGTTCGACAACCGCTCCGCCGCCAACCGGCATATCGAGGCGCGACCCCTGGCGGCGGCGATGGGCGCCGAAATTTGCGGCGTCGACGCGGCGCAGCCCAGCGATGAGCAGTTCGAGGAAACCCGCGCCGCCCTGTTCCGCCACAAGATGATCTACCTGCGTCGCCAGCGGCTCTCCCACAGCGATCTGGAGCATTTCAGCCTGCGCTTTGGGCCCTTCGCCGAGGACGCCTACACACAGGGGGTTCCCGGCCACCGCAACGTGCATCCGCTCATCAAAGAAGCGGACGACAGGTCCCGGATGGTGTTCGGATCGGGATGGCACACCGACTCGCCCTTCCTGCCCGAGCCACCGTCGATCACCCTGCTCTATTCCCTCGAGGTTCCACCCCTAGGCGGAGACACCACCTGGGCCAATGCCGCACTGGCGTATTCGATGCTCAGTGACGCCTATCGGCGCATGATCGATGGCCTCAAGGTGCACTTCTCGATGCGCGACGTGCTCAAGTCAGCGCAGCAAGCGGTGGAGGTGAGCGACAGCCCCGATCGGCCGCCTGGCCGCCACACGCGATGCTGAGCGACTCTCGGACGACCTATTGCGCAAAGTGCGCGGGACCGCGCATCCGATGGTGCGCACGCATCCGGTGACCGGCGAGAAGGGCCTGTATGTGGACCCGTCTTACGGCATTGGCATCGAGGGCATGGCTCCCGAAGAATCGGGGCCCATCCTGCACTTTCTCACCGAGCACCTCACGCAGCCGGCCTTTACCTGCCGCCTGCGCTGGGAGCCCCAAATGCTCGTGATCTGGGACAACCGCTTGTGCGTGCACCAAGCCTACAATGACTACCAGGGGTACCGTCGCGAAATGTATCGCACCACGGTCCGAGGCGACCGACCGGTCTGAAACACGGCGAGCGAGCGGCGCACTACACCCTGCGCAGCCCTCTGCAGCGAGAGTGATCATGATGGTCGACGAAAAAATCGTGTCTGAACTTGCCGCGCTGGTGGGCGCCGACACCGTGGTCGCACCGGATGCACAGAGCATCGCGCGCCACACGAACGATTACTGCGTACGCGGAGATCCGGGCGCCGGGATCAGGGCACTCACCTACCCTCGTCGCGTCGAGCAGATTGCCGAGATCCTCCGTTACTGCAACGCGCGCGGCATCCCGGTCCAGCCGCAGGGCGGCATGACGGGTCTTTCCGGGGGCGCCGTGCCCGTGGGGCCCTGCGTGGTGCTCTCGCTGGAGCGCATGCGCACCATCCGGGAACTGGATCGGGCGGCAGGCACCATCACCGTCGAGGCCGGTGTCGTCATGGAGGCGGTGCAGAAGGCGGCCGAGGCCGCGGAATTGTTCTTCCCGCTGGATATCGGCGGCCGGGGGTCCTGCCAGATCGGCGGAAACGTGTCGACCAATGCCGGCGGCAATCGCGTACTGCGTTTCGGGATGGCGCGCGATCTGGTGCTGGGCGTTGAAGCGGTGCTCGCGGACGGTACGGTCATCAACTCGCTCAACAAAATGATCAAGAACAACGCCGGCTACGACCTGCGTCAACTGTTCATCGGCTCTGAGGGCACGCTTGGCATCATCAGCGCCGTGGTGCTGCGGCTCTTCCCCAAACCCCGCAGCGTATGCACGGGGCTGTGCGCGGTCGGCGATTACGCGGCCGTGCTTGACCTGCTGCAGCGCGCGCGCGCAGGTTTTGGATCGCAGCTCACGGCCTTCGAGGTCATGTGGCCGCAGTTCTACCGGACTGCCACCGTGGAGCTGGGCCGAACACCGCCGCTCGACCTCGGTTACGGGGCCTTTGTATTGATCGAGACTCTGGGCCTTGAGCCTGAGTCGGACCAGCAGCGTTACGAGACGGTGATCGAGGGGGCGATGCGCGCTGGGACAGTCCGGGACGCCGTCATCGCCCAGTCGCAGCGCCAGGCCGCCGAGCTCTGGTCACTGCGCGACTCGCCTGGGGAATGGCAGAAGGCCGGGTTCTGGCCGCAGCTAGGGTTCGACGTCAGTGTCCCGACCGGCGAAATCGGCGAACTGGTCAGCGAAATCCACGCCGCGCTCAGCGCGCGCTGGCCCCTCCTGCACGTCCTGTATTTCGGCCACGTGGCCGACGGCAACCTGCACGTTTCCGTGCGCATGTCCGGACACACGGTGCCGGAGCTGGACATCGAACGGGAGGTGTACGGCGTGGTCAGCGCTCGGCGCGGCTCGATCTCGGCCGAGCACGGCATCGGTCTACTCAAAAAGGACTTCCTGCACCTGTCGCGCAGCCCCGAGGAAATCGCCCTGATGCGCACGATCAAGAAGGCCATGGACCCCAACGGCATCCTCAACCCCGGCAAGATCTTTTAACAGCCGAGGCGAGCCGGAGATGCGCTTCCCCCGCACACGGGCGTCGCACCAGCCTGCTGGGGCTGTGCTACCCCGATGGGGACCTGCGCGCTACTTGCTGCGATCCCCGGCGATGCAGCCTTCCGTTCCCTGACTGCACACCACCATGTAGGTGCCGCGCTGGTTGCAGCCCTGCACCCCGACGGTGTACTCAGCCCGGTCAACACCCACTGCGGCCATGCGCGGGCCGGCCACCGGCGCCTGGATGAACTGGCGTGAGAGCACTGAGCCTTGCGCCGCGGGACAGTTCAGGTCGAATTTGCCGCGTGCAAGCGCCGTCTCGATGGCCATGCCCTGCTTGCTGTCGAGAAAGGTGGGCTGCGAAGCGCAGCCAGCGAGCAATGCAGCGGCAAGCAGAGCCAAGTTGCGATGAGTCACGGCAATCTCCTATGTGTGTCCACCCGGCAGGGTAATTCTTATGCGTGGCCGCGGCCGCCTGATCCATCCCCGGGACCGCCACAGGGGACTCTAGCATCTGGATCCGGCCAATTCACGTCGCCCGCCCCTTATTGGGCTCGGTGGCATGCGTCGGCTTTGCACCGCGCAGCCTCGCCCCAGAGGTTCAGGCGCTGTGGCGCAAAAACGCGAGATGGGTGACGCCTTCGCAGATCAGAGCGACGCCGACCAACACCCCGAAGGCCCAGGCGGCGCTGAAGGGAAAATGCCAATAGAGCATCGCCGCAACGATGACTGACAACAGGCCGCTGAGCGCGATCAGGCCGCGGCCACGCCCAGAGGGAATCTTGAAACTCCAGAACAGCTTGGTGATGCCCGAGGCCGCCAGACCGGCAATACACACCAGCGTCACGGTGCCCAGGCCGATGAGCGGATTGGCGAATATGAACAACCCCGCCAGGATGCTGACCGCCGAAAGCAGCATGAGCCCGTAGGTTCCCGTCCATCGGCGCGCTCGGAGCCCTGCGACAAATCCAAAAATGCCGCCCACGACGAAACTGATCGCGAGCACCATGGTCGCTGCCACGCCCGCCTCGAACGGGGAGATCAGTGCCAGCACGCCCAGCACGATCGCCGCGCAGGCCGCAATCTGCAGCGGAAGCTTGCTTGCGGGCGCCAGAGTGGTGGTTTCGGTATTCATGTGTTCACTCCTTGCAGGCAGGCGCGCAGTCTGCTGAGCGTGGATTTGCTTGTCAATCGAGGGCGCCGCCAGCCGGCGGGCGGGCGGTCTCCTCTCTCCCCGCGTACACGCGCTCCGGTGGAGGCGATTCCCGGCACCCTTGGCGGTGGAAAGCACCGCAGGCAAGTGCGATGATCGCCCCATGGCTCGCGCCACCGCAGCGCGATTTACCACAACCAAGAACCAGGTCCAACACATGAAACGCCTCCTGAATTTCGCCCGCACGACACTGGTCGGTGGCCTGCTGTTTCTCGTGCCCGTCATCGTATTAATTGCCGTCGTCGGCAAGGCGCTTGAATTGGTGCATCGGCTCACGGACCCACTGGCGGAGCGCTTTCCGGTGGCGGCCGGCAACACTCCAATACTGCTGGCCGCCGGCTTGCTCATTCTCGTGTGCTTCGTGATGGGGCTTGTGGCGCGGACACATTCGGCCCGCGTGGGCGTCGAGTGGCTGGAGAGAGTTTTCCTGTCAAAGATACCGGGCTACGTGTTTCTCAAGGGCGCGGGGGAAAGCGCACTCGGACTCGAAAAGGAAGCGCCCTACCCTCTGCTGCTGGCTCGGATCGAGGATTCCTGGCAGTTCGGGTTCCTGATCGAGCGCCTGGAGGGCGGAAACCTCGCGGTGTACGTGCCCGGTGCCCCCAACCCGCTGTCCGGCTCCGTGTATTACATGAGCCCGGACCGGGTGCGCGAGACGGACATCCCGGTCGCCACCGCATTGAAATGCCTGCGTCAGCTGGGCGCGGGATCAAAGGACGTGCTGCGCGATCCGGCCCTGTTGCGCAATCTGGGCGAGTGAGGCCTGTATCAGGCCACGCACCCGCGCGTGGCCCTTAGCGCCCCGTGGGCGGCAGGCGGGATCGCTCGACGCACGGCCGGCCTCGGGGAATCTAGACTTAAAGGCGCGCGAATCGGGCGGTAAAGTGCCGCATCTGCGGGGCCTCGTAGGTCACTCGCAGGCCCCGAAGCTGTGCGGCCTGCGCGACCACCTCGGCAAATACTTCGATCAGATAATCGGCGTGGCTCTGGGTGTAGACACGCCGCGGCATGGCCAAGCGGACCAGATCGTAGCGCGCGGGCACTTCGCGCCCGTCGGGCTGGCGACCGAACATCACCGTGCCAATCTCACAGGCGCGCACTCCGCCGACTTCGTAGAGCGCGACCGATAGCATCTGGCCGGGATACTGGAGCGGCGGTATGTGGGGCAGTAGTGCGCGGGCGTCGATAAACACGGCGTGGCCACCCACGGGATTGACGATCGGCACGCCGAGTTTTTTGAGCGCCTCGCCGATGTACTCGTTGCAGCGCACGCGGTAGCGCAGGTACTGCTCGTCCACCACCTCGTCCAGTCCGACAGCGATCGCTTCCAGGTCCCGCCCGGCCAGGCCGCCGTAGGTCGGGAAGCCTTCGGTAAGGATCAAACGATTGCGCGCCAGGCGGGCGAGCTCGTCGTCATTGACCGCAAGCCAGCCGCCAATATTCGCGAGTCCATCTTTCTTGGCGCTCATGGTCATACCGTCGGCGAGCGCGAAGATGGCGCGCACGATGTCGGCAATGGCGTGCGAGGCGTATTCGGGCTCCCGCTGCTTGATGAAATACGCGTTCTCGGCAAACCGGCAGGCGTCGATGATCAAGGGTTTGCCATAGCGCTGGCACAGCGCCCGCACGGCGCGCAGATTGGCCAGCGAGACGGGCTGGCCGCCGCCGGCATTGTTGGTGACGGTCATCATCACCACCGGCACGGCCTCGGCGCGCTGCGCCAGCAGTTTTTCGAGCGCCGCAAGGTCGATGTCCCCCTTGAACGGATAGCTGCTCGAAAAATCAGCCGCATGCGGGGTGGGCAGGTCCAGCGCCTCGGCGCCGGTGGCTTCGATGTTGCCGCGAGTGGTATCAAAGTGCGTGTTGGAGGGAATCACGCGGCCGGCGCCGCCCACAATCGAAAACAGGATGGCCTCGGCCGCCCTGCCCTGGTGAGTGGGAATGACGTGCCTGAAGGGCATCAGTTTCTGCACCGCGGCCTGGAAACGGTAGAACGAGGGTGAGCCCGCATAGGATTCGTCGCCCCGCATCAGCGCGCTGAGCTGATTGGCACTCATGGCGCCCGTGCCAGAATCGGTCAGCAGGTCGATCAGCACGTCATCGGAATGGAGCGAAAACAGGTTGTAATCGGTCGCCGCGATCAATCGTTCACGCTCGGCGCGCGTAGTCATGCGGATCGGCTCGATCACCTTCATGCGGAATGGCTCGATGATGGTCTTCATGAGTCGATCTCCTAAGGCGCCTATCGCGACCAGGCGAGGCGCGCGCCCAGGGCCAGAAACATCCCGCCGACGAGCCGGTCAATGAGCGTGCGCACGCCGGGATTGCGCACAAAGAACGACTGGAGTCGTGCGGCGGCAAACGCCACGACCAGACACCACAGGAATCCGGTGGTGATAAAGGTCGCCCCCAACATCAGGAAGGCCAGCGTCTTGGTGTGGCTCGCCGGGTCAATGAACTGCGGCAGGAACGCCAGGAAGAACAGAGCTACCTTGGGATTGAGCACGTTGGTGAGGATACCCTGCCGCAGCGCCGAGCGCGGGTCCGCCCCGGGGGCAGCCAAGGGAGTTGCGGGCGCGGTGGACCTGGAAATCAGCAGCTTGGCGCCGAGGTAAATCAGGTAGGCCGCACCGATGAGCTTGACGATGGAAAAAGCCAGCGCCGAGGTCGCCAGAATGGCCGACAGCCCGAGCGCAGCGGCCAGGGTATGGCACATCGTGCCCATCGCGATGCCCACGGAGGCGGCAATGCCCGAGCGCAACCCGCCCGTGAGGCTTCGACCGAGAATGAACATCGTGTCCTGCCCGGGGGTGAGGTTGAGCAGGAGGCCGGAGGCCATGAACAACCCGTATCCATGAATACCGAGGATCATGTGCTGGCCTGCTTGGTCATCGGCACAAAGCGGATTGGAAGACCTCCGGGCAGCGTGTGGACAATGGCCGGGCCTGCCTGGTAACCGCAGCGCTCGTAGAACGGCACGCCCGGGAGCGTGGCCATGAGCGCAAACTCGGAGAATCCGGCAGCCAGGGCCTCGCGCTCGCTGCGCTCGAGGATGGCGCGGGCGAGGCCTTGCCGCGTGTGCGCCGGGTCGACAAAGAAGGCCCTGATCTTGGCCGGCTCGGTGGCCGGATCGAGCCACGATTCATCGCGCTGGGCACGCGCATCGCTCCCGAACAGTGTGCGCCGGCGGCTCCAGCCACCGCAGGCCAGCAGCTCGCCGGTCTGCGAAGCAGCGACGAAATAGGTGCCATCGCGGATCAGCATGGTGTCCACACCGAACGCGCTCCCAAGGGCGGTGTCGATTTGCGCGCTGGAATAATCGGACGCCCCTAGAGCGCGAATCGAGCGCGCGATCAGCGCGCGCAGTGCCGGCACGTCCGCAGGCGTCGCGGTCCGCAACGCGTACTTCAATCCCGCACCGGCCTCGGCGCTAGTAACCCGCCACGCTGCCGGTCGGCAGGCGCGGATCTATCGCCCCGTAAAGGTGATAACGGCCGCGCGGTGGTTTACCGATCGCGGGGCCGCCCACAAGGATCGCGGCCACCTGGTTCCAGTAGTCCATGGACTCGAGATGGTGCCCCTTCGCCTGTAGCACGGCGCGGGTGTCGGCGCTGAGTGCGTCGGACTCGTAGTAAAGCGTGTCGGGCAGCCATTGGGCATGGACGCGAGGCGCATAGACCGCCTCGGTCAGCGTCATGCGATAGTCGATCAGGTTGATCAACGTCTGCAGCACCGCCGTCGGAATGTGGCTGCCGCCCGGCGTGCCGACAACCAGCAGCAGTTTCCCGTCGTGCGTGACAATGGTGGGCGTCATCGACGAGAGCGGCCGCTTGCCCGGCGCAATCGCATTGTTCTCGCCCTCGACGAGCCCATACATGTTGGGTTCGCCGGACTTCGCGGAGAAATCGTCCATCTCGTCATTGAGCAGGATACCGGATCCGGCAGCCACGACCCGCCCCCCGAACCAGTCGTTTAGGGTGTAGGTCAGCGAGGCGGCATTGCCCGCGGCATCCACTACCGACAGGTGCGTCGTGCTGCGGCCCTCGGCCGATGCACCGGGACCGGGCAGCGTGGCCGAAGGCGTCGCCTTGTCCGGATCGATTCCGCGGCGCAGGGTATCGGCATACGCGGGCGATATCAGGCGGTCCACGTCGGCGTGCACGAAGTCGGGATCACCCAGCTGCAGGTTGCGATCGCGGAAGGCACGACGCAGGGCCTCGGTCAGGTAGTGCACCGATTGTGCGGAATTAAAGCCGGACGGGTCTGCCGGCCAGCCAGAAAGCAGGTTAAGGGTCTCGCACTCCACCACGCCGCCGGAACTGGGCGGCGGGGCTGAAATGACGTGGTACCCCCGATAGTCACATTCGAGCGGCTTGCGTTCTTTCGCCCGGTACCCAGAAAAATCCGCCATGCTCAGTATGCCGCCGCCCTGCTTGCTGCCGGCCACGATCAGGCGTGCGGGCTCGCCGCTGTAGAAGCCGCTGACCCCGTCTTTGGCCACGATGCGCAGCATCCGCGCCAGGTCCATCTGCACCAGCCGTTCACCGGCTTGGTAGGGCCGTCCGCTGCGCAGAAACGCCGCGCCGGCCGGCGCATCCTTGCGGAAGTCCTCCGCGCCCTGGGCCAGGAACTCGGCATCGCTCTGGTCGAGCACGAAGCCGCGCGCGGCCAGCTCGATGGCCGGCGCCACAAGTTCGGCGCGCGGGCGCGTACCGTACTTATCGCGCGCGAGCTCGAGGCCCGCGACGGTGCCGGGAACCCCGGCCGAGAGGTACCCGCGCGTCGAGCGCAGCGCAACGGGATTTCCGGACGCATCGAGATACATGGTGCGCGTGGCCGCGGCCGGGGCCGTCTCGCGAAAATCGATGAAGGCCTGGCGCCCGTCGGCCATGCGAATCAGCATGAAGCCGCCGCCTCCCAGGTTGCCGGCCTCGGGGAAGGTGACGGCCAGCGCGTAGGCGGTCGCCACGGCCGCGTCGATGGCGTTACCGCCGTGCTTGAGCACATTCAAGCCGACCTCACTGGCCAGGCGATGCGCGGAGACCACCATGCCGTGCTCCGCCCCATCGGGCACGGGCGCTGCCGCAAGGCTGATGCCCGTCGCCAGCGCACACGCCAGGAACAGCACCGGTATCGATCTGGCTGCGCGCATGTTCGACTCTCCAGGTCCGATTGCGGGATAGTCAGGATCGCAGATAAGCAACGGGCGGGAAAGCCTCAGCCTTCCCGCCCGTCGTTGGGCCGTCGACCCCAGTCCTGAGTTAGAAGTGCATGATCAGGCGGGCGTAGTAGAACGCGCCGTTGATCCCGAAGGGACCGCCACTGCGCGGGTACACCGAACCATCCAGCTGGCCACCCGTCAGCGTATAGATCGGGCTGGAGGGCGTGTTCTGGATCTTGTCCGGATAGGTGTTGAAGAGGTTGCTGCCGCCGACCGTGAACACATAGTGGTCGAGGAAGCTGTAGCTGCCGCTCAGGTCGGTTGTCATCTTGGCGCCAAATTCCTGCCCGGCGGTGATGTTGCCATTGGCATCACGGGCCGTCGGGTAGTCGTTGGCATCAATCCACGAGCCGAAGTAGTTCTCGCGCAGGTTGACGGCGAACGGTCCATTCGCCCAGTCCACCGACAACGTGCCGCGGCTCTGCGGCGCCAGGTGCTCAACGTCGATGATGAAGTCGGTGCTGATGAACGCCGGGTTGTAGCTCGTGACTTCGCTCTTGTTGTAGTTGTAGGCGAGCGACAGGCCCAGCTTGCTGCCGTTGCCCATGACCATGTGGTAGGTGCCGACCAGGTCGACGCCCTGGGTCTTGGTGTTGAAGCCATTGGTGAAGTACTGCACCGTGCCACCGTTGCCGACCAGGGCGAGTTCCGGCAGTTCCGGATGCGCATCGATCAAGGCCTGGTCCACACCGAAGCTCTGGGAAAGCGCGATGCGATCGGTCACGTCGATCCGGTAGGCGTCGAGCGTGGCCGTGAAGCTCGGCATCGGCGTGAGCACGATGCCGACGCCGTAGTTCTTCGAAGTCTCGGGCTTCAGCGGCACCGCGCCGAAGAACTGCGCCACGGCGCTGGTCACCGGGAAGGTGCCCTGCTGGATCGAGACGCCCTGCACGAAGCTCGTCGTCACGACCTGGACGTTGCTCTGTCCGGGCGACGGCGCGTGGAAGCCGGTGCCGATTGTGCCTCGCAGGGCGAGCACTTCGTTCACGTGCCAGATGGTGTTGAATTTCCACACAGTCTTGCTGCCGAAGGAATCGTAGCTCTCGTAGCGGCCCATGACGCCCATGCTGAGATTGTGCAGCACGTCACCTTCGAGCCCGAGGTAGAACGCGTGGCTGCTCTGCGACTCGGTACCCGCATAGGTCGGGCCCGTGCCGGCGTAGCCGCTGGCGGCCGCGCCTTCCACCGCCGTAAATTCGCCAGTGGGCGCATAGACGCCCGAACCCGGGCTGGTCTCCGCATACAGCGGGTTCGCCACGGCAAACGGACCGGCGCCGTACGACTGCAGGTCGCCTTCCTCCGCCGTGTATTGCTCCTTGCGGTACTCGCCGCCGCCCGACAGCGTCAGTGCGCTCGCCATTCCGGCATCGATCTGGTAGGTCAGATCGAGGTTGGCGTTCGTCTCCTTCTGGATCAGATCGCCGAACTTGAAGGAGGTCTGCGAGTCGATGCCGTACGAAGCGTTGGTCGAGTCATGCATCCCCAGGTCGACCGTGTTGCTGCTCTGCGAGGCCGAGACGTCGTAGCCGAAGGCGCCTGCGGTGCCCTTGTAGCCCAGCACCCCATAGAGTTCCGTGGTGTCGCCGGTGAAGCGCGGCGTAAAGCCACCCGGATAGATCGAGCTCAGGTTGAACGCGTTGGCGTCATCCTGGACGTAGCCGCCCGTCGGGCAGGTCGGCGTGCTCGCCGGGCACGGGTTGTAGTACGGGTGCTGGAAGAAGGAGCGGCCGCCTTCAACGTCCGTCCCACCGCCCTCCAGCCCGTACGCGCGCGAGCCCAGCAGCGATGAGCGGAAGTTGAAGCTCTCGTCGGTGTGGCTTTTCGCGTAATTGCCGAACAAGTAGACCTTGCTGTTGTCCGTGACGTCGAAGGCCGAATTCAGCAGGAACTTGTAACCGTGGTTCGGCGACTGGCCCCAGATCTGCGCCGGCAGCGGGTAATTCGGAATCGTGTTCGCCAGGTTCGGATTTTCCTGCGCGAACGACACGGCAGTGGGCCGCGTGACGCCGCGGCTCGTCTGGCCGTCGCTGTCGTATTCACCGGCGATGTTGACGAAGCCCCGGTCCCATCGCGTACCCCAGTCGGCAGAGTACTGATGGCTCTGGCCGTCGGAGTGGTCCTTGTACTGGCCGTAGAGGGCCTGCACTTCCAGGCCTTCATTGTCGCGCAGGCCATAGTTCAGCACGCCCGCGATGGCATCCGACCCGTACTGGGCCGTCGCGCCGTCGCGCAGCACTTCGAGGTGCTTGATGCCGATCGAGGGGATCGAGGACAGATCTGAACCCTGCGAGCCGAACGAGAGCGCCGTGTCGCCGCCGGTGTAGACCTGCACCAGGGCCGAGCGGTTGAAGCGCTTGCCGTTCAACATCACGAGGATTTCATCCGCCGGCAGGCCGCGCAGCGAGGGTGAGCGCACGATGGTCGAGGCGTCCGAAATCGTGTTCTGGCCGACGAAGAACGACGGCACCAGGTATTTCACCTGGTCCATCATGTTCGCGGCGGATTGAGCTACCAGGTCATTGTTCGAGATCACGTCGATCGGCGATGCCGAGTCAGAAACCGTGCGATCGACGCGGCGCGTGCCGGTGATGACGACTTCCTCGTTGAGTTCAGTCTTGACGGCGCCACTGGTGGCGGTCGCGGGCGCGGTCTGCGCCACGGCAATTCCTGACAATGCGGCCAGGAGTGCGCTGGTTCCTAGAATTAGCAGAGCTTTCATTCAAATTCCCCTTAATAGATCTGTTGCGTATATACAACAGAGCCAACTACATGTGGGGTCGAGTCTAGGGGTACTGAAATATCTTTGCAACATACCGCCTGACGGCGCCGTTCGCGCTGCGGGCGGTCCCCTCTGCCCGTATAGGCAGAATAATCATGGATTTGCAGTACAACGCGACGCAGGATTGGATCATTGACAATCGGCGCTCGTGTGCCACCACCATCACCGACATCGACCAATTGCTAGCAATATATCGGAGTGTGGCGGCCACGCCGAATCCCGGCCTGGCGCGCCATGCCGAGAAGATCGGCCGGGACAATGCTGAAGCCCTGACCTTCTATCGAGCCGCGAAGGGAATCTGGATCGTAGCGCTCCCCGGCGACGCGCTAGTCGGCGAGGGGCGCGTCGGCCGCGTTCGCCGCGTTCGCCTGCCCGACGGCCGCATCGAGGACAATATT
This sequence comes from uncultured Gammaproteobacteria bacterium, assembly GCA_963789365.1. Classification (GTDB taxonomy): domain Bacteria; phylum Pseudomonadota; class Gammaproteobacteria; order Steroidobacterales; family Steroidobacteraceae; genus FEN-1191. The sequence continues at coordinate 125,356 of CAWBKJ010000001.1, forward strand.
CCGATGGCACACATCGCGGTGCCTGCAAGCCGTTCAGTCTAGAGGTGGCTGCGGCCCTAGGCTCCCGACCGCCGGCGTGCGCCAGCCGCTTTTTACGCCCCAGTAGCAAAAAACAAACGCCGCCAAAGCCACGCACAGCTGATCCCAGCCGTAGCCCAGGTAGTCGTGCCCCTCAAATTCCTTGCTCCCGGCCCACGACAGGACAGAGACCGTGGCCAGGTAACTCAGCAGCCACCAGGCGCCGCGCATGTGCCGATGAAAACCCTTCCAACCCTGCTGCCCCTGGTAATAGGCGTAAACCGGGAGCGGCAGCACCAGCAGCAGCATGATCTGGCCGGTATGCGGCCAGCGCGCCCAGTACAGCATCAGCGTCGCCAACACGAAGGCCACCGGCGCCAACACGTAGAGGAAGGGCAGACGGAGCGGCCGGTGCAGTTCCGGTGCCGTGCGCCGCAGCGACATGACGCTGATGGGCACCACCAGATAGGTAATGATCGTGGCCACCGAGATGACCGCCGCGAGCTTGCCCCAGCCGCGGAAGAAGAACAGGAAGATGAAGGAAACGACCAGGTTGAACCACATGGCCGGACGCGGGATGCCGTAGCGCGGATGGACGCGGCCGAATACCGCATGCAGCGTCTTGCTGCGCTCCATGGCGTAGATCATCCGCGCGGTGGTGGCGGTGTAGGTGGCACCCGTGCCGCTCGGGCTTACAAAGGCATCGGCATACAGAAGGATCGCCAGCCAGTTGAGGTTCATCGCCAAAGCCAGTTGGGCGAAGGGCGAGCTGTACTCCAGGCCTGCCCAGCCTTCGCTCAGGTGTTCGGGAGCGACCGCTCCCAGAAACGCAACCTGCAGCAGCAGGTAGACCACGGTACTCAATCCAATGGAACCGAAAATCGCCAGCGGCACGCTGCGCCCCGGATTATGGGCTTCGCCCGCCAGATTGACCGGGCTTTGGAAGCCATTAAAACTGAACACGATCCCACTGGTCGCCACGGCGGTCAGGATCGAGGCGAGGTTTCCCGTGTGCACACCGCCGTGCGCGCCCACATGAAAGTTTGCAGCGTGAAAGCTCGTGAGCATCAGGGTAATGGCGGTCGCGGCGGGAACGAACAGTTTGAAAAAGGTGATCGCGCTGTTGGCGCGGGCAAATACCCTCACGCTCCAGAAATTCAGCAGGAAATAGATCACCACCAGTACCGCACAGATGCTCAATCCCGGCACGGTCAGCTCGCCCTGCCCGTTGGCCGCGTGCACGTACAGCGCCTGCGCCCAGCCAAAGGGCCAGGAGCTCATGTACTGCACGGACGCCTCGGCTTCGACCGGGATGACCGAGACAATCGCGATCCAGGCGGCCCAGCCGGCCACGAATCCGACCAGCGATCCATGCGAGTAGTGGCCATAGCGAACGGCACCGCCGGACTCCGGAAACATCGCACCGAGCTCCGCATAGGTCAGTGCAACGAACAAGATCACGACGGCGCCGATGATCCAGGCATAGATCGCTCCGGGCCCCGCCAGCTGCGCGGCGCGCCAGGCCCCGAACAACCAGCCCGAGCCAATGATCGAGCCCAGGCCGGTAAACATCAGGGCCACGGCGCCCACATCGCGGCGCACCGCGTGCTCGTTGGCCATATCTTGAGGATCCTTCTGCGCGGTGTATGCGGTCAGTCTACTGTGTGGACTTGAGTTGTGCGCGCAGTCGCTCCACACGGGCGGTAGCGCGCGCGCGCTCCGCTTCGGTGGGCGCCAGGCGCTGCTCGGCGACCGCGTACTTGAACACGTCGGCGGTGTTGCCGGCAATGGAGTGCATCCGGACTAGAAGTTCGGCAAACTCGGAACTCTCCGGGCGTCGGTAAAAGGCGGCCTCGACCGCCGGCAGCAGTTCGCGGATGCCCGCCACATCCCCCTGCCCGCACACCAGCCACCCCAGCTGATAGAGCGCGCGCGGATCGTTCGGAGCCAGTGCGACCGCGCGCTGCAAATGCGTCCGTGCGCCGCTGCGCGTCGTCTTGGTGTCTACGCCGCCAGTTCCGGGCATGCCCTCGTCCTTCAGTCGCGCGAGCGATGCGAGCAGCACGCCCAGATCGCGATGACCCGAGGCTGAGAGCTCTTCGAGCGCGCCAAGCCGCTGGGAACTCTCCTCCACCTTCGCATAGCGCCTGGCCTCCAGCTCGTGGTGCGCCACGGCCAGCATCGCCCGTTCATTCTTGGGCTCTGCGCTCAGTGCATCGTCGGCCATTTGCGCGCCCGCATCGGACTTTGGCTGGTGAACCAGCAGCAACTGCGCCAGTCGCGCCTTGACCTCGGCCTCGGACAGGTGCTGGAGAGATCCCAGCGTGGCCGGGTCGGGCAAGGGGCCCGTGAACTGCTTGAGCTTGACGTTGTGCCTGACCTTCCTGAAATAGGCATCGAGTTCCCGGGGATCCATGCCGAAGGTGGCCTCATAGGCGGCTTCCTTGCTCTCACCCATCATCAGGCGCTGCAGGTACATCGGCATGACCTTGTCGAGCACACCGTCCAACACGCTTAAATGCACGATCCACCAGCATTGCGCGTCGTAGGTCGATTCGGTATCGGCTGAGCGGTGCAGGATCGGATCGTTGGCCGGCAGTCGCAGGAATTCACCCATCGGGATCCAGTCATGTGCCAGGCGCACGGAGCGGTCCCCCACGTCCTGCCCGACGGTGATGTGATCATGATCGAAGCTCGCCTCGGACATGAGCAGTGCCATTCCGTGCTGATACCAGTCGGGGAGCCTCGCCAGGCCCCAGCTCGCCAGCAGCGCCCGGACGCGCTCGGCGCCGATCTCCCGTTCCCCCGTGCTGGCCTCACTGTGCAGCACAATGTAATCGTCGAACGGACCGGCGCGAAAGAATGCGCCCCCTTGCGAACTCCACACCGCGTCCAGATTGGCCAGATCGCTCTGCGGCAGCACAAAGACGCGGGTCGGCGGCTCACTGGCCCCTTCGGGCAGGCGCAGCAGCGTGCGCATGGCTTCATCGCTCGCGCTCAGCCGGCGCGCGACGTCTTCGGCGGCCGCCTGAGTGCCTTCGGCCGTCACCTCAAGATCCTTATAGCTGTATCCCCAATAATCCGCGGCGTGCACGCGCGCACCGCCCGCCAGGGCGAGCAGGGCCACAAACAATGCTAGGCCGGCGCGGTTCACTTGGTGAGTGTGGCCTCGTACAAGGGCATGACCTTCGGCAGCAGGGCCTGGAGATCGGCGGTGCGTGTGGCGCTCGAGGGGTGAGTGCTGAGGAAGCCGGGCGTACCCCCCTGCCCGGCCGCCGACATTTTCTTCCACAGACTAATGGCCGCATTCGGGTCGTACCCGGCGCGCGCCATCAGCTCGAGGCCGATCTCATCGGCTTCGGATTCCTGTACCCGGCTGTGCGGCAGGTTGAAGGTCACATCGCTCAACACGCTCGCGAGCTGCATGGAGGCGCCGTTCAGGCCGGCCAATCCCGCCAGCGCGGTCAGGCCCAGTTGTTCGTCCATCTGCCTCGACACCTGTTCGCGGCTGTGCTCGCGCAAGGCATGACTGATCTCATGGGCCATGACCGTGGCCAGCTCGGCATCCGTCAGGTTGAGCTTATCGATGAGCCCGGTATAGACCATGATGCGCCCGCCCGGCATGCAGTAGGCGTTGATCTCCTTGCTGGTCTCGACGTTGATCGCCCAGGGCCAGCTCTTGGCATCCGGGCGAAACGCGGTGGTCTGATCGATCAGCCGAGCGGCGATCTTGCGTACCCGCACGGTCTGCGCGGAATCGCGATTGAGCAGGTTATTGGCTCGAGCGCGCGCCAGTTCGGCGTTGTAGTCCTGGGCCGCGCTGCGGTCAATGTCGGCCGCGCTCACCATGGTCGACATGGACTGCTTGCGCTCCACGCCTACCGCTCCGGGCTGCGTGGTCTGCACCGACTGGCAGGCGGCCGCGAGCAGGACGACGGCTATCAGTACCGGTAAATATCGGTGGGTCCGCATGTTCAGTTCCCCGTCGTTGGTTGCACGTCCGGCGTGCCCGGCGCGGGCGGCGTCTCGGGCGCCGTCGGCGTGGCGCTCGGCTGGGCTACCGGTTCAGCGGGCGCCGGCGACTCGGCGTCCGGTGTGATTTTACTCTTCGGATCCGCTTCGGTGGCCGGTGGCGTTGCGGGCTGGGTCGCGGCGGACGCGGCCCCGGTGGACGCTCCCGCGGCGCCATTCGATGAAGCTTCAGGGCTCGGCGCGGCGCCATTGGGGGCCGTCGCGGCCGGAGGCCCTTCGCTTGCAGGCGCTGCGCCGGGCGCGGGCGTTGATGCTGAAGGCGTCGCCGGGGTGGGCGCCGGCGGGTTCAGCAAGTCCCGCACCAGTTCCTGGTCTGGCAGGTGCACCGCGAGGTTGGCGCAAGCATCGCGGATCGCAAGTCCGGTGACCATCTCGACACCCTTTGCGCTCCCCAGTCCTCTCGCGGGCGCACTCCCATATCCCTCGTAGATCCAACTGCCGAGCACTCTTCCATCCACAGCCAGCAGATTGACCTTATAGCCGATGGTGGCCGAATAGTATTCGGAGCCTCCCGGAGTGGGCAGCAGGTACACGTAGCTATCCAAGGTGGTCTCGAGAATGCCATTGAGCTTGTTCGCCGCGATGGCCGCCTCATCACCGGGAGCCTGGTCACTCAGCATGAGCGTGTGCTCGAACATCGCGCCGGTCACGCGACGTATGGCATCGGCCTGACCGGGACCGAGCCTGATCTCCCACTGGCGCTCCTGCGCATTTTCCTTTTGTACATACTCGGCAAATGACTTCGGGATGCGCACGCCCATCGCCAGCGGCATGGGCGTCATCAGCAACGGAGGAATATCCGGCTTGACGTTCAGGCGCGTCGGTCCGCACCCGCTCATGGCGATCACCCCCGCGCAGGCCCACAGCACGGCCCCGCGGCCCCGGCCCCGAAACGCACGCCTGTTCATCGGGTGCCCACCCCGGGTTCCGGATTGAGGCCCACGAATGCGCCGCCATTGCGCCGGCAGAGGGCCCGCATCAAGGTCGAATAGCGCATCTGCGTGAACGGGGGAAAGGAGGGGTCCAGCGGGAAACCCAGGGCGTGGATCCGGACCTGGCGCTGGCCATCGGCACCGGGCTTGTTGATCGCATCCACCGTGCGCACCACTTCGTCGATCGAGTTCCCGTCGAACTCGTCGCCAAACACGAAGACGCTGATCTTGTAGTTCTGGTTGCCATAGGTGCGAACCGCCTCGATGATGCCTTCGGAGGGGTCGGACGCCGAAAACGGCGTCCAGGTGCGCAAGCGATCGATGACGTTGTGGCGCTGCGAAGGCGAATCAGGCAGCCATTTTCCGCGAAAGCTCGGGTACATGTACACGCCCTGATCGTTCATGACCTGGAAGCCCTTGAGCTTCGGGTAGATGTCGAGTACTTCGTTCACCTTTTGCAGCAGCAACGGCCAGTGAAAGCCGTACATGCTGCCGGAGGTGTCGATCAAAAAGACTACGTATTCGCTGTCGATCGGGACGCCGCCAATGGCCGCGTCCTGGAGTCGCTTGTACTGCGAGCCGAGGAGCCGCTTCATCTCCTCGGTCAGCGACTCCTGCGCCGAGACCAGCTGGCCTTCAATCTTGTTGGTGACCTCGGCTTCCTGGCGCGAGCCTTCCATCTCGCCGCGGACCGAGGACAGATCGCCACGCAGGCGCGCAAGTCGCACCTGGTCCTGGGAGACCTCGATCTTGCGGGCCTTCAGTTCGCGGTTGAGTATTTCACTGCGGCCGCGTATCTCGGCCAGCTCTTCCTGCATCTTCGCCACGCGTTCCGACAGGTCCACGCGCGCCTGCTCGATCGCCTTGGGCTCACCGTACTTGCTCAGCACGAACAGCAGAATGATCGCTCCGAAGGCGCAGCAGATCGTATCCAGAAAGGACATGCTGAACACATCGAATTCGCGGCTGCGGCGGCGCTTCACGGCCAATCCTTCGAGGGCATCAGGAAGGCGCCGTGCGTGCGCCGTGCGGCTCTCCAGAACGCCCCCGGCGCCTGCGGATCGCCTTCCATCGGCTCCAGGATGACGTTCATGGGAATGCTGGTGGGATAGTGGTTCACGGCCTGCTCGAACAGTTTCATGCGTCCGCTGGCGTCGATGGTCTTGTGCGATCCCGGTCCGTCCTTGCCCTGGGTCGGTAGGCCGTCGGTGATGATGACAACGCTGTCGGGCTTGGGATCGAGACTGCCGACGACGGCAAAGGCGTTGTCCAGGCTGGTGCCGTTTTGCGGCACCAGCTGGCGTAGCGCGCTGATGGCGGCGCTGAGCGAGTTCGCATCGGCGGCCTGCAGCCACTTCCCGGTGCTGCCGCTGACCAGCGGCCAGGCCGTGGTGTTGAAGGAATAGATCTGAAACTGATGATCGCCGGCCAGCTGCGACATCAGCCACTCGACCGTGGCGACGGTACCGCGCCACTTCTCGGCCGCGCGCCGCCGCTCCGGGGCCATGTTGCGCAGGCGAATGATGTTGACCAGGGTCTCATCCATCATGCTGGCGGAACTGTCGACCAGGATCAACGTGTGCTGTCCGCGCAGTTTGAGCCCGGTGAGATAGGCGCGATCGCCCTCCCCCTTAAAGCCCGCCACGTGCGTGCCCGGCGCGCCGGTGCTGCGTGAGCCGGCCTCGAGGCGGCGATTGCCGGCCTCCATCGATTTGAGGTCCGCCTTGAGCTGATTGATGTGTTCGCGTTTCGACAGGGTGCTCTGGTTGTATTCGGCAAGCTGCTCCTTGGTCTGGGTCAATTCCTCCAGCACCCGCGAAGACTGTCCTTGTGCGTTGACATCGGCGTTGGTCGCGGACTTTAGAGCGTTGGTCATCACCACCAGATTCTCGTAGCCGTCCAGCACCTCGGTCTCCAGCCGGTCAGCCTCGGCGCGACTGGAGGCGGTGCGATGCTGGGAGGCGCGCCCCGATGAGGCGTTGAGAATCATATAGAGCAATACGATGGCGCCGAACGCGCAGCAGATCGTGTCCAGGAAGGACATGCTGAAGATGTCAAAGCGGCGGCGCTGCATGCTCATCGACCAGTTCGATCATCTCCAGGACAATGCCCGGCGCGCCAAGGCGCAGCCGATCGCCGCGCCGAAGCACCGCCTGCCCGTGGACACGTTGTTCGTTGACAAAGGAGCCGTAACTGCTCAGATCCTCGATGCAGGCAATCCCATCGCGAAGCAGCAGGCGGCAGTGCAGCCGTGAAACACCGGGCAGACCCGGCGGTAAGGGCAAGGCCCGCAGACCCGCGGGCACCAGGGTGCCCACCGTCAGTGGCTCGCTGCGCAGCGGCCAGGCCCGGCCCTCGCAGAGCACATGGGTCGCGGAGCGCTCGAGATTCGGGGGCGCGGATTCCCCAGGGCGCTCGGCCGACCCCTTGAGCTCCAGAGGCAACTGGCACACCAGAGCAGGTTCCGCTCCGCGCAGAATGGCGCCGTGGTGACGCAGCGCGCCGAGCGCCGAGGCGCCCTCGGGCAGCAATGAGACCACGCAGGAGTTCAGCTCAGCGAGCCGTGCGAGCAGCCCGGGGAGCTGTTGCGCGCAACGGCCGACACGCAACTCCAGCTCCTGCCCGGCCGGTCGGGCGCTTTGCACCAGCTGCAGGAGCGCTGCGAAGCAGGGCTCGGCGGCCGTCAGCCATTGCGCACGCGTAAGTTCAGTCTGTGGATTGTCCGGATCCACGGCCAGGGAGATGGGGACCGACTCTTCCTTCTGCAGGGTCTGCAGCCACGCTCCCACGCCATCAGCCAGCATTTGCTCGGTCTGCGCGCGATAGAGCGGATCGAAGCGGGTCTGCTTGACGAAATTGCCGGCGACGATCTCCATGCACAGCCGCTCGAGCCGGTCCATGCCCCAGCCGCCGTCCAGTTCAAAGCGTGCCCGACGGGCGCCCTGTCCGTCACGCTCGATAGCCGTCACCACCGCGCGATGCCGATGCATCTCCAGATGCATCACGTGCACGGGCACGGGCGCCAAAGCGCAGGCGGCCAGAGCCGCGTCCACCAGGCCGGTCTCGGAGATGCCCGCCTCGGCCGCAATGCCCAGCAGCAGGCCCAATTGTTCCCGGGTGTAGCCAGCCGGGACCGCAATAATGAGGCGCCGGTCCGAGTCGTTGGCTTCGGCCAGCAGCGCGCGCAATTGCTCAAAGGCCAGGTCCGCTCCCGACAGCCGCGGTTGAGGCGCCCGGCCGAGCGGGTCGGCGGACAGGTCCTGCCAATATCGCTGATAGCTGCGCTGCGGGTGGAGTTTTGCCTGGCGGGCCGCAGCAGCGCCGGTCAGCAGGCCTGTGGCGCTGGCACAGGCCACGCCGGGTGCGGTGGCGACGATACGAGCCTCGTCCGGCCCGCCGGGCAAAGCCAGGATCAGCTGCGCATCGTTGAGTTCCAGTGCCAACATGGGTCGCTAGCGCATCTGCAAGTGCCGGATCAGGTGGGAGTCAAGATAGTTTTCGGTGTCCAGTACGGTACGTTCCTGGCGCAGCTGCATTTGGTGCAGGCACAACATGACCACGATGCTCAGGGAGAGCGCCACCAGAGTGGAGTTGAACGAAGTGCCCAGTCCCGCCACGACGCCGGAAACGTCACCTTCGACCGCCTTGTGGGCCTGCTGCAATGAGTTACCGATACCGCGCACCGTACCGACGAAGCCGATGGCCGGAATCGCCCACGCCACAAAGCGCACCATGGACAATTCCGAGTCCAGGCGGTCGGTTTCCAGGTTGCAGGTCTCGCGAATCGCGAACGCGACATCCTGGATGTTGCGCGTGGCCCCGAAGCGATGCAGGCCCGACAGCAGGGCACGCGGCAGCAACTCGGACTGCAGGGCCGGAGGCAGAGCCTCGATCTGCCGGGCGTATTCGCGACTGTCCTCTGGGAGGATACGCACCCCGGGAGGGAGCGACAGCAAGTCGGTGTCCAGAAGGCGGCGTGCACGCAGTATGCCGCGCGACTTGTAGCCGATAATAAAGAACGCCCAGCAGGAGAGAATTACACAGGTCTCGGGCTCATAGTCCTTGATGATCGTAAACATGTCCCGTTCCGGGACAAATTCCTTGTCGCGGCTCATCGCCGCCAGGTTTGACGCGTTGATGATGGCCGCATGTGGCCGGATCACCGTTACCCACACGGCCTGCACCACCGTCACAATGATGATGAGTGAGAACAGTTCGATCAGGAATTCGTTGGCAGTTGATAATTTCATTTGCGGCTCACCTGCTCAGATATCCACCGGAAAAGAGATCTCAGTGTCGGAATGCACCTTTTCTGTGGGGTCAATGCGTTCGGGAACCGAGGCCGGCTCGCTCGCGGCGGCCGGCGGATGTGCTGCGGCAGGTGCCGTGCCCGGGGCGGCAGCCGTGCCGGGCGAGGCTGCGGCGGGCGGCGCGTTGGCGGGGACAGGCGCAGGCGCGGCTTTCGCCTCCGGTGGCGGCTCGGCCGCCGAGCCTGCAAGGCTCGAGGCCAGAAACAACATCATCACACCCGTTATGGCTGTCTTCATAGTTCACTCCGCGTAGCGAGCAATGCGAAATCCCAGATCATCGCGCGGCGCGGCGTCCGCGGCGCGCGCCGCGACGCGCAGCGCGGCAATGTCCGCACTGCGCCAACTGGCGCCGCGCACTGCATGCTGATTGCCGGCCGCAAGGTTCATCGGATCCACCGCGACGGCGTCGATACTGTAAGTGGTGGCGTACAGATCCGTGGTCCACTCACTTACGTTGCCTCCCAGATCGTACAGACCCAAGGTTGATGCGGCAAAGCTGCCGATCGGCGCGGACGCCAGAAAGCCGTCGTCGTAACCGTCAATGATGTCGGCCAGCGGCGTGCGGGCGGTGGCATCGGCGTAATTGCCGGAGTTCGGCGCCACCGGCAACGCGTCACCCCAGGGGTAGCGGTGCTGTGCGGGACCGCCCCGCGCGGCCCACTCCCATTCCGCCTCGCTCGGCAGGCGATAACCCGTGCTCATCGGCGTGACGGGCACGAGTTCTCCGCCCTGCGACCGATAGGCCGGCGGCAGCCCGTCCTGTTGCGAAAGCCAGTTGCAGTAAGCGACCGCGTCCTGCCAGCTGACCTGCACCACTGGCTGGTTGTCGCCATTGAGCGTGACGCCGCCGAACTGGCCCGATTTGTGTTCCGGCCGAAACTCCCGGAACTGGGCATTGCTGATTTCACGGGTGCCCAGGTAGAAAAGCCTTCGCAGCTCCACGGGTCGCTGGCCTTCGTTGGCGTGCCGACCGGGCTCGCGCCGTGTGCTGCCCATCGTGTAGCTTCCCACCGGCATCAGGCGCATCTCTATCGAGCCGTGCGCGCGAACTGTCACGGGAGTGCGCGCCACACGCTGCTGGGCCTCGGTGAGGATCGTCACATCCAGCGCCTGTTCAAGGCCGGGCCGAGGCGTGATAGTGCTGCTGGAACTCAGGAATCCCGGCTTGCGCACCTCGATCTGATGCGCCACGGTCGTCAATGACAGAGTCTGATTGCCGTGTCCCCGGCTGGCGCCATCGACCCAAATCTCGGCGTCGGCGGGCGTCACGTGAATCGCGATCTTGCCGATAATCGGCGTCAGCTCGATGTTCATGTCCTCGTTCGCCGCGGGGTGCAGCTTGACCGTACGTATCGCATCCTCGTGGCCCGGAAGTGCCAGCGACAGTGCCGTGCTGACCTCCGGCCGCAGTGTCAATCTCAAGGGGGTCTCGCCGCGGTACACGCCTCCGGCCATGACACGCGCCCCCGCAGGCGTGCTGCGCACCATCAGCGTCGCATCGGGCAACCCAAGGCGCACGGGGCCAATCGCCTGCGGTTCTCCCGCTTTGACCAGCAGGTCCAGCGTCCAGGGCTTGAATCCGGCCAGCCGCAGCTCCAAATGATGAGTGCTCGCGCCCAGCCGGGCACTGAGCGGTGTAACGCCCGCCGGTTGGCTGTCGATCAGGACTTGCGCACCACTGGGCTCCGAGCTGATGGCGATCGGGGCCGAATTGGCCATCAGCGGCGGGGCAAAGGTCTGTGTCCTGCCCTCGCCCTGCACCTCGATGTCGCCTCGATAGGGCAAGTATCCCTCCGCCTCGATGAGCACGCTGTGCTTGCCGGCGGCGATTTCGATCATTCCGGGCACACGGACTGCACTTCCGGCGTCGATCTTCAACGTCCCGCGTGCGGCGAGGTTGACGCGCACCTTGCCCGGGAGCTTGCGCAACTGCAGCGCCACGACCTGGCCCGCCTGATCGTTCACCGCAAAGGCCAGGTTCTGCGGCTGATACCCGGGCGCCTGGGCCTGCAGCGTGTAGCGCCCGGGTCGGACGAACAGCTGCGTGCCAAAGCGGGGCGTCAGCAGGGAGCCGCTCACGTGCAGCTGCGCGTTGGCGGGCGTGACCTTGAGCTGCACCGCCACTCCGCTGGCCAGAAACCACAGCAACAGCACGATCAATAGCCCGGCACCCCATACGATGGCCGCTCCGAGCCTCGGCTTCGCTGGCGTCGTGCTGACACTGTGCGCGCGGCGGTACTTCATGCTGACGACCGGCTCGAGCCCCGCCTCGGTGCTGCCCGACACCACGTTGCCGCGCTCGATGACCGGCGGGGCCGTGACGTTGCCGGTTCCCCCGTCATCCACTTCCAGGTGGCGCGCACCGTCCCGGTTTGCAAGCCGCATCAGCACGGTGCCGAGCGTGATGACATCGCCCGCATGCAGCCACCTGGATCCTTGCACTGGCACACCGTTGTGCAGGAGCGAACCGGCGCCGGTGGCTTGCACGAACAGCGCATCATCGTCCAATCCGAGCCAGGCGAGCGGCGCGCTCGCGGCAGCGTCCACCACGATCGCACAGCCAGGTCCACCGAGCGAGAGCGGAAAATCCGCCTGTTCCACGCTGCGCTGGCCCAGCGAGTCGGTGATATGCAGCACGGCGCTCATATCGGATCCACGCATTGGATCAATAGCGCAGGGGGCGCGTTGCCCGGAGAGACATTGAGTTCGCGACGCACGTCGCGAAAGCCGCTGCGGGTGCCGACCACGACGTAACGACCCGGCTTGAGTTGCAAGGCGTGCTGGGTGAAGTTGCCCAGCTCACCGATCCGATACACGGTGACGCTTGTGAGGTTGTCCGAACGCAGCATGACATCGACGGGTGTGGCGGCCTGGTTGAGCAGTTCGCCAACCTGCCCGAGTTGACGCGACAACACGGGGCCGGGCGAGTTTATCGCCTGGCCCTGCTGCAGCGTGCTGCGCGCCGCGGCGTACACCGCATCGCTGTAGGTGCGTTCCGGGTGCGCAATGATGAGCTCCAGCTCCCGATCGAGCCGCGCCCGCTCGGTGGCGACTTCCAGGGCGTGACGCGCATCGACCAAGGTGGAATCGAGCGCCAGCGCATGCTGATACTGGGACACGGCCTCCTGCCAGTGCTCGCCGGCTTCCGCGGCCCGCGCCTGGCTGAGCGCCGTGCTCAGCTGGCTCGCCGAGTCTGCGGCCTGGAGCTGCGCCGTGGCGCGCGCGATCTCCGGATCGTTGGGCTTGATGGCCTTGGCCTCCTCGAGGGCCGCGCGCGCTTGCGCATCTTGGTGCTGGCCGATCGCGGCGTAGGCGCGCGCCATGGCGCGGCCAAACTGATCGGCCTGCAACTGACCCCCGGTGCGCGCCGCCCCGGCCTGCGCTTGGCTATCGAGCGGGTCAAGGGCCAGGGCCTTGCGGTAGGTGGCGGCCGCCTCGGAGATCCGTCCTTGTTGTTCCAATCCCCTCGCGCTCGCCAGCAGTGCGAAGACGGCATCCAGCGATGCGGCGCGGCGCGCCCCGCGCTGCGCGGCGGCGTCTGCGGGCCTGATGGCCAGGGCCTGCGCAAAGGCCGACGCCGCGCTCTTGGAGTCCCCCTTCTGCAACGCGCCCTCACCCTGCTGCAGCAGCGCCTTGAAGGCGGGTTCCCGCTGCGCTTCCAGAACGGTCAGATCGCGCGCGAGCGCAATGAGCCTCGTTTGCGCCGCGGCATAGTCACGCTTTTGCATCAGCGCGTCGACAGCCGCGAGAGCGGCCACGGCCGCAGCGGTTCCGGCGGCGGCCCAGGACTCTGATCCGGCACTCTTGAGGGCCGCCAATCTTGAGCCGACGCTTGCACGCTGTGCATCGGCCGTCGATTTTTGTTGAGCCAGCGCCTGCAGATCGACATTGTCCTCCACCGGCGCGGCCGCCGGGGACGGGGGCGCCGGTCCAACGACCGGCGCGGGCGCGGGCGCCGGGATCGATGAACGACGTGCCGGCACGATGAACAATGCCAGGGCCACGAGGGCGAGGATCGAGACCACCGCCACGGCCACTCCCGATCGAAAGCCCTGACGCTGGATCTGCTTCGGATCCGCCGCGTCCACTGCGGCGTTGCGCTGCCAGCTGGGGCGCAAGACATCGGCGGCAGTCTTGGGCGGCGTCAATGGCGGAGCGCTCGGTCGCGCGAGTATCTGGGTGGCGGCGATCCCATCGAGTTCGGTAAGCACTTCCTGCATCGAAGCAGGTCGAAGTTCGGGTAAGCCCTGCAGGCAGCGCGCCGTCAGATCGATGAGGGGTTGCGGGGCCGGCTGGACGGCTCGCAGTTCAGTGGCCGGCCCCGGCGCATCGGGAGCGGTCCGCGCATAGCCGGGCGGCTGGCCCGTCAGCAGTTCGCACAGCAGCGCGCCGAAACCGAAGATGTCATCGCTCGGTTGCGCGGCGCGCGCGGCGCGTTGCTGAGGGGATGCGGAATACGGCGAGTACGATTCTTCGGCGCCACGCTCCGCACCTATCGGCTTGAGATTGCCAAAATCCGCCAGTTGCGCGCCGCGCTTTGCATCGAGCAGGACGTTGCTGGGCTTGAGGTCACCGTGCACCAAGCCTTGCGAGTGCAAATACGCCAGAGCCTGCGCCACGCGCTGGAGGTGCGGAAGGAACACGCGGTAGCTCTGTCCGCGCAGGCTCCCAAGATCGCCCGCGGCGGCCAGGTCCATCACCAGGAGGTCAGATTCACCGTCGCGCAGGAATTCGAGCGGCCGCGCAATGCCCGCATGCTCCAGGCCCTGGCCCGCGCGGTATTGCGCCTCCAGACCGGCGCCCGGTGCCGAAGCGGGTTGCAGCTTGAGCACCACGCGCGAATTACGGCGCAGATCGATGGCCTCCCACACCGGCGCCTCGTCCGTGCCGCCGAGGGGGCGCGTAAGCTTAAACCGATCGGCAATCTCTACTCCGGTCTTGAGCATGGCTAAATGGCGCACAGCTCAAGGCTTGACGGGCGCGTTACCTGCTACTGGATCGCCTAGGCCGGTCTCGTTCTGGTACAGCTCTTTGAGCAGACGGCGCCACTCCAGGAACTGCTGTTCGCCCGTGCCCCGCAGTTCCACCACCTTGCCTTGCACATCGACGTTCATCGGCGCCACCTCGGCGCTGAAGGACTCGAGTTGCTGCTTGATCGCCTCGGAGTGTGCTTTGGCCTCCGAATTTTGTCCCATGCCGCTCTTGAATGCTTCGATTCCCGCCGGAATGGCCAGGGCACCGGCCACCTGGCCCGCATTGCTGTGGGAATCCGCCACGGCGGCGATGCCGCCGAGCACCGCCGCGGCGCCCAGCAGCATGCGCATCCGGGCGCTGTGCTTGAGGTCCGCTTCCTGTTCGAGTTCCGAATAGCTGCTGCGCCGCCAATTGATGTAGGAGTCGTTGATTTTTTCAGCGGACAACTGATATTGATCATCGACCGTGTCGAGCAAGGCGTAGTCCCGTTCGCGCACCTGCTGGAGACGCTCGGTGAGCGGACTGTCCTCGGCGGGCAGGCGCAGGATCTTGTAAGTCCCGTCACGCTGCTTCTGCAGGTAGCCCTGATAGGCGTAAGGGGCCAACTCGGAGTTGAACCGCAATTGCGCCACGTTGCGGATCCGCTGGAAGTCAGCAGGCTTTAGTTTGGCACGCACGGCACTCAAGTCGTCGGCGATTTGCACGTAGAGATTCTGGAACGGATCGCGCGTGGTGCTCGCCCCGGTTTTGTAAGCGCGGGTATCCGGCAGGCCCTCGTAATTCTTCGACAGCCATACATGGCCGGTCGCATCAGTGGCGACGATGGCGAGTCTCAATATCTGACCGGTCGACTCGAGGATGGTGCCGGCGACATTAACGTCGAACGCCGTCAATCCACTCGGCACCACGCGCACCTGCCCCCAGTAGCCCGTGCCCTGCAAGGTGGTAGCCAGAAGTACCGGTAGGTAGCGGGCCTCGGCCGCGCGCACATCGGGATCCACGCGTTTCGCTTTCTGTTCTTTTTCGGTGGCCGGCACATTGCCATCAAAGATGCCTACGCCGACATCGAGCAGCTGCGGTTCGGCCACTTCAACCTCGGCCTTGTGTGCTGAGGACAGCGGCTGTGGCCGCGTCTCACTCGTCACGCAGCCGGACATAGCGATGAAGCAGCTGCCGATGACGCCCCAAAGCAATACTCGCAGGCTCACTTGGCGTCCTTCTTATAGTCGCGATACTCCTGCCAGAGTTTCTCCTGCAGCTGCGGGTCCTTTTCCTTCATCGCCGCTTCGCGCAACTGGCGCGCGACGATGTCATCGTCGTTGCCATCGCCGACGTCGGAGGGCACGTGCGAAGGACCGCCGCCGCCCGTACTGGCGCGGCTATCGGTGCTGCCACTGCTGTTCCCGCTGGATCCGCCGCCGCTCGACCCACTCCGTCCAGCCGCGCCGCCACCGGACGCGCCGCCACCGGATGCGCCACTTGCGGACGCACTCCCGCCGGCCTGCGCGCCGCCCGCACCTCGCGCTCCGTCCGAACCGCCCGCGCCCTTTGCGCCACCGGCTCCGCCTCCAGAAGCGCCGCTTCCCTGTCCGGAGGCATCGCCCGATCCCCCACCGCCTGCAGCCGCATCGCTGGCAGCCGCATCGCGCTCCTTGTTGATGGCATCCTGTGCCTTGCGGATGCCACGATCGAATACCAGCATCGAGTCATCGATCCTGCGATTGATGGCAACACGCTGCTCATCGGCGGATACGGGAGCTCCCGCTGCGCCGGCGCCTCCATCGGCGCCTGCCGCTCCGAGGCCACCACCGCCTTGGGTTCCAGCGCCAGCCGCCATTGAGCCACCTGCGGAAGCGGCCGCACCGGAACCTGCCGTTCCCTTGTTTCCGGCCGCGGAAGTGCCGCCACCTGAATTCATCGCTCCGCCCGTCGCACCCCCGCCGCTCGACTTAGTGCCCCCGCCAGAAGAGCTGCCGCCGGCCATGCTTGCGCCGGCGCCCGCTGCGGTTGTGCCACCGCCTGAATTCGCCGCTCCGTCCGTCGCGCCCCCGCTGCTCGACTTAGCGCCCCCGCCCGCAGACCCGCCGCCGGCCATGCTTGCTCCTGAGCCCGCTGCGGATGCACCACCGCCGGAATTCATCGCTCCGCCCGTCGCGCCCCCATTGCTTGATCCGGTTCCGCCTCCCGCAATGCTGCCGTCGGCCACGCTCGCACCCGAACCCGCCGTACCGGTCCCGCCATTTGCTGCCGAGCTGCCGTCGGCGGAACTACCGGGCATGGCCCCAGCGCCTGCCGCCCCGGAACCGCCCATGGCTGCGGCGCTGCCGCCTGCCGCGCCGCCACCAGCAGCGCCAGAGTTACTGCCTGCCGTTGGCCCCGCACCTGCCGATGCACCACCGCTTTCCTGAGCGCCGCTTGAGGGATTGCCGCTGGAATTGGTCGCGCCACTGGCGGCCGCCGCACCTCCTGCGCTGGTTGCGCCCCCGGGGGGAGTGCCCGATTGCGCACCGCCACTTGTTGCGGTGCCCTGCCCGCTCTGTGACGCTCCGGCGGATTGCGCACTCTGAGCACTGCCCGAAGCTGCATCACCCGATGTCGAACCGGAACTTTGACTCTGGCCCTGGCCTTGGCTCTGCCCCTGACTCTGGCTCTGCCCCTGACTCTGGCTCTGCCCCTGGCTCTGGCTCTGCCCCTGGCTCTGGCTCTGGCCCTGACTCTGGCTCTGCCCCTGACTCTGGCTCTGCCCCTGACTTTGACTCTGCCCCTGACTTTGACTCTGTCCCTGGCTCTGGCTTTGGCTTGAGCTCTTGCTCTGACTGGCGCTCGGGCTGGAACTGTGACTCGTACTCGAACTTGTGGGAGAAGTCGGCGTCGACGGCGGCGTTGAGGGGGAATTCGCGCAGCCAGCCATCAACACCGCCCACATCAGTACGGCCGGCATATTGCAACGCAATCGCAGCCGTGACGCCGATGCGTAGGAACTCGGGTCGATCGCTGCCGCAACTAAGTTCATTGCTTCACAGTCCATTCGCCGTCGCGTCATTGCCCAACAGGAAGTGGTCTAGTTCCGAGGCCAAACGGGTGCAGGCCGTGTGCTGCACCGGCGCTACAAACGGTAGCGGAATGATAGCGCCGACGATAATCGAGTTGCCGCTGGCCGCCGTACCCACGGTACCCAACATCACGCCACGCTCCAAATCCCAGATCTTCGCCTGGTAATCCGAGGTCTTCTTCCAGAACGCCATTCCAATGCAACCTGCGCCTCCCGGACCGGCGGCGCAGGCCAGAGATCCGCTCTTATCCGTCACGATGGTGCCACCCTCAATGGACACGACATATCTGACCTGCGCCGCGGCGATGCGTTCCCGCACCCCCGGCCGCGCCAACAGTATCCGGGCAAATTCCGCATCGGCCGGCGCTGTGCTGGGCTCGAGCCAGGGATACAGGCTGTCGATAAACGCCCGGTGCGAAATCAGGCGAAAATGACGGCCTGGAACGCTCATAACCAGCTGGGAGCCGGTCTCCTTTGCAAAGGCGTGCCCGAGCAGCTGCTTTTCGAGACAGTCCAGAAAGCCGCTTTCCGAACCCACGCCCCGCAGTTCGGGCTTTGCCAGCAGCACCACGCCCTCGCCCGAGCTTATGGTCGCGGCCACTTCGCGCGACTCGTCTATTTTTACATGGATGCAGCCGGCGAGCCCTACGGTCGCCAGGATCGGCATTAGCCGCTGTAGTCTCACCACGCACACCCCGGGAATACACAGGACCTTAAGTATGTCCCGGATTATCGCCTATCGGGTTCCAAACGGGGTTTAGACGGGAGGTCAGGCGCCGCACCACTGGCCGGCGCACGGGCGAATCGGGGGTTACGGACGCTCTTCGCCGCTTAGCGGTGCGCTGTGGGGCAGTTTTGGGGTCTTGGGGCCTGGCTCGCGCCTCGACCCGGCAGGAGCGCGAAGGCCTGCCCGTCGGCTCAACCGATCAGGCGGTCCAACAGCCACATCTCATAGCTAAGCAATACCGTGTAGAGCAAGGCCGCTCCTACCAAAATAGGCCCGGCCAGCAAGCGACCGAAGGTGGGCACGCGCGTGAGAACCACCAGGATCAGCACCGCCGTGGCGGTCAGCGCAAGCTTCAGGAAAGCAAAGGCCGGGCCGTTGCCGACCACGAAGGGTTCCATCAGCGGGTTGACCTCTACGGCGCCGTGTTGGACGAGCACCAGGGTCAGCAAGGTATCGGCCATCGACAGCAACAATACAATGAGTGCGGCGGCAAACCAGCGCGAAGCGTGCCAGTCCACGAATCCCACGCGCGCGGGTTCGGCGCGGCGCATGTTTCTGCGGCGAGCATGCCAACCACCGGCCACCAGCGCGCGCGCGGTTTGAGAACGGCGATCGCCGAGGCCGCGCCGTTCAACGGTCTCGGGGCTGGGTGCGCTGGTTACGGCCACGCCGACCATCAACCGGTGGCGGCGAATCGCGGCGCCGCATCGGCCGGGTCTTCACCGAACAACGGATCGACGATCCGGCGTTCGTCCAGGTGGGCGGCAACCTCGTCGAGCGAAGTAGGTGCGCTGGCGCTGTAGCCTTGCATGAAATCAACGCCCAGAGCTTGCAGCAGCGCCTGGGATTGCTCGCAATCAACGTGCTTGGCGACCACGTGTACGCCGGCGATGCGTGCGGCCTGCGCGATCGCGGCCACCCGCGCCTGCCGGCCGCGGTCATTCACCAGGCCGCGCGACAACTGCGGCTCGAGCTTGACCAAGCGTACGCCGGGCTGCAGCAGCAGATCGATGCCGAGCTCGCTCAATACGAAATTGTCGATCACCACGCCCGCGCCGGCCTGCTCAAGCTGGCCCGCAAGCTGCGAAAAATATTGCGGCTCCCGGCAGCAAAACTCATGGGGTGCTTCGAAAGCGAGCAGCCCGCGGGGCAGGTTCGATTTCTCCAAGCACACCTTGACGAAGTGCAGGAAATTACTGTCCTTGAGAGAGCCCGTCGTGAGGTTGACGGAGAACTGCGCCGGCTCGCCGGACCAGATCTCGGCACGCTGCGCCAGCCAGACCAGCAATTCTCCGACCACCCGCCGGTCCAGGGCCGATCCCAGCCCGAGCGCCTGGGCGCCGTCGATGAGTTCCTGCGGGGCCGAGCCCGTGGCCCCGAGGCCGGCGGCACGCATCAACACTTCGTAGCGACGAATGCGTATGCCGGATTGGATCGGGGTGAGGTGCTGCGCGTGCAGCTCCATCGCGAATGATTGCAGCTTCGCGAGGTAGCGGTCCGCCTCGGCATTGTCGACGCGCGGGTTCTCCTCGAGCATCGCGGCCACTTGCGGCGCCTTCATTTCCCTGGTCGAGTCCAGCGAGCCGGAGATGGCTCCCTGCGCGCCACAACTCAGGGTCGAGCCCCACTCGCGCACCGCGCGCACCACCGGGATCGGCAGATCGGGCGCGGCGGTACCCTTGCCGCGCAGCCAGCGGTCATCAACTACGAGCATCACGAAGCCCACGAAGGTGTTGGTATCGTCTTCGGCACGCAGCAGCAGCGCGGTGCGATCGCGCTGCAAGGGATGGTTCACCCGGGCGGGGGCTCCGCCGCCGACAAAGCTCTCCAGCGCCACGCGGATGGCCTCGCGCTCGGCCGGGCCGAGCACCTCACCCTGGTGCCAGTAAATATTGCCCGCCGCATCGTGCAGCGACACCCATTTGGCCCACAACAAGGGTAAAGCGGCCACGATGCGCTGACCGCACGTGCTGGCCTGGATGGGCGGGCGCGCGGATTTGTGCGACAAACCCGGAACGACGAGGGACATAAGTTAGGAAATTAGCGCGCCGCGCCATATCCGGTCTGTGATCGGGGTCGCCAGTTCGCAACGCCGTGCGCAGGCGGCCGCTCAAAGCGTGCTAGAGCGGCTCGAAACGGTTCAATTCCAGGTTTTTGCGTACCTTTTGGGCCGGGAAAACCGTGCCATTCGCCACCACGTAGACCCCGGCTGAACATAATTGGACCGCGCCGTAGGCCAAGCCGAGATTGAAGGCCGCATCGCTGTCGGCAAAGCGGCCCGGCTGCAGTGCCCCCGTGAGGACGATCGTCTTGCCAGGAATTCCGCACAGGGACAGCGCCGTGGCCACCATGGTGTCGGTTCCGTGGGTGACGAGGATGCGCGGTGCGGCACAGGCCTCAAGCGCCGTGCGGATCACCTGCCGGTCCGCGTCGTTCATCTCCAGGCTGTCCTTGCGCAGCAGCTCGGTAATCTCTGGGATCTCGCTCAGGCGCGCGTGTTCAAGCAGTTCGCGCACCATCGGTGAGCCGACGTGATAGTTCCCCTTGGCGTCGAAGTACACCTTGTCGATGGTCCCGCCGGTGGTGAAGATCGCGATCTGCATCGGGATTAAATCGTGAGCCGTTGCCACGCGCCCGAACGCCAGCGCACCAGGAGCGCCACGCCGACCAGCATCGAATAAATGACGATGCCGATCCAGCCGCCCACCGCACCGAGGCCCCATTGCGGCAGGAAATCGACCCAGCCCTGTCCCGGCGCGAAAGTGAGCATGTGCGCCAGGGGTACGAAGATCAACCAGGAGATCGCGATCACCACTATCGCCGGCACCTTGGCATCACCAGCACCGCGCAGGCACAGCCCGCTCGACAGGTTCAGCCCATCGAAGAACTGATAGGCCGAGGCGATCCACAGCAGTCGCGCGCCCAGCGCGATCACCGCGGCGGAATTGGCTCCCGGGGCCGCCATGAACAGCGGCAGCAGCCACGGACCGCTCGCCGCCAGCAGCACACCCACCCCGCCCATGTAGCTCGAAGACAGCAGGATGACCCGATTGCCCAGCACGTAGGCCCAGGGCCGATCGCCCGCGCCGATCGATTGCCCGACCAGGGTGGTGCCCGCCATGGCGATGCCGATGCCGGGCAGATAAGCGATGGCCGTCATGATCATCACGATCTGCGATGCGGCGCCCTCGATCTCTCCGAGCTTGACCTGCATGAGCTGGAACACCGAGAAGCCGATCAGGTCCGCCGCCCACATCAGCCCCATCGGAAATCCGATGCGCCACTGCGCCCAGATGCGGCCCAGATTCGGGGTCCACGTCAGGTGCGTGCGGTAGCCGCGCCGGTAGTGACCGCGCAGGAACGCCGCGGCGGCGATCGCCAGGCCACAGGCCTGCGCGACCATGGTCGCCAGCCCGGAACCGGCCACCCCCAGATGCAGATGGAAAATGAAAATCGGATTGAAGATGGCGTTGGCGAGGGCCATGACGGCGGTCACCAACAGCGTCACCCGCGGGCGCCCAATACCGTTGAAGAACCCGAGCAGGGCCCACACCCCCGCTCCAAAACAGGCGCCACCGACGCGCGGCAGCCAGAACGCGGCGGCCAGATCGACAATGTCCGCAGGCAGGGCGAAGGGCGCGAGCATCCAGCGTATCGACAGCCCCACCCCCAGAAACAGCGGTGTCGACAGCAGCAGTCCCCACAACGCAATCCAGACCGCCTGTGCGGCACGCGCTTGCCGGCGCGCACCGTGCGCTTGCGCGACCACCGTCTGCACCGCCAGGCCCAGTCCCGAGAGCACCAGCAGCACCACGAAGGCCAGCCAGTGCACGGCACTGACGGCCGCCAGTGCCCGCGTGGATATGCGCCCGATAAACCAGACGTCGGTGAGATTGAGCACCAGCTGCACGGCGCTGTTGGCCATCAGCGGCAGGGCCAGGGCCACAATGGCGCGCTGATCGACGTGCACCTTTCCGGCGGCGTCGACGCGGCGCGCCGGCACCCGGTCGGGACTGTTCATGGGCTCATTGCGCCGCGGCGCTTTCCGTCGATTGATCGATCATGCCGGCGTAGCGCGCGATCAGGTCGTCAATATTGTCGTCCGTGCGTGAAAGGCGTTCGTCCAGCTGATCGATGACAGCCGATTCCGACTGCCGGGGCGGCGGGCCGTTGAGCTCGTCGTTCGCCACGCGCAGCAGGCTCACCACGCGCACGGCGCCGAGCGCATCGAAAGCCTGGCGGGCGGCCTGCAAGCTTTCGCTGATGTGCGGGCGCAGGTGCTCCTGCAGCGTACCGTGAGCCGCGGCCGCCCAGAACTCCACCGCTGTCAGCAAGGTCTGCTCTTCAGGGGTCAGGGCCGCGGCGTCGCCAGCGCCGCCGGCATCGCGCTTGCGGCTTAGCGCTTCGAGCACGAAGCTCGTGATCGGATAGATGCCACGCCAAGTCTCGACCATGTTCGCTCTCGCCCCCCCCGCCCTTGAGCCGCAATAATATCAGCAGGCGGCTTCATTCCCCGTTCCGCAACGCAGAACTTTGAGTTATAGATAGCTTTAGGTATACTTAGTAACTATTTGTTTTATTTATTGTTTATAAGCCAATGCTTACCCGGCACTCAATCACATCGCCGGGCAAATCCATACGTTGATATGCGCCGAGTCCGCGCGATATGCTTGCGACCGACGCGGGTCAAAACAACATTTAGATTATTTGCAGAATTAACGTTAACAGCTGAAGTTGCGCGTGCAGCGACAGAGGTTCGCTAGTTCCTTGCGGTGAAGGTAGGACGAAGGCATGCACAGCAAACTGACCACTCAACTTGGAGCCGCAGTTCTGACCCTGGTCGGGCACGGCACGCTGAAAGATCGCCTATGTGCCGCCTACTGCGATCACCTGGACGACCTGCGGCAGCAGGACCTGCCTGAGGCCGTGCAGAGCGAGTTCTCATCTATGAGCCGCGCCATGCACGGTGCGCGGGCGCTGCCGGGCGATAGCGTGGTGCGCGCCTCGGTGCGCAAATTCTCCATCGAGCAGGCGCAAGGATTCGCAGCACTGATCGTGCGCACTTACGTGCTGCGCATGCAGGGCCTGGCATCGACCCCGGTGGGACCGGCGCGCCTGGCCAATGCGGCGCGCAATACTCCGCCGCTGGCGACGTTGCTGGCCCTCGAGGGCGGCCGCCGCGGAGCGGCGCGGGCGAAGCGCGCCCGCAGTTCCGGCCATTAATCGATCTTGAACTCGATGGTGTCCCAGCGCTGCGTCTCTTCGTGGCGCGCCTCGCGCCGTATCGCATCCACCAGGGCCCGTTCATCCCAGCTGGCCTGAAGGTCGATCAGCTCGGTGACGGTGCGCGGCAGCGGCAGCTCGCAGCCGAAGCCTGGCAACAGCACCACCGGCTTGTTGCTGGCCTTGGCAAAATGCAGCTGGAATACCAGCAGGTCGCGGTGTGATGCGTGCAGGCTCGAGAGCGCCACGATGACTTCCGCCTCGGCCATCTGCCGACGCAGTTCGTCGCGCTGACCTTCGGTGGAGGTATCGACCGGTCGCTGCTCGGGATTGCTGCCGTTGCGGTAGTAGAAATTTCGGGCGCTTTCTAGATACTCGTAGACGCGCAGATAATCGTCGCTGAGTTCCCATGCGTGGGTGGTATAAACCCGTATAGGATCGCTCTGTGACATGGGATTGAGTGTACTGTGCTGCCCGGCCCTTGCATACTTTCAAAGGGTAAATCGTTGCGATTTCTCGTCTATAACATCCGCTACGCCACGGGCACGGGCCCAGCCTTTCACCTGCCACTGCCGGGCGCGGGCTACCTTCGCAGCAGCCGCAAGGTGCTCGAGGACATAACGCAATTCATCCGCCACGAAAACCCCGACCTGATCGGTCTGGTGGAGGTCGACACCGGTTCGATACGCACCGGCATGGTCAATCAGGCGGAATACATCGCCGATTCTCTGGGGCACTACACCGCCTACGAGTGCAAGTACGGCTCGGAATCCATCAACCACATGGTGCCGATCGTACGTAAGCAGTCCAACGCGCTACTGGCCTCGCCGAGCGTCACCGGCGAGCGATTTCACTATTTCGACACCGGCATCAAGCGACTCATCATCGAACTCGAACTCGAAGAGGTGTGCGTTTTCCTCGTGCACCTTTCGCTCAAGTACCGCCACCGCCAGTACCAGCTGCGCACCCTGCACGACTTGATTTCCAGCGCCACCAAACCGGTGATCGTCGCCGGCGACTTCAACACCTTCTGGGGCACCCACGAGATCTACCTGTTCATGCGCGCCTCGGGACTGCGCAGCGCCAACTCGAAGGGACTGCCCTCCTATCCGGCGCGTGCGCCCCGGGTGGAGCTTGATTTCATACTGGTCAGCAGCGGGATCGAAGTCACGGACTTTCGCATTCCGGAAATCCGCCACTCCGACCACCGCCCCCTGATTTGTGACTTTGAGATTCGCAGGCAATGAAGGCAAGCGCATGAGCAACAACGCGTGGCGATTAGAACGTGACGGCGAAGGTTTCGCCAGCCTGATCATTGACCGGCCGGGGAGCAGTGCCAACTCACTCAGCCAGTCGATCCTGCTGGAATTCGAAGCGCTGCTGGCTGAACTCAAGTCCGCCCCGCCCAAGGGCCTGATCATTCGCTCCGGCAAGGCCTCCGGCTTCATTGCCGGCGCGGACATCCGCGAATTTACTAGCTTTGCCGATGCGGAGGCGGCCTTCGAGCACATCCGCATCGGCCAGCGAATTTTTGACCAGCTCGAAGCGCTCCCCTGCCCGACGGTCGCGGCCGTCTCCGGTTTCGCGCTGGGCGGCGGACTGGAGCTCGCCCTGGCCTGCCGCTATCGCGTCGCGGTGAACGACAGCCGCTTGGCCATGGGATTGCCAGAAGTGCTGCTGGGCATACACCCGGGTTTTGGGGGCACCGTGCGCTCGGTGCGCCTGCTCGGAGTGCGCCAGGCGATGGAACTGATGCTCACCGGCAAGCCGCTGCGTGCCGATCGCGTGCTGCAGTGCGGGCTGGTCGACCGACTGGTCCCTGCAAAGGATCTCGAGCGCGCGGCGCGCGCGATTCTGATCGAGCTCCCCAGGCCGCGCCAGGCGCCGCTCACCGACCGCCTGCTTGGCCTGCCCGGGGTGCGCCAGTTTCTGCGGGGCTCCCTTGAGGCTCGGGTCGCGCGCCAGGCGCGGCGCGAACATTATCCGGCGCCCTACGCCATCATCGATCTTTGGGTGCGCTACGGTGCGCGCGGGCGTGCGGCGTTCGACGCCGAGGCCCGCTCGATCGCGCGCCTGTTCACGACCGAAGCGGCACGCGGCCTGGTGCGCATGTTCCTGCTGCAGGATCGGCTGAAGGCGTTGGGGGGCAAGTCGCCGGTGCCGCTCAAGCGGGTGCACGTCGTGGGCGCCGGCGTCATGGGCGGCGACATCGCGGCGTGGTGCGCGTTGCGGGGTCTGGAGGTCACGCTCCAGGATCGCGAGATGAAGTATGTCGAGCCTGCGATGAAGCGCGCGGCGACACTATTTTCAAAACGCATCCGCGATCCGGCAGAGCGCAGCGCGGCGCAGGCCCGCTTGCGCGCCGACGTCGCGGGCGAAGGCGTCGCCACGGCCGATGTCATGATCGAGGCCATATTCGAGGATCTCGAAGCCAAGCGCGCGCTGTACGCGCAGGCCGAGCCGCGCCTGGCTGCAGGCGCCGTGCTGGCCAGCAATACCTCGAGCATCACCCTTGAGCAACTGGCCGCGCAGCTGGCCAACCCGGGTCGGCTCGTGGGCCTGCACTTCTTCAATCCCGTCCCGCAGATGCCATTGGTCGAAGTGATCCATTCCGCGCAGACCGAGGCTCAGCCGCTCGCTGCCGCCATGGCATTTGCGCGTCGACTCGACAAGCTCCCGCTGCCGTGTCGCAGTGGGCCGGGGTTCCTGGTCAACCGGGTGTTGTTTCCCTATCTGCACGAAGCGCTGTACGCGGCCGGCGAAGGCGTGCCGCTGGCGCTCATCGACCGTGCGGCGGTGGAATTTGGCATGCCGATGGGTCCCATCGAGCTCTCCGATGTCGTGGGGCTGGACGTCGTGGTGCACGTGGGCGACATCATCACGCGTGAGCTGCAGCGGGAGATGCCACCATACGCGCAGCAACTGCGCGACCTGGTGGCGGCGCGCAAACTCGGGCGCAAGAGTGGTCAGGGCTTCTACACCTGGCAGGATGGCAAGGCGGTGCGCCCGGCCACCGAGGGCGCGGTGCCCCCCGACCTTGCTGATCGGCTGATTCTCGCCCTGGTCAATGAGAGCGCGGCGTGCCTGCGCGAGCAAGTGGTCGCGGACGCGGACCTGCTCGATGCGGGCGTGGTTTTCGGCACCGGCTTTGCGCCGTTTCGCGGCGGCCCGCTCCACTACGCGCGCGCGCGCGGTGTGCCCGCGGTAATCGCACGACTGACGGAACTTGAACAGCGCTATGGCAAGCGTTTCCACCCGGATGCGCTGTGGCCGACGCTGGGCTGAATCTGCGTCTCATTTCGCACAGGAATCACTGTGCTAACATCGAGCAAGTCGCCTGCACCTAGGACGATCGAATGACTGAAGGCCGGCCTGCCGATATCGCGATGCTACGCAAGCTTTCGCCGCTCGATGGCATGAAAAAGGACAACCTCGCGGCGCTGGCCCGCAAGGTGTCGATTACCGAGCTGGCCGCCAACCGCACGCTCTTCAAGGAGGGCGATACCGGCCGTCAATGCTATTGGCTGATCGCCGGCATGATCGAGCTGCGCGAGGGCGAGCGTACCGTGGCGATGATCCGCGGCGGCACCGATGAGGCCCGCAATCCCCTCTCACCCAAGCTGCCGCGGCGGCTCACCGCGCGCGCGGTCGATGCGATTGAGTACCTGGCCGTCGACGCCGACCTGCTCGATATGATGATCACCTGGGATCAGACCGGCACCTACGAGGTCGGTGAGCTGCAGGCGCATTTTGGCGGCGGCGGGAGCGATGACTGGATGACCAGCCTGCTGCAGACCAAGGCGTTTCACCGCATACCGCCCGCCAATATCCAGGCGATCTTCATGCGCATGCAGCGTGTCGCTTGCCGGAACGGTGAAGTGGTCATCCGCCAGGGAGCGGACGGGGACTTTTTCTACGCCATTGTCAGCGGTAAATGCGCGGTCACGCGTGAAACCCCGGTCAATCGCGAAGGTATCCGGCTGGCGGAACTCTCGGTCGGCGAGACCTTTGGCGAAGAAGCACTGATTTCCGAGGCCAAGCGCAACGCCACCGTCACGATGCTGAGCGATGGCGTGCTTATGCGCCTGAGCAAGGAAGATTTTCGCGAGCTCATGAATGAGCCGCTGCAGCAGTGGGTCGACTATCCGGAGGCACAGGCGATCATCAAGCGGGGCGGCCGCTGGCTGGACGTGCGCCTCCCGTCGGAGTTCCAGAACCTCGCCATCGAGGGGGCGCTGAACATCCCGCTTTATTTCATCCGGCTCAAGGTCGCCACGCTGGATCGCAACACGCCCTACGTCGTGTATTGCGACACCAGCCGACGCAGTGCCGCCGGGGCCTTCATACTCCTGGAGCGCGGCTTCGACGCTTACGTGCTACGCGGGGGTCTGTCGAGCGCAGAGCCCGAGCTGCGCCGCCCCGGCTAGAGCGAGCCCGCCCGCCGGGGCGATGCGGCGAAGTGAACCTCGCGAGCCCACCCCAGGGCCACGAGTGCAGCGGCGCAAGATTAAACCGCGCGTCCCGGCGCCATGGCAGCCTACATCCCACAAGCGCTGTTCTATAGCTGCCGGGCCCGTACTCAGTAGAAGACCAAATCACAACCGCTGGCCATCGGCGCTCGCGCGGGCACGTCCATTGCGCCAGTGGCCGCATCAAACGGGATCAGGTCAGTGTAGCCGCCGGTGTCCGCAACCTGGACGTAGAGGAATCAGTCGGACGGGGCGGTGTTCACGGCCACGGGGAAGCCGGACAATTCTGCGCAGTGCTGTACCGTAGCCTCGGTTCCTGCGCTGGTGGACCTTTCGAGTTATTGGCCGAGGTTAGTTCGCAATCGTGATGGCATCCCAAGATTCGGAGGGATTAGCGCCGGATTGATCGTCACTTGCCACCCCGCCCAGAAAGGCGGAGGACGGAGCGCCTGTTGTTGGATCGATTAAATGGCAATTTAGTGTCTCGATGAATATGGCGCCTAATTGCTCCCGTGCACACAAGAACTCACCGCTCGGATCGATCAGCACCGATTCCAAGTCAGACGTTTCGTCCAGAGTCAGCAAAAGTTGCGGCGCGCCGCTTTGCGAGAGGACACCTGATTGATCGTCAATGACAAAGGTCCACAGATCGAAGCCGAAGGGCTCGGTGCTGCCAACCCCCGGGCAACTGCCAACTCCGGGATTGCTGCAGTGTCCGACCGCATAGGCACGATTGCTGTTGGGATCAAGGAAGAACAAGGCATTGGCAGGAACTGCCGGATTCGCCTTCAACAGGCCAGGCGCAATCGCTGTGAGCGCGCCCGTCGCGGCGTCAATGGCGTAGCTGGCGACGGGGGCCGAACTGCCCCGGGTCGCGTATAGAAATTTTCCGCTGACGTCGATGCTTACCGTATCCGGATTGCCGGTGTCTGCAAATGGACTCCCGGCCACGTTTGTCAGCGCACCGCTCGCACCATTTACCGTGTAGGCCGAGATGTCGTGGGAGCCGCTGTTGGCGACGTACAGGAACCTGCCGCTCGGATCAAAGCCTGGACTGTGCGGATTGGCGCCCGTCGCAAAGGGGCTGCCGTCCACCGGGGCCAACGTCCCATCGGTTTGATCGATAAGGTACGCCGATAGCGTATTGGTGAGCGGATCGGCGACATAGGCGAATCGGCTGGTGGGATCGATGCGAAGGGTTCCGGCGCTGGCACTGATACTGGCCCCAGCCCCCGCGGGGCTGAGCGCTCCGGAGGCGCTGTCGACCCGATAGGGGTACAGCACGCCGGCCGAGCCCACGTACGCAAATCCGCCGTCCGGAGAGAGCGCAAAGGTGCACGGGCACTTGTCGGTTGCGAACGGGCTCCCCGTTACCGCCGGGAAGCTGTTCACGGTCCGATCGATGAGATAGGCCAAAACGCCCCCGGGGGGCAGCCCGCCGCCCGCAGGACCAGAGAGTTCTTCCGTGATGTACAGGAAACGTCCCGCTTTCGTGCAGCGGATTATGAGATTCTCGACGTCAGTGGCGGTGACTGTCCCGATTCCGTTGCTCACGGTGCAGTGCAGGCTGAGATCGGACGGCTGGGCATTGATGGTGACGGTAAAAGCCAAGCCACTGGCCACCGCCGTTGGAAATACAAATTTACCGTCGGCGTGGACAGCGATCGCATCGCTGCCATTGTTGCTCAGCTGAATGCTTGCCCCTGCAAGTCCATACACAGATCCGCCCACAGTGTAGGTATTCGTTGTGCAGGCTACGGTGACTTTCATCGAATTGCCGGCGGCCGCCTGGCCGCTGCCATTGGTGACGAGGCACGTCTGACTAGGGTTTGCAGGTTGCGTGTGTATCGTGACCGTGTAGGCCATGCCGCCCGTGAGTTGAGTGGCAAACGTGAACATTCCGTTGGTTGCCACCGCCAGTGTGTCGCCTCCATTGTTAAGCAGGATCAACCCAGACCCTGCCAGACCGGACACCGTTACGCTCAGCGCATAGGAGGGAGGCGGGCCATCACCACCACCGCACCCGGCGAGCGCAACGATCGCGAGGCAGCTTGCGGCGCGTACCCTTCGCACGATTGGAGTAATCATCTGAATTTCGCTCTAGATTACAGGCCGCGGCCAATCCGCATTTGCGCTGCGGTGCTTACAAAATTTATTCGATCGTGGCAGATGGCGCACCGGCATTCCAGCGGTACTACAGGCTTTCCTGACGATGCGAGAGCACTGCAAGAAGCTTTCGTAGCCAGAATCAAGCGACCATATCCTGAACTAGATGAGTGGGGTAGGCCGGAGATGGGCCCCAAAATCGTTTGGACCACCAGAGGTCCGCGCCCGTCTAATCTCGGACCGGCTCGCGCACTTTCATCGAGCAAATGTCCGACTCTCGTCTTCCCATTCAAAGAGTCGCGTTCTTCGCCGTACCAACTCGTGGGCAAGTCCCGTTTGTGCAGGGTCTTGCCGTCTCCCGTAAACGTTTGATCGAAATGCTCGGACGGACTCGAGGTCCCGGACACCTCGAGGGGCGTCTACCTTAATTCAGAAAACTAGAGAAACGGAGAGCTGCCGATTGGCATCGAAATACCCCAATCAGGCCAGAAGTGACGTCGTGTGGGTAATGGTATTTGTAGATCAATGGGTTACGAGCGTTTTATCCACCGTTGTCTATATAACCGGCGGCCGCTTGCCGCCACCCTCCGCTCGCGCACAAGGTATGGGATCCCCTGACAATTTCCCTAAGGCTCGCCCCTATGTGGAATGCGGACAACGCGCCGATGTTCGAGAAAATTTGCGCGGACCTGCATGCGCCCGACCGGGGAATCGCGACCGCCCCAACGGCGGACGATCCCACAGGAAACCGCATCAACGCCGTGCGCACCGGTCACGACACCTGGAAAGGTCTGCATGAGCAATCGGTCAGTGAAAAATTGGCCACCGATGAGGCGGAGCTGCCACCTTCACGTCCATCCATCACCTAAAGTGATACATCCACACAGGCACCGCGTTTCACTTTGGCTTCCACGCGCAGATGAAATCCATCACGCCTTTGCCAAATGAATCAGGCCTGACGGGTCCCCAGGCAGCAGCCGCTGCCTTTGTCGAATAATTAGCGCCATCAGTTAGGAAGGTGGTTATTTCCACCGTGCGTTCGGTTTCATTCACACAGTTGTATTGGCGAAGTGCTACAAAGTGTTCTACCCATCCGCTTGAGCCCTTTGGATCTCTCATTGTGCTGGGAGCAAATACCGCCTTTATCCACGCACTTCTGATTTTCCCCGATACCCGAATGGTCGTGGTATCCACGTAATTCTCGTGCGTGATGTCGCTGGCAACCAACTGCCAACTCGATGCCTGTGTCGTACCGCACATGAGAAGCAACCCCAGCAGCGCGGTGGTCTTGCCAAGGGGCTGTGCGCATTTCGATTTCACGTTCCGCACACCATTTTCATCAAAGCGCCATACCCGGTGTCGGGCGGCACTGGGAGCCACGGCCGCTCCAGCTCCCCGATGGCATGCTCCGCCCTGTTCTATCGGCCTCAACCTACATCGTGTGCGTGGCCTTGTCGCCCGAGAGGGCGCCGGCCAGATAGTTCTCGATCTTGTGGCGGGTTTGCCCGCGATCCTGCTCGCTGAATTGCACGCCGATGCCGGTGGTGCGCTTGCCCTGCGCACCCTTGGGCGTCACCCAGATTACCCGGCCGGCCACGGGAAGCTTTTCATCTTCGCCCATCAGGTTCAAAAGCATGAACACTTCATCGCCAATGCGATAGTTGCTGTTCGTCGGGATGAACAGCCCGCCATTGGCGACGAAGGGCATATAGGCCAGGTACAGGGCGCTCTTATCCTTGATCGTGAGCGTCAGCAGGCCTGGCTTGGAAGTCGCGGGCCGACCGGCGTCGTTACGTCCCCCGCCGTCGCCGGGAGAATCTGCATGTCGTGCGTGGTTGTCTTTTACCATCTCTACTCAGCTCTTGCGCGCCGCGCGAAACTGCCAGAGCAGCTGTTCCACCGCGAGTACCTTGTTGATCGTCGTCGGGGCCAAGCGCCGGAGCTCGTACAGAGCGTCCAGCAGCCGGATCAGGCCTCGTATATTCATAGAGGAATTCGCCGCTGGCAAGTGCGCTGCAGTGTGCAGTTCTTTGAGGTCCCCATGGCCGCCCAGCTGGGTGTAGAGGCGTCGTGTGACCCAGTTCTCAGCACAGTGCACCCGCAGCTCGAATCCGTCGCGCTCCGCCCAGCGCTCTGCGGCCGGTGCCACATCCAGCGTACCGGCCAGTGCGCGCTCCAACTGGGCCTCGGTTTCTGCGCGCAAGGCCACAAGATCCGCAGGGTCGGCGCCGAGCGCACGAAGCGGGGCGTCGCCGACGATCTCCAGAACCGCCTCCCAGTCCGCCTCTCCCCGCTGGCGGCGCAGCCAGGCCGCGCCCTCGGCGCGCGAGGGCAGCGTGACCTGCATGCGCAGACAGCGGCTGAGCACCGTGGCCGGCAATCGCGCGCTCACCTCAGCGACCAGCACGATGAGCACGCCGGCTCGCGGCTCCTCCAGGGTCTTGAGAAGAGCATTGGCCGAGTTGGCGTTCAGCAGGTCGGCCGGATGGATGATGGCAACACTGGCCGATGATCCGTGCGCGGTGAGCGCGAGGTTTTCGTTGAGGGCGCGAATCTGCTCGACCTTGATCTGGCTGGCGTCCTCTTCGAGCGTGACCCACCACAGGTCCGGGTGCGATTGCGCCAGGACACGCTGGCATTCGCGGCACCGGCCGCAGGGAAAATTTGCCTCGGTGCACAGTGCCACCTGGGCGGCCTTCTGCGCCAGCTGCAGCCCCCCCGCCCCCGGCAGATCCTGAATCAGCAGGGCGTGTGGAAAGCGCCCTAGGGCACGTGCCTGGCGCAGCGCCTCGACCTGCGGCACCAGCCAGAACAGGTCCGCATCGGCCCCGCCAGCTGCGACGGTATTCATCTTGTCGCCGGCGGCGGCCAAAGCTCGGCCAGCGCGTCGATGGCCGCGGCGGCCACCTGTGCGGCGGGTAGCGTCGCATCGATTACCCTGATGCGCTCCGGTGCGCGTGCGGCGCGCCGCAGATAGGCGGCGCGCACGCGCTCAAAGAATTCCGCCTGCTCGGCCTCGAAGCGATCGGGACGGCTGGCCCGTGCGCGGGCGCGCGCGCCAGACCGGTGGCCACCGGCAGATCCAGCAACAAGGTACGTGCCGGCCACAGATCGGCATGGACTGCCGCGGCCAACTCATCGAGCAAGTGCTCGCTCACGCCGCGGCCCCCGCCCTGGTAGGCAAAGCTTGCGTCGGTGAACCGATCGCATATGACCCAGCGTCCGGCCGCAAGGGCCGGACGAATCGCATTGTCCAGGTGTACGGCGCGAGCCGCGAACATCAGCAGGGTCTCGGCGGCCGGACTGATCCGCTCGCCCCCGCGATCCAGCAGCACCGTGCGCAGCGCTTCGGCCACCGGCGTACCGCCCGGCTCGCGCGTCAGCGTGGCCGGCAGGCCGCGCCGCTCGAGTTCCGCGTGCAGTGCGCGCGCGATGGTGCTCTTGCCCGCGCCTTCGATGCCCTCCAGGGTGATGAACCTTGCCGCACTCATCGCGTGCCCCCGCTGACTGCGCTATCGGGTTTCGCCCCGGTGCGCTTCAGAAAGCGCTGCAGGGCGAGGTTATGCTCGGCATAGGTCGCCGAAAACTGGTGGCTGCCGTCACCGGCCCCGGTCGCCACAAAATACAGGGCATCGATCGCTGCCGGATGCAGCGCCGAATGGAGCGAGGCGTCCCCAGGCAGGGCAATGGGAGTCGGGGGCAAGCCCGATCGGGTGTAGGAATTGAAGGGGCCATCGGCTTCCAGGTCGCGGCGGCGCAGATTCCCGTCGTAGCGCGCACCCAGCCCATAGATGACGGTCGGATCCGACTGCAGGCGCATCCCCAGGCGCAGGCGGTTGATGAACACCGCGGCCACCTTGGCCCGCTCATCCTCGCGGCCGGTCTCCTTCTCTATGATGGAGGCGAGTATCAGCGCCTCCTGGGGACTGTGCACCGGCAACTCAGGCGCACGCGCCGCCCATTCCTGCCCCAGCCGCTCATTCATGCTTTGCAGGGCAAGCTCGTAGATATGCCGATCGGCCGTGCCGGCCGCAAAGCGGTATGTGTCCGGGAAAAACCGGCCCTCCGCCGCGATGCCCTTAAGTCCCAGCGCGCTCATCAGCGCCGCGTCGTCCAGATGCCGCCATTGATGCACCAGGTCGGGGCTGGCATCGAGTGCCTGGCGCATCTGCGAAAAACTCCAGCCCTCGACGATAGTCACCTGCGATAGCACCACCCGCCCCTCGCGCAGCTGATCAAGGATTTGCCGCGTCGGGGCGCCAGGCGCCAGCTCGTAGACACCCGCCTGTGGCCGCACTGGTTCCCCGTGCAAGCGCAGATACCACTCGACCAGTCGCGGGTTGCGCAGCGCACGCACCCGCGCCAGTTCGCCGAGCACCACGCGCAAGCTCGCGCCCGCGTTGACCTGGATACGGGTTCCGCCCGGGGCCTGTGAGCGCTGCTCCATGCTGGCATCGAGCAGTCGCCACAACGCCAGCGCTCCGACCAGCAGCGCCACGGCCAGCAGCGCGAGCCATTTCCAGGCGCTAGGCGAGCGTGCCATCGATCAGCTCCTGCATTCGTGCGCCGCGTTCCGCCACCGTCAGCCGTCGGTCCTGATACCAGTGCACGGGCTGCAGCCCCAATCGCACATTGGTCACGAACAAAGCCTCGGCCGCCTCGACATCGTGCTCCGACAAGGCGCCGATCCGCACCGTGATTCCCAGCTTCGGGGCAGTCTCAAGCACCAGCGCGCGCATCACGCCCGCGACCCCGCACTGCGTGACCGGCGAAGTCAGCCATTCGGTCCCGTTACAAACAAACAGATTGCTCATGCTGCCGCTCACCACTTCTCCTGCGCTCGAGCGCATCAGCACCTCGTGCCATCCGCGCGCGAGGGCATCGCGCTGCGCCAATACCTGCTCGAGGCGGTTGAGGTGCTTGAGGCCCGCCAGCTTCGGATTGATGCCCAGCGGCACCTCCGAAAGCCCCAGTCGAAACTCCTCCGGCTCGGCCGAATTCCAATCATAGACGGAGAGGATGCGCGTGGGCCGTTCGTCACCGCCCGGGCGGTAGCCGCGCGCGGTTGCGACGCCGCGGGTCAGAATGATCTTGATTAACGCACGCGGTGAGCCGCCGAGGAGCGATTGCGCTTCGGCCCGCAACAGCGGGCGATCCGGTGCCGCCATCCCGAGCCGCTCGCAGCCCAGGGCGAGCCGGGCCATGTGGCGCTCGAACCAGCGCAGCTGCCCGCCGACACAGGTCAGGGTCTCGAACAGGCCATCGCCGTACTGCATTCCGCGATCGTGCACCGACCACTCCGCCTGCGGCACGCCATTGACCAGTGTCGGCGGCGCCCGGCTCACGGCTGGGCCCCGAACGCGCGCAGCATCCCCTGGGCCTTGGTGCGGGTCTCGGCCAGCTCGCGCGACCAGTCCGAGTCGGCGACGATCCCTGCGCCCGTGCGAAAGCGCAGCTCGCTGCCACTGAGCGTCGCCGTGCGTATCAATATGTTGAAGTCCATATCGCCGTCGGTGTTGAGGTATCCCACCGATCCGGTGTACGCCCCGCGCGGCTCGCGCTCGAGCGCGCCTATCAGCTGCATACAACGGTACTTTGGACAACCCGTGATGGTGCCGCCCGGGAAGACCGCGCGCAGCGTGGCCCCGGGGGCGATGCCCTCGCGCAATCGCCCGCGCACGTTGGAGACGATGTGGTGCAGGTGCGGGTAGCTCTCGGTCACCATGAATTCATTCACCTCCACGGTGCCGGCAACGCAGATCCGCCCCAGATCATTGCGCTCCAGGTCAATGAGCATGACATGCTCGGCGCGCTCCTTGGCGTTGGCGAGCAATTCCTGCCGCTCGCTGTCGTCGCTGGCGGCGGTGCCGTGGCGCGCGCGCGTGCCGGCGATGGGTCGGGTCTCCACGACGCCGCCAACCACGCGCACCAGCCGCTCGGGCGAAGAACTGAGCAGCGTCAGGTCGGGCAGTGTCGCGTACACCGCAAACGGGGCCGGATTGGCACGACGCAGGCTCTCGTACAGGGCCGCGGGATCAGCGCTTCCCGATAATTGCACCTGCCAGCCCCGCGACAGATTGGCTTGGTAGATATCGCCCAGGGCGATGTGCTCCTGGGCACTCAGCACGGCGCGGCGGAAGGCGTCGGGATCCTGTTCGAGCACCGGGCCGATCGGGCCGCGCTGATCTCGGGATTCTCGTCGGGCGCCCGGTTCCCGGCCAGCGCGCGCTCGACCGCCGCGCCGGCGTCCGTCGCGCCCGCTTCGACGCTCAGATAACAGCGCGAACGCTCGTGGTCGTAGACCAGCGCGACGGGCACGCGCATGGCCATGGCGCACACCCGATCGGCATTGAGCGCGGGCAAATGCAGTCCGGACTCGATGCGGTCCGCCGTCTCGTAGGCCAGATAAACGATCCAGCCCCCGCGAAAGGGCAGCGCGAACTCGGGGCTCGTCGCCCCCGCCGGGGAGCGCTGCGATTGCCACCATTCATCCAGCGCACCGAGAAAGTCCGCATTTCGAAGGGTCACACCCTGGCACTCGAGCCGCCCATCGCCGCGCAGCAGGAGCGATGCACTGGGTGCCGCCGCCAGTATCGAATAGCGGCCCAGCGCACCAAGCGCGGTGCTGTCGAATAGCGCGGGGAACAGCTGCGGCTGGCGCGCCGCAAGCGCGCGCAGCTGTGCCGGGGTGGCCGCGATTTCGCGCACCTTGGGGCTGCGCGAGCTCATGGAAGCTGCGCCAGCGCGTCAGCCGGGCAGGCGGCGCATGACCAGCGTTCCATTGGTGCCGCCAAAGCCAAAGGAATTGGAAACCGCAACGTCGATGCGCATGGGGCGCGCCGTGTTGGGTACGAAATCAAGGTCACAGGCCGGATCCGGATTCTCGTAATTCGTGGTCGGCGGCGCGACCTGGTCGCGCAGCGCCAGTACGCAGAAAATCGCCTCGACCACGCCCGCGGCACCCAGCAGGTGACCGGTCATCGACTTGGTGGCGCTGACCGCCATCCGATAGGCATGCTCGCCAAAGGCGCTCTTGATGGCCTCGACTTCCGCGCGATCGCCCAGCGGGGTCGAAGTGGCGTGCGCATTCAGGTATTGAACCGCGCTTGGCTCGAGCGCCGCATCGCGCAGCGCGTTTTGCATCGCCAGGCGCGCACCGGCCCCATCCTCGGGCGGTGCGGTGATGTGGAAGGCATCACCGCTCATGCCGAAGCCAATGAGTTCGGCGTAGATGCGCGCGCCGCGGCGGCGCGCGTGTTCGTAGTCCTCGAGCATCATCGCACCGCCGCCGTCACCGAGCACAAAGCCATCTCGATCACGATCCCAGGGGCGGCTCGCGGTGGTCGGTGAGTCGTTGCGCGTCGAGAGAGCCTTGGCCTGTGCGAAGCCGCCGATGGCGGTAGGCGTGGTGCCCATCTCGGCACCGCCGGACAGCACCACGTCGGCATCCCCGTACTGGATGCACCGCGCCGCCAGTCCCAGCGCGTGTGTGGAGGTCGTGCAGGCCGTGACCACCCCGAGATTCGGACCCCGCAGGCCAAAGCGTATCGAGAGGTGGCCGGCGAGCATATTGATGATGGAGCCCGGGATATAAAAGGGCGAGATCTTGCGCACGCCGCCGGCCAGGTAGGCGTCGTGTTCGGACTCGATGGTGCTCAGTCCGCCGATTCCCGCGCCCATGACCACGCCGCAGCGGTCGAGATCGGCGGCCTGAAGGTCGAGGCCCGAATCGGCGACCGCCTGCACTCCCGCTGCGATGCCGTAGTGCATGAACGGGTCAATGCGCCGCGCTTCCTTGGGCGGCAGGTAGGCGCCCACATCGAAGCCGCGCACCGCGCCACCGAAGCGCACCGGAAATGCACTGGCGTCAAATCGTGTGATCGGGCCGATGCCGCTCTCGCCGCGCAGCACCGCCGCCCACACATCGGGCACGGAGCTGCCCAACGGACAGACGAGTCCGAGTCCGGTGATGACGACGCGACGTTTGCTCAACTTCTGGAACCCAAGCGGCCCGCGAATTGCTCAGCTCTTATTGCGGCGCTCGTTGATGTAGTCGATAGCCTGCTGGACGGTGGTTATTTTTTCGGCGTCTTCGTCCGGGATCTCGATCTCGAATTCTTCTTCCAGGGCCATGACCAATTCGACCGTGTCGAGCGAATCGGCGCCCAGATCGTCAACGAAGGAGGCGGCGCTCGTGACCTGCTCGGCCTTGACGCCCAACTGCTCGGCAACGATCGCCTTCACTTGTTGTTCAACGTTGCTCATAAGTTTTCCAAACCCTCTGTTCGAATGACGGCGGCGTATTGTAGGGGAACACCCCGCCCGCCGCCACCCGGTTATATCGCGAGTTCTTGATTTATCTGATTATTTGCACGGCTTGGCCGTAGGACTTGCCCTCCTAGCCCATGTACAGGCCGCCGTTGACGTGCAATGTCTGGCCGGTCAGGTAGCTCGCCTGCTCTCCGGCCAGAAAAACCACGGCGTTAGCGACATCTTCTACTGCACCGAAGCGCCCGAGTGGGATTTGTCCCTGATACGCAAGGCGGATTTGCTCGGGCAAAGCCCGGGTCATGTCGGTCTCGATAAATCCAGGCGCGACGGCGTTGACCGTCACGTTCCGCGAGGCCAGCTCCCGCGCCAGTGAGCGTGTAAAGCCGATCAGCCCGGCCTTGGCGGCGGCGTAGTGCGCCTGGCCCGGATTTCCGATCGCGCCAATAACCGAGCTGATGTTGATGATGCGGCCGCGGCGCTCCTTGAGCATGCGCTTGAGGCACAGCTTGGTGAGGCGAAATACCGAGGACAAATTCACGTTGATGGTCTGGTCCCATTCCTCGTTTTTCATTCTCAACAACAGCCCGTCGCGAGCGATGCCGGCGTTGTTGACCAGAATGGTCGGCAGCCCCTCCTCGCCCTCGAGCTGCGCGACCAGCGTCTGTGCACCGTCCGGAGCCAGAGCGTCGTACTGCGCGCCGCGACCGTGCAGGCCGCGTTCTTTGAACCAGGCAGTGATGGCCTCCGCGCCCGAGGCGCTCGTGGCGGTGCCCACCACCCGTGCTCCTTGACCGGCCAGCGCGGCGGCGATGGCCTGGCCGATACCGCGCGAGGCACCCGTGACTAACACCACATCCTCAGCACTCATCGGCGAACACTCCTAGCCAGCACTCATCGCCGCCTGCAGCGATGCGGCATCTTCGATGGCCATGCAGCTGATTTCCGGCCGGCGCTCGATGCGCCGATTGAGCGCAGTGAGCACCTTGCCGGGCCCGCATTCGACCAGCAGCGTCGCACCGGCCGCGGTGAGAGTCTGCACCGTCGCCGTCCAGCGCACCGGGCTGGCCAGCTGGCGCGCCAGTATGGCGCGTACGGAGTCCGCGGTGCCATGTTCGGCCGCATCAACCGCGCTCACATAGCGCATTCTGGGTGGCGCAATGGCCAGCTCCGCAAGCCGGTCCTGAAACTGCGCTGCCGCTCCGCGCAGGAGCGAAGAGTGGGCCGGGACACTGACCGGCAGCAGCACCGCACGCTTCGCGCCGCGCGCCTTGGCCGCGGCGATGGTGCGTTCCACGGCGCGCAGCTGACCGGCGATGACGATCTGGCCCGGCGCGTTGTAATTCACGGCTTCGACGACTTCGCCCTGCGCACCGTCCACGCACGCCGCCTCGGCGGCGACCTCATCGAGCCCCAGGAGCGCGGCCATCGCCCCGCTCCCCTCCGGTACGGCCGCCTGCATCAGCCGGCCCCGCTCGCGCACCAACTTCACCGTGGCCGCGAACTCCAGCGCTCCGGCGCACACCAGCGCGCTGAACTCCCCGAGGCTGTGTCCGGCCACCCATTCGGGCGCTCGGCCGCCCTGCTCCTGCCACAGCCTCCAGATCGCGACGCCGGCAACCAGCATCGCCGGCTGCGTGCATTCGGTCCTGTTGAGTTGCTCGGCCGGGCCATTCGCGGTCAACTTCCACAGGTCATAGCCCAGCACCGCCGAGGCCTCCTCGTAAGTACGGCGCACGACGGCGTGCTGCTCGCTGAGTTCCGCTAGCATCCCTACCGACTGCGAACCCTGTCCGGGAAACACCAGCGCCAGCGCCATCAGTGACCTGCCTATGGGGAAAAAAAAGCGCCGCGGATTATAGCGGTTTGCGCGCCAGCGCCAATGCCGCGTAACTGCCCAGGCCACCGAGGGCACCGTACAGGTGGGCGACGGTCACGACCGGGAAATCCGGAGCCACGAGGCTCGCACCTGCGCGCTGCTCGAGCAGGAGCTTGAGGACCAGAGCCGCCGGCATCAGCCAGTCCCAGCCGCCGCGGCGCCAGGCCAGGGCCAGCGCGCCTGCCGCCCAGGCGCCGTGCAGCAGTCCCGAGAGGCCGACGTACCACTGGACCTGCGGCTGCGCCCACCACAGGCCCGCATCGATCATCGCCGTGGCCCCGATCATCACCAGCAGCCACTCCCAGGGCCGCAGTGCGCGCGCGTACAAAGTCCACAGCAGCACCAGGCCGGCGCTGTCCAGGGCCAGATGGCCTGCGCCCAAGTGGACCCAGTGAGCGCTGAGCAATCGCCACCATTCCCCACCGTGCAACGCCGCACGTTCGTAGCGCAGCGCGGCGGTCCATTGCGGGCCACCTGCGAGCAGCAACCATGGCAGTGCGAGTGCCGCCAGCAGGGCGAGGCCCAAGGGCCCGTCGCAGTTGAGCGACGCTAACAGGGTCCGGCGGTGCATAATCTTGGGAGGCATTAGGCATTTGCTATCATCGATTATCGCCATGCTACTGCCTGGGCCGGCAGGGAATCACCTATGACCAAGTTCAATGAGTTATGCGCCCGCCGCGAATCGACGGCGCGCGCGCTGCAGTCCGGGTTCACGCTGATCGAGATCATGGTGGTGGTCATCATCATCGGTCTGCTCGCAGCGGTGGTCGTGCCGCAATTTCTGGGCCGTGTCGATGACGCGCGTGTCGCCAAGGCCAAGGAGGACATCCAGGCCATGCAAACGGCGCTCACCATGTTCAAGCTGGACAATTACACCTACCCGACGCCGGAATTGGGATTGAAGGCCCTGGCGCAGAAGCCCGATTCGACCACGGTCAAGAACTGGCGCCCGGGCGGCTACCTGCAGCACCTCAACAAGGACCCGTGGGGGAACGACTACGTCTACCAGATACCCGGCACGCACGGCGGAGAGTACGACCTGTACTCGCTGGGGGCGGACGGTAGGCCCGGTGGCGAAGGGTACGACGCCGACATCGGTAACTGGAATCTCGATCAGTAGCTGCAGCGCGCCGCGCAGGCAACGGCGTAGCAGTCCGTGAATCGCCTGGCTCAGAGCAAGCGGCCCGCCGCGGGCTTCACGCTGATCGAGCTCATGGTGGTGGTGGTGATCATCGGTGTAATCATCACCGCCGCGCTGCTGTCGGTGGGCACCACCGGGCGCGACAGTCAGCTCGAGCAGGAGCGCGACCGGCTCGCGGCGCTGATTGAATACGTGCGCGAACGCGCGGCGTTGCAGACGGTCGAATATGGCCTGCGTTGCGAAACCGGCGATTATCGATTTTCGATGTACGACTCACGGACCGGCAAATGGGTCGAGGATCCGCTCGACGACTCGCTGCGGCCGCGCACGCTCCCGGCCGGCCTGGAAATATCCCTCAGCATCGAGGACCGGGCCATCGTGCTGCCGGCGCGCACCGACGCCGCGCGCAAAGACGCGCCCAAGGACCTGACCCCGCAGGTGATGCTGTACTCCAGCGGCGAGCTGAACGGCTTCAAGTTAACGCTCCTGCGCACCGGAATCGGGCGCAGTGCCCTGCTCACCGGCACCCCCGACGGCCAGCTGCAGGTGGGCGCGGTCACGGAAAAAAACCCTTGAGCGCGCGGCGCAGGCCCTTGGGGAGCCTCGGCTTCACGCTGGTGGAAGTGCTGGTGGCTCTAGTCATCGTGGCCTTTGGCATGGGTGCGGTGCTCACCGCCCTGACCTCGGCAGCCGACAACGTGACGCGCATGCGCGAGAAGACCTTTGCTGAATGGGTGGGGCTGAACCAGCTGACCACCGAGCGCCTGCAGGCGACGCTTCCGGCCACCGGCACCAAGGAGGGCGACGTCGACTTCGCCGGCACGCGTTGGCACTGGAAGGAGACCGTCGAGAACATGGACGTACCCGGGATCAGGCGCCTGACGATTCAGGTTCGACAGCTCGACACCACCACGGGTCAGGCGGCAAGCGCCAAGCCGGCCGCGGACAAGACCTCATGGCTCGCTACCGTGATCGGTTTTCGGGGCGATGCCGTGCAATCGCCGCTCGATCTGCTTTCGGACTGGGATGGCGCGAGCGCTGCCACGGCGCCGCCGCCGCCCGGCAACTGAGATCAGCCGATGAACACACGCCGCTCACGGGGATTCACGCTGCTGGAGCTGCTGGTGGCTCTGTTCATCACCGCCATCGTGTTCGCCATGGGCTACGGTGCACTGTCTCAGGCGCTCACCAGCCGCAAGGAGGTCGAGGAGCAGTCCGCGCGACTCTCAGCGGTGCAACAGGCCATGCGCGTCATGGAGCAGGATTTCGAGCTCATGCAACCGCGCCCGGCCCGCGATCCGCTCGGCAACGGCTACGAGGCGGCCGTGGTGGTGAACCAGAACGCCGGATCGACCATGTCCACCGACCAGGATTCGAGCACGGCGCAGGGCACGCCGCTTCTGACCTTTACCCGCGGCGGCTGGGCCAATCCGGCCGGCCTGCCGCGCAGTGAACTGCAGCGCGTCAGTTATCTGCTGCGCGATGGCAAGCTGGTCCGCCAGAACCTTCCGGTGATGGATACGACGGCGGCGACCGCCGTCGTGGAGCGCGAACTGCTCGATCAGGTCCAGTCGGTGAGCTTCGAATACATGGACGAGTCCTTCGCCTGGGCGCCGTCCTGGCCGACGCCGGGCATGCAGATGTCGACGCCGCAGGACCTGTGGCGCGCGCGCCCGGTTGCCGTGAAAATCGTGCTCTCGCTCAAGGACACCGGCGTGCTCACGCGCATCATCGAGGTCGTGGAGTGAGCGCGCGTCAGCGCGGCATTGCGCTGCTGACCGCCATCATCCTGGTGGCGGTGGCGGCGATTGTCGCCACCTCCATCGCCTGGCAAAGCCAGCTCGCCGCGCGGCGCGGCATCGCCGTGTTTACGGTGGCGCAGAGTCTGGCCTTCGCCAAGGGCGCCGAGGCGATCGCCGCGTATGCGCTGCGGCAAAACCTCCAGCAGAACCCAAAGACCATCGCACCCAATCAACTGTGGGCGAAGCCCTATGGGCCCGTCGAGATGGACGCCGGAGTGGTGCTCGAAGCCTCGCTCGAGGACCAGTCCGGAAAATTCAACCTCAACAGCGTGGTCATGCCCGCCGCGGCCGGCGCGGGGGCGATCCCGCCCGCAGGGGGGGCGCCGGCCGCGCCGGCCGCGCCGGGGGCAGCGCCGCTGGTCGAGGACAAGGATGCGGTGGCCATATTCGTCGCCTTGCTGACCAACCTGAAGATCAACACCGACTACGCCGCGCGCCTGGTCGACTGGATCGACGCCGATGACCAGCCAAGCTTCCCGGGCGGGGCCGAGGACAGTTTCTATCTGGCGCAGCAGCCACCCCACCGCACACTCAATATGCCGATCACCAGCGTCTCGGAGTTGCTGGCCATGGGCATGGACCGCGCGAGCTACGACCGATTGGCGCCGCTGGTGACGGCGCTTCCCGTGGATACCAAGCTCAATATCTGCACCGCTCCGGGCGAAGTGCTCGACGCCTTCGCAGGAGTGCAAACCTACGCGCTGGACGTGGACGAGCTCAACTCGCAGCGTCAACAAAGCGACTGCTATCCGGGCAGCGCCGCCTTTCTCAGCGGTGTTGCCGGCGCGCAGAAGACCTATGTGCAGGGCCATATCGGCACTACCTCACACTATTTCAGACTGCGTACCTGGATCACTATTGGCACCACGCGCTTCACCTTGTACAGTCTCATCAACCAGCAGGCGAGTGGGCAGATACGCCCCGTCCTCAGAACCTTCGGCACGGAATAAGCATGGCGGAATGGCTCATATTGCGCATGCCGCGCGCCGCCGATGCCACGGCCGGCTGGCTGATCGCCGATAGCGAGGGCCGCCCCCTGGCGGCGGTCGAGACCGGAGCTCTGCAGGACGCCGCCCCGGCCGCGGTCAATCGGCGGGTTGCGGTGCTGGTTCCGGCCGCCGAGGTGCTTTCCCTGGACGTCGAACTGCCGGCCGGCGCGGGTGTGCGCGCGGCGCGCTTGGTGGCGTTCGCGCTCGAGGAGCAACTCGCCAGCGAGGTCGAGACGCAGCACTTCGCGATCGGCCG
This sequence comes from uncultured Gammaproteobacteria bacterium, assembly GCA_963789365.1. GTDB lineage: Bacteria > Pseudomonadota > Gammaproteobacteria > Steroidobacterales > Steroidobacteraceae > FEN-1191. The sequence goes on from CAWBKJ010000001.1 coordinate 169,534, forward strand.
CAGTTCCGCTCCCGGTCGCACGGCGGTGGCCGTGGTCACGCGCGCCCTGCTGGATGAATGGCTGGCCAGTCTGGGTGCCGCCGGAATCAAGCCCGAGCTCGTGTGCTCCGATGCCGCACTCATGCCGCGCCTCGCCGGGCACGCGGTGGCCTTGCTCGAGAACGACACGCTGAGCTTTACGGACTCCGAGGACGACGCGCAGCTGACCCTGTCGGCACCGCCCGGGGGTTTCGCCGCTGCGCTCAATATCGCCTTCGGCGAGGAGCTGGCCGGCACGCATCTGCTGTTTCACGCCAATCGTCTCGACTGGCAGCGCCGCTCGGGCGAGATCGAGGCGACCCGTGCATCGCTGGCCAGCCTCAAGGTGCAGCTGCTCGGGACCGGTGCCCTGCCGTGGCTGGCCGCGCAGCTCCCCAACGCCAAGCCCATCAACTTGCTGCAGGGCGAGTACGCCGCGCGTACTTCCCTGTTTGCCAATTGGGGGCGCTGGCGCCTGGCGGCGGCGTTGGCCGCAGTGGCGCTGCTCCTGCACGTGGGCGCGCAAAGCTACTCGCTCTGGCGGCTCAGCCGGAGCGAAAAGGACCTGAATCAGGCCATCACCGCGATCGCCGGTCCGGCGCTGGCCGGCAACGGGGGATCGATCCGAAAGAGTCTCGAACCGAGACTCCAGGCCGCGCAGTCGCAGGGTGGGCGATCCGGATTGCTGCCGGCCCTGCAGGGACTCGCGCGGGCCATGAGCGGCGTGCCCGGGGCACGGGTGCGCGCGCTGAGCTATCGCGACGGCGCCCTGGAGCTGAAACTCAGGGCCGCCGACGCGCAGAGCCTGGACCGCATCAATCAGAGCCTGCGGGCCGCCGGCTGGCAGGCGGAGCTGGTCTCAGGCGGCGCGGCCGGTGATGCCTTCGAGGGCAACGTCAAGTTGCACGGCGGGGCATCCTGATGGACGAGCTTCTGGCCACCGTCAAGAATTGGTTTAGAGCTCTCGAGCAGCGCGAGCAATACGCGGTGCTCGGCGGTGCGGCCGCGGCCGTGGTGGTGGTGCTGTTTGCGCTCTGGTTGCCGGTCGAGCGGCGCGTCTCGCGTCTGGAGGACAGTGTGCGCAGCAAGCAGGCCGATCTGGCGTGGCTGCAATCGGTGGCTCCGCAACTTCCCGCGTTGCGCAACGCCCCTGCCCCTTCCGGGGGCCAGTCGCTGGTGGCGCTGGTCGATGTCGTGGCCCGCTCCACCGGCATCGCCCGTTCGGTCGCGGGCAGCCAGCCGGGGGATGATGGAACCTTGAGCGTGCGGCTGGAGCAAGTGCCCTTTGACTCCCTGATCACCTGGGCCGGGGAACTGGTGCAGCACCACGGCGTGCGCGTGGTGTCGGCCAGCATCGACGGCGGCGCGGGAGTGGGCTCGGTCAGTGCGACCTTTGTGTTACGCGGCCCGTAGCGCGCGATCGCGGTCCGTACGGCGGCGCAGGTGACCAATCGCAGCTTCCTTGTCCTCGCCGCGGTGCTGTTTGCGCTCACCGTGCTGCTGCGCGCGCCGGCGAGCTGGCTCATCGCTGCCCTGCCCTCGTCGATGTCATGCCAGCAACCGGCCGGCTCCATGTGGAGAGGCGGCTGCGGACAGCTGCGGATCGCGGGGGCCGCCCTCAGCGACGTGCGCTGGCAGCTGCACCCCTGGGCCTTGCTGGGCGGACACCTGGAACTCGCCCTGCAAAGTGCCGACGTTCGCGCGCCGGCCACGGGCACGCTCGCTCTGGGATGGAGCGGGCAGCACAGCGTGCGCGAGCTGCGCGCGGATCTGCCCATCGATACCGGCTTCCTGCCGCTGTTTCCGAGCGGCTGGAGCGGCCGCCTGCAGCTTGATCTCGCGAGCCTGGAGTTCAAGGCCGGTCGCCTGGCGGCCATCCACGGCACCGTGACGGCCCGCTCGCTGGCGCAGATCCGGCCGGCGATGCCCTTTGGCAGCTACGAGCTGCACTTCCCCGACACTGCGCCCAAGGACGGAGCGATCAGCGCTGAATTGCGCGACCTGGGCGGGCCGCTCGCGGTGAGCGGCGCGCTCGTGGTTCGCAATGGCAGCGAGTACGTGTTGTCCGGATCGGTCGCGGCGCGCGCCGGTGCGAGCGCGGAACTCGCCAAGGCCATCGAATTTCTGGGTCCTCCCGATGCGCAGGGCCGCCGCCAGTATTCGCTGGCGGGTTCGTTCTAAGGGCGCTGGCCCGTCGCGGGCTCGATCACCACCTCGCGGAATCTGCTCAGCAGCGGGAAATACAAGGCGAGATGCACCGGGCCCGGCGAGACTCCAGCCACCAGCGCCGCGTAGCGCTGCAACTGTGGGCCATAGCGCTCGGCTTCCTGTGCCAGGAACCCTTCCAGATCACTCCCCTCATGGCTGCTGGTCTTGTAGTCGACGAGCCAGCGTTCACCCTGCGCATCGATCAGCATCCGATCGATGATGACGTTGAGCACGCGGCCCGCGTAGCGGCCCGTCAGGCGCCATTCACTGTGCGCTTCGCGATGCGTATCGCCCAGCAGCCAGCGGCCGCGCGGATCCTGCAAGCTGCGCGCGAGTGCTTCGTGGATACGCTCGCCGGCCGCAACCCGCTCGCCGGGCACGACCCCGAGCTCGCTCAGCCATCCGTCGTAGGATTGCGGCGTCGTGTCCGGCACGGCCGGCAAGCTTGAGAGCTGCGCCAGGCGCTGCAATTCCGCGTGCACGACAGTCCCCACCGCGCGCGCGCTCAGGCCCACCCACAGGTATTCGGGTTCCGCCGCGATCTCCCGCAATGACAGCTCCAGCCGCGAGGCGTGCACCGGAGCGGGCAGATCCTGCGGTGCCCAGTCCGCGGGCAATCGCCACTGGACCGGCGGGGGCGTGGCCGGCGGCGGCGGGGTGCTCGGTGTTGGCGACGCGCTCTGCAGCGGCTCAAAGTGGGCCCCGATCGAGGGCCAGAGGATCCCCAGGAGAGTGTCGGCGCGCGGGGCAGACCCGTCGCGACCGGCCGGCAGGGCACCGAACCAGTGCAGCTCCCGGCGGGCGCGGGTCGCGGCCACATAGAGGAGCCGCGCCCTCTCCAGGCGCGCGCGCTGCTTGCGCAAGCGGCGGATGTAGCGCGCCACCGAGCGCCCGGCGCGCTCTCCGGCGGCGCTGATGGGAGAGAGGAGCAACTCCGATTCTCCGCCTGCTCCGGGCAGCTCAAGCCAGTGCAGGAGCGGCTCGAGATCGCTCCGCGGTACGCGCCCGATGCCCGGCACGATGACCACGTCCCATTCCAGGCCCTTGGCCCCGTGCATGGTGAGCACCTCGACCGTGCCTGCGGCGGCGGCGGAGGCGGGAGCGGCAAAAAGCTCGGCGGCAAATTCGTCAAACGCGTCGCCCGAGAGGCGCTCAGGATGCAGTTCATTCGCCAGCGCCTGAATAAATTCCTGGGCGTCCACAACGTCACGCTCCTCCCCGTAGGCGGCCGGCCCGCCCAGGCGCAGCCATGCGCGATGCACGCGGTGCCACAGCGGCAGCGCCCGCTCGGGACCGAGCAAGGCTGGCGCCAGTGCCGCGCGCACTCTGGCCAGTCGCGCGCGGGCCTCCTCATCGAGTCGGGCCACCCGCTCCACATCGTGGATGAGTTCCCATAAGGGCTCAGGCTGCGCCTCGGCCAGCGCCTGGAGCTGCGCCAGAGCCAGAGCGCAGCAGGGCGCGTGCAGCAAGGACAACCAGGCCGCACGATCGCCCAGGTGCTGCAAGGCGCGCGCCAGCGCGCACAGATCGCGCACCACCGGCCGATCACGCAGGGGCTCGAGCCGCACGCCGCGAATCGGCACGCCGTCGGACTGCAGCTGCGCGACGAGCGGGGCCGCGTGCTGTCGGGAACTGACCAGCACCGCGATCGTGGCCTCGGGATCACGCGCCCGGCACTGCGAGATCAGCGTCGCGATCTGCCGGGCTTCGCCCGCCCCGTCACCGCCGAGGGAGGCGTGCACGCTCACCGCGCCCTCGATCTGCTCGCGTGCCGCCAGCGCCGGCAGATAACGGATCGCTGCCAGCCGCGCGTCATCCCTGCGTGGAAATGCCCCCGCGCCATACTGGTTGACCCACTCGATGAGTTCGGGTGCCGATCGGAAATTCCGCCGCAGCTGCAGCGCGGTCAGCGGCAGTGCGCCCAGGCCCCGCTCGCGGGCGCGCAGAAACAGCCCGACCTCCGCTTCGCGGAACTGGTAAATCGATTGCATCGGATCGCCGACCGCAAAGAGCGTTCGTCCATCGCCCTCATCCCACCCTGCGGTCAGCGCGCTCAGCAACTCGAACTGCTCGAATGAAGTGTCCTGGAACTCATCGACCAGGATGTGGCGGATGGCGCTGCCGCAGCGCAGCGCCAGGTCCGTCGGCTCATTCTCCTCGGTCAGGGCGGCGCGCGCGGCAGCGGCGATCTCCGTGAAGTCGACGCGCCCCTGAGCCGCGAACTCGAGCTTCAGTTCGGCCGCGGCAAGCCGCAGCAGTCGCGACAATGCGGCCAGTGCCGCCGCCTCCTCGGGCAGGAGCTGCGCATCGGGCAGCGCCAGGACTTCGCCGATCTGCGATTGCGCATCCGGCAGCGCCGCAAGCGCCGCCACCCAGCCGGCCATCTGCTGCTTCTCGGCCCGGTGTTCAGGCCGCAGGCCTTGATTCTTGTTCCAGACTTTGCGCCATTCGCCCTCGGCGGTCACCGACAGCGCGCACAGGAAGCGCCAGCGCGGCAAGTCCTCGGCCAGCGGACGCAACGTGGTGCGGCTATCGAGCCACGCCCGCGCCTGGAGGGCCAGATCGCCGCCCGCTTCCTGAAGTGTCCGAGCCGCATGCTCGGCCAGGCGCATGCCCTGTTCGCGCAACTCCCCTGGCATTCCCGCATGCAGGACGGCCAGACGATCGCCGATCACGGAGTGCAGGCTGGCCGCCACGCGCTTCTCCAGTGACATGGCTGCGTCCTCACCAGGCAACATGTGCCGAAGCCAGTGCGCGCGCTGCTCCAGCATCAGGATCAGCAGCTCCTCGAATCGCTCCCAGTCATTGTCGAGCCGCGCGAACAGCAGCTGCGCGGCGCCGATGAGTTCGGGGTCATTTAGCGCATGCTCAAGGACGCGCCGCGCCGCAGCCGCGTACAGCGGACGCGGGGAAGCGGCGACCTCCAGACGCAGTCCATTGCGCGAGGAGATCGGCATCTGGGCGCACAGCGTCTGGCAATAGGCATCGATGGTCATGACGCGCAGTCGCGCGGGCGATGCCAGCAAGCCCCAGTTCCGCTCCCGATCGCGCTGCGCCGCCGCCGCGGCGAAGGGCGCTTCGGGCCGGCCCGTGGGCAGCCCGTCCACGGCCGCCTGCAGCGCCCCGAGCACGCGCTCGCGCATCTCGGCGGCCGCCTTGCGCGTAAAGGTGATCGCCAGGACCTCCTCGGGTTCGTCCACGCTGGCCAGCAGCGCCAGCAGGCGGCAGGAGAGCACCGTGGTCTTTCCCGATCCCGCCGGTGCCTGCAGCAGGAAGGAGCGGCCAGTGTCCATGGCCGCGGCACGTGCGGCCGTGTCCTCCAGCAGGGTCTGGTGCGCATCGTGCCTATCGGTCTTAAGGACCATCGGAGTCCGCTTCATTCATGCTGGCCTGGTCCGCATCCGGATCGGCTTCGTTTCTGCGGCGCGCATCCACGCGGCAGAAGGAGGGCAACTGACACGACAGGCAGGCGCCCGGGAGCGGGTCCACCGCGGCCGCTCCCAGCGCATAGTCCCCGGCCAACCTCTCCACGACCCGACGCCAGTGGACGAGCAGTTCCGGCCAGGCGGCCGTCGGGGCGCGCGGCCGCCCCAGGGCCGGAAGCAAGGAGGGCTCGGCGGCGGCGCCGCGCCAGCGGACATCGCGCGCCCCAAGGTGCACCGCAGCCACTGCGGCCACGGCCGCGCGGGTCAGCACGGCGTAGGCCAGCAGTTGAGGCTGGCGCGGGCGCTCATCGAGCGGCCGGAAGCTCTGCGGCGCCCCGCTCTTGTAGTCAAGGATGATCAGGCGGCCATCGTCGAGCCGATCGAGGCGATCCATGCGCACGCGGATCGGGAAGCCGGCAAGCTCGAGGTCCTGCGTATCCTCGAGGGCCTCGATCGTGAACTCGCTGGACTCGGCGCGAATCAGCTCCTGGCGAAGCAACTCGCTGATGAGGCCCGTCAGGCGGATTTTCTCGTTGTCCACGAGCGCCTCGGGCACGCGCTCCTGCCCCAGGGCGAGCCGCTCGCGCACGGCCCGATCGCAGGCCCCGCGCACAAGTGCAGGGAGCGCGCTTGGATCAGCCGCGCATCGCCTCAGCTCGCGTGAGTCCTTCAGCTGCACAAACACCAGCTCCAGCGCGCGATGCAGCACCAGGCCGCGCGCGAGCCGATCCAGCCCGGGGCGCGGCTCGCGCACCGGGAGGGCCCCGAGTCGCAGCTCGGCCACCGCCTTGAACGGGCACAGCGCCTGCAGTTGCAGCACTCTGGTGCCGCCCTTGAGCCGCTGGCTCGCCGGCCAAGCGAGCGCGCGCTCGGCGGGTCGGGGCTCGCGCCGAGCGTTCTGGCGGAGGGAGGCCAGCAGCCGGTCGGCGCTCGCCGGGGCGATCTCCGCCCCTTGCGCGCGCGGCGGTGCGCCCAGCAGCGCACTGGGCTGCAAGGGCAGATCGCCATCGGCCCACGGCCAGCTCATGACCAGATTGGGCGTGCAGCGTTGCCAGGCACTCATCGCCTGCCGCGCGGCGTCGAGCTGCCCACGCGCGCTGGCGGGTGGATAGTCCGCGCTACGTTGCGCAGCGATGGGCGCAAAGGGATCGGCACGCGGCGGCGCGGGCCAGCTCTCCGCGCTCAGGCCGGCCACCCAGATGCCCTCATAGTCGGTGAGTGGATCATCGATTGATTCGGTCAGGGTGACGGGCACATCCGGCGTGGCCGCCTCAAAGGAGGTGCGCCGCGCCAGTGCGCGCAGCAGATCCAGGGCTTGCCTGAAGTTCAGCAGCGCGCCGCTGCCGCCCAGGGTCGAGAGCTCCCCGAGCAAATCGCGCAGGCGTTCGCATTGCTGGAGTTCCTCGCTCCCCAGTGCCTGCTCCCCTGGCCAGCCCCCGGATTCGAGACGCGCGGCAAAATCCCGGGCCCAACCGACCCCGTGATCAGTTCGCTGGGTGTCGCCCGCCCAGGCGAGAGACACGCCCTGCAGTGTCTCCGCCAGCGCTGCTCCTGCGCCCGAACGCTGTGCGCGTGCCAGTTCGCACAGGCGCGCCAGGTCGGCCTCGGCGACGTTACGCTCGCGCAGCGTGAGTTCCAGCGCCGCCCGCTGAGCCAGCGTGCCGCAGCCCACGTAGGGGGAGCGCAGGAGCGATGCCAGCTGCGGAAACTCGAGGGATCCGCCACTCAGTTGCAGCAGATCCAGCGCGCTTCGCACCAGCGCATAGTCGGCCAGCGGCTGGCCGCCCTCGATGCCGTAGAGCCCATCGCCCATGGGCCCGAGCACCCCGCTGCCGTGCAGTTCGTGCTCAAAAGCCTGCACGGCCTGCGCGCGCCGCAGCCTGAGGCGCGTGTCGACCACCAGCAGGCGCGCCTCGGGATTTCGCGTCAGCGCCTCGCGGCACCAGCGGGCCGCGCAGCGCAGTTCATCGGTCGGGTCCGCACAGCCCACGCTCTGCCATCCAGGGCTGAGCGGCGCTTCCGTGCCCGCGGGCCAGAAGCTGGCGCCAAGTTCCTGGAGCCGGGCGAGGCGCGCACCGCCCAGCCCGGCAAATCCGGCAATGAGCAGGGGGGCTGGAGCGGGCGGGACATCGCGAAGTACCCGGCTCCAGTCACTGACCGAGTACGCTTTGAGCTGCTGACAGCGCTCCGTGAAGCTCCGGCTCGCTTGCTGCAGGACCGAGGACTCGGAGGTGCTCGCCCCGCTCCAACGCATGCCCCAGTCCCGAACGCGGGTCGCGGAACGGCGCAGCGCATCGGCTAGAGTTCCGGGCATCAACAGCTCGAGCCCCGCGCAGGCGGCCTCCGAGGCCTCCCGCCACAACAGCCATTCCTCGGTGGCACCGAGGCGGCGCAGACCCCGCAGCGGCCCATAGCGTCCCTGCGTCGCCACGCGCTCCAGCCACGCCGACCATGGAATGACATCGCAGGACGCCCAGGCGTTCTTACCGCTCCGCAACTGCCGGCGCGTGTGCGCGAGCCGCACGGAGAGGGCGCGCTGGCGAGTGGGCACGACGACGGTACCGCCGCGCTCAAGCGCCAAAAAAATAGGGTTGTTTTCCAGTTCTTTCAGGTAGTTAAAAGATTAATCGAATCTTTCACCTGAATGGAAGGCCCGCCCGTACGAGCCCGCACGATAGAGCCGCACTCTCGAAGCGCCTGCCCCGCAACGGAGCCCAGGGCTAGATTTGCCCCAGCACGTGCTCGGCTGAGGAGAGCTTGAACTCACCGGGCGCCTCGACCAGCACCTTTTCGGCCACGCCGTTGTTCACGACGATGGCAAAGCGCTGACCGCGCTGTCCCATGCCATAGCCGCGCGCGTCGAGCTCCAGCCCCAGGGCCTTGGCGTAGTCCCCATTCCCGTCGGCCAGCATCCGCACCTTGTCGCCCACGTTGGCGCTCTTCCCCCAGGCGTTCATGACGAACACGTCGTTCACCGCCATGCAGGCGATGGTGTCCACGCCCTTGGCCTGGAGCGCCGCGGCCTGCTGCACGAAGCCCGGCAGGTGCTTGGCGTTGCAGGTCGGCGTAAACGCGCCGGGCACCGAGAACAGCACTACGCGCTTGCCGTCGAAGAGCTGCGCGGTGGTGAGATCCTGGGGACCGCTCTCGCCCATGACTTTGAACTTGCCCGCAGGCATCCGGTCGCCGGCCTTAATGCTCATGTCTTTAAGTCCTCAGCTGCGCGCTTCGAGCGCCCACAGCTTCGCCAGTTGGGTGTAGTTCGGATCGGCGTTGGCCCGGTTAAAGGCCCGCACCGCCTCGGCACTGTTCTTGCTGCGATCATAGGCGATGCCCAACAGCATGTACGCCTCCCCGGTGCGCTTCAGGTTGCCCTTGGATATGCCGGAGGTGATGGCGGCCACCGCCTTGTCCGGCTGACCATACCCCAGGTACGCGCCGCCCACCTGCACCAGCGCATCGCCCGATGGCGCCGCCGTGGCGTCCCGCTCCTGCTTGGCCATCGTGGCCCGATCGTCGGTCGCGGTGCGCCGGACCTTGTCCAGCAAGCGCTGGCTGCGCTCCTTGTCGTGCTGGTCGGTGTACAGATTTTTCGCAAACGCCTGTTCCAGCACGGTCTGCGCCTCGCCGGGGTTTCCCTGGTCGAGCGCGATCTGCGCCATCTCGGTGTAATGCTCGGCACGCTTGAGGATGCCGACCTGAAGCATCAATCGATAGGTCATCAATCGCACGCGGTCATCCGAGGACTTGGTGTTCAGCACCCCGGCCATCGCGTTGGACCAGTAGTCGGGCTTCGGGTAGTGCAGGATCAGCTTTTCGATCGCCTTGGCGGCCGCGGCATCGTCCTTGGTCTTGACCGCGCAGCTCCAGATCAGATTCAAGGCCTTCTCCGAGGGCTTGCGGCCCGCCTGCTCGTCGCGCGCGACGATTGACTCCATTTCCGTCTGAGCCTCTTTGTACTTGCCGCTCAGGAAATAGGCCTGCGCAATGGTGAGCGAGGTGTCCGGAGTGGTGTCGCCGGCCGAGCGCGCGCGCTCGCCGTAGGTGATCGCCTTGGCGTAGTCCTTCTGCTGATAGTAGATGCTCATCAGCGTGCGCAGTAGCTGCGGCTTGTTCGCGGCCGGGAGGTATTGCGAATCGATGATGGCCTCGATTGCCTCGGCCGTCGCCGGGTAATTGTTGGTGGCCCCGTAGGCCGCCATCTGCATCGAGTGGATGACGTAGTCGTCATAGGCACTGCGTGGCGTCATCGCCTGGGCTTCACGGGTCTTGCTGAGCACCTCGGTCCAGTTCTTCGCCTGCAACGCATCGTTCGCTGCCTTGAGGGTCTTGGCCAGGCCCCGGCTCACCTGGGGCTCGTCGGCGGCGTTTGAAACGACGCTCACCGCGGTGAAACCCAGAATCATTGCTGCCATCAGTGCGACGCGACTCATGCTAAACCTCTGCTTCGGGTCGGAATCATTGTTACGTGTTTTGACGCGCGCGGCGCGCCCCGAGTTCCCGTCGGCCGCAGCGGCTACGCCCTCTGCGGCCAACAGACTGTTATTCCGAAAATTCGGTCGTGTTTACAAAGCCGATCTTCGTCATGCCATGGCGCTGCGCGGAGGCCAGTACCTTGGCGGTGGTGTCATAGTGAGAACGCTTGTCGGGGCGCAAGTGGATCTCCGGCTGGGGATCCTTCTTGCTCTCGACGCGGAAGTACCCCTCAAGCTGGGCGAGATCGACCTTGTTGCCGTCCCAGTAGACGGTGTCGTCAAAATCGACGTCCAGGTTGATGACCTCGGGGAGCACCGGCGGCGGCGGCTGGTCCGTCGGCGGGGGCATGTCGAGCTTGACCGCGTGGGTCTGGATCGGGAGCGTCATGATCAGAGTCACGATCAGCACCAGCATGACGTCGATCAGCGGCGTCATGTTGACCTCGCACATCACGCCCGACTTATCGCCCGCCACATTCATTGACATGAGTGCAAACTCCGCCTGCTATGGTCTGAACACTTCGCTATCAACCGATCCCTAAGAGCCCCGCCTCAGCGGCCGAGCACCCGGTCGGGTTCCGTGATGAATCCCACCTTGGTCAGCCCGCCGCGCTGGATGCTGTAGAGGGTGCGGCCGATGGCCTCATAACGCACCCCGGCGTCGCCGCGTATATGCACTTCGGGTTGCGGCTTTTTCACCGCCTCCACCACCACGCGCTTGATCAGGGCGTCGCGATCGGGCACCAGCACGCCGTTCCACCAGATCCCGCCGTTGACGTCCACCGAAATGACGATGTTCTCCGGCTTGGTCTTGGTCGCGATGTTGACCGCCTTGGGCAGGTGCACCGGGACGGTCTTGGTGATGATCGGGATCGTGATCAGGAAGATGATCAGCAACACCAGCATGATGTCGACCAGCGGTGTCGTGTTGATCTCCGCCATCACGACGTTTTCTTCCTGACCCGACAACTCGATTTTCATTGCCATGACGTTGTCACCTTAACCTCATCACGCTTCCGGACGCCCCAAGTGAGTACGCTTCGCGCCGCCGCCTTACTTGCGGTGAGTGGCCGCGTGATCGGCCATGCGCGCCCCGCCCACCAGGTAGGCATGCAGGTCCGCGGAGAAATTGCGCAGACTGTCCTGCAGATTCTTGTTACGGCGCAGCAGCCAGTTGTAGCCCAGCACCGCAGGAACCGCCACGAACAGGCCCAGTGCCGTCATGATCAGCGCCTCACCGACCGGACCGGCCACCTTGTCGATGCTCGCCTGCCCGGCGATGCCGATGGCGATCAGCGCGTTGAGGATACCCATGACCGTGCCAAACAGTCCGACGAACGGGGCCGTGGAACCGACCGTGGCCAAGAATGACAGGCCGTTGGTCAGGTTGCCGTTGACCTCTTCGGTAGCGCGCTGCAGCGCGAGGGTGATCCACTCATGCAGGTCGATGCGGTCGGTCAGCCGGCCTTCATGGTGCGAGGCGGCGCGCAGGCCATCCTCGGCGATGAAGCGGAAGTCGTTGCCGATCGGCAGGTGCTCGACGCCGTCCTTGATGGACTCGGCAGTCCAGAAATCCCTTTCCACGATCTTGGCTGATTTCTTCAGGGTGCGCTGATCCCACACCTTCGTGAAGATGATGAACCAGGAACCGAGCGACATGATCACCAGGACGATCAGCGTGGCGCGGGAAACGAGATTGCCGTTGACCCATAACGGAATGAGTCCATAAACCTGTGCTTCAGGAGCGGCGACGGGGGTATCCATATTTTTTCCTCTTGCTTATCCGGCCTGCAGACCGTGTTAACTCAGTAGATTTAAGACTAGAAAACCAAAACAGAAACTTCGGCTCAAAAGCAGCGCTAGGGGATCAATGCTCCAAGGGCTTGAAGGTCACCTTAATGTCCTTGCAGGCCCGGGTCGCCTTGCCCTCGACCGTTCCCGCCTTGTAGGTACCGGCGGCCAGGCACTTGCCCGCCGCCTCATCGAGGGAGGGGAACCCGGAGCTGGTGAGCACCTCCATCGGACCGTCAATCTTGTTGTTGGCGCCCACGCAGAATCTCATGACCACGGTGCCCTGCTGGTTGAGCCGCAGGGCCTGGGGCGGATAGTAATCCTCGCCGCAATCGGCCTGGCGCACCGTCTTGACGGGCGTGGAGGCGACGGTCATGACGGCCTTGGGCGGCGGGGGCGCCTTGGACACCACCATCGCCGGCACATCCACCGGCACGTTCACGTTGATGATCGGAACCGGCACCGAGGGCGGTGGCGGGCGCTCGAGCTCGGGCTTGGGCGGCGGGGGCGGGACGTCCTTGGCCTCGTCCTGCTTGATGATCGTGGTCTCGAGTATCTGCTGCGCCTGATGCAGCACCTGCTGGCCAAAGCCGGTGATGAAGGCCCAGGCGATCAGGCCGTGTACCGCGATGATCGCGGCGAACGCGACCATGCGCCGTTGTGTGTAGCCAGAATCGTATGTGCGCGATGCCATATTTTTTCGTTCTACCCTGCAGTCAGAAGGCCGCCGGGCCGCCCCCTGATCGTTACTATCGTCGTAGTAATTCCATGAAGCAACCCGTCGCGTTCACCGCGGGCAACCTCATGTTTCGCGACTTTAGCTGCAAGTCTCAAACCTTACAACCATACTTTGACAGCCCGAAGACAATAATTTTCCTTCGCCCCAGTTCAGCCGGTTCCGATCAGGTCAGTCACGGCGCCCAATGATGCACTGCTTACGGCGCGCGCGTACTTGGCCAGGACACCGGCGACCGCGTAGGGCTTACGTGGCTTGAGTTCCCGGGCGCGGCGGCGCAGTTCTGCCGCCGATAATTTCACGTCGATACGCCGCCGGGTGGCATCTATAATCACCCGATCGCCGTGCCGCAGAAGCGCGAGGGGCCCTCCTACAGCCGCCTCAGGCGATACGTGGCCGACTACAAAGCCATGGCTCCCGCCCGAAAAGCGCCCGTCGGTGATGAGCGCAACCTGGGCGCCGAGCCCCCGGCCGACAATCGCGGCGGTGGGGCTGAGCATCTCGCGCATCCCCGGACCGCCCTTGGGTCCCTCGTAGCGGATGACTACAACATCGCCGGCACGCACGCGTCCTTGCAGGATGGCCGCCGTGGCGCGCTCCTCACCGTCAAACACGCGCGCACGTCCCTCGAAGCTCAGGCCTTCCTTGCCGGTGATCTTGGCCACTGCGCCCTCGGGGGCGAGATTGCCGTAGAGGACCACGATGTGGCTGCTCTTCTTGATCGGATCGCTCAGGGGCCGGATTATGTCCTGACCTGCGGGGTAGGGTTTCGCGGCCGAGAGATTCTCCGCGAGGCTCCGCCCGGTCACCGTCAGGCAATCCCCGTGCAGGAGCCCCGCGCGGAGCAAGGTCTGCATGAGCGGCTGGATGCCGCCGATCGCGATGAGTTCGGACATCGCGTAGCGGCCGCTGGGGCGCAGGTCCGCCAGCAGCGGCACACGCCGGCCGATGCGCGTGAAATCGTCGAGATGCAGCTTGACGCGCGCCGCCTGGGCGATGGCCAGCAGATGCAGGACCGCATTGGTGGAGCCGCCGAGCGCCACGGTCACGGTGATGGCATTCTCGAAGGCCTTGCGCGTCAAAATATCGGAGGGCCGCAGCCCCTCGCGCAGCAGCTTCACAACCGCCGCGCCCGCGCGCCGGCAATCGTGGCGCTTCGCCGCGCTCACGGCCTCCTGCGCGGAACTGTCCGGGAGGCTGAGCCCGAGCGCTTCGATGGCCGAGGCCATGGTGTTGGCGGTGTACATGCCCCCGCAGCTGCCGGGCCCCGGGATCGCCGTGCGCTCGACCTCATCGACTTGCTCGGCGCTGATGGCGCCGGCGGCACGCGCACCGACCGCTTCAAAAACAGAAACGATGTCACGCCGCTTCTTGCCGAGCCGAATCGTGCCGCCGTAGACAAACACCGCGGGCCGGTTCAGGCGCGCGATGGCGATGGCGCAGCCCGGCATGTTCTTGTCACAACCGCCGATCGCCACGAAACCATCAAACCCCTCGGCACCCACCACCGTCTCGATCGAATCGGCGATCACCTCGCGCGAGACCAGCGAGTAACGCATGCCGGGCGAGCCCATGGAGATGCCGTCGGACACGGTGATGGTGTTGAAGGGCACGCTCTTGCCCCCGGCCTCATCCGCGCCCGCGCCCGCCTCGCGCGCCAGCTCGTCGATGTGCATATTGCAGGGCGTGAGATTCGACCAGGTCGAGGCGATGCCGACTTGCGGCTTGGAAAAATCGCCATTGCGAAATCCCACCGCGCGCAGCATGGCGCGCGCCGGGGTCTGCTTGAGTCCGTCGACTACAAGGCTTGAATATTTACGAATATTAATAACTTGTGGCTTTTTTTTCATGTGAATTATAAGGTCCTCTCGCGCGCCACGTCCCGCATCCTGACAAATCCGATCGCGCCGGCCGTGACCAGCCCGAGTGGCAGCAGCAGGGCCGCAGTGCCCCACGTCGGCCGCAGTCGCTCCAGCAATTCGTAGCAGGCCATCCCCAGCGGCGGGGCGATCAGTCCGCGCACGCCCGTCAGGGTCACGTGCACGCCCATGTAGTGCTGCGCCCGGCCCGGCGTGGCGAAATCATTATGGCCCAGATTCCAGCCGAGATTGGCGCCAGCGTAGCTCACGCCGATGAGCACCGCGCCGGGCCACAACAGCCATTTCTGCCGAAAGACCACCCCCAGCGTGAGCAGCAGGATGGCCCCGACCAGCGCCCAGCATTGTCGCGAGCGGTACTCGATGATGTGACCGCGATCGAACAGCCGCGCCCACCACGGCAGGAAGAGCGGGATCAGCAACATAGGCAGCACGGTCAGAATCAGAATCTGGTTGAGGCTGGGCAGCTGCAAACGATCGCTGAACAGCACCACCAGCTGCGCGTTCATCATGAGATTGCCCGATCCGTACAGGCTCATCCAGAACATGTAACGGCGAAACGAAATATCTTCCCTCAAGATCTCGCGCAACATCGACAGGCTGAATGTGCCGGCCACCGGGCTGGCGCCAATCTCCGCGGCCAGCAGCTGGTATTCGCGGCGCACCCGCACTGCGCGGTAGCGGAACGCGGCCAGCACTCCGCACAGTGCGGCGAACAGGTATAGCCAGCGGGCGGCGCGAGCGTGCAGATCGAGAATTCTGCCGACCAGCAGCGCGCCGCTGGCCACCCCCACGGAACTGACCATAACAATGCGCCCGGTAATGCGCGCCATCACATGGCGCGGATAATTGGCGCTCCATACCGCCGCGCGCACCGTGAGCACCCCCGCCCACAGGATGCGCGCCACCAGCACCGCAATGATCGTCACCAGCAGGCCACCGGCGGCGATCGGCGCCAGCGCCACCAGGCCTACCGCGATCGCGAAGGCGGCCTGCAGGCTCACCAGCACCCCGACGCGTGCGCGGCCGTGGGCGAGATTGGCCCAGGCAAAGCTGAAGATGTTGGCGAGCGCCGGCGCGCCGCTGACTACCGCGACCGCGAAGTCCACCCAGTGCGGCGACACCAGGCCGGAGTAGCCTTTCTTGACCAGCACCGCGACGGTGCCGCCTTCGACCAGGCCGCTGGCGATGCCCAGCAGGGCCCACGGCCACACCTCGCGGGCGTACATGGCCTCGACCACCGGGCTGGGGCTGGCGGTGCGGTCAGCCAAATTTCTCGCGTATCAACGCATACAGAGCGCGCAGTCCCTGCGCTTCGGCGCCTTGCGGTCGCCCCGGGCGGTCCTTGGGGTTCCATGCGTACAGGTCCACGTGCAGCCAGTCTCGCGTCGCGCTCACGAAGCGCCTGAGAAACAAGGCCGCGATGATCGCGCCGGCAAACGGTCCGGCGGAGACGTTGTTGAGATCAGCGACGCGGCTGGCGAGCTCATCGTCGTAGCCGGCCCAAATCGGCATGGGCCAGAGTGGGTCGCAGACCGATTCCCCGGCCGCGCGGGCCGCCTCGCCAAGCGCGGCCTGGCTCGCAAACAGAGCCGGCAGATCCGGACCCAGCGCGGTGCGCGCCGCGCCGGTGAGCGTCGCCAGGTCGATCAGCAGATCGGGCCGCTCGGCGTCGGCATCGCTCAGGGCGTCGGCCAATACCAGGCGGCCTTCGGCGTCGGTATTGCCAATCTCGACGGTCAGCCCCTTGCGCGAGGTCCACACGTCGCCGGGGCGGTAGGCCGCATCGCCCACGCTGTTTTCCACCGCCGGGATGATCACCCGCAACTGCACCGGCGCCTGCATGGCCAACAGCAGGCGCGCCAGTCCCAGCGCACAGGCGGCGCCGCCCATGTCCTTTTTCATCAGCAGCATGCCCGCCGAGGGCTTGAGATCCAGACCCCCGGAGTCGAAGCACACTCCCTTGCCGACCAGCGTCACGCGCGCCGCCCCGGCGCGCGGCCAGCGGCAATCGATCAGACAGGGCGCGCGCGCACTCCCCTGCCCCACGGCGTGCACCAGGGGATAATCGCGTCGCAGCGCCTCGCCTTCGGTGAGCGTGCACTGACCGCCGAACTCGCGGGCCAGGGCCGCGGCGGCCGCTGCGAGTTCGGCCGGCCCGAGCTCGTTGGCCGGAGTATTCACCAGGTCGCGCGACCACCCGATCGCGCCCGCCGCGGCCTGGGCGTATTTCACGTCGCAGCCCGCGGGCGCCACCAAAGTGGCCGCAGGAGCAGGCTTGGGCTGGCTGCGGTAACGGCTGAAACGATAACTACCGAGCAGCCATCCGAGCGCAAATTGCGTCGCCGCCGTGGCGGGCAATTCTCTGGCCAGGGTGTAGCGGCCGGCGGGCAGGCGCTCGGCACAGGCGGCCCCGTCCCACAGAGAGGGTGAGGATTCGCTCCCCGCGCCTAAGCCCGCCACGGCCGCGGCCACCTCGCCGCGCGGTCCGGGTATCGTCACCACGCGGGCGCGCTCGGCCTGGAAGGCGTGCGCGGCCAGCCACGCCACCGCCTGGGGCTCGAGCCGGCTGAGGAACTGCGGCAGCTGCGATTCGCTCACCAGCCACAGTGGAACGGCATCCTTGGAATCAGCGGACTGGAGAAGCATGCCGATAGCTTAACCAATCGCCGTCGCGGCAGCAGGCCTTGCGCGCGCAGGCGCGCCGTGAGATAGCGTTGACAAGCACTTGATGCCGTGGTGTTATTCGTACAGCTAGAACTGATAAATACGATTTCATGCACGCATCAGTCATCCTGCTTGCTCTTGAACTGCTGCCCCTGCGGGGCCAAAGCTGCGGGTGCTGCATGTTGAGCTAAAGTCCTAAGGACGCAACAACACCAGAACCCCGCACCGGCCGCCGATGCGGGGTTTTTTTTCGGTATCAGGAGTATTCGGTATGGAGCTGTACACACGTAAAGAGGTCGACAAGAAGGCGCTGAAGGGCGCTCGCGTGGCGGTCATGGGCTATGGCAGCCAGGGCCGCGCTCAGGCGCTCAACCTCAAGGACAGTGGCTTCAAGGTGGTGGTCGGCGTGCGCAAGGGCGGCGCCGGCTGGAAGCAGGCCAAGCGCGACGGGCTGCACGTAGCTCCTCCGATCGAGGCGGTCGAGCGCGCCGACCTGGTGGCCATGCTGGTGCCGGACATGGCGCAGAAGGGGCTGTACCAGGAGATCCGCACGAAGCTCCGCAAGAACGCCACCCTGCTGTTCGCGCACGGCTTTAGCATCCACTACAAGCAGGTCAGGCCGCGCAAGGACCTCGATGTGGTGCTGATTGCCCCCAAGGGCCCCGGTGGCCTGGTGCGCCGCCAGTTCCAGCAAGGATACGGGGTGCCCTGCCTGATCGCGGTGGCCCAGGATGCGACCGGCAAGGCCCATCGTCGCGCGCTCGCCTACGCGCACGCGATCGGCGGCACGCGCGCCGGGGTGCTGGAGACCACCTTCTCCGAGGAAACCGAGACCGATCTGTTCGGCGAGCAGGCGGTGCTGTGCGGGGGCGCCACCGAGCTGGTGATCAAGGGGTTCGAGACGCTGGTGGCCGCAGGCTACCAGCCCGAGGTCGCCTACTACGAGTGCCTGCATGAGCTGAAGCTGATCGTCGATCTGCTGCACGAGGGAGGTCTCACCAAGATGCACAAGTACATCAGCGATACCGCCAAGTTCGGCGACCTGACGCGTGGCCCGCGTGTGGTCAACGAACGCACGCACGATGAAATGCGCAAGATTCTCAAGGAAATCCAGAGCGGCAAGTTCGCGCGCGAGTGGATCCGCGAAAGCGAATCGGGCGGTGATAACTTCCGACGCCTGCTCGAGGCCGACCTGAAGCAGCCGATCGAAAAAGTGGGCGCGAAACTGCGCGCACGCATGCCGTGGCTGCAGGCCACACGTTAGCGACACCGACATCACGGCCAACGAAGCCGGAGGACGCCATGGCTCCCGAATCCAATCGAGTCCTGATTTTCGACACCACCTTGCGCGACGGCGAGCAGTCGCCCGGCTGCAGCATGACGCAGCCCGAGAAGCTGCGCGTGGCGCGGGCGCTGGCGGACCTGGGCGTGGACGTGATCGAAGCCGGATTCCCCGCCGCCTCGCGCGGCGACTGGGAATCGGTTCACGCCGTGGCCCGCGAGGTCCAGGGGCCGATCATCGCCGGACTGGCCCGCTGCACGCGCTCGGACATCGAGCAGGCGGCCAGGGCCCTGGCGCCGGCGCCGCGCCACCGCCTGCACGTGTTCCTGGCCACCAGCGCGATCCATCGAAAGTACAAGCTGAACATGGCGCAGGATGAAATCGTGCGCAGCGCGGTCGAGGCCGTGATGATTGCGCGTGAATACTGCGACGACGTGGAATTCTCGCCCGAGGACGCCTCGCGCACCGAATTGGACTTTCTGGCCCGCGTGCTCGAGGCCACCATCGAGGCGGGCGCCACCACCATCAACATCCCCGACACCGTCGGCTACACGGTGCCCGATGAGTTCGGCGAACTGTTCCGCTACCTGCGGCAAAACGTGCGCGGCATCGACAAGGTGCGATTGTCGGTGCACTGCCACGACGATCTGGGCATGGCGGTCGCCAACAGCCTGACCGCGGTGGTGGCCGGCGCCCGGCAGATCGAGTGCACGATCAATGGCATCGGTGAGCGCGCCGGCAACTGCTCGCTGGAGGAAGTGGTGATGGCGCTGGCGACGCGCTCGCAGTTCTTCAACCTGCAGACCGGCATCCAGACCAACCGCCTCTACCCGGTCAGCCGGCTGCTCTCGAGCATTACCGGTCAGCCGATACCGCGCAACAAGGCGGTGATCGGCGAGAACGCCTTCGCGCACGAGGCCGGCATCCACCAGCACGGCATGCTGCAAAATCGCACGACCTACGAGATCATGCGTCCCGAGGACGTCGGCCTGACGCACAGCAATCTGGTGCTCGGCAAGCACAGCGGCCGCCACGCGTTTCGCGACCGCGTCCGCGAGCTGGGCTTCGAGCTCGATGAGCTCGAACTGAACCGCGTGTTCGAGGAATTCAAGGCGCTCGCGGATCGCAAGAAACAACTGTTTGACGGTGACATCGAGGCCCTGGTACTGCGTGCCGAAGGCTCGGCGCACGGCCCCTGGTCGCTGGCGCGACTGGAAGTCCACTCGCAGCTGGGCGCAGCGGCCAGCGCGACCGTGAAGCTCCAGCATGCCGACGGGCGCTCGCCCACCGGCCAGGCCAGCGGCGATGGCCCCGTGGATGCCGCCTACAAGGCCATCGAGCAGGCCACCGGCATGGCGGTCAAGGTGCGCAAGTTCGAGGTGCACGCCGTGACCGTCGAGGTGGACGCGCAGGGCGAGACGGTGGTCTACGTCGACTATAATGGGCGCAGCTACCGCGGCTCGAGCGTGTCGACCGACATCATCGAGGCCAGCTGCAAGGCGCTGCTCGAGGTCATCAACCGCATCGAGCACTCGCAGCAAGGTAACGCGCGCGCCTCGGTCAAGCGCGAGACGACCGCCGCTGCGAACGGCGCGCTCTAGGCCGAAGGCTCCATACAGTCATCCAGAGAATCGAGGAAGCTATGCCCATTCCAGCCACGCCGTACATCTGGTTCAACGGCAAGCTCGTGCCCTGGGAGAAGGCCACGGTGCACGTGCTCGCCCACGCGCTGCACTATGGTTCCTCGGTGTTTGAAGGGATCCGCGCCTACCCCACCCCGCAGGGCGTGGCGATATTCCGCCTCGCCGATCACACCCGCCGGCTGTACGAATCGGCGAAGATCTACCGCATCCAGATTCCCTACACGCCCGAGCAGATCAACGCCGCCTGCCACCAGGCAATTGCCGCCAACGAACTGAGCCAGGGCGCGTACCTGCGCCCGGTCGCATTCCGCGGCTACGGGGAGATCGGGGTGGTGCCCAAGAACGAGCCGCCGGTGGAGGTCGCGGTGGCCGCCTGGGAGTGGGGCAAATACCTGGGACACGGAAGCGAGGCGGAAGGCGTCGATGTGTGCGTGTCCTCCTGGCAGCGCATGGCGCCCAACACCCTGCCGGCGATGGCCAAGGCCGCGGGCAACTACCTCTCCAGCCAGCTCATCACGATGGAAGCCAAGCGCCTGGGCTTCGCCGAGGGCATTGCGCTGACCACCGCCGGCCTGGTCAGCGAAGGGGGCGGCGAGAACCTGTTCCTGGTCAAGGATGGCGCGCTGATCACTCCGGCCATCGCCCATTCGGTCCTGGGCGGCATCACCCGGGACACCGTCATCCGTCTGGCGCGGGGAGCTGGGAATCGAGGTGCGCGAGAGTGCGGTGCCGCGCGAGCTGCTGTACCTCGCCGATGAACTGTTCTTTACCGGAACGGCGGTCGAGGTGACACCGATCCGCTCGGTCGACCGGATTGCGGTCGGCGCCGGCCGGCGCGGCCCGGTCACCGAGCGCATCCAGCAGGCCTTCTTTGGATTGTTCGACGGCCGCACCCAGGACCGCTGGGGCTGGCTCGATCACGTCGACATGGCCGGGACCTCGAGGATCGCGACCGCCCGTTGACATGAAGACGATGTTCCAGAAGATCTGGGAACGACACGAGGTCGTCCCGGAGACGGCCGACACGCCCGCGGTGCTGTACGTCGATCTGCACCTGGTGCACGAAGTCACCACGCCGCAGGCGTTCACGATGCTGCGAGAGCTGGGCATTGGCGTGCGACGCACGGACCTCACGCTCGCCACCATGGACCATTCCACACCGACGCGCACCTCGCAGGTGTTTGGCGGCGCGCCGATGACGGTGGCCTCCGCCGCCCAGCAGATCGCCGAACTGGAGCGCAACTGCGCGCACTTTGGCGTGGAGCTGTTCAATCTTCGCCACGACCTGCGCGGCATCGTGCACATCGTCGGGCCGGAGCTCGGCCTCACGCAGCCGGGCAAGACCGTGGTCTGCGGCGACAGCCACACCAGCACCCACGGCGCCTTCGGCGCCCTCGCCTTCGGCATTGGCACCACCGAGGTCGCGCACGTGCTGGCCACACAGTGCCTGCTGCAGCGGCGTCCCAAGACCTTTGCCGTCAACGTCGACGGCGCACTGCGCAGCGGCGTGACCGCCAAGGACCTGATCCTCGCTCTCATCGGCCGCATCGGCGTGGCCGGGGGCACCGGCCATGTGATCGAGTACCGCGGCAGCGCGGTGCGCGCGCTCGGCATGGAAGAGCGCATGACGGTCTGCAACATGTCGATCGAGGCCGGTGCGCGCGCCGGCATGATCGCGCCCGACGACACCACCTTCGAATACCTCTCGGGTCGGGCGCGGGCACCGAAGGGCGCGGACTGGGAACGAGCGCTCGAGTGCATGGCGCGCGCTGCCGAGCGACGCCGGTGCGCCGCTTCGACCGCGAGCTGCACCTGGAGGGCGGCGCCATCGAGCCGATGATCACCTTCGGAACCCATCCGGGCATGGTCATCCCCATCAGCGCCTCGATCCCGCACGCGCGCGAATGATCCGGTGTACGACAAGGCGCTCGCCTACATGGGTTTTGCCGCCGGGGCGCCGATCCAGGAACAGGCGGTCAATGTGGTCTTCATCGGCAGCTGCACCAACGGGCGACTCTCGGACCTGCGCGGCGCGGCGCGAGCTGCTGCGCGGCCGCAAGGTGGCCAAGGGCGTGCAGCTGCTGGTGGTGCCGGGCTCGCAGCAGGTCAAGCGGGCGGCCGAGGCCGAGGGCCTGGACCGGGTGTTCATCGACGCCGGCGGCGACTGGCGCGAGTCGGGCTGCTCGATGTGCATCGGCATGAACGGCGATAACGTCGGGGCCGGCCAGGTCTCGGTGAGCACCAGCAATCGCAACTTCGAGGGCCGCCAGGGCCCGGGTGCTCGCACGCTGCTGGCCAGCCCGCTGACCGCGGCGGCCAGCGCCGTGCGCGGCCGCGTCACCGATCCGCGCGAACTGCTCGGCGCCTAGGCCCGCATGGAACCGTTCAGAAAATTCAGCGCGCGCACCGCCGTGTTGCCCTACACGAACATCGACACCGACCAGATCATCCCGGCCCGCTTCCTGCGCACGACCGGGCGCGCCGGGCTGGGCAAGGAGCTGTTCCACGACTGGCGTTACGACTCGGCCGGCGCGCCGCGCGCCGATTTCCCCTTGAACCAGCCGGCCGCCGCGAACTGCGGCGTGCTGGTGGCGGACCGCAATTTCGGCTGCGGCTCATCGCGCGAACACGCGCCCTGGGCGCTGCTCGATTACGGATTCCGCGCCGTCATCAGCACCGAGATCGCGGATATATTCAGCAGCAATGCGCTAAAGAATGGGTTGCTGCCGATCGTCGTCGACGAGGCGCGCGCCACCTGGCTGCTGGCCCACCCGGGCGCCGAGCTGCAGATCGACCTCGAGCGCAACACGCTCACCTTGCCCGACGGCGAAGCGGTGGAATTCCAGATCGAGCGGTTCGCGCGCTATTGCCTGCTCAACGGCATCGACGAGCTGGGATACCTGCGCTCGCAGGAACCGGCGATCGCCCGTTTCGAGCGCGCGCGTTCATGAAGGCCCGGGTGGCCGTGATCGCCGGCGACGGCGTCGGCCCCGAGGTCACGGCCGAGGCGGTGCGGGTGCTGCAGGCCGTGGCCGAGCGCTTCAAGCATGAATTCACGCTGCCCGAGGCGGCCTTCGGGGGCATCGCCATCGACCAGTGCGGCGATCCGCTGCCGGCGGCTACTCTGGAACTGTGCCAGCAGGCCGACGCCGTGCTGCTGGGCGCCATCGGCGGTCCCAAATGGTCGGCGCCCCAGGCGCCGGTGCGCCCTGAGCAGGGATTGCTGAGGCTGCGCAAGGCGCTCGGGGTGTATGCCAACCTGCGCCCGGTGACCGTGCATCCGGCACTGCGCGAGGTCTCGACGCTCAAGGGCGAGGTGCTCGAGGGCGTCGATCTGATATTCGTGCGCGAACTGACCGGCGGCATCTATTTCGGCGCCAAGACCCGCAGTGCCGAGTCCGCGAGCGACCTGTGCAGCTATAGCGTTGCCGAAATCGAACGGGTGGTGCGGGTGGCAGCACGACTGGCGCGCAGCCGCCGCGGCAAGCTCACTTCGATCGACAAATCAAACGTGCTGGAAACCTCACGCCTGTGGCGCGAGGTCACGGAACGCGATCGTGCGGAGCGAATTTGCCGACCTGACGCTCGAACACATGCTGGTGGATTCCGCCGCGATGCACCTGATTCGCCGCCCGCGGCGATTTCGACGTCGCTGTGACCGAGAACATGTTCGGCGACATCCTGACCGACGAGGCCTCGATGCTGGCCGGATCGCTGGGGATGCTGCCGTCGGCCTCCTTGGGCGCCGGGAGCGCGCGGGCTCTACGAGCCGATCCACGGCTCGGCGCCCGACATCGCGGGCCAGGGAATCGCCAACCCCTACGGAGCGATCCTCAGCGCCGCGCTGCTGCTGCGATCCTCGCTTGGCCTGAGCGCGGAAGCCACTGCCGTGGAGAGCGCCGTGGCCGCTGCCATCGCTGCAGGCGCGCGCACCGCGGACATTCTCGCACCCGGCGCGCGCGCGTTTAGCACGACCGCGAGGCGGGCGCTGCCGTCGTTGCCCGGCTCCAGGCGGCCTAAAGGGGCACCTGAGCCCGGCCGGCGCAGGGCACGGCTCAGTGCGTTGCCGCCGATGCATCGAGCGCGGTGATCGTGGCACCGGAGGCCAGGTGCTGCTTGCGCAACTGCGCTGAGGCCTGTTCGGCCCCGGCCAGAGCCCGCAGCAGGTTGCCGCCCGCCAGCTTGGCCAAGTCCGCGTCGCTCCAGCCGCGGCGCGCCAGCTCGGCAAACAGCTGCGGAAACTTCGATACGTCCTCCAGTCCCGTGGGCACCTCATCGATGCCGTCGAAGTCGGACCCGATCCCCACGTGCTCGACGCCGGCGACCTGGCGGATGTGATCGATGTGATCGGCCACGTCGCTTAAGAGTCACGGCGGGCTTCGGGTGGGCCTGCTCCCAGGCCTGAGTGCCGCCTTGGCCCGCTCCGATCTGTCCGATGTACAGGCCGACGTAGGGCGGGCTGTCGTAGCGCGCCATTTCGGCGGCCTGCGCCGCTTCCCATTCGTTGCGCGCCATCGAAACATAGCCGGGATTGAAATTGACCATCACCACCCCGCCGTTGCGCGGAACGAGGCGCAATACATCGTCGCTCACGTCGCGCGGATGATCGACCAGGGCGCGCGCCGAGGAATGCGAGAATATGACCGGCGCCACCGACACTTCGAGTGCCGCGCGCATGGTCGCCTCCGACACGTGGCTGAGATCAACGAGCATGCCGAGCCGGTTCATCTCGCGCACCACCTCGCGTCCGAACGGCGTCAGGCCGTGGTGCGCCGGATCGACCGTGGCGGAATCCGCCCAGTCGGTGTTGGTCACGTGCGTCAGGGTCATGTAGCGCACGCCCAGTTCGTAGTATTGGCGCAGCACCGCGAGCGAATCGGCGACCTGGTGGCCGCCCTCCACGCCGATCAGCGAGCCGATGCGCCCGCTCTTGTGTATGCGGCGGATGTCCTCGGCCGTGTAGGCCATCTCCAGATCGCGCGGGTAGCGAGCCACCATCTGGCGGACGATGTCGATCTGCTCGAGGGTCGCTTGCACGGCCACCGGCCCCTGCATCTCGACCGGCACGTACACCGACCAGAATTGCGCGCCGACCTGGCCAGCGTGCAGGCGCGGCAGATCCGTCATCATGGCCGCCTGATCCGCCGGCGGCTTGAGTCGGGAGGTGTCGGCGGCCAGATCAACCGCAGCCAGGGAGCTGTTGAAGCGCGCACGAATGATCCAGGGCAGATCGTTGTGCCCGTCGATCAGGGGCGTGGCCGCAAGTACGCGCTGCGCGCGCGCCAGCGGATCGGCCGGCGCCGCGGCACCGGCGGCGCAGCTGAACATCAGGCCGGCCAGCGCTGCGCCCCAAACCCGATAGTGTGTTCCTGAGATTGTCACGCCCGACCTCCAGTTTTTTTATTGGCGTTGTGGCCGCCGGAGATTCTTCGCAGGCGGAGACGAAACAGCATACACATTAATGTGCGGCGCAGCCGCGGGCCCGCAAGCGCCGCGGCGCGAGGCGCGGGTCGGCGGCCCGTGTCATCCGGTGCGCGGATATTCCTGCAGCAGCCGATCGACGATCGGCGCCACGCCGCTACGCACCGGATCGCAGCACGGCAGGCGCAGCGCCGCCCCGACCTCAGCCAGGTAGCTTTGCGCCCGCGCCGCGGTGGCCGTGGAGGTATTGACGCTGATTCCCACCACGCGCGCATTCGGATTGGTCAGCCGGGCGGCGCTCTCGTTGGCCGCGATGGCGACCGCAAGGCTGGGCGTCGCATAGCTCGGGTACCCGTCCACGTGCTCCAGATCTATGCGGTGACACAAGACAAGGGCGTCGGGCTGCGATCCGTGGATCAGTCCGAGCGTCACTCCGGCGTAGGCCGGATGGTGCAAGGAGCCCTGCCCTTCGATGACATCCCAGTGTTCGGGTCGGTTTACCGGCGAGAGCAGTTCGGCCGCCCCGGAGATGAAGTCCGAGACGATCGCGTCAACGCTGACGCCCGAACCACTGATGAGAATCCCGGTTTGCCCTGAGGCCCGAAACGTCGCCGGCACGCCGCGGCGCTGCAGCTCGGCCTCGATGCTCAGGCTGGTGAACATCTTTCCGACCGCACAGTCGGTACCGACCGTCAGCAGCCGCATCCCTGCGCGCTTGGCGCCGGTGGCGATCGCCAATTGTCCGCTCTGCGGCTGGCGCACGTCGTACACGCGCCGGTGCAGGCGTTCGGCGGCCTGGCGGATCGCGGGCACATCGGCCAGCCGCTCGTGCAGTCCGGCCGCCAAATCCAGGCCTGCCTCCAGCGCTTCCACCAGCGCCGGCACCCAGCTGGCAGAGATCCGGCCGCCGAATTCGGCCGCGCCCACGATCAGCACTCGCGCGCCTGCCGCTGCCGCGGCGCTCGCGCTAAGCGTGGGCAGCCCCAGATCGGCGCGGCATCCGGGCAGCATGACCTGCGCGATGCAGCGCTCCGGACGCCAGTAGGCGATGCCGGTGGCAGTCTTGACGGCCAGCTGATCGCCATCGCCCAGGAACAACGCATAGGGCGAGGGCAACTCGAGTTTTGCGGACACGGGCCGGATTCGCCTAAGGCGGGACGGGCTTGAGAGTTGCCACGGCCTCGCGCGGCAATTCCTCCAGCCCCTCCCCACCGGCCTGCAGATGAGCCAGGATCTGGCGGCGCATGCGCGGGTCCCAGAAACGCTGGATGTGACCGGCGATGCCGACGATCGCGTCCGAGCGCTGCGGCTCGGCCGCGAAGAAGTGACCGATGTCATTGGCCATCTGCACCAGCCGCTCGACGCTCATTTGACCGCGGACTCGGCTTCCGCGGTCTCGCCCGGGTGGGTGGCCTGGGCGAGGAGCGATTGCTGGCGTCGATCGAACTGCTGGTAACGCTGTTGCCAGGCCGAGGGCTGGGTCACGCGCGTCACCTGCACGGCCGTGACCTTGTACTCGGGGCAATTGGTGGCCCAGTCGGAGTTGTCGGTGGTAATCACGTTCACGCCCAGTTCCGGAAAGTGGAAGGTCGTGTAGACCACGCCCGGCTGCACGCGTGTGGTGACGTTGGCGCGCAGCACGGTGTCGCCGGCCCGGCTTTGCACCCCCACCCAGTCGTCTTCCTTGATGCCGCGTTCTTCGGCATCGTGCGGATGAATCTCCAGGCGATCTTCGTCGTGCCATACGACATTGTCGGTGCGCCGGGTCTGCGCGCCCACGTTGTATTGCGACAGGATGCGACCGGTCGTCAGTATCAACGGATAGCGGATGTTGACCTTCTCGCTGGTCGCCACGTACTCGGTCACCAGGAACTTGCCCTTGCCACGCACGAAGGTGTCCACGTGCATGATCGGCGTGCCTTCCGGCTGCTGGTCATTGCACGGCCACTGGATGCTGCCGAGTTCGTCGAGTTTCGCGAAGCTGACGCCCGCGAAGGTCGGAGTCAGCGCGGCGATCTCATCCATGATCTCGCTCGGATGCGTGTAGTGCATCGGGTAGCCGAGCGCATTGGACAGCAGCTGCGTGATTTCCCAGTCGGCGTACCCGGACTTGGAGCGCATCACCTTGCGCACCGGCGAGATACGTCGTTCGGCGTTGGTAAAGGTGCCGTCCTTTTCCAGGAACGAGGATCCGGGCAGGAACACATGCGCGAACTTGGCGCTCTCGTTCAGGAACAAGTCCTGGACGATGATGCATTCCATCGCGCTCAGCGCGGCGGTGACGTGCTGCGTGTTGGGATCGGACTGCGCAATGTCCTCGCCCTGGATATAAAGAGCCTTGAACTCGCCGTCCAGCGCCGCCTCGAACATGTTCGGGATCCGCAGTCCCGGCTCGGCAAGCAGCTTGACGTTCCACCGGCGCTCGAACTGCGTGCGCACCGACTCATCGGAGACGTGACGGTAACCCGGGAACTCGTGCGGAAAGGAGCCCATGTCGCAGGAGCCCTGCACATTGTTCTGGCCGCGCAATGGGTTGACACCCACGCCCTCGCGACCGATGTTGCCGGTCGCCATGGCCAGATTGGCAATGCCCATCACCATGGTCGATCCCTGGCTGTGCTCGGTCACCCCGAGGCCGTAGTAAATGGCGCCGTTCCCGGCCGTGGCGAACAACCGGGCCGCACCGCGCACCTCGGCCGCCGGCACTCCGGTCACGGCCTCCATGGCCTCGGGCGAGTTGCGCTCTTCGGCCACGAAGTGCCGCCACTTCTCGAAGGACTCGATCTCGCAGCGCGCGCGCACGAACTCCTCCTTGACCAGGCCCTCGGTCACCACCACGTGCGCGAGACTGTTGATCAGCGCCACATTGGTGCCGGGCCTGAGTGGCAGGTGGTAGGCGGCGGCAATGTGCGGCGTGCGCACCAGGTCGATACGGCGCGGGTCGGCGACGATAAGTTTCGCGCCCTGGCGCAGGCGGCGCTTCATCTGTGAGGCAAAAACCGGGTGCGCATCGGTCGGATTGGCGCCAATCAAAAGTATCACGTCGCAGGACATCACCGAATCGAAGGTCTGGGTTCCTGCCGATTCACCCAGCGTCTGCTTGAGGCCATAGCCGGTCGGCGAATGGCACACGCGCGCGCAGGTGTCGACGTTGTTGTTGCCGAAACCGGCGCGCACCAGCTTCTGCACCAGGTAGGTCTCCTCGTTGCTGCAACGGCTCGAGGTGATCCCGCCGATGCTGTCCCGCCCGTACTTGGCCTGGATGCGGCGCAACTCGGAGGCCGCGTGGGCGATGGCCTCCTCCCAGCTCACCTCGCGCCACGGTTCGCTGATCGAGCCGCGGATCATCGGCTTGGTGATGCGATCCGGATGCGTGGCATAGCCGATCGCGAAACGCCCCTTCACGCAGCTGTGGCCGTGATTGGCGTGTCCGTCCTTGTTGGGCACCATGCGGATCAATTCCTCGCCGCGCATCTCGGCGCGGAACGAGCAGCCGACGCCGCAATAGGCGCAGGTGGTCACCACGCTGTGCTCGGCCTGGCCCTGATCGATGAGCGATTTCTCGGAAAGCGTCGCTGTCGGGCAGGCCTGCACGCAGGCCCCGCAGGAGACGCACTCCGAGTCGAGGAACGATTCGCCCTGACTCGCCGAGACCACCGAGTCAAAGCCGCGCGCGGCGATGGTCAGCGCCAGGGTGCCCTGCTGCTCGTCGCAGGCGCGCACGCAACGCGAACAGACGATGCACTTGCTGGCGTCGAAGGTAAAGTACGGATTGGACTCGTCCTTGGGCGCGTCCAGGTGGTTGGCGCCCTCATAGCCGTAGCGCACCTCGCGCAAGCCCACCGCACCGGCCATGTCCTGCAGTTCGCAATGCCCGTTGGCCGGGCAGGTCAGGCAGTCCAGTGGGTGATCGGAGATGTACAGCTCCATGACACCGCGCCGGAGTCGCGCCAACTCCGCGTTCTGCGTCGTGACCTTCATGCCCTCGGCCACCGGCGTGGTGCAGGAGGCCGGGTAGCCCTTCATGCCCTCGATCTGCACCAGGCACAGGCGGCAGGAGCCAAAGGCCTCCAGCTGATCGGTGGCGCACAGCTTCGGTATCTTGAGATCGGCGAGCGCGGCGGCGCGCATCACGGAGGTGCCCGCCGGGACGGAGATCTCGCAGCCGTCGATCAGCAGCTTGACCTGCGTGGCCGACTCTCGCGCCGGGGTGCCCAGATCCTGTTCGGCAATTGATTGCATGGCATTAACTTCCGACTGCCGCGGCAGCCATTGGTTTCGAAAAATCTTCGGGAAAATGATCGAGCGCAGAGATCACCGGGAATGGCGTCAAGCCGCCCAGGGCGCACAGCGAGCCGTGGGTCAGCGTGTTGCACAGGTCGCGCAGCAACGTGGCCTGCAGCGCCGGACGGTCGCCGGAGCGCAACCGGTCGATGACCTCGACGCCGCGCGTCGAGCCGATCCGGCAGGGCGTGCACTTGCCGCAGGATTCGATGGCGCAGAACTCCATGGCGTAACGGGCCTGCGCGCCCATGTCCACGGTGTCGTCGAACACCACGATGCCGCCGTGACCCAGCATGCCTCCGGCTTGCGCGAAGGCCTCGTAGTCAAGCGGCGTGTCGAACTTTGACTCAGGCCAGTAGGCGCCCAGCGGGCCGCCGACCTGCACCGCGCGAATCGGCCGGCCGGTGCGCGTGCCGCCCCCGTAATCGTAAAGCAGCTCGCGCAGGGTCACACCGAACGCCTTCTCCACCAGTCCGCCGCGCGCGATGTTGCCGGCCAGCTGGATCGGCAAGGTGCCGCGCGAGCGGCCCATGCCGAAGTCGCGGTAGTAGGCCGCACCGCGCTCCAGCACCGTGGGCACGCTGGCGAAGGTGATGACGTTGTTGATCACGGTCGGGCAGCCAAACAGTCCGGCGATGGCCGGGAGCGGCGGCTTGAAGCGCACCTGGCCGCGCCGGCCCTCGAGCGATTCAAGGAGCGAAGTTTCCTCGCCGCAGATATAGGCGCCGGCGCCCAGGCGCACTTCCAGATCGAAGGCCTTGCCGCTGCCCTGCACATCGGCACCCAGATGGCCCTGCGCGTAGGCGGTGGCAATCGCCTGGCGGAGCACCGCGTAGGCGTGCGGATACTCGCAGCGCAGGTAAATATATCCGCGCGTGGCTCCCACGCCGATTCCTGCGATCGTCATGCCCTCGATCAGGCAAAAGGGATCGCCTTCCATGATCAGCCGGTCGGAAAAAGTGCCCGAATCGCCTTCGTCGGCGTTGCAGACGATGTATTTCTGCGCGGCGGCCGTGACCGGGGCGTTGAGCACCGTGCGCCATTTGATGCCGGTCGGAAAGGCCGCGCCGCCCCGACCCCGCAGTCCCGAGTCGGTCACCGCCTGCACGATCTCCGCCGGCGCCATGGCCAGCGCCGCCGCCAGAGCGGAGTAACCGCCGTGTGCGCGATAGTCCTCGAGGCTGAGCGGATCGATGACCCCCAGCCGCGTGCAGCACAATCGTTCCTGATTCTTAAGATAGGGAATCTGCGCCACGGCACCGAGGCACAGCGCGTGCGGCTTGCCCTCGAGAAAACCCGCGGCGAACAGGCCCGCGACGTCCTTGGCCCTGACCGGGCCGTAGGCCACGCGGCCCTGCTCGGTCTGCACTTCGATCAGCGGCTCGAGCCAGAACGCACCGCGCGAGCCGTTGCGTATGAGGCGCACCGGCTGCTGGCGCCGGCCAGCTTCGGCCATGACCGCCTCGGCGACTGCCTCGGCGCCCAGTGCGCGTGCCGTGGCTTCTCCCGGAATATATACCGTGGTGCTCATCAGGCTATCCTGACACCAACTCGTCAAAGCGCGCCGGTGTCACATAGGCGTGCAGTTCCTTGTCGATCATCAGCGACGGCCCGCAGGCGCAGTTGCCCAGGCAGTAAACCGGCTCGAGCGTATAGCGGCCATCCGCGCTGGTGCCGTGAAAGTCGGCGCCCAGTTTGCGCTTCGCATGCTCTTCGAGTGTCGCGGCGCCGACTGCCTGGCAGGCTTCCGCACGACATAGATAGATCACCTGCCGCCCGGGCTTGGAGTGGCGGAAGTAATGGTAAAAGGTCAATACCCCGTGCACTTCGGCGCGGGACAGATTGAGTTCAAAAGCGATCAGCGGGACCGCGCGCGGAGGAACCCAGCCCAAGCGGTCCTGAATGCCGTGCAGGATCGGCAGCAGGCTGCCGGCCAACGCGCCGTTCTCGCGCACCGACTCCAGCACGGCCGTGCGTTGCTCGGCGGGCAGATCGGCGCTGGGCTCGGAGCGCACCGGCACGCCCACTGGACGACGCTTGCTCATGTGAGCTCCCCGCTGTACACGGTCAGGCGGGGTGGCCGCGCCCATCCGATAAGCGTAATTCCCGCTTCGCTCGCCAGCTGCACCGCCAGCGCCGTCGGCGCCGAGATTGCGGCCACCAGGCGGCAGCCCACCTCGGCAGCCTTGTGCACGACTTCGTAGGAGGCCCGGGAGGTCACCAGCAGGCTGTGGGGACGGCTGCCGCCGCGCGCCACCGCGCCCACCGCCTTGTCGATGGCATTGTGGCGACCGACGTCTTCTCTCACCACAAATCCATCCTGGTCGGTCAGCAGTGCCGCTGCATGCACCGCGCCGCTGGCATCGTTGTAGGGTTGCATGGTGGCCAGGCGTTCCATGCCCTCGCGCAACGCGCGCGCGTCGGCGCGCGGACCGTTCGGGTCGACGCGGCGTACCGGCCGGATGGCGGCCTCGAGCGTCGAGGTGCCGCACAGTCCACAGCCCGTGCGGCCGGTGAGGTTGCGCTCGCGGGTGTCCAGCAGGGCAAAGCGCAGTTCCGGAATCCGAATGTCCAACACTACGCCCTCGGGAGTCCAGGTCTGTGCAGCCAGGGTGAGTTCATCCGCTCTCCGTACGATGCCTTCGGTCAGCGCAAATCCCAGAGCAAAGTCTTCGAGGTCCGCCGGCGTCGCCAGCATGACCGCATGGGCCCGGCCGTTGAACTGGATGGCCACGGCCACCTCGGCCGCCAGTGTCTCGGCGATGCCCTTAGCGACGTCGCCCTCCACGCGCCGCGCCGCCACGGTCACGGTCGGACTGATCACCTTGACTCTCCAGTAATCCTTCGGCCGGCTCAGCGCATAGCGCATATTGCGCGACGCAATATGACAGCGCAAACAGGCCGCCAAACCCTGAAAGGATACACGAGCCGGCCCGCGAACTCACAAGCCCCAAGGGGCCATCGGGGGCGCCACAATGGAGCCAAAAGAGCCGTGCTAAAGGGCCGATCGACCGGCTGCAGGCTCCGGCTGTCCGGACATTGACATAAATGGCGCGCCGCCGGCGGTCAGGCCGCGGCACCGGGTGGTCAATAAACGACCACGCTGCGGATCGATTCGCCCCGAGCCATCAGTTCAAAGCCTTCATTGATGCGCTCGAGGGGCAAAGTGTGGGTGATCAGATCGTCGATGTTGATCTTGCGTTCCATGTACCAGTCGACGATTTTCGGGACGTCGGTGCGACCGCGCGCGCCCCCAAAGGCGGTCCCGCGCCACACTCGGCCGGTGACCAGCTGGAAGGGACGGGTACTGATTTCCTGTCCGGAAGCGGCGACCCCGATGATGATGCTCTGGCCCCAGCCGCGGTGGCAGCATTCCAGCGCCTGGCGCATGACCTGAGTGTTGCCAATGCACTCGAAGCTGTAATCGGCCCCGCCGCGCGTCAGCTCGACCAGGTGCGCCACCAGATCTCCCTTGACCTCCTTGGGGTTGACGAAATGTGTCAGGCCGAATTTTCGCGCCAGCTTTTCGCGCGCCGGATTTGTGTCGACGCCGATGATCATGTCGGCGCCGGCGAGCTTCGCACCCTGCACCACGTTGAGCCCGATTCCGCCCAAGCCGAACACCACCACATTGGCGCCCGGCTCCACCTTGGCCGTGAAAATCACCGCACCGATCCCGGTGGTGACGCCGCAGCCGATGTAGCAGGCCTTGTCGAAGGGGGCGTCCTCGCGGATCTTGGCGAGCGCGATCTCCGGCAACACGCTGTAGTTCGCGAACGTCGAGCAACCCATATAGTGGTAGATCGGCTTGCCCTGGTACGAGAAGCGACTGGATGCCGTCCGGCATCAGGCCCTTGCCCTGTGTCGCCCGAATTGCCGTACACAGGTTGGTCTTGCGCGAGGTGCAGCTCTTGCACTCCCGGCATTCGGGCGTGTAGAGCGGGATCACGTGATCGCCCTTATTCAGCGTGCGAACGCCGGCGCCCACATCGACGACTACGCCGGCCCCTTCATGCCCCAGTATCGAGGGAAACAAGCCCTCCGGGTCGGCCCCGGAGAGCGTGTACTTGTCGGTATGGCAGATCCCGCTTGCCTTGACCTCGATGAGCACCTCGCCCGCCCTGGGGCCCCTCGAGCTGCACCCGCTCGATGCTGAGCGGCTTGCCCGCTTCGAAGGCCACTGCTGCACGTACGTCCATGAGCGCGGCTTCCCTAGTGCTTCAGAACGCCCGACGCCTTGGCCAGATGCGTGGCGATGGCATCCATGAGCGCCGGCGACAGGCAGTCATAGGGTTCGAGGCCGAGTTCCTTGAGCCGGGCGCGCACGGCTCCCATCTGCGCGGGGTCCGCGCCTGATTCGATGATCGAGGATACGAAGGCGGCAAATTCCGGTGCCGCCCAGCCGCTCTGGCCGGACAGTTCCGTGTGCACGAAATCAAGCCCGTAGAACGGATGCTTGGTGTTCTCGATGCGCCCGAACATATGAACACCACAGCCCGTGCAGGCGTGGCGCTGGATCGTGCGCTGCCTGTCGACCACTGCAAGCTTTTCGGCGTTCTTGGTGACGCTGATCTTGTCCTTGGGCACCACGGCGACCACGGCGAACAGTGCCCCCTTGGGCTTCCAGCACTTGGTACACCCGCAGGCATGGTTGTGCGCCGTCTGCGCTTTGATCGACACCTCGACCGGGTTCTGCGCGCACTTGCACACCAGGGTGCCGCCGGCGAAATTCTTGGCCGTGGGCTTGACGCCATTGTCGAGCGAGGGATGTATCGAGATCGCAGCCATAGGACCTCCTTAAATTCGACGTGTCAATGCGGGCGGAAGCGCCCCTCGGCTCAGGACAAGTCCCGAGCCACTGGAGCCGTGAATTCTAGTAGCGATGGGCCGCTGATGGCCAGCGATCAGCGGCCGATCCTCTCCAGCCCCTCCTGCATATCCCCCTGCAGGTCGGCCAAGTCCTCGATGCCCACCGACATGCGCAGCAGGCCGTCGGTCAGGCCGGCTTCCTGGCGAGCGGCCGCGTCCATGGCCGCGTGCGTCATGGTCACGGGGTGCGCGACCAGGCTTTCGACCCCACCCAGGGACTCGGCCAGCGTGATGCAGCGCAGACCCGAGACGAACTGCTTGACCGCAGGAATTCCGCCCTTGAGTTCGAAGGCGATGATGGCGCCGAACCCACGCTGCTGGCGGGCCGCGATCTGGTGGCCTTCGTGGGTCGGGAGCCCCGGGTACCAGACGCGATTGACGGGCGGTTGCTGCACCAGCCATTCGGCCAGCGCCTGCGCGTTGCGCCCGTGGATGGCCAGGCGGGCATGGAGCGTTCGCAGGCCCCGCAGCGTCAGGTAGCTGTCGAAAGGCGCACCGGTCAGTCCCAGGCAATTGGCCCATTCGGCGAGGCGCTCATGCAGCTCGCCGGTCTTGGCCACCACCGCCCCGCCCACCACGTCGCTGTGACCATTGATGTATTTGGTGGTCGAGTGCACCACCAGGTCGGCCCCCAACCGCAAGGGCTGCTGCCAGACGGGGGACATGAAGGTGTTGTCCACCGCCACCAGTGCGCCCGCCTGATGTGCGAGCCTGGCCACCATCTCCACATCGGTGATGCGCATGAGCGGATTGCTCGGTGTTTCAATCCACACCAGCGAGGCCTCGCGCGCCAGTGCCGCACGCACCGCCCCCTCATTTCCAAAATCCACAAACTGCACCTGGAACTCGCCCCGCCGCTGCCACTCGCTGAACAGGCGATGACTGCCGCCGTAGCAATCGTGCGGCGCGACGATGCGCGCACCGACGTTGAACAGGTGACCGACCAGCGTGATCGCACCCATTCCGGAGGCCGTGATCACGGCGCCCGCGCCCTCCTCCAGGTCGGCCAGCGCTTTACCGAGCAAATCACGCGTGGGGTTGGCGGTGCGCGAGTAGTCGTAGGGCCGCTTCTCGCCGTAGGCATGAAAGGCGTAGGTGGAACTCAGGAATATCGGTGGAACCACCGCGCCGCTGACCGTGTCGCTCACCAACCCGGCACGCACCGCGCGGGTCGCCGCCTGGGGACCCTGATCACTCTTTGATTTCATGCACACGCTCCCTCGATGTCTACGCCACACCCATCGGCGCACCTGAACAGACTGGAGCGTCGGCGCCGAGATACAGCGCCATGGCCGTTGCCCGTCCTCGCAGGACCCAGCGACAGCTACGCTCATCTGCCGGCCGGTATATAGAAGAGCCGCAGGAGTTGGCACCGTACCGGCTCGCCCGGTGGTTGCCCCGGCGTCGAAGGGCCCATTCCCTCAGCCGGTCTCGATGAGTGGCGCGAAGTCTAGGCGACGGTCGCCGCGAGCGTCAATGCCGAGGCCCTCGCGCCCGCGGGTTTGGCGATTGAGTGCATGCGGTGATGCTCGTTTCCGAGGCCGGGGCCGCATTCCCTGCGATTGAGTTCACAGATTCACGTATGCGCCATCGGGGTAGCGGGCTTTCCCGTGATTTGAGTCACGCAAGCACCTCGGGGCGATTACGTATAAATGCGCCCCAGTGATTTAACCCGATCAGGGCCTGAGCACCGCAGAGGCGGCGCGGACCTGGAGTGACTGCCACAAAAAGGAAATTGACGGATCATGAATACTTCCAGCGCATTGAAAGCTCTTGCCGGCGCCGCCCTGACGTTGCTGCCCCTGGCAGCCTCGGCGGAATCAAACTTCCAGACCGGTGCCGGTGCAC
The DNA here is from genome assembly GCA_963789365.1 of uncultured Gammaproteobacteria bacterium. Lineage (GTDB taxonomy): Bacteria > Pseudomonadota > Gammaproteobacteria > Steroidobacterales > Steroidobacteraceae > FEN-1191. The sequence goes on from CAWBKJ010000001.1 coordinate 206,078, forward strand.
TGACTTCGACGGCTCACGTCGATTTCTCGGTCACTATACCTAAGGTACTGTACTTGCGTGTCGGCTCCGGCTCGGCCTATCCGGGCACGCTCGCCACGTTGAACACGGTCGATGTGGTCAGCTTCGCGCCCACCGCTGCGGTTGTGGGTAACAACTCCCCCGTCGCCGGCACGGGCGGCGATCTGACCGGCGGTGTTGAAACCGCTGCCATCATCAGCAACAGCGGCAACGTCACCCTGAATGCCACGGCGACCGGCGCGCTCAGCGACGGTGCCGCCGGCGATTCGATCAGTTACGCTCAGATCACGACGGCTGCCGTGGCGCTCACCGCCGGCTACACGCTGCTCGGTGCGCCCGTGCTGACCAACACCACCAGTGGCAACGTCGTGCTGACAGCTCCGGTCACCAAGGTTATTACGGCCGATGCCAAGTGGACTTACTCGTACGCGAATTCCACGACTCCGCCTGCCGGCACATACGGCAGCACGGTGGCGAACAACGGCCGCGTGACCTACACCGCAACCATGCCCTAAGGCTCGGTGCGCGGGATCTGGGTCAGACGCCGGGTAGGCTGCAGGATGGAGCGCTCGGCGGGCCTTCGTGTACTGGTCGGTAGCGTGGCGATGCTGCTGTCGCTCATGACGCCGGCCGCATCGAACCGACAATCTGGCCCCGGCGCCCTGACCGCCAGGGCGCGCGTCAACTTCCGGATCACGATCCCGAAGATTCTGTACCTGCGCGTGGGCGCGGGCACGGCCTATCCGACCACGCTCGGGAACCTGGGCACCGTCAATCTGCTGAACTTCAGTCCCTCGGCCAGCGGGTTGGGCAACGGAACTCCGGTGGCGGGCAGCGGCGGTGACCTGACCGGCGGGGTGCAGACGGCCGCCATCATCAGCAACAGCGGCAACGTGACGTTGAATGCGACCGCCACCGGTCCGCTCGGCGACGCCACGGGCGATTCGATCCCTTACACGCAGATCTCCACCGCAGCCAGTGCGCTCACCGCAGGCTACACGCTGCTGGCCGCGCCCGCCCTCACCAATGCCACCACGGCGAATATCGTATTGACGGCGCCCGCCACCAAGGTCATCAAAGCGGACGCGAAATGGACCTACTCTTACGCCAACACCATCTCACCCCCGGCCGGAACGTACGGTGGTGTAAACGTACACAACAGCCGCGTGGTCTACACGGCATCCATGCCATAGCTGCGAGCGCCAATGTGGTGCGGTGCCGGACGTCCGTCTGTGGCATGCTTACTGAATCGAAGGGGATTATGGGAGCTGAGCACATGCGCGGCCCGTTCTTCAATGGCCTGCAAATCGGCGCGGCGGTGCTGCTGAGTGCACTGAGCTCCGGCGCACGCGCTTGGACCGTGACCATTACCGCCACTTCGCCCAAAGCCGTGTACCTGCAGATCGGCGTGGGCACTCTGACGGGCACGCTGACCTACAACAGCGGCGCCACACCGGGCAATACCTCCACGGTAAACAAGGCCTCCGTCACTGTCCCGGCTGCGGCGCTGGGCAACAAGACCGCCCAGCCCATGACCACGGACAGCGGCGTCAGCCAGAGCTCTTATGACGGTTACAGCTACTGCACGGCCGGCACCCAGCTCTACGTTGGCGCTTTCTATCGCAATCCGGCCAACACCGGGGCCGCGATTCTGAGCGCCACGGTTCCCGCCACGCTGAGCAATGCGACCGGCAACACCATACCGTTCTCGCAAATCTCCTGGACCTCGGGGGGCAATGGCGATACGACCGCCAATGGATTTCTCCCCGAGGTCTTTCCAGGCGGCACCTTCGTCAATGGCGGCATCCAAAACCTCGGCTCGGTGCCACTCAATCACTGGGCGGAGAGCTGCTGGACCTTTGCCTATGCCAACACGCTCATCCCCGCCGTGGGCACCTACACCGGCCGTGTCCTGTACACGCTGACCTCGCCATGAGCTCTGCTTCCTTGCGCCGACGCTGCGACACTGCAGCGCATTTGCTAATGCTCGCCTGCGCAATCTCAGGCGCCAGCTGGGCCGCCACCCAGCCCATCGATGACACCGGCACGGTGACACTGCAGCCGACGGTGGGAATGCGTTGGCAGGAACTCTCTCCGCGCCGGCGCAACAGCACCCTGATGGAAGGCGCGACGCAGGTGCGCGTGCGCCTCAACCTCAAGCCATGGGTCGGTCACAGCGGCCGCATCTATCTCGTGCTGCCCGCCCAGCTCCCCGGAAATATCGAGGCGGCCTGGACCACCACCGGCCGCTTGCTTCCGGGGCGCGTGCAGGTCGGCGGCCGCACCCAAGTGTACGCAGGGCCGATTTCTGCGGCCGTGCTGGAAGACACCCTGACGCTGAGCCTGACGGTCGACGGCACGCAGATGCGACAGCCCTACAATTTGCTCTTCAGATTCGAAATCGATGAGGACTGAACCGTGCGACAGTACTTGCTACCGCTTCTGGCCGCGGGCCTGAGCTCGGCCGCCACGCCCTCCGGCGCGCAGACCTTTGCAGCCATGGTCTCCCCGCCGCGCTTCGAGTTGGAGGCCAAGCCCGGCGAGACCGTGCGCGCCGTGTTCGAACTGACCAATCGTGCCGAGACGGCCTCCGAATATTTATTGCGGACTGCGGACTGGAGCCTGTCGCCGGACTTCAATGTCATTTTTGCCGATGACCTGCAACCCGGAAGCTGTCGGCCGTGGGTTGCGCTGGAGCGCCCCAGCGTGGCGCTGCCGGCCGGAGGCACTATCCATTACCGATTCGAAGTGGCGGTGCCCTCGACGGCGCCGCCCGGGGAATGCCGGTTTGCCATGCTCATCGAGGGCAAGGAGGCATCGATTGCCAAGGCAGGCGCGGTGTCCATGCCCATGACCGGCCGCATCGGCCTCATTGTCTACGTCGCCGTCGGCAGCGCGTCTTCGCAACTCGAATTGGCCGGAACCAAGGTGGTCAAGGTCAGTGGGCGCGACTTGCCGACCTTAAGCATGCGCAACACCGGCAACGCCCACGGCCGCGTGTCGGGTTTTCTCACCGGGACCGACTCCAACGGCGTCAAGTACGATTTCAATCCCTCGGATTTTCCGATACTGGCCGGCACCACGGCCGACGTGTACCTGACGCCCTCGACAAGCACAGACGATCATCCGGTGTTGAGCTATCCGGTGCGTGTGCAAGGAACGCTGGAGTGGGAAAAGCAAAAACTGAAGATTGACGAGCAGTTCCGGTAATCATGGGGTGGACGCTTGCGGGATCATTGTGGCGATCGCTGATGCTGTCGGCCGCCACCGCGGCCGTGTCGCTGGCGGCGCACTCGCAAACGGCGGAGGACGCCCCCGCCGGTTACCAGGATCATTACATCTCCAACGGCAGCTTGGCCCCGAATATTTCCTACGGCGAGGGAGGCTATAGCGACCAGGCCGGGGGGCTTGCTCGTTCATTGCGAGTCGACGCGGTGGTGACCGCGATCAACCACCATACCGGCCCGAGCAGCTCGGACATCAACGAGAGCGGCGCCATCGTCGACAGCCACTGGGATACGGCCAGCTACGGCGGATGGTCCCTTGCCGGCTCCGCGCAAACCACCGTGGCCGATAATTCCACCGGCAACAAGGTGGCGATCGCGATACAAGAACGCGACCTGGCCATCGGCGGCGGTTGGCACGCCAACAACGGCCTGGGCACGATCAACTCCAACAACATCGAGCTGCTGCGCACGCAGCAACGCTTTTTCCTGCCCACGACGCCCATTCTGGGCGCCGCCTCCGAATGGCTCGGCCCGCATAACCTGCAGCTAGTCGGCAGTCTCGGAGAACCCGGAATCTTCCAGGGCGTGCGGGTGCCGGGCTTCCAAACCGAGGGCGGCACCACTGCCACGGTCGGCGCCCAGTGGTCCCCGGCCGCCGCCTGGGCCCTGGGTGGGCAGCTCATCAACGCCCACGACGTCTCATCGCTGAGCGGCTTTACGACCACCACCGATCAAAAACAGTCCAGCTCCAGCGCCTTGCTCACGGCGGCATGGCATAACCCTTTTTCCCGGGCGCAGCTCAATCTCATCGACGGGAGCGTGAGTGGCACGAGCGGTGGGTCCGGCGCCTGGCTTGACGCCAGCATCACGACCGGCCGCATGCAACAAGACGCCGGCCTGTTTCACGTCGATCCGAACCTGAGCTGGGGCAACCAGCCGATCGTCAGCGACGCGCAGGGTGGCTACTACCGCACCAGTTACCAGAGCCGCCGATGGCAGACCGACTTGGGCGTCGATTACCTGGATTCCATTTCCGGACGCGGCGCATCGACGATCTATTACAGCGGCAGCACGCGCTACCAGCTGTCGCGGGATTTCGGCATCGGCGGTGTGGCCAACGTGCGCGAGGCGAGCGGCGCCCGTGGCTGGTCGACCGCCGGCTACGTGGACTGGCGCAATCGCCTCGGCGTCAGCCGCGCCCAGCTGAACTACGCCGAGGATTCGCCCCAGCAGCAGGCCGCGGCCACCCTCGATCAGGCGTGGAACACGCCTGAAGGAATACGGCTGAGCACTTCCCTTTCGCTGGAGCGATTGAGCGGCTCGAGCTTTGAGGATCACACCGCACTCAGCCTCTCTGTCTACGGGGGCGGTGATCTGACGGCGAGATTGTCCATTGACGGCAACGTGCGCTGGGCGCACGCCCTGCAGGGCAACAATGCGCCCGCGTCCTCGGCCAACGTCGAGCTGGTCTGGCAGCTCTCGTCCAACTGGTCGATGCTGGCGACCTACTATGAGAGTCATACCGGCGCCTGGAACGTGCTGACCGTGACCTCGCCGCTGGCGCCGCCCGATCTGATCACCAGCCCCGCCAGCGAGGATCAGGGCGTCTTCTTCACCGTGCGCTACCAGCGGGCAAGCGGCGCCCATTTTGCGCCCCTCGGCGGGCCGCCGGGTACGGGCTGGGGACCGGTCAGCGGCACGGTGTACCTGGATAACAATCAAAACGACCTGCTCGATGCCAACGAGACCGGCGCCGCGAACGTCACCGTGATACTCGATGGGCGATACTCGGCGCGCACCGATGCCCAGGGCCGCTACGAATTTCCCGCGGTGGCGGCCGGCCCGCACGAACTGGTCGTGGTACCCGACAATCTGCCGCTGCCGTGGATCATTCCCGGCGACGGCGCCATCCAGATCCTGGTCGAGACGCGCAAGCGAACCACGCGCGACATCGGCGCGCGCAGAAACAACGGCACCAAGAGCTGAGCGCAAGCTTAAGACCTACAGCATCAGCTCCACGGCCGGCGCGCGCAGGTTGTAGTTCGAGCTCATCGCCCGCCCGTAGGCCCCGGCGTTGGCGATCAGCAGCACGTCGCCTTCCTGCGAGGGCGGGAGCAGCCGATCGTGGCCCAGCACGTCCGCAGATTCACAGATCGGGCCCACCACATTGACCAGCGCGGTCGCCGGCTCATCGAGGCGCGTGAGGTTGACGATTTCGTGCCAGGACCCGTACAGCGCCGGGCGTATCAGTGAATTCATGCCGGTGCTGACCCCCACGTAGCGGGTGCTGCCCTTGGCTTTGGTCTGTGTCACCCGCACCAGCAGCACGCCCGCAGCGGCGACCAGGAAACGCCCGGGTTCAAGCCAGAATTCCAGGCCCGGCGCGCGATCGCGTACCGCCCCCAGCGCGGCGTCGAATTGCAGCAGATTCAGGGCGGCCTGCTCGCGTCTTTCCGGCACGCCCAGTCCGCCGCCTACATTGAGGATCCGCAACTGCGGAAAGGATCGTGCCGCCTCGAGCAGCAATTGCGCGGTCTGCGTCCAGCTGTCTATTTCAAACACGCCGCTCCCGGTGTGTGCATGCAGCCCGATCACCTGGCAGCCCACGGCCGCCGCCAGCGCGGCCAGTTCCGGGAGCTCGTCGATGGGCACGCCGAACTTGGCGTGTTCACCGGCGGTGTGCACGTGCAGGTGATGGCCACGTCCGGTGCCGGTGTCCACGCGCACCAGCACCTCGCGTCCCCTGAAGATCTGCGGCCAGTGTTCCAGCACATAGCGGTTGTCGATGGTGACGGTCACGGCCTGCGCGAACGCCCAGGCGTACTCATCGCGCGGCGCAAAGTTGGGCGTGTACAGCACGCGCTCTGGCCCCAGAGCGGGGACCGAGGCGAATACATGCTCGATTTCACCGCGCGAGACGCACTCAAAATCAAGATCCGCGGCCGCAATGATCCGCAGCAGCTCAGCGTTGGGATTGGCCTTCATGGCATAGAAGACCCGTCCGACCGACTTGAGAGCGCGCAGCTGGCCCGCCGCGGCCCGCACCTGCGCCGCCTCGTACACGAACGCGCACTCATGCTCGCGCGCGATGCGCAGCAGCTCGGCGCGGCGCAGCTCCCACCACGGTTTCTGCGGGGCGCTGGGCTGGGCTGGGCCGTAGAGTTCGGCCCAGGCCGGTCCCAGCACCGTATCGCCCGCCACCGGACGGATCAGCAGATCGTGCAGCTCCTGCGCGAGCCGGTCACCCTGCGCTTCGTCGACCACGATCGAAAAATTCAGGTCGTTGGCCGCCTGGCCGACCATGTGGACGCGCTGCTCGGCGAATAACCTGAAGGCCGGGCCGAGCTGGTGCAGGATGCCGCGAATGTTGCGGCCGACCAGCCCCACCTGCGCGCACGGTCCGATCACCTCTACGCGGCACAATTGGCCGAGCTCCTCGACCAGGGCGTTGAGCTTGCGCTGATCGAGCAGGTTGGCGTCTGGATCGAGTGAAACCGTCACGTTGGTCTCGGAGGTGGCGATCTGATCGACCGACATGCCGTGACGCTTGAAGATCTGGAACACATCGCCCAGGAATCCCACTTCATGCCACATGCCGGGGCTATCGAGCGTCACTAGGGTGATGCCCTTCCTGAGACAGACCGCCTTGACCTGGGCGGCACCGTCAGCGCCGCTGGCGCTGATGTGCGTGCCTTCCAGCTGCGGGGTTTGTGTGGCGTAGATCCAAAGCGGAATCTGGGCCTGCTTGAGCGGCAGGATGCAGCGAGGATGCAGCACGCGCGCACCGCTGCTGGCGATCTCCTGCGCTTCGTCGTAGTGCAGCGCGCGCAGGAGCCGTGCGGCCGGCGTCGAGCGTGGATTGGCGCTGAACATGCCCGGCACGTCGGTCCAGATCTCCAGTCGCGCGGCGCCCAGTTTGGCGGCCAGGTAGGCGGCCGATGTGTCCGAACCGCCCCGGCCCAGCAGCACGGTCTCGCCCGCGGAATTGCTGGCGATGTAGCCTTGTGTGAGCAGCACGGGCGCCAGCTTTTCCAGGCGCGCGCGCAGGACTGAATCCGCAGAGTAATCGCAGGCCGCCGACAAATAACTGGAACTCACCGAGGCGTGTAGCCGGGAGTCCGATCGCAGTCCCTCACGCACGTCCCATGCGCGGCAATCAATTCCTTGCGCAGCCAAAAAGCTCACGCCCACTCCGCTGAGCAGCAGTTCACCGCAGGCCATGACCCGTGCCCGCGCCGGAGCGCTGATCTCCCGTGCGAGCTCGAGCTCCTGCAGCCAGAGGCGAAGCTCGGCCAACAAGCCTTCGAACGCCGGGCTGATCGCCACTTGGAGCTCAGCGGCGAGTTGGCGATGGCGCGCCTCAAGGGCTGCGAGCAGCGGGCCGTGCCCGCCGTGTGGCGCGGCGCCGAGGAGCTGCTCGAGGCAGTCGGTGACGCCGCCAAGGGCGGAATGCACGATGAGCACCCGTGCACCACTGGCGCGCCGGGCGCGCACCACTTCGGCAATGTTGAGCCAGTGGGCCCGCGAGCTGACGCTCGTGCCCCCGAACTTCAGAACGATCCACCCAGCCGCGGCGCCTGCGCTCATCGCCAACCTTGACTAGATGGTCATCGGGGAATGGCCAGCAGGTCGCGGTCGATCCGCTCCCACGGGCCGCTGGTCATTCTTCGTTGAACAGATCGCGCAGATCTTTCTCAAGTTTGCGGTCGGCGAGCACCTCTTCGAGTTTGCTCCAGGCGGCCTTACCCTTCTTGCCTTGGGTGCGCACGCGCTTATCCACGCGCGCCAGCAAACCGTCGTAATCGGTGCTGTCCTCGGCCTCGGCGACGAATTCTTCGTCTAAATCGAAATTTTCGCTATCGCGCTCTGACATGGCATCTCTTCAAAATATTCTTAAATATCAGCAATTTAAAGCAGAAATAGGTATCGCGGGGGCAGCGAACTATAGCTGATTTGTCGCGCTATTCAACTCCGACACGAAATCGGCCAAAAGGTGCCCAGCCCAATGGCCTACCAAGCTGGGGGAATCAATGGCCGACCGGGAGGGTGGCGGCGGTCGGGCTTGCGTCCGGAAGCTGGGCCTCCAGACCGACCGTGGCCAGCACGCCATCGGCGCGCGCCAGCACCTCGCGGGCATAGTCCCAGTGGATGGCCACCACGCTCTTGCCCACGGCCAGTTTCAGCAGCTCGGCAAATTTGTCCACGTCCGGCTCGTGACTTTGCCCCTGCGCGTCGACCGGCGGGTGCACCTCGAGCAACAACTCGCCGTTGACCCAGGCTACCTTGACCGGCTCATTGATGATGCGCACCTCGGTCCCCACTGGGACCAGCGGATATAACGCCTCGACGTCTTCCGGGTACATGCGTATGCAGCCGTGGGTCACCGCCAATCCCACCGCGATCGGATTATTGGTGCCATGGATCAGGTAGGTCCCGCTGCCGACCGCCAGGCGCATGGCGCGGGTACCCAGAGGATTATCCGGCCCCGGGGGGATGGCCGCCGGCAGGATATCGCCATCCTTGGCGTGCTCTTCGCGCACTGATTTGGGCGGATGCCACCAGGGATCTTTTTGTTTGGCAATCACATGCGTCAGGCCCAGCGGCGTGTGCCAGTCCATCTTGCCGATGCTGATCGGGTAAGTGATCACCTGCTGCGGCATATGCCGCTGCGGCTTCGGATAATAGTAGAGCCGGTGCTCGGCGATATTGATGATCACGCCCCGGTGCGGGCCGGTGGGCAGGATGTGCCGGCCGGGAATCAATACGGTTTTGTCGGCGCCGGGAATCCACGGATCGAGCTTGGGATTGACGCGGATCAACTCCTCCGAGCCGAGGCTGTATTGGCGCGCCAGGTCATAGAGAGTGTCCTCATAGACCGTTTGCACGCTCTGGTCCTCGCCAAACACGCTTTGTCTGGGATTGGTCAGTTCATAGGTCGTCGCCAGGCAGGGCATATTGGCGGCCGTCAACAGCAGCGCGATATAAGTTTTTGTTTTAAGCATGGTTTTGACGGGGTACGGGGGCGGCAAGCCTAGCATGGGGAATCTGCCGACTTTAAATATATACCAGACACTTGTATGGTATGAGGCATGAGCATCCTTCGCCCCGAGCCGAGTCCTCGCCAACGTCAGATCCTGGAATTCATCGAACAGTTCCTGCACCGCCACGGTCGGCCTCCGACCCGTGCCGATCTTGCCCGATTGATGAAATTGCGCAATCGTCAGGGCATCGACCAGCACCTGCGCGCGCTGGCCGGCAAGCGCCTCATCGCGCTCGAACCTGGTGTCGCCCGCGGTATCCGCCTGCTGCAATCCCCATTCGCGCTGGCCCGTCGACTGGCGCTGTATGGCCGGGTCGCGGCCGGCCGGCCCACGCTGGCGCTCGATAACATCGAGGACGAGTTGTTGCTCGACCCGGAGCTGTTCCGTCCGCGCGCCGATTTCCTGCTGCGCGTGCACGGCCAGAGCATGCTGGAGGCCGACATACAGGATCGCGACATCCTGGCCGTGCATCGCACCACGCAGGTCAGCAACGGCCAGATCGTCGTCGCGCGCTTAGGCGATGAAGCCACCGTGAAATATTACCGCCGCAATGGGCATCTGCTGCGGCTTGAGCCGGCCAATCCCGCCTACAAGCCGCTCGAGGTGGATCTGCGGCGGCAACAGTGCGTCATCGAGGGTCTGGTGGTGGGGCTCGTGCGCCGGGGATTGCCGCAGGCACGCAAATCATGAAACCGCAGATGCTGCAGGAGCTGAACGGGTCTTCACCGCCTCGGGTTCGTGATGAATTGCGTGCCCGCATGGAGCATATGGGCCGCAGTGCGCACGCCGACGATCAGGCGCGGCCGGCTGCACAGCCCACAGGGTTCGCGGATTTCGACGCGCTGTTGCCGGGCGGCGGATGGCCGGTGGGAGCGATCACTGAACTGATGCCGGAAACGCAGGGGATCGGAGAGCTGTCGTTGCTGCTGCCAGCGCTCGGCAAACTCAGCCGCGCCGGCCGTTACCTGGTGTGGATCGCACCCCCCTGCCTGCCCTACCCGCCGGCGCTCGCACAGCATGGCCTGGTACTCAACCGGCTGGTGCTCGTGCGGGCGCACGATACGCAGGCTGTGCTGTGGGCCGCCGAGCAGGCGCTGCGTTGCCCGGCCGTCGGCGCGGTACTCGCCTGGCCGGCAGCGCTCGATGAGCGGCGCGTGCGGCGGCTCCAGCTTGCGGCCGAGACCGGCGGCAGCTGCGGGCTGCTGTACCGCCCGCCGAGCGCGGCGCAGCAGCCCTCGCCTGCTGCCTTGCGGTTGCGGCTCAAGGCACTGAGCGCCGGATTGCACGTCGAAATTCAGAAAGCCCGAGGCGGGCGCGCGCATGCTCTGGTTGTGCATCCTGCTGCCGCGGTTTGCGCTTGAAGCGTCGGCCGGCACCGCGCCTGGCCCGGAGCCTGCGCACCGGCCGCCATCCGCTGTGCAGGCCGCGCTCCAGACCCTGGCGCTGTGGGCCCTGCAATGGAGCGCCCAGGTCAGCCCGCACGCCGCGGCAGACGGCAGCGCCACACTGTGGCTCGAGATCGGCGCGAGCCGCCGGTTGTTCGGCGATCACCTCCGGTTGCGTGAGTGCATTGCCGCAGGCCTGGCAGCGCTCAGCTACACCCATCGACTGGGCCTTGCGCCCACAGCGCAGGGCGCAGCCCTGCTGGCGCGCGCCGGGCTCGCCACCAGTGCCGTAACACAGGCGCAGTTGCTGCAGCTGCTTGGGCCGCTCCCGCTGGCGTTGCTGGCGCTGCCCGATGAGCAGCTCGCGGCCTTGCACAGCGCCGGCCTGCGGCGCATCGGGGAGCTGCTGGCACTGCCGGCCGCCTCGATAGCGCAGCGGTTCGGTCCCGAGGCCAATCTGTACCTGCAGCGTCTGCGCGGCACGGCGCATCAGCCGTTGCGCTATGTACAGGCGCCGGCACATTTCGACAGCCGTTGCGAATTCCCTGACGCGATCACCGAGGCCACTGCGCTGCTCTTTCCCCTGCAGCGCCTGCTGGCCGGGCTGCAAGGGTATCTGCGCTCGCGCGATCGCGCCGTGCAGCGCTACACGCTTCGCCTCGAGCACCGGCGCGGCGCGCTCACCCACCTGGCGGTGAGCCTCACGCGGCCCAGTCGCGATGCGGCGCAGCTGCTGGCGCTGGCGCGCGAGCGGCTCGCGGCGACCGCGCTGGCCGCGCCCGTGCATGGACTGGGCGTTAGCGCCCACGAACTGCTGGAGCCCCTGCTGGTGCAGAGTGACCTGTTTTCACGCGCGGCCCAGCAAAGCGAGCAATTCCAGCAGGTGCTGGACCGGCTCGCCGCACGCCTCGGTGAGAGCGCGGTGCAGACCTTGGGCAGCATCGACGCGCATCGTCCCGAGCGCGCCTGGCACGTGCACGTGGCGCAGCTCGCGGCGCCGGCGGCAGTCGCTGCGGCGGGCGCGCACCATGGCGGATCGGAAATACCCGACCGCCCTTGCTGGCTGCTGCCCGAACCGCGGCGCATCGACAGACCCCAGGAATTGCTCGCCGGCCCCGAACGCATCGAGAGCGGCTGGTGGGACGGCGCCGATGTGGCGCGCGATTATTACCTGGCCCGCGAGGCGAACGGCGCGCAGCTGTGGGTGTTTCAGGACCTGCGCGGCGGGGGCTGGCATGTGCACGGCATCTGGGCATGAGGAGCGCGCGGTATCTTCGTGTCTGCGCGTGGGGACACCGTGATTGAGTACGCCGAACTGCATTGCGTGAGCAACTTCAGTTTCCTGCGCGGCGCCTCGCATCCGGCCGAGCTGGTGATGCGCGCACACGAGCTGGGGTATCGCGCTCTGGCCCTGACCGACGAGTGCTCGCTGGCCGGCGCGGTGCGGGCCTACGAGGCGCGGCGCGCGTTGCCGGAGGGAAGCGCGCTGCAACTGATCATCGGTGCCGAGTTTCGCTGCGACGAGGGCCTGCAACTGGTATTGCTGGCGCCAGAACAGCACGCTTACGCTCAGATCTGTCAGCTCATCACCCGTGCACGGCGGCGCGCCACCAAGGGCCGCTATGCGCTTAGCCCCGCGGACCTCGAATCCGGGCTCGAAAACTGCCTCGCGCTCTGGTTGCCGCCATCAACCAGTACGCTGCGCGCGCCCGCCACGCTGCGCCGCGGGCAATGGTTCCGCGAGCGCTTCCCGCAGCGTTCCTGGCTGGCGGTGGAGTTGCACCGCGGAGCCCGCGACGAGCAGCGCCTGGAGCGCTGCCTGGAACTGGCGGCGCAGTGTGGCCTGCCGGCGGTGGCGGCCGGCGACGTGCACATGCATCGGCGCAACCGGCGGCGGCTGCAGGATCTGCTGACTGCGATCCGCCATGGCTGCACTCTGGCCACGGCAGGCAAGCGGCTGTTCGCCAACGGCGAGCGCCACCTGCGAGCGCGCCCGACGCTTGCGCGCCTCTATCCGGCCGAGTTGCTCGATGCCAGCCTCGCCATCGCCGAGCGTTGTCGCTTCGAGCTCGGCCAATTGCACTACGAGTATCCCGCCGAACTGGTGCCGGCCGGCCGCAGCGCCACGAGCCAATTGCGGCTGCTGAGCGAGACCGGGACGCGGCAACGCTGGCCCTCGGGCGTACCACCGGCAGTGGCGACACTGCTGGAGAAGGAACTGCGGCTGATTGCCGAACTCAAGTACGAGCACTTTTTCCTCACCGTGCATGACCTGGTCGACTTTGCCCGACAGCGCGGCATTCTCTGTCAGGGGCGCGGCTCGGCGGCCAACTCCGCCGTCTGCTATGCCCTGGGCATTACCGAGGTCGATCCGGCGCGCATGAATTTGCTGTTTGAGCGCTTCGTCAGCCGCGAGCGGCGCGAACCACCCGATATCGACGTCGACTTTGAACACGAGCGGCGCGAAGAGGTGATCCAGTATATCTACGCCAAGTATGGCCGCGAGCGCACCGCGCTCGCGGCCACCGTCATCACCTATCGCTCACGCAGCGCGCGGCGCGACGTCGAGCGCGCGCTGGGCATCACTCCCGGAACGACCCCGCCATCGCCGGCCACCGTGGCGCTCGCCGCGCAACTCATTGCCGAGCTGCGCGGTTTCCCGCGCCATCTTTCCCAGCACGTCGGCGGCTTTGTGATATCCGGCGAGCCCCTGCACCAGCTGGTGCCGATCGAGAACGCCGCCATGCCCGGCCGCACCGTGATCCAGTGGGACAAGGATGACCTGGAAACGCTCGGTCTGCTCAAGGTCGACGTGCTGGCGCTCGGCATGCTCACCGCGATCCGCAAGGCGCTCGAACTCACGCGCGCTCATCGTGGTTGGCCCCGGCGGGTGCAGGACATTCCCGCCGAGGACCGCGCCACCTACGACATGATCTGCCGCGCCGAGACCACCGGCGTATTCCAGATCGAATCGCGCGCGCAGATGAGCATGCTGCCCCGGCTCCGCCCGCGCTGCTTCTATGACCTGGTGATCGAAGTGGCGATCATCCGCCCCGGGCCGATCCAGGGCGGCATGGTGCACCCGTACCTGCGGCGCCGGCAGGACCCGGCCAGCGTTACCTATCCGAGCCCGGCGCTCGCCGAAGTGCTGCGCCGCACGCTCGGGGTGCCGATCTTCCAGGAGCAGGTGATGCAGATCGCGGTCGCCGCCGCCAGCTTCTCCGCCGGCGAGGCCGACCAGCTGCGTCGATCCATGGCGGCATGGAAGCGCCGTGGTGGGCTGGAACCGTTCCGCGAACGCCTGCTCTGCGGGATGGCGGCCAACGGCTACAGCACCGAATTTGCCCTAAGCATCTATCAGCAGATCCTCGGCTTCGGCGACTACGGATTTCCCGAATCGCACGCGGCCTCCTTCGCCTTGCTCACCTACATCTCCTGCTGGCTCAAGTGCCATGAGCCTGCCGCCTTCATTGCCGCGCTCCTCAACAGCCAGCCGATGGGTTTCTACCAACCCGCGCAGCTGGTGCAGGAAGCACGGCGCAGTGGCGTGAGCATCCTGCCGCCCGACGTGCTGATCAGCGAATGGGATTGCACGCTGGAGGCGGCGCGGGGCGGCGCGCTCGCCATCCGCATCGGCCTGGCCCTGGTGCGCTCGCTCCCGCGGGCCGATGCCGAACGCCTCATCCTCGCGCGCAACGAGCAACCGTTCCCGAGCATCGCCGAACTCGCCCGGCGCGCGGCACTGTCCCGGCGCAGCCTGCAGCTGCTGGCACGAGCCGGCGCGTTGCGCTCTTTGAGCGAACACCGGCACGCGGCCAGCTGGCTGGCTCTGGGCGCCGAGCCGCCCCCGGGCCCGCTGGCGCTTGCGGCGGCGGCCGAGCCCGCCGTGGCGCTGCCGCAGCCCAGCGCCGCCCAGGAAATCATGGCCGATTATCGGCAGCTGTCCTTGAGCACCACCGAACATCCGCTGCGCCTCCTGCGCCAGCGGTTACGTGCGCTGGGACTCAGCAGCAACCTGGAGCTGCGGGCGCTCCCCGATGGCGCGCGAGTGCGTGTGGGGGGGCTCGTCACCCACCTGCAACAGCCCGGCACCGCATCGGGCGTGGTATTTCTTTCGCTCGAGGACGAGACCGGCATCGTCAACGTGATTCTCTGGCCGCAGGTGTTTGCGACCCAACGCATGCCCGCCCTCACCGCCAGTCTCCTGGAAGTGGATGGCACATTGCAGAACCAGCACGGCGTCACGCACGTCGTGGCCCGCAGTCTGCACGATCGTTCGCGGTGGCTTGCCGGGATAACGCGCCGCTCGCGCGACTTTCACTGACCAGCGCCCACGAGCCTCAGGACCGCCGAATTTCCGATCCCAATGCAACCGAACCGCCTGAACCCTGCCAGGCCCAAGCCGAGAGGTCTCAGGAACGCTCGCGCAGATACGGCAGCGCCGCGCGCAGGTACACGAACATGGACACCAGCGTCAACACCGCGGCGACCACGGTCAGCCATTTGCCGAGCAGATACATCGGCAACCCGAACAGCTCGTGCCGGTACAGCAGCAGGCTCACGCCCACCATCTGTACGATCGTCTTGTACTTGCCGAGCGCGGACACTCGTCACCTTGGTTCGATGGCCGAGTTCCGCCATCCACTCGCGCAGCGCCGAAACGGCGATTTCGCGTCCGATGATCACCACCGCCGCCAGTACCAAGACCAAGTGCTGATCGCGGCTCACGATCAGCACCAGCGCCACGGCGACGATCAGCTTGTCGGCGACCGGATCGAGAAACGCGCCCAGCGAGGTCGTCTGGCCGAGCCGGCGTGCCAGGTAGCCGTCGAGCGTGTCGGTGATGGCGGCGGCGGCGAACAGCAATCCGGCGGCGACATCCCCCGCTCCCAGCGGATTGCGCTTGCCCATGATGCTCAACACGATGATCAGCGGTATCGCCAGGATCCGCAGCCAGGTCAAAACTATCGGCAGGTTCCAGACCATCACGCCCCCGGGTGCAGGTGATCATATAAGGTTCGCGCCAGCGCTGTCCCGACTCCCGGGACTCGCTCCAGATCGGCGACGCCGGCACGCAGCACTCCCGGCAGGCCGCCAAAATGTATCAGCAGCGCGCGCCGGCGTGCGGGTCCGAGACCCGGCACGGTTTCCAATATCGATTCCGTATAACGGCGCGCGCGGCGCCGGCGGTGCCCGGTGATGGCGAAGCGGTGCGCCTCGTCGCGCACTCGTTGCAACAGGTGTAACGCGGGGCTGTCGGGTGGGAGGGTGCGCGCCACGGTCTCTCCGGGCCAGTGGAGCCGTTCCTGCCCGGGCTTCCGGTCCGGCCCCTTGGAGATGCCCAGCAGCGTGAGACCCTCGCAGTGAGCCCGCTCCAGTCCCTGCTGCGCCGCGCGCAGTTGCCCGGCGCCTCCGTCGATCAGCAGCAGATCCGGCCGCGGCAAGTCGCCAGCCACGATGCGCGCACCGTGGCGCGAGAGCGCCTGCTCCAAAGCCGCGTAGTCGTCTCCGGGCGCCACCCCCTCGATGTTGTAGCGCCGGTAGGCTCGCTTGAGCGCTCCTTCCGGCCCAAACACGACGCAGCCCGCCACCGTACCCTCGCCTCCCGTGTGACTGATATCGAAGCAGTCGATGCGCTCCGGGGCGCGCGGCAGGGGGAGCGCCAGGGTCAGCGCCTCCAGCGCCTGCGTCATGAAGTCGTGGCGCCCTGCGCGCATGCGCAAGGCCTCGCGCGCATTCTGCTCGGCCAGTTCAAGCCATCGGCCCGGTAGCCCGCGGCCACTGCGATGCAGGTGCACGGCGCGACCGGCCACCGCCAACAGTGCCTCGGCGACCGCCTCGTGATCGGGGAGCGCCTGGTTGATCAGAATCTCCCCCGGCGCCGCCCGCCCCGCATAGTGCAGCAGCAGAAACTCGGCGAGCGTCTCGGCAGGCTCACCCAGTGCCGCCAGGAAGAAATCTGTGGTGCCAAGACTCTGCCCGTCGCGCACCGTAAGCAGGGTTACGCCGTAGCGTCCCGGCTCGCCCACCAGCGCAATGACGTCCACATCGCGCGAGCGCGGAGCGGTGGCAATCTGCTGCGAATGCAGCTCGGTCAGGCCCGCCAGCTGGTCGCGCAAGCGCGCCGCCAGCTCGAATTGCAGCGCGGCCGAGGCCTCCGCCATGCGCTTGCGCAGCTCGTCGCTTAGGGTCTCGCTCCCGCCTGCCAGCACCTGAAGCGCCGAATCCAGATCTTTCCTGTAGTCCGCGGCGCTGATCAGTCCCACGCAAGGCGCCGTGCAGCGGCCGATCTGATACTGCAGGCACGGACGGCTCCGGTGCGCAAAAAAGGAGTCGCGGCAATTGCGGATCCGGAACACCTTCTGCAGCTGCACCAGCACCTCCTTGACGGCGTGCGCGCTCGGAAACGGTCCGAACAGCTGACCGGTCGGGCGGCGCAGGCCGCGCCAGAACTGCAAGCGCGGGAATTCGTGTCCGGGCGCGCACAGCACATAGGGAAATGTCTTGTCGTCGCGGAAGATGACGTTGTAGCGCGGCCGGTGGGCCTTGATCAGGTTGCACTCGAGCAGCAGCGCGTCGGTCTCCGAGCCGACCACGGTCACCTCGATGCGCGCCACCCGGCGCACCATGGCCGCTACCTTGGGCGAATCGGACCTGCTCTTGAAGTAACTGCCGACGCGATCGCGCAAGCGCGCGGCCTTGCCGACGTAGATGAGTTCGCCGGAGGCGTCGTACATGCGATACACCCCCGGCCGCAGCGGCAGGGTGGCGACAAATTGCAGCGGGTCAAATGCGGGCGCGGACTCGGGCACTCACGTGCGCTGCTTGCTGCGCTCGGCAATCAGCATCGCCAATTCGAGCGCCTGCTCGTAGTTGAGACGGGGATCGACCTGGGAGCGGTAGGCCCGCTGCAGATCGGCATCAGTCAGCCCACGCGCTCCTCCCGTGCATTCCGTGACATCCTCGCCGGTCAGTTCGATGTGGGCTCCTCCAAGGATCGACCCGAGCTCGCGATGTATCCGGAACGACAGGTCCAGTTCGCGCAGGATGTTTTCGAAGCGCCGGGTCTTGTACCCGCCGCTGGTGGTCTCGGTGTTACCGTGCATCGGATCACAGCACCACAGCACGGTCGCGCCGGTGCGCCGCACCGCCGCAATGACCCGTGGCAGGTGCTGCTCGATGTCTTTGGCGCCAAAACGGTGAATGAGCGTCAGGCGGCCCGGCTGATTTTGCGGGTTGAGTGTCGCCACCAGTTCCTGCAGCCACTCATCGGTCATGGCCGTACCGACCTTCACGCCGATCGGATTGGCGATGCCACGGAAATATTCCACGTGCGCACCGTCGACCTGTGCGGTGCGCATGCCGATCCACGGCATATGCGTGGACAGATTGTACCAGCGCTCCTGGCGGGCGATGTACCGGGTCTGCGCCTGCTCGTACAAAAGGTGCAGCCCTTCGTGGCTGGCAAAGAATTCCACCCGATTCGAATCCCCCGCCTTCTGTCCGGTCAGTGATTCGAAGAAGTCGAGCGCGTCGCCGATGGAATGCACGATGCGCTCGTAGGCCTCGCGCAGTTGCGCATGGCGCACGAATCCCAGGTCCCAATACTCGGGATGGTGAAGATCGGCAAAGCCACCGTCCACCAGGGCACGCACGAAGTTGAGCGTCAGGGCCGCGCGCTCGTAGCCGCGCAACAGCAACAGCGGATCGGCGCGGCGCGCTTCAGCCGTAAACTCCGGCTGATTGACCAGATCCCCACGGTAGGCGGGGAGCGACACGCCATTGCGGGTCTCGGTGTCGGCAGAACGTGGCTTGGCGTACTGGCCGGCAAAGCGCCCTACGCGAACCACCGGCCGCTTCATCGCATGCAGCAATACCAGGCTCATCTGCAACAGCACCTTCAACTGCCTGGCGATGCGATCGGACTGGCAGTCCGCAAAGCTCTCGGCACAGTCTCCGCCCTGCAGCAGGAACGCCTCACCGCGCTGCGCGGCCGCCAGCCGGGTGCGCAGATTTTCGATTTCCCAGGACACCACGATGGGCGGCAGGCGCGACAGGTCGGCGACCGCTCGCTCCAGCGCCACCGCATCCGCATAGGCGGGTTGCTGCTGGGCTTTTCGGGCCTGCCAGCTGGCCGGCTGCCAGACGTTGGTGTCCGTCGATCTCATATCGAGGATGTTATCACGCCCGCTCCAGCGGCCGGCCCGGCAGCGCCATCTCCAGGCAGGCCCCTTGGAGCGCAGGCGGAATCGCTGATCAGGAGTTCTCCGCCGTAGAGGGCCACGGTGTCGGCGACCATCGCCAGACCGAGGCCGTGGCCCGGTGCCCGCTCGTCGGCACGTACGCCCCGGTCGAGCACGCGGCGCCGATTGTCGGGCGCAATCCCCGGACCGTCGTCCTCGACCCTGATCGTCAGGCAGCGCGCCTGAGGCAGCACCGCGTCAAGTCGCGCCTGCACTCGCACCGTACTGCGGCACCACTTGCAGGCGTTATCCAGCAGGTTGCCAAGCAGCTCCAGGAGATCTCCGCGGTCGCCGACGAAGCCGGCGCTTTCCGAAACCTCCACCTCGATGACCAGGTCCTTGCGCGCGTGAACCTTGCGCATTGCCGCGCGCAGTTCCGCGATCACCGGTGCTACCGGTACCGCCACTTGACCCAGTGTGGCGCCTCCGCTCATCGCCGCACGCTGCAATTGGCGATCCACGATCTGCGTCATGCGGTCGATCTCGCGATCCACGCTGGAGCGCTGCGCGGCGTCGCCAGCCAGGGCCGTGCGGATCACGCTGAGCGGCGTCTTCAGGGTGTGCGCGAGATTACCCAGGGTGTCGCGATAACGACGGATGCGGCGCTGCTCCGAGCCCAGCAACGCATTGAGCGAGCGGGAGACGCCCGCCAGCTCGCGCGGATAGCCATCACCGAGCTGCGCGCGCTGACCACCATCCACCTCGGCAATTTCCTGCTCCAGGCGCCGCACCGGCCGTGACACGCGCCGCAGCAGCGCACCGAGCACGGCCAGCAGCAAGATCGCGAGGCCGCCGAACCAGCCACACAGCTGGTGGCGAAAATGTCGCAGGCGTGCGTTCTGTCCCGCCAGGTCCTCGGCCACGCTGAACACCAGCTCGGCGCTGTTTCCCTGCGCGTACTCCCATTCCAATCCGCGATTGAGAATCCCGAGCACGGTACCGTCCGCCAGCGTGGTGGTGAAGAAGGAGGCCTGGCCCCTGCCGACGGGCGGCCCGAAGTTGACCGGCAAATCCGCCAGGGAGGGTGAGATCCAGAGCGCGCGGCCGCTCGCCGCGCGCACGGCGGCGTATTGACCCGAGCGCCGCCGGCTGAGCCGGGACTCCGGATCGAGCAAGCGCAGGTCCATGCGCCCGGCATCGCTAAGCTCGGCGGCAGTGACCAGAGAGACGATCTCCTGGTCGAGTCGTTCGCGTAGCGCCTGCATCGCCGAGTCGCGAAAGATGCTGTCTAGCACCACGA
The DNA here is from genome assembly GCA_963789365.1 of uncultured Gammaproteobacteria bacterium. GTDB lineage: Bacteria > Pseudomonadota > Gammaproteobacteria > Steroidobacterales > Steroidobacteraceae > FEN-1191. The sequence goes on from CAWBKJ010000001.1 coordinate 226,232, forward strand.
TGGTGAGCGCGAAGGACAGCAGCAGCGGCACCGCCACCGCGATGACCAACTGCCGGCTGATCGAGGATTCGCTGCGATCCATGAGCTAAACCACAGGAGCCAACGCTCAGGGAGCGGGCGAGCCGCGCGTCAACGCCAGGCGGTAGCCGCGACCCCGCAACGTCTCGATGGGATTGAGTTCATCGTTGGGATCGAGCTTGCGACGCAGGCGCGCGACCAGCACCTCGATCACGTTGCTGTCGCGCTCGAAATCCTGTTCGTAGAGCTTCTCGGTCAGTTCGGTCTTGGAAACCACTTCGCCCGCATGCAGCATCAGGTGTTCCAGCAGCCGATATTCAAAGCTGGTGAGTTCCACCGGCGCGCCGCTTACCGCCACTACCTGCGCACGGGTATCGAGCGTCACGGGTCCGCACTGCAGGAGTGGCGTGGTCCAGCCTCCCGCCCGGCGCAGCAGGGCGCTCAGGCGCGCCTGCAACTCGGGCAAATGAAACGGCTTGGCCACATAGTCATCCGCGCCCGCACTGAGGCCCTCGACCTTGTCCTGCCAGCTGTCACGCGCCGTGAGCACCAGCACCGCGTAGTTCTTGCCCGCGGCGCGGAGGCGGCGGATGATCTCCAGCCCGCTCAGCTTCGGCAGTCCCAGGTCAACAATGGCCACATCGATGGGATATTCCAGCGCCGCGTACAGCCCCTCCTCGCCATCGGCGGCGACGTCGACCGCGTGTCCGGCCGCGCTCAGATCATGCTTGAGGGATTCACGCAGCGCCGCCTCGTCCTCGACGACCAGAATGCGCATCACCCCCCCGACAGGACCCGGCCGGACTCGGCATCGACGAGCACGGTCCACACGCGCTGCGCTGACAGCAGGCGCAACTGCAGTGCCGGGCGGCCCTCGACAGTGGTCTCGGTGACGCGCACCACCTTCGCGTTATAGCGCTTCTGCACCGACTCGATGATTTGCTCCTGGCTGACGCCCTGGCCGGCGGCATGGCTGTGGCCGGGATCGACGTATTCCTGCGCGCCGGACTCGACTGGGGGCGCGCCGCAGGCCAATGCCGGAAGCAGGCCCATCATACTGGCTAGAACAACGAGGATCGTGCGCATGGCCGCTCCAAATTACGCGGTCAGCCGCAAGCTGTGGATTGCGGCGACCGTGACATCTTAGTGGCCCCTGGCGCAAGGATGCCAGCGGTCGCCTGAACCGGTCCTGAACATTAAGTTCTCCCGGCATCCCACTCTTAATTTATCCCGCCGCTTTGGCTTCGAGCCACAGCTGTTCCCAGGCGTCGGCGGACAGCTCCATCATCGCCAGTCCTCGCTTCGCCATAAGCGCCTCCATAGCCGCGAATCGGCGTTCGAACTTTTCGTTGGCCGCACGCAACGCAGCCTCGGGATCCACCTGCAACATCCGCGCCCAGTTCACGACGGCAAACAGGGTGTCGCCGACTTCCTCGGCTATGGCCGCCGGATCCTCGGCAGCCACCGCATCCTCGGTTTCGCGCAGCTCTTCGGCAATCTTGGCCCGGACCGAGCGCTCGTCGGGCCAGTCAAATCCTACCCGGGCCGCGCGCCGCCCGAGCTTGGCCGCCCGGACCAGCGCCGGCAGTGCCTTGGGCACTCCGGACAATGCTCCTTGCAGGCCCGCCGCCGCCCGCTCGGTGGCTTTGTGCGCATCCCATTCGCGCGCCAAAGCCTCGGTGTCCGAAGCGCTCTTGCCGCCAAACACGTGCGGATGCCGGCGCACCAGCTTGTCGTGCAATCCGCTCGCCACCTCCGCAAAATCGAACCAGCCGCGCTCACGCGCCAGCTGCGAGTGCAACAACACTTGGAAAAGCAGGTCACCGAGCTCGTCGCGAATGCGTTCAGGGTCGCCGGTGGCAATGGCGTCGGCAAGCTCGTAGGCCTCTTCTATCGTATGGGGGGCTATCGTGCCCAGGGTCTGCGCGCGATCCCACGGGCAACCGTTGTCCGGATCGCGCAGTTGCGCGCACAAGCGCAGCAAGGCCTCGATCTGGGCGGCCGCGGCGCTCACGACGGCGCCAGCAGCACCGTGCGCAGCATCTGCAGCATGCCCGCGGTGGCTCCCCAGATCACGCGCCCCTCAAAATGCAAATCGTTCAAGGTCATTTCCACGCCCTGCAAGACCCGGCGGGTCGAGCGGTAGTTCTCCGCATGGCTGAGATACTCGAGCGGAATCTCGAACACCTCGGCCACCTCCTTGCTGTCCACTCGCAGGCGGTAACCGGAACGCACCAAGGCCACCACGGGCGTGATGCGAAATCCCGTCAACACGACCTGGTCGGGTAGGAACCCCAGTGGCTGGATGAAGCTCGAATCAATGCCGATCTCCTCCTCGGTCTCGCGCAGTGCGGCGCCGAGCACGTCATCGTCACTGGCTTCAATGCCGCCGCCCGGAAAACTGATCTGCCCGGCGTGTTGACGCAGGTGCCCGGCGCGCGTGGTCATCAGCAACGAGGGCGAGTGCTCGTGTTCGATGATCGGTACCAGCACCGCCGCGGCGCGCGGCGTGGCCGGCATCGCCGCCCGCACGCTTGCAAAGTCCGAAAGAGGCTGTCCAGCGATTTGCCAGAGAGCGGGGTCGTGGTTTGGCGCGGTCGCCAGACCGTGGCGGAGTCGCTCCAGCCAGTTTGTGGGCAAGGCCACGCGCTAGCCGCCGCCGCTGGTGCCGCCCTTGATGCCGCCTTTGGTCAGCTCAGCCGGATCGAGCAGCAGCGCAAGTTGCCTTGCGGGCAGGTCCGTCATGCTTGCGGCCACCTCCCGAACGGGCTTGCCTTCCGCGTACGCGCGTTTGGCGATTGCCGCTCCTTTTTCGTATCCGATCACGGGATTGAGAGCCGTCACCAGTATCGGGTTGCGCTCCAGGGTTTCTGCCACGCGAGCGCGGTTGACCTTAAAGCCCACAATGGCGCGGTCGGCCAACAGCCGCGATGCATTGGCCAGGAGCCGCAGGCTTTCGAGCACATTCCAGGCAATCAGGGGCAGCATGACGTTGAGCTGAAAATTGCCGGACTGTCCGGCCACGGTGATGGCCGCGTCGTTGCCGATGACTTCAGCCGCGACCATGGTGACCGCCTCGGCGATCACCGGATTGACCTTGCCCGGCATGATGCTGCTGCCGGGCTGGAGCGCAGGCAGTGCGATCTCGGCGAGGCCGGCGAGTGGTCCGCTGTTCATCCAGCGCAGGTCATTGGCGATCTTCATCAGGCTCACCGCGACCACCTTGAGCTGGCCCGACAGTTCGACCGCGGTGTCCTGCGTGGACATCGCTTCAAAATAATTCGCACTGGGTCTGAATTCGATGCCCGTCAGCCCAGAAAGCGCCTGACAACAGGCGGCGGCAAAGCGCGGGTCGGCGTTGATGCCCGTGCCCACCGCGGTGCCGCCCTGCGCAAGGCTCAGCAGCCGCGGCTCTACCGCGCGCAGGCGGGCGGCGCCATTCTCGATCTGCGTACGCCAGCCCGACAGCTCCTGGGCCAGCGTAACCGGCATGGCGTCCATGAGATGCGTGCGTCCCGTCTTGACGATGTCGCGGGTCTCCGCCTCACGTGCGCCGATGGCGAGCGCCAGATGATCTAGCGCCGGCAGCAGGCTCTCGCGCAGCAGCAGCGCTGCACTGACATGAATCGCCGAGGGGATAACATCGTTGCTGCTCTGGCACATGTTGACGTGATCGTTGGGGTGCACGCCGGGAGCGCTGCGCGCCGCCAGGCGCGCAATCACCTCGTTGGCGTTCATGTTGCTGCTGGTTCCCGACCCGGTCTGGAATACGTCGATCGGAAAATGCCGGTCGTGCGTTCCGGCCGCGACCTCGGCCGCCGCGCCGCCGATCGCCTTCGCCAGCGACCCCTCGAGCAGCCCCAAGCTCGCGTTCGCCTGCGCGGCGGCCTGCTTGATCAAGGCCAGCGCGCGTATGAACGCACGTGGCAGGGGCCGGCCGCTCACCGGAAAATTATCGATGGCGCGCTGAGTCTGCGCACCCCAAAGTGCGTCCTGGGGAACCTTGAGCTCACCCATGCTGTCGTGTTCCAGCCGAAATCCGCCTGAGTTCATGATATCCCCGGCTCTGGTGATCGCAAGCAGCCGCGCCGCGCCCTTGCGTCCAACGCGCTACAATTGGGATTCTAACCTTGCGCGTAGCCAACTGCATGGACCAAAGCCACCTGCTGGCCATTTCACCCGTCGACGGGCGCTATGCTGCCGCGGCCGATCCGTTGCGCGCACTGTTCGCTGAATCGGGGTTGATCAACGAACGCATTCGCATTGAAGCCCTCTGGCTCCTGGAGCTGGCGCGATCGGTGCCGCAGCTGGCTGGAGCTGCGCTGCCCTCGGAGACTGCGGCGCGCGCCAGCGCGCTGGCGCACGATCCTGGGCCCGGCGCCGCGGCGGCCGTGAAGGAAATCGAATCGCGCATCAAGCACGATGTTAAGGCAGTGGAATATTTTGTCCGTCAGGAACTGACTGCGGCGGGAGCCAGTCCCGCGACCCTGGAAATGGTGCACTTCGGCTGCACCTCCGAGGATGTCAACAACCTCAGCTACGCGCGCCTGCTGGCCCAGGCCCGTTCTCAGGTGCTGGTGCCGGAACTGGCGCAACTGGTGCGCACACTGCGCGACTTCGCCCGCGCGCACGCGCGCGTCGCGATGCTGGCGCGCACGCATGGGCAGGCCGCCAGCCCCACCACCCTCGGCAAGGAGTACGCGAATATCGCCGCGCGCCTGCAGCGCGGGATCAAACGACTGGGCGCGGTGGAGATCCTGGGCAAATGGAACGGCGCGGTCGGCAACTTCAATGCCCACCACGCGGCGGTGCCCGGGGTCGATTGGCGCGCGATAAGCCGGCAGTTCGTAGTCAGCCAGAATCTGCGCTGGAACGCTTACACCACCCAGATCGAGCCGCACGACTGGATCGGGGAGTACTCGGACGCCTGTGCGGCCATCAACGTCATACTTATCGACTTGTGTCGCGATACCTGGGGCTACATTTCACTCGGCTACCTGCGCCAACGCGCCGTCGCCGGAGAAGTCGGTTCCTCCACGATGCCACACAAGGTCAATCCGATCGACTTTGAAAACGCCGAGGGCAATCTGGGCATCGCCAACGCCCTGCTCCGACATTTTGCGGAGAAATTGCCGATCTCCCGCTGGCAACGCGACCTGAGTGATTCCACCGTGCTGCGCAACGTCGGGGTCGCCCTTGCGCACACGCTCATTGCCTGGCGTGCGCTCGGGGCGGGACTCGCCAAGCTCGATGCCGACTCGGCTGCTTGCGCGCGCGATCTGGAACAGTCCTGGGAAGTGCTCGGCGAGGCCCTGCAGACCGTACTGCGCGCGCGCGGTGTGCCCAACGGCTACGAATTGCTCAAGGAATTTACCCGCGGCACAAAGATTGACGCCTCGGCTTTGCGCGCCTTTGTGAGCGGACTGCCCCTGCCGGAGGGCGAGCGAGCGCGGCTGGCCGCCTTGCGCCCGGCCGAGTATGTCGGCCTCGCCGCCGAGCTCACCCTCGATCTTTCGGACTGAGGGCCCCGCCCGCACCGGGGGCCCGTTTAGCGTCCGGCCGGGCGCTTCTGAGGAGAAATTCGGGCCCGGCCCGGCAGAACTGCGGCCTCCGTCACAGTGCGACGCCTACCGAGCGTGATCCGATCGGCTCGCCGAAGCCCTCCCTCTTCTTACCATGCCAGTGCGCATCCTGCGCGCATCAAGGCAAGCGGCGTGGCCAAGAGCAGAAAGCATACTTCGACGACCGAGGCGTGGCTCGAGAGCCTCGCAGCGGCCGAGCGACCGTCGCAGCCTGTGATCCTGGCCATGCCGACGCCGGCGGCCGACGAACTTCAGGTGCTGACCAGCGTGGCCGAGGTTCGGCAGACCACGGCCGCCGTCGTGGCAACCGGCCAGCGGCTCATCTCGATATTCACGCCAGACCTTGAGCCGACGCTGTACGACGATGCGCGCGTGATCGAAGTGATCAAGCGTTTTGTACTCAGCCACAGTTTTGCGAAAGTGCGCGTGCTGCTCCGCGACCACACGCGCTACACCGGCTCAGGGAGCCGCTTCATGTCGATGGCGCGGCGCCTGACGAGCTATCTCGAGCTGCGTATTCTGGTGCCGCAGTTCCACCACCTGACCTCTTCCTATTGCATCGCGGATGACCGTGGCATCGTCTACCGCATGCGCTCCGATCGGTGGGACGGCATCGCCGCGGTCAACAGTCCGCCGGTTGCCCGGCAGTACCTGCAGGAATTCGACGCGGCCTGGCTGGCCAGCCACGATCAGCACCACCAGCGCGCCGCGCGCATGCGCTAGGCGCTCCCCCGATACTGAGGGCAGGTCGCCACCGGAATTCTCTGGGCGCTAAAGTGGCTTGCGTCGGCGGGCCCTGTGCATTCGCCTTGGAGTGAGACCCCCAGCCCCCTCAGCGGCGCCGGCGGGAAACTCTAGTGCGCCGTGAGCACCGCATTGTCGTTGATGTGCGCAGCGGTGGTCGCGGTGATCGTAGTATTGCCGACACCTAGGGCGGTGGCCACTCCGCGGTCAGTGATCGTCGCTTTGGTGGAATCACTGCTTTCCCATGTCACACCCGGCGTGCCGATGACGTTGACGGGCCAGGGGCTGGAGTGCTTCCGCCGGTTGCCCAGCTGACCGACATTGTTGAATCCCCAGCATCTCATGGCTCCGTCGGGGAGCAGCGCACAGCTGTGGGTTTCCCCGGCCACCAGCCTGGTGGGCAAATTGATCGAGCCGTCACGGACGGGAACGTTTGAATCCACCGTCGTGCCATTACCTAGTTCCCCATCGCCGTTATAGCCCCAGCATTTAACAAAGCCATTTCGCAGTACGGCGCAGGCATGATACCCGCCTGCGGTGATCGCTACGGCCGTGCTGATCCCGGACACAGGCACCGGAATGCTTGAATCGGTATCGGAGCCATTGCCCAGCTCGCCATTGGTGCCGTGTCCCCAGCACTGTACCGCGCCGCTGGTGAGCAATGCGCAACTGAAGAATCCTCCGGTCGCAATTGCCGTGGCGTCGCTTATCCCGATGACGGTGACCGGCGTGGCCGAATTGGTCGTGGTGCCATCGCCCAGCTGTCCCCAGATGTTATACCCCCAGCATTTGACCGCGCCGCTGGCCAGCAGTGCACAACTGTTGGAAAAGCGCGAGGACAGCGCGGTGGCCGTGCTGATCCCGGTTACAGGCACCGGCTTGAGTGAATCCGCATTGGACCCGTTGCCGAGCTGGCCGTAGAAGTTATAACCCCAGCATTGGATTGCGCCGCCGGCCAGCAGCGCACAGCTGTGCAGATCACCCAAGGCCAGGGCGGTAGCCGTGCCGATCCCGCTGACCGTAACCGGAGAAGTCGCCGTTTTGGTGGTCCCGTTGCCCAGTTGACCCCTGTCGTTCCGCCCCCAGCACCGGAGCGCGCCGCTGGCCAGCAGCGCACAGCCATGGACTCCTCCATGCGAGACCGCCAAGGCGGAAGTTATCCCCTTGACCGGACGCGCAACGAGTGAATCTGTAGTGCTGCCATCGCCAAGTTCGCCGTCGGCGTTATTCCCCCAGCATTCCACGCCACCGCTGGTCAGCAATGCACAGGTGGTCCAGCCTCCCGACGCCATGTCGCTAATGGCCGGCCCGAGTGCTTGCGTGGAACTATTGTTGAATGTTCCTGTTGCGGTGAACGCTTGCGTCTGGCCGACAGAAATCGAGGCGGCCGTCGGAGTAACGGCGATACTCTCTAATTTGGGCGCGGCCAACGCCAGGTCGGTGACCAGTGCCGAGCAGAGCATTGTAGCGACTCTTGCCCACATGGCCGATGTCGTGCGATTGCAGTCGTACATAGGAACCCCTACCGTCGGCATTTTTGCGGAAACCGCCCTACCGCTGCTGCCTGTACCGACATTACGTTCAATTGGACCGCACTACAATGGGTAATAACCTGCACTTCAAGGCGACGGACCGACTCGGAGAAGTCGTGCGCTGCATTTGCCCTTTGCTCAACGCGAGGCCGCGAAGGATCTTCAGACGCCGGACTGATCTGCGATTGAAATGCCTGATCCGCCGCCGGATTGGCGATCACGAAGCGTGTAGGACCCGGCGCCACGTGGGCGGAGTTTGGATCGTATACTTCCGGCCATGAGCTGGAGACCGAGCATCACGGTGGCCGCGGTCATCGAATCTGACGGCCGATTCCTACTGGTCGAGGAACTGATCCGTGGCCACCGCGTCTTCAACCAGCCCGCGGGGCGAGTCGAGGCGACCGAAACACTGTTGGACGCCGTCGTGCGCGAGACCCTGGAGGAAACCGCCTGGCATTTCGAGCCGGAGTGGCTGTTGGGCATCTATCCTTGGCGCACCCCGGCCACCCAACGAACGACGCTGCGATTTGCATTTACCGGGCGCGTGCATGCGCACGAGCCCTCGCGCCCCCTGGACGCGCCGGTCATCGCCATCCACTGGCTTCGGCGCGAGGAGTTGTTGCTGCCCGCCCGGCCGCTGCGCACACCCATAGTCCTGCGCTGCATCGACGATTACCTCGCGGGGCGGCGCCTGCCGCTCTCCGCCATCAACGATCCGCCTCTTTAAGAGTTAGGCCGATGAGCTTGTCCAATCCAGCGCGCGTGGTGGTCGGCCTGTCGGGCGGGGTGGACTCCGCGGTGGCCGCGCTAAGGCTGGTCGAAGCAGGCCATGACGTGCACGGCCTGTTCATGAGCAACTGGGACGACGAGGACAGCTATTGCACCAGCGCGCAGGACTATCAGGATGCGCGAGCGACAGCGCGCGAGCTCGGCATCGTCCTGCACCGCGTCAGCTTCGCGCTCGAATATCAGCAACAGGTCTTCGCGCGCTTCCTCGCCGAGTATCGTCGCGGCCGCACGCCCAATCCGGACGTACTGTGCAATCGCGAGATCAAATTTGGCATCTGTCAGCACTATGCGCAGCGCCTCGGGGCGGCATGGTTTGCAACCGGGCATTACGCGCGCTTGGCGCAGGGTGAGGCGGGGCCCGAGCTGCTGCGCGGGAGCGATGCTGCCAAGGATCAGTCCTACTTTCTGTGCGGCGTGGAGCGCTCAAGGTTCGCACAGGTCCTGTTTCCCCTGGGCGAAATGACCAAGACCGACGTTCGCGCCGAGGCGCGCCGCGCCGGGCTGCCGGTCTACAACAAACCCGACAGCACGGGCATCTGCTTCATCGGCGAGCGTCCGTTCAGCGAGTTCCTGGCGCGCTACCTCCCGGAGAGCCCCGGGCCGATCGAAACCATCGCCGGTCAGGTGCTCGGTACGCATCGCGGCCTGCCCTTCTATACGCTCGGCCAGCGCGGCGGACTGGAAATCGGCGGAGTCCGCGGCGGGAACGGCGATCCCTGGTACGTCGCGCGCAAGGACCCGGAGCGTAACGTCTTGATCGTGGTCCAGGCGCACGATCGGTCCACCGTAGCCGCTCAAGCCGCGCGCACCGCGCAGATCAACTGGCTGATCGAACCGCCCGGCGAATCCTTCGCCGCCTCGATCAAGATCCGCTACCGCCAGCCCGACCAGAGCGCGACCATCAGCTGCCTGGCCGACGGCAGCGCGCAAATCCGATTCGAGACGCCCCAGTGGGCAGTGACGCCGGGGCAGATCGCGGCAATATATCTGCGCGAGCGCTGCCTTGGCGGCGGTGTCATAGAGGAATCTCTATAATAGAGGGCTGCGGCGATCCGCCCAATCCGATCCTAAAGTGGAACCAGTTATGCTTGACAGCTTCAAGGCGCGCACAACCCTCAATCTCGCGGGCACCGACTACCAGATCTGCAACCTGGCGGCGCTGGGCGCCGAACGCGTGGCGCGCTTGCCGTACGCGCTGAAGATCCTGCTGGAAAATCTGCTGCGTTTTGAAGACGGCGTCAACGTGACGCGCGCCGACATCGAAGCGCTCCTCAACTGGGATCCCAAGGCGCAGCCCAGTCACGAGATTTCCTTCACGCCCGCCCGCGTGATCATGCAGGATTTTACGGGCGTCCCCTGCGTCGTCGACCTGGCCGCGATGCGCGAAGCGATCACGCGTCTGGGCGGCAATGCCGAGCAGGTCAACCCGCTGGCACCGGCCGAGCTCGTGATCGACCATTCGGTGCAGGTGGACGAATACGGCACGGCCAAGGCGCTGGCTGCCAACAATCGCATCGAGTTCGAACGCAATGGCGAACGCTACGCGTTCCTGCGCTGGGGCCAGAGCGCATTTCGCAATTTCAAGGTGGTGCCTCCCAACACCGGCATCGTTCACCAGGTCAATCTTGAATTCCTGGGCCGTGTGGTGTTTGAAACCAGCAGTAATGGCGTACGCCAGGCGTATCCCGACACGCTGGTGGGCACCGACTCGCACACCACGATGATCAACGGCCTGGGCGTATTGGGTTGGGGCGTCGGTGGCATCGAGGCGGAAGCGGCCATGCTCGGGCAGCCGGTGACGATGTTGATTCCCGAGGTCGTCGGCTTCAGGCTCGGCGGCAATCTGCGCGCAGGCGCGACCGCCACCGATCTGGTGCTCACGGTCACCGAGATGCTGAGGCGTCAGGGCGTGGTCGACAAGTTCGTCGAATTCTTTGGCGACGGGCTGGCCAACCTGCCGCTGGCCGACCGCGCCACCATCGGCAACATGTCGCCGGAATTCGGCAGCACCTGTGCAATCTTCCCGATTGACGAGGAGACGCTGCGCTATCTGCGCCTTTCGGGCCGACCCGCCGAGCACGTCGCGCTGGTCGAGGCCTACGCCAAGACCACCGGCCTGTGGCGCGCCAACGGCGCGCGCAGCGCGGACTACAGCGCGGTGCTGGAGCTAGACCTCAACGAGGTGGAGCCGAGCCTGGCAGGGCCCAGTCGGCCGCAGGATCGCGTGCCATTGCGTGCCGCCAAGAGCACCTACCGGATGTACCACAAGAAGATGGCCGGCGAGCGCGCCAAGCACCTGCCGGGGGCCACGGGCTCGGTCCCGGTCACGGTCGACGGCAAGAGTTTTACCCTCAACGACGGCGCGGTGCTGATCGCGGCCATAACGAGCTGCACCAACACCTCCAATCCGGACGTGCTGGTCGCCGCAGGACTGCTGGCTCGCAACGCCCGCCGACGCGGCCTGGTCGCGCAACCGTGGGTCAAGACCAGCCTGGCGCCGGGCTCGCGCGTGGTCACGGACTACCTGAGCAAGGCCGCCCTCCTCGATGAACTGGCAGGAATCGGCTTCAACCTGGTCGGTTATGGCTGCACCACCTGCATTGGCAATTCCGGACCCCTCAAGCCGCAATTTTCCGCCGCCATCAAATCCGGCGATCTCATCGGTTGTGCGGTGCTGTCCGGTAACCGGAACTTTGACGGCCGCGTACACCCGGAAGTCAAGATGAACTTCCTGGCCTCGCCCCCGCTGGTGGTCGCTTACGCGTTGGCGGGCACTCTGGACGTCGATCTTAATACCGAAGCTCTGGGTACCGGGAGCGACGGGGCGCCCGTCTACCTCAAGGATCTTTGGCCGGCCCCGGCCGAGATCGCCGACTGCGTGCGGCAGAACATCAGCTCCGAAATGTTCCGCCGCAGTTACGCCAGCGTCTACGACGGCGATGAACGCTGGCAGGCGATCAAAGTACCGGCGGGAAAGGTGTATTCCTGGGACGAGCGCTCAACCTACGTGAAGAACCCACCCTATTTCGAAGGCATGACGATGCAGCCTGCGGCGGTAGGTGAGATCCGCGGCGCGCGGGTCCTCGCCTTACTGGGCGATTCGGTGACCACCGATCATATCTCCCCTGCCGGCAATATCGCGCAAGACAGTCCGGCCGCCAAGTACCTGGTGGCACAGGGCGTGCAACCGCGCGACTTCAACCAGTACGGAGCACGCCGCGGCAATCACGAGGTCATGATGCGCGGCACGTTCGCCAACATTCGCCTGCGAAATCTGCTGCTGCCCGGCACCGAAGGCGGCGTCACGACCCACATCCCCAGCGGCGAGGCGATGAGCATCTACGACGCCGCCATGCGCTACAAATCGGAACACACCCCGTTGATCATCCTCGCCGGCAAGGAATACGGCACCGGCTCCTCGCGCGACTGGGCCGCCAAGGGCACGATGCTGCTGGGCGTGCGCGCGGTCATCGCCGAGAGTTTCGAGCGCATCCACCGATCCAACCTCATTGGCATGGGCGTGCTGCCGCTGCAGTTTCCGGCCGGCGCTAGCGCGAAATCGCTTGGGCTCACCGGCAAGGAAGTCCTCGAGATCCAGGGCCTGAAACAAGGGAACGCCAAATCAGTGACGGTCGTGGCCACCCCCGCGAGCGGTGCACCGATTCGCTTCGAGGCCCTGGTGCGAATCGATACACCCAAGGAGCGCGAGTACTTCCAGCATGGCGGCATCCTCCAATATGTGCTGCGCCAGCTGGCGGTGAGCGGCAAAGCGGCCTGAAAGGCAGGGCGCGGGCCGGTGCCGGAAAACACGCTCGCGATCTTTGACCTCGATGGCACGATCACGCGTCGTGACACCTTGTGGCCGTTCATCGGCGGATTCTTGCGTCGCCATCCGGCGCGTTGGTGGCGCCTGCTGCCCTGCCTCGCGCCGTTGACGGGCTACCTTTGCGGGTTCCACGACCGTGGTGCGCTCAAAGGCGCCATCATTCGCTGGACCCTGGGCGGCGTGTCACGCGCGGCGCTGGCACGGTGGAGCGCCGAGTTTGCCGCTCGTGTGCTGCATGATGGCCTGTACGCCGAAGCGCTGGCCTGCATTGAGGTCCACCGGCGTGCGCATACTCATCTGGTGCTGCTCTCTGCCAGCCCCGATCTGTACGTGCCGGCCATAGCCAAAGCCCTCGGCTTCGATGACTGTGTGTGCTCGGAAGTTCGCTGGCGGAGCGATGGCAGCCTGGAAGGCACCCTCGCATCGGCCAACCGCCGCGGCCCCGAGAAGGCGCGCTGCGTGAGGACGCTGCTGGAGGAGCGCAAACCGGTGTACAGCAACGCCTACGGCAACAGCCCGGCGGACCTCGAGCACCTGGGTCTGGTCAGCGCCGGCACCTACGTCAACGGACCGGCACGCGAACTCGCCGACATGCCCAACGTGCGCGCTGTTCGCTGGAGTGTCCGGGCCCGGCACCCAGTCAGCTCTGCGGCTTGATTAAGAGCGGCGCAGCCGGGAGCCTCGGGCCGGTGGCCGGAGCTACGATCCTGCGCCCGCAAGCGAAGGGCGCCCGAGCTGGTTACATCGAGGTTCGCGCTTCCCACAATTCAGGGAAAAATCTTAGCTGCAAGGCCTTGGCCAAGATAGGACACGCCGGCGGTGCCCCCCGTGCCAGGCTTGTAGCCAATGATGCGCTCGACAGTCTTCATGTGCTGGAAGCGCCACAGCTGGAATCGATAATCCAGGTCAACCAGCTGCTCGGCCAACTCGTAGAGGTCCCAGTCTTTTTCGGCGTTGAGGTACACCCCCAGCCATGCCGCGGTCACTTGCTTGCTGGCTTCGTAGGGTTGGGTGAAATCGCGCACCAGGACCTCTGCGGGCACCCCGTAGCCGCGCCGCGAGAGCAATCGCAACACCTCATCGTAAAGGCTGGGCATCTCCAGCACGCGCTTGAACTCGGCGTAGACCTGTGCCTGGGGCTGATGCACTTCAATCATGGCGGCGTGTTTATTGCCCAGGACGAACTCCAGCAGTCGATATTGCTGCGACTGAAACCCCGAGGAGCGGCCCAGGGCGTTGCGGAACGCCGAGTAGTCGAAGGGGGTCATCGTCGAGAGCACCTCCCATACCGCCAGCAACTGCGCCTGAATGCGCGCAATCCGGTTGAACATCTTGAACGAGGGGTCGAGGTCATCGCGCCGCACGCATTCCATGACTCCGGCCAACTCATGGCGCAGCAGCCGCATCCAAAGCTCGGACACCTGATGCACGATGATGAACAACATCTCGCTGTGCTCGGCCGTCAGCGGCCGCTGCGCATTGAGCAGCAGGTCCAGGTGCAGGTACTCGCCGTATGACTGGGAATCGCCGAGATTCCAGTGCACCGGCTCATCACGCAAATCGATGCTGCCGACATGCTCCCCGGAAGGCGGCAGCGGGCTGTTCACGAGCCCCTCTCGGGTTTGGCGCGCGTGCGCAGTGCGACCAGCACCCACGCCGGCACCTGCTTCCAGCCGCGCAGCAGTTCGCGGTCCAGCTCGCGCCACTGCGGCTCGTAATGCGCCACCAATTCCCAGAAGCGCGGCGTGTGGTTCATGTGAGTGAGGTGCGCAAGCTCGTGCGCCAGCAGGTAGCGCACCACCGCCGGGCGCTGGAACAGCAGGCAAAAGTTCAGGCTGACCGTGCCGCGCACCGAGCAGCTTCCCCAGCGGGTCCGCTGCCGACGAATTTGCACTCGCCGGTAACTGACCGCCAGCTCGTCGGCCAGCGACTTTAAGCGTGGCTCGAGGGTGGCGCAGGCGCGCTCGGCCAGCCAATCCAGCAGCGCGTCGCGCACCGCATCCCTGCCCGCCGCGGTCTGGAGCTCGAGGATGCCTCCGTCCGCGTGCGCACAAACGATAGGAAGCGTGCCGGAGGCCTCGGGTGAGAGTGACGCGCGGCAATGCCAGGTCTCCCCCAGGGCACGCAGTTCGAGCCGCGTGGGAGGGAACGCCAGGTCGGCCGGCGCCTCACATTGGTGGCGCTCTATCCAGGCGCGGTGGCGGGCAACGAAGTTTTCGATCTGCTGGGCCGCGAGGCGCTCCGGCACCACGATTTCCACAGCACCGTCCCGATACACCTTGACACTCGGCCGGCGCGCCCGGCGACTGCGTCGCACCTGCCAACCCGCCTCGGGGGAGCCTTCATTCCATAGCGGCAATTGCTGCAAAGCTGCAGTGGTCATGGTGGAGGCATCATATCAGGGGTGCGCTTCGTGCCGCGCTGTGTAAACTGCCGCGCCCATGACCCTGGTTGATATAGGCGTCAATCTTACGCACGACAGCTACGACGGCGATCGCGGTGCAGTCATTGACCGGGCCGTGGCGGCCGGCGTCGCGCAGATGATCGTGACCGGCGCCACCCTGGAATCCACCGAAGCTGCCATGGCACTGGCGCGCTTGCATCCCCAGCGGTTGTTTGCCACGGCCGGCGTCCACCCCCACCATGCCGGCGAACTTAGCGAGGCGGATCTGCCCCGCCTGCGGGCGTTGCTGAGAGAACCGTGCGTGGTGGCGGCCGGCGAATGCGGACTCGACTATTACCGCAATTATTCGCCGCCGGCCAGCCAGCGTCTGGCCTTCGCGCAGCAGCTGGCGCTGGCAGCGGAATGCGACCGGCCGTTGTTTCTGCATCAGCGCGAGGCGCATGCTGACTTCACCGCCGCGCTGCGCGAGCACGGCGGGGCCCTGCGGGGCGTAGCGCATTGCTTTACGGGCGGGGAAACGGAACTGGCGACCTATCTGGAGCTGGGCCTGCACATTGGCATCACGGGATGGGTCTGCGACGAGCGCCGCGGCCTGCAGTTGCGGCCGCTCATCGCCCGAGTCCCGGCAGGCCGCCTGCTGCTCGAGACTGATGCGCCCTACCTGCTGCCACGCGACCTGCAATTGCGCCCGAAGTCGCGTCGCAATGAGCCGCAGTTCTTGCCGCACATCGCCGCGGCCGTGGCTCGCCTGCGCGGGGAATCCTTGGAAGCCTGCAGCGCGCACACCAGCGCAGCGGCGCGTTCCTTGTTCGGGCTGGGGCCGGCCGCCTAAACCGCCGGCTTCGGGTCCATCAGCTTGCTGGGCCGGCACGCCGTGCTCAGCCGGGCCCAGTCCGCGCCCCACAACTCGGGAATCGCCCCCGACTGTTCGCGCTCCGCGGACGGGTACTCCGAAGCTATCGAATCCAGCATCAGCGTGTAGCGCGGCAAGCCCTTGGGGAAGCGCCCGCGCCCGGAGAACACCACGCGTCCTTCCACGGGCAAATCGACGGCCAGCGCCCGCACCGCAGCGATTCGATCATAGAGACTGGCCTGCGGGTTGGTGAAGGTGTAGCGCTGGGCGCGATGCATGACGGTCCACTCCGTCATCTGGTCGCCGCCAAAAATATTTCCCGCAATATCGCGCATGTCTATGACCACGCAGCCGCGCGCGGTCAACAGCAGGAAATCAATATGAAGAGAGCCGCCCTGCCCGTCGGGCACCAGGACGTCGCGATGATATTGAATGGCTCCGCCGGTTATGGCGCGCAGCAGCGTCGCGCGCGCGCGCCGCCGCCGATACCAGCGCCAGAACAGCAGCAACAGCAGGATCAATACCAACGCCGAGGCGGCGTACGCGATCGCGCGAGGCTCCAGACTCTGCAATTCCTGGCCAATCCGTGACAGGTCGATCATGCCACTCACCCCTTCAAGGCCGCGCACAATGCGGGCATGGTCGCATCGATTTCCGTAAAGCGCGCCGGCCGCCTGAACAATCGCTCCAGGCTCTCGGGCACCGGTACCGGTCGGCCGATCAGCGGCTCGACAACCTCACGAAATTTGGCCGGATGAGCCGTGGACACCAGTACCCAGCGACCCGCGCCCCGCCGCTTTGCGTCAAGCCGCGCCCAGGCTTCGGCCGCGGTGGCGCTATGCGGGCACCAGATCACCCCGTAGTGCTCGTAGTCGGCGCGAATGCGGGCGCGGATGGCATTATCGTCCACCGACACGGCACTCACGGCCGCGCGCAGAGCGCTGATCTCGGGGTATAGCGCCGTGAGGCGCTCGAGATTGCTGGGACTGCCGACGTCCATGGCCGAGGCCAGCGTGGCGACGCTCGGGCGGGTGCGCAGCACGCCCTGCTCCAGGAAATCGGGCACCGTGCGATTGGCATTGTGCGCCAGCACGACCTCCGCGATGGGCGCACCCAGATGCCGGGCCCAGACGCAGGCCGTCACGTTGCCGAGGTTGCCACTCGGCACGATGAACGAGGCCGGATCGCCGGTGCGCGCCCGGATTTCCAGACTGGCGGCGATGTAGTACACGGCCTGGGGCAGCAGCCGGCCAAGATTGATGCTGTTGGCCGAGGAGAGTTCCCAGCGCTGCGTACACTCGGGATCAGCGAAAGCCTGCTTGACCAGCGCCTGGCAGTCGTCAAAGCTTCCCCGCACCGCCAGGCTCAACACGTTATCGCCCCAGCAGCACAGCTGTTGCTGCTGCGTCGGGGAGACCAGCCCCTTGGGAAACAGCACCACGACTTCGATCCCGGGCTGGCGGTGGAACGCGGCGGCGACCGCGCCACCAGTGTCCCCGGAGGTCGCCACCAGCATCTTGAGCGGCCGCGGGTTGGTGCGCCGCAGGCGTGTCAATGCTGCGGCCAGAAAGCGCGCGCCAAAATCCTTGAACGCGGCGGTGGGCCCATGAAACAGCTCAAGCACGCTCAATCGATCGGGCTCGAGGGGCACCAGCGGCGCCGGAAAATTGAACGCCTCGGCGGTTATCGCCGGCAACTCCGGCGCGAGCGGATCGCCGGCGGCAAAGGGCGCGATGAATTTCGCGGCCAGCTCTGCGAGCGATTCGCCCGCGTGCACCGCGCTCATCGCCTCGGCCGGCCACTCGAGCGGAACGTAAAGGCCGCCGCCTTCGGCCAGTCCGCGGCTCAGCGCCGCGCTGAAGCCGGCGCGCTGCCCGCGATCGCGTGTGCTCACAAACTGAATCATGGCAGGACCCGCGCGCCCAGCGACTGTACTTTGGTGGTCCAATGATCACACTCGAGTTTGTGGCGCGAGAATTCCACGACCATGGCCTCGCGGACCGCGAATGCATGATTCTCCAGGCACCAGGCGAACACGGTAGGCCCTGCGCCCGAGATCGAGCAGCCGAGCGCGCCGGCCGACATGGCCGAACGCCGCACTTCATTGAACCCCGGGATCAATGCCGCGCGCTGCGGCTCGATGACCACGTCCTCGAAAGACTCGCGCAACAGATCAAGGTCATTGGTATAGCAGCCGGAAATGAACCCGGCGAGGTTGGCGGTCTGCCACACGAAATCCTTCATCGGCACGCTTCCCTTGAGGATGGAGCGCGCGCTGCGCGTCGATAGAAACATGTGCGGGTGCACGACCACTGCTCGGATCATCGCCGGTACCGGAATTTGCTTTACGCGCGGGTGATCGATGCCCACCGTCAGCACCAGCCCGCCAAACAGCGAGGCCGCGATGTTGTCCACATGCAGCGAGCCGCTGGCCACTTTCTCCCCCTGCATCGCGTACTTCAATAGTTCTAGCAGGCCGCAGGGCTCGGGCAACACGGCATTGGCGGCCACCACGGCGGCCACCGCCGAGGCCGCCGATCCACCCAGGCCCGAGGCCAGCGGTATTCCCTTGTCCAGCTCGAGCTGCAGGCCAAAGGGCAATGACAGCGCCTCGTGCATGGCCAGCAGCGCCCTTCCGGCGGTATTGTGCGCCGCGTCCATTGGCAGGTCCGCCACGACGCCTCGAATGGCCGCGATGCTCACACCCGCTTCCTGCGTGCGCCGCACCGTGGCCCGATCGCCGAGCGCATCGACCGAGAAGCCCATGATGTCGAAACCTATGGCGACGTTGCCCACCGATGCCGGTGCGAAGGCGCTCGCAACCACGGGTGCGGACGGCGCGGCGCTCATAAGCGAGCTCCCAGGAAAGTCGCTGTGCGCAGCAAGTCGGCGAACACCCCACCCGCCGTGACCGCCGGTCCCGCTCCCGGACCTTGTATTATCAAAGGGTTATCGCAATAACGTGAAGTGACATACCGAACCACATTGTCGGTCAGCGCGATGTGCGCGAAGGCATGTCCGGCGTCGAGCGCTTCGAGCCGCACGGTGGCGGCACCCGCGGCCGTTAGTCGACCCACGTAGCGCAGGACCTGGCCGCGAGCCCGCGCCGCCTGGAAGCGTTCCGCCATGCGCACATCGTAGCGCGGCAGCTGCGCGAGAAACTCCGCCATGCTCACGCTGGTCAGTTCGCTGGGCACGAGACTCTCCACCTCAACCTCGCCCAACTCAAGGGCCAGACCCATCTCGCGACCGAGTATGGTGAGCTTGCGCGCGACGTCGGTGCCCGAAAGGTCATCGCGTGGGTCGGGCTCGGTGTACCCGCGCTCGCGTGCGTCGCTCACGATCGCCGAAAACGGCGTGCTGCCGTCGTAGACATTAAACAGGTAGGCCAGGGTTCCGGAAAAAATACCCTCGATGCTGATGATTTCATCGCCCGTCTCGCGCAGGTCTCGCAAGGTGTGAATCACCGGCAGCCCCGCCCCCACCGTCGCGTGGTACAGGTAGTGCGCCCCACTACCGCGGCGCGCCTGCTCCAGCGAGCGGTAATAGGGAAGCGGCCCGCTGTTGGCCTTTTTATTGGGCGTGATGATGTGGACGCCGGCAGCAAGCCAATCGTGATAGCGATTGGCCACCTCTTGGCTGGCGCTGCAGTCAATGATCGCGGTGTGCGGCACGTGGGCCGCCTTGAGATGGTCAAAGAATTGCTCGTAGTCGGCCGCTATCGCACCGCGACCGATCTGCTCGCGCCAGCTGTCCAGCGCGATGCTGGGATCGGCAAGTCTCATGGTCTTGGAACTCATGATGCCGCGCACCCGCAGATCAATATTGAATTGCTGGGCGAGGCGCTCGCGTTGCCCGGCGAGCTGATCCAGCAGGACCTTGCCCACCGATCCGGGGCCGATCACTCCGATCGAGAGGGTATGCGGCGAGAGGTAAAAGCCCGCGTGCACGGCGCGTAGCGCGCGCGTGGCCTGCCGGGCCTCCACGACCGCCGAAATATTGCGCTCCGAGGCGCCTTGCGCGATCGCCCTGACGTTGACGTTGGCCGATCCCAGTGCGCTGAAAAACTTGCTGGCGATGCCGGGCATGCCGGCCATGCCGTCACCGACCACGGCGAGGATCGCCAGCTCACCGGTCACGTCGATGCTCTGCACCTGGCCCTGACTGAGTTCCCGGGCAAAGGCGCGCTCGAGCACCGCCCTGGCGCGCGCGGCCTGCGCCGCGGGGACCGCACAGCAGATCGAGTGCTCCGAGCTGGCCTGAGAGATCAGGATGACCGAGATGTCCTCTTCGCGCAGTGCGCCAAACAGGCGGTACGCCGTGCCCGGCACGCCGATCATGCCGGCGCCTTCGAGATTGACCAGGGCCACGTGCTCGATGCTGGTGATGCCCTTGACCGGCTGCTCGGATTGCGGGTGCGCGCTGATCAGCGTCCCGGAATTCCCGGGCGCGAAGGTATTGCGGATCCAGATCGGTATGTCGCGACCCACCGCCGGTGCCATGGTCTGCGGATGAATGACCTTGGCGCCAAAGTACGCCAGCTCCATCGCCTCGTTGTAGGAGAGCGCGCCGAATCACCTGCGCGTCCGGGACCCGGCGGGGATCGGCAGACAGCACACCGTCCACGTCGGTCCATATCTGAATCTCGCTGGCGTTCAGCAAGGCGCCGAAGATCGACGCGGAAAAATCACTCCCGTTGCGGCCCAGCGTGATTTGGATTCCGGAGGGATCGCTGGCGATGTAGCCGGTAATGACCAGCGTCGTGGCTTCGGGCCGCAGCAGCGCGCGCAGCCGGTCATCCGAGGCCTGCCATTGGATCGCCGGCCCCAGCGGGCCCCACTCGGCCAACACGCAGGCGCGCGCATCCACCCACTGCACGGTCTCGCGCCGCCGGCGTTGCCCAAGGTAGCGGCAGAACAGACGCGTGGACCAGATTTCACCGTACCCGGAGACCTTGTCGCGCACGTGCTGGCTGGCCGTGCGCATCACCTGCGTGGTGCGCAACACGCTTTCGAGGTCCACGCAGTCGAGATCAAACTCGGCCAGATACTCGCCCACCGAATCCGCAGGCAGCAGCGTCGCGGCAATCTGTTCGTGGCGCTGACGCAAGCTCTGCAGTTGCCCCCGCCACGCCTCGTCTTGAGCGCTCGGCGAGGGTGACAAGTTGGAGCAGTCCGTCGGTCACGCCCTTGCAGGCCGACAGCACCACCGCAATCCGGCGGCCGGACTGAGACTCGACAATGGTCGCGACGCGGTCGAAGCATTCCGCATTCGCCACGCTCGAGCCACCAAATTTATAGACCACCCAGGTACTGGGAGCCGCGGAACTCATCGCCTGGGCACTCTGTCCGGGCACTACGCAAGGCCGGAAAACCGCAGCACTGTACTGGCCGCCCGCGATCCGGGCAAGCTGGTACCCGCCTTGCGCGCCGCGGCGCAAACGGAAGGCGCTCGCGCCCAGCGCTAATCGAGGCGCTTGTGGAAGCGGGCCGCGGCCAGCGACACCGCCAGCACCAGAAATACGCTCAGTTTCAGCACCGGGAGCCAGAGTGTCCCCAGCGTCGCCCCGCGCAGGATCACGCCGCGCAGGATCTCCACAAAATGGGTCAGGGGCAGCACCTGGGCAATTATCTGCACGGCCTTCGGGCTGCCCTCGAATGGGAAGGCAAATCCCGACAGCAAAATGGAGGGCAGCAGCGTGAAGAATCCAAGTTGCATGGCCTGAAACTGCGTCGCCGCGATCGTCGAGATCACCAGCCCCAGGCCCAGGGTCGCCGCTATGAACAGTCCGGCGCCCAGGTACAGGTCCAGGACACTGCCATTGATCGGTACGTTGAACAGCAGTATGCCCGTGACCAACACCAGCGTGGTCTGCACCAGGCCTACCGCGATATACGGCAGGATTTTGCCCACCATGAGCTCGAGCGATCGCACCGGAGTGGTAATCAGCAGCTCCAGGTTGCCACGCTCGCGCTCGCGCACCAGCCCGATCGCCGTGAAGATGACCATGGTCATGCTCAGTATCACGCCGATCAGCCCCGGCACGACCTGCACGGCGGTGCGTTTTTCGGGGTTGAACTCCGTCAGTACCTCGATCTTTGGCGCGGTACGCAGGCCCGTGCCCTCGCGCGGCGGGAGCGGCGTGTCGGAAATGGCCCGCACCGCGGTATCAACGCCGGGCCGCGTGCCATCGACAATCACCTGCGCCACCGGACGCGTCCCATCGATCCGCCGCCGCTCGAAATCAGGTGGGATGTAGAGGCCCGCGTGCACCTCGCCGCTCACGATCAGCCGCCGCAGCTGCTCGGCGCCCGGAGGTCGGGCGACGATGTCGACCACCTGGCTCGAGGCGATATCGGCAATCAGGGCACGCGAACCCTGGGTATTGGCCAGGTCGACGACACCGGTGCGGATGTGACGCACGTCGTAATTGATGCCGTAGCCAAAGATCATCATCTGCAACAGCGGTATCCCGACCACCATGGCGAGCGTGAGGCGGTCGCGCGACATTTGGCGCAACTCCTTCATGGCAACCGCGCGCACGCGCCGGAGCGGGGCCGGCAACATCTACTGTTCGCTCCCCGAGCTGGCAAGCGTCGCGCCAACAAACACATCCTCAAGACTGGCCTCCGCCTTGCGCACCACGGCCGACACCTTGCTCTCGGCAAGCAGCTGCTGCACACGCGAGAGCGCGTCTGGCTCGCTGGGAGCGATCAGCGCGTGCAGCCGCAGACCCAGCTGCGCGAGCGAGCGCAGGGATGCGAGTTTGTGCAAGGCCAATCGCGCCGCCGCCACGTCATCGGCTTCGATCTCGATAACCTGCAGCGGCAGGTCGGCCATGAGCTGCTGCGGAGAGCCGTTGGCGACGATGTGCCCGCGATCTAGTATCGCCAGCGCGTGGCAGCGCTCGGCCTCATCCATGTAGTGCGTCGAGACCAGGATGGTCGTGCCCAGAGCGGTGAGAGCAAATAGCTTTTCCCAGAAATCTCGCCGGCTCTGCGGGTCGACGGCGCTGGTCGGCTCATCGAGCAACAGCAACGGTGGCTCGTGCAGCGTGGCCGCCGCCAGCGCCAGGCGCTGCTTCTGGCCGCCGCTGAGGGTGCCGGCCGGCCGGTCCAGGAATTCCGCCAGATGGTATTCCTCGATCATCCGGGCGATGCGGCGCTTGGCAAGTGCGGGCTCGAGGGTATAGACGCTCGCCATGAACTCGAGGTTCTCCCGCGCACTGAGATCTTCCCAGAGCGAGAATCGCTGTGTCATGTAGCCGATCAACGTGCGCAACGATTCGGCCTGTCTGGGGATATCAAGACCCAGCACCCTGATGGTTCCGCTGGTGGGCTTGAGCAGCCCACAGAGCATGCGAATGGTGGTGGACTTTCCGGAGCCGTTGGGCCCAAGGAATCCGTAGATGCGCCCGCGCGGTATCGACAACTCCGCCCCATCGACGGCAATCACCTGACCAAAGCGCCGCGTCAAGCCGTGCGCTTCGATCGCGATGGCCTCTGAGTTCACGGCGCCCGATCCAGCGGCACCTCGGCCGGCACGCCGGCCGGCAAATCGCGCGCCGCCGGCTCCGGCAGGTCGATCTCGGCAAGGTAGGCCAGGCGGCTCCGATCGCGTTGCGTGAGCGCAAAGTACGGCGTAAAACTCGCCTCGCCCGCGATGTAACGCAAGGTACCCGTAAAGGGCTGCGCGACGCCATCGACGTGAACCTTCAGGGACTGGCCCGCATGCAGCTGCGCCCGCTGCGGTTCGGGCACGTAGACGCGGGCAAAGGGCACCCCGCTGGCCAGCATGATCACCACCGCAGCCCCCATGGGCGGGCGTTCACCGGCGCGAAAGGGCAATGCCTCAATGACCCCATCGACCGGAGCGACCAGCTTGAGCCGGTCCAGCAGCACGTCCTGCTGCTGCAGGAGCGACTGTGCCGAACGCAGCGCGGCGCGCGCCTGTGCGAGCTGCTCACTGCGGGTCCCGTTTTGCAACAGTTCCAGCGCCGCCTGGGCCGAGCGCAGCGCTGCCGCGCTGCTGTCGCGCAGTTGCTGCTGCTGATCGACCTCGGCCTGGGCTACAAGGCCGCGCGCGGACAATTCGGCAAGCCGTTGGTACTCCTTCGCGCTCTGGTCGTGCTGCGCGGTCGCCGCGGCCACCTGCGCCTGCGCCTGCGCAAGCTCCTCGCTGCGCGCGCCGTGTACCAGCTCATCGAGCCGGTGCTGCAGCTGACTGACCTGGGCGGCGACGCTGGCGCGGTTCGCAGCCAGCGAGCCGCTGTCCAACTGGGCCACGAGTTCCCCCTGCTTGACCGTCTGCCCCTCGCGCACCGGCATGGCCACGATTTGTTCCGTGGCGGTCGCAGCGATCTCGAATCGATGGCGTTCGATGGTGCCCACCGCAGGCACGTGACCATCGCGGGAGCAGGCTGCAGCCAGGGTATACGCGCCCATGATCAGGCCAATGCGCCACGAACGTGCTGTCATACGAAGCCAGTGTAACGCACGCCGAAGCGGCCAATGACGCCAGGCACAAATGGACCCTGGCCTCGGGCGCGGGCTCGCGTTGGCCAGAACCCGCGCTCCAGCACTGAGACTGCAAACTCCTCAGGCACCAGGCCGCCGTCCGGTACCGGCGCCAACTTGCCGGTTGCGGAACTTACAGGCTAACGTGCGCTCTGAATGAGCGATTTCCGGGGTGATGAATGTTGATCCGCAGGCTGCATCGCGCGCTCCTTGCCGGAGCGCTGTGCGTACTGGCAGGTCCGTGGACGGCGGCCTCGGCCGCGCCGTGGCGCGCCCATCCACCCGGCGATGAGCCCACCGATCGGATCATCGTCAAATGGCGCGACTCGGGATTTGCCGCGGTACAGATGGTGGGGACTGCGCAGCGCACGGCGCGTTTGAGTCAGTCCACCGGCGTGGGGCTCCGCCCGATGCGCGAGCTGCACGATCGGCTCGACCTCATGCGACTGGACGCTCCGCTCAGGGGCGGCGCGATGCGGCGCGTGATCGCCCGCCTGCGCCTGGATCCGGCGGTGCAGTACGCCGAGGCGGACCAGCGCCGCTACGCTCTGGAGTTCCCGGACGATCCGCCCAACGATCCGCGCTTCGTCGCCGGGAGCGATGCGGTGGGTCAGTGGGTGGGTCAGTGGTACCTGCGTGATCCTTCCGCCACGGCACCGGCCGCCATAGGGGCCACCACCGCCTGGAAAACGGCCTCGGGCCAAAACTACGTGATCGCCATCGTCGATACCGGCATTGATCTTAAGCACCCCGACCTGGGGACCTACGGCCTGGGAGGCAAGCTGCTGCCCGGGCGCGATTTCATCTGCGATGACCAGGGGATCGATTGCAGCACGCCGAGCGCCAGCTACACCTACCTGGTGGCCAATGACGGCGACGGCTGGGACCTCGATCCCAGCGACCCCGGCGACTGGATCAGTGCGGAGGATCTGGCGCGCAGCGACGGTTTTTTCGCGGGCTGCGGCGGCGGCCTCAACTCGGATCAACCCACCAACAGCACCTGGCATGGCACCCGGGTTGCAGGCATCGCCGCGGCGCTCACCAACAATAATCTGGGCATCGCCGGTGTGGCCTACGGTTCCTATATTCTGCCGGTGCGTGTGATTGGCAAATGCAGCGGCTACGTCTCCGACATCGTCGCCGGCATGTACTGGGCCGCCGGCCTGACCTACACATCGATTTCCGATGTACCGGTCAATCCATTTCCTGCCCAGGTGCTCAACCTGAGTGTCGGCGGTCGCGCCCCGTGTAGCCAGACCGAGCAGGATGCCGTGACTGCCATCGTGCAGGATGGCCACGTGGTCGTGGCGGCCGCCGGCAACGACGGCGGCCCTGTGGACGCGCCCGCCAACTGCCTCGGCACGCTCTCGGTTGCGGGCATACGTCACCTGGGCACGAAGGTCGGCTACAGCAATGTGAGCAGCACAGCCGCGACCGTCAGCATCGCCGCACCCGCCGGTAACTGCGTTGTCCTCAACATCGGCTACCCGTGGACGCAGCCTTGCCAGTATTCGATCGAGACCACCAGCAACGACGGACTGACGGTCCCGGGCCATTCCTTTTACACCTATTCGCTGTTCGCCCCCGGCTACCAGGGCAACGTACTGAATGAAGGCTCCGTGGGCACCAGTTTTGCCGCGCCCTTGGTCTCGGGGGTGGTGGCGCTGATGGTGCAGGCGAATCCGGGTTTGACGGCCAGCCAGATCATCGCGCGCATTCAGGCCGCCGCGACGCCGTTCCCCATCCCGGCGACACCGCCGCCGGGCGGCATGTGCCACGTTGCCACTCTGGATACCAACTCCGCAGGCAATTACACGGATGTGCAGGCCCTGGAATGTACCTGCACCACCACCACCTGCGGTGCGGGCATGCTGAACGCTCCGGCGGCGCTGGCGGGGGCCCTGCAGCCGGAGGCCAGCATCGTCACGACGCCCGAGACCGCCAGCTTCGGTGAGACGGTCACGCTCGATGGCAGTGGGAG
The DNA here is from genome assembly GCA_963789365.1 of uncultured Gammaproteobacteria bacterium. GTDB lineage: Bacteria > Pseudomonadota > Gammaproteobacteria > Steroidobacterales > Steroidobacteraceae > FEN-1191. Next base: position 252,477 of record CAWBKJ010000001.1, read on the forward strand.
CAGCGCCGCGAGCGGCTCCTACCTCACCGCGTTTCTGTGGACGGTGGATCCGGATGTGGCCATTGCCAACGCCAGCAGCCCGGTCGCCACCCTCAAGTTCCCCTCCCTTCGCCCGATCACCGTGACCCTGACGGTTACCGATAGCACCGGCCGGCAGGGAGTTTCCAGTCAGGTGGTCAAGTCCAAGGACTTCACGGAAGTCAACAATGGGGGAGGCGATATCGAGCCCGGTACCCTGGTGATTCTGGCTCTCGGGCTGCTGACTGCGTTGCTGCGGCGGCGCGGACTGAGTGCCGGTATGCTACGCGGCCGGCCGCCCAGGGGCGGCTTCCCAGATTCGCCCAATCGATAGGAGAGATGATTTGACGGTTCTCAGACGCGTGCCGCTTGGCCGCAGTGCATGGTTCGGCCTCCTGACGGCCACCTCCGCTCTCCTGGGGGCCTGCAGCGGCAGTTCGGGCTCAAGCGTGACCGGTCCGGTAGGCACCTCGGTAGGTGTCTCTCTCAGCAGCTCGAACGGCAGCACTATCGTGCAGCAAGGCGAGACACTGATCCTGTCGGCCACCGTGAGCTCCGATCCCACCAATGCCGGGGTCAACTGGAACCTGTCGGGCGTTGGCACGCTCAGCGCCGTCACCAAAACGTCGGTGACCTACACGGCGCCGACCGGTATTACCGGCTCAGTCTCGCCGATCCTTACGGCCACAGCGATTGCCGATAGCACCAAGAACGCCACCGCGTTGCTGGTGGTCATGGGCACACCGGTCATCGACGCCACCGACCTCTTCCCCGGTAACGTCGGAAGCCTGTACAGCGCGCAAGTGAATGTGTCGGGCGGCCTTGCCCCATTCACCTGGGCACAAAGCGGCGGGGTCTTGCCCCCGGGCGTAACGCTGGGGGCCTCCACCACGGGGTTTACGACAATCAGCGGCACGCCGACGACCGCCGGCTCGTACAGCTTCCAGGTGAGCGTGACCGACTCCAACAAAAAGGTGGCCACGGTCGATCTGGCGATGGTTGTCAAAGCAACGGCCGCCTGCCTGCTCGAGGGCCAGTACGCGGCGTTGTATTCCGGGTACGTGAGCGGCCAGGTCGCGGTCGGCGCCACCGGTATGAATATTTCCAGTGCCGGTGCGATCACGGGTTACCACGATTTCAACCCCGGCGGCACCACTATCAGCGAGAGCGTGAGCGGCGTGTGCGCGACGCGCACGGCCAATAACGGCACCACACAAATCGTCGGCGTCGGCAACACGCAGGTCTACAACTACGCGATGACCACCGCTCTGCTCAATGGGCGCGTGCAGCTGATCAACGGTGGCAGCAGCCAGTCCGGTTCGGGGCCACTGGAGAAGCAGACGCCGGCGGACTTCTCACTCGCCAAGCTGGCCGGCAACTTTGCGTTTGGAGCCCTCGGCGGACAATCCGGCGGAGCCCGTGCCGCCACCGTCGGTGCGATTACCGTGGATGGCAGCGGTCATGTCCTCTCTGGTCACGCCGATTCCAACGGCGCTAGCCCTCTGACCGATGCCGCGCTCACCGGAATCCTTACCGCGCCCGATGGGACAACCGGTCGCGGCACCCTCACGCTCACCGCCAGTGGCGCCGGGGGCGCCCGGACCATGCACTTCGCGTACTACATCATCACCGCCAATCGGCTGTTCATTGCCAGCACCGATCCGGGCCTGCCGATCGCCGGATACATGACGCGCCAGCTTGGACCGTTCAGTAACAGCAGTCTTAGCAATCCCGGCATTCTGAGCCTCTGGGGTGCCGCCGCCGTGTATCTGCCCAAGACCGTGCTGTCGCTGGGCCGACTCAGCGGCGCCGATCCGGGGAGCGGTACCGTCAATCTGCTGCTCGATACCTCTTATCAGGCTCTCGGGATCTTTGGACAGACTTTCAATGGCGGGATCTACGCGGTCCGCGCCGACGGGCGCACCACGATGACCTACACCGCCGGTGTGACGACACGCAGCTTCGTTCTGTATCTGGACGGCCCGGCCAACGGGTACGTGGTTGAGCCTGACAGCACCGTGGGAAGTGCCGGGCTCCTCGAGGCTCAGTCCGGTGCGCCCTTCGACGCCGATCTCACGGGGCTGTTTGTCGGTGGCACGCAATACCCCGAAGACTCCTACCCGGTCGTCACGCTTCCGGCCGTGCACTTTGCCGGCGAGTCGTTCACGGCCAACTATGCAAGCGGGTTTTACTCGCTTGACGTCAACGCCGGGCGCGGTGTCGGCACGCTGAACACCAGTGGCAACCCGATCACGGCCATGGCCTTGTACATCGTGCGGCCGGACAAAGTGCTGACGCTGCAGATGGCGACGCAGTACAGCAACGGCTCTATCACGTGGCTGGCCACCGACTGAGCGCCGGCGAGTTACTCGCGCACTTGCAGCAGGATCTTGCCCACGTGCCGGCCGCTCTCCATCAGGCGATGGGCGTCGGCCGCCTGGGCCAGCGGAAAGGTCGCGTGCACATGAGTGCGCACGCGCCCCGCAGCATATGCGGGCCAGACTTCGCGCCACAGCGCGTCGCGAATCCGGGTCTTCTCGGCCACAGTGCGCGGCCGCATCGTCGATCCTGTCACCACCAACCGATTGCGCATCACGGGGCTGAAATCGAGGTCGGCGCGTGAGCCGCGCTGAAACGCGATGAGCACGAGCCGGCCGTCACGGCGCAGCACACTCAAGTTTCTGGGAATGTAATCTCCCCCGACCATATCCAGCACCACGTCCACGCCCTCGCCCTCGGTAAGTTCGCGCACCCGGGACACGAAATCCTCGCGCCGATAATTGATCGCCGCGAATGCCCCGAACTCGCGGCAGAAATTGGCCTTGTCGTCCTCGCCCACGGTGACGAGACACTGGGCTCCCCGAAGCTTGGCCAGCTCGATTGCGACCAGACCTATGCCGCTCGAGCCGCCGTGCACCAGAACGCGCTCACCTGGGCCCAAGTGCCCGAGGTCCACGAGGTTCGCCCAGACCGTAAACCAGGTCTCCGGGAGACCGCCGGCCTGTTCGAGCGTCGCCCCTTCCGGGACGGGTAGCACCTGGCCCGCTGGGGCCCTGCACAGTTCCGCATACCCTCCTCCGGGGGTCAGCGCGCAAACCGCCTCGCCCAGCTTCCACGGGCCCGCTCCGGATCCCACCGCAGCGATGTGTCCGGACACTTCCAAACCCAGGATGGGCGATGCGTCGGGAGGGGGCGGATACTTACCCGAGCGCTGCAGCAGGTCGGGCCGATTGACGCCCGCGTAGTCCACGGCGATGAGCACCTCACCTGCGCCCGGGACCGGTGCCGGCGCCTCGACGAGCCGAAGGGAGTCGGCACTCCCCTCCGGTCCAAACTCGATCTGCTTCATAAGACAGTGATCTCCAGGTTTCAAATCGCTGCCGGTTTTCGGGCGTGACGGGCGCCGACGCGCGCGGAATATTAGGCGTCAATGTGCTTGCGCACCAGATACTCAGGCCGTGCCGCCGGCCGGCGACTTAACTCGGCGCCAGCGGCCTCAAAACCCAAGAAGTTACAGCCAGTTAGCACTAATTTCTCACGCCTCTGTGACTTTGATCGCAGAGTAGGCCAGTTCCTACGGCGTATGGTCGGTCCAACGATGTGGCAGGAGTCTGCGATGCGCCTTCCCGAACAGCCCACCAACGAGAGAGTCTCGCTGCTGGGCCCGAAGTCGATTCTAAGCGGCGATTTCGCGACCTCTGAAGACCTTGTGATCCTGGGGCAGCTTGATGGGGGCCGCGTGCAAGCACCCAACGTGACCATCGGACCAACGGCGCATGTCACCGCCAGTATTCATGCCAGAACCATCCGCATCGAGGGGGTGGTCGTGGGCAACGTCCACGCCGAGGTGTCGGCGATCGTCCACGCTTCGGCCACCGTTGAGGGAAATATCTACAGCCCACAGCTAACGATCCAGGAAGGCGCCACCATCAATGGCGCGATCAACCAGGATCGGGCGGACGATGTCTCGGTTCAACACCGGGAGCCCCAGCTTGCGCCGCTTCGAGCCGCGCGACGCGCCCGATGAAATGTCGACGCAGTAAAAATTCGCGCGGAGCGCGTCTCCGGAATCCAAGGCCGAACGCTCCCCCGCCGACGCCGGCCAGCGATGGGCACCGCGGCCCGGCGCTTGCCAGCACTACCCCCGCCAGCGCCATGGGCAGTTCAGGCTCGGTGCTGCGCATCAACGGCCTGACGGAGGGATCCATCCACCACGCCGGGGCCGTGGCGATAGGCCCGCAGGGGGCAGTCCTCGGGGACGTCTACGCCGCAGATGTATTTGTGGAAGGGGCCGTCAACGGCAATATTCACGCGACCCAGACGTTGCGTATTGCCTGCAGCGCCAAGGTCGTCGGGGACATGGAATCGCCCCGAGTCGCGGTGGCACGAGGTGCACAGCTGCGGGGAAACATCGCGATGGGATCGACCTCAACGCCGCCGTCGGATCTGGATGAGCGCGCTGTTGATGCTTTGCTGGCTGGGGATCTGCGCGCCTGACTCAAGTCGCCCCGCCGCGGGCGCAACCGCTCTATGTTAGCTGGACCAATCGTGGGTGGCCTCGCTCGGCGTGCCGCGGCTGATTGCTGGCAGCAGGCGAACCAAGTAATGCGCCCGATACATCAGACGAACGAGTCCGATCCCCGTCAGCACCAGCACTGTCAACGAAACGAAATCCGGCACTCCAAGCGCATCCAGGCCCACACCGCAGGCCACCAGCGTCACGTTGATAAGGGCAAAGGTCAAAAAGGCGGCCGGCACACTAAACCCCGCCCTCATGAGCAAGTGATGAAAATGTTCCATGTCCGCTTTCATGGGGGAACGACCCCGTGATACGCGCCGAATGACCGTCCAGAACAACTCGAACAGCGGCAGACCCACGATCCAAAGCACAGTCACGGGATGCACGGCGCCTCCGGTCGGGATTTGACTGGTCCGAATGCCCAGCCAGACGACCACCGCCCCCAGCAGCGTGCTGCCGGCATCACCCATAAAACAGCGCATTTGGCCCACGTAGCGCGCAGGCACATTGAAAATCAGGAAGCCGCACACGGCGGCTCCGGCCACCGCACAAATCGCCAGCTCCTGCCCGTGATCACCGTGCAACCAGCTCACCAGGGCGAGCCCGGCAAACGCCGTGAGCGCCGTAACACCGGCCAGGCCATCCATGCCATCGAGCATGTTGAAGGCATTAATTGCCGCTGTTATGAGCAGCACCGTGAACACGGCCACGCCGAGGCCATGGAGCGCTACATCGCCGGTGCCAAAAGGATTGCCGAGCTGCCGGACCAGCGCTCCGGTCCCGGCGATTAGGGCGATGGCCGCGACCAGGTGCACGCCCAGCCGCATCCAGCGGGAGAGCTCAAAGCGGTCATCCAGGAGCCCTATGGCGACCAGAATCGCCGATACGCCGACCAAGGATGTCGCCGCGGCACTAGAAGTGTCCAGGAACCCTACCCCGGCGACGAGTCCCAAGAACATGGCCAGGCCGCCAACCAGCGGCACGTCACCGTCGTGTTGCTTGCGGCCGCCCGGACGATCGAGCAGGTCGATGGTTTTGGCGAGGGGGCGTAGCGCGAGCACCGCCAGCAATGTCACAAAAAAGCCAATGGCGGCGACTACGAGAACATTCATCCCGAAACCCTTGTTCTTCTTAGTTCGGCGGCAGTACGCATGTTACCTCAATTGTGAATTTCACGCTGTCGCCAATTTGCGACAGCTCGCTTGTTCGGGCGCCGAACGGGGAAACCGCGCGGACTGTAGCAAAATTCCGTCATGGGCCGTTGCAATCCTATCCTTGCTTGACGATGACTAAACGTCGCGAATTGCCGCAGGTTGACACCTACAGGCATCTATATGCGGGGACCAGGATTTTATGGGCCTGGGATCAGTTCCTGCCCAGCGCCCGCCGGAGCGCCACATCAAAAGCTGGTCGGAATCGAGTCAGTTCGGCTGCGGCCAGATGATTGTCGTCGGCGAACATAGACTGCCCATCGAGGAGGTAGTTGCAGCGCCCGGCGAAGCACAGCGTGGCATCCGGGCGTACGAAACCAATGTCGTGCCGGCCTTCGAAATGTGCGATTGCCGATGAATATTGCTCAAGAAATTGCTGTTGCGATTCGTATAAGGGGCGATCTACGGGCCGTCCGAAGGCCAAGTCACGGCTGACAATCGAAGCCACGTCCCAGCCAGGGATGGGAATCGGGCCGATCAGCACCACGCGCTTGCCGGCCGAGAGCAAGCGATCGACCGTCCGGTCGAGGCCCGCGACCACGGCGCTGACCGGACCGGGCTGCGCTTGGCCCTTAAGATCGCCGATGCGCTCGCTCCATGTGGTGCCGATGATGACCACCTGGGCCCGCCGCAGAGCAGCGACCGCATCGATGTTGCGATTCGCGAGCTCGAGGCAGGCCGGATTGATGTTCGCCTGATAAGTGGGCAGGCAGCCGTTGGCCGGGACCAGCAGGCCGTGAAGCGACAGGCCCTGCAGCAGTTCCTTGATCACCGGCGCGTACATTTGCGCATGCGAATTCCCGAGCAGGACGACGTCGGCGTCCTTCGGGTCGCGCGATGGCAGCTCCAGCACGCAGGCCCGTGACTGCGACAAATATAGGTAGTCGGACACGGCGCAGCGATAATTGGTGCCCACGGCGGCATTGATTCTTGCGGCCGCCGGGTTAAGTCTGGACGGTAAGCCCTGAGCGGCAATGATCATCACGCCGATGGCGACGGCGGCCACGCTTGCGCCCAGTGCCGCGTAGCGCACCTTGGCTATGGGCATCGAAGAGGACCTGAACGGTCGTTCCACGTATCGCCATGACAACACCGCGCAAGCCGTCATCAAGGCCGCCGCTGCGCAGCTGCCCAGCATCCCGGGATCACGCACCAGGTAGTATTTGAACAGCACGATGACCGGCCAATGCCAAAGGTAAAGCGAGTACGAGATTAGCCCGATAAACACGAGCGGTCGCCACGACAGACACCGCGATACCCAGTGGCCCCCGTGCGATCCGCTCCAAACCAATAGCGCCGTACCCGCAGCCACCGGCAGCGCCTCAGGCAGCAGCGGCGAAGACACGATTGGTCCCCTGAGCAAGCCGAACGCCACCAGGCATATCCCGGCGACATTTAAGATGCCGGCCGTGCTCTCGCGATGCACGCCGCCACGGGGTGCGAACACAATCAACGCGCCGATTCCCAACTCCCAGGCTCGGGGCGGAAGTAGGTAGAAGGCGGGAAGAGCACCCCCGAGTCTGTCGAGGAATGCACTGCATAATAGCGATGCCAGGACAATGACCGCGGTCCAGGTCGCCACCCTCTTCCTGGCGTACCTTGCAACAAACACCAATAGCAGCGGGAAGAGCACGTAGAACTGCTCCTCCACGCCGAGCGACCACATGTGGAGCAGCGGCTTCTCGTCCGCAAGGCGTGAGAAGTAATCGGTATCGCGCCAGAAATAGACGTTGGCTACGAACATGACGGTCGCAAGCAGACTCTTGGAGTATCCGATGAGATCCACGGGAAGCAGGAGCACCACAGCGCCCACGGTAGTCGCGAACAGCACCAGGAGCAGCGCTGGTGCGATGCGTCGGATGCGTCGATCGTAAAATCGAACGATTGAGAACTCACCGAGGGTGATCTCGCGCCAGATGATCGAGGTGATCAGGTAACCCGAAAGCACGAAGAACATGTCGACGCCAAAGTAGCCGCCCGGCAGCGCCGCCCTGGACATATGGAAGGCCACCACCGAGAGCACGGCGATGGCACGCATCCCGTCCACGTCCGGGCGGTACGGGGTTACGTGCGAGTCAGCGAGTCCGCGGTTTTCCAGCACTTGAATTCACGGCCACTGCGGCCGCCATCGCCCATTTTTGTGAGGGCGCCACTTGAATCGCAATCAGAGCGCCTGCCTGGCAGATGCATGCGTTTCGCAATAGGCGGTCAGCAGGTAGGTCGCCAGCCAGGGCGCAACCGTAGGCGCCACCGTCAGGGCCGCCCGTCTTATTGCATGCTTCACTCGTCCCTTGAACCTTCCTGAGAGAAATTGCTCGTAGGCCACAGAACTCGTGTGCACTGCATGGTCGAGCACTCTCAACCCGGCGGTCTCCAGCAGGTTGATGAACGTCTCCGGCGTGTAGTAGTTGATGTGGCCGTTGGGCCTGCCGGCACGGATCGCGCGCCCCGCGCGGAGGCCATTTTCCAGGGGCACCTCCACGATTATTCGCCGGGCTACCCGCTGCAACTCCTGCAGGAGCACCCGCTCATGTTCCACGTGTTCCAGCACGTGGATGGCGATGGCAAGATCGAATGCGCCATCGCCGTAAGGAATCTGGTAGCCATTGAAGATCTGCACATCAACCAGTCTTGGCAGTTGCCGCGCCTTGATCTCTGCAATCCCACTCTCCGATATTTCTACCGCTGTAAGACGGCTGCCCAAACCGCTGTGTTGAAGCGCCTCGAGGACACTGCCGTTCCCGGCACCCACGTCGATGATGGCATCCGGGTTGTAATCGCCCAAAAGTTGCCGCATGTGCTGCAGGGAATCGGCCGCGGCCAGCGTTCGCTTGGTCGCCAGGCCGCCGCGCGGGTCGGCATAGTACCCGGCGTAGAGCGCGCGGTATTCCTCGCTAATCGAGGTCACGAAAGGCCTTCCTGGTACGGATCCGTGTCATGGCCGCACGGCGACGAAGGAATACAGTCGCCCGGGCCGGCGGTCAATGGCCTCGATTGCGCTTGAGAATGCGCGCCAGACAGCGGGCACGCTGATGATCCTGCAAATCGCGCGTGCCAGAGCGTCACTGCCCAGTCCCAGCCTGCGGGCCAGCTCGTAGCGGAACTCGGCCACGGTGCGCGGATAGATGTTAATCGCGCTGCGCCAGGGACTGATTACTTTGCTCACGCGCAGGCCAGCTCCCTCCAGCGCACGCGTATAGCGCCTTAGCATATGGGCGTTTTCGCCTCCGTAGTAGCGATGCAGGGGATGCAGAGCACGGAACGCCTCCAGGTCTCGAGGATGGGAAATTACGTGCTCGCGAACGAAGATTGCCGTGCCACCGGGTTTGAGCACGCGGGCAATCTCCTCGCAGGCGTGCTCGAGATTCGTCAGATGGTGCAGTACTGCACGGCCGAATACCAGCTCGAACGTTTCGTCCGGGAACGGCAGCGGCCCAGGTGAATTCAGTTGCACTTTGATCGACAACCCGGTTTCCCGGGCAAGGCTGCGGATGGCCCCGGCGCCCACCAGCGCGCTGGGATCGGCCTCGACCGCCACCACATCGTAGCCTGCCTTGGCCAAGGCGTAGCTGGTGATTCCCCGTCCGGCACCCAAGTCCATCGCCGTGCCAGCGTTCGGCGTAGGCAGCAAGGACAATATGGCCTGCCATTCCTCGCTGCGCCAGTAGCGGGATGCAGCCCCTTCCAGCGGGTCGTCGTAGTAACCGGAGACGATCAGCTGCGCCTGGTCGGGCTGCATCCTCAGCCAGCCAATGGTTTCTTCCCAGCTCCAGCTGCCGCTGGCCCGCGCATCTCCCGTCACCGGCACGTCCAAGCGATCGAACCCCCACCCACTCGCCCGTTGATTTGCCTCAATGGGTAGCCGCCTCGCGAGGGGCGATAGTTGCGAATCCGCCGCGAGGGACGTCCGAAATGCTGTTATTCGAGGCCACGACTCGACCCTTCTCGTTCGTCAGCACCGATAGGCCGATATGGTTCGACGTCAATTGATTGTCAGTGACCGTCCCGTCGGTCGGATGATTCATGACTATGGCTCCCTTGGGCAGTGTCTGATTCTTCCCGTCCGTCTGGCCGGATATCTTATTGCCCACAACCCATATGCGGTTTACCGCCGCCGTGTAGATGCCACATGAGCGCGGGCGCGTAATCACGTTGCGCTCGATGTGCACATTGTCCGGCGCAGCTCCGCCGAGCATGACGGCCTGCCCCTGGTCGTATTTATAGGCGTTTTGGTACACGGAGATGGCGTATGCACCCCGATCATCCGGGATCGACGTATCGGCCCCCGCGTTCACTATCGTATTTTCCGCGATCACGGCGTCGGCCACGCCCGCGTAGATCCCTACTCCACCCTTGATGTAGGTGGCTTCGATGTTGTTCGCGCTGATGCGCACCCCCTTAACCAACCCGGCAGCGCTGTTTCGGGACCCCGTGACCTGGATGGCAAAGGACGTAAAGCCGATGTTCGACGCATTGACCGCATTGCCGGCGCGACTTCGAAACATATTGTGGCGAATCTCGACATCGCTGATGACGTACGAGGCGTTGTAGTTGGTCACGCGCACCCACGCCGCGCCATTGAAATTCTCGAATTGGCAGTCAGCGATGGTGAACTGCTTGAGATCCCTGGGCGTGCCAAAGGCCGGCGCATTGGCTTTTTCGTCTAGGGCGATGGATATCGCCGTGCCATAGGTATTCAGCGGCTGGCCGGCAGGATTGTTCACCACGACGTTGTTGCCCACCATCGTCATGCCGCGAATCTCGACATTATCCTGGTTGCGCGCCCACAGCAGGCTGTCAAAATTTGCGCCTGGCTTGCCGGCGGTCACTTGCAGCACCGTCTTGCCAATGCCGTCGCCCACCAGCGCGATATTCGAGGGCAGCAGCAACCCCGCCGCCGCACCTGTGGGTACGAACGCGTAGGTGCCGGCGGGGACGTGAACTGTCCGCACCGAGCAGCGCGATGCGTAAGCCAGCGCCGCCTTGAACGCGTCCAGGTTGTCGCTGCTGCCGTCGCTCTTGCTACCGAAGTCGGTGACTTCGAGCGTATCCGCATGCGAGCCGCAGGGACTGGTTGCCGTCCGTTGTGCCGCTGCCGCCTGGAAAGGCCACGCCAAGCCGAGGGTCACGATGACAAAGGTCAGCCTGCCAACCACAGTCAGCCACCGATTCATTGTGCTAGCCATTGTCGCGGGCTCCTTTACGATCACAACTTCCCATGCACGAACTGTGGCAGCTTGCGCACGTTCTTGCACAACAGTGTAAACCAGCCGCCAAACTTGTTGCGCTGCAATGCCATGAGGTCTTCCCGACTCTTCCGCCACATGGTGCTCAGCGATCGATTACTGGTGCCCCCGGTGCGCATGCGCACCAGCACGCGATCTAGGTAGGCAACCTGGATACCCGGCCAATTCAGCAGGCGCAGCATGAAATCGTAATCGGCCGCGATGCGCAGCTGCTCATCGAATCCCCCCAGCTGTTCAACCAGCAGCTTACGAACATATAGCGTCGGGTGGGGTGGCATCCAGCCAAATCGCAGCCGCTGAGGGCTCCAGCGGCCGCTGTGCCAGTGCCGTATGACCCGCCCGGGATTGGTCCGGCTCACGTATACCAGATCGCCGTATATCGCATCTACGCGCCGGTCCTGCGCCGCCCGAGCTACTTCCGCAAGCACTTGCGCATCCTGGTAGATGTCGTCCGCGTTCAAGAACCCCACCAGCTCGCCTTGCGCCAGCCTAAGGCCCTTGTTCATCGCCTGGTAGATACCGCCATCGGGTTCCGAAAGCACGCGAATACCGCTTCTGCCGTGCTCTTGCACAATTGACAGGGTGTCGTCGCTCGAGTTCCCGTCGATAACCAGATGTTCGACATCCTGATAAGTCTGGGACGCGACCGACTGCAGCGTATCCGCGATCGTGGCGGCGCTGTTGAGCGTAATGGTGACGACGCTGATCTTCATGGATGCCATGACTTACGCGATATCCGGACCGATGTCGGTTACCGCTTACAGAGGAAAATGTACAAGTTGCCGTGCATCGATCCCGGCAGCAACCAGTGCAGGAACTGGAAAATCCGGAACAAGGCCCGCTTGCCAAAGAAATACTGGGGCTCGAAGCAGTAAACGTAGGAATGATCCTCGAACGCGCTGGCAGGGAAGTACCGGCGGACGCTGCTGCGGGTATTCAGCCGGTAGACGGTCGGGAACACATCCTCGCTCTTCCTTCCGGGCTGGACGATTCGCAGCCAGCGCGCATGGCGCGCACTGCGGACCAGTCGCGCCGCTATGGATACGTAGTTGTATTTTGTGGGCGTCCGCGCGCAAATCCAGCCGCGCGGCTTGAGGACCCGGAAAAGCTCCGCAGCCAACGCGGCGGGATCTTCGATGTGTTCAAGGACGTAATCGGCGATTACGATGTCGACGCTGGCGTCCTCCAGAGCAAGCGGAGCCCCTGGCCTGATCACGAACGCGCGATCGACAGCGCGATTCCCCAATACCGCCTGATCGACGTCGCAACCAATGACCTCCGCGACCGCGCCGCGCAGCAGTCGCTGATCGCGCCGATAGGTCGATGGATCGTCCTCGTACCAGGCACCGCGCCCCGCCCCGTAATCGAGGATGCGCATCCCAGGGACGAGCAATGCCCGAATACGACCGTAGAATTCAATGGTGCCATCGTGTGCGCTGTACCCGCCGACCCCGATCTCGGGCAGGATGCGCGACAATAACTCGTTGTCATTGACGAAGCTCATATGCCGCGAGTCATGTCCTGCGTGCTCGGGCCAATTTGCAATCGGCTGCCCCGCAAGGCGCCGCGCACAACCTCCAGGAACTCTTCCGCAAAGGTCTGCATGCGCAGTTCGGCCGCTGCCCGGGCTGCGACTCGCGCCGCGTTCCTGGCCTCGGCAGCGAGCGGCACGAAGTCCGTGAGCACTGTTGCGAGCGCCGCCGGATCGGCCGGGTCGAAGTAAATCGCGTTTGCGCCGGCCTGTTCGCGATGCACTGGTATATCGGATAGGATAAGCGGCGTGCCCAGGGAGCGCGCCTCTTCCACGGTAGTACTCCAGCCCTCGTAACGCGAAGGGTTCAGCAGCGCCGCGCAGCAATACATCAGCGCCGCCACATGGGGCTGGGGCACCATTCCCAGGTTGCGGAATTGACCTGTCAGAGCACGATCCTGCACCAGCTTCTGGATCGCCTGCAAGTGACCGGGATTGCGTGGATCGACCTGGCTGCCGGTGGCCACCACGGTAACCGGCCTTGCCCGATCCTTGAGCAGCGCCAAGCTCTCAAGCACCAGCAGGTGATTCTTGTGCCGCCAGAACTGGTTAGGCAGGAAAAAGAAATGCTCCGGAAGACCGTACTGGTCCGCCACCCGGCGCGCGCCCGTCGCATCGATTCCCGTCGGCGGCGGAACTGCGAAGCGCACCATGAAGATCCGGCGCGCGCTGCCAGGGTAGTAGCGTTCGCAGGCCGAGCGCGCGTCTGCGCTGCTCACCATGATGAGACGTCCCGACAGAAGCTGCGCGCGGAATCCCAGTTCCCGCTTCAGGCGGGTGGCTCGTGTAAACATCCCGGGCATTGCCCGATGCTGGAAGTCGGGCATCCAAGCGATGGCCGGTATCCCCAGGCGCCAGCCGAAATAGCGCGCGGCCTCGAAGACCACATCGACGCGTTGTGCCACAAACTCCTGGCGCAACATCGAGTCGCGACCGCAGATCAGCGCAGCCAGCAGCGCCCGCCGGCCACGCGATGCGTCCAGTGCCTGGCTCTGGATCAGTTCAACGCCGGGAATGGCAGCAAAGCCCGACACTTCGTCGGGCTTTAGCGTACGGTCAACGAACAGCAACGGGCGGATCAGGCCGGCTTGGTGCGTCGCCAGTATGCGCAGCAGATTGGCAAGATAGTTGCGGCCGCCGATCCACTCAGGGCCGCCAATCAGCGTGAAGGCCACGCGTATCAAGATGAGGCCAGACCTGCAACCTGAAACCAGCGCACGTAGTCGGCGATGCCCTGCTCAGGCGCGATAGCGCAGCGGAGGCCCTGCGCCGCCATGCGCCTGGTGTCTGCCTGGAGGCTGAAGGGATCGCCGGCACGGGCAGAGCCGCTGAAGCGCACAATGGCGGGGTTGGGCCCGGGTTTCCACGCCGCCTGGATCAGCGCGGCAATGCGCTTGACGGGTGTCGCCACGCCGCTGCCGATGTTCAATACCGGGACAGCGGGCGCCGCCAGCGCCGGCGCGGCAGCCAACGCTGCGGTGGCGTCACGAATGTCGACCCAATCGCGCAACTCCTCGCCCGTGCCGCCGAGCTCCACAGTCTCCGGTGCTGTTGCCAGGCGGCTGCACAGGTCCCACAGCAGCTGCTTTTTCAGCGACGCTCCATAGACCGAGAACAGTCGAAGCACCACCGAGTGGAGTTGATACGTCGCTCCGTACGAACTACACAGTTGTTCCATTATGTATTTGTGGCAACCGTAGGGCGAATACGGTCGCGCCGTGGCGTCCTCGACGATGGGACCCGTGTGACCGGCACCGTAAATCGCCGCGCTCGACACCGCCACCAGCCGCGTGGCGGGCGACACCTGGCGCAGCCACTCCAGCAAGGCCGCCGTAGACAGGACGGTCCGGGAAAAATCCTCGTGCGGATTGGCGATGGCCGCCGCCACCGAGGAACCGCCCGCAAGATGGAATACGGTCACGGGCAGGCCGACCGAGCGTGCCAGCGCCTGCAGATTGCTGCCCGTAACGCTGCCGTTCACCCAGCTCGAGATTCCCCAATGCGCCGCCTCGCTTAGAGGCCAGGCGCCGTGTCCGATTCCAACGACGGTAATTCCCTGGCCGGCCAGCGTCCGCGCCAGGTAACGACCGATAAACCCGCGTGCACCCGTGATCCACACTGTGGACATGGCTTAACTGGTCCTGGCCAGCTGGCGGATTACCCGAGCCGGGTTCCCGGCCACCAGCGTATGTGGCGCCACATCGCGCGTAACCACCGCGCGAGCGCCCACCACTGCGCCTTCGCCGATGCACACGCCCTTCAGCACCGCGGCGCCGAATCCGATCCAAGCACCGCTGCAAATCCGGACCGGCTTGATGGCGATGCCGTCCCACTGCTTCTCGCCGCGCCGCCACGCCTGCACGTCCTGGCTGCGCAATTCCCGATCGAGTGAGTGGGCATTATGGTCCGTGATCACGACGCCCCATGAAATGAGCACGTCGTCTTCAACGCGGATGCTGCTATGGCATACCAGATGACTCGCACCGATGTAGCTGCGGCTGCCAATGGTTACGACACCGCCCGGATGATCGAAATCGATCCGGCAGTGAACCAACGAGTCGCGGCCGATCTCCAGCTTTCCACGGACATTCCTCAGCTGCCACCAATTTACGCGTGCCCCTTCGGACACACTCACGTCCCGGCGCAGCTTGACGTAACGGCCAAGGAGCCAGTTTCCAGCCTGCGTTATTGGATTCACCAAGGTCACTGCACCAGCGCGCAGAACTCGGTCCACTGTCGCTGCTTGCTGTAACGGTTGCGCATGACCTCGAAGCCGCGGTCGGCGATCGCGCGCCGCTGCGCGCCATCGCGCAGGAAATTCTCGACGATCGCGGCGACGTTGTGTGGATCAGTGTACATTATCATGCTGTGTTCCGAGTCCATTTCCGACGGGTATTTGCCGGCGTCGGACACCATAGCTGCCCTGCAGCCCAGCACTTCGAAGCAGCGCATATTGCCGCGTTCCTCACCAGCCATGTCAACTGCGGCATTCAGCACGATCTTTGCCTGCGATAGGGCCCGATACAAATCTAGGCCGAATATCGGCGGCTTCGCAAGCGCCCTGATGCTCGCCGGACGTTTGTGCCGACGTAGGGGGAGTAGCGAGCCAAGCGGCGACTCCGCCAACCTGTTCAACCGCGACTGATCCAGGTGCAGGCGCACTGTGTAGCGCTCGCCGAGGCGCGCAACGGCTTCCAGCACTTGCGCGCGTCGCCGGTGGTGGCGTGAGTAGCCGCCCACGAACAACACGTCGATCGGGCGATCCTCGTTCGATGCAAATTCATCCATGACCGGGTCGTGCGCCGGGGAGAAATATTCGGCCCGCCAGCCCATGCGCCGATAGCCGCTGAGGATCGCCGGGAAGTTACATACGATCGCGCTGTAGGCAGAGAAATCCATGCGCGGCGAGGGTGCCGCGCGCCAGGCAATGGACTTGCGCACACAACCAGGGAGTCGCCGGATGAAGTCCGATTGATAGCGGACCGGATCCATGTTGTAGAACACTTCCGTTCTGTGCTGTTCGATCTGAGCCAGCAGGATCGTTTCGGGTGGCGCTGCCGCCGGGAGACCGTTCTGGGCCGCCCACATTTTCTGTAGCGGCAGGTCATCGGCGTTGGTGAAGAAGGCCGTCGCGTCGTGGTCCAACACCGGTTTTAGAAAATGACAGGCGCCGCTGCGATCGTCAAGGAACGCCCGGCGCCGAGCCTCGAAGGTCGTGGCCGCTCGCGCGATCGCATCCATGCGCGGACGATAACTCGGATATATCCCGGAATTCTGGAACAGCCGCATCGACATCAGGCGGAGCACTCGCTGGCTGGATCGGGTGCAGCGGAGGCAACCCGTGGTCGGTCGACACGCGGACCGCTGATCAGCCAGCAGAACGGTATTGCGAACAGCAGGCCACCTGTCAGAAGTATCGACTCCAGCGAGCGTGTGAGCGCGATGAAGATGCAGAAGTGCCCCAGCCCGAGGGCGGCAATGGCACCGATGCACTTGCCCCGGCGCGCGATGAGCTTGATATCAACCACTCGCATTAACAGCCCGAATGCGAACGGGAACAGGATGGGGCCGAACCAGGCCCAGTCCGCCCAAGCATCCCCAAGGAACATCACCGAGGTCGTGGAAGTCAACTCACCGCGATGAACCTGCGATACCAGCCAGTAATTCGGCAATCCGGGGTCAGCATTGAACAGGTCCGCGATCCAGCCCATTTTGGCGCCCCAAGTAAACGGCAAGACGTAGGGTATGGCCGCGAAGTATTCCAGCAGCCCCTCGTTGACGATCATGAAGGTCCGGTAGAAGAGATAATTGAACAGCACCTCGGCGCCATCGATCGACGGGATGGCCACCAGAGCCATGGCCGCAAAACCCACCACAGCCGTACCGATCAGGCTGAACATGGCGGCGGCGCGTACCTGCAGCGACTTGCAGAGCACGGCCACCACCGCGAGTTGCAATACCAGTACCGCCAGCGGCGCCTTGCTCAAGGTTGCCATTTTCCCGATGCATACCAGGGCTATAAAGCCCAAGCCCAGGAGCTTCCAGTGGCGGCGGTTGAGCCTCATCGCCGCCACCACGGCAAAGCAGAGGAACGGAGCGAAGGTACTGATCAGTACGTTGTAAGGGTAGAACGCGCTGCCGCCCTGCTCGCGGCGCATATCGACTTTGTCCCGTGCAGTAAGGTCAACCGACATGTAGTCCGTCACCTTCGATAGCTGGTGGTCGATGAAAATAAACGGCACCAGCACGCCAACCCCGATCAACAGCAGCCAAAACCACAGTCGCCTCGCCTCGCTGGGCGTGACCCGGCCCGTTCCTGCCTTCCAAGCAGCGATCGCACGCTGCATGCGCTGAGCCGACATGCTCATGCAGACGTCGGCGAACCTGATGCCGAGGCAAACAAATATGAACAGGCAACTGATCGCCAGGTCGAGATTGCGCACCACGGGTTCGCCGGGCGCGGCCGCGAGAATCTGGTCGTAGAAATCCGTCGGCGGTCCCCAGACCCGGGTATAAAAGAGATAGGCGGGGCCGTGGAACAGCAGCAGCAAACTCAGCGCGACGCCGGCCAGCGAGAGGTTTGCCCCCACGTAGCGGAACAGGAACCAGCTCGCCACCAGTATGGAGGCGGCGCACACCCAACCCGAGAAATCCAGGCCCATGTCAGATCCGATGGCGCCGGCTCAGGCGACACCCCGGGACGAGACGGACCGCTGCAGCACGCCTGCCATCCAGACTATCGCGCTGCGGCCAAAGGGCGTGGTGACGGTGACCAGGCACACGCCGGCGCCGATCGACAACGAGATGCCCAGGTAAGCCAGCATCACGCCGCCCCACGAATTGATGGCGCCAATAATGGGAACCATGCGCCAAAGGTAGGCTGCCGCCGCACCGACGAGGAGCGGCGAGATCGAGCTCATGGCCAGGTCGCCGACGCGTATGTTGCGCAAGATGCTGTGCCGCAGAATTCCGAGCGATACCAGCATCCGCACCAAGCTGGCAATCACCAGTCCGGCGCCGGCGGCGTAGCCGCCCCAGTGGCGAATAATTACGATAGACAAGACTATCGCCAGGCAGGAATAGAGCACGGCAGTCAGGGCGAACGGGGCATTCTTGCCCAGACCCATCAGGTAGAAAGCGAACACGTTGGAGCCGCAGCCCAGCAGCCCGGCCAGGACCAATGTGCGCATCAGCTGGGCGCCGCCGTTGGCCACTTCAGGCCCCACCCAGATATGCATGATCGGGTCGGCCAGCGAGATCGCGGGCCCAAGGACCATGGCGCCGCAAGCCATGACTGCCCACGACGCCAGCAGGTACAACTTGGCCTGCCGGGCCGCGTCAGCCCGTGCCGTGCTCACAAAGTACGGGAACAGGACCTCCGCAAGCTTGGAGGCCACGCTGTAGGCGGCCTCCTGCGGACGCTTGGCGGCGTTGTACTGGCCGACAATCACGGGGGAGGCCAAGGCTCCCAGTACGTAGCGGTCAACCTGGTTGGCCAAGGTTCCGGTCAGCTGCGCCAATCCCTGCCATTTGCCGAAGCTGAACAGGCTGTGTAACTCAGTGCGATGCATCCGCGGCATGATAAAGGATGCCGAACCGGTCGCGCGGGCGACAGCCAGCCACAACAACAGGCCGAAGAAATAGCCGGCCGTCAGGCCTGCGAGATAGCCACCCGCGTCGGGTACGACGCGCGACCACAGCAAGATGGTTGCAATCGTCACGCCCGCGGTCACGAAGGTGACCAATGCCACGATTCGATAGCTCTGGTATGCCGTGCTCGCGCCTTGCAACATGAGCGAACCCTGTTGTGCGGCCCAGCCAAGCCCGGCGATCGCGATGTCCCACCGCCAGTGTGCGGCGCCGCCGCCGCCAACGAGGCGCGAGAGCAGCGCCGGTCCGGCCAGCGTCAGCGCCAGCCAGCCAACGATTGTCGACCATACCCAGAGAAAGGAGGCGGATTCCGTCAGCCGTCGCAATACCGCCGGATCGTGGTCGGCGACGCGAACGCCCAATTCGCGAGTCAGTGCTTGGCCCGTTACGGTGCCGACCAGCAACAACGGAGCCCACAGCGCCAGCACCAGGCCGGCGTTGCCGAATTCGCTAAGACCAATGCGGCCAATAATCACGGGCACCGTGATGAAGTGCACGGCGATGGTGGCAAACAGGGCGATGAGGTTCCAAGCGGAGTTTCGGGCGAGCTTGTGCGACGCGACGTGCAGCGCGGAACCGCCGCCTGCACGGCCTTCGTTCAACCCACGAAGTCCTCTATCGCGCTAACCACCGAGAGAAGCTGCGAGTCCGACATTTCCGGATAGATCGGTAGTGACAAGATGCGCGACTGATTGTAGTGCGCGTTGGGAAACTGCTCCGGCGTATGTCCATACCGAGAGTACGCCGGCAAAAACGGCAGGGCGGTGGGGTAGTTCACCACGGTCTGTATATTCCCATGCGCGAGTGTGGCGGCCAGTTTGTCGCGCGATTCGTGGCGCACAGTGTAAAGGTGATAGACGTGCTCCCGGCCCGCAGCGACCGTAGGCGTCACCAGTCCAGTGACACCGGCCAGCCGCCGATCATATTCCGCGGCGATTTCCTGCTTGCGCTTGGTCCATTGCGCCAGGTGCGGCAATTTTACCGATAATACTGCCGCCTGTAGTCCGTCGAGTCGGCTGTTAATCCCCTCGATCAAATGCGTGCCCTTCGTGAGGCCCCCATGCCGGGCAAACATGGCCATGCGGTCCGCTAATGCCGCGTCATTAGTCACGAGGGCGCCGGCATCACCCATCGCGCCCAGATTCTTTCCGGGGTAAAACGAAAAGGACGCGGCCTCGCCAAACGTGCCCACCATTTTGCCCTTGTAGCGGGCAAGATGGGCCTGAGCGCAGTCTTCGAGAACCCACAGCCGATGCGCTTTTGCGACTGCCAGCACCGCGTCCATGTCGGCGGGCTGTCCATAGAGATGCACCGGGATTACGCCGACCGTGCGCGGGGTGATCTTGGCGCTGATGGCCGCCGCATCGATCGTGAAAGTGCGATCGTCGGTGTCGCAGAACACCACTTCGGCGCCGGTCTGCGTTACCGTCTCGCTCGTGGATATCCACGAATGCGCGGGCACAATGACTTCATCCCCCGGCCGGACGCCAAGTGCCCGCATGGCGATGTACAGTGAATCGGTCCCGTTGGCACAGGACACGCAGCGCGAGGTGCCGATCGCTGCCGCGAACTGTTCCTCAAACCTCTGCACGTATGGGCCACGAATGAATGCCGAGCTTTCTATGACCCCGGCGATGGCCGCGTCTATGTCCGCCTTGATCGACTGGTACTGCGCGTACAGATCCGCAAAGGGAACCCCTGGCTGATTCAGCGCGCGCACCGCGTTCACCCAACGCCCGGATCAAGGGGCCGCAGGAATCGCGCCGGGATTCCGGCGTAGACGCCGGATTTCAGAATGTCTTTTGCGACCACTGCGCCAGCGCCGATGACGACGTCATCGCAAATACTAACGGGAAGGATACTTGCGTTCGAGCCGATCGATACGCGCGCTCCAACGCGAGTTGCCTTCCACAGCTCACGGCGCCCGCGTGCCGGGCCACCCGAGGAAAAAAGATCGTTGATGAACATCACTCCGTGCCCAATAAAGCAATCGACACCGATTTCAACAAGCTCACAGATGAAACTATGCGATTGAATCTTGGTTCGCGCGCCAATCCGGACTCCCTTTTGAATCTCCACGAACGGACCCACGAAACAATCGTCCTCCAATATGCATTCATACACGTTGGCGGGCTCGACGATCCGGACGCGCTGCCCACAGACCACGTCGCGCACACCCGCCCGCAGCAATGTCGGCTCGCCCATTTAAGCTGGCCGCTGGCCCAGGCGGGAATGCCTGGTACGGAAGGGAATTTTTACTTCCCGACCACTCGCCATGGATTCATATAACGCGGACACCAGTTCCAAACTCCGCCGACCTTCGGTTCCATCTACAATCGCCGGCTGGTTAAATTCCAGGCATTTTACCACGTGCTCGTAATAGGCTTGGTGGCCAAAGCCGTAGACGTTGGGCGGATTTACTGAATACAATTCGGTCACCTTCTGATCGCTCTCCAGCGGAACCGTAAACTGCCAGGTCCTGATCTTATTCATTGCAAAGCCCGCTATCTCGACCGCGCCGCCCGAGCCGAGCACCGAGATTGATCCCTCCATATCCTTAGGGCGTGCGCAGCCCGTCGCTTCAATGATCCCGAGCGCGCCGTTGGCAAATTTGAGCGTCGCAACGGCCGTGTCCTCCGCCTCAATGTCCACCAACGCCGTCGCACCTCTGGCGTGCACGCTCACCACATCGCCCATAAACCAACTTAGCATGTCGATATGGTGGCTGGCCTGGTTCGACAGGATCCCGCCATCAAGTGCCCAGGTACCACGCCAACTGTCCTGAGCGTAATAAGCCTGCTCACGGCACCAGCGCACCCTTACGGTGCCTAGCACGAGCTTGCCGAAGCGGCCCGCCTCAAGGGCTTCTCTTGCCTTGAGGACGGGCACATTGAACCGGTTCTGCTTGACCACGAACAGCCGCACGCCGGCCGCCTTGGCCGCGCCGATCATCGCAGTTGCATCCGCCAATGTCAGCGCCATCGGCTTTTCCACGATCACGTGGCGCTTCGATTGTGCGACTTCGATGGCATGGCTCGCGTGTAACCCGCTCGGTGTCAATATGGACACGGCATCGATATCGGTTTGGGCGAGCATCTGGGCAAGCGAGGCGAAGCCCGGCACCCGATATGTATCCGAGAACGCTTGGGCGCGCGCGGGATCCAGGTCGCAAACAGCGGCCAGCCGCGCGCCTTCGATCTGTCCGTTGCCCAGCAAATCCGCGTGGCGCTTGGCGATTCGGCCGCAGCCGAGAATGGCAAACCCGATCATGGGCTATCAGCCCCTACCTGCTGGCCGTGGCGCGGTCACGATCTGCTCAAGCGTCGGCGCCAGCGCGCGCCGGCCCTGCCCTTGTCGGGCCCATCAGTGAGCGGTAGCCGAGCACCAACCCCACGCCGAGCGCAAAACCCGCAAGTGGCCCAGCAATCAGCAGCGCCACCTTTTGGGGCCAAACGGGATCGTCACTGTCGGGCGGCACGGCTTTGTCGACGACCCTGAACGCATAGTCCGGGGTGACGTTCGCGAGCATGCGCTGCTTCACCTGCATCTCAATCAGCCTGTTAACGGCATCGCGGGTGTCCACATCCGTGGTGGTGTTCAGTTCCTTTTGCAAAAACCCGAGTGAGTCCTCGGCCTTGCGTATCGCGCGTGCGCGCATTTCAACGTTTACACGGCGGATCATTTCATTGGCCCAGACGGCTGCCTCATTGCGATCGGTCCAGTCGATCTGCATTGTCATCAGTCCGGTCTTCTTATCTCGGTCCACGGTCCGGATCTTCTTGTCAAATTTCTTGAAAGCCCGTGCCTGTGTGGGCTGATCTTCAATCGGGACCTTCCATTTATTCGCAGCCCAATCCCATTTCTTCGCATAGAGCTTCGGCAACAGATTCTCGTCGTTTATGAAGGACATGGTGAATTGTCTGGACTTGAGCACCGCTAGCGTTTCCTCGTCAGAGGTATCGGAGGTGCTGGTCAGATTGATGCCCGCCTGCGAGGCCAGGCCGCCGAGCGAATCCAGGACTGAGCCCAGCGGGCCGCTGAGATTGCCCTGTCCAGCGGTCGCGGAGACGAATACCACGGAGGAGCGGTAGGTGGGCTTGACGAGGAAGGCGATGGCCGCGCATACCAAGGTGGCAGCGACTATGCTGCATGCCACCCACCTGCGGCGCGCCCAGATGACCGCGACCAAAGTCCGCAGGTCCATTGGGTTGTCGTCATCCACTTGTTCGACCACCGCTGCCTCCGCCCCTCGAGTTCTCATAGCCTGAATAGGGCTACTAGAGGGTATGAACAACGGCCACCGCGACCGCCAGTTGGTAGAGGATCTGGGTGACCGATTGCCACAACGGCAAGTTGGGCAGTCGTTCCGTATCGAGGGGCGCCACGACCGCATCTCCAGGACGGATTTCCGCACCGTCGGAGCTGAACAGCCAGCGGTGCTGGTTAGCGACGACGCTGCCGTCGGCGCGCACCACGTAAATCTTGCTCTTGTCCGCCTGCGTAGTGACTCCGCCGCTCAGGGCTATGTAGTCATCGCGTGAAAGGTCGGGCTGATAGAGGTGAGAAGATGGGCTCTGCACCTCACCCAACACCATCACGTCCTGGCGCTGCACCGGAACTATCAGTTCATCACCGTCCCGAAGAATAATGTCGTTTGCGCTGCCGGGCTTCGCGTTTATGGCGCCCTTCAGATCGATGACCAACCGTCCCACCGCCTTGGTGGCTTGTATCTGGGCCAGCAACGACTGCCCCACGTTGTAGGCCGCGGTGGCGCCACTCTGGCTGGCGCGCGCGGCCATCAGGGACATCGAGGCGATATCACTCTGCATGCGGATGGCAAGTCGATCGAGCTGCTGCTGTTCACGCTCCCTGAGGCCCTCGCGCGTAAACACCGCGCCCTCAGCGAACGCCAGGTCCGTGAGGCCTCCGGCGCGCTCGATTACCGATCGGAGCGATTCGTTGCGGGTAATCGTATAGGTGCCCGGGAATCGCACTTGCCCGGTCAAGGTCACCTGATCCTGCTCAGTCCAGCCGGAAATCTCCTTGATCGACAGCTGGTCGAACGGCCGCAGTTCGATGTTCGCTGTCGCATCCCCATGCGCCACGGCCGCCAGGTCAATCGGTATGATCTCAGTGCGTCGCTGCTCACCCTTGATCGTGGTGTAGCGCGACAATTCGGCGTGGCCACCGTAGGCGGAGGAATCGAGGCTGCCACCGGCGCGAATCAGGTCCGAAACGCGCATCCCGGTTTCTAGCGGGTAATCGCCCGGGACCTTGACCTTGCCGTCGACGTGAACAATTTGCGTGGGCTGCTGCAGATTGGCCTGCAACGTCAGCTCCTGCATCAGGGGTTCGATGACGCGGTCCCGGCCGGTCTGCAAATCAAAGACCGTCAACGTATCGCGCGGCTGCAGCAGTACGTTCGCGGCCGAATCCGGCGCCAGCAGCGCAGCCTCCAAATCCGCCGACAGCACGCTGACGCGGCGGCCGGGACTCACTACGCGGCGGATCAATATGTAGTTCTGGTCGGCGTTCGGCTTGAGCTCATCGATGCTAGCGAGCACGTCGGTGAGTCTCAGTCCTTGGTGCCAAGCGAAATTGCCAGGCCGGTAGATGTAGCCCTGCAGCGAAATGCCGGAATCAATCGTGGGCTTGAGCCGCGCAACCCGCAATGCGTCCCCATTATCAACGGGTTGGTTCTGCGCGCTGGGTGCGCTCGGATCAACGTCGATGACCAGACGTTGCCGCTGCGCATTGACGTGCACTAGAGAAGCGCTGTCCCGATCCCCTTCGGGAGTCAATCCGCCGGCCATTTCAATCAAAGACGTGACGCTGGTCGGGCCCTTGAGCTCATAGATGGCCGGACGCTGCACTTCGCCATAAGCCGACGCCGTGGGCCCCACTTCGGGCACCATGACGACATCTCCGGGCATCAATTTCACGTCGGCCGATGAATCACCGTGCATCAGCAGATCGTACAAGTCGAATTCGCGCATCAGCACGCCCTGACGACGCACCTGGATACGGCGTAGCGACCCCTGGGGTTTTACGCCACCGGCCGCAAACAGTGCCGTGGTGACCGTGGCCAGGCCGGTGATCGTGTACGAGCCGGGATACATGGCCTCACCCAGCACGAATACACTGATGGTGCGGGTCTCGCCAATCGACACACCGGCGCGCACGCCGTTAATTTCCCTCGCAACGCGGGCCTCCAGCTCGTGCTTGACCACGCTGTACCGCTGGCCCCCGACACTTACCGGGCCCAGCTGGGGAAAGTTGATGCGCCCGTCGCGGCTGACGGTGAGCTCCATGGTGTAATTCTGATTGCCATACAGCTGCACCTCGAGAACGTCTCCCGGGCCAACTACGTAATCGGCTGGAACCGGAGTCGAGGTGACAGGCGCCATATTCTGCTGCGCGTTTTGGAATAGGTCGTAGCCATAGGGCTGCAGTGCCTCTTTGCCGCTCTTTGAGATCGGGAGGCGGGTGACGCGGAGCTCGAAGTCTTCCAGCGCAGGCTCCGAGGCGACGAGACGTGTCGCTCCGGCCTCGGTCAGGCCGCTCAGCGCAATGCTGCGAAAGCCCGGAAGCTGCAGCATGCCGTCATGATCGAGCTGGTAGGGATTGTTGGCGCGCACGGCCCTGATCAGGTCATGCTGCGCATCGAGCTTGCGCTGTTCCTGCGCCGTCTGCGGTGTCTTGGGCGTCAGCATCTGCGGCGTCGTGCTGTCCGGCATGCCGGCCTGATTCGTGCCGACCGTGCCCGCCGGCGGCATCACCGTGGTGCCATTAATACCGGAATTGGGAACATTGACGCCCGGCGGCAAATTCGTCGCATTGCCGTTTTGCGTGCCGTTGCCGTTTTGAGTCGGCAACTGTGGGGTTTGCAATAGCTGGCCGGTGACCGCCTGCAGCGCGTCGGCGTTGAGTTGTCGGGCGTAATTGTCCGCAGCCAGCTGAGCGACCGATTTTTCTCCAGGCAGATTGATGTCCACCAAAACCCAATCGTCGGGACCGAACACCGGGATCACCGGCTTCGGCTGTTGACTTCCGTTCGGATTCGAGCTTGGGGTCTGCGAGTTACTGGCAGCAGGGTTGTTCTGATTCTGCGCGCCTTGTGAGCCCTGGTTGCCTTGCCCACCCTGCCCACCCAGGGCGCCCGAAATTCCCCCACCTTGGCCGCCGCCAAGGCGCTGCAGTATCGCCTGCTGCTGGTCGGGCGATAACTGCTGGAAGGCCTGCATGGCACCCGAGAGGCTGCCCTGCTGCGCGTCTGCGTCGACACCGGCACCGAGAAGTACGAGGAGGGCCCCGATGGCCACACTGACCGCGATCCGTTTCAATCTCAAGACCACGGGCAACTGAGGCACGATAGAGGAATCCTGGAGTCTGGGCTAAGGGCGCGGATTGTACCGATTTTCTGAGAATTTGGTGCAAACGGATCAAAGGCGGCCGTCGCTCTGCGCGGCTGGAAACGTGTACTTAATGTCGTAGAAGACATGGTTCCGTCGGCAAAGGCGTCGAATCGCGGCTGACCCGAGGCTCTTGAACCTATCATGCCCGACTGCCAGCACCACCGCATCGTAGCGATTGCGGCGCAAAGCGCGCACTGGCCGAATTCCATATTCGCTGTGCGCCTCTCGGCCGCTTACCCA
Source organism: uncultured Gammaproteobacteria bacterium (assembly GCA_963789365.1). Classification (GTDB taxonomy): domain Bacteria; phylum Pseudomonadota; class Gammaproteobacteria; order Steroidobacterales; family Steroidobacteraceae; genus FEN-1191. Next base: position 278,807 of record CAWBKJ010000001.1, read on the forward strand.
CGGATCGTAGACCTCAACGCGGGCGTCGAATTTACGCAATTCGCCAATGACGTCGACGACTTTGGAGTTTCGAAGGTCCGGGCAGTTTTCCTTGAATGCGAGACCCAGCACCAGAATTCGGGATCCCTTGATATGGATTCGCCGTTTGGCCATCAGGCCCATCACCTGGCTGGCTACGTAGGCGCCCATACTGTCGTTCAGGCGCCTTCCGGCAAGAATCATCTCCGGGTGATATCCAATCTCCTGGGCCTTGTGTGTCAAGTAATACGGATCAACACCAATACAATGCCCGCCGACCAAACCCGGACGAAATGGCAGAAAATTCCACTTCGTTCCTGCCGCCTCCAATACTTGCTCGGTGTCAATTCCGAGGTGGTGAAAGATGAGCGCAAGCTCGTTGATCAACGCAATATTCACATCCCGCTGCGTGTTCTCTATCACTTTCGCCGCTTCCGCAACGCGAATGCTGCTGGTCAAATGCGTGCCGGCAGTGATCACGCCGCGATAAAGCCTATCTACAAGGTCTGCGGCTTCTGGCGTCGATCCGGAAGTCACCTTTAGGATGGCCGTCAGTCGATGCTTTTTATCACCCGGGTTGATTCTCTCGGGACTGTACCCGGCAAAGAAATCGACGTTGAATTTCAGGCCCGAACGCCGCTCAAGTATGGGCACACAGATTTCCTCCGTGCATCCCGGATACACCGTCGACTCGTATACAACGACATCGCCCTTTTTGAGAAGCTTTGCGACCGACTCAGTAGCCTGCAACAAAGGCTGCAGGTCGGGACGCTTGTATTCATCGATCGGTGTCGGAACGGTGACGATAAACACATTGCATTTCTTCAAATCTTGAAGTCGCGAAGTCAAGGTTAATTTTGTTGACTTTCGCAGTTCCCCCGAAGTCACCTCGCGCGTGCTGTCGCGACGTGCTTGTAGTTCGCGAATTCGGCGCGGGTTGATATCGAACCCCTTCGTCAAAAATTTCTTCCCGAACTCGACAGCCAGAGGCAGTCCGACATAACCCAGACCAATGATCCCAATCCGGCGATTGCGCAAACTCAACATTCTCCCTCCCGCTTCATAGAAGCCATTTTTCGCAGGCTTCCCATCGCCCATACTGCCGGGCAACAATGATCACGACATGGTGCACGTTGGAATTCTCCATGTGCGCTGGCCCTGCATCACAGTCGGCTACGCGCTCACGTGGCTGGCCACAAACTGCAGCGCCCCGAGCAGTGAGCTGGATTGACTCCCCGCCGCCGCTGCCGCCGATTCCTCCGGTCGCTCTACTAGTGGCGCAATTCTCTTGGCCAGCTGCTTACCCAATTCAACACCCCATTGATCGAAGGCATTGATGCCCCAGACCACGCTCTGCACAAACACTTTGTGCTCGTACAGGGCGATAAGGCGGCCAAGTGTGGCAGGATCAAGGCGCGGAAACATGATCAAGGTTGATGGCCTGTTCCCCGCATGGATCTTATGAGGCAGCAGTTCGGCGATGCGACCTTTGGCAACGCCCTGAGCGCGAAGTTCAACCTCCACCTGTTCGGCCGTCTGCCCGAATGCTAGTGCCTCTGCCTGCGCCAGGCAGCTGGCGATGGCGAGATCCTGCTGCTCCTTTCGCCCGCATGATGAATTCACGGGTAGTAGAAAATCCATTGCTGCGCGCTCGGTACCTTGATGCAGCAACTGAAAAAAGGAGTGCTGGGCGTTATTACCAGGCTCGCCCCAGATCACCGGGCAGGTCGCCACTGTGACTGGCCCGCCATCAAGTCGTACGGATTTACCATTGCTCTCCATTTCGAGCTGCTGGAGATAAGCGCTGAAGCGGGACAGTCGCTGATCATAAGGAAGCACAGCGAGCGTGGGCAGATGGAGAAAATTCACATTCCAGACGCCAAGCATGCCTGCAAGCACCGGAAGGTTTTGCGCCCACTGCGCGGTCCGGAAATGTTGGTCCATCTCGGCGCCGCCACTTAAGAACAATTCAAAATTAGCGCGCCCGATGGCAATCGCGAGCGAGACACCGATCGACGACCAGATTGAGTAGCGCCCGCCCACCCAGTCCCACATTGCGAACCGATAGTCGGGATGCACGCCGAATTCATTCATAGCCGCGACGTTGACCGACACCGCGGCAAAGTGATCCGGGATCGCCGCCGCACCAAGCCTTTCCTGGATCCAAGCGCGTGCTGCTAGCGCGTTGCTGCGCGTCTCGAGCGTGGTAAAGGTTTTCGAGCAGATTATGAATAGCGTCTGCGCCGGTTCCGCCTCGGCGAGCACGTCGGCAAGTTGGCAGCCATCGACATTGGACACAAAGACGACTCGCGGACTGCCGGCTGTGTATGCCTTCAGCGCCGTGACTCCCATGGCCGGTCCCAGATCAGACCCGCCTATGCCGATATTGACTACCAGTGAAATGGTCTGGCCAGAGCTCGATCGCACCCGACCGCTACGCACCGCCTCGGCAAAATCAAGCATGCGCGCGCGTTCGGCGCCTACCAGTGCGTCGATGCTCTCCCCTCCAACGACCAGTGGCGTTTTGGGTTGAGTTCGCCGCAATGCGGTATGCAATACGGACCTGCCCTCGGTGGTGTTAATGGCATCGCCGCGAAACATGGCCTCAATACGTTCCCGCAGTCGCAACTGCTCCGCCAACGCAGCAAAGCACGAGATCAATTCCGGCGTCACACGCTGGCGCGAATAGTCGAACAGCAGTCCAACAGCCTGCACGGAACAACGGGCAAAGCGCCGCGGGTCAACGGCGAAAAGTTCGCGTGTAGTCTGCGCGAGCGTCGCGGACGCAGCGGCACCCAACTGCGCCCAGGCAGCGCATTCAGTGCCGCACAGCTGCTTTTCGCTCATGGTCGGTAATATTCCATGAACCAGCGTACAAAGTTACGCACACCCACTTCGACGGGGGTGTCCGGCATGTAACCAACTGCCTTGGACAGCTCCGCAACGTCCGCCCACGTATTCGGGACATCTCCCGGTTGGAGCGGTCTCATAATCCGGTCGGCCTTGGCTCCCAGGCACTCCTCCAAAACCTCAATATAGCGCAGCAGGTCCACGGGACGGTTGCTGCCTATGTTGTAGAGGCGGTAGGGAGCCCGGCTGGTCGCGGGGTCCGGGGCGCCACCATCCCACTCTGGATTGGGAGTAGCCACCAGATCTGTGGCGCGCACGATGCCTTCCGCAATATCCTCCACGTAAGTGAAGTCGCGCTTGTGACGGCCGTTGTTGAATACTTCGATCGGCTGACCGGCCAGAATCGCGCGCGCGAACAAAAACAGCGCCATGTCGGGGCGACCCCACGGCCCATACACCGTAAAGAACCGCAGACCGGTGGTCGGCACACGGAACAGGGACGAGTAACTGTGAGCCATCAGCTCGGTCGAGCGCTTGCTTGCGCCATACAGCGAGAGCGGGTGTGAGGCGGGCTCGTGCTCCGAGTACGGCATTCTGGTACTAGCACCGTACACGGCGCTCGTCGAGGCATAAACCAAGTGGCCGACGTCGTTGTGGCGACAGCCCTCGAGCACGTTGAGCGTGCCGACGACATTGCTGGAGATATAGCTGTGCGGATCCAGCATGGAGTGGCGCACGCCCGCCTGCGCTCCCAGATGCACGACGCGTTGAAATTTCTCTCGCGCGAATAGCGCCTGCATGCCCGCCTGATCAGCGAGATCGAGCTTTACGAAGCGAAACGCCGACTGCGCCTCAAGTCTCGCCAGACGAGCAAGCTTTAGGTTCACATCGTAATAGTTGTTGAGATTGTCGAGTCCAATGACCTCATCGCCCCTGGCCAGAAAGCGCGATGCAGTAAATGATCCAATGAAGCCAGCCGCGCCCGTGACCAGTATCTTCATCGCGCACGCCACAGGCAGCGACCTTGGCTTTCGCTGTTCAATAGCTCTTGCAATTGCTCATGGGCAGCACACTCCTCTGCAGTTGGCTCAATCACGCGCAGCACCAGCTCGGGTAGTCCGTTATCGTCAAGCGTGCGACGCGCCGCAAAGCGGCGAGGAGCTTCCTCTAGGGCGAGCGCACTCTGGCCGCCGGTCATCGCCAAATACACGTCGGCAAGAATTCGCGCATCCAGCAGCGCCCCATGCAGATCGCGGTGTGAATTGTCGACGCCGTAGCGTTTGCAGAGCGCGTCGAGGTTATTGCGTTGGCCCGGATGCATCTCGCGCGCCAGACTCAGCGTGTCGAGCACCTGACACAGCTCACTTATCCGCAACGGCGTGCTGCCCTCAAGGCGCGCGAGCTCGGCGTCGAGAAAGCCGACGTCAAACCCCGCGTTATGAATGATCAGCTCGGCGCCGGCGATAAACTGTGTAAATTCTGTCGCGACATCGGCAAAACGCGGCTTGTCTGCTAGGTCCTGAAGCGACATGCCGTGGACTGCTCGCGCGCCCTCGTCCACCTCACGATCGGGATTGAGGTAGCGATGAAAATGGCGTCCGGTGGCACGGCGACTGTAGAGCTCGACGCAACCGATCTCGATGATGCGATGACCCTGAGCGGCCTCCAGCCCGGTGGTTTCGGTGTCGAGAACTATCTGCCGCATAGCGCTATCTTAGACCAACCAGCGCGTCGATCGCGTTGTTGGCGAGTAGGTCGCAGCGTTCATTGCCAGGCACGCCCGAGTGTCCCTGCACCCAGTGCCACTCGAGTTCGTGGCCGGCCACGAGCGCCTCGAGTTGTTCCCAAAGATCTCGATTCTTTACCGGTTTTCGACTGGCCGTGCGCCAGCCACGCGCCTTCCAGCCCTTCAGCCACTGGGTGATGCCCAAGCGCACGTACTGCGAGTCGGTGTAGATGCGCGCCCGGCTAGGGCGCGTAAGGGCGCGTATGGCATTGATGACGGCCAGCAGCTCCATACGGTTATTGGTGGTGTCTGCTTCGGCGCCAGAAATCTCGCGCGTACGCCCTTTGCACGACAATACTGCCGCCCAGCCTCCGGGGCCCGGGTTGCCGCGACACGCCCCGTCCGTATAGATCTCGACAATAATTTGGGCGTCGGTCATGCGGACGGGTTGACCAAGCCACCAACAAGTTGGGCGTATTCGCGCCTGCGCAGGCGCAGTGGCGTGGGCGCGTATACGCGCTTTCGAGCCTTCAGCACATAGGCACCGGGCGGCAGCGGATTGAAGAGGCCGCGGCGCAGCATGCCAAGCGCAAACTGTCGTGGGTCGCCGCGCGGTTCGCGCGGCGCGACATGCAGGTAATGGCGCGCTGCGATCACCTCAAAGCCCAGCAGCGCCAGCCAATCGCGCAGGCGCTTTTCGGAAAGCAGGCGTCCCAGTCCCGGCGGATAACCCGTACGGCGCGCTGCCGCGCGCAGACCCCACAAACTAAGGGGTCGGAAGCCCAAAACGATGAGCTGGCCTTCGCCCAGCAACACCCGCTCGGCCTCTCGCAACACCGCCCGCGGATCAGGCTCGATTTCCAGGCTGTGCGGCAATACCACCGCGTCAATCGAGCCGCTGCTCACCGGCAGACCCGCCGCGCTGGCCACGATGTCCGGCGGTTGTCCTTCCGGGTAGGTCGCTGCGATCACCGTCTGGCGGCGAACCCGACTGGCGCTGAGCAATTCACGACTGCGGCCCCAGCTGCCAATTTGCAGGAGTTCCAAGCCGAAGACATCGTCGCAGACTTCGGCCAGCAACTGGGCCTCGGCGGCCACGACCGCTCGCCCGAGTGCCCCCGTCTGCCACGCTGCCAACGCTGAGGAATATTCGGCCATCAAAAACCAATACTGTGATTGACCACCCAAAAAAGGTAGCAATTATGTGAACTTACAGGTTAAATAGCACTGTCGGATCACACTTGGATACGACACCCATACCGTAACATGTTATCGGCCCGGCACTGGGATGTAACAAATTTGACTACGCCGATTCGCGCGCTCAACGCCCCCATTCCATTGCTGATGGCTCTAGCTGCGCTATCGGGCTGCGCCTATGCGCCCCCGAACTCGCAGGGCCGCACCGCCGAGGCGCTGCTCACCACGGCTGCCCCGCCCAGTGGCGCCGCGCCGGCCGTCGTCGCGGGCGCTACCGGTGAATCGAATACCGCGGCCAATGATGCGGCGGTGGAAAAGATCGACCCGCCGGCGTTCACGGATCATTCCTTTGTATCACCGATGCCGCCGGATCTATTCCCGCGGCTGCGCGCCGGCTTCAAGTTGCAGGATGTCGATCAACCCGCGATCGACCGCGAACTCAACTGGTACGCCAATCACCCGGACTACCTGGAGCGTACCTGGGGCCGCGCGGAGCATTACCTGCATTACATTGTCGCGCAACTGAACGCCCGCAACATGCCCCTCGAGCTGGCGCTGCTGCCGGTGGTCGAGAGCGCATTCGAGCCCTACGCGTATTCGCGTGCCCGAGCCTCGGGCTTGTGGCAATTCATTCCGGACACGGGCTCAACCTATGGCCTGAAGCAGAATTGGTGGTATGACGGGCGGCGCGACGTCGTCGCCTCAACCCGTGCCGCCCTCGACTACCTGCAATCTCTCCACGACTCCCTGGATGGCGATTGGCTGCTGGCGATCGCCGCTTACAACTGTGGCGAAGGCAACGTGCAACGCGCCATTAACCACAATGTGCGTCTCGGAAAGCCCGTCGATTTCTGGCACCTCAAGCTGCCTACCGAGACCCGGGCCTATGTGCCGAAGCTCTTGGCGATGCGGCGGATCGTGGCCAACCCGGCCGCTTACGGCCTGGAATTCAGCCAGATTGACGACGAACCGTATTTCACCCAGGTGAGCACCGGCGGACAGATCGATCTGCAAGTGGCCGCGCAGCTCACCGGCATGACTAAGGAGGAGCTGTACGAGCTCAATCCTGCGTTTCACCGCTGGGCCACCGATCCGACCGGACCCTATACCCTGCTGGTGCCGACCGATGTGGCTGACGGACTCGAGCAAACGCTCCTTACCCTGACACCCGAGCAACGCATGCGCGTGGCGCACTATGAGGTGCAGCGTGGTGATACCTTGGCCGGCATCGCCAAGGAGAATTCGACCACGCCGGAGCTGCTGCGCCACCTGAACGGTCTTGATGCCAATGACAAGCCGGTGGTAGGCAGCACGTTGATGGTGCCCTCAAGCGCCATCGACCTTCCCGAGAAGGCGTTGCGAGCCGCGGCCTTGGTGGATAGCCCGGAGCGCATGCGCGGCCGCCGCTCGTCCCGTCACGGCGGCCTGCACGTCGTGCGGCGCGGCGATACCTTGTACGGTCTGGCGCATCGGCTCGGTACCGACGTCAATACGCTCGCACGGTTGAACAACATGGGCGTTTCCGACCCGCTGCGTGCGGGCCAGCGCCTCGTGGTCTCCGATCGCTCCCCCGGCGCCAGCAGCGCGAACCGCGGCGCCTCGACCAGCGGGTCGGCGGCGGGTCGACAGGTCACCTATACGGTGCGCCCGGGCGATACCCTTTACGGCATCGCACGCCTTCTGCAAGTCACTCTGCACGACCTGCTGGGCTGGAACGACATGACGGCGGGCAGTGCAATCCGCCCGGGACAAAAACTCGTAGCCTTCGTCAGCTCGCACGGCTGAGTTCAGGAGGGGATGCAGTCATGGGGATGCTCGCGGGCAAACGCGCCCTGATCGTTGGCGTGGCGACGGACCGCTCGATTGCCTGGGGGATTGCCCAGGCCATGCACGTCCACGGCGCCGAACTGGCCTTCAGCTACGCCAATGACCGCTTCAAAGAGCGCGTCGAGCCGCTGGCGGCCACGCTGGGCTCGACAATTCTGATGCCACTTGACGTGACCGTGGATGAACAGATCGACGCCGCGGCCGCGCGGCTCGCGCGCGACTGGGGACATATGGACATCCTGGTGCATGCCGTGGCGTTCGCGCCCCGCGAGGCGATCGAGGGCCATTTCACGACCAACACCAGCCGCGAAGCCTTCCGGATCGCACACGACGTCTCAAGCTACAGCTTCACGGCCCTGGCCCGTGCCACGGCCCCGCTGATGCAGGGGCGGCGCGGCGCGATGTTGACTTTGTCCTATCTGGGAGCGGTGCGCTCGATCCCCAATTACAACGTCATGGGTCTGGCCAAGGCCAGCCTCGAGGCGAACGTGCGGTTTCTGGCGGCCGACCTGGGCCCCCAGGGCATCCGCGTGAACGGGATCTCCGCGGGTCCGATCAAGACCTTGTCGGGCGCGGGCGTCGGCGGATTTCGCAAGATGCTCAATTACGTCGCCAAGGTGGCCCCGCTCCGCCGCAATGTGAGCACCGAAGACGTGGGCAACGCGGCCACCTTTCTGTGCTCGGACATGGCCGCAGGGGTAACCGGGGAGATCATGTACGTGGACAGCGGCTTCAGCACGGTGGGGATGAGCTTTGCCGATGAGGCCGACGATTAGCCACGAGGTTCAGCTGCGCCGTCCGGACAACGCGATGGTCTCGACCCCATGGCAATCGCCGCCTTATGGCGTCGGCCGGCCCGGATGCCAAACGCCCGCACCGACTTGAGTTGTTCCAAGCCCCTGCCGCCATTCAAGCCCGCACTACATCGATCTGCGCCTGACTGAGCGTGCCACCGCTCGCGCGCATCTGCACCGAGAATAGCGGGCGATCCCTGGATCTTGAGCACCAGCTGCTGTTGTCCCAACCGCCGGGGATGATGCGATTCATTGTGGGCGCGTCGATGCTTGCGACGTTCACGATGCTGGTGTCGGTGTGCCCGCCTGTTAGATCCAGGCTGCCGGGGCACGAGGCCCCGACACGATGCGGCACACTAAGAAAATCGGCGTGAAATAAGTGGACCTGCGATTGCCTCAAGGTGAGGCGCTGTTGCTGGGCAGGCCAATCTGACCGCGTAGTTCACCGCCCGCATAGGTAGCACTGAACACGTTGCCGTACCAAAGTCCGTTAGTGAAATTTGTAACGTCGGTGCTGGTGAGCGTAATGGCCTCGTTGAGGTAATGGTCGGGGTTGTTTGCATCGACCGTGAGCGTCGCCAGCTGCGCGCCCACGGCGCCGACGGCGCCCGTGTCGAGCTCAGCGCCCGTGGGAGTGATACCCGAAACGTTAATATGGGCCGCCGCTCGCAGATTGGCAGCGTCGACCGTGACGGCCACTTGTCCGGTTGCCAGGCTGGCGTTGGACGGCACTTCCGCCGATCCGGTAAGCGCCGCAAACTTGACGACGATGCCGCTGGGGAGAAGTTGCGCCCTGAGTTCGCCGTTCGGGCTCGTGGCGGAACGCACCAGCGCATAAATCTTGCCGGCATTGAGATCCGCCAGTTGCTGTGAGTCGAGGGTGGTACCTACGGGTACGTCCCACTCATTGGCGTTGCTGGCATTCATGGTGAGCATGATCACGGCGGTGCTCAGTGCACCGGCGTAGGCATCGCCAATTTCCGCGCTCACGGGAGTGATGCCGCTGACAGTGATGCTCCCATTGAGCTGGCCATTGCGGGTATCGGCGGTGAAATTACCGGTTCCGGTCGCGGTGGTGAGCGGCTGAGGAAATATCTGGTCGGCCGTCAGTGAAACCGCAAAACTCCCGGTGCCGTTGTTGACGGTGAGGGTGACGGCTGGGGAGGTCGTCATCTGATTGGCTGAGTCGGTCACTACGGCGGTAATTTGATGCGCACCGTTCGCGACGCTGATGGAACTCCACAGCACGCTGTAGGGAGCGGAGGTGTCCGGAGCGCCCACGGCGGTGCCGTCGACACGAAACTGCACGCTTGAAACGGTGTAGGACCCTTGTCCGCTGGCACTTGCCGCAAGTGTCACCATTCCGCTTACCGTGCCCGCCGCATTGGTTACCGTGACGCTGGGCGTGCATGGGCCGGCGTAGGCGCCACCACACATGCCCATGCCCATGCCCATGGAGCCACTGCCCCCGTAACCACCGCAGGCGGCCAGTGCGCTCAGACCTAGCAATGAAAACACCGACATGACGGGCCGGCAAAGTGGCATAACTCTCACCTGAGGATCCTCTGGCAAACGACTGATCAGGTCCGCACCTACATAGGTACCGGGGCCCAAGCAGCGGGTTCATTGAACTAAATGGCCTCAATGCGGCACTGACGCGGCATGATCAAAATTACGCACGCCGTGCACCGGCATTTCAGCAAGCTACATTTCCTGGGAATGGCCATCGCGGCTCTGGCCACAGTGGTCTGGAGCGCGCGTGCCAGCGCGGAACCGTACTTAGCGGTGCAGCAAGGCTTCGCCTGCGGACAGTGTCACGTCAATCCGACCGGCGGTGGTTTACGAAACGCGGTGGGCAATGCCATTGCACAAGGCGTGTTACCGGCACATCACGTCGACACCGGCGACCTGGTTTGGACCGGCGCGATCAACAAATTTCTCGCAATGGGCGCCGATTTTCGCGCCGCCGCAACCTGGAGCAATGACACGGCGGTCAACAGTGCATTCAACACCGAGCAGGCGCGAATCTATTTGGCCGTCTCACCCATCCCGGATCGTGTAGTGCTGTACATCGATCAACAAGTGGCACCCGGCGGCGCTTATAACAACGAAGCGTGGGCGATGTATCGATTTGACGCTGACCGCTGGTATCTGCGCGCCGGCCACTTTGTGCTGCCCTATGGCTTGCGGCTGCAGGACCAGCAGGCCTTTGTACGGCAGGTTGCCGGCATCAACATGGACTCGCCCGATGACGGCATCGAACTGGGCTACCGCGCGGGTGCCTGGGACGCGCAATTCGCAGTAAGCAATGGCACTGGCACCACTACCGGCGGCCCCGAAACCGATAACGGCAAACGCTACACCGGCCAGGTCGTGCGCATACAGGATCGCTGGCGGGTCGGTGTCGGTACAAGCTACAACGACAGCTCGGCGGAGCGCAGCACTTCGGCGTCCCTGTTTGGCGGCTTGCGAACCGGCCCCGTGAGCTGGCTCGCCGAGGCGGACGCGGTCAACACACAACCCAGCGGCCAGACCCAACATCACCTGGCGGCGGCACTGCTGGAGGCCAATTGGCTAGTGCGTCGCGGCGCCAATCTGAAATTGACCGCGGAGGTGCTCAACCCCGATCGCGGGCACGGCGGCAATATGAAAACTCGATTCAGCGTGGTCACCGAATACACGCCGATGCAGTACCTGCAACTGCGACTCGGGGCGCGCTGGCTCGATGATCACAGCGAGCAAGACCAGTCGGTCAACCAGGCGTTCCTGGAGCTGCACGCCTACTTCTGATGGAGGTGCACGGCTACGACTAGTGCGGGATCTGGCGGGCGGTTGTATACAATCGGCCCGTCATGCCCACCTGCTCTCGTCCGGCGCTGTCCGCCCTGACGGCGTGCCTCGCCGTCGCGGTATCCTTAGCAGCGCGTGCTGGGCCAGGCGGATCCGTCGACATCACGAGCGATTACGTCCTTAGGGGCGTGTCGCAGAGCGCGGGCAAGGCCGCATGGCAAGGGGATGCCCATTGGGACTTTCCGGCCGGATGGTCGGCCGGAGTCTGGGCTTCGCAGGTGTCGCTCGCTCCAGAAAGCGACAGCTGGGAACTCGACAGCTACCTGCAATGGCACCGCGCGCTCAGCGCGGACCTTGCGCTGGGTGCCTCGGCCACTTATTACAGTTATCCGGGGGATCCGCGTCCGGTCGACTACAACTACACCGAACTGAGCCTGTCGCTGCTGTGGCGCGACCAGATCCGGGTGGCCGCCAGCTGGACCCCCCGAATTACGCTGTACTCATACGAAGACGGCTTGGCCACGGACGAGCAGGCTTTGTCGCTCGAAGCCAGCTGGCACCGCGACCTGCCGGCCCGGCTGGACCTGACGGCGGGAATAGGCCTGTACTACCCCCCGGGACTCGATAACGCCTCGTATGCCTACGGCGACGCCACCCTGGGCTGGAAATATGGTCACTGGCGCGTGAATCTCGCCTGGATCTGGGCGCAAGATACGACCCATCGGCAGTACTCTTCCGGGCCGGTTGGCGGTCCTTTCGCGGCCACCCTGGCCTGGGTGTTTTGATCAGCTATTGAACCGGAGCGGCCGGGGCCGGCACCTACCGGTGTACCACTAAATGTATGCGTCCAATTATGTCGGCACCCCCCAGCCATCTACAGCAGCAGCGCGACGAGAGCGACCGTGTGCTGCTGGACCGGGTAATAGCTGGCGACCGCGACGCGTTTCGCGAACTTTATATTGCCTATCACCGGCGCCTGGCGCGATTCCTAACCCGACTGACTCGGCGTTACGAACTGGCCGAGGAGATCATCAACGACACCATGTGGGTGGTCTGGCGGCGGGCGGACAAGTTCCGCGGCGACTCGCGCGTTTCGACTTGGATCATAGGCATTGCATACCGGCGCGCCCTGAAATCCCTGAAGAGTCGCGGCCAGAGGCAATATGAGACTTCGCCGATCGAAGACATACCGCTGATGGCGCCCGATGAGCTTGGCGATGCGGAGACTGCGGAGTGGATCCTGCTCGGCATGCAGCAGCTGCCGGTAGAACAACGCCTGGCGTTGGAGTTTGCCTACGGACACGGACATTCCTGCGAGGAGATCGCCCTGATCATGAGCTGCCCGGTCAATACGGTTAAGACACGCCTGTTTCACGCGCGCGCGAAATTGCGCGCCCTGCTTCCCGGGCTGGCCGGCGCGCAGCCCCAACTGTGAGTACCCTGATGAACGAACATGCCCGTGCTTCGGAACTGCTCCCCTGGATGGTCAATGGCCGCATTGAGCCGACCGAGGGCCGCTGGCTCGCCAGTCATCTCGAGCATTGCGAGGCCTGCCGCGCTGAGCTGGCAGCGCAGCGCCGAATTCGCGAAGCGCTCACCCGCGAACCCACCGTGGAATTCGCACCTCAAGCCTCATTCAACCGCCTCTGGAAACGAATTGAGGCGGAAGCAGGTGAGACTCTGCCGCAGGTGCCGTGCGCAACGGCGGCTCTGCAAAGCATCCACCCATTGGTCACGCCAATCCGCCCAATCCGCAGCCAGCTCCGCCCCTGGGTGCGCGCCACGCTGGCTGCGCAGGCCGCGGCCATTCTGGTGCTGTGTGGCGTGTTGTGGCTGCGACCCGGCGCGAGCGCCTATCGCACGGTGACCGACGCTGCCCCCGCACCCAGCGCCAGCGGCGCGGTGATCAAGGCCATTTTCAGTGACCAGGTCCGGCTCTCGGACGTCAAGGAAATTCTGTCTGGCGCTGGGCTCGCGGTGGCCGCGGGCCCGAGCGAGGCCGGCGTATATACGTTGGTGCCGCGCGACTCGGGCGCGCAGAGCCTCGTGCCGAGTGCGGCGGCCCATCTCCGTGCCGACCCTCGGGTGCGCTTCGCCGAGGTCGGCGCGCAATAGGACGCAAGGACACCCGGATGCATTGCCTTCGCTTGGGTTCCGCTGTATTGCTTGTCTTGCTGGCTTCTTGCGCCACCGGGACCGGGCCTGCGGCGGTTCGCGCCGATGCCCTCGCGACGGCCACTCACGCAAACTCGGATCAGTACATCGTTCTGGCCGTTGCCAACGATCCGGATTCGGTGTCCGTCCGGCCCGGCAGCACCGGGCGCAGCTACGCCGGCAATGCGGACTATGCCGTCAGCGACGGCGCGCGCCGCACCATGCAGAACCTGACGAGCGAGTACCGCTTGCAGCCTGTGGCCGCCTGGCCCATCGGCCTGCTGCGCCTCCATTGCGCGGTGCTGGAAGTGCCCGCCGGGGTGAGCCGGGCGGCGATGCTCGATCGCCTGCGAGCGGACCGGCGTGTCTCGTTGGCCGAGCCGCTCCAGGACTATGCGGTGCAGACGACGGCACCGGACCCGTACGCCGGCGTGCAATCGGGCAACCAACGCATGGACATTGACCAGGCGCACCGCATCTCGCGCGGCCGCGGCGTGCGCATCGCGCTCATCGACACCGGGCTGGCAAGTGATCATCCGGACCTGCGGGGACGGATCGATGTGCAAAGAAATTTCGTCGACAGCGACGCCAAGCGCTTCCAGCTGGACCGGCACGGCACCGCCATCGCCGGCGTGATCGCCGCCGATGCGGACAATGGCGTGGGCATCGCGGGCGTAGCCCCTGAGGCGCGGCTGCTGGCGCTCAAGGCCTGCTGGCAGCTCCAGGACGGACAGGACGACGCGCGCTGCAATACTTTCACTCTGGCGCAGGCCCTGGCAACTGCCATCGAGCTCAAGGCAAATATCATCAACCTGAGTCTTACAGGTCCCCCCGATGCACTGCTCAGCGCACTTGCCGAAAAAGCCGAGCGCGCCGGTATCATTATTGTCGGACCACACGCGGGCGGTCCTTCGTTTCCCGGAAGCCTCAGCCAGGTGCTGGGGGTAGCGCGCTCCGAAGACCACAGCGCCGCCGCCGGTGTCTTGCAGGCCCCGGGTCGCGAGGTGCTCACGCTGGCCCCTGGCGGGCGCTACGATTTTTTTTCGGGCAGCTCCATTGCCACGGGCGAGATCACGGGGATTACGGCCCTGCTGCTGGCCCGAGAATCACGCTTGAACGCGGGGCGCGCCCATGAGCTGCTCAGCGCGGCCACCGACACGGTGGTGACCGCCGAGGGGCCCACACGTGCAGTCAACGCCTGCCGGGCACTGGCAGAGCTGGTCGGCAATACCCACTGCGGAAGTTAGGCCCGATGCCGGCGCGTCGCAGACACCGGCAGTACCTGGCGTATCGGGCTAGTTAAATATTGCCAGGTTCCGTCGCACCGTCGCGCGCCGCTGCATTTCCGCAAGGTAGGCCGCAAAATCGGATTGACTATGGCGCTGCGAGAAGCTCGCCACCAGTTGCTGATCGTTGGCCGGATTGGCGCCGGCGGCGCCTGGCTTGACGGCCAGCACCGCCAGCACCGCGGCACCCCCCTCATCCATGGCGATCGCCTGATAGACGGGCTTGCCTGCGCCCGCGCCCGGAGCCGCGAAGGCGGCGTCGCGAATCTGGGCAGGCGGCTGCGGGTCACCGCGATCCATGAAGGTCGCCGGGGTCGCGGCGGTATGCAGTTCCTTGGCAATCTCATCGAGGTTGGCGCCGGCTTTGAGGCGTTTGACGGCCGCATCAGCGGCCGCGCGCGCCGCCTTGGTGCCCTCTTCCTTCGCAACGGCTGCATTGATCTCATCGCGGACCTCGGCCAAAGGCTGAGGCTTGGCCGGATGGTGTTCGAGGACCTTGACGATGACCAGCCGATCGTCGGCGAGCGCCACCGGGCCACCAATGCGCTGATCCTTGAGCACGGTGTCACCGAACACCACGCCGGAGAGCTCGGAATTGACGCCCAGGGCGCCACCACCCCCGCGCGTGTATTCGGGCACCTCGCCCAGTGTCAATCCGAATTCCTTAGCCAGTGCCGCGAGGTCCGCGCCTGAGGTCGTCTCCAGCTTTTGCTGCAACTGTTCCTGACGATCGCCAAACAGATCGGCCGCACGGTCGCGCCGATAGTCCGTTTCGATCTGCTGGCGCGCATCGCTGAGTGTGCGCGCGTGCTCAGCCTGGACCTCGACCAGCCGGATAATGTGATAACCGAACTGGGTCTTGACCGGATCGCTGATTTCGCCCGGCTTCATGGCAAACAGTTTGTCGGCAAAGGGTTGCACGTAGGCCCCGCGCAGCGCCCAGCCCAGATCGCCTCCCTGGTGCGCCGAGCCGGGGTCCTGTGAGTACTTTTTGGCCAGGGCCGCGAAGTCAGCGCCGGCTTGGGCTTCCTTGAGCACCTCCTGCGCCTTGGCCAAGGCCGCGGCATCCGCGGCGGCATCCTTGTTGCCATCGACAGTGATCAGGATGTGCTGCGCATGGCGCTTCTCCGCCTCCACGTAGCGGGCCTGATTCTGTTTGTACCAGGCCTCAAGATCGTCGTCATTGACCGTAATGGCGGCCGCGATGGTATCGAGGCGAAGCTCCGCGTACTGCAGGCGCACGGATTCCTTACTCAGGTAGTCATCCGGATGAGCGTCGTACCAGGCCTTGGCATGGGCATCGTCCACTTTGACCGCGGCGCTGAACGGCGCCACCGGCAACAGCGCGTAGCGCACCTGGCGCTGTTCGTTCTCGAGCGCAAAGGCACGCTTGACCTCTGAGTCGGTCAGGAAGTCACCGAGTTGCAGGCTGCGTTCGAGTTGCGAGACCTGCAGCGTATTGCGCAACTGCCGCTCGTACTCCACCGGGCTCATGCCAATCTGCGCCAGGGCGCCCTTGGCGGCCACGTCACTGAATTTGCCGTCGACCTGAAAGGCCTGCTCGCTCTTGTAGGCCCGGATCACCGACTCATCATTCACCCGAAAGCCGCGCTCAGTGGCGCGCTGGCGCATCAAGGTCTCGCGGGTGTACTGGTCGAGCAACTGATTCTGGAGCTGGGTGCGCACCGCGGGAGGAATGTCAGTGCGGGTCTGCTGCTGGTACTGCGACTGGCGTTCCTGCCAGGCCTGCTGGAGCGTGGAGGAAGCCACCTCCTCGCCGTTGACCTTGAGCCCGTACTTGGGCGCACCAAAGGTCAGATCAACAATGCCGTAGGTGCCCCATAGCGCGAAGACCAGGATCAGCAATCCCAGTACGAGGAAGGCCAGCCAGCGCTGGCCCTTGAGGAGGTCACCGATGTTTTGCAGCATAAGTTACGAATGGCGGAGCGGACGGGACTCGAACCCGCGACCCCCGGCGTGACAGGCCGGTATTCTAACCAACTGAACTACCGCTCCGCAGTGAGTGGTGGGTGCTGAGGGGACCCAACAAACCCGTAACCTATTACAATAAAACAAGTATTCGGCGGAGAAAATCCCCCCCGCGACAAGCCGGCGGCGGACCCCTGGCCCGCTGCGGGGGCGCAGTCTAACCCAACTTTGGTGCAAATGTGTCCAACCGAGCCAGCCTGCGCTCGGCGGGTGTGGGACCCCAGCCAGGCTCAGAGCCGGTCTGTGATCGGTGTGCGGACAAACCCCTTCGGGTAATCATCGACCTGATGTCCGACGATCGTGTACTCCTTGCGTTTGCCACTGAACCTGCCCTCGAGCTCCATATACCCCTTGGGATCAAAGAGCGGCGTCGCGCTGCAGCCAAGTACCCCAGTGGCGTCGTCCTTATCGCAGGTATACAGACAGCCCTGCTGGGCGACATTGCGCAGGCCGTGCTCTAGCATTCCGTCCATGGCGGCCTTGAGCAGGTAATGCACCGTCATCAGGTTGTAGCCCAGCGGGTAGACATCCTCGACCGTGACTTCGGGAACACCGTTCTTCCCTGCCGCGTCTGGGTACATCTTCCATCCGGGCACCTTGCTGGCCACGTAGCGTGCATCCGCCAGATTGCTCAGCTTCACGACCGTGGTCATCTGCGCACCCAGTTCTACCGCCTTACGGCACCTCTCAATCCCCTCATCCAGCTCGGTGGCCGGATCCGCGTTGGTACGCGCAATTAAAATACAGTCGGTTCCCTCAAGGGCGGCCAGCGCAGCCTTGACCTTCTCGTAATACTTTTCGCGCGGCAGCAGGCTGGTCGCCTCCTCCATATCGCTCGAGTCCTCGAGCTGCAGCGCGCCCGCTCCCGCTTTGGCCATGCGCTTGGCCGACCGATATACGGCAAGCGGGCCGCCAAATCCGTCCTCAATGTCCGCAGCCAGCGGCAAGGGTGATGTCTGGCTGATCCTGCTGGTGATCCACTCCAGATCCGTGAGGTTCATGAACCCGTAGTCAATGACGCCATTCATGGCGATCGAAACCTCCCCGCCGCTGAGCATCATTGCCTGGAAGCCCACCATCTCTACCGCCCTCGCCGAGGCACAGTCGTAGACGCAAGGAGCCACCACGCAGCGGTCTGACTCGAGCAGGAGCTGCTTCAATGATTTTCTGGCCATTTGCCTAAATCCTCCATCCAAAATAGATCGTTGCCACACACGCCGCACGGCGTCGTTCGGTTCTCATCTCGGTCCGCCAGCCGCGCCTTCGCGACTGTGCTGCGCGCCCCGCAGGGCGGCCATCGCCTGGCCGACCTGCGCCTGAGTCGGGACGTTGCCGTCCACCAGAATCGCCTGCTCGTCGGCTCCCGGAATCTCCAGCAACTCAAGTTGGCTGTCGAGCAGTGAAGCGGGCATGAAGTGGTCGCTTCGCTGCGCCAGTCGCGCCACGAGAACCTCGCGCTGCAGTACCGGCAGCACAAACCTCACCTCCCCGGCGCGCGCACGAATGAAGTCCCGGTAACTGCGTCGCAGCGCCGAGCAGGCCACCACGATCCCGGCCGGTTCTTGCCCCGTGATCGCTTGCGCTACACGCTCGAGGAACGGTCGGCGGTCTTCATCATCGAGCGCTATCCCGGCAGCCATCTTGGCGACATTCTCCGCCGGATGCAGCGTATCGCCGTCGACGAAGTGCCATCCGAGCCTCTCGGCGAGCGCGCGGCCCAGGGTTGTCTTGCCACTTCCACTGACGCCCATGACCACGACCGCCCACGTCATTGCTGGCCGGACCGGCATGCGCTAGGCGTCACGCGCGCGCCTTGACCGAGGCGCGCTCTAGTACCTTGAGCCCCACGTCGATGATCTGCGGGGCGTCTTTGGTCCGGCCCGGAATCAGATCCAGAATGAGCTGGCCGGTGCGCAGGCCCAAGGCACGAAAATCCACGTGGATAGTGGTCAGCGGTGGGTTGATCTCGCGGCCGATCTCGAAGTCGCCAAATCCCATGACTGACAGGTCACGTGGCACCTGCAGATTTCTGCGCTGGCACTCCATGACGACACCGACGGCGGACAGGTCGGACACGGCGAAGACCGCCTCGAGCTTCGGCTCGCGTTGCAGAAGGATCCCGGTAACTTTGGCTCCATGGTCATAGCTGACCGGGACATTTCCATGGCGCAGCACCAGATGAGTCGGCATGCCCGACATGCGCAACTCATCCTCGAAGCCTCGCAATCGCTCCTCACCGCGCTGGTCGATCACGTCACCTTCACTTGAACTGCCGGCCGCGCCGATCTTGGTAAATCCCCGCTCGATCAGGTAGCGCGCCGCCGTGCGACCGGCTTGGTAGTTCGAGAAGCCGACGGCGTGCTCGATCGGATGCCGCGGCAGGTCGGCGATTTCGAGGACCGGGATGTCGGCCGCGACCAGGATCCGCGAGGCCGTGCGCCGGTGTACGGCACCGGTAATGACGATCGCTTCAGGGCGCCGCGCGAGCAGGTTTTTGAGCTGCCGTTCTTCCTCATCCAGCGAATAGTTGGTGTAGGCAATGAGCAGGTGATAGTCGACCTGGCGAAGCGCTTCGGTCAGCCCGTGGGCAACGGCAGCAAAGTTGGCATTGGTCAGATTCGGAAGCACCAGCGCGATAAAACCGGTGCGGTGGGTGGACAGGCTCCCGGCGGCCCGGTCGGGCACGTAGCCTAGGTCGGCGATCGCCTTGTACACGCGTTCACGGGTTTCCGGCAAAACCAGATCGAGGTTGCGGATCGCCCTGGAGACGGTCATGCGAGAGACACCCGCCAAACGGGACACCTCGCGGATCGTGGGGCGCTTGCCGGCGCGCGTGTTGGTCCTGCCGGCCGGCGCCTTTTTCTTCTTCTTCGGTGAGCGTCTCATGAGACTTCGCATGTTCCACGGTGTGGCTGGACAAGATATGCCGCGGTTCGGGCGGTGAACAGGGGCGCTCCCGGTAACGCAGCGCGCGCCCTGCGACGAACGTGCACCGTTGTCTTGGGACTTCGCCTAAACATCACGCGCGATGCAGACCTCTCGCCGACCACTTGCTCAGAGGATTCCCTCGCTCACGGCCAGATGCAGTTTGACAACCTTCGAGCGATCGCCGGCCAGTTCCAGCGCCCTCACCGCCTGCGCGAGCGGGTAGGTTCCCGACAGGATCGGCTGCACATCGATCGTGCCCGCGACGATCAGTTCCACGGCTCGCCGGAACTCATCGTTGGCACGGAACGCTCCGACGAACTCGATCTCACGTGATTGCAACGCGTTGACCGGAATGGGCGTGTTCCCCGGCGGCAGCATCCCGACCTGTACGATACGTCCGCCACGGCGGATCAGCTTGAACAGTGAGGCCAGTGCGACAGGCGATCCCGAGGCCTCGAACGCCACGTCAAAGTAACCTTGCTCGCTCTCGTACTCTTCCAGGGCCTGGGGACTTGAGGCCACATTGATGGCGCGCGAGGCTCCCATATGGGTTCGCGCCACCTGCAATGGGGCGTCCTCGACATCGGTCGAGACCACTTCCGCTGCACCGGCGTAACGCGCCGATCGTGCCGTCAACAAGCCGATGGGGCCCGATCCGCTGACCAATATCCGCTTGCCGGACAACGCACCGGCCCGGTTCACGGCGTGCAGTCCGACCGAGAGGGGTTCTGCGACCGATAGCCTCAACAGATCGGTGTCCTCCGGTACCGGGATGACCTGGTCATTCCGCAATATCAGGTGCTGTGCAAAGCCACCCTGCACGTGCGGAAAGCGCCCAGCGCTTCCGAGAAAAAGCATGTTGGGGCACAGGTTGCGCCGACCGGCGAGACAGAACTCGCAGTTCAGGCACGGCCGGCTGGGGTCCAGCGCAGCCTTCATTCCGGGACGCAGTCCGCTGACTCCATCGCCCAGCTCAAGGACCACGCCCGATACCTCGTGCCCCAGAGTCAGCGGCTCGCGGACCGCGAAGTCGCCGACGGCCCCCCGATGGTAGTAGTGCAGGTCCGACCCGCAAATTCCACCGTAGGCCACACCCACCCGCACCTCGCCCGCGCCGAGGGGCCGATCCTCAAGCTGCTCGAGGCGCAGATCCTTCCGTCCGTGACAGATTGCCGCCAGCATGATTGGTTATCCTTATAGTGATGTGCACGGTATCAGAGATCCGTGTCCGATGCAGCATCGCAGCCTCCGCATCGCAGGCCGGTGTCGCACTCTCGGGCCGCGCGGCGCGCCAGGCGCGCCTCCCCTGCCGACAGCCTATAATCCCAGCGACGGCCCATAAATAGCTTTGCCATGCACTCCGAAGCGGCAGACAGGACTTCCGCACGGCGCTTGCCTGCGTCGCGGCGTCGCGTCCCGGGATCTGCCGGTCGCGCCAGATTTGGAGGCGAGGAATCGCGCATCGGCTCGATCGTTGCGAGATGATACCGGTACCATTATACTCCGGCGGCCGGCCTACCTCGGGCAGCGATTGCCAGGGGTAGCACGCAGGAAAACGCATTCTTTCGGGGGACCAATGGCCAAGAAATCACAGCTGATTACGTTCACACACCGCGGCGCCCCGGGCCGCGAGAATCTCCAAACGCCGGTCGCAGGATGGACATCGGCACTGGTCATGGGGCTGATCGCAGCGGCGGGCGCCGCAAGCAGCATGGCTGCCGATGCACCCGCCCCGGGCGCCGTGGCCGTCGAGGTGACCGGATCCGACCAGGTCGAGGAGATCATGATCACCGGTACGCGTATCACCACCGGTGGATACGGCTCGCCAAATCCCGTCATGGCCGTCGGCGCGGAAAGGCTCGATGACCTCGCGGTTACCGATGTCGCGGAGGCACTGAACAAAATTCCAACGTTCCGGCCGACGCTCACGCCGCAAACCACGGCCGATGGCACGCCGACCAATATCGCCGGGCGCATCGCCGACCTGCGCGGCCTGGGCGCGAGCCGCACGCTGGTGCTAGTCGACGGGCGCCGGTTTGTCCCCAGCAATTCGCAAGGGACGGTCGATCTGAACAACATTCCCAGCAACCTGGTCGAGCGCGTGGACGTGGTGACCGGGGGTGCCTCGGCACTGTATGGCGCCGATGCGGTATCTGGCGTCGTCAATCTTGTCCTCGATAAGCACTATGACGGCTTCACTGTTGAAGGGTCCTTTGGACGCGCCCAGGCCGGAGATATGAATCGGCCGTATCTTTCCTTCAAGGGCGGCACGCCGTTCGCCGGTGGCAAGGGCCATTTCCTCATCGGCGGCGAATACCTGGATGACGCCGGATCGGGCGACTGCTTCTCGCGCGAGTCCTGCGCCCAGAACATCAATATCACCACCAATCAGACCCCGGGCAACGGCCAGCCCTACAACCTGATGCTGCCCGAACCTCTACGTGGTCAATTCGGCCAACGGGCTGATCATCTCAGGAGCGCTCGCCGGCACGACTTTCACGCCCAACGGCACGCCGACCAAGTTCAACTACGGCGCGAACGCCGGGTTCGTCTTTATGCAAGGAGGCGATTCGGACAACGGCAAGCAGTTGTTTCTCGAAGGTGCGCTAATTTCCCAGAAAGTCGAGCGCTACAACGTGATGACTCACGTCGACTATGACTTCAGTGACCGCCTGCAGGGATTCTTCGAAGCGTCCTTCGCACAGGTAAAGGGCACAGCGAATTCGATCCCGCCGGTCGAGTTCCCCACCACCCTCCAGGCCGACAACGCCTTCCTGCCCGATTCGCTGAAATCAACACTGGCGGCCAACGGCGAGACCAGCTTTGGGTTCAAGCGCCAGAACAACGATTTCGGCGTTCTGGTGCCGGAGTCCACCGATAAGGACGAGCGCGTTGTGCTCGGCCTCAGCGGCTTGCTGGGCGAAAAATGGCATTGGGATGCGTACTACCAGTACGGTCACCACACCAACGATTCGCAGGTTGGCAACAATCGCATCAACGCCAACTGGGCTCTGGCCGTGGACGCCGTGACCGCGCCCAACGGACAGGTCGTGTGCCGCTCGACCCTTACTGACCCGAACAACGGCTGCCACCCGGTCGACCTGTTCGGTTCCGGCCTGTCGAGCGACAGCTCGAAGATGTACGTGAATGGCACCTCCTACGTCACAAGGCTGCTTGAGGAATCGGTCGCGGCCGTCAACTTCAGCGGCTCGCCCTTCAATAGCTGGGCTGGCCCCATCGCGATGGCGGCCGGAGCCGAAGGCCGCTGGGACTCCGCCACCGGCAACGTCGATGCGATCTCCGCAGCCCAAGGCTGGTGGCAAAATGCCGGCACACCGATCGACGGTTCCGTGACGGTGACGGAAGCTTACATTGAAGCGGATATTCCGCTGGCAAAGAGCCTGACGCTCAACGCGGCCGACCGCGAGACGCACTACACCACGACCGGCAATGCCAACACCTGGAAGGTGGGCCTGGTGTGGGATATGACGGATATGTTCCGGCTGCGCGCCACACAGTCGCACGACTTCCGGGCTCCGAACATGGATGAACTGTTCGGACCGACCAACAGCCACCCGACCATCCTGATCGACCCCGCCACCAACAGTCAGGTCTTCGTGACCCAGCACCAGGGCGGCAACCCGAACCTACAACCGGAAACCGGGGATACCACCACTTTTGGCGTGGTCTTCCAGGGCCACGACAGCGTGCAGGGACTCAAGGCGTCACTCGACTATTACCATATCAAAATCAAAGACGCCGTCGACATCGTGAACCCGCAGACGATCCTGAACCGGTGCGCCGCGGGCGATCAGCTCTATTGTCAATATGTCACGCGTGACTCCGCAGGCGCGGTCACCGACCTGACAGTCACTTATCTGAACTTGGACCAGCTCGATACCTCTGGGCTCGATCTAGCGGCCGACTACACAATACCGTTGTCCAAGTTTGGATCGTCCTCCAGTGGCACGCTGAGCTTCGGCCTGATCGCCAATTACGTCTATCACTTGCGGTTGACTGACAGTGGCGGACACACGGTGGACCGTGCCGGGCAGACAGGCATCGAGCTCCTGGGCACCCCGGGCATGCCTCGCTACAACATCAACCTGCTCACTACTTATGCGCAGGGACCAGGCTCGATCAGCCTGCAGGCCCGCTACATCGCCAACGGCAGCTTTGATCCGGAACTCGTTGGCCCCGACAAGTCGAACTACGACCCGAATCTGCCCAACAGCATCAACCGCAATACCGTGGCGTCCGCGTGGTATGCGGATCTGGCGGCCAAATACAAAATCTACGACAGCAGCACTCGCAACGTGGAGCTGTTCGGCGCCATTAACAACATGTTCGACAAGCAGCCGCCCTTTCTTCCGAGCTTCCACAACGCCATATTCTTCGACAATGTCGGGCGGTACTACACCGCCGGGGTTCGCGTGAAGTTCTAGCCTCGCCCCTGCCGTGTTGCGCAGCGGTCGACCTCAGGCAGAATGAGCGCACCGCCTACGGGTCCCGGCAGCGGCAGATGCAGAGACCCACGATGAGGACTGTCATGTTGCGAGCTTGTGCCTTGGACAATCCGGCCGCACAGGCCTGGTGATGAGGACCGAGACATCTCTGGCGGCAAGGCGACCGGCAGGCATGTGGCTCGCGGTCGCGGCGATCGTCGGCATGATGACCAACATGCCCTCGATCGTCGGCGCCACGTTTTCCCTGTTCTTGCAACCAGTCTCGAAAGAATTCGGCTGGGGTCGTGACGCGATGTCGACGGCGGTGCTGATCGCCTTTACGGTCACCACAGCGCTCTATCCGCTGGTGGGCAGAATCGTCGATCGCCGCGGTGCCCGGCTCGTGGTTCTTCCAGGCATTGTCCTGCTGGGCGTGACCGTCATGTCGCTCGCGGTGCTACGCGGCTCGGCGTTGCAATTTGACGTGCAGTTCTTCCTGGTCGCCGCAGCCGGAACCCTCGTCAGCGGAGTGGTCTACGGGCGCGCTCTGGCAGGCGTATTCAGCGGCAACCGCGGCAAGGCGCTGGGCATCTGCCTCGGCGTCGGAGGCGGGCTGGGAGCGGCTCTATCGCCGCCATTTGCACACCTGCTGATCGAGAATTTCGGCTGGCGTGCCGCCTATCTCGGCCTCGGCCTGGTACCGCTCGTGGTCGCCTTCCCGCTTGTCTTCTTCCTCCTACGGGGCGAGGGGCCACCGGCATCGGCGCTCGGCAGGCCTGCCGACGCGCCGGTTCAGTTCGGCCTGACCGTGGCGCAGGCGATCCGCCAGCCCGGTCTCTGGTTGATCTTCGTTGCGATCTTCCTGAGCTGCTTTGCCAACAACGGACTGCTCGTGCACCTGGCACCGCTCCTCACCGATCGAGGCGTCTCTCTCGGGACCGCGACCGCGGCGCTGTCCACGGTGGCCGTAGCGACCTCCTTCGGGCAGTTTGCCTCAGGGTTCCTGCTCGATCGCATCAACAGTCCCCGCGTCGGCATCCCCTTCGCCCTCTCCGTGCTGATCGGGCTGTTGCTGATCGATTATGGTTCCAGCTCGGCGGCCATGCTCTGCGGCGTGGCCTTCTTTGGCCTGGGGATAGGTTCGGAGTACAGCCTCATGCCCTACTACATCAGTCGCTATTTCGGGCTGCGGGGCTTTGGTCAGCTGTACGGTGGCATCTACGCGTTCGCCTCGATCGCCGGCGGCCTGGGGCCGTTCCTCATGGGGCGGGTATTCGAAGGCACGCACTCGTATCGGGCCGCGCTTATCGGTCTTCGAAGTAGGGATTGTTCTGACCATCGTGTGTATCGCGTCTCTGGGACGGTACATGTATGCGCCCGGCGGGGACGCCATGACCCCGCTCCCCAACGCACAGTCGGCCTAGCCAGGCCCGCATCTCTCGGAGGCACTGTTTCCTTGGGCTCCATAGACGTCTCACCGCTGTTTGCGCCGCTGACCATCAAGGGCATGACCTTGCCCAACCGCTTCGTGATGCCGGGAATGCAGCGCGGTTGGTGTCGGGGCGGCGCCCCCACGCCAAAGATGGTCGATTACTACCGCGAGCGCGCTGAGGGCGGTGTCTCACTGATCATCACGGAGGCGGTTGCCGTGGATCACCCGTCGGCCACACAGGCGCCCTCCTACGCTCGCATGATTCCGGAGGCCCTGCCGGCCTGGGCGACGTGCGTGCGCGCGGTGAAGCAGGCGGGCGGTCATATGTTCATCCAGCTGTGGCACGAGGGTGCAATACGCAAGGAAGGTGGCCTGAGCCCCTACGCCCGCTACCGCACGCTCAGCCCTTCGGGCCTGGTCAAGGCCGGCGAGGCCAGTGGGGTGCCGGCCACCGCCGCGGACCTGGACTCGATCAAGTCGGCCTTCGTGCGCGGTGCACTCGCCGCGCGCGAAATTGGCGCCGACGGGGTGGAAATTCATTCCTGTCACGGCTATCTGCTCGATCAGTTCCTGTGGGCGGACACTAACCGACGCACCGACGGTTACGGGGGTGATGACATTCACTCGCGCGTGAGATTCCCGGCCGAGATCGTGGCCGCCGTGCGCGCGGCCGTGGGCCGCGATTTTGTGATCTCGTTCCGCCTTTCGCAATGGAAGGAAATAGACTTCAAAGCCAAGATCGTGCGGACGCCCGAGGAATTCGCCGTCATGCTCAACGCGCTGCGCATCGCGGGGGTGGACCTGTTCCACGTGTCGACCCGGCGCTTCTTCGAGCCCGAGTGGCCCGGCAGCGATCTTGGCCTCGCCGGCTGGGCGCGAAAGCTCGGTGGCGCACCCGTCATCACCGTGGGCAGCGTCGGCCTCGAACTCGATGTCATGGAGAGCTTTGCCGGCAAGGAAGTGACACCCCAGGTCGAGCAGGGGCTGGGAAAACTGTTGCGCCGGTTCGCCAACCACGAGTTCGACCTCGTCGCCGCGGGCCGGAGCAACATCAGTGACCCGCAATGGGTGCGAAAAGTACGGGAAGGCCGCTACCAGGACATCCGGATCTTCAAGAAGGAACACCTGGGCACACAGGAGTTTGACAACATGGCCTATGTCGCCGATGCCTTTCGCAAGCACATGGCGGATCTGCAGCTCCAGTACCAGACGGAACTGTGATGCAGGCTCAGCCCATCGACGGCAGCTCGTCGATGGCTTTGTACACGATGCAGCGATCCCCGCGCACGGTGACGTACATCGTGTCACCGACCACAAGTGCGCCACAGGCGTAATTCACTTTCGCGCTGCCCTCGCCCGAAAGCAGCTCTCGCACTTCCCCGCTTTCCGGGTCGATCCTGGCAACGACCCAAGGCTGTGGGCAGCTCGCGCCCGTGCAGGCGGCGATCGCCTCGACCGTGGTGCGCTGACCGGCCACTAGGAGCGTCCCGTCGGCCAGCGCGTGGATGTTGTCGGGCAGGAAATCCAAGGCAATTGCGCGGCGCTGACCGTCGCGGAGCGACAGCACGACCAGTTCACGAGCGCTCCAGGCGCTGGCATAGACGAGGCTCCCGTCGGTGCTGACCTCAAGCCCATTGCCGCCCGACATGGCACCGTTGGGCAGTTCCTCCACGCCGCGGCCCGCGTGCCACCTCAGGATTCTGCCCGTGTTCTCTCCGCGCGCCATCCGGGACCAGCAGTCCCGGTCGGTCGGATCGTAGGGACAGATGACCAACACGGTGCCATCGGGCAGCGGCCTGACCGCGTTCGGGAGCGCATTGGGAGGAAGCCGGGCGCAACCTATCCAGCGCAGGGCCGGCCGCGCCTCGGCGGAGTCGATCGCGAAGATCTCGATAGCGAGGCGGTCCCCATGATTGGCGGCGAAGAGCACGGGCCCGCCCCCGCTGCCCTCGCGCAGGGCAAGCCCATCCGTGGACATGCTCGAGAGCTCCGGCGGCGTGGCCCCCTGATCCCCCTCCGCGCCGCCGGGCTGGCAGCTCAGTGCAAGCGGGACAGCGGTCTTGGTGCGCGTATCGATCAAAGAGAACTGGGCCGGCGCGCCAAGATTCAGGCCGCTGGCGATCAGCCAGGGCGTCCCGGGCACGTGCACGATGTCCTCGCTGCCCACCGGCCCGGCAATCAGGCTCAGACCTGCGCAGCCCTCAACGGCCTCAGCGGCGCGGATGGCCATCGTTCAACCGCGTCCTACGAACGGCATCTGCGCGGCCATAACGGTGAGTGACAGCACGTTGGCATTGAGCGGCAAGCTCGCCATGTACCTCACGGCTTCGGCGACGTGGGCCAGATCCAGTGTCGGCTCAATGAGGGTCGAACCACTCGCCTGCAAGGCTCCTTGCTGCACATGCGAAGCAATCGCCGTGGCGGCATTGCCTATGTCTATCTGTCCGCAGGCGATGTCAAACGAGCGCCCTTCTAGCGCTATGGCCTTCGTAAGGCCCGAGATCGCATGCTTGCTCGCCGTGTACGGTGCCGAGTTCGGCCGCGGCGTATGCGCCGACAGGGACCCGTTGTTGATGATCCGGCCACCGCGCGGGCTCTGCCGCTTCATGATCCGAATCGCTTCCCGAGCGCACAAGAAGGCACCGTTCAGATTGACATCGATCACCGCGCGCCATTCCGATGGCGTGAGTTCCTCGAGCGGGACCGCGCGCGCCGTAACGCCGGCATTGTTGAACAGCAGGTCAAGACGGCCGAACTGTGATTCGACCTTGGCGAAAAGATCATGCGTCGCTTGCTCATCCGCCACATCCGCTGCCAGGACGAGAGCATTCATTCCGCGCGCTGCCAGCTGTCCGGCGAGCTCTTCAAGAGGACCCGGACGTCGACCGACGAGCACCAACGTGTGGCCCATCTCAGCCAGCGCAATACTGGCGGCCCGCCCTATGCCCGTTCCTGCCCCGGTCACCAGGGCTACCTTGGTCTGTGCAATGTCCTGCGTTGTCACCCGATCCTCCAGTAGGCCATCCCCTGAGCCTCAGGCGCCGCCCCAATTGCGCATCAGGCGGCCTTCCGAGCTTAGCCTCAAGGGTATTCTAGGGTATGATGTTACCGATAACATCCGGTCTATAATCCCACGCCTGCAGCGGGCCGAAGCTATATTGCAGCGCTTGGTGCCGGGAGCGCCACCCGGAGCGCTGGGGAGCACGGCAGTAGGGGGTACGACATTGGAACTCTTTGATCTTAAAGGTCGTCGCGCACTGGTTACTGGCTCAAGTCAGGGCATCGGGTTTGCTCTGGCCGAGGGCCTGGCGAAAGCCGGGGCCTCGGTGTTGCTCAACGGGCGCGAGGAGACTCGATTGCGCGCTGCCGTCACTCGCCTCGCAGACCAGGGATTCGAGGTGTCGGGCGTCTCATTCGATGTCACCGATGCGAAGCAGGCCGAACGGGTGATTGCGAATATCGAGGCAGGGACAGGCCCGATCGACATTCTGGTCAACAACGCGGGCATTCAGCGCCGGCTACCCCTGCAGGACTTCCCCGTCGAGACCTGGCGCGAGGTCATGAGTACCAATCTCGACAGCGTGTTCTACGTCAGTCAGGCGGTCGCGCGGCGGATGATTCCGCGCGGACACGGAAAGATAATCAACATCGCAAGCCTGCAGAGCGAGGCGGCACGTCCTGGCATCGCCCCGTATACCGCCTCCAAGGGCGGGGTTAAGAACCTGACCAAGGGAATGTGCGCGGATTGGGCCAGGTATGGGCTGCAGATCAATGCGATTGGACCTGGCTACTTCGACACTCCGATGACTAAGTCGCTGGTCGAGGATCCTGAATTTGACGGCTGGCTGCGCAAGCGCACACCGGCCGGTCGCTGGGGAAGGATCGAAGAACTCCACGGCGCGCTGATCTTTCTGGCCTCGCATGCGTCAGATTTCGTCAACGGGCAGACGATCTACGTGGACGGGGGCGTTCTGGCCGTGCTCTGAGGCTCATAGGCTTGCCACGATGAAAATCCAAGCTCTGCAGATGCGACCGTTCTCCCCTTGGCTCGAGCAGGAGTTGCGCTCGCGTTACCAAGTTCATCGATGGTTCGAAATTGCGAACCCCGAGCTTTTTATCGCCGAGCACGGCCAGGCCATTGAAGCGGTAATCACCGGAGGTGAGATCGGGATCCAGCCCGAGCTCATGGCTCGCCTGCCGTCGCTGCGCATAGTCGCCATCAATGGGGTTGGCTTCGACAAGGTTGACCTGATCGAATGCCAGCGCCGGGGAGTGCGCGTTACCACAACTCCCAACGTACTCACGGAGGACGTAGCCGATCTCGCGGTGGGATTGTCGATTGCGCTATTGCGCGGCATTCCCGACTCCGATCGCTACGTCCGCGAGGGTCTTTGGAAGAACGGCGAGCGAGCGCTGGCCCGAAAGTTCTCGGGCCGGCGCTTCGGCATCGTGGGACTGGGGCAAATTGGCACCGCCATTGCTCAGCGGCTCGCTTCCTTTGGCCCCGTGGCCTACTGCGATATCGCCAGCAAACAGGTGCCGTATCAGTTTGTGGCCTCTCCGCTGGAATTGGCGCGCTGGTGCGACATCCTGATCCTCGCGACCACGGCGAATGCCTCTACACAGCGACTGATAGGCCGGGAAGTGCTGGAGGCCCTCGGCCCGGCGGGCTATCTGGTCAATGTTGCCCGAGGCTCGCTTGTCGATGAGGCGGAGTTGATCAGCGCGCTTGCCGGCAATCGAATCGCCGGCGCCGCACTCGATGTCTTTGCCGACGAGCCCAATGTTCCCCAGGCGCTCCGATCATCAGCAAAGGTTCTGCTTACGCCTCATATTGCCAGCGCCACGGTGGAGACGCGCGAGGCGATGGCGCGAGCCGTGCTTACAAATCTCGATGCCCTGTTTGCCGGTGAGGCATTGCCGGGCGCCATCGCCTGATCCGGCCGCAGCCGTTCGCCAAACAGTCCTCGAACCCCTCGCGGGAGAGAGTTTCCGGAACGGGCAAGCACGTCAATCAGGAGTGCCGATGGTGGGTGCTGACGGGATCGAACCGCCGACATTCGCCTTGTAAGGGCGACGCTCTACCAGCTGAGCTAAGCACCCGAACAGGCGATGCCGCGGAAAGCCGCCTCGGCTAAAAGGCGGCGCATTCTAAGATAAGGGTCCGGACGACGCTAGTGAGCCTGCACAATCTTGGGAGCCCGCGGCTTGCCCCGGCGCTTTGGGCTGGGGGGCACGATGGGCTCAATAACGGGCTGCACGCGCGGGGCCGGACGGGCCGTCAGGGCGATTTCCAGCACCTCGTCGATCCAGCGTACCGGACGCACGTCCAGCTTGCCCTTGATGTTGTCAGGAATTTCCACCAGATCCTTGCGGTTCTCCTCCGGGATCATCACCAGCGAGATGCCGCCGCGCTGGGCCGCCAGCAATTTTTCCTTGAGCCCACCGATCGGCAACACTTCACCACGCAAGGTAATCTCCCCGGTCATGGCCACGTCCGAACGCACCGGGATCCTCGTCAGCGCGGACACCAGAGCAGTGCACATGCCGATGCCGGCACTGGGGCCATCCTTTGGCGTGGCGCCCTCGGGCATGTGCAGGTGGACGTCGTTCTTCTGGTAAAAATCCGGATCCAAGCCGAGCACGTCGGCGCGCGAGCGCACCACTGACATGGCCGCCTGGATCGACTCCTGCATGACCTCGCCAAGCTGCCCGGTGTGCTGCAGCTTGCCCTTGCCCGGCACTACCGCCGCCTCGATAGTCAGCAGCTCGCCGCCGACCTCGGTCCACGCCAGGCCGGTCACCTGACCGACGCGATTCTGGTCCTCGGCCTTGCCGTAGCGATGTCGGCGCACGCCCAGGAACTTGTCGAGATTACGTGGCGTCACGGCCACCTTGCGTCCCTGATCCCGGTTGAGGAGCAGCTGTTTGACCGCCTTGCGGCTGATCTTGGCCACTTCGCGCTCGAGGTTGCGCACGCCCGCCTCGCGCGTGTAGTAGCGCACGATGTCCAGCAGCGCCGGATCAGAGACTTTGAGCTCACCGGGTTTCAGGCCGTTGTGCTTGATCTGTTTGGGCACCAGGTAGCGACGCGCGATGTTGAGTTTCTCATCCTCGGTGTAGCCCGGCAGTCGGATGACTTCCATGCGATCCAGGAGCGGGGGAGGAATGTTCAGTGAATTGGCCGTGCACACGAACATCACCTCGGACAGGTCGAAATCCACCTCGAGGTAGTGATCCGAGAAGCCTGAATTCTGCTCCGGGTCGAGCACTTCGAGCAGCGCCGAGGACGGGTCGCCGCGAAAATCCATCGCCATCTTGTCGACCTCGTCGAGCAGGAACAGCGGATTGTGCACGCCGGACTTGGCCATGTTCTGCAGGATCTTGCCGGGCATCGAACCGATGTAGGTACGGCGATGGCCGCGGATCTCCGCCTCATCGCGCACGCCGCCGAGCGACATGCGCACGAACTTTCGGTTGGTGGCGCGCGCCATGCTCTGTCCGAGCGAGGTCTTGCCGACGCCGGGAGGGCCGACCAGGCACAGGATCGGGCCCTTGATCTTCTCGACCCGCTGCAGCACCGCCAGGTATTCGACGATGCGCTCTTTGACCTTGTCGAGCCCGTAGTGATCCTCGTCCAGTACTTTCTGGGCGTGCGTGATGTCCTTGAGCAACCGCGTGCGTTTCTTCCAGGGCACTTTGACCAGCCAGTCGACGTAGTTGCGCACCACGGTGGCCTCGGCCGACATCGGTGACATCATCTTGAGCTTGTTGATTTCGGCGGTGGCCTTCTCGCGCGCCTCCTTGCTCATGCCGGCCTTGGCGACCTTCTGCTCCAGGTCGCCAATCTCGTTGGTCCCGTCCTCCATGTCGCCCAGTTCTTTCTGAATGGCCTTCATCTGCTCGTTCAGGTAGTACTCGCGCTGGCTCTTCTCCATCTGTGACTTGACGCGACCGCGAATGCGCTTCTCGATCTGCAACACATCCATCTCGCCCTCGATGGCGACCAGCACATGCTCCAGACGTTTGCGGACGTCGAGTATCTCGAGCACCTTCTGCTTCTCGGAAAGCTTTAGGGCCATGTGCGCTGCCACGGTGTCGGCCAGGCGCCCGGGTTGCTCGATGCCGGCCAGCGCGGTAAGCACTTCCGGGGGCACCTTCTTATTGAGCTTGACGTACTGTTCAAATTGCGAGACGACCGATCGCAGCAGCACGTCCATCTCGCGCTCGTCGTACTGATCCGAGTCCTGCTCGATGGCAATGGCCGCGGCGTAGTAGTGCTGCGTCGCGTCGGGGCCCGGGGCGCCGCCCCCAGCGTTTAATCCGATCTGCACCACGCGCGCGCGATCGACCCCTTCCACCAATACCTTGACGGTGCCGTCCGGGAGCTTGAGAAGCTGCAGGATGGTCGCCACAGTGCCGAAACCGTGCAGGTCCTCGAGCTTTGGATCGTCGATGTCGGCCTGTTTCTGGGCCACCAGCAGGATGCGCTTGTCAGCGCGCATCGCTGCGTCCAGTGCGAGAATGGACTTCTCGCGCCCCACAAACAGCGGGATCACCATATGCGGGTAGACGACGACGTCGCGAAGTGGCAGCACCGGGATGCGCTGCACGGGGACGAGCGAGGTGGATTCGGCTTCCTGATTCACGGGCTATCCTTTACGTCGACCCGCCACGGAGCCTGCGGGCATGGCCACTAACTCTAATGGGGGCACGCTGCCCTAATTTCAACCAGCGCGCCTGCTCGGGAGGGTTCAGGCGTGGCCTATGCCCCCGGCCCTGCGGGGCTCGTCCACGGACACCAGACGCTCGTCCTCCGAGCGGTAAATCACGTAAGGCTTGGTCGTGCCCTCGATGACGGCCTCATCGACCACCACCTTGGCGACGTTGCGGAGCGAGGGCAGCTCGTACATGGTATCGAGCAGCACGTTCTCAAGTATGGTGCGCAGGCCGCGCGCGCCGGTCTTGCGCTGCATGGCGCGTCGCGACACGGCACGCAGTGCCTCGTCGCGAAACTCAAGTTCCGAGCCTTCCATGTCAAAGAGCTTGCGATACTGCTTGGTGAGCGCGTTCTTGGGCTCGGTCAGAATGATCATCAGCGCGGCCTCGTCCAGTTCGTCCAGGGTCGCCACCACCGGCAGGCGGCCGACGAATTCCGGGATCAGGCCGAACTTGATCAGGTCCTCGGGTTCGACCTCGTGGAACAGATCCGAGCCGTGGGGCTTTTGGTTGGCGCTGCGCACCTCGGAGGTAAAGCCGATGCCGCTGCGCTGGGTGCGATTGAGAATGACCTTTTCGAGCCCGGCGAAAGCACCCCCGCAGATGAAAAGGATGTTCGAGGTGTCGACCTGCAGGAACTCCTGCTGCGGATGCTTGCGGCCGCCCTGCGGCGGCACCGAGGCGATGGTGCCTTCGATCAGCTTGAGCAGCGCCTGCTGTACGCCCTCGCCCGACACGTCGCGCGTGATCGAGGGGTTGTCGCTCTTGCGCGAGATCTTGTCGATTTCGTCGATGTAGACGATGCCCGTCTGCGCCTTCTCGACGTCGTAGTCGCACTTCTGCAGCAGTTTCTGGATGATGTTCTCGACGTCCTCGCCCACATAGCCGGCCTCGGTCAGCGTGGTGGCGTCGGCAATGGTGAAGGGCACGTTGAGAAGCCGGGCCAGGGTCTCGGCCAGCAGCGTCTTGCCGCAGCCGGTCGGACCGATCAGCAGGATATTGCTCTTGGCGAGCTCGACGTCATCCTTGGGCTTGCTCGCCCCGCGGGTCTGCAGGCGCTTGTAGTGGTTGTAGACCGCCACCGAGAGCACCTTCTTGGCCCGCTCCTGCCCGATGACGTAGTCATCGAGCACCTTCTTGATCTCATGGGGCCGGGGCAGCTTGTCACGCGCCTTGTCGGCGCGATCCTCAAGCTCCTCGCGGATGATGTCGTTGCACAGCTCGACGCATTCGTCGCAGACGAACACCGACGGCCCGGCGATCAGCTTGCGGACCTCATGCTGGCTTTTGCCGCAAAACGAGCAGTAGAGCAGTTTCCCGTCGTCGGTCCGGCTCTTGGAATCATCGCTCACTGCAGATCACCTTTAGGCACTATAGGCCTAGGGGATGGGGCCAAAGGGCGGAAAATCCACCCGGGAGGGTCTTTATATAACATGCCCAAAGCCACGGGCGCAAAGAACTGCGTTCCACCTAAGGCCTTGTAATCAAAGAAATTTACCTTCAAGCAGGCCGGTCTGAACTGGGAGTGGGTACTGGGTCCAACCGTTTTTCGAGCACCCGATCGATCATGCCGTAGGCCACGGCGGCCTCTGCGTTCATGAAATTATCGCGGTCGCTGTCCACCTTGACGCGTTCGATGGACTGGCGCGTGTGGTGCGCCAGGATGCGGTTAAGGCGTTCCTTGGTGTCCATCACCTCACGGGCCTGGATGTCGATATCGCTGGCCTGACCGCGGAAGCCCCCGGAAGGCTGGTGGATCATGATCTTTGAGTTCGGCAGCGAGTGGCGCTTCCCGGCCGCGCCCCCGGCCAGCAATACCGCGCCCATCGAGGCGGCAAGGCCCACACAGATGGTGCTGACGTCCGGCTTGATGAACTGCATGGTGTCATAGATGGCCAGACCCGCGCTGACCGATCCGCCCGGCGTATTGATGTACAAGGCGACATCCTTGTCCGGGTTATCCGACTCCAGAAACAGGAGCTGGGCCACCACCAGGTTCGCCATGTGGTCCTCGACTTCACCCACCACAAAAATGACCCGCTCCTTGAGCAGTCGCGAATAGATATCGTAGGAACGTTCGCCGCGCGCCGTTTGTTCGACGACGATCGGCACCAACCCCAGGGCGCGCTCATTCATCAGCTGTTTACCTCTTTAGGCCGGCCAAAGCCGGTCAGATCCGCAAAACTGGACGGGACGTCAATCACCTTGACCTGCGATAGAACCCAATCGAGCGCCTGGTCCTCCAGGGACGCCGTTTCCAGCTGCCCCATGGCCTCCCGGCTCTGCAGGTACTGGCGCCGCACGGCTTCCGGGTCCGGGTGGGAGGCCGCGGCTGCGTGCAGCCGGCGCTCGACGCGGCTGCGATCCACCTGGATGCCTTGGGCGCGCACTATTTCCCCGATGATCAGGCCGAGCGCGACCCGTTTGCGGGCAGCCTCCTCGTAAGGTTCGCGCGGCGGCATCTGCTCGATCTTCTGCACGCCCATGCGCCGCAGGACCTGCACCTGCAGGTCGCGGACCTGCTCATCGACCAGCACGCGCGGCAGCTCGAGCGGATTGGTCTTGTATATCAGCTCCAGGAGCTGCTCGCGCACCCGCTGCTGCGCGGTATCGGCCACCTCTTGCTCCATGGTGGCGCGCACCTGCGTGCGAAATTCCGCCATGCCACCTTCGGCCAGGCCAAATCCACGCACGAACGCCTCGTCGAGGGCGGGCAGGCTTTGCTCCTCGATGAGCTTCACGCTCAGCTCAAACACGGCGTCCTTGCCAGCCACCGCGGTCGCGGCGTAATTGTCCGGAAAGCGCGCCGGCACCTGCTTGTGCTCGCCGACTTTCATGCCGTGCAGTGCCGCATCGAGCTCTTGGAGAATCGTTCCGGCGCCCAGTATCACCTGCAGTTCCTCGCCCTTGCCGCCCGGAAACACCTCGCCATCGATGCGTCCCTCGAAGGCCATGGTGACCCGGTCGGTCGTCGTGGCCGCACGGTCCACCGCGCTGAAGATCGGCTTCTGCTTGCGCATGCTTTCGATCATGGCGTCTATGTCGGCCTCGGTCACCGTCGCGGTGGGCCGATTGACGCTCTGCGCGTCCAGAGGAGTCAGCGCAATTTCGGGCAACACCTCGAAAACCGCGGCGTAGCGCAACTCCTCGCCCGGGGCCACCTGGAGCGGCTCGATGCGCGGGTCGCCCGCCGGGCGCAGTCGCTCCTGGCTCACGGCCTCGGCAAAGCTCCTTTGCATCAGGTCGGTGACGGCTTCCGAATGAACCTGACCGCCGAATTGCTTGCGGACCACCGCAAAGGGGACCTTGCCTGGCCGAAAGCCCTTGAGGCGCGCCGTGCGCGCGAGGTCCTTGAGCCGCTGGTCCACGCGGCTGGCCACGAGCTCCCCGGGCACCGTCACTTCGAGGCGCCGCTCCAAGCCATTGGTCGAGACTAAAGAAACCTGCATGTACCCATCGATCCTTATAAAAGAAGCTGGTGCGAAAGAAGAGACTCGAACTCTTACGGGTTGCCCCACTGGCTCCTAAGGCCAGCGCGTCTACCAGTTCCGCCACTTTCGCCTTGGGCGCCCCGCCCACTGCCGGCAGCCCTGGCCAGCAGACGATTATAGCGTAGAGCGCCGAATGCCAAGACACCGCTGCGACCCGGCCTGGGGCTCAGGACCCAGGCGGAGAGCGCGCGCCGTGCGTGATAGGCTTGTTTTGTCGATATGGCCCTGCGCGGCAGCGCGGCACGGGCCTCCTCAAGAGGGCACCCCGTATGACCCCGAAAATGCTCGGCCACTGGCGGAAAATCCTCCTGGTCTTGCTGGCGGCCTGTACTACAAGCGCCGCCCAGACCCCGGCCGCCAACGACTCGACCGCGCCGCCGGATTTCCTGCGCTCTCACATGGATTTCACGGTCGATCCGGGTGTGGACTTCTTCGCCTACGCCAACGGCGGGTGGCTGGCGCGCAATCCGATTCCGGCCGCGGAATCCTGGTGGGGGGTCGGCAGCCTGGTCAATGAGCAGCTGTACTCGAGTCTGCGCATGATCAATGAGAACGCCGCCTCCGAAGCACATCCGGCCGGCAGCGAACTGCAAAAGATTGCCGACTTCTGGAGCACGGCCATGGACACTCAGCACGCCGAGGCCCTCGGCGCGCATCCCCTGGACAGCGAGTTTGCGAGCATCGATCAAGTGCAAAGTCCGCACGAGGCCCTGGATCTGGCCTTTGCGCTGATGCCCCTGAATATCAATGTGCTCTTCGACATCAACGTCAGCCAGGACGAGAAGAACAGCGGCCTGATGGCGATTCATCTGTCTCAAGGAGGCCTGGGGCTGCCGGATCGCGATTTCTATTTCAATCCCGAGCGCGGAGTCGCCCGCGCGCGCGATGAATACCGCGCACACATCGCGCGCACTCTGCAAATGCTGGGTCGCAGTCCCGAGCAGTCCGAGGCGCAGGCCCGCGAGCTGCTGAAGTTCGAGACGGCCCTGGCGAAATCCTCGCGCAAGCTCGAGGAGCTTAACGACCCCGACAAGAACTACAATCCACTGTCGCCCGCCTACCTGACCGAAAAATACACGCCCTCGATCGACTGGAAGCTTCGGCTGGCGGCGTGGAATCTGCATCCGGACGTGCTGATCGTCGGTCAGCCGGAGTTCTTTGCCGCTCTCGAGCAGTTGCTCCGTCACACCCCGGTGCCGGTGCTGCGCGACTACCTGCGCCTGCACCTGGTCGACACCTATGCGACCGCGCTCAGCAAGCCCTTCGACGAGGAGCATTTCCGGTTCTACGACCAGATCCTGTCAGGCAAGATGGAGCAGCGGGAGCGCTGGAAGCGTGTGCTCGATGCCGAGGGCGATGCGATGGGCTTCATGCTGGGCAAGATTTTCGTGCACGACTATTTTCCCGCCACCACCAAGAATCGCTACGGCGATCTGGTCGAAACCATCCGCGCCGCCTACCACGCGCGCATCGCATTGCTGCCGTGGATGAGCGTGGCCACCAAGGCGAAAGCGCAGGCCAAACTGGCCGCGATAACGGCCAAGGTGGGTTACCCGGACAAGTGGAAGGACTACTCGACGCTTGCGATCGGCCGCGACTCGTACTGCGAGAACATGAAAAATGCCGCACGGTGGCGCTTCAGCGATGAGTTCGGCAAGTACGGAAAACCCGTGGACCGCAGCGAATGGGACATGACACCGCAAACCTACAATGCCTATTACAGCCAGAGCAACAACGAGATCGTTCTGCCGGCTGCGGCCTTCACGATTCCGGGTGTACCCGACGCGCAGGTCGATGATGCCGTGGTCTACGGCTACGTGGGGGCAGCCACCATTGGGCACGAGATTACTCATGGATTCGATGATTCGGGCCGCAAGTACGATCCGGCGGGCAATCTCAGTGACTGGTGGACGGCCGGCGATGCAAAGGCATTCCAGGAGCGCGCCGACGCGCTGGCCAAGCAATTCGACCGCTACGAGCCCCTGCCCGGGCTGCACATCAATGGCAAGGCCAGCCTGGGCGAGAATATCGCCGACTACGGCGGTGTGCTGCTGGGTCTGGATGCGTTCAAGAAAACCGAGCAGTACCGCAAGGGCGAACTGATCGGCGGCCTGAGCCCGCTCCAGCGATACTTTCTCGGTTATGCGCTCGGCTGGATGATGCAGGAGCGCGAAGAGACCTTGCGCTCGAGCCTGCTGTCGGACGTACACGCTCCGGCGAAATGGCGGGTGCTCGGGCCGCTCTCCAACGTTCCGGAATTCTATCAAGCGTTTGGGATCAAGCCGGGTCAGCCAATGTGGCGGCCGGAATCCGAGCGCGTGCAGATCTGGTGAGCCGCGAGTAAGAGCCGGAGTGATTCGATGCGCGCCGTCAAAATAGCCGGGTTGGTGGTGGGCGGCTTGTTTGCCTTGCTGATTGCCGCATTGTTGGCCATTTGGCTGTTCGTCAACCCCAACGACTACAAGGGGCGCATTGCACAGGCGGTCAAGGACTCGACGGGTCGCGAGCTGAGCCTGCCGGGGGACATAAAGCTGTCCGTGTTCCCGTGGATTGCCCTGGAAATTGGCCCGGCCAGCCTCGGTAGCCCGCCGGGCTTTGGCGCTGAGCCGTTTGCCGCCGTTCGACACGCCGTATTTCGCGTCAAACTCCTGCCGCTGCTGCAGCGGCGATTGCAGATTGGGCGTGTCAGCCTCGACGGGCTGGACCTGCGCATGAAGAAGAATGCCGCTGGCCAGGGAAATTGGGAAGTCTCAAGCGCACAGAGTGCCCCAGCACCCACGAGCGGTGGCAATGGCCGCGGCGAAGCGCTGCAGGATCTCGCCGGCCTGGTCATTACCGACAGCCGCGTTGCCTACCAGGACACGATACTCGAGCACGTGAACATGGATGTCGGGCACCTGAGCCCCCGCTTACCGGTGCCCGTCAAGCTCAGCCTGGATTGGATCAGACGCCCGGATTCGCGCCCGATCCATATCGATAGCCAATTCGATGCCACCCTGGATACGGCGGCGCAGCGCTATCGGCTGGCAGCGCTGCAGGTCAAGGGCAGTTACAGGCCCAAGACGGGCGATGCGCCCCTGCCCTGGCAGCTCTCGGCCCCGGTCATGAACCTCGATCTTGCCGCGCAGACCCTGGCCGCCCCGAATCTCAGCCTGGAAGTCGGCGCGGCGCGCATCCAGGCCAAGATTGACGGCAGCAAGATCATCGATGCGCCAAGGATGGGCGGCTCCTTTCAGCTGGCCCCGTTGGCATTGCGCGAGTACATGCGGAAGCTGGGAATGACTGCGCCGCTCATGCGTGATGCGCGGGCGCTGTCAAATCTCAGGGCGAGGGGCAATTACGTCTATGGCGGAAATGCGCTGCGCGCCGAGCAGCTCGACGTGCAGTTGGACGATTCAACCTTGCGCGGCGGCGCGGCAATCACCAATTTGGATACCCTGGCACTGAGATTCGATCTGGCGATCGACCGGCTCGATCTGGATCGGTACCGCAGCCCGGCGAACGCGCCAACCGGCCCGCCCGGTCGCGATGACAAGCCGGCCGAACTAGCCGCCGCACCCCTCAAGTCCCTTGATGCCACGGGCACGATGTCGATCGGTGCGGCGATGATTTCCGGAATGAGGCTGAGCAACCTCAGCATTGGCGTGCATGCCAAGGACGGGATAACACGCATTGCGCCGGCGAAGGCCCAGCTGTACGGCGGCCAGTACTCGGGCGTCCTCACTCTCGATGAGCGCACAAGCCAGTCCGCACTGAGCATCGATCAAACTATGACTTCGATCGACGTTGCGCAGCTGCTCAATGATTTCGCCAAAACCAAGCGCTTATCAGGTCGCGGCAATGTCAGCGCTCATCTCATCGGCCACGGGCGCACGAGCGAGGAGCTGATCAAAACCTTGGGCGGCCATATCGACGCGAATCTGGCCAACGGCGCGCTGGAAGGCATCGACCTATCGTACGAGATCAATCGGGCACAAGCGCTGCTCAGGCAGCAGGCGTTGCCTGCCGGCAGCGGCACGGGACGTACCGCGTTCGACACTTTCAAGGCATCGGCGGATCTCAGCAACGGCGTTGCAACGACCAAGGACCTGGCCATCGCCTCTCAGCTCTTGCGCCTGGGCGGCCAGGGCTACACGAACTTGGTTACTCAGGCGATCGACTACGACATCAAGGCCACCGTTCTGAAGGCCCCTCCGGCAGCTGCGCACAATGCCAGCGGGCTTACGCTCGCGGAAATCCCCGTGAAGGTCTCCGGCACGATATCCCGCCCCACGGTGCGTCCCGATCTTGAAGGCATGGCCAGGCAGCGCGTGCAGCAGGAACTCAACAAGCACAAGGATGAGCTCCAACAAAAGCTGCAACAGCAGCTCCAGAACCTCATCAGGCGCTGAGTCAGTCTCCTCTGTGCACCACCGCCTGAATCGCGGCGCCCTGAGGGTGGCTGCCGAGGCGCTCGGGGCTTACGCATGCGGGCTTAGGCCGATTTGTCGGGGACCTGGGGACTTTCGACGCGAAGGCCTTGAGTGTCCGGGCCATGTAAGGAGGCCTCAGTCAGTGCGCCGGGCCTACACGAATTTGCGAGAACGACAATTTGCCTTTAAGGATCCCAAGGGTGCGCTCCGGCCGTGATGGTACTCTTGGAGCGCAGCCTCGAGGCCACGAGAGAGCCTAAACGCTCTCGGGAGAAGACTTACGTCAGCTAGTCACGCACTCATTGGATTCTTTCGAGGGCAACCGGTAATTACCCTGTTCCTGCTGCTCGGACTGGGCTACCTGGCAGGACGAATCAAGCTGGCGGGATTCGCGTTGGGGCCGGTCGCCGGAACGCTATTGGTGTCGATTGCGCTAGGGCAGTTCGGATTCCAAATTAGCGCTGGAGCGCAAGCGGTCGGATTCGCGGTCTTCATTTTCTCGATCGGCTATCAAGCGGGGCCCCGATTCCTCGAAATTCTGAGAGCGCAGGGCACTCGCTATTTTGCACTGGCGCTGTTCGTGGCCGCGATCGGCTTCCTCATCACCTGGATTGCCGCCAAGACCCTTACCCTTCCCCCGGGGGCCAGTGCCGGGCTGCTATCGGGAGGATTCACCTCGACACCGATGCTCGCCGCGGCGCAGGCGGCGGTACAGTCGGGCCATTTCCTGCTTCCTGCCGGGTGGACCGCCGAACGCGTGATCGCCTCGATAGGTACGAGCTATGCGATTACCTACATCGTAGGGACGATTGGTGTGATCGCGATCGTCAGTGCCCTTCCAAAAATCCTCGGACTCGATCTCGTCGCGGAGGCGCGCCGGCTCGAGAAGATCGACAGTATCGAGGCCACCGAACACCTTCAGGAACGGGCCTATCGTGTAGAGAATGACGAGTTCTGCGGTCCCACCATCGCCGAGCTAGGCGAGCGCCTGTGGGACAAGCTGTCTGCGGTTCGCATTCGCCGGAATCGGTCCTGGCTCAAGCCTGCAGCCGGCGATCACCTGCGTAAGGGCGACGAGCTCTACGCCTACGGTTACGCGAACTTTTTCCGCGGCGGCATCGATAGAGCGGGCCCGGAGATTCGCTTTCCTGACGAGGCCGATCTGGCCGGCTCCTGGAAGCGTGTCGTCGTGATTCGCAGCGGCGCGGTTGGCCAGACTATTCGCGGCCTCGATCTCGCCCGCCAGTGCGGTCTAGTCGTAAGCAAAGTGACGCGCGGTGGTCACGCGCTGCCCGTCGCTCCCGACCTGCAGCTGGAGCGCAGTGACATCCTCACCGTGTCGGGACCGGTGTGGGGAATGGACGCGCTCGCGCAGATGGTCGGGCCGGTTGAGCCGGACCTGGTTGAAACCGACATGACAATCTTTGCGTTCGGGATTGCTCTGGGAGCGGCGATCGGGCTGGTGTCGATGAATATTGGGGGGATTCCGCTGTCCCTCGGAATGGCCGGCGGACTGCTGCTGGTAGGTGTGGCCGCAGGTTGGCTCAACAGCGTGCGTCCCTCGCTGGCACAGTTCCCGGAAGCCGCACGCTCGACCTTGGCGGACTTCGGATTGGTGATCTTCATCGCCGGAGTGGGGCTCAGCTCCGGAGGGCAGATCGTCGAGACCTTCAGGCAGGCCGGGCCGGCGTTGATCATAGCCTCCGTCTTCGTCGTGGCATTGCCGCTCCTGCTCGGCTACGCCTTCGGCAGGAAAGTCTTGGGGCTCGAACCCATCCTGCTGCTCGGTGCACTGACCGGTGCGATGACCTCGGGGCCCGCCCTCAACCTCCTGGCCCGGCAGGCCAAGAGTACGGTTCCGGCGCTCGGCTACACCGGCACCTACGCGCTCGCCTGCATCATTTCGACGATCGCCGGGACCTTGATTCTGTATGTGTGACCGCTACTCAGCGGTGAAATTGGTGGGCCGTGAAGGAGTCGAACCTTCGACCAAGAGATTAAGAGTCTCCTGCTCTACCAACTGAGCTAACGGCCCAATCCGAAAAATGGGGTGGACGACGGGATTCGAACCCGCGACAGCCGGAATCACAATCCGGGACTCTACCAGCTGAGCTACGTCCACCATCGACATCGTTGGCGCGCCCGGCAGGACTCGAACCTGCGACCACCGGCTTAGAAGGCCGGTGCTCTATCCACCTGAGCTACGGGCGCCCGGTAACTGCTGAAATTGGTCGGGGCAGCAGGATTTGAACCTGCGACCCTCTGCTCCCAAAGCAGATGCGCTACCAGACTGCGCCATGCCCCGATACGATTCCTGCACGGGTCGCCCTGAATTCTAACCCGCCTCTGACGGGCCGCGCATCATACGTAACCCGCAATCGTGCGACAATAGCTCAATTCCAACTTGGGTTGAGAGCATGAGCGCGAAAATCATCGACGGTAAGGCTTTGGCTGAGCAGATCAAGGCGGAAATCCGGACCGCCACCGACGCCCTTTCGGCTGCGGGCAAGCGCCGCCCGGGGCTGGCCGTGATCATGGTCGGGGACTCCGCGGCCTCTGAGGTCTACGTGCGCAACAAGCGGCGGTCCTGCGATCAGACCGGCGTCATATCGAGCGCTCACGACTTGCCGGCCAGCACCAGCGAGGCGGAGCTGCTGGACCTGATTCAGCTGCTCAACCGCGACAATGCGATCGACGGCATTCTGGTGCAACTGCCGCTGCCATCGCAGATCCGGACCCGTCCGGTGATCGACGCAATCGACCCCACCAAGGACGTGGACGGATTTCACCCCTACAACCTCGGGCGCCTGGCGCAGCGCGAACCGTTGCTGCGCTCCTGCACGCCCTACGGGGTGATGCGCCTGGTGGAAAGCACGGGCGCCAAGATCGCGGGCATGGAAGCCGTTGTGGTCGGGGCCTCGAACATCGTCGGCCGGCCGATGTTGCTGGAATTGGTGTTGGCCGGCGCCACCACCACCATCTGCCACAGCCGGACCCGGGATCTGGGCAGCGTCGTGGCACGCGCCGATCTGGTGGTCGCCGCGGTGGGCCAACCCAACATGGTGCGCGGGGCGTGGATCAAGCCCGGTGCCATCGTCATCGACGTGGGCATCAATCGGCAGCCAAACGGCAAGCTGGTGGGCGATGTGGAGTACGAGGCGGCCGCAGCGCGCGCCGCCTGGATCACGCCGGTGCCGGGCGGGGTCGGCCCCATGACCGTGGCGATGCTGATGCAGAACACCCTCGAGTCCTACCAGCGTCGTTAGTGGCCGTGCCGTTCAGAACCGACGGCTGATATAGCTCGACACGCCCTGAATGGTGTAGAACGCGTTGGGCCAGATGATGACCGTCTCGTTCGGCGTCTTGTTGCGCGCCATGTGATCCCCGATCCTGTAATCGACGCCGATATCCCAGTTCTTCCATACATCGCGCCACTGTACCCCGGCACCGCCGTACCAGCCGTAGGCGGGCGTCAGCGCCTCGTAACGCGCCGCGCCAAAGAACAGGCTCGCGGCGAACGTTGGACCAAACCGATGCCGGTAATCGATGGCACGCAGCGCCATGAACATCTTGCCAGCGACATTGTCGAATTCAATACGCGTGCCAAGATCGTTTCGACGGGTCATGGCGCGGCGCACGCCCAGTCCCAGGTGGACGCTGCCGTGGGTGGTCTTGACGGCGGGCACGGCGCCTGCGTCCTGTTCGTAGTCCACCTGACTGGAAAACATGCCGAGGTCCACGAAG
Source organism: uncultured Gammaproteobacteria bacterium (assembly GCA_963789365.1). GTDB lineage: Bacteria > Pseudomonadota > Gammaproteobacteria > Steroidobacterales > Steroidobacteraceae > FEN-1191. Next base: position 323,609 of record CAWBKJ010000001.1, read on the forward strand.
CTCTCCACTCGCCTGCGCGCGGCGGCTTCCGTTTCCCGCTCGACATCGCCCGCGCCGCTCTCAGTTGTCTCATCCTCGGACGTCGCATCATAGTGTGAGCTTCCCGACGGACCGGCGTAACGGGCAAAAGCGGCGAGCCGGCCAAAGGTATCGCCATACTCGTCCCGACCACCGTCAATGCGCGCGCCCACCTGGAGGGTGCGCCAGGGCACCGACACGCTCAAGGCCAGCTCCTGGGCGCGCTGGTAATTGCCGCCCGTATACGATCCGTTCAGTGCCGTGCGGTATTGCATGTCCACTTGGCGCCCGCCGTTCAAGTCCCAAATGAGCTCCAGAGCGTGGCTCTGCGCTCCTACGCCATCCCCGGGACGGCGCCACTGGGCTCCCCACTGCCCCAGCACCACGCCGTAATTGGTCATGCCGTCCTGATAGATGTGGTGCACGTACCAATTGGATTGCCACTCGGAGAATTCATAGCGCAACTGCAGATTGGGCCGTAGCCGCGGCAGGTAGATGCCGGCGGACACGGCGCTGCTGCCAAAGCGAGTGTTCTGGGAGTGGAAGGTGTCCTCGGCCGCATACTCGATATAGGCCGACATGGGGAATCGCACCGGAACCACAAACTCGCTCGAAAACGCCACCTGCTCGTTGCCAAATTCCTGATCGGCGCCGGTCGAAGGATTGTAGTTATCGTAGGTCGCGGGGTTGAAGAACGCCTTCACCATGTCCCGAAAGCCGCTGGGCCGATCGCCACCACCGTACTGCATGATGCGGCTCAGGCCCAGCGTCCAGCCCTGCGCCGGTTCCAGCTCGATGTGGAAACCGAATAACTGCGGGTCGCCCGCGGTGTAGCCACCGTTAGATTCAATCCGGTCCGAATAGGACATGCGCCCCAGGAATAATTCGTAGCGCAGGTTCGCCATCGTCAGGGGCGAAACATTGGACACCGTGATTGAGGGCATGGTTGCCGCCTCGGTACCGATCAGCATGCTTCCCAGGCGAAACGGCGACCACCAGTGATCGCGGTAGCCGACATCGAACTGCGCACCTTCCCATCCCAAGCTTGCCATCGTGCCGGTGGCCGTGACCCGGTCCGAGTTTCCCACGCCTCCGACGCTTACCAGAGAATGCGGTCCAAATCGCGCTATCGCGCTCGCATAGGCTTCCCAGGGGCTGTCCATCGGCGCCCCATGCTGGTCGGGCTGGGTCAGGCTGTTGGACTGCGTGGCCGCAGCTTCGACCCCCACGCCGGTAATGGCGACCGGCGATAGGTAAGGTGCGAGGTCTCGACGCACCTGCCGGCATAGACTCTTGTTCGACGCGCAGGCGCCCGATAGCGCGTCTACGACCGTCGCCACCCGGATCGGCCGGGTCATGACCGGCACGCCCGCCAATGCCAGCAACTGCTCGATTCGTGCTTCCACCTCCGGCGCAAGCGACAGGGGCAAATAGGCACTTACCCCGGCCACGGCGGGAATGCTGGCGAACAGGGCAAGCAACAGCAACGCCGACACTCGTGCCGGGCCATGCCGCCCTTTGTCGGGGTCAGGGATCATAGAGTTGATAATATCGCACGCGCCGCCATGCCAAAGTTTGTTCTCATCGACCACTCGCTCAAGGATCTGGGTGGCCACCACTATCCATATGCCTACAGCGTGTTGGCAGCGGCGCAGCACGCCGGCTGGCAACCTGTGCTCGCCACCCACCGGCGCTTCGCGCAGCACAGCGCCCTGCCGGCGGAGTGGCGAGTGCACGCGCTGTACACTCACGAGAGCTACTCGCGCCATACGCTCGACACCCAAGCGCAGCTCAATGCCCGGCCACCCGGCGGCTCGCCGGCGCGCTGGCAGGCCGCGCGGCAATGGTGGGCGATGCGCATGCGCCAGCGGCTCGCGTCACGATTTGCCCGTGATTGCGCACGGCTCTTCGAGCTCGAGCCCCTGGGCCGCGGTGACCTGGTGTTCATGGCGACCACCTCGGAACTCGATTTATCCGGCCTCACCGCCTTCCTCGGCCGATCAGGCGTCGGATTAGAGAGCGACTGGCACCTGCAGTTTCATTTCGGCGTGTTCCATGGGCGTGAACCCGATTACCCGGCACAGGCAATCGCCGTCGAGGCGGTGCGCCACAGCTTTGTCAGCTCCTTGAGCCAGTCCGGACCGCAGCGATTGCATTTCTACTGCACCACCGAACAACTGACAGCGCAGTACCGCCGTCTGGGGGTGGCCGCCTTTGCGACGCTGCCCTACCCTGTGCATGAACTTTTTAGGCCGCGAGCGGTCGGTCGCAACCCGGCCGCACCGCTGCGCATCGCTTGCCTGGGCCATAGCCGCCGCGAAAAGGGCTACGTGCAATTGCCCCAGTTACTGCAAGCCCTGTGGCGGGACTGGTTTGCGGTGGGGCGCGCGCAGCTGGTGTTACAGACTCGTCACCGCCGACCTCGCCGCGCGCTCGAGCGTCTGGTCGCATCACTCCCGGCTCCTTCCGGTGCCCAAGCGGCGCTGGATTTTGCCGGCTTTCCTTTGCCGCTGGCCGCCTATGCGCAACTTCTGGCCAGCGCGGATATCGGGCTCATGCTCTATGACCCGACCCGTTACTACGCACGCTGCAGCGGCGTATTGTTGGAAATGCTCTGCGCGGGCGTTCCGGTCCTGGTCCCGGCCGGGGGCTGGCTGGCGGATCAGATTGAAGTCAGCAACCAGCATTATCTCGATGAGGTTGCGCTGCGCGCGCCCGCATCCACGCCCTGCCCGGAAAATGGCGCCATCGAGGTGGCCAATGGACAGCAATCACTCTTGATTGCCTGCCAGTGGCGCACGGATGCGGGCGCGGGCGAGTACCTGCGTCTGGAATTTGTGTTCCAGGACGGCTCGGGGGGACAGCAGGGACGCGCGTCGGCCGTCGTCGGCCGTCGCTCGCCGGAATCGCCGGTACGCGCCCTGCTGCGGCTGCCGGCAGGCTGCGCACGCGTGCAAATGTCAATGCATAACGCCTGGCAAGGCCATAGCGCACCGGCCAGCAAGCCCGAATGGACGTTGCTGACCGAAGCGACGCCCATGGGCGCGCTCGGCCTGACCATTGCCGCCGGCAGTGAGGTGCCACGCCTGCTGCGGGACGTGCTGGAACATTGCGATCACTATCGCGCGCGCGTGATCGCGCATGCTGCGAGCTGCGCTCGAGCGCACAGCGGATTGGCGGTGATTGCCGGGCTGAGCGCGCACGCCGCCCCCAGCATTGCCGAGCCGCTGGCTACCACGTAGCATGCCGGCACAACCCGCACCGGCGCACGATTAACCATGTCCGCACCTGAAAAGCTGCACTTCCCGCTGGTCGATTCGAGCTACGACAATCAGGAAATCATTTCCTGCATGGCCACGCTGCTCAGCGGTCAGCTCACCATGGGCGCGAAGGTGCGCCAATTCGAACAGAATTTTGCCCGCTACTGTGGCGCGCGGTTCGCGGTGATGGTGAATTCCGGCTCCTCAGCCAACCTATTGGCGCTGAGCGTGCTGACCAATCCGCTACGCCGCGTGCACTTGCGTGCCGGCGACAAGGTCGCCGTGCCTGCCGTGTGCTGGTCGACTTCGCTGTGGCCGGTGCTGCAGACCGGGCTGGTTCCGGTGCTTATCGACGTCGACCCGCGCACCTTGAACCTCTCGATCCCATCCTTGACCGCGGCGCTTCGGCACCATGAGCTCAAGGCCGTGCTCATGGTGCATGTGCTCGGCAATTCCACCGAACTCAAGGCGCTGCTGAACCTGATCGCCGAGCACGATCTGCTGCTTATGGAGGACACCTGCGAGTCGCTGGGTTCCACCTACAACGGCAAGATGCTCGGCAGCCTGGGAAGCTTCGGGACCTTCAGCTTCTACTTTTCGCACCACATGACGACGATCGAGGGTGGCATGGTGCTGGCTGAGACGGAGGAAGACTACGATTTGCTGAAGTGCCTGCGCGCGCACGGCTGGAGCCGCGAGCAAAGCAATCGTGCGGCCCTGGAAAGCGCGAATCGCCACATCGATCCTCGGTTCCTGTTTGTGAACGTGGGCTATAACCTGCGACCGATGGAAATCCAGGCGGCGTTCGGTCTCGAACAGCTCACCCGCCTTGACGACATGAACCGACACCGGCGAGCCAACGTGACGCGGATTCGAGCGGCCTTCTTGAAGCACCGCTCGTGGAGCGATCAGTTGCTGTTCCCGCAGGCCACCGAGCAACTTGACGCCTGCTGGTTCGGGTTTCCGTTTCTGGTCAATCCGTCGATCGACCTCGACTATCGCAAATTCACCGACGGGCTCATGCAGCAGGGGATCGATACCCGACCGATCGTTTCCGGGAACATGGCACTGCAGCCGGCGGTGCGGCACTTCAATGTGGATTTGAGCATGGGACCTTTTTCCGGGGCGCAGGCGATTCATGACCGGGGACTGTTCATCGGCTGCCATGCGAGGCCGCTGGCCGATGCGACGATTGCACAGCTGGTTGATCTGATCCTCGGATGCCTGCACGACTGTTCACGGTGAATCCGATCCATCCCATCGAACGCGCCAGTGGCATTCCAGCGTTCAGCGATTACACGGCGCTGCGCGGCCATGCCGTCGGTCTGACCGGAGCGCGCGGGGTCCTGGGGCACATCCTCAAGGAACGACTCGACCGCCACGACATCGCGACGGCGGCCTATCCGGGGGACGTCAATGACAGCGCGGCCCTGTCCAGCTGGTTTGCGGACCGCAGATTTCGGTATTTCTTTCATTTTGCGGCCTTGGTGCCGGTCGCTGCTGTTGAAGGCAATCCGCTGCTCGCTTTTCAAACCAACGTCATCGGTACCTTCAACGTCTGCAAGTGTCTGTTGGAGATGCCTTCGGCTTGCTGGCTATTTCATTGTTCTTCGAGCCACGTGTACCAGCCCACCGCCACGCCCTCGCCCATCAACGAGGATGCTCCCAAGGACCCGCCCACCTTCTACGGCGCCACCAAGCTGGCCGCCGAACGCGTGGTCGAGACCCTGATGGCCAAGCTCAAGTCCCCCTATTGCATCGGGCGGGTCTTCAGCTTTACGCACGCTCACCAATCTCCGCCCTACCTCGTGCCAAGTCTGCGCCGAAACATCGCCGCGCTGGGCGATGGCGCCGTACTTGAAGTCGACAACCCCTCCGCGGTGCGCGACCTGCAGGACGCCGAACAGGTCATCGACGCCATTTTGCACCTGGCGCATCGAGCCGCCACGGGCACCGTCAACATCGGCACGGGAACCGGGCGGTCGGTGAGCGCCATCGCCCTTGCAGTCGCCCAGGAGCTGGGAAAGAAAATTCAGGTGTCCGGCGTCGATCGCGCGCCGGCGGGATCTCTCATCGCCGACATCACACGCCTGCTTGCCCTGCTTGCACCGGTCGGCGAACCGCGCGGCAGATAGGGCGTGAGCGCGGCGGTCTCAATCGTGATTCCGACCTTCAACCGGTCGCAGCTGGTCACGCGGGCCATCGACAGTTCGCTGGCGCAGACGGTGCCTGTCGAGGTTGTGGTATGCGATCACGGCAGCACCGACGATACCCCGGCGGTGATGGCGCGCTATGGCACCCGGATTCGCTATCTGCGCCGAGATCAGGATCGAGGACCCATCGTGTGTTGGCGCGACGGCATCGAGAATTCGACCGGCGAGTACGTACACATCAACTACGACGATGACTGGATAGATGAGGCGTTCGTCGAGAAGACTGTGCCGCTGCTGCAGCCTGACGTCGGATTCGTGTATACGCGAACCAGGATTCACGAGCCGGGCAACCCGCGCACCAAGGTGCTGTTGCGCCACCCGGCCGGCATCCGCCCGGTGGCGCAGATCGTGCAGTTTCTGCTCCGTGAAAAGCTGCCCATCAGTCCGGGCTGCGCCCTGTTCCGCAGGTCCGATGCCTTAAAGAACCTGCTGCCCGAGGTGCCCGGCGCGGAAGGCCGTTACGGAAAGAATTCCGGAGTCGGAGAGGACCTGTTGCTGTTCCTGCTCGCCACCTTGGACTATCCACGCTACGCGCACGTGCCGGAAGCCTTGTCTCACTTCCTCGCCCATCCGGCCAGCATTACCACCCAGGCCGGCAACAGCGGCCGGATGGCCGCACTGGCGCGGGCCTACCAGTTGGCCAAGGACTATTACCTGCGGCAACCCGGAAGCCTGCCCGCCGCCCGGGGTCTGAGTGGCCGGCTGTCCCGGGCGCGTTGGCAATTGGCGGGCCACCTGAACGCCTGAGCCGCGGCACGCGGCTACTCGCGCCGCCAGATCGTGCGCCCCCCGGGTTGATCTTCAAGCTGTACGCCGGCCGCGGCGAGTTCCGCGCGGATGCGGTCGGCCGCAGCAAAATCACGCGCGGTCCGGGCCGCGAGACGGTCTGCAATGCGCTGTTCGATCTGCGCCTCATCCAGCTGCGGCGTGGCGTTGGACCGAGTGCCAAAGTCAGCGGCCCGCAGACGAAACCAGGCTTCCGGATCCATGCTGAGCACACCGAGCACACCGGCAAGTCGCCGCAGTTGCACCCCCAGCGCCGCCGCCGCGTCGACTTGGCCTGCCGCACGCGCGCTGTTGATCTCCCGCGCCAGTTCCTGCAGCACGGCGAGCGCTTCGGGCGTGTTGAAGTCATCATCGAGCGCCTCCGCGAATCTCTGCGCGGCGCCAACTGCTGTGGCTTCCGGGGCAGGTTCCGTGCCTGCGGCGGGCAAGCCACGCAGTGCGGTATAGAGCCTCGAGAGGGCGGCATCTGCTTGTTCGAGCTGCACGGTCGAATAGTTGATAGGGCCCCGGTAATGGCTGGCCAGCAGGAAGGCCCGCAGTACCTCGGGGTGCCGGAGCCGTGGAAACACCTCGCGCAGGGTGAAGAAATTGCCGAGCGACTTTGACATCTTGACGTCATCGACATTGACAAAGCCGTTGTGCATCCACACGTTCACGAACTTCGCGCCGGCCCCGCAGGACTGCGCGATCTCGTTTTCGTGATGCGGGAATTTCAGGTCCATTCCGCCGCCGTGAATATCGAAGTGGGAGCCGAGCAGCGCGCCGGACATGGCGGAGCACTCAATGTGCCAACCCGGGCGCCCCTGCCCCCATGGAGATGCCCACGAGGGCTCACTCGGCTTGGCGCGCTTCCAGAGCACAAAATCCAGCGGATCGCGCTTGGCGGTGTCGACATCGACGCGCGCTCCGGCGCGCAGATCGTCGAGCCGCTTGCCTGACAGGCGCCCGTATCCGGGGAATTTCGCGACCGCGTAGCAGACATCGCCGTCGGCGGCGACGTACGCCAGCTCGCGGCGCACGAGCTCCTCGGTGAGGGCGATGATATCCGGCACGTGTGCCGTGGCGCGCGGCTCATGATCAGGGCGTACACAGGCTAGCGCCATGCAGTCCTCGTCCATCGCGGTTATGAAGCGCGCCGTGAGCTCCTCAATGCTCTCGCCGTTGTGAGCGGCGCGCTGAATGATCTTGTCGTCGATGTCCGTGATGTTGCGGACGTAGTTAACCTGATAGCCGCGATAGCGCAGATACCGCACCACCATGTCAAAGACCACCAGGAACCGCGCGTGGCCGACGTGACAGTAGTCATAGACCGTCACTCCGCAGACATACATGCCGATCCGCCCGGGCGTGATCGGCCTGAACTCCTGCTTCGCACCGGTGAGCGTATTGAAGATCTTCAGCATGCTATCGGGCCCACCGGGCAAGGCGCTCATGCACCAGGGGCGCCGTCATGGCCTTGAGGAGCGGTGCGAGCTCCGGCCCATGGAGCCGCCCGGTTAGGGCGGCCCGCAGGGGCGCGAAAAAAGCCGCGCCCTTCAGGCCGGTGGCCGCGCGCAAGGCCGGCAGGTCCGCTTCCTCTCCCACCGCGGCAGCCGCCGTACGGTAGAATTCAGCCCCCGCCGCCTGCACTGCGGAAGTGGCATCAGGTTCAAAGACCAAGGGGCCGCCAAACACGACCGGCAGCCACTCGCTGATCTCACTGGCCACGACGATATTGGGCAACAGCGCCGTCACGCAGGCACTGCGGCGCGCTGGCGTGGCGTCCACGGGCAGGAACGGATCAAGCCAGGCCAGAGCCTCGGACGCTGACAGCGAACGCAGCCATAGTCCCTGCCAATGACGCAGCTGCACCGGGTCAAAGTGCGCACTGGCGCGCTGCAGGCGCTTGAGTTCAAAGTGCGTGGCCATCTGGGCCAGCGTCAGGCTGGCGTGTTCGGCGCTCGCGTGGCCAAGCCTGAACAGCAGATTGCAGATGGCCGCCGCGCTGTAGCCCGCAGTGCGCAGTTCGCGCACGGACTGCGCGCCGTTGCGCTTGGACAGGGGCGCGCCATCGGCGCCGGTCAGCAGCGGCAGATGTCCGTACTGTGGCGCGCGTAGCTCCAGGGACTCGAGCACCAGCAGCTGGCGCGGCGTGTTGGCGAGATGATCCTCCCCGCGCAGCACATGACTCACCTGCATGAGCGAGTCATCGACCGCGTTCGCAAAGAAAAACGGCGGCGTCCCGTCTTCCCGACGAATGACGAAATCCCCGATGTGCGCGCAATCGACGCGTTGCGGACCATGCACCAGGTCATCGAACTGCAACTGTCGGGAAGGCGGCACTCGAAATCGCAGTGTTGCGCGCTCGCCCGCCGCCCGACGCGCGGCGCGCTGCGGGGCGTCGAGGGCCGCACAGGTGCCGGCGTAGCGCGGAGGCCTCCCGGCCGCAAGCTGCGCCCGGCGGCTGAGTTCCAGTTCCGCAGCGCTGCAGAAGCAAGGATAGGCGCGATCCTCGCGCTCGAGCCGCGCCAGGAGCGGTGTGTAGATGCCGCCGCGCTCGGACTGTCGATAAGGACCGTATGCGCCCTCGCGACCGGGTCCCTCGTCCCACTCGAGGCCGAGCCATTCCAGATCGTGCTGCAGAGCGAGCACGTGCCGGTCACTGGTGCGAGCGAGGTCGGTGTCTTCAACGCGCAGTACGAATCGCCCGCCCGCCTGGCGCGCCAGCAGCAGACTGAACAGAGCCGTGCGCACGTTGCCAAGATGCAGCTCGCCCGTCGGGCTGGGGGCAAAACGAGTCACGACGGCGCTGCTATTCATCCGTACAATGTTACGGTATCCGGTGGCCGGCACGCACGGGCCGACGCCGGCTATCGATCAGGAGCGCAGTGCAGGATGTACCCGGAGATCGCGCATGCCATGGCAGCCTGTGGACGCCGGGCCGCGCAGCGGACGGCCGTCGTCGGTGGGAGCCGGTGAGCACGCTCTTGGCATCCGACCTGCACCTTGATGGCACCCTGCCCGAGGCCATCGCGCAGTTCGAGTCATTTCTGAACGGACCGGCGCGCACCGCCGAGGCGCTCTACATCCTCGGTGACCTGTTCGAGAGCTGGGTCGGTGATGACGACGACGACCCGGACCGTGCGCGCGTGTGCGCGGCACTGCGCGCACTCACTCGCGCGGGCGTGGCTTGCCATGTCTGCCACGGCAATCGTGATTTCTTGATGGCCGCGGGCTTCGAGGAACGGACCGGCTGCCGAATCCTGTCCGACCCGACGATCGTCGAGAAGTACGGTGAGCGGGTGCTTCTCACCCATGGCGATGCGCTTTGCATAGACGACACGGCCTACCAACGCCTGCGCAGCACGGTGCGTAGTGTGGCCTGGCAAAGGCGATTTATGCGCCTGCCGCTCGCCTCCCGGCGCCTGCTGGCTGACGCGGCGCGTGCGGGGAGCCGCAATCATACCGGCATGATGGCTCCGGCCATCATGGACGCCAACCAAACCGCCATCGTCAATGTCATGCGTGCCTGCCAGGTCCGCACCATGGTCCACGGCCACACTCATCGGCCCGCGCTCCATGAATTTATTGTCGATGGCATGCCTGCGCGCCGCTTGGTGCTGGGCGCGTGGTACGAGCATGGCAGTTATCTGCGCTGGGACGCGCGGGGCTTTGAATCCGTGGCCCTGGCACCGGCACCGGCGGCATCGGCTCAGGCCGGTGGCCCGGAGTGAAAGCGCAGCTGGGGGTCGGCGCTCGTTATGAGCCCGGCCTCGAGCGCCGCCAGTTCTGCGTAGCGGGCCTGCCAGTCCGCGCGCCCGGCATCCTCGGCTGCCTGACGGGCCAATTGCAGGTACAGGTCGGCGTGGCGGGCCTCGGCGCGTTCCAGGTCGGCGTAGAACTCACCCAGCGGCTCGGGCAGAAGTGGCGCGAGGCGCACGAAGCGTTCGCGGGAGCGTGCCTCGATGAGTGCACTGGTGAGCAACAGGTCCAAGCGCCGCCGCGGCTCGTGGGTCGCGAGCGCCGCGCGCAGCGCGCTGGCATAGCGCCCCGGCTGCAGGCGCCGGAATGTTACGCCCAGGCGGGCCATCATCCGCGTCACCTGTTCAAAATGCCGCAGCTCCTCGCGCGCGAGGCGCGCCAGCGCGAGATTCTGCTGTTCATACTCCGGATAGGCGAATATCAACGCCAGCGCGGTCGAGGCGGCCTTTTTTTCGCAGTAGGCATGGTCGAGCAGCAGCTCCTGCCAGCGCGCGCAGGCTGCTTCCAGCCAGCGCTCGGGCGTGGGCACAAGGAGCGAGGCAAGCGCCAAGGCTAGCCCGTCCGGTGCAGCCATTGCTCGCGCACCGCCTCGATGGCCTGGGCGGCCTCCGTGGCACCGGCAAAGCGATCGTCCACTTCCTTGGCGAGAAGTTGATCGAGCAACGGCTGGAGCGGGGCGAGTTCGGGGGTCAGCCGCGGAATCGGCGTATTGCGATGCATGTACAACACCGTCATCGGGTTGTCGGCGCGATACGGCTTCTCGCCGGTCAGCATTTCATAGAGCACAACCCCGAGGCTGTAAAGGTCGCTGCGGGCATCGAGCTGCTGGCCGTGACCCTGCTCCGGGCTCATGTAGTGCGGCGTGCCGAAAATCAGGCCCTTATCCGTCAAGTCCATTTGCAGCGCCGCCTGCTTGGCCATGCCAAAATCGATCAGCGCCAGTTGCTGCTCGGTGCGCAGCATGACATTGCCGGGCTTAAGGTCACGATGCAGGATGCCGGCCTCATGTATGGCGCTCAGCACGTTGGCCAGCTGCGTCGCGAAACGGAGCGATTCGGCGGGCGCCAGCCCGGTCTTCATGCGCCGGCGCAGGTCCCCGAGCGGAAAGTATTCCATTGCGAGATAGGCGTGATCATCAGCGATGCCCAATTCATGCAGCCGCACGATGTTGGGATGCTGAATGCGTTCTGCGATCTCATATTCCTGCAGGAAGCGCTCAAAAGACTGGTCTATGCCCGAGTCGTCGCGTTGCGAAGGTGTGACTTTCAGTACCACCAGACTTTCGGCCTTCTCGCTCTCCGCTATATACAGATGCGAAACCGAACCGCGCGCCAGCAGACGCGCGCGCCGATAACCCGGGATGTGCGCGTCGCCGAAGCGGTGCGACTCGCGTGCTTCTGCCGACACGCGCCACTCGGCCATCGCCAGTCGATGACGATGGCTGGCGCGCTCGATACCCTCGATGAGTTCGGCATGTGCGAAGCGATGTTTGCGGACCACCGCGAACGCGCCCCAGCCGAGCGCCGCCTCGCGGGCGCGAGGCTCGTCCTTGTCGAGCATGAAGATGACGGGCGCGAAGCCGCTGCGGTTGCCCAGGTCACGGAGCCACTCCATGCCATCGCCACCGGGCCATGATTGGCTCAGCAGCACCGCGTCGTAGCCCTGCGCCAGGAACTCCGATGGGATCGGGCCGCGCTCGACCGGCGCGTAGGGCACAACCTCCGCGGCGGGCCAGCGGCAGCTGGCGTGATGCCGTATCAGCGACTGGACGCGTGGTTCTTGCTCAATTGTCAGCAGGCGCATGCCACTTCAACCCGAGTATCAGGAACTGAGCCGGCGTCACACTAACATCAGCCCGGGCCGGCATGCTCACCAGATCACCGGCGCTGCCCAGCAATTCTATGCAGTTGCCCAGTCGCACTTCAGTTTCCGGGTCAAAGCCGGCGGCCGTCATGCGCGCGCATGATTCGCCGTCGACCAGCGCGCCGGCATCGCCGCCGGTCCCGTCCACGGCCGCTGCCAGCACCAGCAGCGGCTCACTCCCGGCCAACAGTCCCGCCACCGCAGCGGCAAATTCCAGCGGCGCCGATTCGAGCACCGCGGGCCAATCCGCGTACCAGGCCTGAATTCCGGGCGGGCCCATTTCGACGGCGTGCGCAACGCGTACCGCTGCGATAGCAGGATTTTCCGCCAATAATCCGCGCCATTGCACCGTCAGCCCGTAGGCACTCGCCTCGCGCTGCAAAATCTGGGGCCAGAAGCTCAGGCCCTGGGCTGTGACCGCAGCGAGGCTATGCAACAGGGGTTGACGAGCGCGCCGCAGGCCGCCCGGGCCAATCAGCGCCGACATGGCGCCGGTCACTCAGACGCCGCTTACGATCCGGAGCGCGCCATGCGTATCGACACGCCGCCGGGTACGGGCGGCATCCGAGCGATCGCGTTGCAGCCGTGAAAGGTATTCGGGAGTGACATCGCCGGTCACGTATTCGCCTGAGAAACACGAAGTATCGAATTCGCTGATCTTGGCATTGTCATGCTGGCACGCGGCCACCAGATCTGCCAGATCCTGGTAGACCAGCCAGTCGGCGCCAATCAGGCGCGCGACCTCCTCCTCGCTGCGGCCGGCAGCCACCAGCTCGCTGGCGGCGGGCATGTCGATCCCATAGACGTTCGGGTAGCGCACCGGAGGCGCAGCCGAGGCAAAGTACACCTTGCGGGCGCCCGCCTCGCGAGCCAGTTCGATGATTTGCGCCGAAGTCGTGCCGCGGACGATCGAATCATCCACCAGCAATACATTCTTGCCGCGAAACTCCATGTCGATGGCATTGAGCTTGCGGCGCACCGACTTTTCGCGCAGCTCCTGACCGGGCATGATGAAAGTGCGGCCGATGTAGCGATTCTTGTTGAAGCCCTCGCGGTACTTGATGCGCAGCTTCTGCGCCATCTGCAGCGCGCTGGTGCGACTGGTATCGGGTATCGGTATCACCACGTCGATATCGTGGCTCGGATGCGTGCGGCGGATTTTGTCGGCCAGGCGCTCGCCCATGCGCATACGCGCACGGTACACGGATATGTTGTCTATGATGGAGTCGGGACGCGCAAAATAGACGTACTCAAAAATGCAGGGTGTGTGGCGCGCCGTGCTCACGCACTGCTGCGAGTGCAGACGCCCCTGCTCGTCGATAAATACGGCCTCGCCGGGCGCCACGTCGCGCACCAGCTTGAATGACAGTATGTCCAGTGCCACGTTTTCCGAGGCCAGCATGTACTCCGTGCCGCGTGAGGTGCGCCGCTCGCCGAGCACCAGCGGTCTGATGCCGTTGGGATCGCGAAACCCCAGAACGCCATGGCCGATGACCATGACGACCACCGCATAGCCGCCCCGGCAGCGTCGATACAGGGCGCTGGTCGCGGCAAAGATGTCGGCAGGTGTCATGCGCTGCGTGCCCACGCGCTGCAGCTCGGAAGCCAGCACATTGAGCAGGACTTCCGAATCCGACTCGCTGTTCAGATGCCGCCGTTCCTCGCGGGTCAGCACCTCGGCCAGCTCGGCCATGTTGGTCAAATTGCCGTTGTGCGCCAGACAGATCCCGTACGGCGCATTCACATAGAAAGGCTGCGCCTCGGAAGCGGTGTCGCAGCCAGCGGTCGGATAGCGGACGTGGCCAATGCCAGCGTTGCCGCGCAGCTCGAGCATGTGGTGCTGCTGGAACACATCTCGCACCAGACCCGCGCCCTTGCGCACACACAACTCGCCATGATCGGCGGTCATGATCCCCGCAGCATCCTGGCCGCGGTGCTGCAGCACGGTCAGCGCGTCGTAGAGGCGCTGATTGACCGGACTGGTACCGACGATGCCGACAATCCCGCACATAAATTCTAGGCACTCTCCGATGAGCCGTGCACTCTACTCTCTCCGACCAGCGCGCGCAGCATATTGCCGGCGTGCTCGGCATATGGCACCAGCGTGGAGTTCCGGTACCAGTGTTCCTCGTTCAGGCGCACGGCATGGCACACCATTACCAGTACGCCCAGGCCGACCACGGCGCGCAAAAAACCGAACAGCAGGCCCAGCATGCGGTCCAGGCTGGTGAGCAGCGAGACGCGCACAAAATGCGTGACAATGGCGCCGACGGCGCTGCCCAGCAGCAGCACGCCGACAAATATGACGGTGCGCGCTGCCCAGGTGCGCACGCCCTCGGTGCTCAATGCCCCGCCGAGGTGCGGTTCGAGCAGGTAGGCAAAGTACCAGGCCAACCAGAATGCGGCCAGCCAGGTGACCAGCGAGACCACAGAGCGCATCAGTCCGCGGTACAGGCCGGTGATGCACGAAAACGCCACCAGCGCGATGATTACGTAATCGGTCCAATTCATACGTCAACTTGCCTTTGGGTCGAGCGCGCCGCGCAAGGTGCCGGATTCTACCAGCACCTGACTATGGGGACGCCCTGCACAAGTCTCAAGGCACGGTATTTACAACCGGCTTAAGTCCACTCGCCTGCATTTTCTGCTTTAGGGCCATGGCCGCCGCCCGTTCAGACTGTGGCGCACTTCGCACTCGGTACAGACCGTGATTGTCCGGTCCCGCCACTTCGACGGTATAGCCCTTGGCCGTGACCTGCTTGGCCATGCGCTCGGCGTAATCGCGCCTTGCAAAACTTCCCACCTGCACCGTCCACCCGCTCTTCACCGCCCCGGTGTGCGGGCTCGCTGGAGTGGTTGCCGGTTTGGGTGTCGCGGGCGCAGCGGCAAGCGGCCGAGGAGCGGTGTCTTTCGGCGGCGCGGCCAGTGCCGCACCGCTCGCTTCAGCCGCCGGCGCAACCGATGGCGCAGCGCCCACAGTAGGCGCCGGCGAGGCAGGCGCCGGGGCACTGCTACCGAGCGGCTGCGTGCTCGCGGCATCGCGCAGGTCGATGGTGTACGAGCGTACCGGCGGTCCCGACGTGGCACTTGTCCCCGGCTTGGGACCTAGGTTCGGCGGACCGCGAAATAACTCGGGCACCAGCAATACCACCACGATGACCAAGATGGCCGCACCCGTGAGGCGTTCCTTTAGATGCTCCTGCAAGTCTGCGCGTCCCCCTAACTGCAGCATTTAGTATAACTGACAAGCCTGCAGTGCCGGGCCCACCGTGTGAAATGATCCACACACCAGCACGCGATCGCCGGGCCGCGCGAGCTGCCGCGCGCGCGCTGTGGCGGACGCAACATCTCCCGCGAGCTCCACGGCGACGCGCGGCACACCGAGACGGTCCCGCAGCTGCTCGCCACTGAGCGCACGCGGCCCCTCGAGAGTGCAGAGCAGCCAATGATCGATCTGGGGCGCGAGCTGCGCGGCCACAGCGCCGACGTCCTTGTCCTCCAGCATGCCAAAGACCGCAAAGGTGCGACCGACAACCGGCCGCGCGCGCAGCTCGCCGGCCAACACCGCCGCGGCCGCTTCGTTGTGTGCAACATCGAATACCCATTCGGCCGCACCGGGAAGGAACTGCAGCCGGCCCGGCAGCCGCACGCTGCGCAGCGCGGCTGCGAGCGCGGCCGGCTCGTTTGAACGTGCCGGCCGCAGGAGGGAGTGTGCGGTTATCGCTACCGCAGCATTGCGGTATTGAATCGCACCGGCAAGCGCCGGGGGCGGCAGCCGCGTGCACGTGAAGTGCTCAGAGTGGTAGTCCCAGCGGCCGTCCTCGTGGACATGCCAGCTGAAATCCTGCTCGGCCACGAGCGGTGTGCAGCCGAGCCTGGACAATGCCGAGGTGACGCTGGTTGGCATTTGTGCGCTGCCGAGAATCACCGCTTGGCCGGCTCTGAATATGCCGGCCTTCTCAGCGCCTATAGATTCGAGGGTGTCGCCCAGCCAGTCTCGATGATCCAGGCCCACCGAGCACAAGATGGCGAGGTCGGCATCGACGATATTCGTAGCGTCGAGCCTGCCACCCAGTCCCACTTCGAGAACCGAGGTGTCGAGGCCAGCGGCATGAAACACCAGCAGCGCCGCCAGCGCATTGAATTCGAAGTAGGTCAGCGATTCACTGTGGCGCGCTGCCTCGATCTGCTCGAAGGCATCGCACAGCTGCGCGTCCTCTACCTCGGTGCCATCGACGGTGATTCGCTCCTGATAGCGCCACAGGTGCGGCGAAGTGAACAGGCCGACGCGTTCGCCGTGCGCCTTCGCGATCGCAGCCAGGAACGAGGCGGTGGAGCCCTTGCCGTTCGTGCCGCCCACGATGACCGTGCGTTCTGCAGGCGGTAGCAGCCCGAGGCGCAGCGCCACCGCGCGCACACGCTCCAGGCCGAGGTCGATTGCGCGAGGGTGCAGATCCTGTTGATAGGACAGCCACTCGGCCAGCGTGCGCCTGGCGGGCATCGCGGATCGCCCCTGTGGCTAGGCGGCTTTGAGGGCGGGCCGCTTCTGCAGCAGGCGCAGCAATACGGCAAGCCGATCGCGCATGGCGCGCCGGTCAATGATCAAATCAAGCGCCCCATGTTCAAGCAGGAATTCACTGCGCTGAAAGCCCTCGGGCAGTGTTTCGCGGACCGTTTGCTGGATGACGCGCGGCCCGGCAAATCCGATCAGTGCCCGTGGTTCGGCGACGTTAAGGTCCCCGAGCATGGCGAGGCTGGCCGATACCCCGCCTGTGGTCGGATCGGTCATGACCGAAATAAAGGGCAAGCCGGCCCGCGCCAGGCGGGCCAGCGCGGCGCTGGTCTTGGCCATCTGCATCAGTGACAGCAACGCTTCCTGCATGCGTGCGCCGCCGGTGGCCGAGAAGCAAACCAAGCCCGCTCTGTGTTCGATGCAGTAGTCAACGGCGCGACGAAACCGCTCGCCGACCACCGACCCCATGGAGCCACCCAGAAACTGAAACTCGAATGCGCAGGCCACCACCTCTTCGCCGTGCAGGCGGCCGGCCAGGGCGATAAGCGCGTCACGCTCGCCCGTGGCCTTTTGCGCCTGGGCGAGCCGGTCCTTATAGCGCTTGCTGTCCCGGAATTTCAGAGGATCCTCGGGCTGCACCTGCACACCGATCTCCACCTGATCTCCCGGGTCGAGAAAAGTCTGCAGGCGCAGCCGTGCACCGATACGCATGTGATGTGTGCATTTCGGACAGACGTTGAGATTGCGCTCGAGCTCGGCGCGGTACAGCACCGCATCACACGCGGGGCACTTGATCCACAGTCCCTCCGGAATCGACCGTGAGCGGCGTTCGGTCTTGATGCGCGAGGGCACAATTTTCTCAAACCAGGTCAAGTTCCTTGTACCTCGGTGATTGGGTAGCCATCGATCATACCGGAATCGTCCGGCAGTCCGAACTGCGGCGGGTACTCGACTCGCCAAAAATACAGGCCGTGGGCGGCCGCGGTCGCCTCCCCGGTACTGCGCTGCCGCGATTCGAGCTGTTCGCGGGCGCGCTGCGGCCCCGCCTCGCCCCGGCCCACGGCCAGCAGCGTGCCGACGATGTTGCGCACCATGTGCTGCAGGAAGGCATTGGCGGTCACCTCGATGCTGATCCAGTCCCCGTATCGCCGCACGCCAAGCGCCTCGATCGTGCGCACCGGGGAGCGGGCCTGGCACTCGGCGGCCCGATACGCGCTGAAATCGTGCTCGCCGAGCAGGGCGTCGGCCGCCTCCTGCATGAGCGCGGCATCGAGTGGCGCGTAGACTACTAACGCCCGCCCGGCGGCCAGCGCCGAGCGAGTGGGCCGGTTGAGCACCAGATAACGATATGAGCGGCGCAAGGCCGCGTAGCGCGCATGGAATTGCTCCGCGACCGGCTGCACCCAGCGCAGATTGACGGAGGAAGGCAAGACGCTGTTGGCACCGAACAGCCACGCGCGGGCACTGCGCTGCGCCGCGGTATCAAAGTGAGCCACCTGAGCGCGCGCATGGACGCCGGCATCCGTACGCCCGGCACAGGTCAGGTTGACCGTGTCATTGGCAATGCGTCCAAGGGCCGCTTCCACGACTTCCTGGACGGAGGCCGAGTGCGGCTGTCGCTGCCAGCCATGGTAGGCGGCCCCGTCGTACTCGATACCAATCGCCACGCGGCCCATGGGCCGGGGGATTAGCCGGGGAGCGAATCGACCAGTCGGCGAGCCTCGGTCTTCTGCGATGCCGACCCTTCCGCCAGCACTTCCTCCAGGATGCTGCGCGCACCCTCGGGGTCACCCATGTCCATGTAGGCACGGGCCAGATCGAGCTTGGTGCCGACCTCGCTCATGGTCGCCGGTTCCGACTCGTTCAGCTGGGCCTGCCCGCTCAAGCGTTGCGTGGCTGCGAACGCCCCTTCACTTGGAGCCGCACTTTGCCCGACGTCCAGATCGAGCGCGCCTCCGGGCTCGCCCGTCATGTCCAGGCCGCCCAGATCCAGGTCGACGTCGCCGCTGCCCTGCCCCTTCAAAGCCTCGAGCTGCGCGGTAAGCCCCTCTCCTGCACTGGATCCGGGCATGATCGCCGTCGCCAGGGCCGTGGGCGCATCATCAGCGACCGCCGCCGGCACGCCGACGTCCATTTCCTTGTCCGTGAACAGCCAGGTGCCACTGGCGCTGCCGCCCGGGGATGAGGGCATGAGCTGCGTGTCGTTCGATTCGGAGTGTGCCTTCGAAAACAGCTCGCGCGTCTCTTCATCGAGGCTGGTCAACGCCGTACTGGAAGAATCGCCTTCGGGGGCAATGTGCTGCCCGGTGTCGCCGCCCGCCAGGTCCAGGCCCAGGTCCACCACCGCGAGCTCGGCGGTCGGATCGGCGCTCTGCATGAGATTGCGACTGCTCGCGTCGAGCTTCTGACGAATGGTCGGGCTCTCGACATCGGGCGTGATCAGGTTCTCTACCGTCGGGGAATCCGTGCTGGGATCGCCGAAATCGAGAGTCACGGTAGGCGACTGGTTCATCTCCCGTGTGCTTCCGGTGGCATCTCCGCCGCGCGAGGGATCGTCGAGCACAAAGTCCACGCCCGTATCGCCAACCGCGCGCGCCTCGCCCGTGGCTTCATTCCCGCCCAGGGCCGCGCCCAGATCCAGATCCACGGCCTCCCCGCGCGAATCCGAACTCACGGTGGGTTCGCCCAGCAAATCAAAGTCGACGCGATTCTGGCCGCCTTCGAGGTTTAAATCGACGCCCGCGCTGCCGACCCCGTGTAATCCGCCGGTACTGGCAAACAGTGGGTCCTCCGGCGCAATCTGCCGGCCCATGATGACGATTTTTTCCCACTCGCCGGCCGCGGCCTGATCGCGGTTCGCCGACAATTCGCGCGCGAGTTGCAGGAACTGGTCCTTGTTCCCCCAGACGAAAAACACTTCCAGCAGCTTGAGCCGCAAGTCCCGGCGCTGGGGCTCGCGGGATATCGCGATGCGCACCAGGTCGGCGGCCTGATCGTACAGGCCATACGCCATGTGGAAGTCCGCCTCGGCCAGCGGATCGCCCTGGTCCAGGGCCACCGCGGTGCCGCTGGCGGAGAGCGCGTCATCAACGGCGACCGGGACCGCACGCAGCGGGGCAGACTCGCCCCCACCGACTCGCGGGACCGGATGGGTGCCGGATTCCTCAACGACAAACGACGAATCCTGCTTGCTCTGCAGCGTACGCATCGGCTGCGTTTCGGTCTGCCGCGAGGAGGCCGGTTCGAAGGGCGGATTCGTGAGCCGATCGAGCGTGCGGCCGAAGTCCTGTTCGCGGCGCGCCTTGAGTTTGCGTACTCCAAACACCGCCGCCATGAGCACCAGCAGCACACCCAGCGGTACGTACCAGTTCGACGCCAGCCAGTCGAGCAAGCCTCCGCCCTCATGCGCGGCGGGCGCCGGACGAGCGTGCTTGGGTGGCGGCGGCGCTGCTGCGGCCGGGGCCGGTGGCGGCGCTTCTGCGACCGGCGGAGGAGGAGTTTCTTTGGGTGTGGCCGGTGCCGCCTCGGGCGGGCTGGTCGGCGCAGGCGCTGCCCCCGGGGCCGGCGGACGGGCCGCGCTGCCCGGGTGCAGTTGCTGCTGGAGTCGCGCCAGCTCGGCATTCTTTAACTCAAGCAGACGCTGCGATTCGGCAAGCTGGCCTTGCAGCGTCGTCACGCGTTCCTGCAGCGCAGCAGTCTCGCCCGATGCCGCCTTGCCTGTGGCGGCCGAGCCGGGCTCGGAGGGCGGAACGAGGTGCAAACGGCCCCCGCCCTCCGCGTGCGTGCTGGCCCAGGCGCGGTATTGGGAGCTGACTTCGGAATTGGCCTCGCCCGGAGAAATCGCCGCCAGGCTCGCCTCATCAGGCACCTGGAGCGTTGCGCCGGCGTGCAACTCGTTCATGTTGCCTTCGAAGGCCGACGGATTGGCTTTGTACAAAGCTACGAGCGCACGTTCGCGCGAAGCGTTGGGGTAATGTTGCGCCGCAATGGCCGAAAGGGTATCGCCCCGCTGCACCACGTAGCTGCCCGCCGATCCCGCCGCTGAGGGCATCGTGGAGGTCGGGGGAGCCGCCGACGCGGCGGCGCTCGCCGCCGCAGGCGCCACTTCATTTTCCGTAGGCGCAGGATGCTCGACACTGCCTGCGCGGGCCTGCGGGGCCACTTCTGGGGCGGCCACGGCCGCGGCGGGGCTCGCCTTGTCGCCCGTATAAACGGGCGGATCTAGCAATACCGTGTATTCGCGCACCAGACGACCACGGGCCCATGTAGCCTCGATCAGCAGGGTCGCGAAGGGCTCGGTCGCCACCGCCGTCGAATGCACTTGCAGCACGTCGTGGCCATCGGCCGACTTGCCTGGCACCAAGGTCACGGAATCGAAATAGGCCGGGTAATCCAGACCATAGCGCGAGAAACTCTCGCGACTGGCCAGCGCGACCTTAAGGCCGCGGAGTTCCTCGGCGGTCGCAGTCAGATCAATTTCCGCTTCGAGAGGAGCATCCAGAGCCGATTTGAGGTGAATATCCCCCAACCCGAGCGCCATCGCTCCGGCCGGCATCAGGCCCGCCAGAATCAGGGCACGTACGACATAACGCAAGGACATTAGATCTCCCAGTGGCCTTCCAGAGGAGTTACTCCATTAAAAAACAGGCAGTTGCGCTGCTTTCCTTGGCCCCGTGGCTATTTGGCCGGCAATATAACTTATAAATACTCCCGAACCAAAATCTCAGCGATCTGGACCGCGTTTGTGGCCGCTCCCTTGCGAATGTTGTCCCCGACAACCCACAGATCCAGACCGCGCTCATGCGTCATATCCTCGCGAATACGCCCGACATAAACCGTGTCGTGGTTCGCTGCTTCGGTAACTGCAGTCGGATAGGCACCCGATCTGTGCTCGTCAATGACCGTGACTCCGGGCGCATCCGAAAGCAGCGCGCGGGCGGCGGCGGCGCTGATCCGCTCTCTGGTCTCGATGTGCAACGCCTCAGAGTGCCCGTAGAACACGGGAACCCGTACGGCTGTGGCGTTAACGCGAATAGCGGGATCGGCGAAGATTTTCTGGGTCTCCCAGTGCATCTTCATCTCTTCCTTGGTGTAGCCGTTTTCCATGAACTTGTCGATCTGCGGCAGACAATTGAAGGCGATCTGCTTGGGCAGCACCTTCGGCTCGACGGGGCGCCCATTGAGCAGCTGCGCGGTCTGATCGGCCAGCTCTTCGACGGCCTTGCGGCCGGCACCGGACACGGACTGATAGGTGGCGACGTTGATGCGCTCGATCCCCACGGCGTCGTAGATCGGCTTCAATGCCACCACCATCTGGATCGTCGAGCAGTTTGGATTGGCGATGATGCGCCGTTCCCGGTACTGGGCGATCGCGGCCGGATTCACCTCCGGCACCACCAGCGGGATGTCGGACTCGTAACGAAACTGCGAGGTGTTATCAATGACCACGCAGCCGGCCGCGGCCGCCTTGGGTGCATAGATCGCGGAGATCCCGGCGCCGGCTGAAAACAGCCCGAGCTGCGCGCGAGTGAAATCAAATTTGGCCGCGTCCATGACCGGCACCGCGCGGCCCTGAAACTGCACCGTCTTGCCCAGCGAGCGGTCACTGGCCAGCGGAAACAACTCCTGCACCGGAAAATTCCGCTCCTCCAACACGGTCAGCATCATCTCTCCCACCAGACCGGTGGCGCCCAGCACGGCGACATCCCAGCGCGTGCTCATCGGGATCATGCCCCCGGAGCGCGCCGCGTAATATCGGGCGCGCTCGCGACCACATCAGCATTCTGTGCACGGTGGCGCAGATAGTGATCCAGCAGCACGATCGCCAGCATGGCCTCCGCAATCGGCGTGGCACGCAGCCCCACGCACGGGTCGTGGCGCCCGGTGGTGACGATTTCAACCGCGCGCCCGTCACGATCCACGCTCCGGCCAGGCACCTGGATGCTGGAGGTGGGCTTGAAACTGAGATGCACCAGAATCGCCTGACCGGTGGATATGCCCCCCAGCACGCCGCCGGCGTTGTTGCTGAGGAAACCCTGCGGAGCCATTTCATCGCGATGCTCGCTGCCGCGTTGCGCCACCGAAGCCACGCCGGCACCGATCTCGACCGCCTTGACGGCGTTTATGCTCATCATGGCGTGGGCAATGTCGGCGTCGAGCCGGTCAAAGACGGGCTCGCCCAGTCCCGCTGGAATCCCTTCGGCCGTGACCGTGACGCGCGCCCCGACCGAATCACCGGCGCCGCGCAAGTCCCAAAGCAGCTTTTCGAGTTCCGGAATTCTTGTCGGGTCGGGGCAAAAGAACGGGTTTTCATAGGCCGAGGAAGGATCTACCGGATCGAGCCGCAGGGTCCCGATCTGGCTGAGGTATCCGCTGATGCGCACCCGGAGCCTTTCCGCAAGGTACTTACGGGCGATCGCCCCGGCCGCCACTCGCATCACGGTTTCGCGCGCAGAGGAGCGCCCGCCGCCGCGATGGTCGCGATGCCCGTACTTATGAGCATAGGTATAGTCGGCATGACCGGGGCGAAAGCGATCAACCAGCTGATCGTAATCGCGCGAGCGCGCGTCCGTGTTCTCCACCAGCACACCGATCGGCGTACCGGTGGTGCGGCCCGCATATACGCCTGAAAGTATGCGCACTGCATCGCCCTCGCGCCGTTGACTCACAAAGTGCGAGGTGCCGGTGCGCCGCCGGTCCACGTCCCGCTGCAGGTCTGCCTCGGCAAGTTCCAGCCCGGGCGGGCAGCCGTCCACGATGCAGCCCAGGGCGGGCCCGTGGCTCTCGCCAAAGGTGGTAACCGTGAACGAGCGGCCAATTGAGTTGCCCGACATCTAGTTTCCTTCCCCGGCGACCAACTGCTCACGCGTCAGCAGGAACACACCGCCCCCGCCGCGAGTAAACTGCAACCAAGTAAACGGCAGCCGTTGAAAGCGCTGACGCAAGCGCGCCTCGGTGTTGCCGACTTCCACCACCAGTATGCCCCCCGCCCGCAGGTAGCGCGGCGCGTCTCGCAAGATGACACGCACCGCATCGAGCCCGTCGGCCCCCGCGGCCAGTGCGACGGTCGGTTCATGACGGTACTCGGGCGGCAGTGCTGCCAGCTCTGACCGCCCCACATAGGGCGGATTACTCACAATAATATCGTAAGCACCTGCAGGCAGGGCGCTGAAATGATTGGATTTGACGACGCGCACGCGGCGCGCCAGACGATGGCGGCGAATGTTGCGCCGAGCGACTTGCAGCGCCGACCCGGAGATATCGACCGCATCCACGCGCGCCTTCGGCAAGGCGCGGGCGCAGGCGATGGCGATGCAACCCGATCCGGTACCGATGTCCGCCACGCGCCGGACGCGCGCGGCGTCGATCCAGGGCGCAAATCGATGCTCGATGAGTTCCGCCAACGCCGAGCGCGGAATCAGCACGCGCTCATCGACGTACATCTCCAGCCCGGCAAACCAGCAGCGCTGCGTCAGGTACACCGCCGGGACGCGGTCAGTGATGCGTCGCGAAACCAATGCCTGCAACATTTTCATTTGCGCGGCTGTTGCGCGACGGCGCAGCCTCGCGGCCGTGGGTTGCAGCGGCAGTTTCAGGGCGTGCCAGATGAGTGCGGCCGCCTCATCGCGCGCGTTGCGCGTGCCGTGCCCGTAGTGCAATCGGGCACGGCGGAGCCGCGCGGTCAAGCGCGTCCACAGGGTTGCCGCAGATGGCGCGGAGGAACGGCGGCGCGGCGCCGTGTGTGATAATCGCGACATGAATTTTTCCCGTGCCCTGCCCTGGCTCGTGACTACAGCCGCTCTCGGCGCCCTGGCCGGCGGCCTCACGGCACGCATGCTGGCACAAAAGCCGATCGCGCTGCAGAGTGGTACCTGGTTGCCGCAGCCGCGCGCGCTGCCGCCGTTGCAGCTGACGGATTTCAACGGCCGTCCGTTTGGCAATGGCGCCCTGCTCGGCCATCCGAGCCTGCTGTTCTTCGGCTATACCTCCTGCCCGGACGTCTGTCCCGCCACGCTGGCCATACTGCGCGAGGTACAGCGCCAGGCACCGATCGCGGGCTTGCAGTTCCTCTTTATAACGGTAGACCCGGAGCGCGACACGCCGGCGGCACTCAAGACGTATCTGGGCGCATTTAGCGCGCAATTTGTCGGCCTGTCCGCTGGCGGCGGCGCGCTCGGGCCATTGATGCGAAGCCTGGCCGCCGACGCCGAGCGCCAGGGATTGCCCGCTGGAAACTATCAGCTGAGTCACTCGTCCACCCTGTACCTGCTCGACACGCGCGGGCGGCTGGCCGCGGTGTACTCTCCGCCATTCACGGCTGCGGCCCTGGGCGCGGACCTGCGCTACCTGGCGCGCGCCTCCGTGCTATGAGCGATTCCACCCCGGCGAGCGCACGCCTGTTCGTGGCGCTGCAATACCTGCTTCCCCAGTTGCTGCTCTCGCGGCTGGTTGGCGCGCTTGCGCGCGCACGCGCCGCCTGGATTCGCAGGCCCCTCATCCGTGCTTTCGTTCGCGCCTACCGTCCGCTGCTCGCCGAAGCGGCGCAACCTGATCCTTCAGGCTATGAGAGTTTCAACGCCTTCTTTACCCGCGCTCTGCGCCCGGGAGTGCGCCCGCTGGCGCGCGCGCCCGATGCAATCGTCAGTCCGGTGGACGGCCGGATCAGCGCACTGGGCACGACGGCCCAGGGGAGAATTCTTCAGGCCAAGGGCCGCGATTACTCGCTGCACACGCTCCTGGCAGGCAATACTGAATTGGCCGCCCGGCTGGCGGGCGGGCCGTTCATGACGGTCTACCTGGCGCCTTTCAACTACCATCGCATACACATGGCACTGGCCGGCACCCTGGTGGGCGCATGGTACGTGCCTGGGCGGTTATTCAGCGTGAATGACGCCTCGGCGGCATTGGTGCCCAACCTGTTTGCGCGCAACGAGCGAGTGATCCTGGAATTTTCGGGCGCGCGTGGGCCGCACGTGCTGGTGATGGTGGGGGCGCTGTTCGTAGGCAGCATGGCCACGGTCTGGCACGGTGACATCGTCCGGCACCGCGCAGCCGCGCCGCTGGCGCTGCCGCTGCCTGAAGGAGCCGCTTCATTTCTGGAGCGCGGCGCCGAACTAGGGCGCTTTAATATGGGATCGACGATCATCCTGCTGATGCCCGAAGGCTCCGGCGTGTGGCATGCGGCACTGGCGGCGCAAACGGTACTCAAAGTGGGTGAGTCCGTCGGCATGCTGGTCCCGGCGTCGAACTGACAGCCATGGACCGACCAGATGCCACCTGAGCCCGCACTCGACTGGCGGCCCGGCGCTCGGCCCGAATGCCTGCGGCGTCGGGCCTCGCTGCTCGCCGAAATTCGCGCATTCTTCGCCGCGCGCGGCGTGCTCGAGGTCGACACACCGCAACTGGTCAATCACGCCGTGACCGATCGGCACCTGCATTCGGTGCAGGTGCAATGGACCGGCGCGCCGGGGCGAGCGCAGTTCCTGCACACCTCGCCTGAGTACGCCATGAAGCGGCTGCTCGCCGCGGGCAGCGGTGACATCTATCAGGCATGCCATGTGTTTCGTGGCGAGGAGCAGGGTCGCATCCACAACAGCGAGTTCATGCTGCTGGAATGGTACCGAACCGGCTGGTCGCTCGAGGCCCTGATGCGGGAAGTCGACGCGCTGGTGCGCACGCTCTTGGCCGCGAAGGCGGGCGCGGCCACGCGCTACCTCAGCTTTGAGGAAGTTTTTGTGGAGGCCCTGGGCTGCGATCCGATTGGCGATCCCGATCATGTGTTGGCCGATTGCGCCCGCGCGCAGGGCTTTGGCGATCGGCTGGTGCGCGACTGCGATCGCGATGAGCTGCTGGATCTGCTGATGGGCGCGCGTATCGGTCCGCGGCTGGGCCTGGATGGCCCGGTGTTTGTGCACCGCTACCCGGCCAGTCAGGCCTCGCTCGCACGCCTCGATCCGGCCGACGCGCGCCTCGCACTGCGCTTCGAGCTGTATCTGCACGGCATGGAATTGGCCAACGGCTTCGAGGAGTTGGCGGACGCCGAAGAGCAGGCGGCGCGCTTCCGGGCCGATCAGGAGTCCCGCGCCGCTCGCGGCCTGGTCGTGCCGCCGATCGATGAATTCCTGCTGGCGGCACTGCGCGCCGGCCTGCCCGCCTGCGCCGGTGTCGCGCTCGGCTTCGAGCGCCTACTGATGATTGCCTGCGGGGCCGAGCGGATCGACGAAGTATTGCCCTTTACCAGCGAGCGTGCCTGAGCGGGGCGCAGGGCCGGACTTTTTTAGGACAGGCCTAACAGGCGGGCGGCGTTATCGTGGTAGACCTTTCTCAATACCGGCTCGGACAGCGCCAGCCCATAGATGCGCCAGCGTCCCTGCGGGGGCACCGCGGCCGGGGCGTAGTCAAAGTATTCATCGGCAGATTCAAGGAATCTGAAATATATTTCGTAGAGCTCGTCCTTGAAGACCTGCTGCGGAAATTTCTCTCCTTCGGGTGCCGGCACGGCATCGGTGCCAAATAGAATCCGGTCCTGGTATTTGTCGAAAAAGCGGCCCGCCGCACGCGGCTGGCGGCCGAGTTCCCCGATGCGCGCGCCCAGCTCGACCACGGTGTTGGGAAAGCGCTCCAGCGATTCGCCGACTGCCCCCAGGTTTTCCGCGTTGTGGCCGACATGTAGGGCGACAAATTGGGTGCGTGGATGACGTGCGAAAAGGCGGTCGCGCGCCGAGAGCAGTTCCTGGAAGCTCGGGAAGTCCTGACCGTAAAATGACCAGTCGGGGTGGAAACCCAGCTCGTCGTAGCGTTCATTAAAGCGGTCCACAGGCAGAAAAAACGCTTCCGGATCGGCCGTGTGTATGAACACGGGAAGCTTGGACGCCGCGCAGGCTTCCCACATCGGATCGAATCGCCGGTCGTCTACCTTGACCAGGGCACCGTGTGTAATGTTCTCGCGCAAATACAGGCCCAGGGTTTTAAGCACCTTGAGCCCACGGGCGCCCGCCCGGGCGGCGGCCACCACGGCGTCGGCCTGGAGTTGCGGGTAGCTGGGATCTAGAAATCTCTCGTAGGCGGGCTCAACGCAGCTCAGAAAGCGGCCCGGGGCCGCGCGATCCAGGGCCGACAGTGTGGTCTCGAGGCCGGCGCCGTGACCGCCCGTGAGATTGACCATGGTACGCACGTTTCTGCGGTCCATGAGCGCCAGCGCGTCTTTGGGCGATACCCAGATGTCGACTTGCTCCCCGAGCGCGACTCCTCGCTCGCTGCGGCGGGTGTTCGACAGGTGCGAGTGCACGTCGATGACCGGGAAGCGTGCCCGCGCCACCCTGGTTTCTGCGACGTGCAGCATGCTGCGGGGCGCGAAATCCCGCAGCGCCAGCGGCCCCGCCGGCGCGGCAGGTCCAGTCCCCGCATCGCCCGCGTTCGCGGGCAGGACGGTGCCGGCGAACAGTCCGGCACCAAGACCTTCGAGCCATTGCCGTCGATTGAGGGTCATGGCGAGCTCACTTTCGCCCTACGGTGCCGAGGGCATTGCCGCGGTGCCGGCTACGACTTGGCGCGCGATATGTAGGCGCCGGTGCGCGTGTCCACGCGGATCACCTCGCCCTCGTTGAGGAACAGCGGAACGCGCACCACGGCGCCGGTCTCGAGCTTCGCGGATTTCTGGCCGCCGGTGGCGGTATCGCCACGCAGACCCGGGTCGGTTTCCACTATCTTGAGCTCGACGTGTGCGGGCGGGGTCACCACCAGCGGCACATTGTTCCAAAGCGTGACGGTGCAGTTCATGCCGTCCTTGAGCCACACGGCGTTATCGCCAACCACATTTTTGTCGGCCGAGTACTGCTCGAAATTGTCAGGAATCATGAAGTGGAAAAAGGTGCCGTCGTTGTACAGGTACTGCATCTCGGCATCCATGACATCCGCCGCCTCGAGCGACTCGCCGGAACGGAACGTGCGCTCGATGGTGCGCCCGTTCTTCAGGTTGCGCACCTTGATGCGGTTGAATGCCTGGCCCTTGCCGGGCTTGACGAATTCGTTATCGACGATGGCGTATGGATCACCTTCGAGGATGACCTTCATGCCCGATCGGATTTCGCTGGTGGTGTAGCTCGACATGTCCGTTTTGTCCGTGGCCCCTATTAGCAATCGGGCCGTACGCAGGGCCGCGTATGATAGCGGCATCACTGTCGGCCTGCCACCCGCTCCGGCGCGCATACACCGGCCCAAACCGCGGCCTGCCGCACGGCGTAAGGGAGTCATAATGCTAGACTTTTCCTTAATTGGTCGGGCCTCTGCCCGACGGCCACGGAGCGTCGATTGAGCGAACCCACCACCGTTGCCGTGCTGGTGTACAGCGCCTCCCGGGACCCGCTCGAGGAGCTCAACAGTCTGCTGCGCAATAGCGGGCTGCCGGTTCACTGCCATTGGGTACAGAGCGTGCGGGACGCCGCGGAGGCGTTCGCGCAGCACGATCCCGAGTTGTTGGTGGCGGTCATGCCGAGCGCCGCCGAGCTTGCCGAGCTAGGCGCCGCGCGCGACCAGCAGGCCGCCGATGTGCCGTTGATCGTGGTCCGCGAACAGGTCGACGCCGCAGTCGCAGGCGCGGACATGGCCCACGGGGCGCGCGACAGTACGACGATGGGCAGCCCGGAACACGTGCAGGCGGTGATTCGCCGCGAGCTGCGCGCATTTCGGCTGGAGAGAACGCTCACCAATACCTTGCGCTCGGCGCAGGAATATCGTCGCCAGCTGGAGACCGCCCTGCATCGATCCGACGATGCCATTGCGCAGGTGCAGGAAGGCATCGTGGTTCAGGTCAACGCCTCCTGGCTGAGCCTCTACGGGTACGCCGACGACACCGCGCTGGCCGGCCAGCCGGTGATGGATTTGTTTGACGCCGCGACTCAGGCACCTCTCAAGGGCGCACTCGCCGCCTGCCTGCAGGGCCGCTGGAGCGATCATCTGCTCAAGGCCGGGGCCCGGCTTGCGAACGGGTCCACGGTGGCACTGGAATTGGTGCTCATCGTCGGCGAGTACGAGGGCGAGCCCTGCGTACAGCTGATCGTGCCGGCGCGCAAGCGCGACGAACGTCAGCTGGCTACCGAACTTGCCGACGCGGTGGGCAGGGATCCCACCACCGGGCTTTGGCAGCGTCAGTATGCGCTGCGCCTGTGCGGCGAGCGACTCGCCAAGCCTCCGGCGGGCGGAGTGCGCTGTCTGATTGTTTTGCGGCCCGATGAATTCTCAGCACTGACCTCGGACCTCGGGGCCTCCGCGACTGAGGAATTCCTGGCGCAGTACGCGGCCCAGGTGCGCGCGATGCTCGGTCCCAATGACCTCGCCGGCCACTTTGGCGCGGCCAGTTTGCTGCTGCTGATCGAGCGCGGCAATGCGCGCGATGCCGAGGCGTGGAGCGAGGGTTTGGTGGAACGCATTGCGCAGCAGGCATTTTCGATAGGCGATCGTCCGGTGCGCACCACCTGCTCGGCGGGCGTGGCCCTGTTGAGCAACGCCGATATCGGCCTCGACGAGGCGGTGTCCATTGCGCTGGGGGCGGCGCAGCGCAGCGAAAAGCGCGGTGGCAACCAGATCACGGTCAACGAACGCATCGGCCAGGATACGCGCATCCTGGCTTACGACCAGATCTGGGTTAAACACATCAAGGCCGCATTGCTCGAGAACCGCTTTCACCTGGTGCAGCACCCCGTCGCGAGCCTGACCGGCGTTGATCGAAAGTTCTTTGACATCGCGGTGCGCATGCTCGACAACCAGGGCCACGAGGTGCTGCCGTCCGAGTTTCTACCGCCCGCCGGACGCAACGACCTGATGCGCGATATCGACCGGTGGGTGTTGGCCGCGGCCCTCGGCCTGATTGCCAAACGGCAGCCGGATCAGCTGTTCGTCCGTCTGTCACGAGACAGCCTGCTTGATGGCGACTTCATGGAATGGCTCGATGGCCAGCTAAAGGCCACCCTCGCCGAACCGCAGCGTCTGTGCCTGCAGCTTTCCGAAGAAGTGGCCTCGCGCTACTTGCACCCAACGCGGCAGTTGTTTGAGGAATTGGGCAAGCGGCGCATCAAGGTGGCGCTCGAGGGTTTCGGCACCGGACCGGACTCGATGGGGCTGCTGGGCGCCCTGCCCGTCGACTTTCTCAAGATCGACGGCTCGCTGATGCAGGGGCTGTCCGGGAATCCCGAATTGCAAACGCAGGTGCGCCAGATCGTTGAAGCGGCCACAAGGCGCGCGATCCAGACTATCGCCGAACGCATCGAGGACGCCAATACCATGGCCGTGGTTTGGCAATTGGGCGTGCAGTTCATCCAGGGCTATCTCGTGCACTCCTCTGAAGAGGTCGTGCTCAAGTCGTGAGTTCGTCGGGCAATCGCGCTTCGGTGGCGTCCCGCTGGCCGGCGCTGGCGACCGCCACGCTGCTGGCGCTCTGCTCCTGCACCGGGCAGGACTCGGCCAATGGCCTGCATGCCCCTGAAATCAAGGTCGGCCGCACCCTGGCGGCTCAGCAGGTGCTGACGCGGGCCGTCGATGCGGGCGGCATGCGCAGTCTCGATCCCTCGATTTCCACCGACGTGCCGGCTGCGCACGTGCTCGATGACCTGTTTGAGGGACTGACGCGCCTCAACGAGCGCGGCGAACCCGAGCCCGGCATCGCTGCCAGTTGGGAGTGCAGCGCGGACGGGCGTACCTGGACCTTCCATCTGCGCGAGGCCTACTGGTCCAACGGCGATCGGATCCGGGCCGCGGACTTTGTCTACGCCTGGCGGCGCACCGTCAATCCGGCCACCACTTCGGACTACGCCCAGGCGCTGGCCCCGGTGACCAACGCGATTGCCATCAGCGAGGGACAGCTCCCTGTGACCGAACTCGGGATTTCCGCGCCCGACGAACGCACCGTGCGCGTATTGCTGAACGCACCGACGCCGTATCTGCTCAGTCTGCTGACCAAATCGTACACCTACCCGCAGTACGAGCCAGCGGTGCGCGCGCACGGCGAGGACTGGGTCCGGCCCGAGTACATTGTCAGCAACGGCGCCTTCGTGCTGCGCGAGTACGTGATCGGGGGGCGCGTAACGTTGGTGCGCAACCCGCGGTACTGGGACGCCGCGCGCGTGCGCCTGCAGCAGGTCGTGTACCTGCCGCTCGATCGAGCAGTCCAGACCTCGCGTTTCTTTGCCGGCGAACTCATGTTCACGGACTCGTTCTCCGCCGAACAGACGGCGTGGCTGCGGGCGCGCCTGGGTGACCAGGTCGTCAGCGCGCCGTACCTCGGAAATTTCGTGCTGGGCCTCAACGCGCAGCGCCCGCCCTTTGCCGGCAATCGGAATCTGCGCATGGCGCTTACCCTTGGCGTCGATCGCGAGACATTGGTGCGCTACGTGCGCCAAGGATTGTACGAGCCGGCCTGGACACCGACGCCGCCGCTCCCGGGCTACCGCTCGCCGGTTCCCGAATGGGCGCAGCTGCCGGCCGAGGCGCGCCACGCGCTTGCACGACGCTATTACGCCGCGGCCGGATATACGCGGCAGCGGCCGCTACGCATCGAGCTGCACTACCCGACCGATTCGGACAATCGCCGCACCTACGAAGCGGTGGCGGCCATGTGGCGCGCCAATCTGGGTGCCGAGATCGAGACCTACAACGAGGAATTCCGCGTGCAGCTCAATGAGCGTCACCTCAAGAAACTCGCGTTGTTTCACTATTCCTGGATTGGCGATTATCCCGACCCTTACACCTTCCTGCAGCTGTTTCAGACCGGCTTCGGCTATAACGACGGCGGCTACTCCAATCCGCGCTACGACGCGCTGCTTACCGCTGCCGGAAACGAGGCCGACGCGGCGCAGCGCTTGCGGCTGCTCGCACAGGCCGAGGCGATTCTTAACGAAGATGTCGCCTGCGTCCCGCTGTATTACTACGCGACCCGGCATCTGATCAAATCGTACGTGCGCGGCTGGACCAGCAATATCCAGGATCGCAATTTGTCGCAGTATATGTACCTGCTCGAACACCAGGGCCAATAGCTTGGCGCGCTACTTTCTGCGCCGGCTGCTCAGCGCCATCCCGACGCTGCTGGTGATCGCGACGCTGGCGTTCGTGCTTTTGCACGCCACGCCCGGCGGACCGTTCGACTCGGATCGGCTGCTGGTGCCGCAGATTCAAAAAAGTATCGAGGCCCGCTACCACCTCGATGAGCCGGTGTGGCGCCAGTTCCTGCGTTACCTGCATGACCTGGCGCACGGCGACCTGGGTCCCTCGTTCCAGTACCGCAACACATCGGTCAACGAGCTCATTGCCCAGGGGCTGCCGGTGGACGTGACGATCGGGTGCGCGGCGATGCTGCTGGCCTTGCTGGCTGGCGGCGCCGCAGGGCTGCTGGCGGCAATGCGCCCGGGCAGCTGGCGCGATCGCATCGCGATGAGCCTGGCGATGCTCGGCATCTCGTTGCCGGTTTTTGTCACCGCGCCGCTGCTGATCCTGGTGTTTGCCATGCGCCTGCATTGGCTGCCCGCCGGTGACTGGGTGGCAGGCTCGTGGCGTCATCTGCTACTGCCCGCGGTCGCGCTCGCCTTGCCCTACGGCGCCTACATCGCGCGCATCGTGCGAGCCGCGGCCATCGAGGCGCTCAACCAACCCTATATTCGCACGGCGCGCGCCAAGGGCCTGCCCACTCACACCATCCTGTGGCGCCATGCCTCAAGCGCGACCCTGATGCCCCTGGTCTCGTTCCTGGGTCCCGCGCTGGCGGGCGTACTGACGGGCTCGATCGTGGTCGAGCAGGTATTCGGGCTACCCGGCATCGGCCGACTGTTCGTGAACGGCGCGCTCAATCGCGATTACACCGTGGTCACCGGGGTTACGGTGCTCTACGGCGCGCTGATCATAGGCCTCAATCTTCTCGTCGACCTGTGCTATGCGTGGTTGGATCCGCGCACCCGGGTCCGTACATGAGTTACGCGGATTCGCACGGCGGCTTGTGGCGGCAGAGCTGGCGGCGTTTGTGGGCGCAGCCCAGCACCCGGTGGGCGGCGCTGCTGCTCGGCTTGATCATCGGCGCCGCCGTGCTGGTGCCCTGGTTGTCGCCGAACGACTATTCCACGCCCGTATGGACGCAAATATTCGCATCGCCGACTCTGCACGGTGGGCGGCTGTTTGGCACTGACGGCCTGGGACGGGACCTGCTGGTGCGTGTCATGTGGGGCTGCCGAATCTCACTGCTGGTCGGCATTGCGGCCAGCCTGATCAGCGTCGCCATCGGCGTGCTGTGGGGTGCGACGGCTGGGTACCTCGGCGGTCGGGTGGATGGCCTGCTGATGCGCACCGTCGATGTGCTGTACACCCTGCCCTTCATCCCGCTGGTCATTGTGCTCGAAGTGCTGTTCGGACGTAATTTCCTGCTGGTGTTCGTCGCGATCGGCGCCGTTTCCTGGCTCGACATAGCGCGCATGGTGCGCGGCCAGACGCTCTCGATCCGCGCGCAGGAATACACGGAGGCGGCCCGCGCGCTCGGCGTGCGCACGCCGGCAATAATCTGGCGTCACGTGGTGCCGAATCTCATCGGCCTGGTGGCGGTATACGCCACGCTGACGATTCCGAGCGTCATTTTATTCGAGGCGGTGTTGAGTTTCCTGGGGCTCGGAGTACACGAGCCGCTGGCCTCCTTGGGCTCGCTGCTCGCCGATGGAGCCAACGAAATGCAGGCTCACCCGCCCTTGCTGATTTTTCCGGCCGTGTTCTTGGCGGCCATCATCCTGTGTTTCAACCGGCTCGGTGATGCCTTGCGCGACGCGCTGGACCCGCGCGAGGAACGCCCGTGAGTGACGGGAAAGTTGCGCTGTTGCGGGCGCGCTCACTCACGGTCACCTACCCCGGTGCGGGCCAGGAGCTACGGGCGCTCGATGCACTGGATGTGGACTTGGCCGAGCACGAGTGCCTCGGGATCGTGGGCGAGTCCGGATCGGGCAAGACCCAGCTGCTGCTCGCCGTGCTCGGTTTGCTGGGGCCGCCCGCACGCGTCTCGGGCAGCATCAGCTATCGCGGCGAGGAGTTGCTGAACGCGGGTCCTGCGCGACTGGCGGCATTGCGCGGACGGCGGATTGCCATGGTGTTTCAGGACGCACTGAGCGCCCTTAACCCTCACTTGAGTGTAGTCACGCAGCTCACCGAGGGGGCGCGCCGGCACTTGCGGCTCGGGCGCCGCGCCGCACGGGCCCGAGCCAGTGAACTGCTGGCGACCGTGCAAGTCAACGATCCCGCACAGCGGCTGCGGCAGTATCCTCACGAACTGTCTGGCGGCATGCGCCAGCGCGTGCTCATCGCGATGGCGCTGATGTGCGAGCCGGAAATCCTGCTGCTGGACGAGCCGACCACTGCCCTGGATGTCACCATCCAGGCTCAGGTACTCGAGTTACTGCGCGCGCTGCGCGAGCGCACCGGCGTGGCGTCGCTATTTGTCACCCACGACCTGGCGGCTCTGGCACCCATGGCCGACCGGGTGGCGGTCATGTACGCCGGCCGCATCGTTGAGCACGCGCCGGCGCGCGATCTGTACGCCGCGCCCCTCCACCCCTACACCGCCGGGTTGCTGCGTTCGCTGCCCCGCCTGGACCGGCCGTTGCCCGCCAGGATGCCGGCGATTCCCGGCCAGCCCCCCGATCTGAGCCAGCTCCCGGTGGGCTGCGCTTTTGCACCGCGCTGCCCGCTGGTGCACGCTCGCTGTCGCGAGCGACCGGTGCTGCGCCTGCGCACCGAGATACACGAACTCGCCTGCCACCTTGATGTCAGCGCCGAGAGCACCAGCGAGGCCTGGGCGTGATCAGTGCGGACGCAGCGCCGCTCCTGGAGGTGAGTGACCTCGAGGTGCGCTACCCAAGTGGTGCTTCGCTTTGGGCGACGCGCCATTTGCCGGCGGTCGCAGGCGTCAGTTTCACGCTTGCGGCTGGAGAGAGCCTGGGGCTGGTCGGAGAATCGGGCAGCGGGAAATCCAGCATAGCGCGCGCGCTGCTGCGTCTGATACCAGCCAGCGGCCGCGCCCTGTTCGAGGGACGGGATCTACTGCTCATGCACGGCGCCGAGCTGCGCGCCGCGCGCGAAAGGATGCAGATCATATTTCAGGATCCGCTTGGCGCGCTCGATCCGCGCATGACGGTGGCCGAACTGGTAGCCGAACCCTTGCTGGAATTTCGGCCTGCTTCGCGCCGCCAGCACCGATCGCTGGTGGCACAGATGCTCGAGCGCGTCGGCCTGGGCGCCGAGTTGCTGTCGCGCTACCCGCACCAGTTGTCGGGCGGGCAAGCGCAGCGCGTCGGCGTGGCGCGCGCGTTGATGCTCAGTCCGCGACTGCTGATTTGCGACGAGCCGGTGGCCGCACTCGATGTGTCGATCAAGGCGCAGATCGCAAACCTGCTGCGGGACATGCGGGACGAGCTGCGCCTGGCGCTGCTGTTCATCGCCCATGATCTTGCCACCGTCCGGTATCTATGCGATCGCGTGATGGTGCTGTACCTCGGGCGCGTGATGGAAGTTGCTTCACGCGAGGCGCTCTACGGCGCACCCCGGCATCCATATACCCGCGCGCTGCTCGCGGCCAACCCGATTCCCGATCCGGACCGATCACAGCTTGCGGCACCGATCCGTGGCGAGGTCCCGACCGCGCTCGATTCACTGCACGGTGGCTGTGTCTTCCGGTACCGCTGCCCGCTCGCGGTGGCGCGCTGCGCCGACGAGCAACCGCTCCTGCGGCATGTGGGCGAGAGCATGGTGGCCTGCCACCGCGCCGACGAATAGGCCCTCGAGTGGGCCGCCGCGGGACCTAGATAAAGGGCGCTAACTCAAGCAAGCGCGCGCGTAACGCGCTAACATCGCGCCGGCGCATGAGGCCGACAGAGCCGCCACGCTGATTACAAACGCTGAGGAGCAAGATCGATGATGATTCAAAAGAACAGGACTTTCGCTTTCATGGCCGTCGCCGCGGCACTGCTGCTGGTGGCCTGCGCCAACCAGATGGAGCCCGCCAAGCAGGCGATCGCGAATATCGAAAGCGCCATTGCCGCCGCCACCGATGCATCCAAGTACATCCCCGATCAGCTCGCTGCAGTGCAGGCGAAGCTGGCCGACCTCAAGGCGGCTTATGACCGGCAGGATTACAAGGCGGTGCTGGCCGGTGCGCCGGCGGTGCTCTCAGAGGCCCAGGGCCTGTTGGGCACCACGATGCTCAAGAAGGAAACCGTGGTCAAGGCCGCCACTGAAGAATGGCCGAGCCTGGCCGCAAGCGTGCCTGGAATGGTGACTGCCGTGACTAACCGCGCCAAACAGCTTGGCAAATCCAGCCATCCGCCGGCCGGCGTGGACATGGCCTCTGCCAAGAGTGCGGTGGACGATGCCACCCTTGCGTGGACCAAGGCGGAGGCGGCCAACAAGGCCGGCGACCCCGAAACCGCTGTGGCGAGCGCACACGAGGCCAAGGCCAAGGCGGCCGCTGCTGCATCAGCCATGAAGATGACCCTGCCCGCCGCTCCAGCGGCCAAGTAAGCGCTTCGGGACGTTCACGCGGAGGCTGGCTCAATGGCCAGCCTCCGCCGCTGCAGCCGCGCCCGACTCAGGATTCCTGAGCGGCGATCCGCTCCACGGTGCGCCAACCGCGCGGCAACACCACACCGCGCTGGGCACGCTCGCCCCGGTAGTGCTCGAGATCGGCGGGCCCCAATGTCATGTGTCGCTCGCCCGAGTACACGCTCAGCGACTGACCGGGCGCGAGGGCGGCAATGCACGTCATCATTTCGGTGCGCAGCTCGGCCTTCTTGCCGGGTATGCCGAACAGTTTGTTGCCCTTGCCGCGCGAGAGTTCCGGCACCTCGCCGGCCGGAAACACCAGCATGCGGCCTTCACTGTTGACCGTGACCACCAGAGCATCTGGGCCGGGCACCGCCACCGGCGGCAGCACCAGAGCCCCGGTGCTCACGTTAATGACGGCCTTTCCGGCTCGATTGCGCGACTGCAGTTCTGCGAGCCGGACCGTAAATCCGTAGCCCGCATCGGTGGCCAGCAACCACTGATCGGTAGGCTCGCCGATCAGCACACCGGCAAAACGAGCGCCATCGGGTGGATCCAGGCGGCCGGAGAGCGGTTCGCCCGCGCCGCGCGCTGAGGGCAGGCTGTGAGCGGGCAAGGTGTAGGCGCGCCCGGTGGTGTCGATGAACAGCGCCGCCTGCGTGCTTCGGCCGCGCGCCGCCGCCTGAAAGGCGTCGCCTGTCTTATAAGTGAGTGTCCGCGGATCGATATCGTGTCCCTTGGCCGCGCGCACCCAGCCGCCGGTGGACAGGACCAGGGTCACCGGCTCGTTGGCGAGCAGATCGGTGGGTTCGATCGCCTGTGCGGCCGCGCGCTCAACGATGCGGGTGCGACGCGCGTCGCCGTATTCCTCGGCGTCGGCGATGATCTCGGCGCGGATCAGCTTGGTGAGTTTGGCCTTGCTGGCCAGCAGCGCCTCTAGCTCCTTTCGCTCCGTCGCCAGCCGCTCCTGTTCATCGCGGATGCGCATCTCCTCGAGTTTCGCCAGATGCCGCAGTTTGGTCTCGAGGATTGCCTCGGCTTGCTCGTCCGAGAGCTTGAAGCGCTTGATGAGCACCGGCTTGGGCTCTTCCTCGCGCCGGATGATGCGAATCACCTCGTCGAGATTGAGGTACGCGATCAGCATGCCGTCCAGGATGTGCAGTCGACGCGCCACCTTGTCGAGCCGGAATTCCAGGCGTCGGCGCACCGTGCGCCGGCGGAACTCGAGCCACTCGGCGAGCAGGGCCTTGAGGCCGCACACGCGCGGCCGTCCGTCGAGTGCGATTACGTTGATATTGACGCGGTAACTGCGCTCCAGGTCGGTGGTGGCGAACAGATGCGCCATGAGCTGTTCGATGTCGACCCGGTTGGAGCGCGGTTCGATGACTAGGCGGGTTGGGTTCTCATGATCCGACTCGTCCCGTATGTCCTCGACCATCGGCAACTTCTTCTCGCGCATCTGCTGAGCAATCTGCTCCTGCACCCGGCTCCCGGACACCTGAAACGGCAATTGCGTGATCACCACCGCGCCCGTCTCCTTTTCGGTCTCCCAGGTGGCACGGGCTCGATAGCTGCCGGTTCCCTTGTCGTAGAACTCCACCAGCTCCTCGCGGCTCGAGATGATCTCGGCGCCGGTCGGCAGGTCCGGACCCTTCACGTGCTTGAGCAGCGCGCGCGTGGTCGCCTCCGGATCGTCCAGCAAATGGATGCAGGCCGCGGCGATCTCGCGCAGGTTGTGCGGCGGAATGTCGGTGGCCATGCCTACGGCAATGCCCGAGGCGCCGTTGAGGAGCAGGTTGGGCAGGCGCGCCGGGAGCCATAGCGGCTCTTCCATGGTGCCGTCGAAGTTGGGGCCCCAATCGACCGTGCCATCAGCCAGCTCATCGAGTAGCAGATCCGCGTAGCGTGTCAGCCGCGACTCCGTATAGCGCATGGCCGCGAATGACTTCGGGTCATCGGTGGAGCCCCAGTTGCCCTGCCCGTCCACCAGCGGATACCGAAAGGAAAAGTCCTGCGCCATGTGCACCATGGCCTCGTAGCAGGCGGAGTCACCGTGCGGATGAAATTTTCCAATCACATCGCCCACGGTGCGTGCCGATTTCTTGTGTTTGGCGGCGGCCGACAGGCTGAGCTCGCTCATCGCGTAGACGATGCGGCGTTGCACCGGCTTGAGGCCGTCGCCCAGTGCTGGCAGGGCGCGGTCCAGAATCACGTACATCGAGTAGTCGAGATAGGCCTTTTCGGTGTAGGTGGCCAGCGGGCGCTTCTCGACGCCCTCGAAATTCAGTTCCTGGGATTTCAAGCGCGCGCCTGTCCCGGCTGCCGCCAGGGGCTCACGGCGCGACCTCGGCGAGGTTGCCGCTGCGCTCCAGCCATTCGCGCCGGTCGGCGGAGCGCTTCTTGGCGAGCAGCATGTCCATAAGTTTGTCGGTGTTGTCCTTGGCGAGAATGGTGAGCTGCACCAGTCGCCGCGTGAGCGGATCAATGGTCGACTCACGCAGCTGGGAGGGGTTCATCTCGCCGAGACCCTTAAATCGGGTCACGACCGGCTTGGCCCGCGAATGCTCGGTGCTCAGGCGCTTGAGCACGGCGTCGCGCTCCGCATTGTCCAGCGCGTACAGCACCTGCTTGCCGGCGTCGATCCGGTACAGCGGCGGCATGGCGATGTAGACGTGGCCGTTGGCCACCAGTGGTCGGAAGTGCCGCAGAAACAGCGCGCACAGCAGCGTGGCGATGTGCAGGCCGTCCGAGTCGGCATCCGCAAGGATGCAGACCTTGTGATAGCGCAGCGCGGACAGGTCCGCCGAACCCGGGTCGACGCCGAGCGCGATGCTGATGTCATGGACTTCCTGGGAACTGCCGATCTCGCCCGGTTCGAGCTCCCAGGTGTTCAGGATTTTGCCGCGCAGCGGCATGATGGCCTGAAAATCCTTGGCACGGGCCTGCTTGGCGGATCCGCCGGCCGAGTCACCTTCGACCAGGAACAGCTCGGAGCGCGCCGGATCCTGACAGGTGCAATCGGCGAGCTTGCCCGGAAGTGCGGGCCCGTTCACCGCGCGTTTGCGGCTGACGCGTTGCGCCGCGCGCTGGCGCTCCTGGGCATTGGCAATCGCGAACTGGGCGATGCCCTCGCCGGCGTCGGGATGCTGATTCAGCCACAAACCCATGGCATCGCGCGCGTGGGTCTCGACCAGCGCTGCGGCCTCGCGCGAACTGAGCTTCTCCTTGGTCTGCCCGGCAAACTGCGGATCGCGTATCTTGATCGACAGCACATAGCAGGCCCGGTCCCATACGTCCTCCGCGGTGAGCTTAATACCCCGCGGCAGCAGATTTCGGAACTCGCAGAACTCACGCACCGCATCGACGATGCCCGAACGCAACCCGTTCACGTGCGTGCCGCCGGCGACGGTTGGGATCAGGTTGACGTAGCTCTCCGCAATCAGCTGTGGAGCATCGGCGGACCAGGCCAGCGCCCACTCGACCACGTCCTGATCGGAGGCGTGGCGACCTGTGATGGGCTCGGCCGGCAGGCGCTCGTGCTTCTCGAGCTGTTCATCGAGGTACTCGCCCAGGTGTCCGGTATAGAACCACTCTTCCTTCTCGCCGCTCGCCTCGTTCGTAAAGGTCAGTCTCAAACCTGCGCACAGCACCGCCTTGGCCTTGAGCACGCGCTTGAGCTCGGGCACGGCAAAGCGGTCCGAGTCAAAAAACTTCGGGTCCGGCCAGAAGCGTACGGTCGTGCCGGTATTGCGCGCACCGACCGTGCCTACGACTTCCAGCTTGGAGGACAGGCGGCCGTCCTTAA
Source organism: uncultured Gammaproteobacteria bacterium (assembly GCA_963789365.1). Lineage (GTDB taxonomy): Bacteria > Pseudomonadota > Gammaproteobacteria > Steroidobacterales > Steroidobacteraceae > FEN-1191. The sequence continues at coordinate 364,361 of CAWBKJ010000001.1, forward strand.
AGGCAATGTTGTATTCCTTGCCCCCGCGCCGCACCCAACATTCCAGATGCTTTGATAGCGCATTGACGACCGATACGCCCACGCCGTGCAGGCCGCCGGCGAAACTGTAAGTCTGATCGTTGAACTTGCCGCCTGCATGGAGCCGCGTCAGGATCAGCTCCACTCCGCTGATCTTCTCCTGCGGGTGCACGTCGACCGGCATGCCGCGCCCATCGTCGGTCACGCCGACGGATCCATCCTTATAGAGAGTGACGTCGATCTGTTTGCAATGACCGGCAATGGCTTCATCGACACTGTTGTCGATCACTTCGTGCGCCAGGTGGTTGGGCCGGGTCGTATCGGTGTACATGCCGGGTCGACGGCGCACAGGCTCGAGGCCTGCAAGAACTTCAATATCGGCGGCGTTGTACGATTGGGCCATTACGCGAAATTACTCACCTCGTGCGGGGCGCGCGGATTTTAGCAAACCGGGCGCGCGCTCACGCGTGTTAGACTCAATCATGTCACAGATGAGCGAACCCGACGGTACCGGGTACCGCGGCTTCCAGGCGCTCCTCGCTTGCCTGCCGGGTCTGGCGCTATCGGGTTTGGTCGCCATCGCCTGCACCTGGGCGGCCGCCAGCGGCGGGCGCGCGCTGTTTTCAACGACCACCAGCCCGATCAGCCCGGTGCTCGCGGCCATTGTCGCCGGCGCCCTGCTCGGCACTTATATACGATGGCCGGCGGTCTTGACCCCCGGGCTGCGCTGCGCGACTACCAGCGTGCTGCGGATCGGCATTGCCCTGATTGGCCTGCGGTTGGCGCTCATTTCGCTGGGCACGATCAGCATTCGCGCGGCTCCTGTTGTGCTCGGCTGTCTGCTGATGGCCGGGCTGGTGATTCCGCGCATTTGTCGCTGGTTTGGCGTCAATCGGGAGAGCGCCATTTTGCTCACGGTGGGCACGGCCATCTGTGGCTGCACCGCCGTGCTGGCGATCGCGCCGATTCTGCGCGCCACGGCGGCTCAGACCGGCTACGCCGTGGCGACCGTGATGCTGCTCGGAATCTGCGGAGTGATCGCGTATCCCTTCCTGGCGCATCTGCTGTTTGCACAGCAACCCATCGCGGCGGGTATATTCCTCGGCACCGCCATCCACGACACCTCTCAGGTCGTGGGCGCCGGACTGGTCTACGCGCAGCAGTTCCACAGTCCGCAGGCGCTCGCGGCCGCCACCGTCGCCAAGCTGCTGCGCAATCTGTCGCTCGCCGCGGTGGTACCCGCGCTCGCCTGGCACGAGGCGCGCGCGCGCCACACCGGAGTGGCGCCGGGCAGGTTCACGACCTACGTGCCGTGGTTTGTCGTGGGATTCATCTTGTGTGCCGTGGCGCGCACCGTGGGCGACACGGCCGCGAGCGGTCAGGCGCTGCTCCAGCAGCGCTGGGACGCGCTGCTGACCCTCGCCTCGCACGCCGCCGACTGGTGCCTGACCATCGGCATGGCGGCGACCGGCATGACGCTATCGCGCGCGGGCCTGAGTTCGCTCGGTCTGAGGCCGCTGCTGGCGGGCCTGTGTGCCGCGGCGTTGGTGGCGGTGACGAGTCTGCTGTTGTTGCTGGCGATCTACTGACGCCGTCGGAAATTTACGCCAGATCGGCGAGCAACGCCGCATGCAATCCAGCCGGAACCGGGTCAACCGTTTGGCAGTAGGCCGGCAGGTCGATGCCCGCCGCGAGCGCGGCCCCGGATTTCAGGCTCGCGATCATGGCGGCGCTTAATTCGAAGCGTAGAAAATGCACCGCCGAGGTCTTTTCATCGGTGGTGCGCTCTAGATCTTCATCGGCAATCGCATACACAAGATCGTGTCCGGCAACGCGCAACCAAGACCGGCTCTCGATGCCCCGCAATTCGGTCAGGCGCTGCACTCGCTCGGCGGGCTCCGGGTACTCAATCAGAAGCGTCGCCTTGAGATTGCGGCCATCTGGAATCAACGGGTTGTACGCGGCCAGTTCCTCTGCGATGCCCGCCGGTTCAAAGGTGCGCTCGGTGCGCAGCATCTCCTGCACCTGGTAGCGCACCGTCTCCCGATCCTCGAAGCTCCAGGTGCAGTTGGGACCCAGATGGAGCCGTCGGGCCGCGCGATACTCGATCATGCGCGCACGGATCGCGCTGCGCTCGCCGGCATATTGCTCCAACGACATCAGATCAGCGGCAGTCAGCGGCTTGCCCATCTCAGATTCCGTAGGCAATCCGCAGCAGTTGCAACGGCGGGGTGGGTTGGCGGGTGGGATCGGGCAGACCGCTCTGGATTTGGTGCCCCGCCATCGGGCAGTCGCTCGAATAATAGTCCGAGCCGGCCGCGGCCACCTTCTGCATCACCGGCCGCCCAATTTTCATCGAGGCATCCCGGAATTCCGTCTTGACCGCGTAGGTACCGTCATGTCCGGAGCAGCGCTCGATGACCTCGACCGTGGTTCCGGGCACCAGGCGCAAAACGTCGCGAGTCTTGAGGCCGATGTTCTGCACGCGCAGATGGCAGGGTACGTGGTAACTCACCTTTCCGAGGCGCGCCTTGAAATCGGTGCGCAGCAATCCGTCCTTGTGGCGCAGCATCAGGTATTCGAATGGATCGAAGACGCGCGACTTGACACGCTGCACGGCGGCGTCGCGCGGAAACATCAATGGCAGCTCCTGCTTGAACATCAGCACGCAGGAGGGGATGGGCGCGACGATGTCGTAGCCCTCCTCGACCAGTCGCAGCAGCTGCGGAATGTTTTCGTCCTTGAGACGGGCTACCGCATCCAGATCTCCCAGCTCGAGCTTTGGCATGCCACAGCAGCGTTCCTTTTCGGCCAGCGTCAGCTCGATCCCGTTGTGTGTGAAGACAGCCGCCAGATCGGTCGCCAAATCCGGCTCGTTGCGATTGCCGTAGCAGGTCGTAAACAGCACCACGCGCCCGCTGGTCTCGGCCGTCGCCTGCGGCGGCGCCGGCGGTACAGCCGTCTCCCGCAACCGCCGACGGGCGCTTTTCGAGTGGTATTTGGGGAGCGGGGCCTCGGGGTGCACGCCCAGGGCCTTATCGAGCAGCGTGCGGCCCAGCTTGCTTGAATTTGCCGCGTTGACCAGCTGAGTGACCACCGGAATGCCCGCCAGGCTCCCGACCCGGTCGGTCGAGGTCAGCAATCGATCCCGAAAGGAGCTGCCACTGTCGCGGAACTTCACGGCCTTGGCGCGCAGCATCAGGTGCGGAAAATCGACATTCCACGGATGTGGTGGCACATAAGGACATTTGGTCATGTAGCACATGTCACAGAGGTAACAGTGGTCCACGACCTTCCAGTAGGCGCGCTTGTCAACACTGTCGAGCTCGCCGCTGGCCGATGCGTCGATGGTGTCAAACAGCGTCGGAAATGCCTGGCACAGGCTGAAGCAGCGGCGGCAGCCGTGACAGATGTCGAACACGCGCTCGAGTTCCTTCTCGAGCGCGTCTTGGTCATAGAAGGACGGCTCCTGCCAGTCGAGCGCGTGACGCGTGGGAGAACCGAGACCGCCCTCCCGATTCACCGCGCCCTTGTTGCCGTCTTCCACCGTATCGCTTACAGGGTGTCGAGTGCTTTCTGAAAGCGATTGGCGTGCGAGCGCTCGGCCTTGGCCAGCGTTTCGAACCAATCCGCAATCTCGGCAAACCCCTCGGTGCGGGCGGCCTTCGCCATGCCCGGGTACATGTCCGAATACTCGTGCGTCTCACCGGCAATGGCCGACTTCAGGTTAGCTTGGGTCTCGCCGATCGGCAGCCCCGTGGCCGGATCGCCCACCAGTTCGAGATATTCGAGGTGGCCGTGCGCGTGCCCGGTCTCACCCTCCGCGGTCGAGCGAAATACCGCCGAAACGTCGTTATAGCCTTCAACGTCAGCCTTGGCGGCAAAATACAGGTAACGGCGATTGGCCTGCGATTCGCCCGCAAAGGCGTCCTTCAGGTTTTGCTCGGTCTTGGTGCCCTTCAGATTCATGGTCTGCTCCTACCCTGCGATAATTTAGACTCAGTCTAAGGAGACCAAACTGTACGATTTTCATGGGCCATCCGTCAACCGCGTTGACCCACGCCAGAGTGGCTAATAGGGTGAGACCTCAGGGCAGGCCCTTCAAGGACTCAAGTGGCACGCAAACCCAAGGAAGCCGGATTCGAAACTACGCTCGCCGAGCTGGAGGCGCTGGTCGCGCGAATGGAAGCAGGCAATCTGCCGCTCGAGGAGGCGATGCGCAGCTTCGAGCGCGGAGTACAACTGACACGCGAGTGCCAGGCCGCCCTGCAGGCCGCGCAGCAGCGCGTCCAGATCCTCACGCAGCGAGCCGCCAGTACCACGATCGAGGAGTTTGACGCCGGGGAAGACGAACCTGCCCCGGCCGCCAAGCCCTGAGCTAGCGAGGCGACTTGAACACGGATGATTTTCACGAGCGCGTGCGCGCCGCCCAAGAGCGCGTGGAGCGGGCCCTTGAGCGCGCGCTCGGCAGCGCCACAGCGCAATACACACGCCTGCAGGCGGCGATGCGCTACAGCGTGCTCAACGGCGGCAAGCGCCTGCGTCCGCTATTGGTATACATCACGGGAGAGGCGCTCGGAGCGCGCGCGCATGATCTGGACGTGCCCGCCGCTGCGGTCGAATTGATTCATGCCTACAGCCTGATTCACGACGATCTGCCCGCCATGGACGATGACGACTTGCGCCGCGGGCGCCCGACTTGTCATAAGGCCTTCGACGAGGGCACCGCGATACTGGCCGGAGACGCCCTGCAGGCGCTCGCCTTTGCCGCGCTGGGCGTGGCGGACAATGGTCTGAGCGATGCGACGCGCGTGCGCATGTTGTCAGTGCTGGCCAAGGCGATTGGCACCGCCGGCATGGCCGGCGGCCAGGCCATGGACCTGGAGGCCACCCGTCAGCCTCCGGACGCGGCCGGCATTGAGCAGATGCACCGCCTCAAGACCGGCGCATTGATCCGGGCCAGCGTCGAGCTCGGCGCCCTCGCCGCACCGGGCACCGCACAGGCCCATCGCGACGCTTTGCGTCAGTATGGTGAGGAAATCGGTCTGGCCTTCCAAATCCAAGACGACATCCTGGATGTGACGGGCGACACTGCCGTGCTCGGCAAGCGCACCGGCGCCGACGCGGCGCACGGCAAGCCCAATTATCCGAGCATATTCGGGCTCCCCGAGGCCCGGCGGCTGGCCCTCGAGCATCGCGACCAGGCGGTGGCGGCTTTGGCGGGGCTGGGCGCCGCCAGCCATCCGCTGCGCGCCCTGGCGCACTACGTCGTAGACCGCGTGCAGTAAACTGTCGCGCCATGGCCCCCGCAAGAATGCCCCTGACCTTGCTGCGCTCGATCGCGACCCCCGCGGACCTGCGCTCGCTCCCGGAGCGGCGCCTCAAGGAGCTGGCGGCAGAACTGCGAGAGTTCCTCGTAGAAACGGTGAGCACGCGCGGCGGCCACTTCGCCGCGGGACTGGGCACCGTCGAACTCACCATCGCCCTGCATTACGTGTACAACACGCCCCACGACCGTCTGGTATGGGACGTCGGTCATCAAGCCTATCCGCACAAGGTGCTTACCGGTCGGCGCGATCAGCTCCACACGATCAAGCAGCAAGGGGGGCTGGCGCCCTTTCCGCTGCGCGCCGAGAGCGAGTACGACACCTTTGGCGTCGGCCATTCGAGCACGTCCATAAGTGCGGCGCTGGGCATGGCTCTGGCGGCGGCGGCCAAGGGCGAGCAACGGCGCGTGGTGGCCGTGATCGGTGACGGCGCGCTCAGTGCGGGCATGGCCTTCGAAGCGCTCAATCACGCAGGAAGCCTGCCGGCCGACCTGCTGGTGATCCTCAACGACAATGACATGTCGATCTCCGAGAATGTCGGAGCGCTGTCCAAGTACCTGGCGCGCGTTTTGTCGGGTCGCTTCTACGCGCACCTGCGCGAAGGCGGCAAACGGGTGCTGCGCAAGATGCCGCATTTGCGCGAATTCGCCAGCCGCTCGGAAGAACACGTCAAGGGCATGTGGCTGCCTGGCACGGTGTTCGAAGAGATGGGCTTCAATTACATCGGCCCCATCGACGGCCACGACCTCAAGGGCCTGGTAAGGACACTGCGCACGGTGCGCGAGCTGCGCGGACCGCAATTCCTGCACGTGGTGACCCAGAAGGGCCGCGGCTTCGCTCCCGCCGAGGCCGATCCGATCACCTGGCACGGTCCCGGCCCCTTCAATCCCCAGACCGGACACATCCTCAAGTCCAAGGTCTCGGGCCCGGCCTATTCACAGGTCTTCGGCGAGTGGCTATGTGACATGGCCAAGCGTGAACCGAAAATTGTGGCCATCACACCAGCGATGCGTGAAGGCTCGGGATTGGTCGAGTACTCGCGAAGGTTTCCCGAACGGTACTTCGACGTCGCGATTGCTGAACAACACGCCGTGACCCTCGCCGCCGGTCTGGCATGCGAAGGTATGAAGCCGGTCGTGGCCATCTATTCCACTTTCCTTCAACGCGGCTACGATCAGGTCGTCCATGATGTCGCGCTGCAGAACCTGCCGGTAATTTTCGCCCTCGACCGGGCCGGAGTCGTCGGCGGCGATGGAGCGACGCACAACGGCAGCTTTGATTACACATTCCTGCGCTGCGTGCCCAATTTCGTGATCATGGCGCCCGCCGACGAGAACGAATGTCGGCAGATGCTCTACACCGCCACACTGATAGACGGTCCGGCGGCGGTCCGATACCCACGCGGCCAGGGTCCAGGCGTGCCGGTCGAGTCGGCGATGACAGCGCTGCCACTGGGCAAGGCCCAACTTCGGCGTCGCGGGCGAAGCGGACTGTTGCTGTTGTCTTTCGGCACCATGTTGGCCGCTGCGCTCGCGGCGGGCGAACGAGTGGATGGCACGGTCGTCAATATGCGCTTTATCAAGCCCCTGGACGAAGCCCTTCTCAAGGAGCTCGTCGCACAACATGTTGCCTGGGTGACACTCGAGGAAAACACCGTTGCCGGAGGCGCCGGAAGCGCGGTGTCGGAATTCCTCGATGGCCTGGACCTGGGGCGGCCGCGGCTGGCGATCGGATTGCCCGACCGGTTTATCGAGCACGGCAGTCGCGAGCAATGCCTAGCACAGGCCGGACTCGATGAGCCCGCGGTAGTGGCTAAAATCGAGCGCTGGTGGCAGTCCCAAGCCTCCAACTTGAATAGCGGTCGCGCCGCCACCAGAATGACCGTTGCGGCGGGCTCCGGACCGCCCTGAATGCAGCAATAGGTGCCCCATGGACATGGAAGTGGCAGAACGTGAGCGCAGTAAGAGCGCCGTAGAAGACGTGCAGGGCCGCGCCGACACGCGCCGCATTGCCATCGACCGCGTCGGCATTAAGGACATCCGCCATCCGGTGCGGGTCAAGGATCGTTCGGCCGGCGAGCAACACACGATCGCAACCTTCAACATGTACGTGAACCTGCCGCACAACTTCAAAGGCACGCACATGTCCCGCTTCGTCGAGACGCTGCATCAAGCCCCCGAGATCTCGGTCGACTCGTTCCGCGCCATCCTGGTGCAGATGACGCAACGTCTGGACGCCGACGCCGGGCATATCGAGATGGCCTTCCCGTTCTTTGTCAGTAAGCGAGCCCCGGTCAGCGGCGTGGAGAGCCTAATGGATTACCAGGCCGCCCTGATCGGTCAGTGCCGTGACGGCGAGACCACCATGTGGGTCCGTGTAGTAGTACCAGTTACAAGTTTGTGCCCTTGTTCCAAGAAGATCTCGGAGCGCGGCGCGCATAACCAGCGCTCGCACGTGACGATCAAGGCAAAGTTGCGCGAGCACATGTGGATTGAAGAGCTGATCGACATCGCAGAAAGCGAAGCGTCGTGCGAGCTATACGGAATTCTTAAGCGGCCCGACGAGAAATACGTGACCGAGAAGGCGTATGACAATCCGAAGTTCGTCGAAGACATGGTGCGTGACGTAGCAATGCGCCTCGACCGCGAATCGCGGATCGATGGCTACGTGGTTGAGAGCGAAAATTTCGAGTCGATCCACAACCACTCGGCCTACGCCCTGATCGAGCGCGAAAAGCCACAAGCGGAGTCGCCCCCGGGCGCAGGCCGTTAGGACGGCTTGTATTCCCCGCCCTGCAGTCGGCCGATGAGGGCACGCAGGAACACGCGATTGAAGCGCAGCTGGCAGGAGGCCGAGACCTGCTCGAGCAGGGTCGAGCTGACCTTGATTACGGTCACGGCATCGCTCGCGCGAATCGTCGCGTTGCGCTTGGCGCCCGGCACGTAGCTGGCCTCGCCGAAGCACTCGCCGGTCGACAGTAGCCCGATCGACAGGCCATTGCGTTCTACCATGCAGTTGCCGCTGACGAGGATGTAAAAGCGATCGTCCATCTCGCCTTCTTTGACGAGCTCCTCGCCGGCCGCGTAGTCCTGCCAGTGGCTGGCGCGCATGACCTCGACGATTTCGGTGTGCGAGAACTCGTGGAAGAATTTCAGCCGGCGCAACATTCCCAGCTGTTCCTGATGGTTCATGCGCGAATCTTTCTGGCGCAACTGCTGGTGCACCCGTGTCAGCTCCGCCGCCAGGTCCAAGCCGCTCTTCTGGCGACCCTTGGGTTCCTTCTGCATCGCGGTCGCCACCACGACCTCGAGATCTTCCGGGACATCTTCGCGCAGCGTATGGATCGGCGGGGGCGTCGCGTAGACAATCTGGTGCAGGAGCTTCGCCAGCGTGCCGGCGCGAAATGGCCGGGTGCCGGTCAGCAACTCATACATCACCGCGCCGAGCGAATACAGATCCGAGGCGTTGGTCAGCTCCAGGCTCTGCACCTGCTCGGGTGACATGTAACTGGGCGAGCCGGCGATGCCCTCGATGCGGGAGATATCCGAGTCGGCCACCAGCGCGATGCCAAAGTCGATGATGCGCACGTCACTGGACTGCGTGAGCATGATATTGGAAGGCTTGATGTCGCGGTGAATCACGCCGCGCGAGTGCGCGTAGTGCAACGCTTTGGCGCACTTGAACACCAGTTCCACCACGTCATCGACGCGCAGCAGGTTATCGGGGCGGCAATAGGCGGCCAGGGTGCGCGCGCCGTGCACGTGCTCGGTGACGATGTAGCAATGACCGTTTTCTTCACCGGCATCGTAGATGGGGAGGATGTTCGGATGATGCAGCATGCCCACCATGTGGGCCTCCGAAAGGAACATCTTGCGCGTCACGCGCGCGCGCTCCTCATCCCCGGCCATGTCGAGGGTGTAGACCTTGATGGCCACGTCGCGCCCGTAGTAGGGATCGTGCGACAGGTAGACGGTCCCGGTGCTGCCGCGCCCCACCTCATTGATAATGAGGTACTTGCCAATCCGCTCAGGAATGGCTCGCAACGAGGGGTGTACAGCTGCTGAAACTGCCATCTTCAGGACCGGTCCGGAATTTGCATTAAGTGGGGTCGTTTGAGGATACGGAGACCCCTCCCGGCGATCTGTGATACGGGTCCCAAACCCCCCGCGGCCGATGCAATAAGTGCGCGCGCTAGCGGGAGAAATGATCGAAGGGCGATTGCGAGAACTGGATCACGGCATCGTCCCGTCGCAGCTCAAGACCAGGGGCGGTTCGCAGTTGACCGCAGCGAGTGAGCGGTACGGCGAGCCGGGCCGCTAGGTCCCGAAGCGCCGCCGCATGCGCCGGCGGTGCAGCCAGGCACAGCTCGTAGTCCTCGCCGCCCGCGAGCGCGTGCCGCCAGGCGGATTCGCCGCCGAGTGCGCGCAAGGCGGCAGAAACCGGGAGCTGCCCGAGCTCGAGCCAGGCGCCGCAGCCGCTGGCGGCGGCCAGACGGGGCAAATCAGCCAGCAGTCCGTCCGACAGATCAATGCAGGCGCTGGCGAGGCCCCGCAGGGCCTCGCCGAGTGCAATCCGCGGCGTAGGATACTCACTGCGTGCGCGCAGCCAGTCCGCGTCTTGGCCTGCCTCCGCGCCGGCTCGCGCGCTTCGTCCCAGACTCGCGTCCCCCAAAGTGCCGCTGACCCAGAGCTCGTCGCCGGCGTGCGCTCCAGCCCGGCGCAAGGCCGCACCAGCCGGAATCTGTCCGGTGAGCTGCACTGTCGCGCTGAGCGGCCCGCGGCTCAGATTGCCGCCCACCAGCGCCACGCCATGGGTGCGCGCCAGCACCCCGAATCCGAACGCGAATTCGCCGAGCCATGATTCGTCGATCTGCGGCAGCGTCAGCGACAGCAGCGCCCAGGCGGGACTGGCCCCCATGGCCGCGAGATCGCTTAGATTTATCGCGAGCGCGCGGTGCCCGACCGAGCGAGGCGGACTGCCAGGCAGGAAGTGCACATGTTCGACCAGCGCATCGGTGGTTTGGACCAGTTCACACCCGGGCTGCACACGCAGCAGTGCGGCGTCATCGCCAATGCCCAATACCACGTCGGTGCGCACGGCACCGAGGTGCCGGAAGAAGCGTTCGATGATTGCTTGTTCGTCGTAGGACATTCGGCCATGCTCCGATCGATGCGCGCGGGCGCCTGACGGACTATCGGTCGTCGGGGCGCCAGGCGCGCGCGGCACGGTCGAGCACGGCATTGACAAACTTATGGCCGTCGGTCGCGCCGAAGCGGCGCGTGAGGCCGACCGCCTCGTCAATGATGACCCGAAACGGCACCTGCGGCTGGTCCCGCAGCTCGACGCTGGCCACCAGTAGTACGGCATGCTCGATGGGGTCGAGCAGCTCGGCACTGCGCGCAAGAAACGGCGCCATGGCTAGGTCGAGCTCCGCGCACTGCTCGACCGCCCGCTGCACCAGCGCGCGGAAATACTCAGCGTCCGCACGCGCCATGTCGGCATCGGTAGAAAATTCGCTGACCAGGTCCTGCCAGGGAGCCGCGTTGAGTTGCCAGCGGTACAGCGCCTGCACCGCCAGGCGCCGCGCCAGGGCCCGCGCCGCGGTCCGCGGGTTGAAGTTGCCGGCCATGCGCGCTCGCCCTCTACAGGCCGCGCAGCAGGCGCGCCATCACCAGCGCGGTCTGCAGCGCTTCCGCGCCCTTGTTTAGGGCACCGGGCGCGGCGCGCTCCTGGGCCTGCGCCACGGTGTCGGTGGTCAGCACGCCGAAGGCCACTGGCACGCCGGTGCTCAGCATCACCTGCTGCAGGCCGCGGGCACACTCACCGGCGACGAAATCGAAGTGCGCCGTGTCGCCGCGTATCACGCATCCGAGCGCCACCAGTGCGTCGCAGCTGCCGTTCAGCGCCAGTGCCTGGGCGGCCAGCGGCAGCTCGAAGGCGCCCGGCACGCGCTCGATGCGCAGTGCGTCGGCTTGGCCGCCGGCACCCAGCCAGGCCTCGCGCGCCCCGCTGATGAGCTGCTCGACGAGTTCGGCGTTATAGCGCGCAGCGACTACGGTGATCCGCAGGCCGGCGGCGCTCAGTGGCCCTGAATCGGCGACTTTCCCCATGTTAGGAGTATATCGGACGACACTAAGCTACGTTGCCGATGTAACCGATGATCTCCAGGCCAAATGCCGCCAGACCGTGCACGTGCTTGGGTGCCGACAGGACCTGCATGCGCCGCACGCCCAAGTCCTGAAGAATCTGTGCGCCGACTCCGATGGTGCGCAGCACGGTGCCGGTATGGGTGCGCTCGGCGGCAGCCTCCGGGTGCGCCGAAACGCGCACCGCATCGGCCAGCTCGCGGGGCGACTCGCCCTGCCGCAATATCACCACCACCCCGCACGGAGCCGCGGCGATGCGCGCCAGCGCCGCGCGCAGCGTCCAGGCGTCACTCGCATCGCGCACCCCGAGCACATCGCGCAGCGTGTCGATGAGGTGCACGCGTACCATCGGGCTGGCCGCTCCATCTAGCGCGCCGTGCACCAGGGCGAGGTGCACGTCGTGATTGACGTGGTCCTCGTAGGCGTACAGGCGGAAAGTCCCGTGTTCGGTGTCGACCGTCTGCTCGGTAATACGCTCAACTGAACGCTCATAGCGCAGGCGGTAGCGGATCAGGTCAGCAATGCTGCCGATCTTGAGCTGGTGGGTGCGCGCAAAATCCTCGAGTTGTGGGCGGCGCGCCATGGTGCCGTCCTCGTTCATGATCTCGACGATGACCGCCGCCGGCTCAAAGCCCGCCAGACGCGCCAGATCACATCCGGCCTCGGTGTGCCCGGCGCGCGTCAGCACGCCGCCGGGCTGCGCCATGATCGGAAACACGTGGCCGGGCTGGCGCAGGTCCTCGGCACGCGCGTCCGCGCGCACCGCGGTACGCACGGTGTGGGCCCGGTCGTACGCCGATATGCCCGTGGTCACCCCTTCGGCGGCTTCGATCGAGACGGTGAAATTGGTGCGCTGTTCGCGGTCGGTATCGCTGACCATCAGTGGCAAGCGCAGTTGCGCGCAGCGCTCGCGCGTCAGAGTCAGGCAGATCAGCCCGCGGCCGAAGCGCGCCATGAAATTGATATCGGCCGCGCTGACGCCCTGCGCCGCCATCAGCAGGTCACCCTCGTTCTCGCGATCCTCGTCGTCCATGATCACGACCATGCGGCCGGCGCGCAGATCGGCAAGTATCTCTTCTGTGCTGTTCAATTCCATTTGGGTTCCGCGTTTATTTGAATTCCAATAATCGTTCGGCGTAGCGTGCCATGAGATCGACCTCCAGGTTGACCTGCGCACCCGGCCGCAGTTGCGCCAGCGTGGTGGAGGCCAGCGTAAAGGGCACCAAGTTGACGCCAAAATCGCCGGCCTCGACCTCGTTGACCGTAAGGCTCACCCCATCGATTGCCACCGCGCCCTTGCGGGCCACGTAGCGCTGCAGGCTGTGGGGCACGCGAAATCGCAGCCGCTGTGAGCGAGCGTCGCCCTGTTGTCCGAGCAGTTCGGCACGTCCGTCGACGTGTCCGAGCACCAGATGGCCACCGAGCGCGTCACTGGCGCGTAGTGCCGCCTCGAGGTTCACCCGCTCGCCGACCTGCCAGTGGCCGATGGTGGTCTGGGCCAGGGTCTCGCGGGAGACGTCCGCGATGAACCCGCGCGCCGTGCGGGCGGCGACCGTCAGGCACACACCGGCGACCGCTACGCTGTCGCCGAGCGCCATGCGGGCCGGATCGATCTCGGGAGCATCTATGGTCAGACGCTGGTCACCGGCGCGCACTTCGAGGTTGCTTAGGGTGCCTACGGATTGAATGATGCCGGTGAACACGGGTGCTCTCCGGTCAGCTGGCACGCGCCGCGCGCCGCGCGATCACTCGCACATCAGGGCCGATTTTCTGTACCGATTCGAAGCGCAGGAGCAACCGGTCCTCGAGTCGGTTCAGTAGCGGCAATTGCGCCAGCGGCAGGGCCTGCGGACCGAGCAGGCAGGGCGCCAGATAGATCACCAGCTCATCGACCAGCTGCGCGGCGAGCAGCGCGCCGGTCAGTCGCGCGCCGGCCTCGACCCAAACCTCGTTGGCCTCCAGCGCAGCCAGCCGCGCCAGTACCGCCTGCAGATCCAGCCCGGCCTCGCTCCCCGCCACTCCTTCGACACGCACGCCCTGTCGCTGCAGGGATTCACGCTTTTGCTGGTCGGGCGAAGCCGTGAACACGAGCGCTGGCGCCTCGGGCCCGTACACTCGCGCCGTCGGGGGCACGCGCAATTGGCTGTCCAGCACAGCTCGCAGGGGCTGGCGACCGGCTCCATCGATGCGCACGTTGAGCGTCGGATTGTCCGCCAGCACGGTGCCCGAACCCGTCAGCACCACCGAACTGCGGGCGCGAAAAAGCTGGCCGTCGCTGCGGGCCTGCGGACCGGTAATCCAGCGACTCTCGCCGTTCGCCAGAGCAGTACGGCCATCCAGGCTCGCGCCCAGCTTGACTCTCACCCACGGCGAGTGTCGCTCGTGGCGGCTGAAAAACCCGATGTTCAGTTCACGCGCCTCGGCCGCGAGCAGGCCACCGTCGACCCGCAAACCGGCCTGCTGCAGAAGTGCGCCGCCCCCGCGCATGGCCGGGGTGGGATCGGCGACCGCGTAGACCACCCGCGCCACACCGGCCTCCAGCAGCGCGGCCGTACACGGCGGCGTGCGGCCCTGAGCCGCGCACGGCTCGAGCGAAACGTAGGCGGTTGCGCCGCGGGCCTCAGCGCCGGCTGACTGCAGTGCGCACACCTCAGCGTGCGGGCCCCCGGCGCGTTCATGCCAGCCCTCCCCGACGATCGACCCGTCCCGCACCAGCACGCAGCCCACGCGCGGATTGGGATCGGTGGTATTAATGCCGAGCGCCGCCAGTCCCAGCGCGTGACGCATGTGCTGCTCGTCGGCGGTGCTCCACTCGATCATCGCTTTCCCTTGACTTCTTCGGCGGCCTCGCCGGGCAATAGCGGCAGTTGCTCACGCTCTTCGGACCGGTCGCGCTCGCGGCGGCGACGGTGCTTGCGCAAGCCGTCGATCGCCTCCCGAAAGGCCTCCACATCCTGGAAACTTCGGTACACCGAGGCAAAGCGCACGTAGGCCACCTCATCGAGATGGCGCAGCTCCTCCATCACCAGCTCGCCCACCTGCCGCGAAGGCACTTCGCGCTCGCCGAGCACGCGCAGCTTATGACAGATCCGCCCGACCGCCGCCTCGATGGCTTCGCTCCCGACCGGTCGCTTTTCCAGCGCCTTGACCATGCCGGCTGAGAGCTTGGCCTCATCGAAGGGCTCGCGACTGCCATCGCCCTTGATGACCCGCGGCAGCAGCAGCTCCGCCGCCTCGAAGGTGGTGAAGCGTTCCCCGCAGTCCAGGCACTCGCGCCGGCGGCGTATCTGGCGGCCGTCACCGGCCAGACGTGAGTCCGTTACACGAGTGTCGGCGTGATCGCAGAACGGGCAATGCACGCGGGGAGTGCCTCGGCGCCTGTTACACGCCGTACACCGGGAATCGCCGGCACAGCTCCAGCACTTCTCGGCGCACCTTCTGCACCACCGCCTCCGCGCCCTCGGCATCGATCACTGCGGCGATCCACTCGGCGACCTTGACTACCTCGGCTTCCCGAAAGCCACGCGTGGTGGATGCCGCCGTGCCGATGCGCAGGCCGCTGGTGATGGTGGGCGGGCGCGGATCATTGGGCACGGCGTTCTTGTTGACGGTGATATTGGCGCGACCCAGCGCCGCATCGGCGTCCTTGCCGGTGTAATTCCGCTTGCCCAGATCGACCAGGAACAGATGATTGTCAGTGCCGCCCGAGACAATGTTGAGGCCGCGGCTCAGCAGCGCGGCGCTCATGGCACGTGCATTGGCGATTACCTGCTGCTGGTATTGGCGGAATTCGGGTTGCAGAGCCTCGAGCAAGGCCACCGCCTTGGCCGCGATCACGTGCATCAGTGGTCCGCCCTGTGTACCGGGGAAAACCATCGAATTGAGCTTCTTGGTAAGCGGCTCGTTGGCACGCGCCAGAATCAGGCCGCCGCGCGGGCCGCGCAGGGTCTTGTGCGTAGTGGTCGTGACCACATCGGCAACCGGCAGCGGGTTGGGATATTGCCCGGCGGCGACCAGCCCGGCCACGTGTGCCATGTCGACAAAAAATAGCGCCCCTACGGCGTCGGCGACGGCCCGGAATCGCTGCCAGTCGATGACGCGCGAATAGGCCGAAAAGCCGGCGACGATCATCTTTGGCTTATGCTCGCGCGCCAGCCGCTCGAGCTGCTCGTAATCGATGAGCCCAGTGGCCGAATCCACACCGTACTGCACGGCCTTGAACAGCTTGCCCGAGAAATTCACCTTGGCGCCGTGCGTCAGGTGCCCACCATGATCCAGGCTCATCCCCAGAATGGTGTCCCCGGGAGCGAGCAGCGCCAGATAGACCGCTGCATTGGCCTGCGATCCGGAGTGCGGCTGCACATTGGCGTAGTCGGCGCCGAACAACTGCTTGGCGCGATCGATCGCCAGCTGTTCGGCCACGTCCACAAATTCGCAGCCCCCGTAGTATCGACGGCCGGGGTATCCCTCGGCGTACTTATTGGTCAGCACCGAACCCTGCAACGCCAGGACACGCGGGCTGGTGTAGTTCTCGGAGGCGATCAGCTCGATGTGATCCTCCTGCCTCCGCCGCTCGCCCTCGACAGCCTCGTACAGTGTCGGGTCGAACTGGGCAATGTCCAATCGGGCGGCGTACATACGCATTGGGCCTGCACGGCGGAAACGGAGCGGAATTGTACCCGAAGCTAGGCGGCGAGCAGCTCTTCCACCACTCCCACCCAGGCCCGGGCAAGGTTGCCCCGGTCGTAGCCCCCGCCACCGAGCGCCAACATGCGCCCGTGCTGGAGCCGGTCGGCCAGCGCGCACAGGTCGCGCGCCGCCTGCGCGTGCGCGGCCGGCGTGAGCTGCAGGTTCGCCAGCGGGTCGCCGGCCACGCTGTCGGCACCGCATTGCAGGATCAGAAACTGCGGTTCGAAGCGCGCGACGTGCTCCAGCATGGCCGGCCACACCTGTTGAAAGTGAGCATCCCCCGAGCCCGCAGCCAAGGGAACATTGAGCTTGGTGCCCGCCGCCGCCCCCCGGCCCACTTCGGTGGCCGTCCCGGTACCTGGGTACAGGGTTTCGCCGCTTTCGTGAAGATCGGCAATGATGACCTCGGGATCATCCTCAAAGGCGTAGTACACCCCGTCGCCGTGATGTGCGTCGATGTCGATATAGGCGATGCAATTCAACCCATGCCGCCGGCGCAATGCCTCGATGACGACACCGCAATCGTTGAACACGCAAAAGCCCGCTGCACGGTCGCGGGCCGCATGGTGCAGCCCGCCAATCGGCACGAATGCGCGGCGCCGTGCACCGGCCATGATCCATTCGGCCGCCTGCAGGCTGCCGCCCACGACGCAGGCCGCCGCCTCGTACACCCCGCGGAAGTTGGGCGTGTCACCCCCGTCCAGCACCCCGCAGCCATGTTCGGAGCTGCGTTGCACGAACTCGACGTGCGCGCCGCTGTGAAACATCCGCAGCTCATCGACGCTGGCCTGGGGCGGGTCGAGCTGCGTGACTCGCGCTCCCAGACCGCGCTGGTCGAATTCGCGCAGGAAGGCGCCGTAGCGATCCGGGCCGAATGGATGCCCGCCCGGAAATCCGTAGCGGCCCAATCGGTCACCCATGGCCACGGCCGTTTGCGGATCCTGGTGAATGCTGAGCTCCCGCGGATGTTGCCGCTCCAGCCTACCATAAGCGCCGACGCGCGGACCGGTGGGCGGGCCGTGGCGTCCGGCGGGGTGCTTCAAGGATAATGCGCGCCCCCTCACCGTCCGGACCCGCCGCGGCACCCATGGCCCAATACATCTTCACAATGAACCGGGTATCCAAGATCGTGCCGCCCAAGCGCACGATCCTTCGGGACATCAGCCTCTCGTTCTTCCCGGGCGCCAAGATCGGCGTGCTCGGCCTGAATGGTTCGGGCAAGTCCACATTGCTTCGCATCATGGCGGGCCTGGACAGCAACATCGATGGCGAGGCGCGCGCCCAGACCGGGATCCGCGTGGGCTTCCTGACGCAGGAGCCGGGACTCGATTCCGCCAAGGACGTGCGTGGCAACGTGATGGAGGGGGTCGGCGAGACATTCCGGCTGCTGCAACGCTTCAACCAGATCAGCGACGCCTTCGCCGAGCCCATGGACGATGAGCAGATGAACAAGCTCCTGGAAGAGCAGGCCAAGCTCCAGGACGCCATTGACGCCGCGGGCGGCTGGGAACTCGAGCGCAAATTGGAGATTGCGGCCGATGCGCTGCGTCTGCCGCCGTGGGAGTCCAGTATCGATCAGCTCTCGGGCGGCGAGAAACGCCGCGTGGCGCTGTGTCGTTTGCTGCTGTCGCAGCCGGACATGCTGCTGCTCGACGAGCCCACCAATCATCTGGACGCCGAGTCGGTGGCGTGGCTCGAGCGCTACCTCGAGGAATACCCAAGCACCGTCATCGCCGTCACCCACGATCGCTACTTTCTCGATAACGTCGCCCAGTGGATTCTGGAGCTTGACCGTGGTCACGGCATTCCCTACCAGGGCAATTACTCCTCGTGGCTCGAACAGAAGGGTCAACGGCTGGCGCTCGAAGAGCGCGAACAGGACGCGTTGCGCAAGACCCTGGAGCGCGAACTCGAATGGGTACGCGCCAATCCGAAGGCGCGCCAAGCCAAGAGCAAGGCGCGCCTGGCGCGCTATGAGGAATTGGCCTCCAAGGAATTCCAGGAGCGTAACGAGACCAACGAGATCTACATACCCCCGGGCCCGCGCCTTGGCGAACTAGTGATTGAGGCGCGCAACCTGCGCAAGAGTTTTGGCGAAAATGTGCTGATCGACAATCTCTCCTTCTTCCTGCCGCCCGGCGGTATTGTCGGAATCATCGGGCCCAACGGCGCCGGCAAGACCACCCTGTTTCGCATGCTCACTGGGATCGAGCCGGCCGACAGCGGCGAGATCCGCATCGGCCCGACGGTCAGGCTCGCCTATGTGGACCAATCGCGACAGACGCTGGATGACAAGAAGAGCGTATGGGCGGAGATCTCGGGCGGCCAGGACATCATACGAGTCGACAATTACGAAACCCCCTCGCGCGCCTACGTCGGCCGCTTCAATTTCAAGGGCTCGCAGCAGCAGCAGTTGATTGGCGAACTCTCGGGCGGCGAACGCAACCGCGTGCATCTGGCCAAGGTCCTCAAGGGGGGCGGCAATCTTCTGCTGCTCGATGAGCCCACCAACGACCTGGACGTGGAGACCTTGAGGGCGCTGGAGGAGGCGCTGGTCAATTTTCCCGGTTGCGCGGTGGTCATTTCCCACGACCGCTGGTTCCTCGACCGCATCGCCACCCATATCCTTGCCTTCGAGGGCAACTCCGAGGTGGTCTGGTTCGAGGGGAACTATCAGGATTATGCTGCCGACCTGCGTTCTCGGCGCGGGGAAGACGCGGCCTCTCCCCATCGGCTCAAGTACAAACGGTTGACAGGTTAAGGTACGACCTGAGCGAGATTATGTAACTACCTGCCGCTTAAGGGAAATACCCTATGGCGCCCCGTCTTCGTTGGGCTACACTGCAGCCACCCGCCGCGGCCGCTTGAGGGGATGCAGGGCCGCAGGGAACTGAAGGCAGAAAAATGTCGACCTACATCGATGCGGCCGGCCAGCTGCACCATGACCTGGAAGCCAACCTCGCGCTCACCTGCCCGCACTGTCAGGTGCTCTCGCACGTTACCCCCATCGCCGTTCCGACTTTTAAGGAGTTGGTCTCGCACCGCCCCAAGCAGGTCGGCGTCGTGTACCGCTGCGACTCGTGCAATGCCCCAATTTTTCTGCGCTTTCCGATCAGGATGTTCGGCAACAGCCGAATCGAGTTGGGTAGCCAGTTCAGCGAGGTCGAGCGGGCGCGCGAGAAATTCAGCTACACCTACCTGCCTGAAGAGGTCGAAGTGCTGTTTCGCGAAACCCTCACCTGTTACTCCAACGCGAGCTATAACGCGTTCGCGAGCATGTGCCGGCGCACCATGCAGGCCGCGTTTGCCGAGCTCGGCGAGACCGGCAAGCTCCGGGTGTTCGATCAGCTCAATGACGTGCGGGTGATGGCGGACCTGGACTCAGCGACCTACGTAGACATCAAGCGGGTCATCTTTGGCAGCGACAACGATCCATATCCGAACCTGCCGACGCCGGACGACCAACAGGCCGGCATGCTGGTCGAAATCGTCAAGGACCTGCTCTACCAGGTATACGTTCGCAAGGGCCGCCTGCAACAGGCGATGATGATGAGGCGCTTTTTTTCGGACGAATCGATTCGCCAGCTGACACCGCCGAAAAATACCCAATCCGGCTGAGCGGCTTCGGTGTCGGGAGCCGGGCAAAAGAGCGTCTATTTCTGCAGGCGGGATGCCAACTGCGCGCGTAGCCGCGCTAATTCCGTAGGCGACAGTCGAGCCAGGAGCCCAAGCCGCTCCGGTGGTATATGTGCGGTGACGGCTTCCTGCGAGCCAAACACATAGTGATCAAAAAGCGCGCGCCAGGCCTGCCGCGTTCCCGGCGGGAGTGGTCTCAAATTCATGATCGCGTGCAGCAGGCAGTCGAACGCCGAGCTCCCGAACTGCGGGTGATCCGCGGGCCCGTGCCACCAGTAATTCACCAGTACGTTGAAGGGTTCGAGTGACTGCACGTGATGCCACCACAGCGCGGGGATAAAAATCGCGTCGCCAGCGTTGAGGTCCGCCGTTACAGCCGTCGCCAGCGCGTTCTGGAAGTCAGGGAATCGTGCCAGGTCGGGCTGGCGTAGTGACACCAAGCTCATCGGCGCGCCCGTGGGCGCAAAGTCGAGCGGCCCGATGTAAAGATTCGCAATCTGCTCTGGCGGAAACAATGTATATCGGCGGCGGCCACTGACAACGCAGCCAATGTTGTTCCACTCGTCCAAATGCGTAGGGGTGGTAATGGCGTTGCCGAGCCAGATGCGCGGCAACACCGATTCGGGCAGCAAAGTCAGATTGTTCTCCACGGAAAACCCGGGTAGACAGTCGCGGATAAGCGCGCTTTGCGCCGCCACGGCCGGAGGCCGGGTGAAAGATTCATAGCGCAGCACCTGTTCCGCGACCGCCGAAATCGACAAGCGATTGCGCACAAAGTTGAACCCACTCATCGACTCGTTGTAGAAAATCTGCCCGTCGATCTCGGGCGGAGTCATAATCGCGTCAACCGGGTGGCCGCGGTCGAAGCGGCCAAGATAGCTGACGGCCGCTTCCGGCGACTCAAGGGATGCCGCAACGATGGGCCAGTGGCGCACGTGGCCGCGCAACACTGCCGGCCGCTCCGCGCCGATCACCTCGCGTCGAATTGCTTCATCTTCGAGGCCAGAGTACTCGCGCATCGACGCTGCTGATCGTTGCACAGTAGTCATCATTGACCAAACCATAGCACTTGTCCGGTGCTCATGCCGCCGCCCTCACCCGATCTGTCCGTGCCTTGCGAGCGCTAGAGGCGCTGCTTTGCGCGATCGGGTGAGCGCGAGGACTCGTTCCCGCGCATGGGGGTCCGCACCTGAACCCGGCCAGGAGGTTTCGGGCCGCATTCACGTCCCGATCGTGCGTGTCTCCACATGCACGGCACACCCACGGCCTTACAACGAGCTGCCCTACTCCCTTGGAGCCGGTCAAGGCTCCGCCGTTTCCGCACACTCGCGTTGAGTCACTCTCGCTGACGACCTGAACGCTTCTGCCGGCCTGCTGGCCCTGGTAATGCAACTGCGTTTTGAGCTTCCCCCAGCCCGAATCGAGCACGGACTCGGCCATCCGAGCATTCGCCAGCCTGAGGCGGCTCACGTCGCCAACAACGATGTTCGGATACTGTTCGACCCTCCTCCCTCGAGAATTACGGAATGAAAGCAGCCTAATGAGCCCGGTCTTCGTTGTGAACACCGACATTCGGGTCACTTTGCACCGATATTCGGGCTTACAGAATAATTGCCGGGCGCGGCGGCGGGAACGAGCGCGGCACGAGAAGGGATCACGGGCGCTCCTGCTCCATGACACTACGCAAGTCCCTGGTGGGTCAAAACGTCCGTGTTTCTTCGTGGCGGAAATATAGCCGTAGCGGAGCGTCCGATGCCGCTCGAAAGGATGGGGAAAAACGCACGGTACTTTCCTGAACGATGGTCAAACAGCGCCTGACCGCGTTCTGCAGAAATGCCACGACTGGCCTCATATAGGAACTCGATCCGCCACGGGCCCACGGCTCGCCCACCCACTCGAGCCGGCCCCGCTTTGGGCCCCGCCTGCTGACGGGATCCCCCCAGCCCCGGCGAGCCGCGGGGAAACGGGCGGCAGCGCGCTACAGCTTCAAGTGCACCGTAAAGTAATACTGCACCCCGTTCTTGTAGAACGCACGGGGTTGATCGGTGTTCAGCGCATAGTATTTTAGCGTTGGATTGTTGAGATTCTGACCATCCAGATTGAACGAGAGCATGTTGTTCAAGGTATATACGAATGAGGCTGACAAGCTACCGATCGCGTCCTGCGAGAATGCCGTGTTGCGATCCAGTCCGCTAAAGAACGCTGAGCGGTAGTTGTAGGAAACGCGCGCGCTGAAATGCGAGTTTTCAAAATACCCGCTCAGGTTGTAGGTATCCTTTGAGGTACCCACCAGGCGGTCGTCGCCGTTAGTGACCAGCGAGGTCTGCTTGCCGTCAGCGTAGGTGTAGTTCGCCAGCACGCCCCAGTTTTCGTTGAAAGCCTGCTGGTAGGCCAGCTCTACGCCTTGCACGCGTCCCGTCGCATTGACTGGCACCGTCAGCAGGTACGGAATCAGCGCGCCCTGCGGCGTCTGGCTGCTGTATGTGATGTAGCTAAGGGTCTGTGAGCCGAAGCTGACGTAGTTCTGCAGGTCCATGTAAAACAGTCCCGCAGAAAGCAACGATTGCTTCGCAAAATACCACTCCAATCCGGCATCGTAATTCGTTGAACGAATCGGCTTGAGATTGGGATTGCCACCCGAGCCCGTTCCAGTACCACCCGGTACCGCGGGCGGGGACAGGTCAGTGAACCCTGCGAGCGCGGAGTAGTCCGCTCGCGTCATCGTCTTCGCCACCGCGAACCGCGCCACCAAATCGGGCTGCAGGTCGATCTTAAGGTTGGCGCTCGGCAGCCAGTCGTTGTAGGTGTGATCCACTGGAATGCCGGCGAAGAGGCCAAAAAGCGAGCCCGTGATTACCCCGGGAGTATCGGCTGTGACACCGGAGCCCGTGTAGGTAACAGCATTCTCTTTAGTCTGGACGTATCGCAAGCCGATGTCTGCCGCCCAATTCGCGCCCTTAAAGTCCGCCTGCACGAAGGCGGCCGAGTTTTTTTCCTCCACATCAAACCAATACTGGTAATAGGCCCGCTCGGTTGGATCTCTCTGCACCATTCCAGGGCCGTTGTACGTAGCGAGCTGCGCGGGTGTCCAGTACCAGACACCAGTAGGAATCGCACCGCCGAAAGTATTGAAGTTGCCCGGATAATTACTGTAGGTCGTCGGGTAATTGAGTGGATCTGTTCCGCCCCCGTTGGGCGGACCAGAGAAGGTAGGACCCTGCGCAATCGCGTTAAAGGATGAGCGTTCGTGAGTCTGGTAACGCACGCCAAACTTGAGATCCTGCCAGGTGTCGTGCTTTGTCGAGAAGGCCCCGTCGAGCTTGTACCAAGTCTCCTTGTCTTTGACATCGACGTCCTGCGCGCCAAATATCCAGCCGAACACGAGCGCCTGCGGATCTCCTGCTGGGAATGGCTGCGTGTTATTGGTCGCCGCTCCGAGATTGAAACTCGGCCCGCTGCCGGTGCCATGCAGGGCGTAGCCAGCGCCATTGCCTGTGCCAGGCTGGGTTTCCGAGACGTTCTGCGTCGGAGTCTTGCCGTCGCCTTGCGAAGTGCCGAATTGGCCGGAGAAAGTCAGCACGTCGCTGGCTCGCCAGCTGCCGTCTAGGTTGATGAAGTTCGAGCTCGAGCTCTCATCGGGGCGCGAGATCTGGTCGTAGACACCGTAAAGCGTTCCTGGCACCGGTGAGAAAGTTGCCGAGGTCAAGGTTCCGTTCTTTACCACGTAGCCTGGGTCCGGGCCCTGGCCCGCGCCCTTGGCCACGAAGTGCGTAAGCCATTCCAGGTAATTGCGGTTGTAATTGTCGGCGTCGAGCTTCGAAGTGAAGCCCGACAGGTCAAGCGTAACATCGTCGCTGGGCTTGAATTCGACGTCTACAAGGCCACCTTTGCGTTTGCGCTCCTGCTCAAAAAAAGCCGCGCCGATCGACGCCGGGTAATACACGTTGGCGAGATCGGGGTGCGCCGCAACGACCGCACTCGTGGGATCGAATTGCTCGTAACCAAGCACCTCCACGCCGTCCCGCCTCAGATGCCGCTCCTCGTAGAAGGCCTGCACCATAACGCCGAAATTTCCCGCGCCGTCCTTCCAATTAAAAAGGGCGCTGTATTGCCCATCGGTTTTCGAGGGCAAGTCGGAATACACAGCTCCCGCCGAGGCCTGCAATGTCAGGGGGTTGGTAAAATCGAGGGGCTTGCGGGTGATGATATCGACCGAACCCGCGACACCGCCCTCTACGAGCGAAGCCTGCGAGCTTTTGTGTACAACGATCTGATTGACGAGCTCGGAGGGCAGCAGCGTATAGCTAACGCTCCGTCCGACTTGCTGCACTTGGTTCAGCACGAACCAGTCGCCGGCCGCGACGCCGTGACCATTGATTAGGGTCTGCGTCAGGCTGGGATTCGTACCCCGCATGCTGACCCGGTCATTCTCATCAAAACCACCCTCGTTGGCGCTCGCGGAACTGATATTGACGCCCGGCACGCGGGACAACGAATCGGCGACGTTTTTATCAGGCATCTTGCCAATGTCTTCTGCGGTGACGACTTCCTGCACATTGGTGGCGGCCCGCTTTAGCTCGAGAGACTGCTCCACCGAATGCCGGATGCCAGTAACGACCACCTCTTCGAGGCTGGTCGCCTCCGTCGCCACTGGCGTTTGTGCAAACACCAGCGCCGGGGGCGCCATCAATGCAAGCCCAAGGGCCGACTTGACCGCAAAAGTAATTCGATTCATTGGCAACTCCTAAAAGTCCTTCTTAATTTCCGCGCGGCACCTAAACGGTGGCGCCGCGGTGATTTCACTGATTTAGCGCTGCTCAAAGGCGTTCCTGATTTGGCAAGTCCCCGTCCAAAACCAGTTACGATCCAATATAATACCACTCGTCACAGAATTCAAGTTTCATCTGTCACGCAGGTGTAATACGGCACGAAGATGTTGCTTCGACAGCCACTGTTCCGCCGCGGAAACTAGGCTCTAAGTCAGCAAATTGCGCAGGGCGTCGCAGGTCTGCGCGGCGTTCGGGCCCAGCAATACATGTACGAGACCACTTTTGCTAGTGGCGATGCCTCGGACAACCAGGCGTTCGAGGGCGGCGCGGTCCACTCGCTCGCGGTGCAGTACTTTTACCAAGACTCGCTCGGACGCGCTTTCCACGGAATCCACATTGGCCACTCCGCCCAGGGCTGCGAGCAAATCTGAAGGGGAAATGGCTCCTGCTTCGGCTGCGGACCCGTCAGATACCGCCTGCGCGCTCGAGCGCAAGTAGCGCCGAATTTCTTCTGCCACTTGATCCGCTACGGGTCCTAGCACCACCTGCACGGTGTTTGGTCCGGGTCGTACGATGCCGATGGCGCCCAGTCGCGTGAGCGCGGCCACATCAATGCGCGCGCTCTCGGCAACCGAGAGGCGCAAGCGCGTCGTGCACGCATCTACAGACCTGAGATTTGCGGCGCCCCCCATGGCTGCGACCATGCCAGCAGCGCGGCTGGCTGGCTCTGCGGGGCTCGGCGAATCGACCCCCGTTCCCGCTGTCGCCTCGCGCCCGGGTGTCGCTAAGTTGAAGCGGACTATGCCGTAGTAAAACACCACGTAGTACAGCCCAAAATAGCCGACACCAATCGGTAGCAACCACAGCGGCCGGGTTGCCAATGAATAGTTCAGCACGTAGTCGAAAAGCCCAGCCGAAAAACTGAATCCCAGGTGAATGCTGAGCGCATGCATCAATACCATCGCCAGCCCTGTTAAAATCGCGTGGACTACATAGAGAAGTGGCGCCAGGAACATGAATGTGAATTCGATAGGTTCGGTTACCCCAGTCAGAAATGAGGTCAGAGCAATCGACAAAAGCAAGCCGCCGACTGCTTGGCGACGTTCAGGGCGCGCCGCGCGGTACATCGCCAGACAGGCCCCCGGCAGGCCGAACATCATCACCGGAAAGAAGCCGCTCATAAATGCGCCGGCCGTTGGATCGCCGGCGAAAAAGCGCTTCAGATCGCCGGTGGCGCCGTGGTAATCACCAAGCAAAAACCAGGGAATATTGTTGAGAATGTGGTGAAGCCCAGTCACGATGAGCACGCGATTGAGGGTGCCGTAGACGAACAGACCGAAGGAGCCAGCGTTGACTACTGCGTGACTAAGGCTGTCCATGCCGCGAGCCAGCAGACGGCCAACCCAATCCGAAGGCGACCGCCACGAGGACGCCGAAGCAACCCGTGGCAATCGGCACGAAGCGACGCCCCCCGAAAGAATGCCAGATAACTTGGCATCTTAATATCGCTAAATCGATTGTAGGCAAATCCTGCGATTAACCCCGATAGCACGCCGACCGGCATGCTGAGCTTCGCAAGCTGCTGGCTGCGCCAGGCGTTGGCGGCAAGATCGGCAGGCGATCCCGTGAGGCCCATGGTGACCGAAGCGGGCACGCTAAGCAGCACCTGCGCACCGTGGGTGGCGACGAGGAACCCCACCAGGCTCGCCAGTCCGGCCGCGCCGTGATTTTCGCGCGCCAGTCCGACCGCTACGCCTACTGCGAAAACCAGGCCGAGATTGGAGAAAATCGCGTCTCCGGCCGCCGCCAGCACTGGGATGCCGAGTAGATCCGGCTGCCCGAGCCGCAACAGCATTCCAGCCACGGGCAGCACCGCGATCGGCAGCATCAGGGCACGACCAAGGCGTTGCAGGCCCTGCATTCCTTTAAGCATTGCTGCCGCTCCAATCGCGCACCAGCGCGCGTACCGCTCCAGCGTGCGGAAGTGAGAGCGCTTGACGCGCGAGCCTAGCGCAAGAGTCAGGATTGAGAGTGCGCAACAGACTCTTGATGCGCGGAATCTGTGCCGGTACGACCGAAAGTTCCCGCACTCCCAGGCCAATCAGCACAGCCACAGCCTCCGGATCGGACGCCAGAGCTCCGCAGACACCCGCGCCAATGAGGTGATCGCGGCTGGCCTGAGTCGCACGGTCAATGAGTCGCAGCACGGCCGGATGCAGGGCGTCGAGTCGAGTGGCCAGGCTTGGGTGCATTCGATCCATCGCCAGGGTGTACTGTGATAGATCATTGCTGCCAATGGCGATAAATTCGCACTCGGCAGCGAGTTGGTCGGCGAGCAGTGCCGATGCCGGTGTTTCGATCATTACACCAAGTGGCGGCGCCGGTATCCGGAATTCCTCGGCGATCGCCGCCAGTTGCGCGCGCACGCCGCGCACGTCGTCCAAATCGGTGACCATGGGCAGCAAGACGCGGCATTGACCGAGGGGCGCGACGCGCAAAATCGCACGCAGTTGCGTCGTGAGCAATTCTGGATGCAAAAGGCTGCTGCGCAAGCCGCGCAGCCCGAGGGCGGGATTCTCCTCGCGCGGCAACACCAGATAGGGAATCGGTTTGTCACCGCCCGCGTCCAGGGTGCGAATCGTCAGAGGTCGGCCCGACAGGGCATCGGCAATGGCCTGGTATTGCGCCAGCTGTTCGTCTTCATCTGGAGCGCGTTGCCGCGCCTGAAATAGAAACTCGGTGCGCAACAGACCACAACCGTCGGCACCGGAGCGCACGGCCGGCGCCGCTTCATCGGTAGCTCCGAGATTACAATACACATCAACCTTCGTTCCGTCGCGCATAACCGCAGGCTGCTGCGCGCGCTGCCTCGTCGCGGACGCGCGCGCGCGCGCGCGCCATTACCAGCTCCTCGAGCCGGTTGCGCTCGGCAGCTGGCGGGTCCACCAGCAGGAAACCCGCTTCCGCATCGAGCACCAGGGGCGTGCCTGCCGGTATTGCCAGCACCGGGGCGCCGGCGGCAACCAGTGCGGGCAGACCCATTGAACCAGCCAAGATTGCCAAGTGTGAGGTCACCCCGCCCGCGGCTGTGCAGATGCCGGCGAGGCGGGCGCTGTCGAGGGACAGCAATTGCGAAGGGAGCAACTCAGCAGCCAGCAAGATCGCGCGATCGGGCAAGCGGGCATCAGAATTGATCGGAGCACCCAAAAGTGCACGCAATACCTGCCGTTCAATATCGAGCAGGTCCGCCCGCCGCTCGGCCATCCGTGGGTCCTGAAGCGCCGCAAGCGCTTCCCCCGCTGAACGCAGTGCCGAACGCCATGCAAGGCCCGCGCTTGCACCGCCTGTCAGCCGAGTTTCCGAGTCACGCAGCAATTCCGGGTCGGAAAGCAGCGCCAAATGGGCGTCCAGGAGAGTGCGCTGTGCGCCCTGTCGCGATGCGCTGAGTTTTCTTAGGTATAGAGTGACAGCGTCAATTGCGGCCACTAGACGCGCCCGCTCCGCGGCGGCATCACCGAGCGGCTCGCCGGTCGGAGGATCCGCGTCCGCCAGGGGCGCGGCAAGACCCACCGCCAAGCCACGCGCGGCAACCAGACCGGCGAAGCGGGCGCCTGGCAGGGGCGCAACCTTAGGCGGCGCTGCGAATGACGGCGGGCGCGGCGTAGGGGGGGATTTGGCCATGGACTCCAGCGGGCCGGAGAGTGCCGCCAGTGCCGCCTCTGCTTGTCGGCCGACGGCCGCCGCGGCGATGATTTCGCCATGCCCTGCACCGAGCGCCATCATGGCGACGACGCTTCGCGCATTGGCTTCGCGTCCGCGTACGCTGAGCAAGACCTCAGCATCCAGGCCGGTCAGTGCCGCGGCCACTTGGGCCGCAGGCCTCGCGTGCAATCCATGCTCGAAGGGGACCCGGAAGTGGCGCATCGCGGTGGGCAATTGTGGTGGCGCGGCCACGTCGGACGGGACGCTCGCTGGCGGCCCCACCGTCAACTCGGCTGCGAATAGAAAATCCCCGACCGCCACCCGCCGGCCGATCTGGCGCCGGATGATGCGACCAGCGAATTCTCCCGTGAGCAATACCGGAGTGGCAGCGCTTGGAGCGCTACGAACGATCAAGTCGAGGTCGAAATCGAGCAGGACTTGACCGGAATGCACCTTTTGGCCGTCGCTTACTCGTAACGCGAACCCTGCCCCAGCCAAGCGCACAGTGTCTATGCCGACGTGGAGCAATACATCGCCGGCTCGAGATTTGAGTGTCAATGCGTGGCGGTTGCCACCCAACAATGCAATGACGCCGTCGCAAGGCGCATGTAGTGATTCACCAATCGGATCGATGGCAACCCCGTCGCCCGCCATACCGCCTGCGAACACCGGATCGGGCACTCCTTCGAGCGGCAACACCCAGCCGGCAAGCGGTGCGACAAGCTCAAGCAGGTGATCGCTCGTGGCGGAAACTGTCATAGGCCGCTCAGAGTTTGCAGGTCATCTTTGATCGACTTGGGAGGACCTGCTCACCCGACCGTTACGATCGACGGCTGCGACCCGGATGAGACCGGCATGGGAAAGCGGCCCGGTAACCACCGGGCTTGTGACCTTCGGCTCGCTTCCATCCACGGTATAATGCAGACTGAATCCTGGAATCTGTTGGTTGGCGAGCACCGCACCAGCGACTTGCTTAAGACCTGGCGCCGGAATGCGGTAAAGAACGGCGTGCTCGGCATCCAGTTGCGGCAAAACCTTTAGGCCGAGCTGACTTACAAAAACTGACCAGGCCTCGGCCAGCAGCGGCGCGGCGTGAGCATGGTCCGGTTGCTTCGTCCACTCCGGGTCCGCAGCCCAGGCACGCTCAGCGAGAGCAACCATCTTAGGCATCAACATATAGTCGAGTCGCGCGGGTTCGTGTACGGTCTCAGTGAACAGTGTTCCCTCCAGCCCGCGGATATGTTGACGCCCGAATTCCGTGAGCGCTTGCCGGTTTGCGAGGTGCCTTGGGTCATCCGGCGCGATCCTGGTGTCGTCGAGTGGAACATAGTCAAACACGGTGTCCAGATCGACGTAGCCTGCCCAGACCTGGCCTGGTTCAAAGGGGCTCGGGTACGGCGGAAGATCGAAATACAACTTGGTGGCGGGCGTGAGGACGGTATCGTAGCCGGCGTTAGCCAGACGATCGGCAAGATCCTCCGCGCCTTCGGTGTTACGCCATACGTAGACGGTGTAGCCGCTTCGGCTAAATGCTGGGTTGGCCACTCGTTCGGTACGGCCGGCAACATTGGCGGTCCGAGCCCCAATCTCTTCCCAACCCGAAAGAGCCACGCCACGGTGCTGGAGCAGCGCGGCAACGCGTGCGTAAAAGTAGTCCCAGAGATCGGCTCGGGTCTTTAGGTGCTGGCGATTCATTAACGCTCGGGAGGCCGGAGAGCGCTCCCAGGCCCCGTCGGGCAATTCGTCGCCACCCATGTGCATGGTGCGCAAAGGAACTCCGGCCGCCTTGTGCAAGGCGACCATCTCGGCCACCACGTGGTCAATGAATGTGTAGGTCGATTGCAGGCCCGGATTCATGACGTTGTCAGTGTAATTCTGGGCCGACTCGTAGACCGACTTGTCCTGCGGTTCGCTCAGGAGATATTCGTTCGCGTTTGACTTGCCGGCCCGTGCCAGGCGGTGGGCGCGCGCTGCCATTGATGCGATGGCCGCCCGTGCGTGCCCTGGCATCTCGATTTCCGGTATCACCTCGATATGCCGTGCGGCCGCGTACTGCAGAATCTCGATATAGTCGGCGCGCTGGTAATAACCCGTGCCGTAAGGATTACGCACATCGGGCCCGGAACCGTAGGCCGGCGGTAGACGATCATCCTGCCGAGCCGAGTGCCCTCGACGACCGCCCACCTCGGTAAGCTCAGGCAGTCCAGGAATTTCGAGCCGCCAGCCTTCATCGTCTGTGATGTGAAAGTGAAACGTATTGAGTTTGTAGCGAGACATCAAGTCAAGCACGTGCAGCACATTCGCTTTGGACTGAAAATTTCGGGCGACGTCCAACATGAACCCGCGGTACGCAAAGCGTGGGACATCCCGAATCAGCAGCGCAGGCAGCTCTACGCCGTGGCCGGGGTGCGCTTCAATCGGTAATATCTGGCGCAATGAGGCCAGCGCGCGCGCCACGCCAGCCGCCGACCCCGCTTTCAAGTCGACGCCCGAGCGCGGATCTATGCTCAATTCGTAGGCTTCCGGACCGGTCAGGCCGGCGACTGGGCCTACGGAAAGACGGACCGTCGAGGCCGACTCTGTGGCGGACGCGGTGTTTTGCGCAGCAGGGAAATACGGCGTCAGGATGGCCAAAGCGCTGGCGATCTCAGAGCGCAGCGCGGGTTGAGCCACGACGCGCGGCATTGATGCCCAATGCAAGTTGCCCGTGCGGCGCTCAAATTCCCGCGGCGTCGGTAGCACTGGCGGCAGCAGATTCTCCGCCACCGGCGCTACGGTCAAATTGCGGGCGTAGATCTGCTCTGCGGTTGTGGCGTTGTTCGCGGGAAAAGGCGCCCTCTTATAGTCGGTAACTGGCAGCCCTACATCCGGGTCATCGTCAAACACAAGATACGGCCCGTCAGGAGCTTGGGCGAGGTTGACTAGACTGTCGGGGTGCACGAGGGGTATTTGCAACGTCTCGCCGGAGCCGAGCCCGGCAAAGCCGTGCGCGGGCCTTAGTCGATAGAGAGCGCCGACCACCCGCTCCAGCCTCAATTGACCCTGGAGCGCCCCCGTTTGCACGCCTTCCGGGCAGGTAAAATACAAGGCCCAACCTGGCTCTGAAAGCGCACGCGCGCCAGTGTTGGTGAGACTGAAAACGGCAAGCACGCTGCCATTGGGTACCACGGTGGTCGATGCGGTGGGTTGCAACGCCCACCGCAAACGTACGGGCGCGACTTCCGCCGTGGTCGCGGGCGTAGTGCGCCACAACGCCAGTGCACACAGCAGCCCGCCCGCGATTGCAAACACGGGCCGGCCAAAAGCCGCGCGCCGCCACGTACGGTTCCCCACCAAGCTGCCTCTACCTAAAGGACCAGATAGCTGCCAAGATAATACCAATTGTCGGCCATCACAACGCCGACCGCCGAAAATGCGCCAATCACGGTGAAATTCGGCAAATGTTTCGCCGGTTCCAGGTCGTGATCCGATGTTGCGCTTGTTACTGGTATCTTTTTGGTATTACACTAGGTCGGAGCTAATTCTTTTATCTGGGGCACCGGCGCATGGCATCGCTCGCGAAAATTGTAGGTCCGCTCAGTGAGCGAAGCAATCTACCATTATATCTGCAGCTGCAGCGTGCGCTGAAGGCAGCGATCGACAACCACGTACTGTCGCCTGACGACGCGCTACCCGCTGAGCGAGACCTAGCCATCGATTTCAAAGTATCCCGCATTACGGTTCGCAAGGCGCTCGATGGCCTGGTCGGCGAGGGTTTGCTGATGCGGCGTCAGGGATCCGGCAATTTCGTCTCGGCCCGCGTCGAAAAGAACTTTGCGATGCTGACTTCGTTTTCCGAAGACATGCGCGCTCGCGGCCGCAGCCCGCATAGCGTGTGGTTGAAACGCTCGGCGGGTACTGTGACCCCGGAGGAAGCTCTGGCGCTGCGCTTGAGCCCGGGCACCCCGGTGTACCGCTTTCACCGGCTGCGCTATGCGGACGATGCGCCAATGTCCATTGAATATGCAACGGTGGTGGCCAGCGCCCTACCCTCGCTCGATGCGGTCGACCAGTCGCTGTACGAAGCGCTTGAGCACAACGGTCAGCGGCCCGTGCACGCGCTGCAGCGCCTGCGAGCGGTGCTGTTATCCAGCGAACAGGCGGAATTGCTCAAGGCCACGGAAGGCTCCGCCGGACTGCTGGTTGAACGTCTTGGTACATCGCGCGAAGGGCGGGCAATTGAGTTTTCGCAGTCCTACTACCGCGGCGACGTATACGACTTCGTCGCCGAATTGAGTGCGTAGTTTTGAGTCTGATGCAAGCAGAAGCGGCCGAGTCGCCGGCGGTAGTTGCTCGCCAGCTCCGCGAAAATGCCCTGCTAATGGCCGATATCGGCGCCCGGCTACGCCGGCACCCACCACGCACCGTGGTGACCTGCGCCAGAGGCAGCTCAGATCATGCCGCGACCTATGCCAAGTACCTGTTCGAAACGCGTGCGCGCGTATTAACTGCTTCGGCGGCGCTATCGGTCAGTTCCGTTTACGGTATCGAACTGGACCTCCGTGACTGCCTGTTCGTTGTCATCTCGCAATCGGGGGAGAGCCCGGACCTGCTGGCGTGCGCTGCGGCCGCCAAGCGCTCAGGCGCCATGGTGATCGCCGTGTGCAACGTAGCCGACGCGCCGCTCAGTAGAGCGGCAGACCTTACCATTCCACTGTGGGCCGGCACGGAACACAGCGTGGCCGCAACGAAGTCCTACCTCGCCTCGCTCGCAGCGCTTGCCCACCTGACGGCTGAATGGACCCGCGACGCGGAATTCCTGGCGGCGATCCATGCACTGCCTGCGGCCCTCGATGCCGCCTGGCAGCTCGACTGGCGGGCGGCGCTATCGGCGCTCGGTGACGCCCACCATCTGTACGTAATCGGCCGCGGGGCTGGGCTAGGCGCCGCACAGGAAACGGCACTGAAAGCAAAGGAGGTCTGCGGCCTTCACGCGGAGGCATACAGTGGTGCGGAGGTCCGCCATGGACCGGTCGCGTTGCTCGGCAGCGGCTTTCCAGCGCTGATTCTTGCGCAAGACGACGCGACCCGTCACGGCCTGCAATCGCTCGGCGCCGAACTCGCAGCGCGCAACGTCCAGGTGCTGCTGGCTGGTGGCCGTGCTGCAGGTGTCACGGAATTGCCAACGATGGCGTGTCAAGCTGCGCTCGCACCGTTGCTTCTGGTGGAGAGCGTCTACCGGTTGCTTGCCCAGCTCGCCGTAGCCCGCGGACAGGACCCTGACCGGCCGCCGCATTTGCACAAGGTCACCGGAACTGTCTGATGACGACTGCCTTCATCAACGGACAAGTCTTTACGCCAGAGGGATTCACTACAGGACAGACTGTCCTTGTCGATGGCGCGCGAATCACGGCAATCGTCGATGCTCTCGACGAACGCACTCGTGGCGCGGCCGTGGTGGACCTGGCGGGCCGGCGGCTGTTGCCCGGATTCATCGACGTACAGGTGAACGGGGGCGGGGGCGTGTTGTTTAATGACGCGCCTACGGTTGATGGCATACGGGCGATTGCCGCGGCACACGTACGCTTCGGTACGACAGGTTTCCTGCCAACGTTGATTAGCGACAATCTCGGCGTAGTCGCTACGGCGATCGCTGCCGTCGACGCGGCAATAGCGGCTGGTGTACCGGGTGTACTGGGCGTACATATCGAAGGGCCGTACCTGAGCGCAGAGCGCAAGGGGGTCCATGATGCCGCGCACTTCTTGGAACTCGGCCACGCGGCCGTGGCGCTGTTGAGTTCCCTCAAACGTGGCGTGACACTAGTGACACTTGCGCCGGAGCGTTCGGACACCGCGGTGATAGCCAGACTCGCAGCCGCCGGCGTCATCATTGCGGCCGGGCACACCGACGCCACGGCCGCGGAAATTGCGGCGGCGCAGCGACATGGTCTTAGCGGATTCACGCACCTGTTCAATGCCATGTCGCAGCTCACCGCGCGCGAACCGGGCGCGGTCGGCGCCGCGCTCAGCGAGGACCAGTCTTACTGCGGAATCATTGTCGACGGCAAGCACGTCGATCCGCGCGTGCTTAAGGTCGCATTGCGCGCCAAGCGCCACGATCGGTTCATTCTGGTCACAGACGCCATGCCGGCGGTCGGCAGCCAGTCGGCAAACTTCCAGCTCCAGGGTCGCACCATCCGGGTAGTCGGCGATTACTGCATCGATGAACATGGCACGCTCGCCGGCACGGCGCTCGACATGAGCCGCGCGGTCAGCAATGCAGTTTCGCTCCTGGGCCTGCCGCTGGAGGAAGCCGTACGGATGGCCAGTGATTACCCGGCAAGGTTTCTGGGGCTCGGCGGCAGCCACGGCCGCATCGAGCCCGGGCTGCGCGCCGACTTTGCGGTCGCCGACACCAGCGGGAATATTCAGGAAACCTGGATCGGAGGACGGCGTGTGGCGCCCTAAACGCCCCGCGACCTAATCCAGCCAGACCCGCGCATTTCGGAACATGCGCATCCAACCACTGTCCTCTCCCGCGTCGTGCGGATACCAGGAATTCTGCACCGTACGGAACACCCGTTCCGGATGGGGCATCATGATGGTGGCGCGCCCATCCAGGGTGGTAAGGGCGGCAATTCCGGCGGGCGTGCCGCTGGGATTGGCGGGATACAAGCGCGCTGCGTTACCGCGACCGTCGCTGAACCGGCAGGCGATCAGGAGCTGCTCGGCGCATGCGTGTTGATCGGCGTCCCCCGCGAAGGCCGCGCGGCCCTCACCGTGCGACACGGCAATCGGCAATACCGACCCGTGCATGCCGGTAAACAGCACCGAGGGCGAATCCAGAATCTCCACCAAACTCAGGCGCGCTTCGTACTGCTCGCTGCGATTGCGCAGGAAACGGGGCCAGCCCTGCGCACCTGGAATCAGGTCACGCAACAATGCCAACATCTGGCAGCCATTGCACACGCCCAGCGTAAAGGTATCCGGGCGCATGAAAAAATCGGTGAATTCGCGGCGCATCGATTCGTGGAACAGGATCGACTGCGCCCATCCACCTCCGGCGCCCAGCACATCCCCGTAGGAAAATCCGCCGCAGGCGATCAGGCCGCTGTAGGCTGCGAGACGGACGCGACCCGCGAGCAGATCGGTCATGTGCACGTCATGGGGCTCAAAGCCCGCCCGCTCAAGTACCGCCGCCATCTCCACCTGACTGTTGACGCCCTGCTCGCGCAGCACCGCCACCGCGGGCCGCACACCGGTCGCGATAAACGGTGCGGCGATATCCTGCTGCGGGTCGAAGCTGAGTTGCCATCGCAGGCCCGGCGCCGCGCTGTCCAGCGCCGCAGTTTGTTCCTCATCGGCGCATTCCGGATCGTCACGCAGGCGCTTCATGCGCCACGAAGTCTCCGACCAAGCGCGGCGCAGCTCGGCCCAAGGCTCGTCGAGCACCTCCGCGCCCACGGCGAAACGTAGCCTCAGATCCGCCAGCGGCCGCCCAATGACACGACTGCACTCCAGCAGTCCGTGCGTGGTCAGCTCCTGCCACACTTCATGCAGTTGCGCCGTGGCCACCTGCAGCACCACACCGCACTCCTCGCTGAACAGCTGTGCCAGTGCAGTGCCGCGCGCCGGGTCAAGTGAGATCTCCAATCCGCAGTGACTGGCAAAGGCCATCTCCGCCAGGGTCACCGCCAGGCCACCATCAGCGCGATCGTGGTAAGCGAGCAGCAGCGAGCGTTCGCGCAGCGCAGAAAGCGCGGCGACAAAGCGGCGCAGCAGGCCGGCGTTGTTGATGTCGGCCGGTGCGCCGCCCTGCGCGTCGTAGACCTGCGCTAGGGCCGAAGCCCCCAGCCGGTTGCGCCCTTCGCCCAGGTCGATGAGCAGCAAGGACGTGGGGCCCAGGTCGAGTCGCAATGCCGGGGTGAGCGTGCGGCGCACGTCCCGGACCGGCGCAAAGGCGGATACGATCAGCGACATCGGTGCGACTACGGCGCGCGCTTCGCCACCGTCCTGCCAGGCGGTCTTCATGGACAGCGAGTCTTTGCCTACCGGTATCGCAATGCCCAGTGCCGGGCAAAACTCTTCACCCACCGTACGCACGGCGGCATATAGGGCCGCGTCCTCGCCCGGCTCCCCGCAAGCCGCCATCCAGTTCGCTGACAAGCGGACTTCACTGAGCTCGGTGACGTCCGCCGCCAGCAGGTTGGTCAGGGCTTCGGCAACAGCGAGGCGCGCCGATGCCGGCGAGTCGAGCAGCGCGACCGGCGTGCGCTCGCCCATCGCCAGCGCCTCACCGTTGTGGTGCCGGTAATCGCTCAGTGTCACCCCGACGTCGGCGACCGGGACTTGCCAGGGACCAACCAGCTGATCGCGGCTCACCAAGCCCCCGACGGTGCGATCGCCGATGGTGACCAGGAAGCTCTTGTCTGCGACCGCTGGCAGGCGCAGCACCCGATACCAGGCCTCGCGCAGATTCACGGCGCTGAGTTCCTCGCCCGTTGGGCCAGGCGCGGGGAGCGTGCGTACCTCGCGGCGCATGCGGGGCGGCTTGCCCAGCAGGGCTTCCACCGGCATGTGCACCGGGTCGCCCCCCAGTAACGGATCGCTCACAATTAACTCACCATCGGCTGTAGTCACGCCGATGACGGCGTAAGGACAGCGCTCGCGCTGGGCGATGGCTTCAAAAACAGCAAGGCTCGAGGGCCGCAACGCCAGCACGTAGCGCTCCTGGGCTTCGTTGCACCAGATCTCGAGCGGCGACATGCCCGGTTCCGTGCTGGGTATGGCGCGCAGGTCGATGCGTGCGCCCCGTGCGCTGTGCGCGATCGCTTCGGGCACGGCATTGGACAGACCCCCCGCTCCCACATCGTGTATGAGCTCGATCGGATTTTCCCCGCCGAGCGCCCAGCAGGCGTCGATCACTTCCTGTGCCCGACGCTGCATTTCCGGATTGCCCCGTTGCACCGAGCCGAAATCCAATTCTTCGTGGCTCGTGCCGCTCCCGAGTGAGGAAGCCGCGCCGCCGCCCAGGCCGATGAGCATGGCCGGGCCACCGAGCACGACCAGGGGGGCCCCGATCGACACGACGCCCTTCTGGATGTGGGCCCGGCGCACGTTGCCCAGACCGCCTGCGATCATGATGGGCTTGTGATAGCCACGCCAGCGACCCGGCGGGTCGCCGGGCTGGTGCTGCTCGAAGGTGCGAAAGTATCCGCAGATGCTGGGACGGCCAAACTCATTGTTGAATGCAGCCGCGCCGATGGGAGCCTCGAGCATGATCTCGAGCGCCGAGGCAATGCGCGTCGGGGCGCCCAGGCTGTGCTCCCAGGGCTGGGTGTGCCCCGGAATCCGCAGGTGTGAGACCGTATACCCGACCAGGCCGGCCTTGGGCTTGGCGCCGAGCCCGGTGGCACCCTCATCGCGGATCTCGCCCCCGGCTCCGGTGGCGGCACCCGGAAAGGGCGCGATCGCCGTCGGGTGGTTGTGGGTCTCGACTTTGATCAGGATGTCGATCGGTTCGTCGTGCCCGCTGTACACGCGGGTATGCGGGTCCGCAAAGTAGCGGGTCCCCGGTGCCCCGGCGAGTACCGCGGCATTGTCGCGGTAGGCGGAAAGCACGCCTGCAGGTGATTGCGCGTGGGTGTTGCGGATCATCGCAAACAGGGTCTTGGGCTGCGCGACGCCGTCAATGACAAAGTCGGCGTTGAAGATCTTGTGGCGGCAATGCTCGGAATTCGCTTGCGCAAACATCATCAGCTCGACGTCGGTCGGATCGCGCCCGAGCCGGCCAAACGTGTCAAAGAGGTAATCGATTTCGTCGTCCGCGAGTGCCAGGGACAGTTGTTGGTTGGCCCTGGCCAGAGCCGTGCGGCCGCCGGCCAGCGCAATCGAGGCCACTGGCGCCGGAGCGGTCGTAGCAAACAACGAATCGGCGTCGGCCGTGGCACGCAGGACGGCTTCGGTCATTCGATCGTGCAGCACCGTGCCGAGCACCGAGCGCGGCTCGCTTATGGTGCCTTCCAGCCAGTACAGGGTGCCGCGTTCAATACGCCGTACAAAATTCAATCCACAGACCCAGGCGATATCGGTGGCTTTGCTGGACCACGGCGATATCGTGCCCGGCCGGGGTACCACCAGCAATGATG
Organism: uncultured Gammaproteobacteria bacterium; assembly: GCA_963789365.1. Lineage (GTDB taxonomy): Bacteria > Pseudomonadota > Gammaproteobacteria > Steroidobacterales > Steroidobacteraceae > FEN-1191. The sequence goes on from CAWBKJ010000001.1 coordinate 402,775, forward strand.
CAGCCCCCTCGCTGAGCGGCGCGCCGGCCTCAAGGGTCAGCAGTCGCTGAAGTTGGCTGCGCTGTTGGCCATCGGGTGGCGTGCTGCAATCCACAAAGTGTACGTAGCGGGAATGCAGCGCCTGGACGCCGGGATCGATGCGCTGCAGGCGCTCGAGTTGTCGTGCACGCCGGAAGGCCGAGCCAGCCGGCTCACCGGGCAGGATCAGCACCAACTACTTCCTGGGGCCGGAATCACCGGCCGGAGTCGAGAACAGCGGTCCCGGAAACGTGGCCACGTTGCTGCCTTCAAGAGCGATGATCTTACTGACGCCCTGCTTGCGCACCTCGTCGATGCGCACCACGCACTGCACCGGCAAGAAGCTACGCTTGACCCCGGCGAATTCGTTCTTGACTCGCTCTTCGCCCGGATCGAGCACCACGCTCGAGCGCTCGCCAAACACCAACTCCTCGATCTCCACGAAACCCAGCAGGCTCCCATGGCTGACCTTGCGCGCGTAGACCTCGTAAACCTTGCCTTGGTTCACGAACATAATCTTAAAGATGTGATTGGATGCCATCTGTGTGCGAGTGCAGCAGCCGTGGTGGCTCCTGCCCCGCTATTATATTGAGTCGACAATCTTTTTGCCGAGGAACGGTCTGATGGCGTTGCGCCTGACCATCATCAGTCAACATAGCGCTGCGCTCGGCGAGGCGGGGAGCGTGCTCGTTGACAAGGAAGGTGCCAGAATCGGCCGGGCCACCGACAACGAATGGGTGTTACCCGACCCCAACCGCTACATTTCGGCGCACCACGCGCGTATTACCTACAAAAACGGCACTTACATCGTTGAGGACACCAGTACCAACGGCTTGTACCTGAACGACGAGCTCGAGCCGGTCGGGCGGCTCGGGCCCCAACCCCTGCGGCCGGGAGATACCTTGCGCATGGGGCCCTACCATATCAGGGTGCAGGACGGTGAGAGCGCCGCCGCCGACGCCAGCGCCATTGTACCGTACGGCGCTCCGGTTCCGGGTGACAGCGAGGGCAACGCGCAGCGCGATATCGGCGTGGATCTGAACATCAGTGCGCTGCTGGTCAACGACGAGGAGCAGAGTGCGGTCCGGCGCGGCTACGATCCGTGGGGGAACCCGGTCTCGGACCAGGGTCTGCAGCAATTTGACAGCCAGCAGCAGGCGGCCGCAACCGTGCCGCGGCCGGCACCCCCACGTGCAGAAATCGCCGCATTGAAGCCTCCCGCGGGCTCTCCCGGAGTGCTCGAAGCGTTTTGTCGCGGCGCCGGCCTGAACAGTCAACAGCTTCCAGCCGATGGCCGCGAGCGCCTGCTGCAGCTGGCCGGGATTTTGCTGCGCGAGTCGTTGGTCGGCATCAAGGCGCTGGCCCGGACACAGCGCGAGATAAGGCAAAGTTCGGGATTGAGCGCCATCGCCGAAGATCCGGAGCGCGTGGCTCTGCAGAGCCTGCCGGTTGAGGAACTGCTGGTCCGACTGCTCCTCGGCCACGAGCGCCGCGAACTCGACGCCGTGCAGTGGATGCGGGAATTGTTCGGATTTGCAAGCCGGCACGATGCCGCCCTTATGCGTGCGCTGCGTCCGGCACTCGTTGAATTTACGCAGCGCCTGGACCCGGCCGTGCTCAGCCCGGGCAGTCCCGGAGCGGACCGATTTCGCAGCATTACGGGCATGCCCGACGGCCGTTTGCCGCACCTGTTCTCAGAGGCCCTGGCACGCAGCTTCAATGCTGAGATCAACGGTGGACCGAGCGAAGACTGAGACGCTGCAAAGCCTCTGACTGGCGCTCTAGCCGTCCCAGCCAGCCTCGCCGCACACCGCGGCAACCCTCGGGCCCTCGCCCCGACTTCGCCACCCGGATGGACGATTGGTCCGTCATACCGCGACCAGGCCTATCGCGGTCCGGACCGCTAATCCGAGGCCACCACCGGCAAGACCAGCTGAGAGGGGTGCGTCGAGTCCGCATAGACCGCGATCGTGGACTTGCGCATATCCGCCGATGTGACCTCAGATTCCCCGTTTTGCAGGTTGCGCGAAAAATTCGGAAAGAAGCTGGCGGAAATCTGCACCCCGATCCGGTGACCGGCCAGGAAGCTGTTGCTGGTGATCAGGTTGTTCAGCTCTATCTGGTAGATTTTCTTCGGAGTAAGCCACTGCGGATCGCGCTCATGATCGCGGTTGCTCGCGCGCTGCACATCGAGTCCCGGGCTCATCAGGTTCAAGGCGGTGCCGTCCGGCGCAATATCGAGCACGCGGACCCACAGATCCAGGTCGCGGCAATCGCAGGAGACAAAGATACGCGCGTGTATGGGGCCGGTAACCTCCGTATCGTGCTCAAGTCGTGGGGTTTCGAAGCTAAGTACATCCGGGCGCTGCGCGAGCTTGCGATAGTCGTGTGCGCCGGAGCTCGGGTACGGATTGACGACCGGCTGCGCCGGGTCGGCGACAAACGCGGTGGCTCGGCTTTTCGCTTCAGGCTTGGACGTCGTCAAGAGCCCCGGCTTCTTCGCGGCACCGGGAGAAAGATAATATGCCGTGGAGGTGGCAGCGGGTGGCCATACTTGCGCGACCCGCCATTTGTTTATTCCCATCACGAAATAACGAACCGGCTCTTCGCGCTCCACCGAGTTGTCTATTCCGCGAAGATAGTGATCCATCCAACGCAGCACGACAGCGTCGTAATCAATAGTTGCGTCCAGTCCAAATTCACGCTCGCCTGACTTGGGTGTTGCCGTACTCTCCACACCGTGCACCCAAGGACCCAGCAGAAGATGTGCGGCCGGATCAGTGTGTCCTACACGTGATTTGAGCAGGCCGTTGTAATTGGTGGTTGCACCCTCGGGTCCGTAGTTATCGTCATACCATCCCGACAGATTGAGCACTGCGGCGCGGTTCCGATCGTACTTGTCGCGCAGTTCTGCCCACTCCCACCACGGATCCTGGGGCGGGTGCCCAAGCCAATCGTAATAGTACGGGGCCGATGACTTTAATTGCGCGAGCCCCGCCAACGGCAAGTGGCGCTGCATCTGGGGGCCTTCGGTACGCCAGCTCGCGGCGGCCTCCCGATATGTCCTGGGTCCCGTCAGGCCTCGCTTTTCCCTGACATCGGGAGCGATATTGAACCAGATCCAATCGATCCACGACATGTCCCAGGTTCCGCCCGCGAAGAAGAAATTCTGCGCGTTAGAGAACGTCATGGCAGGCACCATGGCCTTCAAATGCGGGGGCGTCTGAACAGCCGCGAGCCACTGTACGGCGCCTGGATATGAAAGTCCGAATGTGCCGATTGCACCGTTTGACCAGCCCTGCCGCGCGGCCCACTCGATGGTATCGAAGCCGTCGCGTCCCTCGTTTTCGTACGGGCGGAAATCCCCGTCCGAGCTGTAGCGACCCCGAACATCCTGAATGACCACCGCGTAGCCCCGCTGCACGGCGCGCTCGAAGGTCTTGTACTCCTTGCGGGCATTTTGCTTTCCGTAGGGAGTGCGATAAACCAGAACCGGGAAGGGACCGCCTTGGTCGGGCAACAGGATGTCGGCGCGCAGCGCAACACCGTCCCGCATCGGTACCACTACATCGGTCTTGATTACTTCGTTGAGGTCCTGAGCGGGAATCTGAACGATTGCAAATGCGCTCATGGCAGTCGGCCAGAGTGAGCGACGAAGGCGCTTGGGGGATGCAGAAGTGAGATAAAGGCCGAACACGTGGCCGGCGGCCACGCCCGAGCGAACGATCTCAATTACTCGATGGGCCATCGGCTTTCCCGGCCCCGCCGCGATCGTCCCTACACGGCTGATGTGGCCAACATCCTCAAGGTCCATTGGACCATCCTTTCAGACCGCGAAAGTACGGTCAACGCGAATTGGACGCTTAAATGCCCATCGGGGCGCTCTCGACTCACGGCTTAAGCAGCATTATTTGGAGCGTTTACCTATCCGCCTCTCCACTCACGCGACGCCGCAGGTAGCCGGTGCGTCTAGAGGACACACAACCGAGACCGACCAGCGTCCACTACCCACTGAGAAATCCATCGCAGCTTCTGGAAAAAAAGAGCCGCAAACTCGCTTCGCCTGCGCGCAAAGAGGAAGATAGCCGCCGAAATGCCCCGCAAGACGTTATTTTCTCGGCTGCCCACCGGACCCTATGGTTCGCGGCAGACTAAGTGGCGGAGAGGGTGGGATTCGAACCCACGTGCCGGAATTACCCGACCATCCGATTTCGAGTCGGCGCCGTTATGACCACTTCGGTACCTCTCCGGAGGGCGGGACAGGTCTGGCGAACCGGCATTCTAACTGAACTGAGCAGCGCGTGAGATTGCCTATGACCGCAGCGGCGTTCCGGCTTGGAGCTCCCGCCATGTGTGCATGGCTCACCCTGTCGGGCTGCGGTGCGGAACCCGCCGGCCTGGCGCAAGTGCGCGCACATGGCGAGCTGCGCGTCGGCATGGTCAACGAACCCACCTCCTATTATCTGGGGGCGCACGGTCCTCAAGGGTTTGAATACAGGCTGGCGCGAGCCTTTGCCGATAGTCTGAACATCCCGCTGGCTATCGTCTCCGCCCGCGACCGCGGCGACTTGCGCGCCTTGCTGGCCGAGGGCAGCATTGACATCGCCGCCGCCGAGCTTACCGCGGACGAGGGCTGGAAGCGGGCCGGGCTCGCGACCATCAATTACCGCGAAGTCGAGCAACTGGTCGTGCAGCGCCGTGGCCACGGCGCCACGCGCAACATCACCGAACTCAATGGGGCGCGAATCGTGGTCCGCGAGGGCAGCCCGCAACTCCAATTGCTTCGCGACTTGCGCGGCGGCGGTGCGAATTATCTGACCTGGACCGAATTGCCGCGCGAGCAGGCTGACCCGTTGGACTGGGTCAGCAGCGGAGATGCAGACTTTGCAATCATCGACCGGAGTGAATTTGCCTTTGCCCGCCATCTGTACCCGGAAGTGAGCATCGCATTCTCGCTTCCCGATCCGCGCCCGATGCAGTGGCTGGTGCGCCGTTCGGCCATCGACCTGCGCGACGCGGTCAACCGCTTCTTCAGCGCCGCGCACGACTCGGGTCAATTGCAGCGCCTGGAACACGAGGCCGAAGCCGAGGCCGGCGACTTCCAGTACCAGGAGGCGCGCCGCTTTCAGGATGACATTGCCGCACGCCTGCCGGAGCTCAGGGGGGTATTCGAACAAGCCGCCGCGAGCCAGTCCGTCGACTGGCGACTGCTGGCGGCGGTCGGCTACCAGGAATCGCATTGGGACGATCACGCCGTGTCTGGCGACGGCGCGGCCGGCATCATGATGCTCACCGAGGCGACCGCAAAAGCGATGGGCGTGGCGGATCGCCGCAATGCCGAGCAGAACATTGCCGGCGGGGCCGCCTATTATGCGCAGGTTCTGCAAATGATCCCGGCGCACGTGCCCGAACCCGACCGCAGCTGGCTGGCGCTGGCGGCCTACAACGTCGGCTTCGGGCACCTCGAAGACGCGCGTATCCTGGCGCAGACGCAGGGCAAGAATCCGGACTCATGGAACGACGTCAGGCAGTTCCTGCCCTGGCTTGCGCAGGAACGCTGGTACCGACAGGCGCGACGCGGATATGCGCGAGGCTGGGAGCCGGTGCGCTTCGTCGATCAGGTGCGCGGGTTCCTGGCGGTACTTGAATGGTACGGCGATGGACAGGCCGGCAGCCCGCTGACGCCGCCGAGCCCCATCGTGCCGCCGCAATAGCTCTCCCACTGACGCCACCGCGACGCTCCGGAGGCGAGGCTCCGAGAGCATGGTCCGCTCGATCGCCGGCGGCCGCGCTCAGTGCGCCCAGTCCACCGCATAGTCAACCAGGTAAGCATCCACACTCGAGCCCACGGTCGGGTAGAAGCTGTCGGTCCCCAAGAGCTCGAGCAACTCGAAGGCTTTCAGTTTTGCCTTAACCGGATCTTTCATCTCGGCAAAGCGCAGTTCGACCCCCGCGGCGCTCAAGGACCGCAGGAGTTCGGCGAGCATGTCCGCTGCCGTCACATCAACGCTGGTGATCGGCTCGGCGGCGATGATGATTCGACGGACCGGCGTGGGGGAGCCGGCGACAGCCTCCAGCACTCGGGTCCGGAATAATTCGGCATTGGCGAAAAACAGCGGTGCATCCCAACGAAACAGCACCAGCCCGGGCACCAGGCGGGCTTCGGGATAGCGCCTGATGTCATGGTAACCGCGCACGCCCTCCACACGTCCCAGCACGGTGCAGTATGGCCGCCAGCCATCCCATAGGAATTCGATAACGGCAATCGCAATGGCCAGACCGATGCCGGGGACCGCGCCGAGCACCGCGACACCGACCAGGCAGCCGATCGACAGCCAGAATTCCCAGCGCTGGATCCGGAAAATGCGGCGCAGGTCGGTGATTTCGAACAGTCCCAGAGCCGAGGCGATCACGATTCCGGCCAGCGCGCTGTTGGGCAAATTCCGCAACAGATGCGGCGCGAATATGAGCAGTGCCGCAACGGTGAGGGCACCGATAACGCCCGTGAGCTGTGTTCGGGCGCCGGAGGCTTCCGCGACCGGTGTGCGCGAGGCGCTGCTGCTGATCGGAAAGCCCTGGAACAGGCCCGCCGCAAGAGTGGCCGCGCCCAGACCGACCATCTCCTGGTTGGGATCCACGGAGCTGCGGGTCTTCGCGGCGTAGGTGCGCGAGAGGATGCTGGTGTCGGCAAACGACACCAAGGCGATTTCGATGCCTCCGATCACGATCGCGCCCAGCTCGGCAGGGTTGATCCGCGGCACAACGAAATGAGGCAGTCCCTGAGGCATTGCGCCGAGCACCTGCACTCCGGCGCTTGCGCCCAGGTCGAGCGCGCCGACGAGAATCGTGGCAGCCACGACCACCAGCAGCGTGACCGGCACGCGCCGGAAGCGCTTTAGAGAAAGAATGACGGCCAAAGCGCCGGCGCCAATGGCGAAAGTAGTCCAGTTCGTCTGGCCCGCAGCGACCGCGCCCGCCAGCTGCCAAACGGTGACCAAGGGCCCGCTCGAGCCGACGGACACTCCAAATACCTTCGGCAACTGGCTGATTAGGACCGTCAGCGCAATGCCATTCATGTACCCGTAACGGATCGGCTTCGACAGCAGCTCGGTGATGAATCCCAGACGCAGGACTCCGGCCGAGATGCACACCACACCGGAGACCACCGCGAGCAGGCTGGCCACGGCCACCGCATGGCCTGAATCTCCTGCCGCCAACGGTAGCACCACGGCCAGAATCAGCGCCGCCAGCGACGAGTCCGGCCCGAGCACCAGGATGCGGCTGGGGCCGAACAGCGCGTACGTCAGCAAGGGGATCACCGTGGCATACAAGCCGTAGATGCCCGGTACCCCGGAGGCTTCGGCGTAGGCAATGCCCACCGGGACCAGCATGGTGCTCAGCACTACGCCGGCCACCAGATCGTATCTCAGCCATTCGGCATGGTAGGTGCGGAGGGTCTGGAGGCCGGGGAGCCAGCGTTGCCATGCAGAGAGGGTGGTCGGCACGGGAGTCAAGCGCCGCCCTGGCTCAGTTCCCGGCGGGTGCTCGGGTTGCGCATTCAAGCCTTCATCGGGCCGTGGCGCAGGGGATGCCGCGCGGCGCCAAGTTCAGTGTGCAGGATCCACCCGGCCACAGGTGCGATGGGTCCGGCCGGCTAAAATTTTTCCGCAATGTACTTAAAGCGGTCTGATGGCTCGCGATACCCGTGTCGCTTCTGCCGCTTGGGCAGCTCAATCTTGCCACCGCGCGACACATCCTTGTAGGGAATCTGTTTGAGCAGATGGCTGATGAGATTCAGCCGAGCGCGCCGTTTATTGTCCGATTTGACCACGTGCCACGGCGCCCAGGGCGTGTCGGTTGCCGCGAACATCTCATCGCGCGCGCGCGAATAGTCGTACCAGTGACCGTAGGAATCCAGGTCCATGGGCGAGAGCTTCCAGATCTTGCGACCATCCTCAATGCGCTCTTCGAGCCGGCGTGTCTGCTCGTCCATGCTGACTTCCAGCCAGTACTTCAGCAGGATGATCCCATCCTCGATCAGCAGCTTTTCAAACGCCGGCATGCGCTGCAGGAAACGCTTCGCGTCCTCCTCGCTGCAAAATCCCATCACCCGCTCCACCCCGGCGCGGTTGTACCAGCTGCGGTCGAAGATCGTGACCTCACCGCCCGCCGGCATATGCCGGACATAGCGCTGCAGGTACATCTGGGATTTCTCCCGGTCGGTCGGCGCCGGCAGCGCCGCCACCCGGAACACGCGCGGACTCACGCGCTCCGTGATCGCCTTGATGGTACCGCCCTTGCCCGCGCCGTCGCGACCCTCGAAGACGATGCAAATCCTGATGCCCTTTGCCTTGACCCATTCCTGCAGCTTCACGAGTTCGACGTGCAGCTTGGCCATGTGCTTGGCGTATTCCTTGCCCTTGAGGTCGCCATCGGGCTTTCCGTCAGCTTTCGGATCATTCTTTGCGTCTTTCTTAGCGTCTTTCTTCTTCATGGGCCAGCCTCATGAGCTCCAGATAAATCCTCACAACAATACTCGTATTGTGACCCGCCAGCCAATTGGCTCGCGATTCCTGCGGGCACGCCTTAGCCCGAGGAAACTAAGCTGCGATGGCACAACTGGCGCTCGCCAGCCCGGGCGTGACTCGGCCCGTGGTGACTCTCGGCCCGAGGTGACTGTGGCCGGCTTGCATGCGGGGAAGTTAAGTTGACAACCAAGAACTTCGCGGCCCAGACTAGCAAAGCATAGTGGGCACGGAACTTCCTTAATCCTCAGCGCGGCAGCCTATATCGAGACTAAGCTGCGCCTCGGCCGCGAGGAAAGCTGCATCCGGTAATTCGATGCAACACTACATGCGTATGAACCGGTACTAGGCTCGGTGGAGCATTGGTGAGTCCCATGATGTCGTATTTGCCCAGAATTGCGCACGTACGGCAGCGTGCGACGGCGCCGTCCGTCGGCGCGCCACAGTTGTGGCGTCGAAGCGTCTCCACCGCAGCTGCCCCCACCGCGCTGCTGGGTGCGTTGCTCGCTCTTAGCGCGTGCAGCGTTGGACCCGATTTCGTCAAGCCGGAGGCCAAGGTCAACCCGGAGTGGACCAAGAAAGACGCCGCGGCGCTCAGCACCGCGGCCACCACCGATAGCGCCTGGTGGAAGGCGTTCAACGACCCGGCACTCGATCACCTGATCCAGCTCGCTTATACGCAAAATCTCCCCTTGCAGATCGCGGGCCTGCGCATACTGGAGGCACGCGCCCAGTTGGGCTATGCCACCGGCCAGCGCTGGCCGCAGGTGCAGGTGGCAACGGCCAACGCCACCGCGGTGGGCATCAGCAAGAATACCGCCACGTACATTCCAGGATTCGACACGGAGTTCGGGAATTATCAGATCGGGTTTGATGCGGCCTGGGAACTGGATTTCTGGGGCAAGTATCGGCGCGGAGTGCAGTCCGGAAGTGCGCAGGTCTACGGATCGGTGGCCGATTACGATGATGCGCTGGTTTCGCTGACCGCGGAGGTCGCGCGCACCTACGCCACGATCCGCACCTTCGAGGTGCTGCTCGAGCAGGCCCGTCACAACGTCGAGCTGCAGGCTGAGGGGCTGCGCATTGCCCAGGCACGTTTCGACAATGGCGCCACCTCGGAGCTGGACGTTACTCAAGCCACGGCGTTGCTAGAAAGCACTCGCGGCACCATTCCCAAGCTCGAAGGCAGTCTGCAGCAATCCGAGAACGCGCTGAGCACGCTGTTAGGTCAACCGACGGGAGCCATAGACGCATTGCTGGCCGGGCCGAAGGAAATCCCGACCGCTCCCATGCAGGTCGCGGTCAGCATACCGACTGAGATGCTGCGCCGGCGCCCGGACATCCGCAGCGCCGAGATGTTTGCTGCGGCCCAATCCGAGCATATTGGCATTGCCAAGGCGGATCTGTTTCCAAGCTTCACTCTCCTCGGCTCGGTCGGTGTGCAGACCAGCAGCGGCGTAAGCAACCGTTCGAGCGGCCCGTTGTTCGACAGCAACAGCCTCACCTATGTGTTTGGTCCGCGCGTCGTCTGGTCCATTTTCAACTACGGACGCACCAAGAACCTGGTGCGCATCGAGGATGCGCGCTTTCAGGAACTGATCGTCGGCTACCAGAACACCGTGCTCAAGGCGGCTCAGGAAGTGGAAGACGGCATGACCGGCTTCGTCAATGCCCGGCTGGCGGTGGAATCGGAGGACAAGGCCGTAACCGCCGCCCGGCGTTCCGTGGATCTGGCCTTCGTGCAGTATCGCGAAGGCGCGACGGACTACCAGCGCGTCCTGGACGCCCAGCGCACTCTGCTGCAGCAGGAGAATACCCTGGCCGAGACGCGCTCTTCGGTAGCCACGAACCTGATTGCTCTGTACAAGGCTCTGGGGGGCGGCTGGCAACTGCGCCTCGAGCAGCCGATCGTGCCGGATCCGATGCGCGATGCCATGGAAAAGCGCACGAATTGGGATAACAGTTATTTCTCGCCGCCGCCGGCGCCCTGAGGCACGTGTAGGCTGCCCGCCCCACCAGGAGACCTGACCATGTCGCTAAATAAGAAGTACGTACCGTGGGCCATAGCAGCGGTCGTCGTACTGGTTGGCGCCTACATTGGCTACCAGTATTGGCAGAACCAGAAGCACGCGGTGCCCAAGGGCATCGCCTGGGGCAACGGGCGCATAGAGGCCAAGCAGGTCGATGCTACGTCCAGGGAACCGCTGCGGGTCAAGGAAGTCCTGGTCGACGAAGGCGACCTGGTTAAGCCCGGCCAGGTACTCGTGCGCATGGACACCGTTACCCTGGATGCCGAACTCGCCGAGGCCAACGCGAAGGTCGCCTCGGCGCAGGAGCGCCTGGCGATCGCCAACTCGGCCATCGTCCGGCAAAAGAGCCAGATCAACCTCGCCAAAATCGAAGCCGAGCGTTCGGGCAAGCTCCTGCAGCAGAATGCCGGATCGCAGCGCGAGTACGATGTGCGCAAGACGGCCGTCGATTCCCAGACGGCCGCCCTGTCCGAGGAAGTCGCGAAGCTGAACACCGCCAAACAGGACGTCGCGGTCGCGCAATCCAACGTCGCCACCATCCAGACCCGCATCGACGATGCGACACTCAAGTCACCCGTGCTGGGCAGGGTGCTGTATCGGCTGACCCAGCCCGGCGAGGTGCTCGGTGCCGGGGGCAAGGCCCTGACACTGGTCAATATGGGCGACGTTTACATGGAGATCTTTCTTCCCTCAGAGCAGGCGGCCCACATCAAGGTTGGCGCTGACGCGCGCATTACCGTCGATTACCTGCCCGACCGCGCAGCGCCCGGCCGTGTGACCTTCGTCTCCCCCGAGGCGCAGTTCACGCCCAAGCAAGTCGAGACCCGTAGCGAGCGCGACAAGCTGATGTTCCGGGTCAAGATCGGCTTACCCCAGGCCGTGGTCAACCAGTTTATCGATCACATCAAGACCGGGGTGCGTGGCGTCGGCTACGTCAAGGTGGACGAATCCGCGGCCTGGCCGGATTGGCTGCAAAACCTGATCGCGCCGGCAACCGCGCCCATTGAGACACCGGCTGCGGCACCGGCGGCGGCACCGGCTGCGGCACCGGCGGCGGCGCAGCCGGGTGCGCCAGGACCTGGGTAAACAGGACAGGAGTGCCCGTGATTCACACCGAGCGCCGTCTCGCGTGGCGGCGCTGCCGACGTCCAAAGCCCGACAACTACCGCGCTGGGGATCTCATCCATGGTGTCATCCGTGTCTAAGGACTCCGCGGCCGGGCCTGTCGCCAAACCGGTGGTATCCGTCAAGGATGTCACGCATCGCTACGGCAAGGTCGTAGCACTCGACAATATTTCAATCGACATTCCCAGCGGATTGATGGTCGGCATCGTCGGTCCCGACGGGGTCGGCAAGTCGACCCTCATGGGCCTGATTGCCGGATGCAAGAAACTGCAAAGCGGTCAGGCCACCGTACTCGATGGCGACATAGGCGACGTGCGCCACCGGCGCGTCGTGTGCCCGAGGATCGCGTACATGCCCCAGGGGCTGGGCAAAAATCTCTATCTGGAACTGAGCGTTGGGGACAACGTGGATTTCATGGCACAGCTCTTCGGACTCTCCAAAGAAGAGCGGCCAGTCAAGGTCAAGGAATTGCTCGAGGCTACCGGACTTGGTCCGTTTCAGGATCGGCCCGCCGGCAAGCTCTCCGGCGGCATGAAGCAGAAGGTGGGCTTATGCGGCGCTCTGGTCCACGATCCCGATCTGCTGATCCTTGACGAGCCTACCACCGGAGTCGATCCGCTCTCGCGCCGGCAGTTCTGGAACCTCATCGACAACATCCGAGCCGACCGCCCCAGCATGAGCGTGGTGATCTCCACAGCCTACATGGACGAAGCCCAGAAATGGGATTGGATCGTGGCGATGGACGACGGCAAGGTGCTGGCCACGGGAACACCTGCGGAATTGATGGGGCGAACCAATACCAAGGATCTGGAAAAGTGCTTCATCGCCCTGCTGCCCGAAGAGAAGCGCATGGGCCATACCGAACTGGTAATTCCGCCGCGCGCAGCCGGCAAGACGGAAATTGCCATTGATGCCAAGGGATTGACGCGGCGCTTTGGCGACTTCACCGCCGTCGACAACGTCAGCCTGTCGATAGAACGCGGTGAGATTTTCGGCTTTCTTGGCTCGAACGGCTGCGGCAAATCCACGACCATGAAGATGCTCACTGGCTTGCTGCCGCCGACCGAAGGAACGGCCACGTTGTTCGGCCAGTCGGTAGAGGCAGGAAGCTTGGAGGTGCGCAATCAGCTCGGTTATATGACCCAGGCCTTTTCGTTGTATGGCGAGCTGACCGTGCGCGAGAACCTGGTGCTCGACGCCCGCCTCTATCACATGGCTCCCGACAAGGCGAAGGCGCGCATTGAGGAACTGGTCAAGCGCTTCGGCTTGGGACCACACCTGGACGCGCTGGCGGCGGATCTACCCATGGGATTGCGCCAGCGACTGTCGTTGGCAGTCGCCGTGCTGCATGAGCCGGAACTGCTGATTCTCGATGAGCCCACCTCGGGTGTCGACCCGGTCGCCCGGGACAGCTTTTGGGAGCTGCTGATCGACCTGTCACGAAATCAGGGCGTGACGATCTTTGTGACGACACACTTCATGAATGAAGGCATGCGCTGCGATCGCATCTCGCTCATGAATGCGGGGCAAGTGCTGGTATGCGATGCCCCACAGAAACTGATTGACGATCGGGGTGCCGCGAGCCTGGAAGACGCCTTTATCGGGCACATGGAAGATGCGATCGCCGCGGCCGCAAAAAAAAGCGGCGCCAAGACCCCGGCGGCGGCCGAAGCGCCTGCCGCACGGGGTTCCGCCGGCGCGCCGACTGCTGTCGCGGCGGCGCCAAAACACGCTCCGCCATCGGGCATGGCGCTGCGCCTCACCCGGATGCTCGCCTACAGCCGCAATGAAACCATGCAGATCATTCGCGATCCGGTGCGCCTGGCCTTCGCCTTCCTGGGCTCGGCCCTGCTGATGCTGGTGTTTGGCTTTGGGATTACCACGGACGTCGAACATATCCGTTATGCCGCGCTTGACCACGATCAGTCGCCGGAGAGTCGCGCTTATCTCGAGCAGTTTTCCGGATCGAAGGTCTACTTCACTCCGACCCGCTCGCCCACGAGCGACGCGGAGGCCCTGGAACGGATGCAGGCGGATGATATTTCCCTGTTAGTCGAAGTCCCGCCCAACTTTGGCCGGGACCTGCGGCGCAAGGGCACACCGGACGTTCTGGCGCTGGTTGATGGCGCCATGACTTTCCGGGGCGAGACCGTCGCACAGTACGCGCAAGCCGTCCACAACACGGCGCTCCAGGATCCTGCGACCGGACTGTCTTCGGGGCCCAGCAAGTACACGGCGAAGATTCAAGACCGGTACATGTACAACCCGACGTTCACGAGTATTTTTTCGATCGTGCCGAGCGTCCCGGCGCTGTTGCTGATTCTGATCCCGGCCATACTCATGACGGTCGCGATTGTGCGCGAGAAAGAACTCGGCTCGATGATCAATTTCTACGTGACGCCGACCGGCCGCCTGGAATACCTGCTCGGCAAGCAGCTGCCGTACATCTTGATCGGCATGATCAACTTCTTCATCCTGGTCGGCTTGGCACTCATCGTCTTCGGGGTGCCTATCAAGGGGAGCTTTCTAACCTTAACTCTGTGCACGCTGCTCTATGTCACCGCAACCACCGGCATTGGCATGGTCACCTCGACCTTTACCAGCACCCAGGTGGCCGCTGTGTTCATTACCGCAATTCTGACGATCCAGCCCACGGTGCAGTTTTCCGGCCTGCTGCAGCCGGTTTCGACGCTCGAAGGCAGCGCGCGGTTTATCGGTTCCATTTGGCCCACCGCCTACTACATGCACTCGAGCCTAGGCGCCTACACCAAGGGACTTGCACCCCGCCTGATGATGGACGACCTAGTCTTCCTGGCCTGTAGCATTCCGGTTCTGTGGTTTATCAGCATGATTGGCCTCAAGAAACAGGAGCGCTAGCCATGGGGTCGCTGAGAAACATCTTGTGGCTCGGACTGAAGGAGTTTAAGAGCCTGGTCAGCGACACGGTGATGATGCTGTTTGTGGTCTATGCCTTCACGCTGGCGATCTACACGCAGGCCACCGGCACCTCCAATGAGGTCAACAACGCCTCGATTGCCTTTGCCGACGAGGACCAGTCGGCCCTGTCCAAGGAGCTGTTCAACGCCTTCTATCCGCCGCGGTTCAAGCTGCCGGATCTGATCTCCACCGCCGACATCGAAGACGCGATGGACAAGGGCCTGTATATGTTCGTGGTCACGATCCCCCCGCAGTTCGAGAACAACCTGCGTGCCGGACGCAATCCCGAGATCCAGCTGAGCATCGATGCGACCGCCATGCAGCAGGCGGGCATTGGCTCCAACTACATTAAGAACATCGTCAACGACCGGGTTTCCTCGTTCCTGCGCAACACCGATCAGCAGCCGCCGCCGCCCATCAATCTCGTGGTGCGGAAGCTATTCAATCCGAACGGTATCTCCGCCTGGTTTACCGGCGTGGTGGCGATCATCAATCAGCTGACCTTGCTCACCGTGGTGCTCACCGGTGCCGCGGTGATCCGGGAACGCGAACACGGGACTCTCGAGCACCTGCTGGTGATGCCCCTGACCGCCTTCGAGATCGCCATGGCCAAGGTCTGGTCCAACGGCCTGGTGATTCTGCTCGCCACGGCAGTATCCTTGTACGTCATCGTGGAGAAGGCACTGCACGTACCGTTTGCCGGCTCGGTCGCCTTGTGGCTGACGGGTGTGGTTCTCTACCTGTTCTTTGCCACGGCTCTTGGAGTGTTCCTGGGCACGATATCGCGCAGCATGGCGCAGTTTGCGCTGCTGATTGTCCTAGTCATCATGGTGCTGCAACTGCTGTCGGGTGGAAACACTCCGGTGGAAAGCCAGCCGAGCTGGCTGCAGGCCATCACTTATCTCTTGCCATCGCGGCACTTCGTCAGTTTTTCTCAGGTAATTGTCTATCGCGGCGGCGGGATTCGTGCCGTGTGGCCGCAGTTCCTGATGGTGACCGTAGTCGGTATGGGCTTCTTTACCTACAGCGTCTCGGCATTCCGAAAATCAATAGCCGTGACGAAGTAGCCGCCGAGGCTATGACCGGTGGCGGGAGCCAGGGATGCGCGGCGCCCGCCAATCTCAAGCGCGTCGGCTGACAAAAAACTCCTGCAGCAACGCGCTGGTCTCGGCCTCCAGTACGCCACCGAACACGTCCACGCGGTGATTGAGGCCCGGCAGGGCAAAGGCGTCCAGCATGCTGCCGGCAGCGCCCGCCCTCGGGTCCCAGGCGCCGAACACCAGCCTGCGCACGCGCGCGTGCGCAATCGCCGCGGCGCACATCAGGCAGGGCTCGAGTGTCACGTACAGCACCGTATCGTTGAGCCGGTAGCTGCCGAGCGCCACGGCGCCCGCACGCAAGGCTTCCACTTCCGCGTGCGCGGTCGGATCGCAGGCGCCGATGGGCCGGTTGGCGCCAGTGGCAATCACCCGCCCATCCAGGGCCAATACCGCGCCCACGGGCACTTCGCCCGCGGCCTGTGCACGCCGCGCCTGCTCGAGCGCCAGCTGCATGAATTCCGTGTCGGCCTGCATGCGGTCCTCCATGCGGAGGGCAAACGCCCCGTTTGCCCGCTGCGTCGAAAGCTAACATTTGCCGAGTGATTCGGAAACAACCGATCCCGCCCCTGCAAGCAGAGCCTCAAGGCAATGTACGATTACCGCTCCTGGTGCGACCCTTTGACCGAACGTGCGAGCCTGCGCCAGCAGCGGCAACCGCCAAGCGGAGTGCAGGGTGCAAAGCATTTCCAAGCTCGAAACCTTCAACAATGAATTCGTCTGCTTTGTAAGGCTGACGTCCGAGACGGGCGCTGTGGGCTGGGGTCAGACCTCCACGTACAACGCGGACATCACGGCCGACAATCTTCCACCGCCAGATCGCGCCCTGGGCGCTGCGCTGCGATGCACTCGACATCGCAGCTCTCGTGGACCTGATCGAACGGCGCGAACACAAGTTCCCCGGCAGCTACCGTTGCCGTGCGCTGGCCGGACTGGATACGGCGCTCTGGGACCTGCGCGGCAAGCTCGAAGACAAGCCGGTCGTGGAGTTGCTCGGTGCAAAACCCCGCCGTCTGCGCGCCTACGCCTCATCCATGAAACGCGATATCACGCCGGAGGCCGAGGCCGCGCGTATGGTGCGACTGCGTGACGATCTGGGATTTGACGCGTTCAAGTGGCGGGTGGGCGCAGAGTGCGGCCGCGACGTCGATGAGTGGCCGGGCCGAACCGAGCAGGTCGTACCGACGGTGGCTCGTGCCCTGGGTGCAGCGCTGCGCAAAGTTGGTGGATGCCAACAGCGGATTCTCGCCGCGCCGGGCCATCGAGGTGGGCCGATTGCTCGAAGCCGAGGGTATCTGCCATTACGAGGAACCCTGCCCGTACTGGAGACTGTCCGAGACCAAGGCCGTGACCGAGGCACTATCGATTGATGTCACCGGCGGCGAGCAGGACTGGGACCTCGCCACCTGGGAGCGCATGATCGAGATGCGCGCGGTAGACGTGGTGCAGCCGGACGTCATGTACATGGGCGGTATCCTGCGCACGCTTGAGGTGGCGCGCCTGGCCGAGCATGCGGGCCTTCCCTGTACACCGCACAGCGCCAATCTCTCGCTGGTCACGATCTGCACCATGCACCTGCTGGGGGCCATAGCCAACGCCGGCAAGTACCTCGAGTTCTCCATCGAGGGCGCGGATTACTATCCCTGGCAGGGCGACTTGTTCCTCGGCGATCCCTTCCAGATTCGCGATGGCTGCGGTGACCATACCCAGCGACCCGGGCTGGGGCGTTGAAATCAATCCCGCCTGGCTGGCCGCCGCCCGCTACCAGAAGAGCGAAACCCCCATCTAGTGGGCCTGCGAGAGGCGCTCGATCAGCAAGGCCGCGCGTTTGATCTGCCGGTCAATGCTGCCAAGATCCGCCGTTTCACCTGGCGCGTGGCTGCCGCGGCCCACGACGCCAAAGCCCACCAGGGCGTCGAGCTTGTCGGCGACGAAGGAAATATCGCCAGCGCCACGCTGCAATGGGTCTAGTTCCGCCATCTGATCGAGTCCAAGGGCCTCATTGATCTGATTGAGTCGGGCGAGCAGCGCGCGATTGCCGGCCGTGGGCGCCATGGACGGATAGCCTTCCTCGAATTGGATCCCGGCATCGGTGCCCGGCAGGTGCTGGGCCACTATCGCGCGCATGCGCGCTTCGAGCCTGGTCCGTCTGTTCGTTGCTCAGTGTGCGCAGGTCTCCGCGGGCCAGGCCCTGCGCCGAAATGACGTTACCCTTGCCGCTGGCCGAGCCACCGGTGGCGGCATCATTGAGGGCGGCACTGGAGCCGCTCAGTATCAACCCCACGTTGTAGGTGGCGTTGGGTTCACGCAGTTCGCGCCTAAAGGCGTCCAGTACCCGGGCCAGCTCGTAGCTGGCGCCAAATCCGGCCGAGTCCGAGAATATCTCCGACGAGTGCCCGGATTGTGCAGAGGTCCGCAGCGTCCAGTCGACGGCACCGCGCCGGCTCACCGATCCCATGTCGTGACCCGTCCTCGTTCGCCAGTGACTCAAATTCGAGCGCCACGTCCGCATTCTTAGCCCGCCTCAATCAGATCGGCGCGCGATACGGAGAGCGGGGTGCCGGCATTCTCCTCGTCGCCGTCCAGGACGATGCGTCACGTTCACATTCTGCAAGGCTCCGGCGGACTTGCAGCGCGCGCAGTGCGCCGACCATTACGGCGAGCCCGCCCTTCATGTCACAGACCCCGGGACCCTCGGCGGTATCGCCACGCCGCTGGTAGCGCTGAAACGGACTGTCCTTTTCGAACACGGTGTCCAGGTGCCCCACGAGCAGTATGCGCTTGCCGTGACCGGAACCGTGGTGCTCGGCAATCACGTGCCCCGCCCGGCCAACGGCGCTCATCGAGTGCCATCGCGTCGCAAAGCCAAGTTCCTGCAGCTCAGCCGACATGATCTGGCCCACCTGTTCGACCCCGGCGACATTCATGGTGCCACTGTTGATATTGACCAGGGTCTCGAGGAACGAAATCGCGGCGCGTCTTCCGCGGTGGCCGCCGTAACTATCCGCTGCTCGCCGCGCGAGAGTCCTGGACTCGCGGCGTACGCGGCTGAACCCAGCAATAACGACGCAAGGACACAGCTGCGAATGAGCATCTGGATTCGCTCTGTAGAGTTTGGCCTGCGGCCTATCGCACGCACTGCAGGCAAATCCGGTGGGTGAGTATTCGTTCATTTTATCTGTCCTGCTCGAGTTTGAGGCGGGCCATGGCCGAGCGGCAGATTTGCCAGCCGCGCCGAGGATCTGATCACCGTGTTACCGGAATTGCGGGCATGGGAGCATAGAGGAGCTAACGTATGCAATCGCATCAGCTTGACACCGATGTCGCCAACTCCATATCGTGCGATCATCTGATCCAAGGGAGAGTCCTGTGAACCAGTCACAACAGTGCGAACTCGCGGCATTTTTGCTGAGACTGGGTCTCGGCATCATGTACCTGGCGCATAGCATTCTCCTGAAGCTGATGACCTTCGGAATGGCCGGCACGGTGGGGTTCTTCGGATCGATTGGACTGCCTGCATGGCTGGCCTACGTCACCGTTGCGGCCGAGGTCGTCGGCGGCACGCTCTTGATTATCGGCTGGCACACGCGCGTGGTCGCGCTGGCGTTGAGTCTCGATCTGCTCGGGGCCATCATCTGGGTGCATGCCGCCAATGGCTGGGTCTTCAGCGCCAAGGGCGGAGGCTGGGAATATCCGGCATTCCTTATACTGGCGAGCGTCGTATTGGCGCTGCTCGGCGACGGCGCATACGCCCTATCGTCACGGCCGCGTGCCAGGACTTGAGTTCACTTGACCTGTTCGTTGCCGTACGTCTTCACCAGGTAATCCACGAGTAGTGGCACGTCGGCGTCGTCGATCGGCGCCTTGAACACGGTCTTCATCCGCGACACCATGGCTTCCCAATAGGCGCGCGGCGCCGTGGCCGGCTGGTACACCATGTATTCAGCCGAATGACAGGCGACGCAGTCGGCTTTCGCCTTGTTGAATCCCGGCAACTCGCTGGCCTGGAGTTGCACTCCGTCGGGAGGCAGAACTATCGATTTTTCGGCGGCGCTCACCTTGCCGTGCGCGCCGCATGCCAGGGCGATTGTAAAAAGCGCGCTGATCGATCCACGGTACACGGCGGCTGCGCCTCAGGTGGCGCTCACGCGGACACGTTCGACCACATTTCGCATGTAGCCGGCCGGCTGCCACAGCGCCTCCAGCGGTTGGCTTTGCCCAGAGCGGTTCCAGGCGCGCACGCCCAGTTCATAAGTGCCGCGCCCCGGCATGAATGGAAAAGTGAACTCGCGAAAAGAATAGCGTCCGAGATCCTCGCCGAGCTGGGCGTCGCGCCAACTGGCGCCACCGTCGGTGGTATAGGCGACTTCGCGGATGCCTTGGCCGCCGTCAAAGGCAATGCCCCGCACGGCAAGCTGCTGGCCCGCCCTCAGTCGAGCACCGTCCTGCACGGAGGTGATGAAGGAGCGGACATTAAAGCGACCGATCGGTCGCGTGGCGGCGGGCTTGGTGCCGGGCTCGACGCAGGCGCAATCATTGTCCGGAATCCGGTAGGCCGTGCTCATCCAGAATCCGTCAAAGGGCTGGTCGATGACCTCAATGGACGACAGGTGCTTGACCCAGTACGTGCCGTAGTAGCCAGGCACCACCAGCTTGACGGGATAGCCGTTTAACATCGGGATGTCGGCACCGTTCATCTGAAAGGCCAGCATGACCTCGCCATCCATGGCGTGATTAACTTCCAGCGCCTTGACGAAGTCAGCACCTCCCAGCAGCGGATAGTCCAGACCGTTAAAGGCCACCTGGCGTGCACTGCTCTTGAGTTCGGCCCGTGCCAGCACGGCCTGGAGCGGCACGCCAAGCCATCGCGCGTTGCCCATGGCACCGTTATAGAGCTGTCCGCCGGTCACCCGCGGCGAGAACAGCCCGCGGCCGTTGCCGGAGCACTGATTCACCGCCACGTATTCAATGGGTTTAAATTGCGTGCGCAGCTCCGCCATTGTCAGGTCAAAGGGCTTACCGACGGCATCTGCCGGCAATCTTGATGACGTGCTGGTCACCATCAATGCGGGTGGGGATCCCGGCGTGGTGATAGCGGACGAAGAAGGCGTCGTTGGGGGTAATCGGCCCTTCGTTGAAGACCTCGAACGGTGTCTCCAGCTGCGGCGGGCGGGAAGTCAGCACTATAAGCGGTCGTTTTTCCGGGTACACGGCCAGTTTGCGGCGGCCGTTCGAGAACGGCAGTTCCGTCGTAGCGTCAGCGGCACGTGCCGCGCGCCCTATCGCGCCCACACCTGCCGTTGCCAGCCACCGGCACCGGCGGCGATCAGCTGGCGGCGCCTCAGATCGATGTCTTCGGCCACGCTGCCTCCAAAACGTCGATCGGCAGCGGCGCGATACCGCGCCGCTGCCGCAGCAGTCACTTAGCAGGCGATAGAACTTCGACGGTCGTGGCTGTCTTGAGCGTCATCACGACCACGTCGCCCTTCTTGACTTCCTTAAACCTCTTGGCGCCGGGACCGACTTCGAAGGTGTGCAAGTTGCCGGCAGGGCCCTTAAGTGTCACCAACCGCTTGTCGTAGTCAATCGCGGTCACAGCACCCGATACGGTCGTGGTATCGACCTGAACGGCCATCGGCTTCGCGCCGAGGGGCGCCGATGTGGTCGCTGTGCCACTAGTGACGTTCGGTGCCGCCTGCCCGGCGGGCACGACGTCGATCGTTACGGTGTTCTCCTGCGTGGTGCTGACCTTATCACCGACCTTGATTTGGGCAAAATTCTTCACCGCCGGGCCCGCCTGGACATCGATCATGTGGCCGTCGGCGAGTTTCAACGTGATCCAGCGTTCCTTGGCGTCGATCTTCGCCACGGTCGCCGTATACGTCTCGCTCGCGGACACCGAGCCGCCGGGCCTGTCCTGGCCGGCCGCGAACGAAGGCGCCACAGCTATGGTCGCCAATGCGACCATCGCGTTAGCGGACAGGACGATTGAAAATTTAGTGTTCATGGCGAATTCGCTTCCTTGAGTCGTGTGCAAAATGAATCAAAACATCGGTGTTTACCAAGCGCCCTATTGTGCCCTAGGTGACACGGAGGTGTGCTGGAATTGTTGCGAGGTGGACATCGCGGTGGGCCCCGGCTGCTCTGGCTCGAAACCGTAGCCAGACGCCGACAATCGCGGTGCAAGGCGGGAGGCTTCCGGCGGAGAAACCAGCGGCTGAATGCCGTAAACCTGTTCCTATTTGTGGATTCGCCAACTTTTGCCCATCCACTGCTGCAACGCAGTCGCCGGCTGGATACCTGGCCGCGAGATCGTCCTCGCCGTCGGCTACCAGTCAAACGGCGCCGCCTCCACGCGCCGGCCGCACAAAAAGGCGTCGGCTACGAGGCGAAACGGAGCGAGGTCCACATCGCTGCGCCCAGCGCGCACGAGCTGCGCGAAGTGTGTGTACAACCGAGCGTATTCCGTATCGCGGGCCGTCTTCACGGGCTGGCCGTCCAGATGCAGATCACTGCCACCACTCAGCAGCGCAAGGTGGCCGGCATCGGTGTCGATTTCGATGTTCCACTGTGCGGTGCCCGTGTGCAGAAAATCGAGCGCTATGCGCACGGCCGCTCCCCGGGTACTCGTAAGCTCGAGTTGCGCGGCAATGGGAGTCTCGCAATTCCCCGGAAATGAAAGTTCTGCGCCTTTGAGCAGTCAGATCTCCGGGAAGAATCCGGCAAAGTATCGACAAGGCGTTGATACCAGGATCGAACACCCCCAACCCGCCGGCCTTCCAGATCCAGGTCTGGCGCGGATGCCAGACGCGCACGTCTTCCTTCCATGCCACTTCAACGCCGTGGACCTGGCGTTCGGCCAGCCAGGCGCGCGCCGGTTCGACGCCGTTGGCGTAGCGCGAATGCCAGGAAGCCAGCAGAGTGAGTCCCCGGGACGCGGCGAGTTGCTCCAGGACAAGCACCTCGCTGGTGGTCATGCCCGGCGGCTTTTCCAGCAATACGTGGCAACCGTGCTCCAACGCCGTGCACGCGGCGTCGAAGCGGGCCTGGGGTGTGGTGCACAGGGCCACCGCTTGTAGATTCGGTTTCGCCTCGTAAGAGCTGCGCCAAATCCGGAAAATGCGGCACGCCTTCGAGCTTGCTGTGCGGGCTGGCCACGCCAATGAGCTCGAAGTCGGAACTGGCCATGAGCGTGGGCACGTGCTGATCGCGGGCGATCTTGCCCAGGCCGACAATGGCGAACCGGATCCTGCTCATTCACCCGCCGTGCCGAGAAGCCTCGGGCGAAGCCATGGCGGCCTTGCGCTTCTTGATGAGGTCCAGCGCTTCCTGGATCAGCTTGCGCATCGCCTCGCCTGCAACGATCGGTTTCCGGCGATAATCGCATCCGATACCTTCCTGTGGTCGGCGACGCTCGCCAGTCTCACGCCCTTGTAGCGATTCGTCATGCGGATGCTGATGCGCAGCGCCGTTGAGGTAAACCCCGCGAGCTGCGCGTAGAACCGGTTGCGGCTCGCACCCAGCACCGCGACATGGAAGGCAATGTCGGACTCAAGCGGATCGTCGTCGCCCCGATCGGCGGCCTGCATACGCTCGATCGCACGACTGAGCGCCGCCTTTTCCTCCGGACCGGCCGCGCGGGCCGCGAGCATGGCGGCGACTGGTTCAACCGCCAGGCGCAGCTCGGTGAACTCAACCAGCAGTGCGGGCGAGAAGTTGCGCTCGAGCAGCCATCCGAGCACATCAGGATCCAGCAGGTTCCACTGGTCCTCGGGCTGCACCCAGGTTCCGCGCCGCGGGCGCGCCGCCAGCAGCCCCTTGGCCGTGAGCATTTTGACCGCCTCGCGCAGCACCGGGCGGCTGGCGCCATATTCCTGGCACAGATCCGCCTCAATCGGAATCGGGTTGTCCTTGGAGTAAACGCCCGTCACGATCGCGATGCCGATGTGATGGGCGATGCTGTAGGTCAGGTTCTGCCCGCTCACACGAGTGTTCAAGGAACGTACTCCGACTCCGGCAAGCCCTGCACTCCGGCGCGGCACAGAAACACCGAACCGGCGTGGGGCTCAACGCTCAATGTTTCCGGGCTCAGATTCTCACGCGCGCTGGTCACGCACAGGATATCCAGGCCCGGCCCTCCAAAGCACACGCAGCTCGGCTGGCTGGCGGGCACCGGTATCGTACGATCGATGTGACCAGCCGGGTGTATAACGCACGATACTACCGGCTCCCCAGTGTGCATTCCACACGCAGCCGTCGACATCGACCGCGGCGCCATCGGGGTACGCACCCTCCGGCGTTTGCGCGAACACTCGCCGATTGCTCAGCACACCTTCGGGCTCGATCAGGTCGTAAACGTAGATCGTGCGCGTCGGCGAATCGGCGAAATACAGTTTTCTGCCGTCCGGACTCGCGCACAGGCCGTTGGAAATGCGTACTCCGCGCTCCTGAACACGCAGGCTCCCGCCCGGGCCAATCGAATAGAGGCAGCCATCGGCCGTGTGTTGTCGCCCTTCGACCATGGTGCCGGCCCAGAACCGACCACGGCGATCGACCCGACCGTCGTTGAAGCGTATACCGGCCACGACCTCCGGTGGTCGGGCGAGCCAATCTACCTGCCGGCGGACCACGTCGTACAGTGCGATGCCGGGCAAAGGCCGCGATCAGGCGCTCGCCTCCGACCACGAAACCAAACGACCCGAGTCGCTCTGGGGTGCCATAGACCTCGAGCCGCTCGCTCTCCCAATCGAAACTGTATAGAAGGCTGCTTTGAATATCGGTCCACCACAGCTGGCCGGCGTGGCCGTTCCACAGGATGCCCTCGCCTACGATGTTTGAGGCGTTGATGATGTGTATCGGGACTGATGCCGACATCTTCGATCGCTCTACCACGATACCGCGTGCAGTGCGACACAGAATGGCGGTCACCACGGCCGCGCCCAGATTAAAGCCAGCGCTGGTCGAGTAGTCGATATGTTTTCAGTTCCACCCGCACCGCGGCGTCGCGACGGGGCTGCAGCAGGGAGACCAGCGCGGCGGCACCGAGGCAGACCAGGAACACCAGGCCGACGCGATCCATGAAGGGCAGCGAGGGCCAAAGCATCTTCAGAGCAAACGACAGCACGGCGGAACCGATGGCCGCCACCAGCGCCCCGGTGGCCGTGCAGCGCGCCCAGAACATGCCGAGCAGGAAGATCACGCAGATTCCCGGCGTGAAGAAGCCGGTGAATTCCTGGATGTACTGGAACGCCTGGTCGAAGCTGCCGAGCAGCGGTTGCGCGGCCAGAATGGCGATTATTAGCGCGGTCACGGCGGTGAGGCGCCCGATCAGCACCAGGTGCTGCTGCGAGGTCTGCGGTCGCAGCGGGCGGTAGACATCCATGGTGAAGATGGTGGCGATGGAATTGATCTTCGAGCCCATCGACGCCACGATCGCGGCGATCAGCGCGGCGAACACCAGACCCAGAATTCCCGTGGGCAGCATCGCCATCAGGTGCGGGTACGCCTCGTCGGGCCGCGCCAGGTCAGGCGCCAGCGCCGCGGCAGCGATGCCCGGCAGCACGATGATCACCGGCATCAGCAGTTTCAGGAACGCGGCCAGCACGATGCCCTGCTGCGCCTCGCGAATGTCTTTGGCGCCGAGCGCGCGCTGAATGATGTATTGGTTGAAGCCCCAGTAGGAGATGTTCATCACCCACATGCCGCCGAGCAGCACCGACAGGCCCGGCAGGTCCTTGTAGTTGGGGTTGCTGGCCGGCAGGATCATGTTGAATTTTTCGGGAAGCGCACCGTCAGCTGGTGAAAGCCGGCCACGACCCGGCGCCGTGCCCACTTAGTCGAGCGCGATGTAGCAGATGATCAGGCCGCCCAGCACCAGCAGCGACACCTGCACGATGTCGGTGAGCGCGACGGCCTTGAGTCCCCCGTAGAAAGCGTAGGCGCCGGCAAACACACCGAGCGCGATCAGTGCCATCTGCAGATCGATCCCGGTGACGGTGTGTACCGCGGTAGCACCGAGCCACAGAGATGGCCGTCAGGTTGACGAACACGTAGACGCCGAGCCAGAAGATGGCCATGACGGTGCGCACGTTGCGGCTGTAGCGCCGCTCGAGGAATTCCGGCATGGTGTAGATGCCGTTCTTGAGAAAGATCGGCAGGAAGTACTTGCCGACGATGATCAGCGTGAGCGCGGCCATCCATTCGTAGGAGGCGATGCCCAGTCCGATGACATAGCCGGAGCCGGACATGCCGATGATCTGCTCGGCGGAAATGTTGGCGGCGATCAGCGAGGTGCCGATGGCCCACCAGGGCAGGGCGCGGCTGGCCAGAAAATAGTCCTGGGCGTTCTTATGGTGCGTGCCCTTCTCGCGCGACACCCATTGCGCCAGCACGAAGATCGACACCGGCGTAGATACCAGATGATGGCGATGTCGAGTGTTGAGAGTGACAGGTTCTTCTCCCCTCTTATTAAGTTGCGCGCACGGCGTTTTAGTGCCGGCCGAGTTCGACGCGTGCCTGCGAATATGTGCGCACCAGCTCAGCGGCACGGCGCTCGATTTCAGCCACACTGTATTCGGGCCGGAACGGCTCCGATCCGAATCCGAAACCGGCTGCGCCCATAGCCATCCACGGCACCATGTTCGTGGCGCCGATTCCTCCGACCGGATAGACCCTGGCTTCCGCCGGCGGGACAGCTCGCAGCGCGCCCAGATGCGGTGGACTATAGCTGACGGCCGGGAAGAGCTTGAGATGGGTCGCGCCGCTGCGCAACGCGATGAAGGCCTCCGTGGCGGTAGCGAACCCGGGTATCACATGCAGGCCCAACCGCACGGCACTCGCGATGACGGTCGCTTCGCAATTGGGCGACACGGCGAAGCGTCCGCCCGGCCGCATGTACGAGCGCGACCTGTTCGACACTCAGCACCGTTCCAGCGCCGACCAGACAGTCGCCCGGCAGGCCGCCGCCAGTGCGGCTATGCTGGGGTCGCGGGTCCGGCGAGTTGAGTGGCACCTCAATCGTGCGTATGCCGGCCTCGTACAGTACGGTGCCAGCTCCACAACCCGATCCACGACGATCCCGCGCAAAATCGCGATCAGCGTGATGCCGGGGTGCTGCCCTTCAGACTGCGGCATGGGCTGTCTCCCTGGCCAATTGCTCGTGCACCTGGCTGAGGCCAGCCACCGACGCCGCTGCACCGTCGAGTTGCTGTCCGGCGTGGCCCACGGCGGCGAGGCCCGCGGCATACGGTGCGGTGCGATCGGGGTGCGCCCACCAGCCGCACGCGGGCGTCGGCAAATGCCTCGGGCATCAGCTGCCGGGCACCGGCGATGTCGCTCGCTATCAGCAGTCCCGACAGGAATGCGCTGACCGTCCGCGGCGCAGCTCGCCACTCAGCAGCGCGGGAACGGCATTCGAAGAGCCGGTGCACTATCTGGGCCTGTGGATTCGTTGAATTGCGCCAGTCCCCGCGCAAACGCCGCGGCCTCCCCCGCCGCCGCGGCGCCACCGTCGTCGCGAACCAGTACGCTGTGCTCGCACAGGAGCCGGTAGAGTTCGCCGGTCGGCGCGGTGAGGAATTCGCGCACCAGCCCACCCTCGAGCACGACCCATTTGGTGTGCGTGCCCGGCAGGCACAGCAGGTGACGCCCACTGCGCAGGCTCTGATCGAGCTGCAGTGCACCGAGGATTTGGGTTTCCTCGCCGCGCAGGAAATCGGGCGCGTTGCAACGATTGCGGCACGACAGTCCTGGAATGACATTGACCCGGCCGTCGTGCGCCGGCACGCACTCGCTCGCGATCTGCTCCAGGCGGGCAGGACAGGCGACGTACGGCGCCTGCACCCAGCCGAAATTCGATCCGACCATACCGCACAGAGTGGCAGGCAAAGCGCCGTAGTCATTGCGCCAGCGACCCGACAGGTCATCGAAAATCTGGGCGAAGCGGCCGGTGGCGTCCGCGGCACCCGGCCCACTCCTGCTGTCCAGCACCGCACCGGCTGCATCGCACAGATAGAGCCGCAGGCAAGTGGTGCCCCAGTCACCGGCGACGAATCGGGGCGGGCCCACTAGTGCGATTCCCGCTCCACGGTGCTGCCACTCGCTCCGACCAGAAAATCCAGATCGCAGCCGCGGTCCGCCTGCAGCACGTGCTCGATGTAGAGGCGGTAATAACCGCGCGAGTATTTCGCCGATTTTCGGCCGCTCCAAACCTCCCCGCGCGCCGCCAACTCCTCGGGGCTCACCAGCAGTTCGAGCCGACGTTTGGTCCGTCCAGCACGATCTCGTCGCCGTCCTTCACCAGCGCCAGCGGGCCTCCGCCATCAGACTCCGGCGCCACGTGCAGCACCACCGTGCCAAAGGCGGTGCCGCTCATCCTCGCGTCCGAAATGCGCACCATGTCCTGGATCCGTTCAGCGATTTGCGCGGCAGCGGCATGTTGCCGACCTCGGGCATGCCGGGATAACCCCGCGGGCCGCAGCCCTGGAGCACCAGCACCGAGTTCGCATCGACGACGAGTCCGGGCTATCGATGCGTGCGCGCAGGTCTTCGATCGACTCGAACACCACCGCACGGCCGCGGTGACGGAACAGCGCGGGGTCCGCTGCGCTCGGCTTCATCACCGCGCCTTGCGGCACAGATTCCCGTCCAGCACCCAGATCCCCGATACCGGATTGACCGGTGCGCGAGGGTACGGATGACCTCGCGGTTGTAGCACTCGCCCCTGCCACACTCTGCCGAGGGTCTTGCCCGAAGCGAGGCGCGCATCGGGGTGCAGGAGCGGGAGCAACTCCTTCAGGACCGCCGGAAGTCCGCCGGCATAGTGCAGATCTTCCATCAGGTACCGTCCGGACGGCTGCAGGTCCACCAGCAGCGGCACGTCAGCCGACAAGCGATCGAAGTCCTCCAGCGTTAGCGGCACGCCGAGCCGACCGGCGATCGCCAGCAGATGCAGCACGGCATTGGTCGAACCGCCGATCGCGCTCAGGACGCGGATCGCATTGCTGAACGCGTCGGGCGTCAGCAGCTTGGACAGACGCAGGTCATCGTTCGCCATCTGCACGATTAACCGGCCACTCTCGTGAGCGATGCGGCGTCGCTGCGCATCGACAGCGGGGGCCGTCGCGTTGTAAGGCAGGGCGAGCCCCATGGTCTCCATCAGACATGCCATCGTCGAGGCGCTGCCCATGGTCATGCAGGTCCCGGGGGTGCGCGACATGCCGGTTTCCGCCGACATGAACTCATCGAGCGACATCTTGCCGCCGCGCACGGCCTCGCTGAATTTCCACACGTCCGTGCCGGAGCCAATGTCGCAGCCGCGGAACTTGCCGTTCAGCATCGGGCCCGCGGACACGACGAGCGTCGGCAGGTCCACGCTGGCGGCGCCCATGACCTGACCCGGGGTGGTCTTATCGCAACCGCCGAGCAGCACGACCGCGTCGATCGGATTGCCGCGGATCGATTCCTCGACCTCCATCGCCAGGAGATTGCGGAACAGCATGGCGGTGGGGCGTATCTGCGTCTCGCCGAGCGACATCGCGGGAAATTCCAGCGGCAGACCGCCGCCCTCCCATACGCCGCGCTTGACGTGTTCGGCGACATCGCGCAGGCCGCGTTGCAGGGCGTGAGTTCAGACCAGGTATTGCAGATGCCGATCACCGGCCGGCCGTCGAACACGTCGGGAGGAAAGCCTTGACTCTTCATCCAGCTGCGATGGATGAAGCCGTCCCTGTCCCTCGGACCATAACTGCGGCTGCTGCGCAGCGGCTTTTTCTCGCGACATGGTGCAGGTCTATCCTAGGGTGCGCAGCGCCGTTCCTGGCGACGTTAACTCTGTACTTTTATATGATCAATATAACACGCTTGCTACAGTCGGGTTTCCTGAGAGGCGATCGTAACGATAAGCATCTGTCGCCACTCATCTTGACCCTGGTTTTTCGCAATATTATAATATAATTCAGACCATTTGAAGGGCGTGAGGGGTGATCGCAGGGTCGCGGCCTCCGCTTGCCCTCGGCGGGAGCAGGCGTCCCCAGGTGAGCGTTCATCGTTCGTATCGATGATCGGGCGGGCAAGTGGTGCCTGGTCACGGGCTCAAGCTCCGGCATCGGCGAGCCGTAGTCGCGCGTTCGGCGCGCGCAGGCGCGCGAGCGGCCGTCCACTGGCACTCCGACGAGGCGGGCGCAGAATCCGTCGCCCGCGAAATTCAGGCCAGCGGTGGCGCCGCGACGCTCCTGCATGGCGATCTCACTCGGCCCGGGGTTGCACCGCGACTGGTGGACGAGCTGGCGCGCGCGCTGCAGGGACTCGATGTGCTGGTCAATTGGCGGGCTCGCTCGTGAGCCGGCGCCCTTTTCGAATCTGACGCCACCTGGTTCGACTCGGTCTTCGATCTCAACGCCCGCGCGGTCGTCAGTACCTCGCGAGGCCGCCGCGCCGCACCTGATGCAGCGGGGCAGTGGCGCCATCATCAATGTCGGGGTCAATCGCAGGGCTTGACGGCGGCGGGCCGGGCGCCGGCATCTATGGTTCAGCCAAGGCCTTCCGGTGCACAATCTGACACGGCACCTGGCGCGCGAGTTTGCCGCCCATAACATCCGGGTCAATACGGTCGCGCCCGGGTCATCGAAACACCCTTTCATGCACCAACGCCGCACGGAGCGCATGGAGGCCATGCGCAAATCCGTGTACCTCGGCCGCCTCGGCACGCCCCGGTGACTGCGTCGGGGCGTTTCTGTTCTTGGCCTCCGCGGAACTGAGCGGATAGGTCACGGGGCAGATCATTCACATCAACGGCGGTCAGGTGATGCCATGACAACAAGAGAATACCGGCCTCAGGGCGGTCCTGTTCGGCCTCGGCGTACTGGCACTGGCTGCAGTGCGGCCAGTCAGTGCCGCGACGCGCGTGGATCTCATGAAGACTGGCGACTTCCGCGAACCGAGATGAGTTTGGCGAGTGGATGAATGGATCCGCTATCCGGACGTGACGGATCACGTCACGCTTCCGCATACCTGGAACGTCGGACGTCTCCACGACTTTATGGGCGTAGGCTCGTATTCCGCAACTTCGACAGACCCGCTGGCGTCGCGTCGACCCATGTGCAACTGCACTTCGGGGCCACCTTCTACAAGTCTCGCATATGGCTCAACGGCGTCGAGGTGGGCAGCCACGAGGGCGGCTTTACCGCCTATGCCTTCGATGTCACCCCACATCTGCTCGATCACAACTACCTGGCGGTGCGCATTGACAATCGGCCGGGCATCGCAGACGATCCCCGGATACGGCGCCAGGGGCACGCCCCAATCCTGGTATGACTGGTGGACCTACGGCGGCATCGTCCGCGACGTCTGGCTCGACCACCACCGGGCCGCGTGGATCAGCCGTCAGAGGATCCGCACCGGAGAAGCGCGCGCGGGCTGGGTCGTCCAGGACCAGGTTTACTGACAGTGCGTTGCCGGCCGGTACGCCGATCGGGCTGCGCGCTCGAGCGCCTCGGTCCGGACGATCGGATTGCGGCCAGCACCATCCAGCCTGCGAGCTCGGCGCGGGCGATCAGCAACTCGCTGTGGACCTCGAGAGCTTCCCAACCGAAGCTTTGGGGCATCGACCACCCCGAACGTGTATCGCATGGTCGTGGACCTGACGGCCCGGGACGGCGATACGCTGGATACGCACACCGACACTTTCGGCCTGCGCACTGATCGAGATCCGGGACCGGCATCTGCTGGTCAACGGCGAGCGCATGCGGCTTACCGGCCTCGCCCGGCACGAAGATTCCCCGGAGGAAGGACTGGCCGAACAACCTCCACAATGCGCCGCGACTACGACGACCTGAAGGCGCTGCAACACCACGTTGTCACGCCCGGTGCACTACCCGCAGAACCCCTTCATTCTCGACTACGCCGATCGACATGGCATCATGCTGATTCCGGAAATTCCCCTGTGGCAGTTTAGCGAGGCTCAATTTGCCGACCCCAAGGTGCTCGCCCTTGCGCAGCAGCAGATGCGGGAAATGATCGAAGAGGCCGGCAATCACCCCAGCGTCTTCGCTTGGAGCGTCGGCAACGAAAGCGCCTGGGGGACGGGCGCGGGGATCGCCTATTTTCGAGCGATGCGGTCAATGATCCGGCAGCTCGATCCGGATCGCTATGTCAGCTTCGCGGACGACAACCTGCCGAAGCTCGAACGAGCGGAGCAGTCTGCGGCCAATGACGCAGATTTCCTAATGATGAACCAGTACTTCGGCACTTGGCATGGGCCGGCGGAAGCCCTGGAACCCGCCCTCGACCGGGTCAACGCGCTATTTCCGTCCAAGATGATCATCGTATCGGAGTTCGGCTTTCCCGGCATGTTTGCCAAGCAGACTGCAGACGCGGATCCCAGTCGGCATTCGCACGCTCGAGCGGCAACTGCCCATCATGGCCTCGCGTGACTGGATTGCCGGTGCGATCATGTGGTGTTATCAGGACTACAAATCGCGCCGCAATCTGGCTCCGGGTCTGGTCGAGGGCTTCGTGGAGCACGGCGTCGTGGACGAGATGCGGAGGCGCAAACCCTCCTACACGGCATGGCAACACCTTACCGCGCCAGCCGCCATTCAGGCGCAGTGGGAGGGCGCTCCCGTGACCGGATTCTCGGCCACTGTCACGCCGAACTCGGAACGCCAATTGCCCTACTTCCCGCTCCACAATTACCAGCTGCTGTGGACCCTACAGGACGAAGCGGGGGTGACGCTCGCGGGCGGCACGAAGCCGCTGCGCGACTTTGCCAGCGCGGAGCGGCTGGCCGGCCAACTGCCGAAGGATGCCATGGGACACGCGCTACGCCTGGTGATCACGCTACTGCGCCCGGACGGTACCGTCGCCGCCGAGCACGCTCTCGCCTGGCCGACCGCCGCACCGGCACATTCGCCGTAAGTCCATGATGAGGACTCCGCCGCCTGCCAATTTCACCGCAAGCGCGTTCGGATTGACGCTCCTGTGGTTGCTGTGTGGCGCCTCCGCCGGTGCAGGAGCGCCGCAGACCATTCTGCTCTGGCCGGCCGGAGCACCGGGATCGGCAGGTCGCAGCAACGAGCCGGAGACCGTTCGGCTCACCGAGCGTGGCGAGCACATTGTCTCGAACGTGCATGCGCCCTCGCTGCTCCGGTATGCACCCCGGGGCAAACAGCCGAACGGGGCGGCGGTGGTGGTGATGCCAGGCGGAGGCCATGCGGAACTGTGGATGGATCACGAAGGCTACCGTGTGGCCAGGTTTCTCGCCGATCAGGGCATCGCGGCGTTCGTGCTCAAGTATCGCCTCGCCCGCCAACCCGGGTCGAACTACACCGTTGAGGGCGATGAGCTGGCGGACGCACAGCGCGCCGTGCAGATCGTGCGCAGCCGTGCGCAGGAATGGCGGATTAGTCCCCATCGCATCGGGGTGATGGGATTCTCCGCAGGCGGGGAGCTGGCGTTGCTCGCCGCCACGCGAATCCTGGAAGGCGAGGCCGCGTCGGCCGATGCGGCCGCGAGAGTCAGTTCGCGCCCGGATTTCCAGGCGCTGCTCTATCCGGCGATCCCTGCGGATCTGCGGCTCTCGGAGGTGACGCCCCCGGCATTCCTGCTGTGCGGTGCAGACGATCGAGCCGGCCATTTCCGCAGGGCTCGCCGAACTTTACCTGGCGCTGCGCCGCGCGGGAGTGAACGCTGAGCTGCATATCTACGAGGGTGTCGGCCACGGCTTCGGTTTGCGCGCCGACAACACCGGCCCCGCGGCGGCGTGGCCCCAGCGCTTCCTGGAGTGGCTGCGTCAACAAAGTCTCATGGATCGGCACTAGCTGTGTGCCGGATGCGAAAAAAGACTTCGCGGTACCTGGGTTATCTGTCGATTATGGCGGGCACGTTCGTAACGCCGCTGGTGCTGGCCGCTGGGCCGGATTCTGCAGCTGGCGGCAGCCCGACTCGGCTGGCCAGCGTGCGCCGTGTGTCCTTCGATGAGGGATGGCGCTTTCGGCTTGGTGATGCGGCGGGAGCGCAAAACCCAGCATTCAATGACTCTGACTGGACGCAGGTCACTGTGCCGCATGACTGGGCGATCGACGGGCCGTTCGACGCCGCTCTCAATCCACACACTGGAGCACTGCCCATCGCCGGCATCGGCTGGTATCGAAAGACATTCAGCTTGCCGGCGGCCCGGACAAAGCGTTACTACGCCATCGAATTCGACGGCGCCATGTCCAACAGCCGCGTCTGGCTCAATGGCCACGAGCTGGGCGGTCGCCCGTACGGATACATTGGATTTTCATTCGACCTGACACCTTACCTGCTGCCCAAGGCTCGGCACAACGTATTGGTGGTGCGCCTGGCGCCGGAGGCGAATTCCTCACGCTGGTACCCTGGGGCCGGCATCTATCGCAATGTGTGGCTCACCACGACCGGTCCGATCCATGTCGCGCAATGGGGCACTTACGTTACAACACCGCTCGTGTCGAACGAGTCGGCCACGGTCGCAGTGCGTACGGAACTGCGCAATCAACTGGCCGCGTCGGTTCGAGTAACAGTACGCTCCAGCATTCAGGAATCAGGCGGGCGCCAGGTGGTGCAGAGCGAAACGCATGCCGAGCTGTCGGCCGGAGGCAGCAGGCGGTGACCACGGGCCTGCGCATACCGAAGCCGCACCGCTGGGACATGGGCAGCCGTATCTCTACGCGGTGGTGACCGAGGTCCTGCATGGCACGACGCGTTCGGACCAGTACGTGACTCCGTTCGGCGTACGCACCCTGGACTTTGACCGCGAACGTGGGTTTCTTCTGAACGGGGCACACCTAAAGCTCCATGGCGTGTGTCTGCACCACGACCTGGGCGCGCTCGGCGCGGCAGTGAATCGCCGTGCCACCGAGCGCCAGCTGGAGATCATGAAAGGCGCAGGCGTCAACGCGATTCGCACCAGCCACAATCCGCCCTCGCCGGAACTGCTTGAGTTCGCGACCGCCTCGGCCTGCTGGTCATGGACGAATCGTTCGATATGTGGCGCATTCCGAAGGTGCCCAACGGCTACAGCAAGTACTTCGACGAATGGTCGGAGCGCGACGTGCGCGACATGGTGCGCCGCGACCGCAATCATCCGAGCGTCATCATGTGGAGCATCGGCAACGAAATTCCCGAGCAAGGCGATGCGGAGGGCTGGAAGGAAGCCCGGCGCCTCACGAGACTCTTCCACGAGGAGGATCCCACGCGCCCGACGACGGCCGCGTTCAACAACTGGGAAGACGCCATCAGGAACAAACTCGCCGAGGAGGTGGATATTCCAGGGCTTCAACTACAAGCCGACGCAGTACGAGGAGATTCGGAACTGCGCACCCGCAACTGGATCATCTACGGTTCCGAGACCGCCTCGTGTGTCAGTTCGCGCGGCGTCTACCATCTGCCGATCGAGAAGTACGAGAAGCATCCCTCGCTGCAGATCAGCAGCTACGACATCATCGCGCCCCCGTGGGCCTACTGTCCCGACGTCGAATTCGCCGCGCAGGACGCCGACCCGACACTGCTGGGCGAATTCGTGTGGACGGGCTTCGACTATCTCGGCGAGCCCACGCCGTACTTCGACGGGCGCGACGATCACAGCAACGACTGGCCGGCGCGCAGCTCCTATTTCGGCATGGTCGATCTGGCCGGATTCCCCAAGGACCGCTATTACCTGTATCAAAGCGTCTGGACCGACGAAGCCGATGGTTCACCTGCTGCCGCACTGGAACTGGGCCGGGCCTCGAAGGGCAGAGTATCCCGGTGATGGTCTACTCCAACGCCGACGAGGTGGAGCTGATACTCAACGGCAAATCGCTCGGACGCAAGCAAGCGCTTGACGGAACCGGTGGAGCTGCCGGTCGGACCGAACGTGAGCGCTTCGCTGAAATTTGCAAGCAAGTACCGCTTGCTGTGGCAGGTGCCCTACGAGCCGGGATTGCTGCAGGCCGTGGCCTTTCGACAGGGCGTGGAAGTGGCCAGGGATACCATGCGTACGGCCGGCGCTCCGGCAAGAATCCGGCTGCTCGCCGATCGCACCACTGATTCGCTGCCGATGGGGACGATCTGTCGTTTATAACGGTTCGAATAGAGGACCAGGCGGGAATCTGTGCCCGACGGCCGACAATCCTGGTGAGGTTTCGGGTCACGGGGGCGGGAGAAATTGCC
Organism: uncultured Gammaproteobacteria bacterium; assembly: GCA_963789365.1. Classification (GTDB taxonomy): domain Bacteria; phylum Pseudomonadota; class Gammaproteobacteria; order Steroidobacterales; family Steroidobacteraceae; genus FEN-1191. The sequence continues at coordinate 438,676 of CAWBKJ010000001.1, forward strand.
GCCGTCGATAACGGCAATGCGGCAACCGTCGAGCCCTTTCAGCGCCGACCATCGCAAGGCATTCAATGGCCTGGCGCTTCTGATCGTCCGCCCACTCACGCCGGGTGGCGGCGCTATACATGTTTCCGCCTCAGCCGATGGCCTCGCCGACGCTCATCTTGAGCTCAGCGCGCAGGTGATCGCCCGGGACTCGCTCTACCAGGTGAGATGAGGGTATGCCTATGTCATTACATCGCGCGAAAATAAGCGGGCCAGTGCCGCTGATCGTGCTGCTGTGCCTGCCTGCCGTCCCCGCGGTCGCCCAGACCAACATGCCAGGTGGCAACTATCAGGACCACAGCCAGCTCAGCGGATCCATCCCCCACGATGAACTTGAGAGACTCAATAGCAACAATAAGAAAAACACGGGCGCGAACGCTTCGTCGGATTCCGTGCTAAGCCCGGCGGAAGCAAAAGCTCAGAGCGAAGTACTGATTGCGAAGTTGCAACTTCCCTGTACCGTGAGCAACGCCCGGCTAGTAGCGAGCGGTACGCGCCAGCTGACTCCCGGCGCTAAGGAAGTCGAGTCACGTGTCTACGAGATCGCCTGCACGGCCGGCATGGGTTACCTGCTGGAAACCCAGGGGCAAGAGCCGCCGATCGGCATTTCCTGTCTGCACGCGGAGGAACTGCGGGCGCGCGACGCAGCCAAAGGAGACAAACCGAAATTATTCTGTGAACTACCCGAGAATCGGGACGTGAACGCCCTTGTCGCCTCACTCATCAAGTCCGGCAGCGGGGCACCGTGCCAGGTCAAGGAGCTGCAGTGGTTCGGCAAGAGCGTGTCCACCCAAACGGAGTATTCGGAAGTCGCCTGCCAGGAGGGGGGCGGTTTCCTGGTGCAAACACCGCTCCCGGGCTCGCAAGGCCAGACCACCGTACTAAGCTGCGCCGACGCGGCCAAGCGCGGCATCAAGTGTCGCCTGACCGACGCCGGTCCGGTCGAAACCCCAATCACAATGGACACCTTCAGGGAGGCGCTTGCCCACAATGGTGTGAAGTGCACGATCGATGAACTCAAGCTGATCGGACAGGAAGAGAAGCGCCAGCGCTACGTGGTGGAGTATCGGTGCGCCGACCAGCCCGCAAGCGCCGTTGCGTTCATTCCGCTGAAGGGAAATACCGTTCCGTACGAGTCCGTCGGATGCGACGAGGCCGCCCAAAGCGGCGTCAACTGTTCATTGAGCCGCTAGTTCGAAATACGGTTGTGCAATCTGTGCCGCGCCGAACGGCGTGCCGGGCACGAATTGGGGGATGCCGCCCATCGCCCCGCAGCGCGTTGAGAACGTCGGCGCTGCCTTCCTGACCTCGACGAGTTCCTGAGCCGCGCGGCGCGAGTCGCCCGGGTGCGCTCATCCCCTATCGTCCACCTCACTGAGCGGGAGTCACCCCAAGCGCGGATGTTTACACGCCTTAAGGACATTGGGGTGCTGAACGTGTCTGCAGTTTACTGTTGCACCTCAAGAGGCGACTGAACCGGGTTAGCCCGCTCAGCCCGTCGTGATTCAAGTTCGCGCAAATCCTGTCCGCGCGTCTCCCGGCCAGACACGGCAATCATTAGCAGCGAAATCGCCGCCGGCACGATGACCACGCCGGCAGCAACGCCCAGAGCCGGCACCATAGCCAACGTGCTCAAGCCCTGCGCAATCAGTCCGCCGACCTTGCTCCAGCCGGCCACCCAGCCGGTGGCCCGGCCACGGATCCTCACCGGGTAGTTCTCGGCCGCGTACGGCAGGAGAATTGAGATCACGGCGCTCGACCCGACGATTAAAAGCGATAGCGGCACGATTGGATTGCTGAGCAGGGGAACGTATCCCGTGGCGCGCAGCAGGACCGCAAACAGACCGAGCGTGGTTATGCCAATCGCCGTCAGCAGGGAGTATTTGGTGCTCCAGGTGCTGTATAGGTAAGCCGTGACCAGGACGGTCGGTGCCGCTATCAGGGCTGATCTCGCAATGATCGCACTCGCTAGACCGACGCTGCGTCCTTCGGCCACCAAGGAGCCAGGCAGCCACAACAGCACGCCAAAATTGACGAATCCCCAGGCGAGCGCGGCCAAGGTGAGCGCAATAGCCGTGCCCAACAGGCCTTGTTTCGTGGCGGTCGCTGCAGCCTCGCGACTAGAGGAGACATCAAACTGATCCGCTGTGGCCTTTAAGTTGATCACCGCGCCGAAATGAGCCAGGGTCGCGCGCGCCTCGTCAAAACGGCCCATGTGCTGAAGAAAGCGCGCAGATTCGGGGATCAATGGACTCAGTGCTATGAGGATCAGTCCAGTGGGTAGATTGAGAAACCACATGATCCGCCAGCCGAAAAACGGCTGCAGCAGGGCTGAACACTCGCTCGCGACGAAATAGCCGCCGATGGTGCCGATGCCGCCTACAAGTACCAGGCTCCAGCCCCGGTGCTTGGTGGGCATGATCTCCGCCAGCAGCGCATAGGCGATCGGTAGCATGCCGCCGGCCGCCGCGCCCATCAGGAAGCACATGGCGACATTCCACCAGAATGAGGGCATCGCACCGCAGATCGAGGTGCCGACGAACATGACCGATGACAGCAGAATCGAGGCGCGTCGCCCGTAAAAATCAGCGAGCGCGCCCCAGATAAAGGAACCGGCCGCCGTGCCGATCAAGGCCGACAAGGGCAGTAGCGCTACGGTTGCAGCGCTCACCCGGTATTCAACACGCATCCCGGGTGTGACAAAGCCCAGGCTCGCTGGCTTCATGATATCGATGATGAGGGCGATGGCCAGAACCCCCATCAGCTTCCAGTGTGCGGCGCAAAGCGCAGCGTCCTCGGGTGGCGCGATGACATCATGCACGGTGCCATTGCCGGCCGCCTTGGGTAGCAGGCCATAACCGGCGGCGACGATGCCGACGACAATGAGGGCCATCCCCCACAGCATCCCGGCGTCCATGGTCATGTCGGCCAGGATGAAGCCCGTAGTCCGCCCCATCCAAAACATGGGCAGATGCAGCCCGACGCCGATGCTGACGATGGCCGAGCCCAGCCAAAAGGCAAGGGCGTTGCGCCGGTCCGAAAACGAAAACGTCCCGCTACTCACGGGTCAACCGTGCACAGGTTCGGCGAAATGCCCCCACTGATAAAGCAACGCCCGCGGTTGCAATCACCTTCAAGGAAGTACGCATCAGGCGCCAGGCGTTAAAGACCGCTGGCCGAAGCGCGTGGTGCGAGCGCGAGACGAAATCCGCGGAAGGCGCTGGCTTCCGCAGGCGGATTGCCGGCACGGGCGGCGGAACGCATGTCAACCGCGCCACTGCCGAAGCTGCCGCCGCGATTGACGCGCGCCGAGCCAGACGCGGGTCCGATCGGATCGACGGCCTGGCCGCCAGAGTAGGCGCCGTACCAGTCGCGGCACCACTCCCACAGGTTGCCCGTCATGTCGTACAGGCCCCAGTCATTCGGACGCTTCTGCGCCACCGCGTGCGGCCCGGCGCGCTGCCCGTTGATAAGCCAGCCCCTGCCGGTGTAACCCACGGCGCTGTTGGCGTCGTACCAGGCGATCTCATTGAGTATCGCGACTCGCTGGTCCCGCGCCGTCAGTTTGCCGGCATAGCTGGCTGTCGCTGTGCCCGCCCGGGCGGCGTATTCCCACTGCGCTTCGGTGGGCAAAGCGTATTCGTAGTCTGACGGCAGCCGTCCAGCGGCACGCTCGCGCGCATTGAGTCGCTCGCAGAATGAGACGGCATCTTTCCAGCTCACATAATACATGGGCAGCTCGTCAGCCTCGCCAGTCAGATACTCACCCGGATCCACGTCGCTCGAGAAGTGCATGTAAGCGCGCAGAGTCTCGTTCGTGCCGCCAAAGTCATGCAGCGAGTCATCGCGGAGCAGCTGTTCAAGCTGGCCGCGTACCCCACGCCCCATGAGGGCTTTCCATTGGCCGATCGTTACCGGCGTAATGCCAAGCCAGTAGCCCCGCCGCAGCGTTACCTGCGTCACGGGACCCTCATCGGCGCGACGCAGAGCTTCGGATTCCCCACTGCCCATAGTGTACGTACCTGGTGCGATCCACGCCATCTTCAGCCCCACGCTCCCCGCGAGATGCAGAGTCCACGGTCTGCCCTCCGAGGGCCCTTGCCCGGCCGCGGGCGCGTCGGTGGCGGCATCGGCACACAAGCCGATGACCAGCAATGCAGCGCACAGCGAGCGCGTGGCCATGTCATCAAGGGCCGCTGGCGAACGACAGGGAGATCGACTCCACGACCGCGCCTTTGGCGGTGTCACCGGCCGTGTCGCCTGCGTTGGGTGTCACCATGAGCTGCAGCCGCTCCACGTCTTCAAGGTGTACATGGTCGGCCGGACCGCCCCGCCCCGGCGCCGCTGCGCGCCAGTAATTCCACAGTCCCGGGTAGGGGCTTGGAATGTGGATGCTGCGTGAAGGATGCAGGCTGGCGAGCGAAACGCTGACACTCGCCCACGCGCTTCCGGCAAGCACGGATGTCGCCCATGCCGTTCCGTCCTTTTCGATCAGGCACAGCTGCAGGGTCTTGCGGGTCCCACCGTCCGCCCGCAGCTTGACGTGGAGAGAATCCGCGCGCGCAAGCTCGCTCCGGCGAACCGCCATGATATCGCCGATGTAAAGTGCCGCCGCGTACTGGTGCGGCGTGTCCCTGCCCAGATCGGGCAGGTCCAGGCTCAGAGCAGCTTCGTCGGCGCTCTCCCCGGTGGTCAGCTGAAAGAATGGATTCCGGTATTGCTCGCCCGGGCGCACGAACGACAGCAGCCCGAAATCCAACTTTGGATTGAACAGGCGCATCGTTGTTCCCGGGGGCGTTACGCTAAACGACCAGTAGCTATCCGTGCGGAACGGCCATACCAGGGGCTGCCCCGGCACACCGCCCGGAAAGGTGGTGACCCGATCCCCGGTCTGCGTGCTAACCGCGTACTCATACCGTCCAGGCGCGAGTGAGCCCGCGGGCAGCTCGGCGACATAATCGTTGCCCCGTGCGCGTTGCATCACAATCGGCTTGTCAAATCTGGCGCCGGCGGGCCGCAGCCACATCCTGACCTCGTCGGGCAGGGTGTCGTTGGCCACTCGCACGCGTATCTGCACGGGCGCGCCCAGCATGAATTCGCCGGCGGCGAGCGTCTGGACGAGATCGGGATAGGACAGGCGCGCGTTAACGTGAAATTCCTTGAGGGCCACGCGCCCGACGTGCTCGGGCAGGACGCCGCTCGCCTCTTCTGACCTGCGCGTAAGCAGCCAGACACCCGGCTCCACAGCAACTACGCCCCTCACCGCCGCTCGCGCCACCGGGGACGCCGCGCCTGGACCGGCCAGCGGCGTGGCAACAAAAGCATCCCCGAGATCGGGCAGAGTCAGCTTCATGGGCCAGGAGCGGTACAGCAAACGCGAGACGATCTTGCCGGGCTGGGGCTGTTCGAAGGGATCGCGCACCAGAATCTCATCGGGATAGAGCTCGAGTCGCCACACGCCCTCGCGAATCCGGTCGAGGAAGTAGGCTCCGCTACCCTCGTAATCCACAGTGCCGGAGGAACCAAAGCCCACGATGCGCCGCAGTAAGTGCAGATCGCGCGCAGCATCCTTGGTATCTCCCGCATACATGAAGCCGTCAGTGGCGTTCAATTCGCTCATGTCGCCTTCGTAGCTAACCCGAAAATCCCCGAAGCTGCGATTGTCAGGATAGCGGCCGTAATCCTTCAACCGCGGCAGGCGCCGCATCGCCTCAGCGGCGATCACCGCACTTACAGCCTTCCTCGGCGTATGCACAAGGTTGAGAAAATGTGTCTGCCAACCCAGGTTGAAGGGTGCGGTCTGCAGCATGTCATACGCAAACATGGTGGCCAGCTGCGCGCCCACAGATCGGAATGTACGGGCCATCGCTGGATACATGTAGCCGGAGATCAGATCCGCCTGATCGAATTCGTAAACGATGCGCGGCCGGTCCGTCACGTCCGGCCTCAGCATGTCGGGGTAAGAATCCACCGCCGGCAGGAAATTCCCCTTGAGCATGTGCCCGGCGACCAGACTGGTCGGATACCACCCGAAACTCACGCCATCGACCCTGGAGCGCCTGATCGCCGGTGCGATCGCGAAATCCTGCGAAACATTGAAGAAGGTGAGTTTGCGCGTTCCGGTCGAGCGCACGGCGTCGACCAGCGTGTTGATATAACGAACGGAGCCGGGAATGTCCTCCGGATGATGCACTGGCTCGTTAATCATCTCCACGAACAGCACGGCCGGCTCATCCTTGATCGCCAGGCCGGTGTAAGGGTTGACGTGCTCGAGCAGCTGCCGGATGTAAGTGGCCTGTGCCGCAATCGAGGCGGGATTAGTGCCCATTTCCGGGCGGTCAAAATACCGGGAGAAACCGACATTAAGCGTCGGCTTTCCCATCTGATCCGCAAACGCCGGGTCATAGGTGTGAATCGGAGTCAGCAGGATGTAGATGCCGCGCTTACGCGCAGTTGCAATCAGGTAATCGAGCAGGTCCACGTGCTCGTTGACGATCAGATTCCCTGCTCGGTCAGAATTCTCCCAATCGCCCCAGGAGCACAGGCGCAGCGCCGTCCAGCCCATGCGGGCGAATTGCGCCATGTCCTCATCGATCATTGCCTTGCGATCCGCCCCGACCAGCCCAGCCATCCGGTAATCGGAGCCGGACATGACGCAGTAATTGGCGCCGTAGAGCGAAACCTCCGCTCGGTTGTCACGCCAGCGGATGACTCCGGATTGGTCCAGATACACCGCACGCACGGCCGGCCCCTCGTCCGGCGCACTCGGAGCCGCGTACGCAACCTGTAATAGCAGTGCCGAACCAAGCGCTGCGGATAAAACGGAATAGTTACGCACGACCTGCTTACCCCGCTCTTCAACCCCCGCCCACGAAGGGCATATGCGTGGCCGTCACCGTAATCGACAGCACGTTGGCCTCCAACGGTAGTCGCGCCCTGTACAGTACCGCCTCAGCCAAGTGCCGGACATCGATGGTGGGCTCCATCTTGCACCACTCATCCGCCTGCAGCTGTGCGGTCAGGGCTGTGGCAGCATTGCCGATTTCGATCTGGCCGCATGCAATATTGTGCGCCCGTCCGGCCAGTGCGACGGCGCAGCCATCGACCAGAGCCAGCGCCGCCGCTCGGCCAATGCCACTGCCTGCACCGGTCACGACGGCCACGCGACTCATGCGGGCGCGCCAAAAAAAAGCGGGGCGGATCACTGAGACCGCCCCGCCGCATATCAGCCGATATCGCGGTCAGAATTTGACGCCGACATCCAGCAGGTAGGAGCGGCCGTAGACCTGATAGCCGCCGTCGTTCGCCAGATCCTGAGGATTGTTGTCCGTCGACATCCTGGATATCTGATTGGTCAGGTTTTGCCCCTGCAGGCGCACGCTCCAATTACTGGCCCAGGTATACGAAACGCTGGCATCGAGGATGTTCTCGGCAGCAAGACCCTTGAGCGTCGTACCCACCCAAGTCGGCGCCACGGTGAAGTCGCTGTGGTGCTTCCAGCCCACACGTGTCTCGAAGCCACCCTGGTTGTAGAAGAGGTCCAGCTGCGAGGTGTTCTGCGCCAGACCGACCATTGGGTACGGATTGGACACGGGAGCGACTTCATGAATATTCGAGTGCACGTAGGAATAGTTGGCGTACACGCCGAAGTTCCTAAACGCCCCGGGCAGAAAGTAGAAACGCGACTGGAAGGTAAACTCCACGCCCGTCAAGTCCCCACCCGGTGTGTTGTTTTCCGACGTTATAAGCGCGAGCACGCCGTTGATGGTCTGCGTCGACTGGCTGGCACCGATCATGTTTTTCATGTGTTTGTAGTAGCCGGCCAGCGCCATAAGCGACTCGTCGTGGAAATACCATTCGTAGGATAGATCTACTTGGGTCGCCTTATAGGGCATTAACAGCGGATTGCCGCCGCCGCCGGTGCGCGGATTTCCGGTCGAGCTAATCGAGAACCCGGTCACCAGGGCATCGAGCGGCGGACGGGAAATGGCCTCGCCCACCCCGAAGCGAAGCAATTTCTGGTCAGACAAGTGCAGGACCATGTTCAGGCTGGGAAGAAAATCAGTGAAATCGTTGTTGACCGATACCGGACTCCATGTCGCTCCACCATCCGCGGAGACGAATCCATCGCTGGTGATTTTCATGTATGCCACGCGGGCACCGAGACCGCCGGTCAGCGCCATGCCGCCCACCGTGCTCTTGAAATCCAGAATGCCGTAGGCCTCGTAGGTATTCTCCTTTACCGTGGTGTCCTGGCCAGGCTGTTGCGCGAGACCGGCCGGCATGTTGTCGTTCGGATACGCCAGCGCGCGCAGTGTGCCGAAGTTGCCATAGACCATTGGCGGGGCCGTAAATCCCGGCACCGTAAAAGACTTGAGTCCCGCGGTGGACAAGTCAACCAGAACCGGCGCGGTGCACGGCGAGCCCGAGCCCGGGCATAGGTTGTACTGGAATCTCGAGTGATCCTTCTCGCGATCCGATAGGCGTGCACCGAACCTGAAGTCGGAAAGTGAGTCGCCGCTCAGGCTGCGCGTAAAATCCGCGGCCAGGGCGCCGATCCGGTCCTTGGTCTCTTCCGGCCCGTCGCTTGTGCCGTTGCGACTGTTGGGCCCGCCAAGCGTCTGCAGCGCCGGATCGGCCGGATTGACTCCGGTCACCGCGCCATAGGGCGTCTGTCCGTCGCGTACGTCGAACACCAGCGCCGACGGGTATGGGTACAACGTGTCCAGATAGACTGCTTCCCAGCGGTTCTTGCGCCAGGCCTCGGAATAGGACAGGTCGACCGAATTGCTCCAGGTGTCGCTCTTCCAGGCGGCGTTGAGCCCAGCGACCGCCAGGGTGTGACGCTCTGTGTAGCGCGCGACCTCACTCTGGTAATTCGCGTAATCGTTGTTCATTGTGGCCGCTACCACGCTGCCATTGGCGATGTCGAAGGAGCTGCCTGGGCTGGTGTATTGCGCTAGGTTACCGTTCGCCCAGTTGCCTGTGATGTTGTTGCCGTACCAAGCCTGAAACTGGTTTTCATAGATCTCATATTGCGACCACAGCGCGTCGGCCTTGATTGTGACGCCGCCGCCCGTGCGCCATTCAGCCGTGCCGGCGATGGCATCGCGGGTTTGCTTGATCTCCTTAACCTCGGTATTCAGGCCCCAAGTGGTATTGTCGGGCACACCGTCACCGTTTAGGTCCCCTGGCATGCCCGTGTCGGGAGTATTCCAGCCCCAGGTACGAAAATCCGGAAAGCCGTTTTTTTCATTCTGCCAGCTGGCGGCCACGGAATAGGCAAAACTCTCGCTGACGTGACCGACGTACCCGGCACTGGCGCGAAACCCGTACGGACTGTAATCAGGCAGATCTTTGCCAATCTCGTTGTACGTGGGACCGGCGCGCACCGTCAGCCCGGATTCGCGCGAATCGAGCGGCGCCAGAGTGCGGATGTCAATCGTGGCGGCAATACCGCCGGGGATCAGCGATGCGTCCTGCGACTTGTAGACCTGCGCGCCGGCGAGGATCTCGGAAGGATAGATTTCCCAGCGCAGATCCTGCGAGGGCTCTGATGAAGCCACTTCGCGACCGTTCACAAGACCCAGCACCAAGCGCGGGCCCAGGCCGCGCACGGCGGCCTGGCTGGCATTGCCGCGATCACGGGTGGTGTTGACGCCGGGCAGGCGGTCGAGTTCTTCGGCAATCGTCACGTCGGGCAATTGACCGATGTCCGCCGTGGAAATATTGTCGCTGACGAGATTGGTGTTTTTCTTCGTGACGATCGAATCGCGCAGCACTTGGCGTACGCCGTTTACGATGACTTCCTCAAGCTCGACCGCGGCCGTAGTCCCGGTGTCCGCGGTATATCCCGGTGTCGGCATGGATCCCACCAGCAGCAAAGCACCCGGTGCGCACAAATATTTCCGATTTTTTGCTTTCACAGAGTAACCACCCCCCTAAATTATTTGTGGTCTCTCAATATTCAGTCAGTCCGATCAGACGACGAATGGCTTATTATAGGATAAATAGGATTTACTCTGTCAACAGCCCGGCCCAAGCAGTTTGTCTCATCTCAGCAACAACATGCGGCGGCGGCGGATCGTAGTTCTCGGTGACGGTATTGCCGGGTGGATGACCGCCGCGGCGCTGACTCGCGTGCTGGAGCGCGAGTTCTACGAGGTCCAGCTGCTCGAGTGTGCAGCCGCCGCACCGCAAGCGATCGGCACCCTGCCGTCGTTCGGCGGACTGTGCAGTTTGCTGGGGATTGATGCGCGGGAGCTGATGCGTGCCACCCGCGCGACCTTCAAGCTCGGTGCGCAGTTCAGGGACTGGGGGCATGCCGGCGACCGGTACTTTCGAGGTTTCGGACCGAGCGGGGCCCGACTCGACGGCGTCCCCTTTCACTCCCATTGGCTGCGTTTGCATCGCCTGGGCGATGAACCGGGATTCGAGGAATATTCGCCTGTGGCCGCCCTCGCGCACGCGGGTCGCTTTGCGCTGCCCGACTCAGATCGGCGTTCGCCGTTCTTTTGGTACTCCTACGCCTATCATCTTGATGGCCGAGAACTCGCGGACTATCTGCGCCGCTACGCGCTGCGGCGGGGCCTGCGGGCCAGTGCGGCGAACATTGTCGATGTCCAATTGCATCCGGTCGCTGGGTCGATCCAAGCGCTGCGCCTCGATGACGGCAGTGCCATTGAGGCGGACATGGTCATCGACTGCACTGCCAACCGTGGCGGCCCGGTATGGCGCGCCGTCGGTGCGCGCTTCGAAGAGTGGCACCGGTGGCTGCCCTGCAATCGCGCGCTGTCAATGCCCGGTCCACCGTCGGCTGAGCTTTCACCCTATACCTGCTTTACGGCCGCGGAACACGGCTGGCGGTGGGAGATTCCCTTGCAGGATGGGACGGACAGGGGCTACGCGTACAGTTCCGATTTCTCGACGGAAGCTCAAGTGGAATCGGCGTGGCGCACCGCGTTTCCTGGAGCTTCCCCGGAACAAGCCGTTGCGCGGCGCTTTAGCTGCGGCAGACCGGACCGATTCTGGATTAGCAATGTCCTGTTCCTGGGCGCCTGCAATCCGGGGCCGCTGGAAGCCGTGGAACTGCATTTATTGCAGTCCGGCATTACCCGCTTCCTCGGTCACTTCCCAGGGCTCTCGCCCGAATCCGGCCAGGCCTGCGCACAGGAATACAACCGCCTGAGTAGCGCCGAGCACGACGGGGTTCGCGATTTCCTGGCATTGCATTTCTGTGCCACCAGCCGCGAAGACTCGCCTTTGTGGAAACACTGCCGAGCGTGCGAGCCACCGACCTCGCTGCGGGAGCGACTCGAACTGTTTCGTCACAGCGGACGCCTGCAACTAGCCGAGAACGATTGCTTTGGCGAGGAGGGCTGGCTTGCCGTGCTGCTCGGCCAGCACGTGCATCCCACCCACCTCGACCCACTGGCCGTGGCTGCCGATATCGAGAACACACGCGGCGCGTTTCGGATGCTGTCCGCGCGCATCCGCTCGGGCATCGCAGACCGGCCCGGGCATCGCGATTTTCTGGCGCAGCATGGTCTGCTTGCGAGCACTCCGGCGCAGGTGAGGCCATGAATGACGCGCGCGCCGTGCGCAGCATCGCTGTGCTGGGAGGCGGAACTGCCGGCTGGATGGCGGCGGCCCTCTTCTCCTGCAAGCTACGCGGCCTGACCGGGAACATCCAGGTCATTGAATCGCCGGAGATCGGAACGGTCGGCGTCGGCGAGGCGACAATTCCACCCATCGGACTGTTCAACGGCGCACTCGGCCTGGATGAGGCCGACTTTATGCGCCAGACGCGCGCGACGTTCAAGCTGGGCATCCAGTTCCGGGACTGGGGTCGACTTGGCCACACTTATTTTCACCCCTTCGGGGTGTTTGGCACGTCGCCGAAAATGGATGCGCTCCACCACGGCTGGCTAAGAGCACGCCGTCACGGTGAAGCGCGCGCGTTCGAACAATGGTCCCTCAATGCCGTAGCCGCGCAGCTCGATCGGTTCTTGCCGTCGGCGCAAGCCGGCAGCACTCTGGCCGCGCTCAATTCCTACGCTTTTCATTTCGACGCGAGTCTGTACGCACGGTACCTGCGCCGCTACGCCGAGCAGCGCGGCGTGCTGTGCCTGGAGCGCAAAGTCGTGAACGTCGAGCTACGCGCGACGGATGGGTTCATCCAGGCCCTGCAACTCGACGATGGCCGGCGCGTGGAAGCGGACCTGTACATCGACTGCTCAGGTTTTCGGGGATTGCTCATCGAACAGGCGTTGCACACCGGGTATGAGGACTGGACTCACTGGCTGCCTTGCGACCGGGCCGTCGCCGTCCCCTGTGCCAGCACTGCAGAACTCACGCCGTACACGCGCTCCACGGCACGCAGCGCTGGCTGGCAGTGGCGCATTCCTCTGCAGCACCGGATTGGCAACGGCTATGTTTACTGCAGCCGCTATATCAGCGATGACGAGGCCGCCGCCACGCTGCTGGCCCATCTTGATGGGCCAGCACTGGCCGAGCCGCGGCTGCTGCGCTTCACCACCGGCCGGCGCAAGCAATTCTGGAACAAAAACTGCATCGCCCTGGGCCTGGCCAGCGGATTCATGGAACCGCTCGAGTCCACTAGCATCCACCTGATCCAGAAGGGACTGACACACCTGCTGAACCTGTTCCCGGAGCGCGATTGCGCAGCGTGCGTCGTCAATGAATACAATCGCCGCGCCATCGATGAATACGAACGCATCCGGGATTTCGTGATTCTTCACTACAAGGCAACGACCCGGGATGACGCCGATCTGTGGCGCCAATGCCGGGATATGCCGGTCCCCGACTCCCTGAGCTATAAGATAGAGCAGTTTCGGCAGACCGGCCGGGTCGTGCACTATGACTTCGAATTGTTCGCCACCAGCAACTGGCTGGCAGTGCTGTTGGGGCAGGACGTGATGCCACAGCGCTACGACCCACTGACGGACCAGCAGGACCTCGGTGCACTGCGCCACGGCCTGGATACCATGCGCGCCGACATCCATGCCAGAGCACGCTCGGCGCCCCGGCATGCCGACTACCTCAGGGCCCGCGAATTGATCGATGGCTGACGCACCGATCCGCAGCATCGCCATCGTGGGCGGAGGCACGGCCGGCTGGATGGCGGCCGCGATGCTGGCGAAAGTCCTGAAGAATAGCGGTATCTCCATCACGGCGATCGAGTCACCCGACATCGGGACCGTGGGCGTTGGCGAGGCCACGATTCCTCCGATTCGCACTTTCAATCGAATCCTCGAGCTGGACGAGGATGACTTCCTGCGAAACACAAAGGGCACCATCAAGCTCGGCATCGAATTCGTGGATTGGGCGCGGTTGGGAGACCGGTACATTCACCCGTTTGGTCGCTACGGAATCGTAATCAACCAGGTGGCTTTTCATCACTACTGGTTGAAGTTACGGGCAGCCGGCGATACCAGTGCACTGAGCGAGTACTCACTTTCCGCGGCGGCCGCCTATCTGGGCCGATTCACGCGCCCCAGCGAGGATCCGCGGCTGATCCTCTCGAGCCTGTCCTACGCTTTTCATTTCGACGCGAGTCTGTACGCACGGTACCTGCGCCGCTACGCCGAGCAGCGCGGCGTGCTGTGCCTGGAGCGCAAGGTCGTGAACGTCGAGCTACGCGCGACGGATGGGTTCATCCAGGCCCTGCAACTCGACGATGGCCGACGCGTGGAAGCGGACCTGTACATCGACTGCTCAGGTTTTCGGGGATTGCTCATCGAACAGGCGTTGCACACCGGGTATGAGGACTGGACTCACTGGCTGCCTTGCGACCGGGCCGTCGCCGTCCCCTGTGCCAGCACTGCAGAACTCACGCCGTACACGCGCTCCACGGCACGCAGCGCTGGCTGGCAGTGGCGCATTCCTCTGCAGCATCGGATTGGCAACGGCTATGTTTACTGCAGCCGCTATATCAGCGATGACGAGGCCGCCGCCACGCTGCTGGCCCATCTTGATGGGCCAGCACTGGCCGAGCCGCGGCTGCTGCGCTTCACCACCGGCCGGCGCAAGCAATTCTGGAACAAAAACTGCATCGCCCTGGGCCTGGCCAGCGGATTCATGGAACCGCTCGAGTCCACTAGCATCCACCTGATCCAGAGCGGTCTGATGCAACTCGCCGCAATTTTCCCGGACCGTTCCTTTGATCCGGCCGACGCCGCGGAGTACAACCGGCTGCAGATCGGTGAGTTCGAGCACATCAGGGATTTCGTGACTTTGCACTATCACGCGAACGAACGCGACGATCACCCACTGTGGCGGCACTGCCGTAACATGCCGATACCGGAAACACTCAACTACCGTATCAACCTGTTTCGCAGCAGCGGGCGGGTGGCGTTCTACGATAAGGAGCTGTTCGTGGAGCCCAACTGGCTCTCTCTGTTCATCGGCCAGCGCTGTTGGCCGCGGCGTTTCGATCCGTTGGCCAATATTCAGTCTCTTGCGGATACGCAGCTTCAGCTCGCACATTTGAAGGAGCAGATCTCAAGGACCGCGCAGAGCATGCCGAGCCACCAGCAATTCATCGCGGCGCTCTGAACCGATGCACAAAGACGGCAGCAGTGCGACTCGATACGGGATGAGCGGCCGGTCATCGGCGGCATCGATCAGTGCCTTGTGCAGCGTCGCAGGCACTCTTCGTGATCTGTGCCGGCTCCAAACCCTCGCTCGTACGTGGCCGTCGGTGTGTGCGCCTTCGTTCTGGAGGTATTGGTGGACGAATGAGATGGCCATGCTGCCCTCGCCGACGGCGGACGCCACACGCTTGACGGGACTCAGCCGGACATCGCCGCACGCGAATATGCCCGGTACACTCGATTCAAGTAAGTAGGGGTCGCGATTGTGCGACCAGCGACCACATTTCACCACGTCATCGCCGGTCGGAATGTATCCGCGACTGTCACGCGCGATTTCCGGCGGAAGCCACTGCGTTTGCGCGTCGGCACCGATGAACACGAACAGTCCGCCGCAGTCCTCATGGCGAGTCTCCTTGCTGCGGCGGTCGATGATGCCCACCGCCGTCAGGTGAGTGTCGCCCTGAACTGAAATGATCTCCGAATTGAGGCGATGCTCGATGTTCGACTGCCCACGCAACTGCTCGATCAGATAGTGCGACATGCTTTTTTCCAACGAGTCGCCGCGAACAACGAGCGTAACCTTGCGGGCGTGGTTTGCGAAGAACAGCGCAGCCTGCCCTGCCGAATTTCCGGCGCCGATCAAGTGCAGATCGAGACCATGAGCACCGCCCGCTTCGCTGCGCGCGGCACCGTAATAGATTCCTTTGCCGATCAAGCGGTCGAAGCCCTCGATGGCCAGATGGCGCCATGTGACCCCGCTCGCCAGGACAATGGTACGCGCGCTGACGATCTCGTCACCATCGAGGAAGCACCTGGCGTGTGACCGGCTCGATACGGGCGACGGAACGAGTGACCAGAATCTCGGCCCCAAGCCGCCTTGCCTGCTGGAGGGCACGACTTGCCAATTCGTCGCCCGACACTCCACCCGGAAAGCCAAGATAGTTTTCGATGCGGGAGGACGTCCCGGCCTGGCCGCCGGGTGCTTCGCGCTCGACCACCAACGTGCGCAGGCCCTCAGAGGCTCCGTAGACGGCTGCGGCGAGTCCGGCCGGTCCGCCACCGACGATCACGGTATCGTATTCCCGAAGCTTTGGCCGAATCTGCAGCCCGAGGCGACTGGCCAGATCGCGTGCGTTTGGCCGAGTGATTATTTCGCCGTTCGAGAGCCGCAGCACCGGAATGTCCGTGTCCACCGGACGATCATAGGGCCAGCGCTTTGCGACGTCTGGCGAGTCGGCGGCCACCCATTCGTAGGTGATCTGGTTGCGCGCAAGAAACCGGCGCAGGTCCGAGCACAGGCCATCCCAGCGATGCCCGAAGATCGTCACTCGCGGCTTGGGCGCTTCGGCGGAGATTCCCTGCAGGCCGCCGATGCGCTCGCGCGCAAGCGCGCTGATTTTCAGAGAGATGTCCGGCGCAGTGGCTGCCACCGCGTAGTACTGTTGAGCGTCGATGCGCATGACCCGCGAAGGTTCGAACGCCCGGTAGGCGCCGGGGAACGGTGTCCCAAGAGTAAGCGGCACTTCGCCGAATATATTGCCCGGAATGCGCCAACCCAAGGTGCGCTCGATGCCATCAACCAGTTTGACGACCTCGATCCTGCCGGAGATTACTGCGTACAGTGCCCGTTCACCGCCCTCGTGCACCGCGTATTCTCCGGATGCGAGATGCACATCGGCGGCGGTGTGCGCAAGGCGCTCGAGCTCGATTTCCGGGAGCGGCGAAAAAAGCGGGACCGCACGCACCTCATCCACGGTCAGCATAGTCCGATCCGCTCAATTCTACTTTGCTAGCCTGACGGTCCGCAGATACGGCTTGTGGGTCTTGTAACCCTGCGGGTACTTTTGCTTGGCGGCATCGTCGGATACCGAGGGCGGGATGATGACATCCTCGCCAGGCTTCCAGTTGACCGGCGTGGCGACATTCTCACGGGCGGTAAGTTGCAGCGAGTCCAGCGCTCGGACGATTTCGTCGAAATTGCGCCCCGTGGTCATCGGATACGTCAGCATCAGTTTGATCTTTTTATCAGGTCCAATGACGAATACGGAGCGCACGGTCGCGTTGGTGGCAGCTGTTCGGCCTTCGGACGTACCGGCTTCTTCAGCAGGAAGCATGTTGTATAGCTTTGCGACGCTCAGATCGGTGTCCCCGATCATCGGATATTTAACCTTGGCACCCTGGGTTTCCTCAATATCGTTCACCCATCTGCTGTGGTTTTCCACCGGATCGATCGAAAGCCCGATCAGTTTGGCGTTGCGCTTGGCGAACTCCGGCTCGATCTTCGCCATGTAGCCAAGTTCGGTCGTGCACACCGGCGTGAAGTCCTTGGGATGCGAAAACAGTATCGCCCAACTGTCGCCAATCCAGTTGTGGAAATCGATCGGCCCTTGAGTTGTTTTGGCCGTGAAGTTGGGGGCAGTATCATTGATGCGGAGAGACATCGAATTTCTCCAACAGGTGAACGGGAGGCAAATGATACTGCTTGTGCCCCCAGAGCACAGTAGTCGTTCGGGGCACCTCGATTCCGCCGCCGGTAGAGTATTCTCTGCGAAATGATGGACATTACACTCGTGTTACCGTCTCTGCCGATCCATAGTGGCGCCTGGCGACGGGACATAGAGGCCGTTTCCTTCGGTAGAAATCGCGGCCGCCCCGCACGCCGTGGACTATATGCCGGACCCTCCTGTGCCGCCTGATGGCGCTATGAACGCTGCTGGCCCTTCTTATCGTCCGTATCGGTGGGCGGCGACCGATTTCCAACTCGGTTTGCGCCGCATCCATCCTGAAACCTGGATCCTCATCGGCCCCGAACACGCGGAAATGATGCGTCAGAAATGCGCGCGGCTCGATAGCTACGGATCCTTCTACTATGGTTCGCAGCCGGACTCGCTCCCCGCGCAGCGAGAGCTACGAGACCGTGTCACGAAACATCTGGTGGCAGACCATCCGCGCTCTTTCGAACAAAGTGGGTCGGTCATCAGCTCGCTCGTCACTGGCCAGAAGCTCGACCTGAATGACGATACCGCCGAGCCGCTCCTGCAATTGAGCTATCTGATCGAGGAGGACTTCATGCTCCTCGATGTGATTGCTGGCGCTCCGCGGATCACGGCCGCATCAAACGCGTACTCCACCTCGGGTCGTCTGGTGGCCTCGGTCGGCCATGACGTGGCGTGGGCTCATGAACTGGTACCACGGCTCACCGACAAGTTGGGCGTGAGGATAAACCAGGTGATCTGCAGCATCCACGCCACCAGCCCTTGTGAGCGATTCAACTGGCAACTGACCCCGATGGCGACGGTCTTCTTCCCGCACGATGATCCTCACGCGGCCAATGCGTCCGCGATGCACGCCGTGGTAGACACATTGCGCCACGATCCATCCCGCGCCGGCGACCTGCTGTGGATTCGGGTTGAGCGCCAGACGCTGAGCCGACTTCCGGACTCAAACGCCGTGGCGTTCAGTCTCCATACCTACAGCGATCCGCTGGCTTGCCTACAGTCGGATGCGGAGAGCATTCAGGCCATCCTGGCGCTTCTTAAGGGCTACTCCGAGGAGCGCTGGAAATATTCCGAGATGGATATCGTTCGTGAACCGCTCATGATTTGGCTCGAGGCGGCCGCCCGCCGCTGACGGCCCGCTCCCGAGCCAATCACTCGCCTATCTCACAGGCCGTATTTGGCCACCCCGGAGCGCCGGCACGCCACCCTTTCCGAAGGGGTCGTATCTCCGGTGCTCCGCACCTGATCGTAGCGAGTGCGCTAGGCCTTCGCTTTCTTCGAGGGCTTCGATTTGCCGGAACTGTTGAGGGCTACAGCCCGGCCGATGAGCGCCTTGAAGGCGGACTCGTCGATTACTTCCCCTTCGTGGATGTCGATCGCCCGGCGCACGTTTCCTTCCAGGCTCGCATTAAAGAGACGGGCCGGATCCTGCAGAGAGGCGCCTTTGGCGAAAGTGAGCTTCACGACGCTCTTGTAGGACTCCCCCGTACAGATGATGCCGTCGTGCGACCAGACTGGCGTGCCCATCCACTTCCATTCTTCGACGACATCGGGGTCGGCGCTTTTGATCAGCGCGCGCATTCTGCGCAACGTCGCCCCGCGCCAGTCCCCGAGCTCGGAGATTCTCTTCGTGATGAGTTCCGATGCCGACTTTCCCTGGTCCGTGCCCGATTTTTTCATATCCTCCTCCTAGTAACTCTCTAGTCACGCGCGAGGCAGTGCAGGATAATTGACGCTCCAATGTGTCGTGGCCTTGCCTGGGGAATCGGTGCATCGCCGGGTATTCAATAGCAAGTACACAGCCCGCATTCAGGTTCCGCTGCCGCAGCAATTAAGGACGCCAACCCTATGTCTCTAACACTCTATTCCCATCCGTTCTCGTCCTATTGCTGGAAGACATTGATTGCCCTATACGAGAATGCCACTCCGTTTACCTATCGCTTGGTCGAGGACGCGGCCGGATGGGCCGAACTCGAGTCGCTTTGGCCCGTCAAGAAATTTCCGCTGCTTCGAGATGGAGGGACGACGATCGTCGAATCCAGCATCATCGTAGAATACATGATGCGTCATTACCCCGTTACGACGCAGATGATACCGATGGACGACGATGCTGCCCTAAAGGTGCGCTTCATGGATCGGTTCTTTGACAATTACGTCATGAGCCCGATGCAAGCAGTGGTCTCCGATCGACTGCGAACCGGGGCCGAGCGCAATACCAAGAGTGTCGCCGATGCCAGAAAGATGCTGGATGTCGCCTATGGATGGCTCGAGGAGCGGCTCTCGCAATCCGCCTGGGCCGCGGGAAGCATGTTCACGCTGGCCGATTGCTCCGGGGCTCCAGCGCTTTTCTACTCGGATTGGGTTCATCCAATCGGCGATCGATACCCGGGGGTTCTCGCCTACCGCAGGCGCGTTCTGGCCAGGCCCTCTGTCGCCCGCGTGGTTGAGGAGGCACGGCCTTTCCGTAGGCTGTTTCCCGGGGGGGCGCCGGACAGGGACTGAAGAACAGCCCTGCGTCAACTCTGCCTGGCGCATGCCGCAGACAACCCGCCACGATTGGGTCACTAAGTCATGAGTACCAGGGGTTTTGGCAGCTTGACCAGCAGCTCCTCGCTGAATCGCGCGTCGATGTGAAAGAACGCCGCACGCGCGAGGCTATCGGAGCGGTTCTCCCAGGCGTGGTCTGTTCCTCGTTGAATTACTACATCTCCCACATTCAGACCCACTTCCTTTTCATCGAGTATCAGGACCAGTGCGCCCTCGATGATGACCACGTAATCCAGCGTGCGCGTACGATGCATGACGGTGCGCTTGCCACCGTCCTTGAGCGGATAGACGTCGAGTATCCTCAGCAGATGGCCGGCCACCGGCATGATGGTGAATGGGCGCTCGTTGGGTTCCCGTGCGCATATCGAGGTCAACGTCGGTAGAGGATCAGTCTCACTCCACATTTCATGGAAGTCCGCCCCGATCTCCGGTCCGTGCATCGGGTGATGCTGCGGTGGCGGAGCATCCGACAAAATGACCGATTTCCCGTGCGCATCGTGGCCAGTAACCACTCGTCGAGTGGGCTTCAACATCAATCGTTCTCCTCAAGTTTGATTTATCCCGAGTTCGTCGTCAGCTTGCGACAGACATTGACCCTTCCAACGCGGCTAATCACTGTGGGCGACCTGGGGAGCCATCGGCGCCACGGCCTTTGAAAACAGCGCCGCGCAGGCCACAGTGAGCGCTGCGGCCGTCACAAACGCTGCGCCCGGAAAATGCACGCGCGCCGCCGGCGCCGAGAAATAACCGAATACTTGCGTCATGAGCGGTGGGCCTAAGATCGAGCTCAATCCATACAGACTGGCGACGGCACCCTGCAACTCGCCCTGCGCGTTGGCAGGTATTCGTTGCGACGCAAGCGCATTCATCGCCGGATATGTAAGCGCGAAGACGGCTGTTGTGAGTCCGACCGCGTACATCATCCAACCGCGGGTCGCGAGCGCGTAGCCGAGGTACGCAAGCACAGCAGCCGCCATGCCTGCCAGCGCCGCCCGGCGCTCGCCGCCGAACCAGGGAATCAATACGCGCGTCAGTAGCCCCTGCGCTATCGCCATCACTGCCCCCACGAACGCAAGTGAGCCACCGACCTGGGCGCTGCTCCAGTGAAACTTGGCGATGGTGTAGAACGCCCAGGTACTCGGCAAGACTTGGTGTGCGAGCTGCCAAAGGAACATCGCTCCTAGCACCATCGGAACCGCGGGATACTTCAATATCTGGCGAAACGTCCCGAGCGGGTTGGCGCGCTTCCACTCAAACGGACGGCGCGATTCGCGGGGAAGCGATTCCGGTAACGCCAGGCAGCCAAAACCAAAATTGGCCAGTGCGATCGCCGCGGCGACGAAGAAGGGCGCGCGCGTGCCAAACGCGCCGAGCAGCCCGCCTATGGCGGGCCCCGCAATGAACCCGATTCCGAATGCTGCACCCATAAGGCCAAAACTCTGCGCGCGGCGCGCCGGCTCGGTAATGTCGGCGATATACGCATAGGCCGGCGTAAACGAAGCACCGGCGCAACCGGCGATCAGTCGTCCGACAAATAGCCAGCCTATTGCGGGAGCGAATCCCATGATGAAGTAGTCGCACCCCAGCGCGAGCAACGCGAACAGCAATACCGGGCGCCGCCCAAAGCGATCGCTCAGATTGCCGAGCACCGGCGCGCAGAAGAACTGCATGAGCGCATATGCAAAGGATAGCCAGCCGCCATAGGCCGCCGCGCGATCCACCGTTACACCGGTAAGTTCCATGATGAGGCGCGGCAACACGGGCAAAATGATCCCGAAGCCGATCGAGTCGACCAGCACCGTGACAAAAACAAAAATGAAGGCGCTATTGCCGCCTGGTCGCTTGCTCATGAGATCTCCTGGGCAGGCCCAGCACCCTTACGCATTCGGCTATGGCCACTCGCTCACTTTAACCAAGGGTCATTTCCACAGCGCCACCTGCAATGTTTACTCGCAACCGGTAGCAAGCATTATTTATCAGCCTGGGAATGGTCTTCAGAAAAGTTGTGTTGCCATTCTGCAACATCTCGTTCAGGCTGCACGGGTGTCCGGATCGTGGAAAAAACAGAGGGCTGTGTGCGCAACGACCTATGTGTGGGAACTTTGCCACGCTATGGGGACTCCCACTGGGATACGTTCGAGCGGCGCCGACAGGACCTGTAGCGGGGATTTATCATGCGAATAATCATTGCTGCTGTTTTATTCAGTCTCGGCGCATTTGCCGGCTTGTCCTATGCAGACGGGGGCAATAGTCCTCCTGTCCAATCGCCATTGCCCGCGTTTTATGTGGGTGCAGGAGTGGGCAGTGCTACGGCGAATACGACTGTGCACACCCCCGGCTGGCAGGCACAGGTTGACAGTACGACGACTGGCTGGAATGTTTTTAGCGGCATTCGCCCCGGGAACATACTCGGATTGGAACTCAATTACGTCGACTTCGGTAACCCGAAAGTCAACAACGTGCAAGATGGGAGCGGCAATATCATTTACCAGGCCAGGGCCAAGAACACGGCCCTTACAGGCTTTCTAGTGGGCTACGTGCCTTCATTGCCGAAAGGGTGGGACATATTCGGGAAAGTCGGGATCGCTCTATTGAGTACTAAAACGGACAGCAACGGCAATTATCCAAACATAGCTATTTGCAATGGAACTTCGTGCCCGATCGTTGGCATGGCATCGACTTCCACAAGTCACCGGACGAATGATTTTTCCTACGGAATTGGTGCACAATACCGATTTGGTACTGTAGGGGTGCGCGCGGAGTATCAGAAAATCACGGCGTCTGAAGCCAAGCCAGACCTGATTTCCGTTGGCGTAACCTTGAATTACTAATCCGACACTGCCCCGAGCGAATATTGAGTGCAGTATTGACCGAGTTCGATGAGCACGCAGCAACTCCGTGCGGCTCGTGTAGTTTGCTCACCCGGCCGAAGCTCATCGAGATCACTGTGTCGTGATTGCGGGCGTTGTTATTAATGCCGAACCGATGAAGACTTTTTTCCTGGCCCTCTCTAAAATCCGTCACACTTCCGGGTAACGACTGGCTCCCAGGGCGCGCAGGACAACAGATGTACAAGCCGGCACAACCTGGACACTTGCGGCCTCCCCTCCCCGCGCGGTGACTTCACGAGTTTCGCAAAAGGCACTGGACCCTTTGCGACAACAATTTGCACGCCCAGAGTAATGCGGTGTCAGCAAAACTATCTATCTCTGCGCTTGCTCTTAGGTCTGTTCCACGTGTTTACGCGCGATTAAGGTCTCCAGCTGATCCGGGTCGACGGGCTTTGTCAGGTGATAGTCAAACCCCGCCTCCAAAGCCCGGCGCCGGTCTTCTTCTTGTCCCCACCCTGTCAAAGCGATCAGCTGGATACTCGCGGCCCATACTTCCTGACGAAGTGCTTGCGCGAGTTCGTAGCCGCTCAAATCAGGCATGCCAATGTCGAGCAGCGCCGTATCGGGGCGAAACACTTGCGCAAGAGCGAGGGCGTCGCGACCAAGATGCGCCACCCGAACCTCGTGGCCTGAAAGCTCAAGCAGCGTACCAAGGCTCTCCGCTGCATCTTGATTGTCATCGGCGATAAGGATTCGGCGACGGACAGGCGCCGGCGGCATTAGATCAGCCGCAGGAGTCGGGGTAACTGGGTGTCGTGGGGCAACAGGCAGCCGCACGATGAATTCGCTGCCGAACCCAAGGCCGTTGCTTCGCGCCTGAACGGACCCCCCGTGTAATTCGGTGAGGCCCTTGACGAGCGCCAATCCGATGCCAAGGCCACCCTCAGACCTTCCCGCCACACCATCGATCTGTGAAAACATCTCAAATATCCCGCTGATCGACTCCGGCGCAATACCGATTCCATCGTCCACAATCGACAGGGATACTGTGTCGCCCCGGAGAACGCACGCCAGGTCAATGTGACTGCCTGGGTCACTGTATTTTGCGGCGTTCATCAACAAATTCGCCAGAATCTGCGAGAGGCGCACAGGATCGGCCTCCAGGAAGACCGGCCCAGCCGGCAAACTCAACGAGAGTCTGTGATTCTTCCCATTCAACGTCGGACGTACCGCCTCGACGGCAGCATCCACGACGTCAACGAGCGCCACTGTGCTCTTCTTGAGATGTAATTTGCCCTGAGTGATCCGTGCGATGTCGAGCAGGTCATCCAGTAACAGGGCCATATGCGCCACCTGCCGCTCGATGATTACTTGCGCGCGCTGCAGTTGCGCGGGTTCAACCTGCTGCGAGGCAATAATCTTAGCGGCGGCACGAATGGGCGCGAGCGGATTGCGCAGCTCATGCGATAGCGTTGCAATGAATTCATCCTTGCGCCGATCCTGCTCACGAAGTTGATTGTTGAGGCTCGATAGACGCTGCTGATCGAGTCTCTGCGCAGATACATCGACCGTCACTCCGTCAAAGCGGGTCGGGGTACCATCGTCTGCATAATCGGCACCGCCGAGTGCGCGAATCCATTTCACCGCTCCGGAGGTCGGATGTACGGTGCGGTACACGATGTCGTAGGGAGTTCGATTGCCTATCGCCGCGTCAATCGCGTCCCGTGTCATGGCTCGGTCTTCGTCATGAATTCTTGCGTAGAAATCATCGATGGTGATCCGCGCGGAGGGCGCGAAGAAAAAGTGCTCCTTCACGCGCTCGTCCCAATCGAGTTCATCGAACGGAAGGTCGCAGTACCAGAAACCGATACCCGAAAGACGGGTCGCATAGTTAAGACGCGATCGATTGAATGCAAGCGCCTGGTCCGCTGTGGTGCGTGCGGTGACATCGACTCCTTGCACCAAAATGCCTGTAACCGCGCCACCGCGATCAGTCATGGGTTGGTAGACAAAATCAACGTATCGCTCATCGACCGAGCCATCGGGCGCGACGTGACCGGCATACCTAGCGCCGACTGCCGAATAGGGTTGGCCGGTGCGATAAACCTGATCTAAAAGCGTGACATAGCCTTGCGCCACCACTTCGGGAAGCGCCTCGGCTACTGTGCGACCAATGACCGAACGATGACCGACGAGTTTTAGGTATCCGGGGTTGGCAAAATCGATCACATGATCCGGGCCTCCAAGCACGGCGAGAAATATCGGCGCTTGATCAAATAACTGCACGAACTTTTCGCGCTCGGCTAGAAGCCGCTGCTCGTTTAGTACCTGTTCGGTGGTCTCGTTGCATATAACGAGAACACCGCCTACGCCGTGAGGAAATGTCGGCTCATCGATTGGACTGTAACCATAAGTCCAGTACACGTCCTGCAGTCTGCCGTGACGAATGATGGGAACGAGTTGATTCTCATGCCACGTCGAGCCCTCGCCGCGCATCACCTGCTCTATTTGCGGTCCGATGATCGGCCAGATCTCCTCCCACGACCCGCGCCCAGACGCGCCCAGGATGGAGGGGTGCTTTTCCGGACCGAGAGAACGGGAATACGCATCGTTGTATAAGCAGGTGTGATCTTGGCCCCAGAAGATAAACATGGGGTGCTGCGTGGTCAGCAAGATACGCACGGCGGTGCGCAGCCCCTGCGGCCAAAATTGCGGTTCGCCCAGTACTGTGGACGTCCACGGAAAGGCACGTATGAGCTCGCCCATACCGCCGCCGCCAGCGAGAAACCCTGGTTGGCTTTCAGTAGATTTCACTTGGTATCCGCAGAGCTACCTGCCTTGCGCATCGGGCCAACCTGAGCAACATTCTGGCCTTGTTCGATAAATTATGCGCGATTGTTTAGAGAGAGGCTTTGTGACGCGTTCTGCGTCACAAGCCAAACCGACTTTGTCTTGCGGGGGCGTGGCTCGGGCTTTCTAGATTGGATAGTCGCCTTCTCCATTACTTAACTGCAATTACTCCCACTCAATAGTAGAGTATTTTTTTTAATCAATAACTTAGGTGGGACGGGTACCTCGCAAGTGGGAGCCTTTGTTCGTTAGATGACCTCACCAAATGAGGCTTAAGGCTGATCCACTGGGTGACCGGCTTCGGCGCTTAACCGATTCAACGCTTCTGCTCGAGGAGTGTTCGTGGGTAAGCAAATCCCTGTGTCCAATTGCTGACGTGGCGTCACCCGATGGGCAACAGCCATTTCCGTTGCTTTGCTTTGCACCAACTTGTTGAGGCCCTTGATATCCCAGTTGGTCAGCCGCGCCTCTTGCAACGCCAGTCGCACCTCGTCTTTCATCGCGCCGCTCGGACGTGGCAGTCCTTCAATCGCCCTCATCCGCGCCCAGGCACTTTGTTCACGGTCCTCATCGGCGCCTATATCGGCGAACAAAGCATAAACGAAGCCGTAGCCTGCCTGTTCTTCCGGCGCCAGCAAGGGGGCCCTACCCGCCTGCGATGCAACCTGCCAACGTGAATGCAGCATTTCCCAGATCTGAGGTCGCCCGAGCCACGAAGGCGCCACATAATTCGGCGCGTCGCTGCCGTCGAGCAGGTGTGCCACATCATCGATGCGCCTATCGATACAGGACTGTGTCGAGTTTCGCGATAAAAGAACGCCAATGTTCATCGCAATTTCATCGCGAATGCCCTCCCGCGCTTCCGTCGCTTTGTGACTGTCGCGCAGATGCTCAACTAGCTGCTCACCGCCGAGCGCGATGACGATACCAAGCACGACGATTCCAATTTCGGACAGAAACTCGCGAAAAGTGTGGACCGATTTCGGCTTGCTAATATCCATTCTCTTTCCCAATCAGTAGTGGAGTTACATATGGATCAATCCTTTGCGTGACACGGGTATGTCACGGGAATCTGCACGTCATCTAACGACCTGAACGGCAACAGATGGAATCGCCACAGTCACCGCCATGAAAGTCGCCTAGTAACTACGGATTGGCACCACAAATCAGCGCCAGGAATAGGAAGCACAGACCCTACTTGCATCGGGGTCATGTTTCGGCCTTAGAGCCCGGAGGATTCCTACTTTTCCAGCCGATGCCCCGGTGGGCTGGCTCACCTCGGCCTATTGGATCGCGACAATACTGACGCCATCGATTAGCGGTCCACAGACAGTGAACGGGTTAACACCCTTCAGACTCTGAAAGCTAAGCACTGTCGGTGCTGTTTTTGCCGCAAAGATGATGCTGTGCCTGTGCCATTGCGGATCGTCAGTAGCTACCCCCGTTACATTAATGCTGTATTTCCCGACTACGACTCCATTTAGTAAGACGCGCATTGACTTGATCGCCTCGTCAAGACATTGGGGATTACCACCGAAAAAGAATGACAGGCGGTAGTTATGCCCCACGACCGTTGGCACATTCTGCGCAATTGCTCCAACATCGTTTTCGGTTCCTGATCCAGTTAGGTCGAGCCACAACTCGCCGACTGCTGCCGGAATCCCCCAACAACGGGCATTACCCACATCAACATTCCCGGCAGTTACAGTCCACTTATGGAGGGTTGTAGTTCCTACCTTGCAGCCGAACAGCGGGTTATATTCGAAGCTTCCGTTCCTGACTAGATTAACGGGGGCGGCATCTGCAAGCTGAAATGCTCCAAGTAGCAGCACACCAACAATCAGAACATTCCACGACCACAACCTGTTTCTAGTAGTTGGCATTCTGTTCTCCTCTGTATCAGTGCGCGCTCGTGCTTCATTCGTCATATGAGCGGTGCACATGCGAGCGGTTGGCTTCTGTACACGCCCCGTGTGAAATGTCGCCACTAAATTTCTCGGGGACAGTCTGAAACGCCTCCTCAGGAGAATCACACCCACACCACGCATGCGCCGAAGGTCATTTTGTGCTGCGGCGTGTTCCTGTTTGCAATTAAGCGTTAAAACATCCGCCGTAGTTCAGTGAGCCTTCCGCAGCGCATCGATTTCCGCTTGCATCCGTTCCATCTGCTTGTGTTCCTTCTGTAATTCGTTCAACAGCAATGGAGCTAAAGTCTGGTAAGCCACGGTCTCCGGTTGACCCTTCTCATTGTAGATCACCAGTTCCGGCATCACTTGCGCCACTTCCTCAGCGATCAATCCGTACTGTTCAGGATTGCTCCCATCCTCACCCGCCTGCTTGTATCGAAATGTAACCGGGCGCAGGTTCAACAGACGTTCGCTCGCTTGGCCTATTGAATGTACGTCCTTCTTGTAGCGGATTGAAGATAACTCCACGCCTAACTGACCGGTCTTATTTACGACGACCGCGGCTCCCCCCGTAACATTCACGCCGCTTATTCCCGCGATCGCTGTAAATTTCTGCAGGCTCTGCTTGCCGATCCGGATCACGTTGTTGTCGTGAGTAATTCCAGGATGACCGATATGGATGTTGTTGCTTCCGGCCACCCAAATGCCGGCCTGATTGCCAATGGCTATGTTGTTCGAGCCGTTGGTGTAATACAGCGCGTAGTAGCCGACCGCGGTATTGTTGGAGCCACTAAAATTCAAAAGCATCGCTTGATAGCCGTTGACGGTGTTGAAATTGCCGATCGTGTTTGAAAAGAGCGCGTCTTCGCCGAACGCACTGTTGTAGTTTCCGGTCATGTTGGAATCGAGCGCACCAGTTCCAAAAGCGGTATTGCCGAATTGCGCCACAGCCGTACCGGAGCAGCTAATAGCAATCACCAATCCTAAAATCACGCGATTTGTATTCATGTTGGCTTGTCCCGTTGGTTGTGCGTCAGTCCCGACGCGCCGACAGATTGTTTGATCGAACATCTACGCCGACCCGCGGATACTGTCAATTTCTTGCGTTGCGGTATCCAATAGTCAAATAAAAAGAATTACTCCCACTCAGCAATACATTACTTTACAGATCAACGAGTTCCTCGCGACGGGTATGTCACGGGCATCTCTATAATATTCGAAAGGGGTCTGTCTTGAAGACGATCAATGCGGCCGCCATAGTTGGGCTCACCGCGTACGCTGGATTGGCGCACACAGCCGAATCGCAGCAGTCACTGGGTTTCTATGTCGGTGGAGAAATTGGCACTGCGAAGTCGGATAACTTCGTTCAAAGCCCAGTTTGGACGTACCACGTTGATGAATCAACGACAGGTTGGGGTGTTTTTGCGGGCATTCGGCCTCTGAAGTTTCTTGGTGCGGAGGTCAATTACATCGACTTCGGAACAGCGAAGAAGGACAACATTTCGGACGGGGCTGGCAATATCACGTATCAAGCCAGCGCCACGAACGATGCCATTACCGGGTACATCGTGGGTTATTTGCCCTTGCTGCAGTCGCACTGGGACGTATTTGCAAAAGCCGGGTATGCAAGCCTGAATACAAAGACCAACAGCAACGGCAACTATCCGAATGTATATGTATGCAGTGGCGGGCTCGGGCCGAACTGTCAGCTTTTTGGCCTCACACCTATTGGCATGGCGTCCCATTCCACCAGTGACCACCAGAACGCTTTTGCATATGGATTTGGAACTCAGTACCAATTTGGTTCGGTAGGTGTGCGCGTCGAGTATCAGAAGATTGATGTCTCACAAGCGAAGCCGAATATGATTTCTGTGGGCGTAACCTGGACTTTTTAGACGCAGTCGAACTCATGTCGTTCCCGTTTTTTCTGCCCTCTCGGTGTCTTTGTTTTTCGCACTCAATTGTAGACTTCCATATATACCAATGTCTTAAGAGCGGCGGGTATGTCACGGGAATCTGCAGATCTTCTACTACCGGAACGGTAACAGATGGACTCGCCACAGTCGCTCGCAATGAATGTCTCCTTGTATTTACGCGTTAACACCTCAAATCAAACTACCGACAATCAGCGCCAGCACTAAGAGACACCGACTCCGACTTGCATCGGGGGGGGGCCGCTATTGGGCACAATCAATGTGACCCCGCGGTGCCATTGAATCGGAAAACGCGCCCCGAGGTGGATTGGCGCGCGGCAATAGCCTATTTTACGGCTTATTGGGGAATTAACAGCGATTGGTTATGTCAAGAATAGCGTACCTCTCTTTGATACAGCGCCGCGCGTGGCCGACTTGGCGAAAAGACTCCCGTCGTGCCTTCTGAGGTTGTCACTTCGCGGAATATTACCGGGCTGCTCGTTGATTGGAGCGCCGGCAATGAGCGCGCGCTCAACGCACTCCTGCCCCTGGTCTACGATGAACTCCGGCAGATGGCGGCTTCTCATCTGCGCCGCGAGAGTTCTGCGCATATGCTACAACGGACCGCGTTGGTGCATGAGGCGTTCCTGCGTCTCATCGACCAACAGCAGATTGACATGCACTGCCGCGCGCAGTTCTTTGGGCTGGCGTCGCAGATCATGCGCAACATCCTAGTCGATCATGCGCGAAGACAGCGCGCGCTAAAGCGCGGCGGAGACGCGGCACGAGTCAGTCTTAAGGTCGGCGGCGAGTTGGCGGGCCACGATGCCGCAGCCGACGCGCAGCCGCTGGATTTGACTGACATAGACAGTGCCTTGACGCGTCTCGAACGGCTCGATTCGCGTCTCAGCAAAATCGTCGAACTGCGCTTCTTCGGAAGTTTGAGCATCGATGATACCGCGAGCGCACTGGGCGTTTCGGCGGCCACCATCAAGCGCGAATGGGCAAGTGCACGCGCCTGGCTGCAGCGGGAAATTGGCGGCTCGCGATGATGACCGCGGAACGTTGGCTCGAGGTCAAGGCCGTGTTCTCGGCAGTGGACGTGCTGGGCGCGGCGGAGCGCGAGGCGTTTCTCGCTGAGACGGGCGCACGCGATCCGGATCTGCGCGCGCAGGTCGAATCGCTGTTGCAGGCGCAGTCGCGGCCGGATGCGATCCTGGACTTCGATGTGCGTCATTTCCTGCCCGCAGACGTCGATCTCACCATACCCGATCCCTGGCTGGGTCGAAATCTGGGCGCGTATGAGCTCGTAGAGTGCATCGGCCGCGGTGGCATGGGCGCCGTGTATCGCGCCCGCCGGGCCGATTCCGCTTATGAAAGGGAGGTGGCCATTAAACTGGTGCGCGCAGGATTCGCCACCGAGCTCGTGCTGCAGCGGCTGCGCACTGAAAGGCAGATCCTTGCGGATCTCGATCATCCCAATATCGCGCGGCTGCTCGATGGCGGCGTAACCGACGAAGGAGAACCCTACCTCGTGCTCGAGTTGGTCCGAGGCGAGGCCATCGACCTGTACTGCCAGAGAAAACAATTGTCCGTTCCGGAGCGCATCGCGCTATTTCGCGAGGTCTGCGCGGCTGTCAGTTTCGCGCACCGGCACCTGGTCGTGCACCGCGACCTGAAGCCTTCGAATATTCTCGTGACCGAGGAGGGCGTCATCAAGCTGCTCGACTTTGGCATTGCCAAGCTCTTGCATCCTGCGGCCATGTCGAACGAAGTGGAGCTGGCGACAAGGACAGCCTTGAGGGCGCTGACGCCGGCTTTTTCGAGCCCCGAGCAGATTCTGGGGCTGAAGGTCACAACCGCGACCGATGTGTACTCGCTGGGGGTCGTGCTGTTTCATTTACTGTGCGGCGTGAGCCCCTACCGCTCCGCTCTCTCGACTCATCGGGATGCGCTGCAGGCCATCTGCGAAGATGAGCCGCGACGGGCGAGCGAAGCTCTGCGGCAAGAACGCCAGGCGGGGGGCGCTGCGAGCATCGACGCCGACCTCGACAGCATCCTCTCCAAGGCCATGCGTAAGGAGCCGGAGCGGCGTTACAGCTCCGCAGACCAGTTTTCCGAGGATCTGCGGCGCTACCTGGAAGCGCTGCCGGTCATGGCCCGAGGCGACCGCCTGAGTTACCGGCTCCACAGATACTGGCGACGGCATCGTGCAGGTCTAACCGCCGCTGCGTTCGTGGCAGTTACGCTGATTGGCGGACTCATCGTGACGCTGCGCGAGGCTCGGCTCGCGGATCAGCAACGAGATCTGGCCGCCCGACGCTTCAACGATGTGCGCCAGTTGGCGCACGCCTTCATTTTCAACGTCCACGATGCCATTCGGGGCCTGCCCGGTGCGGCGCCGGCGCGGGACGTGCTGGTGAGCACCGGGCTCAGGTATCTCGACGCGTTGTCGAAGGATGCCAAGTACGATCGCGCCATGCTCACGGAACTCGCCGAATCGTATGCGCGAATGGGCGACATCCAGGGTGAGCCGTTGGCTCAGAACAAGGGCCAGCCGCAAGCCGCGGTAGCAAGCTACACCAAGGCCCTGGAGCTCTTTGAAAGCGCCAACGCCGGCACGGCATCGCCTGCGCTGCTAGCGGAAATGGCGAAGACGCGTATGAAACGTGGCAATGTCCTGATGATGCTCACCGGCGATCCGGCGAGCGCGGCACGGGAAGCGCGCGAAGCGACGGATCTTCTGGAGCAGCGACTGGCTAGCCGACCGGAAGATGCGGGTTACCTCCACGATCTCATCCACGCCTACCAGATTTACGCCCAGGAAGCCTCTTACGCAGGCGACGATGCCGCGGTCGATCACGCTGCGACCGCGAGCATCACCCTGGCCGAGGCTAACTTCAAGGCACATCCGACCGATGCCGGCGCTGCGCAGATGTTGAGCACGGGCTACCTTATTCGCCTCAAACCTCCTCATCAACCGCTGACGACATCCATCCTGGAGGAGCGCCTGTCCCTATGTCGCAGAATGCTGGAGCTGGATGAGCGATTCCAGTCCGGGCGTGGCGACTCGCCGCAGGAAAACAATGCCGTTGTCGCCGATTTCAACCAACTTGGCATTTGGCTGTCCCTGGCGGGCCGATTCAAGGAATCGATCGCGGCATTTGCTACATCCGCCCACCTGTCGCAGACCTTGGTCGATCGGGACCCGCACAATGGTCGGGCGCAGCTCGATCTCGTCAGAATCCACATGAATCTTGACCGCGCCAGGATCAGGTCGGGCGATCTTGCCTCGGCGCGGGCCGACCTGGCCCGAATGATGCCGCTTGCGAAGGAATTGGAGAAGAGCAGCAATTCGCTCGAGGTTCAATACATGCTGGCGACCTGCGAACAGGAACTCGGCACGATCGAAATGCGCGAGGCGGAGCCGGCGGCGACGCGCAGGGAACGCCTGAAGCGTTGGCAGGCGGCTCACGATTGGTTTGCGCGCAGTGTCGGCCGCTTCCAGCCGGTGGCGGCTGCTGCGAAATTGGACTTGAATGACCGCCCGCCCGTGGACTGGGCGACTGAGGGACTGACGCGCAGTGAATCGGAGCTCAAAGTTTTCGCGCCGATCAATCCGAGCCTAGCGGACATGCAATCGGCAAAGAACTAGGTGTCCTTCATCGAGCCGCGGAGATCTCGGCTTGCACGGCCGACGCGAAACCGGCCGGGAATGGCACGCCGGAGGCTGGGTAACTGCCCCCTGCCATGAACAGCTCCATCACCGAGTTCCAGCGGTCGCGCCACGCGGAGGCGTAATTGCGGAACTTGTCCGCTTCCGCCGTAAACGCCGAAGTCTTCGCATGCGGCGCGTACGCTTTGATCAGCGTGACGATGGCGGTGTTGTTCTCTGCGAGCGCATCAAGGCGCTGCTTCATTTCGGCGTGCTTCGGTAGTCCGTCGCGGCGGATCATGGCGAGGTAGGACTCCAGGATGCCGGAATCTTTCTCGGTAAAGGGTTCGGACTGCAGCTCTTGCAGGAGCGCCTGGTTTTCTTTCACGAGGGTTGCAATCGGCCGCAGCTCACTCGCCACGACTTGCGCGCGTGCCTCCTCGAGCGCCCCATGCGCGTTATGCCACAAGCCCGATCCAACGAGTGCCGCAATGAGCGCGGCCACCAAAAGTACTCGTATTGGCGTATTGTTCATTCGACGGTGTACCTGGCGCGGCGATTCAGCCACGGGCACGCTAGTTTGCGATCTTCCCTATCGAGCGGCAATAGTTGAGACGCGGCGCACGACTTGTTCGACGTACAAGCTCAAGTCGTAGCTCGCCTGGACGATGGGCCAATGTTCCGGCCGGGCCGTGCTCAGACCTGGCCAGCGCCCCCGCAAGTGGGGGGCTCGCGCCCCCTCCAGACCCCTCAAATAACCAAAGAAACCCATGACCCCATCATCAAGCTCTCATCACCGCCCACCACGAACCGCGCGCCCGTAGAAGTTATTGACCTTGCTCAGATCGGCGACGTCGCCATCGCCAAAGCTGACGAGCCAGGCGCCACCTGGAAGGCTTGCCACAGTGCTGGAGGACCAGTAGAAGAGGAACGCCTCTGTCGGACCAAAAAGAGGGTCTGGCGGCGTGCAAGGGTTACTACAAGCCGGATACGGTGCCGGAAGGATGGACCTCAGTTCGCCAATGGATGGAATTCGCCAATCACAATGTCCCGCAAAACACGAGGGCCGATCGGCTGTAAGACTGAGACCATTGAGCGGCTGCAGGAAGGCGCTGTAAAGCGTCCCGTCGGCGTTCCAAGGAGACCCTGTCGACCAAGAGTAGAGGTTATTCACATCGTGCACGTCCCCCGTACCCGCGGCGGATTTTTTCTCCCACATCAGGCCTGTTGAGTTGTCCGTCACCGTCCCGTCGCCGTTGTCTACATACTGAGGCTGACACGACTGCGTGCCATTGGTGGAGATGATCAGATATATGTTGGGTGTCGTTGTACAGATCACACCGCCGCTACCGGGATCGCCCTTGTCACCTTTGGGGCCTTGGATGCCCTGAGGTCCTTGCGTGCCCGTATCGCCTTTCGGGCCTTGTGCGCCTGCTACCCCATTCTGTCCGGCCGGGCCCGTCGCGCCGTCAGCCCCCTTGGGACCGGCGGGGCCCGGGTCGCCCTTAGGTCCCTGTGCTCCTGGCAATCCCGGCACCCCCGCCAACCCTTGATCGCCTGGGGATCCTGTGGGTCCTTGCAGACCCTGCAGACCCTGCGGTCCCTGCAGCCCTTTGGGGCCCTGAGGTCCACTGGCGCCAATCGCTACCTCAAAGATCGAAGGCAGCTGGTTCTTATACGTCACGACCAGAAAGTACGTTCCGGGGGGGAAACTCGATGGCGGCTGTCCGCTTGGGAAATTCGCGACGATCTGATCGCTGGCCGAACTTACGGTTGAAAACTGCAGATTTCCGACCGTTACAACCGGGTTCGTGCCGAAGTTTTGACCCGTAACGGTCAGCGATGCGTGTCCGTAGTCAACCGATGCGTTGAGAATGATCGGCAGGCCGGCGGCCCATGCGGACGAAGACATCCCTCGTGCTGCGATCAGCAGACACACGGCATTCAGTACCAAGCGTCGCATTGGCGTTCCCCCTTAGTGAAGACATCACTTCTGGTCAAGCGCATGAGGCGGCAAAACCGGCTCACAGAAAGGGGCCATTCGCGTTCGTGAGCCACATTGATCGTCAATTGCGCTGGAGTCGGCGGGGACAGATCCAAATTCCGTAGGGGTAGACGCCAATGCTCATGAAATCAGTCTTTACCGGGCTTGTGGTCCTCGTGTGCCTCTACGCCCGGGTGGCCACGGCCGTCACCCCCATCAACGGCGGACAGATCACTGGGAATCCCGTCACAATCAATCAGGATTCCGGCACTCAGACCGATCCGCACGTCGGCGGCTCCATTGCCGCCTACACGGATGAGGCGGATCAGCGCATTCACTATTACAACTTCCTCACCGGCGTGGATGCCAGCATTCCGATCGGTGCCGGAGAGGTCGACACGCTGTCAGATGTGAACGGGAGCTGGA
The DNA here is from genome assembly GCA_963789365.1 of uncultured Gammaproteobacteria bacterium. GTDB lineage: Bacteria > Pseudomonadota > Gammaproteobacteria > Steroidobacterales > Steroidobacteraceae > FEN-1191. The sequence goes on from CAWBKJ010000001.1 coordinate 473,941, forward strand.
TCGCCCTCACGCGTCAGACGGCCGGCGGAGATTTCGAAATCGCGGTCGCAGACACCGCGAGCGGCATCCCGACGCTCATCGATCCCCATCCCGGCGATTTGCGTTTGGGCTCTGCGATCAACGGCAACACGCTGGCCTACATCGATTTCGGCACGGGCACCGGAAGCGGGGACCTCTACGCGGTGGGACTGCCATCCGGATCGCCCATGCTTGTGAGCGGCTCGCCGAATATGGAGGAAAATCCAAACGTCTCGCCCGCCGGTGACATAATCGTCTGGGAAAGCTGCGCCACACCCTCCAATTGCGATGTCATGCTGTCAAAGTTCGCCAACGGCACATGGGGCGCGCCGCAGCCCATCGCTAACTCGATAGGAAATGAGCAGAACCCGGATACAGACGGAAATTATGTAGTTTATGACAAGTGTGCGGTAGGAAACGCGCCATGCTCTGTCGTCATTCATCCGCTCGCCGCCGGCGCCACCGACTTCTCCATCGACATGCCCAGCATCCCGGTCAATCCCAGCATCAGCCGGGGCGTCGTCGCATTCGAAGCCACGGTACCCCCAGCTACGCACCCGGACATCTATGTATACGTAATTGCGACCAATACGATCTATCAGGTCACCAACACGCCCGACATCGACGAAGAGCTGAATGACGTGAACGTGCAGCCGGACGGCACGGTTCGGGTCGTCTGGGCAGGCAACAGCGGAACCACTCCCGCGGGATCGTTCGACGTGTATGGAACCTCCTTTCGGGTTCCGCTGACCGTCGACGGCGATGGTGATGGCGTTGCCGACAGTGTGGACAATTGTCCGACCGTGGCGAATACCGATCAGCGCGACACCGATGGCGATGGCATCGGCGACGCCTGCGATCCCACGCCCGGCAACACACCGGCCTGCACTGCGGGCGCCGGCATACTCAAGGCCAATAGCCAGTCGGCTCTGGCCTTCGCGGCAACGGTCAACGCGCATTCTGCGGGGCCGATCGGCGTGCTGGGATTCGCGGACAAGGCGACGGGCGTCTACATCGTCTCCAGCACGCTCTCAAGTCTCATCGTCTACGGATCCCACCTGACCCTGCGGGGTAGTGGCAAGACCAACACCGGCGCCACGGTGGCCTTCCGGGCCGACGCGGACGACTTGAGCAGCAACGGGAGTCTCGATCTGTTCTCGATTCAGTGGCCGGGCTACAGCGCCTTCAGCGTGCTCAAGACTGGCAATATTTCGATTGGGTGCCGCTAAAACGCTGCGGCTGCACGTTTGCGGCGGCCCGATATTGGCCGCCGCGCAGAATGTTTACTCGAAACGCACCGAAATCTGCGGTCGGAATCCAAAAGCAACTTATGCACAATTAGTTGGCGACCCCCAGCGCGGCGGGCAACGATTGCATATCGATGAAATTAATAATTTGACGGCTATTCCCACTCAATCGTCGCCGGCGGCTTTCCGGAAATGTCATACACCGCGCGCGAAACCCCGGGCACTTCGTTGACGATGCGGCGCGCACATACATCAAGCAACTCGTAGGGCAAATGCGCCCAGCGTGCGGTCATGAAATCGACGGTCTCCACGGCCCGCAACGCGATCACCGGATCGTAGCGACGACCGTCACCGGCGACCCCGACGCTGCGCACAGGCAAGAACACGGCGAAGGCCTGGCTGGTGCGCTCATACCAGCCGGCACGCTTCAATTCCTCGATAAAAATGTTATCGGCCAGGCGCAAGGTTTCCGCGGCCGCTGACGTGACTTCGCCGAGGATGCGCACGCCCAGACCGGGCCCCGGGAACGGATGGCGCTGCACCATCTCCGCCGGCAGCCCCAATTCGATGCCGATGCGGCGCACCTCGTCCTTGAACAGCTCGCGTAACGGCTCGACCAGCTTGAGCTTCATATGCGCAGGCAGACCGCCGACGTTGTGATGACTCTTGATCACATGCGACTTGCCGCCGACACCCGCCGATTCGATCACGTCGGGGTAAATCGTGCCCTGCGCCAAAAACTGGACATCGCTGATCTTCGCGGCTTCTTCATCGAAGATCTCCACGAACAGCGCGCCAATGATCTTGCGTTTCTGCTCGGGATCGCTGACCCCGCGCAACGCCGCAAAATAACGCGGACCCGCGTTAACGCGAATCACGCGCACCCCTAGATACTTGGCGAACACGTCCATGACGGTGTCGCCCTCATGCAGGCGCAACAACCCGTGATCGACGAATACGCAGGTAAGTTGCGCGCCGATCGCGCGGTGCAGGAGAGCCGCCACGACCGCGGAATCCACTCCTCCGGACAGCCCGAGCAGCACGCGGCCCCGACCGACCTGACCACGCACCCGCTCGACTAGGTCCTCAATGATGTTGCCGGGTGTCCAGGCATTGGGGCAGCCACAGATCTCGTGCAGGAAGCGTGCGTAGATTCGGGTGCCCTGTGTCGTGTGGGTCACTTCCGGGTGAAACTGCAGGGCGTAAAAATGGCGCGACGCATCGGCCATGCCGCCGATTGGCACATCTGCGGTGGAGGCAATCGCCTTAAAGCCGGGCGGCAGCGTCACAACCCGGTCGCCGTGGCTCATCCACACATCCAGCAGCCCGTGGCCCTCGGCGCTGACGCGATCCTCGATATCCCGCAACAGCTCCGAATGGCCGCGCGCACGGATCTCGGCGTACCCAAACTCGCGCACCTCGCCCGGCACCACCCGTCCGCCCAGTTGGGCCGCCATGGTATGCATGCCGTAGCAGATCCCGAGCACTGGCACGCCCAGCTCGTACACGGCGCGCGGCGCCGCGGGCGCCCGCTCCATGGTCACCGACTCCGGTCCCCCGGACAGGATCACGCCGCGCGCGCCGTATGAGCGCACCGCCGCATCGCTCATGTCCCAGGGGTGGATCTCGCAATACACGCCCAGTTCTCGCACGCGCCGTGCAATCAACTGCGTGTACTGCGAACCGAAGTCGACGATCAACACGCGCTCGGCGTGTATGTCAGCGCGGCCAGACGCCCCGGGAGCGGGCTCAGGAGACGCGGTAATTGGGCGCCTCCTTGGTGATCGACACGTCGTGCACATGGCTCTCGCGCACGCCCGCGCTGGTGATGCGCACAAATACCGGACGGGTCCGCATCTGCTCGATGTCCCCGCTCCCGGTGTAACCCATCGCCGCGCGTAAGCCTCCGGCCAGCTGATACAGAATTGACACCAGGCTCCCCTTGTAGGGGACTCGGCCCTCGATGCCCTCGGGCACTAGTTTCTCGAGCTCGGTGCTGGTGTCCTGGAAGTATCGATCGGCCGAGCCGTGCTTATCGCCCATGGCACCCAGCGAGCCCATGCCGCGATAGGATTTGTAAGAGGCGCCCTGATAGAGCTCGACCTCACCAGGAGACTCCTCGGTACCCGCGAACAGGCCGCCGATCATGACCGCGTGCGCTCCGGCGGCAATCGCCTTGGCCAAATCGCCCGAGTAGCGAATCCCACCATCGGCGATCAGCGGTACGCCCTTGGCGGCGAGCGCATCGGCCACATTTGCCACCGCGCTGATCTGCGGTACCCCGACTCCGGCGACAATGCGCGTCGTGCAGATCGAACCGGGGCCAATGCCGACCTTGACCCCGTCGGCGCCAGCTCCGACCAGATCCAACGCCCCTTCGCGCGTGACTATGTTTCCGGCGATAACGTCCAGATCGCCCCAGCGTGCCTTGATCCTGGCCACCATCTCCAGTACGCCGCGCGAATGACCGTGCGAGGTGTCGACAACGATGACGTCGACGCCGGCTTCGCGCAACGCCACCACCCGATCGACCGTGTCGGGTGTCGTGCCCACCGCAGCGCCCACACGCAGGCGACCGGTGGCGTCCTTGCTGGCGCGCGGAAATTCGGTGGCCTTCTGAAAGTCCTTGACCGTGATCATGCCGCGTAATTCGTCGTCGCCACCGACCACCAGCACCTTCTCGATACGGTGCTTGTGCAGCAACCGCTGCACCTCATCCTTGGGAGCGCCCTCGCGCACAGTCACCAAGCGCGCCTTGGGCGTCATGACCGTGGACACGGGCGCATCCAGCTGGCGCTCGAAGCGCAGGTCGCGGTGCGTAACGATTCCGACCACCTTAGCGCCGCTCACTACCGGAACTCCCGATATGCCGCGTGCCGTCGTGAGCTCGATTACCTGGCGGATCGTGGCATCCGGGGACACGGTGATCGGGTCCGCAATCACCCCACTCTCGAATTTCTTGACGCGCATGACCTCGCGCGCCTGCGCGTCGATCGCCATGTTCTTGTGAATGACGCCCATGCCTCCTTCCTGCGCCATGGTGATGGCGAGGCGTGCCTCGGTCACGGTGTCCATCGCCGCCGAAAGCACCGGCAGCCCGATGCGGATATTGCGGCTGAGCTGGGTCGACAGGTCAACCTCGCGGGGCAGCACGTCCGAGCGGGCGGGCACCAGCAGCACGTCGTCAAAGGTGAGCGCTTCTTCGAGAATTCGCATAGCGTGGCGTCCCAAAAAGAAGCGCGCCATTGTACGCACTGGCGGGCGGCGGGTAAACCAAAACCGCCGGCGCGAGCCCGGCGGGCTAGAATCCTCATATGCACGAGCCTGCTGGGAGCGCCGGACGGGATATATACAGCGTGACGCGGCTCAATCGCGAGGCGCGCATGCTTCTGGAATCAGGGCTGGGCCTGGTCTGGGTGCAGGCCGAGGTGTCGAACTTCGCGCGCCCTGGATCTGGCCATTGGTATTTCTCGCTCAAGGACCGCGACGCTCAGCTGCGCTGCGCGATGTTCCGCCAGCGCAACGTGCTGGCACGCTTCACGCCGCGCGAAGGCCAGCTGGTACTTGCCCGCGGCCGGGTGAGCCTGTACGAGCCACGGGGCGACTATCAGCTGCTGGTCGAGCATCTCGAAGATGCGGGCATCGGCGCGCTGCAGCGCGCCTTCGAAGAGCTGCGGGCCCGCCTGGAGGTGGAAGGTCTGTTCGCCAGCGAGCGCAAGCGAGCATTGCCCGCCGCGCCGATGCGCATCGGCGTCATCACTTCGCCCACGGGAGCCGCGATCCGCGACATTCTGCACGTGTTGGCGCACCGCTTTCCGGCCGCGGCAGTGCTCATCTACCCGGTTCCGGTGCAGGGCGCGGCCGCGGCCCCGGCCATCGCGGCGGCACTCGACCTGGCGGCGGCGCGCGCGGAGTGCGACGTGTTGATCCTGGCTCGGGGCGGCGGCTCCCTGGAGGACCTGTGGGCCTTCAATGACGAGCGCGTGGCGCGCGCCCTGGCGCGCTGCGCCCTCCCTATTGTGACCGGCATCGGCCATGAGACCGACGTCACGATTGCCGATTTTGTCGCGGACCTGCGGGCACCGACTCCGACCGCCGCTGCGCAGTTCGCGGTGCCCGACCGGCGCGTCTGGCTGCAGCGCCTGGCGCTGCTGGCGCGCCGCTTCAGCGCTGCCATGCTGCGCAAGCTCAATGATGTTGCGGATCAGGTGGGTTCAAGGCAGGAGCGCCTGCAGCGCGCCCATCCAGGAGCTCGCCTCGCTCAGCATGTGCAGCGTCTCGATGAGCTTGAATTGCGGTTGCGACGGGCACTGGACGCCCATCTGCGTGCCACCGGCACCGAACTTGCAGCCCGCGCGGTGCGCGCCAGCACCGCCATGGAGCGACTGCGAAGCGCATGGACCCGATCGATCGGCGCCGCGCAGTCTCGGGTGGACCTGGCGGCACGCGCGCTGCAGGCGGTGAGCCCGCTGGCCACACTGCAGCGCGGCTTTGCAATACTCGCGCGCGCCGATGACGGCACTATTGTCCACCGCAGCGCCGAACTGGCCGTCGGCGAGCAGATCGAGGCGCGGCTTGTCGACGGCGTGATCACGGCGTGCGTCACAGGGCGGCGCGCACCATGATCTCGGCATCGCGCAGCGCGGCGCTGCTGGCCTGCGCACTTGCGGGCTACGCGAGCGCCGCCACCCTGCCCGCCCAGCACGCCGCGCCGGGAGGCGTGGTACTGCTGACTGTGACGGTGCCCGCCGCGCTCAACGGAGCGCCGTCGGTACCCAAGGTGTATTTCGGCGACGCCCCGGTACTGATGTTGCCGCGCGGCGCCCCCCACAAGGATCAGTGGATCGCTATCGTGGGCATTCCACTCTCGCAAGAGCCGGGCCCGGCACAGGTGCGCATCGGCGCGGCCGACGCGACACAGCGCTTCGAAGTGCGCACGGCGCACTACCGCACGCAGCGCCTGACCGTGGCGCCGTCGCAGGTCGACCTATCGAGCGCGGACCTCAAGCGTGTCGAGGGCGAACACGAGCGTATTCACGCTGCACTCGCGACCTACTCGCCGATGGTGCCGGCCACCCTGCGCCTGCACGCACCGGTCAGCGGACAGCGTTCGAGTTCCTTTGGCTTGCGACGCTATTTCAACGGTGCGGCGCGCGATCCCCACAGCGGCATGGACATCGCGGCCGCGCTGGGCACGCCGGTGCACGCAGCCGCACCTGGAGTGGTCATCGATATGGGCAATTATTTCTTCAACGGCAACACGGTGTTGCTGGATCATGGATCCGGCCTGATCACCATGTACTGCCACCTCTCCAAAATCAGCGTACAGATGGGCCAGCAGGTGCGCGCGGACGATATCATCGGTGCGGTGGGCGCGACCGGGCGGGTTACCGGTCCGCATCTGCACTTTGGCGTGGCGCTCAACCGCGCTTTCGTCGACCCGGCATTGTTCCTGCCGCGCGCGGACGGCGCTTCCCGGCCTTGAGGCGGTCGTAGGGATTGGCCTCGCTGCGAAAGTCGATCGCCACAGGTGTGGCGTAAAGATCGAAAGCCTCGCGATAAACATTTGCGAGATACCGGCGGTAGGCGTCCGGCACCGAAACGGTCTGATTGCCGTGAATCACGATCCGCGGCGGATTGCGTCCGCCCTGGTGCGCGTAGCGCAGCTTGATGCGTCGGCCGCGGACCAGCGGCGGCTGGTGCGCCTCGATGGCGCGCTCTAGCACTTTGGTCAGTTGCGGTGTCGGCATGGCCCGCATGGCCGCGTCGTAGCCACGCACCACATCGCGCGCCAGCTCGCCGACGCCGGTCCCATGGCGTGCCGAGATGAAGTGCTGCGGCGCGTAGGGCACGAAATCGAGCTTGAGCGAGAGTTGCCGGCGGATCTCATCGCGCTGGTCCATGGGAATGCCGTCCCACTTATTGATGGCAATCAGCAGTACTCGCCCGCGCTCGAGCGCCTGCCCCAGTACGCTGGCGTCCTGCTCACCCACGTTGTCGTGGGCGTCGAGCACCATGACCACGGCGTGCGCCTCGGCAATCGCCTGCAGGGTGCGGGCAACGCTGGCGCGCTCGATCGCATCCTCCACTTTGGAGCGGCGTCGCATGCCCGCGGTATCGACCAGCAGAAAATCGCGGCCGTCGCGCTGGAACGGCACCATGATGGCGTCCCGTGTGGTGCCGGGCTGCTCGCTGGCGATGACCCGTTCCTCGCCCAGCAACCGATTGACCAGTGTCGACTTGCCCACGTTGGGACGACCAATGATGGCGACGCGGATCGCGCTGGTATCCTCGGCAGGACTGGCACTGGCGGTCAGGCCCGCCAGCACGCTGTCGATCAGCTCACGGCAACCTTGGCCGTGGACTGCGGCAATGGCATGCGGCGCACCCATGCCGAGCGCTTGAAAATCGGCCGCCACCATGTCGGAGTCCAATCCCTCGGCCTTGTTGATGGCGAGGGTGACCGGCTTGCCGGCGCGCCGCAGCTGGCCGGCAACGTAATGGTCCTGCGCGGTGAGTCCGGCGCGCGCGTCGGCGAGAAATATGACGCGATCGCACTCGCCCAGCGCCTTTTCGGTCTGCGTGCGCATGTCCGATTCAATGCCGCTCGATTTATCGACCAGCCCCCCGGTGTCGATCAGCACGCACGGTATCGCGCCGAGACGCGCGTAACCGTACTGGCGATCGCGCGTCACCCCGGGGATGTCGGCGACGATGGCGTCGCGCGTGCGCGTCAGCGCGTTGAACAGCGTGGACTTGCCGACATTGGGCCGCCCGACAATCGCAACCACGGGGAGCATGGGTCTGAGATCGGCCGACTCGAGGCTAGCGCCCTTGCGCGCGCCAGGCCTCGAGCCTTCCCTTGTCGGTCTGCACCAGCACCACATCGCCGCTGACTTGCGGGGCAGCGGTGATGCGCCCGCCACCCTTGGCGCGCGCCAGAAAAGCACCATCTTCGGTGCTCAGCCAATGGATTACGCCCTCGAAGTCGGCCACCAGCACGGCGTTGCCCTGCAGGACCGGCGCGCTGAGCGAGCGACGCAGCAAGGCCTTCTGGTTCCAGCGCTCAGAGCCGCTGGCCCGGTCGAGTTTGATCACGTCGCCTTCGGCGGTGGAAACGTAGACGCCCAGCGCATCGGCCACGAGCCCGCGGTAACTTGAAATCTCGTGCGACCAAATCTCGAGCCCGGTATCGTGCGCCAGACGCACGGCGCGGCCCTGGAAGGCCACGGCGAATACATCATCGCCGTCGATTGCCGGGGGCGAGTCGATGTCGATGAGCCGCTGCAGTTCGCTGCTTCCGCGCGGCTGGCCGACCGCGACATCCCAGGCCGGGTTTCCGGCTGCGAGCGTGACCGCCATGAGCCGGCCGTTGTCAAAGCCGGCGATTGCCAGTTCACCGGCGACTACCGGCTTGCTGGTGCCACGCAGCGTGAGCCGCGGGACCTGCTGATCAGCCGCCCATCGTTGCGTGCCGCTGGCGGCCTCCAGGGCATACAGCTTGCCATCGACCGTGCGCACCAGGACCAGATCCGTCGCCACCACCGGCGCGGCGAGGACCTCGGAACTGAGTTGGGCGCGCCAGCGTTCGCTGCCATCGCTCGCGGCCAGTGCGACCACCACGCCTCCCGTCCCGCAGGCCAGCACCAAGCCACCGCCCGCGCCCGTACCCCCGGACAGCGGCATCTTGAGGCGGTGCCGCCACCGCCGATGGCCGTTCGCGAGGTCGAGCGCGACGACTTCTCCTATCGCGTTGGCGGCGTAGACGTGGGTGCCGTCGATCGCGGGGGCCAGACCGAGCTGCAGCTTGGGTTCGGTTTTCCCCAAGCCGACACTCCAGATCCGCTTGGGGACAAATTGCGCGTGGATCTTGACCAGCTCGGTCGGCTTGTCCTCTTTCTTGGTGGAGGAGCAATCGGCAATCACTGCGAGCGCAAGGGCTGCGGTCACCAGCGTCAAAATGCGTCGCGACATGGGCATCCTAGGAGCGCGTGAGTTCGTTGATCTTCAGTGCCAACAGGTCACCGGCCGCCGCGCCCGCCTGGGTCGACTGAGAGGACTGGGCCTCACGATAGGCCTTGAGAGCGCCGGTCCGGTCTCCTTTGGCAAGCAGCGCATCGCCGCGCACTTCGGCGAAGCGACCCGCGAACGCGCCTGGATCGACCTCACTTAGGGTCTTCAGCGCATCGTCCGCCCGGTTTTGCTCGAGCTGGATGCGGGCAATGCGCAATCGCACCACCAGGCGCAGCTCCGGATCGGAGGTAGTCGACTGCACCTTTTGCAGGCGATCAAGCGCACCGGGCAGCAGGTTATTCTCCACCTGCATGCGCGCCGCGGCCAGCTGCGCGTGCTCGGCGTATCCCGTGCCCGGATGCGCGCTCACCAGTTGATCGGCCAATTTGATGACCGTGGGCAGGTCATTCCTGCCGAAGGCCGCGAGCACCTGCTGGTACTGGCCGTTGGCCTCCATCAGCATCGTCTCCCGGTGAGCCTGCCAGCTGCGCCAGCCCCCCAGGCCCGCGGCGGCCAGCGCGACGCCTGCAAGCAGCCAGACGCCATTCTGGCGCAGCCAGTTGCGCACGTATTCCCACTGTTCCTGCTCGTTCATGTACTCGTCCACGATTCCTCCTCCAACATTCGGCGCACGCGCAGCGCCAACTCCGCCAGCGGGCACTCGCTCTGACCAGCTTCACGACGCAATGGTTTCACGGCCACGACGCCGCGCTCGAGTTCCGCGTCCCCCAGGATCAGCGCCAGACAGGCGCCGCTCCGATCCGCTCGCCGGAATTGCGCCTTGAAATTGCCGGCACCCAGATGCATCTGCACTCCCTGCCCCGGCAAGGCCTCGCGCAGCTGCTCGGCCACCTGCATGGCCACCGCCCCGACCGCGGCCCCGCTGGCGATAATGAACACGGCCGGCGCTCGGGGCGCCGGCGCGGTGCCCGCCTGGCCGATCAGATCGACCACTCGCTCCACGCCCAGGGCAAAGCCAATGGCCGGGGTCGCCTCACCGCCAAGCTGACCGATCAGGCCGTCGTAGCGCCCGCCGGAGCAAACGGCATCCTGCGCGCCCAGCGCGTCGGTGACCCACTCAAAAACCGTGTGCGTATAGTAGTCGAGTCCGCGCACCAAACGCGGGTTGATCGTGTAGGGAATCTGCAGAGAATCGAGCGTCCCGCACAGGGAAGAAAAGTGTTCGCGCGAGGGCTCATCGAGACAGTCGCTGAGCAGGGGTGCGCCCTGAATCAACGCCTGCATCGTGGGGGCCTTGCTGTCGAGGATGCGCAGCGGATTACCCTCGAGCCGCCGCCGGCTGTCCGCGTCCAGCTCCGCGTGGTGATCCTGGAAGTAACGCTGCAGGACGCTCCGATACTGCTGGCGGGAGGCCATACTGCCCAGTGAATTGAGCAGCAGGCGCACACGCGTGATGCCGAGCCGCCGCCACAGCCGTGCGCACAGTGCGATCAGTTCGGCGTCGACGTCCGGGCCGGCGAAGCCGATGGCCTCCACGCTGAACTGATTGAACTGCCGGAACCGGCCCTGCTGAGGCCGCTCGTGCCGGAACATCGGCCCTGCGGTCCACAGCTTCAGGCGGGCGCCGCGCAGCAGACCATTGGCGATTACCGCGCGCACGACACCGGCGGTGGCCTCGGGGCGCAGGGTCAGGCTGTCGCCGCCGGTATCCTCGAAGGTATACATTTCCTTCTCGACGATATCCGTGTGCTCACCGATCGAGCGCTGGAACAACTCGGTGTGCTCCACCACGGGCACTCGCAGCTCTTCGTAGCCATAGTCGTGCAGCAGCCGAGCGAGCTCGCGCTCAAGGAATTGCCAGGCGCCAATTTGCGCGGGCAGCACATCGTTCATGCCGCGCACGGCCTGCAGCTGTTTACTCATGGCATCCCTTGGGAGCGGCCCAACACTTAGGGAATCGCCGTGGCGGCGCCATTGGCGCCCAGCATAATGCGCACGCGCTGCCCCGGGCCGCCCGCGGGCAAATTGACCTCGGCCCCCTCCATCTTTAGCGCCACCGCTGGCGCGTTTCCCAGCACCATGCGGAAGGGCGGCACCCCGCTGAGTTCCTGTGACGTGCCCGCATGGCCAAAGCCGGCAAACAACCGCACGCCGCGCGCGTCGTAGATTTCTGCCCAACTCTCCCCGGAAAAGCTCAGCTGCAGCGTGCGCCGCGCAGCTTGGAGCTCAGGCTTTGTCTCGGCGGGTACGGGCTGAGTGCTCGCAGCGCTCTCTTTGGCGGGTATGCCCTGTCCTGCGGGCGTGACCGGTGCTGGGGCCGCAGGCAAGGCGACAGGGGGCGCAGAGCGCGGCTGCGGATGCAAATAGATGACCCACCATGCCGCACCGGCGATCGCCAGCACCAGAGCGGCGATCAGGGCGGGCAGCACCCCCAGGCGCGGCCGGTATGCCGCCGGCTCGATGCGCTGCATGCTGGTCTTGGATAAGTCCGGTTGGAGCTCCGCGTCGGGCCGCCGCGCGTACAGGGCCTCGATTTCAGTCGGCGACTCGCCGACCAGTGCCGCGTAGCGGCGCAGGAATCCACGCACGAAGACCGCGGCGCCAATCGCGCGATGATCTCCCTCCTCGAGCGCCACGACCATGTGGCGGTCGAGCTTGAGATGGTCGGCGACCTGATCGAGCGACATGCCCAGCCGCTCGCGCGCCCTCGCCAAGCGAGCGCCAGGTGCTTCGGGCTCGGTGCGTACGGCCGCGACCATGGACTAATTCTTGCTGCCCGACATCTGGGCGAGCGTGTGGGCCTGATCGCTGTCAGGGAAGTCCGATTGCATGCGCCACGCCATTTGGGCCGCGCCGACCGGATCCTTCAGGTCGCGGGCCGCACGCCACCCGAGCAGCAAAAGCTCCGGGCTGGATGGATTGGTCTTCAGGAAATCGGTCACGCGCTTATAGGCTTCGGCCGGGTGATGTTGCGCCAGCTGCAGATCGGCAAGCTGGACCACGGCTTCGGCATAGCCCGGGTTGACCTGCAGGGCACGCAGGAACAGCGGCATGGCCTCGGGATCGCGCCTGGCACCCCGCAGGCACACACCGGCGTTGGTATAGGCCGCCCATGGAGTGCGATAGAGAGGATTCCGTGCCGCTTCCTCGAAGCGGCTCACCCCTTCGTCGGCGCGGCCCACATCGCACAGGAATACCGCGTAATTATTCAGCTGCTCCGGATCACCGGGTGCCAGATCCAGCGCGGTTCGATATTCTTTCTCGGCCAGTTTGTCGTCGCCAAGCCGGTGGTACAAAAGTCCGAGCATGCCGTGGATGGCCGGGTCCTTGGGCGACTGTGTGGCCGCCTTCTCGAGTTTTTCCTTCGCAACCGGCAGATTGCCCTGCTGCAGGTACGCCGCGCCCAGCTCCAGGTTGGCCGCGCCGGCAGCGGCCGGTGATTTCGCCAACCCCGTGTCGCCGGTCGTCACGCAGGCGCCCAGCAGGAGCAGCGGAACGAGCGCTAAGATCGCTTGCCGGCAGCTCACGCGCGCACCCTTGCGCCCAGGCGCGCCGTGGTGCGGTCGTGCACGCGGCCTACCAGCTGCCCGCAGGCCGCATCGATGTCTTCGCCTCGGGTCCGTCGCACCGTTGCCATCACTCCGCTCTTGAGCAGCTGGTCGCGAAAGCGCCAGATCGCCTCATCGCTCGAGCGGTGGTAGCGCGCGCCGGGAAACGGGTTGAAGGGGATCAGATTGACCTTGGCGGGCCGGCCGCTGAGGAGCCTGGCCAGAGTGCGCGCCTGCGACGGCGAATCATTGACAGCATCGAGCATCACGTATTCAAAGGTAACGCTGCGGCCGTTCTGCTCATCGATGTAATGCCAGCACGCCTCGAGCAGTTCGGCGATCGGGTGCACGCGGTTGATCGGCACCAGCGTATTGCGCAGCTCGTCGTCGGCGGCGTGCAAGGAGACGGCCAGCGCCACGTTGCTCACTGTCGCCAGTTTGTAGATTTGCGGGACCAGGCCCGCGGTCGAGAGGGTTACGCGCCGGCGCGAGAGGTCAAAACAGGAATCATCGAGCATGATCTGCAGCGCCGGCACGACGTTGCGAAAGTTCGCCAGGGGTTCGCCCATTCCCATGAACACCACGTTGGTCACCAGCCGCTCGCCGCCGGGCTCGAAGCCCAGTTCGCGATTGGCGAGCCAGAGCTGGCCGACGATCTCTGCGGTGCTGAGATTCCGGTTGAATCCCTGCTGTGCCGTCGAGCAGAAGGTGCAGTCGAGTACGCAACCGACCTGCGATGAAATGCACAGCGTGCCGCGTCCCGCTTCCGGGATGAACACCATCTCGAAGGCCTGCGCAGCGTCGGCGCGCAGCAACCACTTGCGCGTGCCGTCGGCGGATTGCTGCGCCAGCACGATCTCGGGCAACCTGATCTCGGCCCGCGCTGCCAATTGCGCGCGAAATTCCTTGGCCAGGTCGGTCATGTCCTCGAACTGCGCCACGCCACGCTTGTACAGCCAGTGCTGCAGCTGGCGGGCGCGAAACGGCGCCGACCCCTGGCTGAGCACCCACGCCTCCAGTTCACCGGGCGGCAGGCCCAGCAGATTGACGCGTGTCTCCAACGGTGGCTCGGGTGTGTGCACGCTAGCTTCTGGGGCAAAGATCGGTGCCGCTGAAAAAGAAGCTGATCTCGCGCGCGGCGGTCTCGGGGGCGTCCGAGCCGTGCACGACATTGGCCTCGATGGACTCGGCCAGATCGGCACGAATGGTGCCCGGCGCGGCGCGCTTCGGATCAGTCGCACCCATGACATCCCGGTTCCGGGCGATGGCGTTGTCGCCTTCCAGCACCTGCGCGATCACGGGACCGGAGCTCATGTAGCGCACCAAATCCCGGTAGAACGGCCGTTCCCGGTGCACCTCGTAGAAACTCTCGGCTTGCGCGCTCGTCAGGTGCAGCATGCGCGCTGCGACAATGTGCAGCCCCGCCTGCTCGAAGCGGCGATACACGTCGCCGATCAGGTTTCGAGCCACACCGTCGGGTTTGACAATGGAGAGGGTGCGCTCAAGCGCCATCGGATGTACTCCTAAAAGCAAGAATTGGGCGATAGGAAAAGGGCGGGGAGTTTAGCCGTTCCAGCCCTCATCCAGCAATCGCATTGCTTACGGAAGTCCCCGGAAGCTAAAGGTTTTTCAGACTGTGAAGCTTTCGCCGCAGCCGCACTCGGCCTTGACATTGGGGTTCTGGAACTGAAAGGACTCGTTCAACCCCTGGCGCACAAAATCGACCGTCGTGCCGTCCAATACCGGAAAACTCTCGCGGTCGACATACACCTTGACCCCCTGATCCTCGAACACCAGGTCATCGGGGCGGGCGGTGTCGGCGAAATCGACCACATAGCTGTAGCCCGAGCAGCCCGTCGCCTTGATCGACAGGCGCAACCCCAGCCCGCACCCCCGCCTCGCCAGGTGAGAGCGCACTCGGTCAGCCGCGGAGGTGGTCAGGGAGATGCTCATAAGGGGGCTATCCTCGAGAGGCTATTGTACTACCCCCGTCCGCCTGCCGCTGGGCGGCAGCCAGGGCCGCTTTCAGGGCGTCTTCCACCACCAGCAAGCGCGTGAGGCGGTCCAGAGGGATCTCCAGCGCCTGGGCCCAATCCTGCGGCCCTCCCAGGCCCGGATGGCGCCAGGACCTTCCCTTGAGCTGGCTCACCAGCCAGTCGCATACGGTCTGGGTGGCCGGGCAGCCGTAGACCTGGTGCGCGGCCCGTTCGATGTACTCCCCCGAGGGACTCAACATAAAACGCACCCAGGTGCCCTGCTCGCGCGTGCCCGCCTCTCCGCTCACGGCGCAGGCCTCGGCCTTGGCGCTCGCCGCGGCCTGCAGCCGCAGCACTTCCCGCCGCACCGCCGCGGCGGCCCGCTCGATGTCCGCGGGACTGGTGCCGCGCCCGAGGCTGAAGCGCAGCGCACTTTGCGCGGTCTCCCGATCGCGACCCAAGGCACGCAGCACGTACGAGGGCTCATCGCTGTCTGAATTGCAGGCCGAGCCGCTCGCCAACGCCAGTTCGGTCAGCCCAAAAAGCAGACTCTCCCCTTCGATGCCGCTAAAGGAGACATTGAGGATGCCCGGCACGCAGTGCACGGCCGGGCTGTTCAGCAGGGCTCCGGGCAGATCGCTGAGCTGCGCCCAAAGGCGCGCGCGCAGCCCGGCCTGGCGCGCCGACTCGCTGGGCATCAGCGTGGCCGCCAGCTGACAGGCGGCGCCAAAGCCAACGATCTGGTGGACAGGCAAAGTGCCCGATCGCAGGCCACGCTCGTGCCCGCCGCCAAACATGAGCGGCTGCAATGAGACGCGGCGCGAGGCTTGCACGTACAGCGCCCCGATTCCCTTGGGCCCATAGAGCTTGTGGGCGGTGAATGACAGCAGGTCAATGCCCATCGCGACCACGTCGATCGGCAATTTGCCGGCACTCTGCGCCGCATCGACGTGCAGTGCCGCGCCGTGCGCACGGCACATGGCGCCGAAGGCTGCGACATCCTGCACCGCACCCGTCTCATTGTTGGCGTGCATGAGCGAGACCAGCACCGTCTCGGGGCGCAGTGCCTCCTGCAGCTGCCCGGGAAGAATGCGGCCCTCGGCGGCCGGACTCAGGTAGGTCACGGCGACACCCTCGCGCTCGAGCTGACGGCAGGGATCGAGAACGGCCTTGTGCTCGGTGCGCGCCGTGATCACGTGCACCGGCACCGTGCTGCGCGCCGTACGCGCGCCGCGCACGGTACCCAGGATCGCCAGATTGTCGGCCTCGGTCGCCCCGGAGGTAAAGATGACATCGGGAGGTCGCGCGCCGATCAGGGCCGCCACCTGGGCGCGCGCAGCCTCGACCCGCGCGCGCGCCGCACGCCCGTAGCTGTGCATCGAAGCCGGATTGCCGAAGGTGGACTCCGCGCACAGGCATTCGATCATACGTGCGGCAACCTGCGGATCGACCGGCGTGGTCGCGGCATAGTCCAGATACACCTGCTCCCCGGGGCTCATACGCGCCGTGCCTCGGCACCGGCGCGCCGTCGCCGCTGCTGCACAGCGGTAAGCAAGCCCCGCAGGATATTGACCTCGTTGCCGTCCAGCTCGGCACGCTGCAGAAAGCGGCGGATCCGGTTCATGAGGTTGGTGCCCTGCTGGGTGCGATCGCGAAAATCTATCTCCTCCAGCACCTGTTGCAGGTGGGCATACAGGCGCTCCATCGCGCTCGGGTCCGCGAGCGGCTGCTCGCGCGCCGCCTGTGGGACCGCGGCGCCGCGCGCCCGGAATATTTCGTAGGCCACCACCTGCACGGCCATGGCCAGGTTGAGCGAGGCATATGCCTCGCCGGTCGGGATGCGCAGCAGCGCGTGCGCCGGAGCAAGATCCTCGTTGCTCAGCCCACTATGCTCACCGCCAAACACCACGCCGACCGGCCCTGCCGCACTGGCCTCCACGGCGCGCGCCGCAGCGACTCGCACATCCAGCACACGGTAGTAATGGTCCCGATCCCGTGAAGTACAGGCCAGCACCAGGCCACAGCCCTCGAGCGCTTCGGCCAGCGTCGCGCACACGCGCACCCGCGAGAGCAGGTCGTCGGCACCGGAGGCGCGTGCGCTGGCCTCGGGGTGCGGGAATTGCCGCGGTCGCACCAGCGTCAAATCCTCGAGTTCCATGTTCTTCATCGCGCGCGCGACGGCGCCAATGTTGCCTGGATGCGAGGTGTCGACGAGTACCATGCGGATCGGCGATGCGCCCATAAGGCTGCTATTCTAGTTGACTATGCATCCATTGCTGAACATCGCGATCCGGGCCGCCAGGCGCGCCGGGGAAGTGATCGCGCGCAGCATCCCGCGGCTGGACAGCATCGAAATCCATGCCAAGGAGCGGCACGATTACGTGACCGAGGTAGACCGCTCGGCCGAGCTCGAAATCATCAACATCATCCGCCACCACTATCCGGACCACGCAATTCTGGCCGAGGAAAGCGGCGCCAGCGGCAGCAACGAGACCCGCTGGATCATCGATCCGCTCGATGGCACCACCAATTTCCTGCACGGTTTCCCCGCCTATGCGGTGTCCATCGGCTGCGAGGTGCGCGGCCGGCTCGAGGTGGCGACCATCTACGACGTGCTGCGCCAGGAACTGTTCACTGCGACGAGGGGCGTGGGAGCGCAACTCGACAACCGCCGCATCCGCGTCAGCCGGCGCCGCGGGCTCGAGGGGGCGCTGCTGGCCACCGGCTTTCCGTTTCGCGCCAACGATGATCTGGACACCTATCTTGAGATGCTGCGCGTGGTGATGCCGCAGGTGGCCGGCGTGCGCCGCGCCGGCTCGGCGGCGCTTGATCTCGCCTATGTCGCCGCCGGACGGGTCGATGGTTTCTGGGAGCTGGGACTCAAACCCTGGGACACGGCGGCCGGCGTCCTGCTGGTTACCGAGGCCGGCGGCCACCTCAGCAAGATCGACGGTGAGGAATATCAGTACGGCGGGGATATCTGCGCAGGCACGCCTAAGATTCACGCGGCGCTGGTCGCGGCGTTCACGCCACTCGTCGGCGGACGCAGGGACAGTGTAGAGTCGGCGCGCACGGTCAGGTTACGCAGCCCGGGGGAGCAGGCGAATGATCAAACAGATGCTGGCGATCAAGTCGTTTAGCGAACTTGAGGCCGAGCACCGCAATACCTGGGGCAAGCGCGCCGTGGCAGAGTGATGCGAAATGCGCCGCCGGTGCGGTCGCTTCGATGCCCTGCATCGAAGTTCGCGGAGCCGCAAAGCTACGCGCCTAGCCGAAGGTTAAAGATGGGACCCGCCCTCGGCCTCGTTCCTGCGCTCAATTCAAGGGTCTGGCGTCCCGCTGGTGGAAAACCTGCCAGCAATTGAAAGCACGAATTCACAGGGAGAACGCATGAGTCTGTTCCGTACCAAACCGACCGATGTCAACGCAGACACGGGACTGAAACGCTGTCTTGGCGCTTTTGATCTGACCATGCTGGGCATCGGCTGCATAATCGGCACCGGCATCTTCGTCCTGACCGGGGTGGTCGCTGCGCAACACGCCGGCCCGGCCATCGTCCTGTCATTCATCCTGTCCGGTATCGCCTGCGCATTTGCGGCCTTGTGCTATGCCGAACTTGCCGGCGCGATCGGAGGCGCTGGCAGTGCCTACGGATATGCCTACTGTGGAATCGGTGAGCTGATTGCGTGGGTGATCGGATGGGATCTCATCCTGGAGTACGCTGTTGCCACTTCCACCGTGGCAATTGGTTGGTCCGGGTATTTCGGCAAGATACTGGAATTGATCGGCGTGCACCTGCCTCACGCATTGGCCAACGCCCCGCTCGACGGCGGCATTGCCAATGTGCCCGCCATGGTCATCGTGCTGTTGTTGTCGTTGCTGCTCTCGATCGGCGTCAGCGAATCGGCCCGGTTCAATACGGTAATGGTGTTTGTAAAGCTTGCCGCAGTCGTCATCTTCATCGTGGTCGCCGCTCCGCACATCAATCCGGCCAATTGGCACCCTTTCATCCCACAACAGGTTACCGACGCCGCCGGTCAGTCGCATTTTGGATTGGGAGGCATCCTGACCGGCGCCTCGCTCATCTTCTTCGCCTACATAGGCTTCGATGCGGTCTCCACCGCGGCCGAGGAAACGGTCAATCCGCAGCGCAATCTGCCGATCGGCATCATCGCTTCGCTCGTGATATGCACGATCCTCTACATCGTGGTGTCCGGCATCCTCACCGGGGTCGTGCATTACGATCAGATCGACGTCAAGGCCCCGATCGCCGATGCACTCAAGCAGCTCGGCATCGGCTGGGCGGAGTTCCTGATCTCGCTTGGCGCCCTGGCGGGCATCACGACGGTCATGCTGGTGCTTTACTTCGGCCTGACCCGCGTGGTGCTGGCGATGTCGCGGGACGGACTGCTGCCCACGCCAATGGCCAGGGTCAATCCCAAGACCCGGACGCCGGTGCGCCTCATCCTGGGATCGGGCGTCGTCATCGCCCTGATCGCGGGCCTGTCTCCGATCGGCAAGGTGGCGCAGTTGGTCAATCTGGGCACCCTTTCTGCCTTCTTCCTGGTGTGCGCCAGCGTCATCGTGCTGCGAAAGACCCGACCGGAACTCAAGCGCCCGTTCCGTACACCTTGGGTTCCGCTGGTACCGCTGCTGGGCATGGGCTTCTGTGCCTTCCTCATGGCGGGGCTACCGGCGATCACCTGGAAGGCCTTTTTCATCTGGTCCGGGGCGGGGCTCGCGATCTACTTCTTTTACTCGTACCGCCACAGCGAACTCGCCAAGCAGAGCTGAGCCTTGGAGTGGGCCTGATCGGCACAATCGCGTAAGCCAGCATCGTTCCAGGACCAGGGCAAGCCCAGAATCAGCCAAAAAAACGTATCAATTCAAAGAGATATGAATCTCTAGTTGCCACGGGACCCTTAGCTGTATAAATATACAGTATGGTCACCGATACGGCTGAATTGATCGACGCAACCATTAGCCAGCTGCAAACGTTGCAGGAGCTGTTGGCCGAGGATTTTCACCTGTGCCGGCGCACCGGCTTGGCAAGCGATGCTTGGAAGTGCAACGCGGCGCTCGAGGCAATATCAGTGCTGCTCCCCCGTTTGCAGGTGGCCCGCTCGACCCAGGATCCCTCCTTGGGCCGTTACGTTAATGGCCATTGCCGTCACTGTGAGTAACGCGCCGCTCCCTCTGAAGCACAGCATCTGTCGAAACGAACCGGCCGCTCCGACCTAAAATAGTGCGGCATGGTCACCGTACGAGCTGCCTTATCGACCGACGTACCGCAAATCCTGGCTTTTATCCGGGGCCTGGGCCAGTACGAGCGGCTGAGTTCCGAAGTCGTCGCGACGGAGGGCGCACTGCGCGAGACACTGTTTGGCCAACATCCTTACGCCGAAGTCCTGATTGCCGAGCTGGAGGGCCAGCCAGCG
Source organism: uncultured Gammaproteobacteria bacterium (assembly GCA_963789365.1). Classification (GTDB taxonomy): domain Bacteria; phylum Pseudomonadota; class Gammaproteobacteria; order Steroidobacterales; family Steroidobacteraceae; genus FEN-1191. The sequence goes on from CAWBKJ010000001.1 coordinate 494,142, forward strand.
GGCTTCGCGCTGTTTTTCCACAGTTACTCAACTTTTCTTGCGCAACCGGGCCTGTATCTCGAGGACCTGTTTGTCGAACCGGCGTTCCGCAAGCGCGGGGTGGCCACGGCGCTGCTTCGCCAGCTCGCAAATCTTGCCATCGAGCGTGGCTGCGGCCGCCTGGAGTGGTCGGCGCTGGAGTGGAACCGCCTGGCGATCGACTTCTACCTGAAGCTCGGTGCGGTGGAGATGGACGCCTGGCGTATCTATCGACTTACCGGGCGAGCGCTGGCGCGGTTGGCGGGCTCTGTCCCCTAGGGACCCTCTAGGATCTATGTCGCCGATCGCGGGCGTCGAGCAGCTTGCGCAGGCGGATATTGACCATCTCGACCAGCACCGAGAAGGCCATCGCAAAGTAGAGGTATCCCTTCGGGATATGGAAGTCCATGCCTTCCCCAATCAGCGCGACGCCGACCAGGATCAGGAAGGCCAGCGCCAGAACCTTCACGGTGGGATGGGTGTCGATGAATGCCGAGATCGGCCCGGACAGCCACATCATCACCAGTATCGACATCACGATGGCCGCGGCCATGATTGGCACCTGATCGGGACGCGCCAGCCCCACCGCCGTAAACACCGAATCGAGCGAGAAGACGATGTCGATCAGGGCAATCTGCACGACGATCGCCACGAAACTTACCACTGCGCGCGCGCGACGTTCGGCCGCGGCGCCCTCGAGCGTGGAATGGATCTCCAGCACGCTCTTGGCCAGCAGGAACAGGCCGCCGGCGGCGAGCACCAGGTCCCGGCCCGAAATCTGTTGGCCCAGCACCGTGAACCAGGGCTGGGTAAGCCGCGTCAGCCAGACGATGGAAAACAACAGCGCAAGGCGCGTGAGCATGGCGAGGCCTAGGCCAACGACGCGCCCGCGCCTCTGCTGCTCCGGCGGCAGGCGTCCCACCAGTATCGCCAGGAAAATCACGTTATCGACGCCGAGCACGGTCTCAAGGATTGAGAGCGTCGCAAACGCCGCCCAGGTGGCTGGCTCGCTCAGCATTTGCAGCATAGGCGCGCTTGCCTCGCTAGCACCCACCCCGGCCCACTCGCCTAGGGGAGGGCGTCGATCGGTTTCTTTACTGACGTCGGCAGAAGATGCTCGGCCTTGAGGCCGCAATCGAGCGCAATGGCGCTCGAAATATAGATCGATGAATAGGTGCCTGCGAGGATGCCGATGATCAGCGCCTCCGAGAAGCCCTTGAGCGCCTGGCCCCCCAGCACGTAGAGCGCCACGACCACGATCAGGGTCACGACCTTCGTCATGATGGTGCGCGACAGGGTCTGGTTGATGGACTGATCAAGCACCGCGACCGGCTCGAGCCGGCGGCTGCCCTCGAAACGCTCACGAATGCGATCGAACACGACCACGGTGTCGTTGAGCGAGTAGCCGATGACCGCCAGCATCGCCGAGACCACCGGCAGGTCAAAGGAGGTATGCCACAGCGAGAACGCGCCGAGCACCAGGATCGGATCGTGCAGCACGGCGAGGATTGCACCGAGCGAGAGGCGCCAGGTGTGAAAGCGCAGCGCGATATAGATGAAAATCAGGGCCAGGGTGGCAAATACCGCCTTGATCGCGCCGCTCTTGAGTTCATCGCCGACCTGGGAACCCACCACATCGAGGCTGGTCACCTCGGCGCGCGGGTCCAGGGCGTGCAACACCCCGTCAACGCGGGCGCGGATCACGTCGCCGCTCTGCCCCGCCTGCGGGGGTAGCCGGATTGCCGCCTGGCGCGAGGAACCCAGATACTGGACCTGGGCCTCGCGGAAGCCGGCCTTTTCCAGGCCCGCGTGCAGCGCGTCGATATTCACCGCGTTGCTGAAGCTCGCCTGCACCTGCACGCCGCCGGTAAAGTCGACCGCGAGGTTCAGGCCGCGCACGAAGAACGATCCGATGGAGATGATGACCAGCACCACCGACAGCCCGTACCAGAGCTTGCGCGTCGACATGAAAGGAAAGCTCGTGGCTTTCTTGAAGAATTCCACTGTGCCTGCTCCTTAACCGATCGACAGTTGGCTGACCTTACGGCGCCCACCGTACATGAGCGTGATCAGCGCCCGGCTGCCCATGAGGGAAGTAAACATCGAAGTGAGAATGCCCAGGGTCAGCACCACGGCAAAGCCCCGAATCGCGCCGCGACCAATGACCCAGAGCACCAGACCGGCAATGAAAGCGGTGACGTTCGAGTCAAAGATCGCCGAGAACGCCTTGTCGAATCCGGCGCGGATTGCGGCCTGCGGCGTCACGCCGTTGCGCAGTTCCTCGCGGATGCGCTCGTAGATCAGCACGTTGGCATCTACGGCTATGCCCACGGTGAGGATTATGCCGGCGATTCCGGGAAGCGAGAGCGTCGCGCGCAGCATCGACAGCAGCGCGGTGAGCAGCACCACGTTGGCGAGCAGCACCAGGTTCGCCACCCACCCGAAGCGCTGGTAGTACAGCGCCATGAACAAGAACACGGCCAGCATGCCGATGCCCAGCGCGTGCACGCCCATACGGATGTTCTCGGCACCCAGGCTCGGGCCGATGGTCCGCTCCTCGACTGCGAAGATCGGCGCCGACAGCGAGCCGGAACGCATGAGCAGCGCCAGCTCGCGTGCCTCGACGGCCGACAGACCGGTGATGCGGAACTGGTTGGACAGCACGGCGCGAATCGTCGCCAGGCTGATGATTTTTTCCGTGGTCACATCGCGGGTTGATTTCACGCCGCCGACCGTACGGGTATCGCGGCTTTTCTCGATGTAGACCACGGCCATGCGTCGATTGACGTTGAGGCGCGTATTTCGCAGCATCGAATCGCCCCCCTGCCCGTTCAGGGTCACGTTGACCTCGGGTCCTTCGTTACCGGAGCTGGAGGTGGCGTTGGTGAGCTGATCGCCCGTGGCAATCAGCTCGCGCTTGAGCAGTACCGGCCGCCCGTTCATTTCGTAGAGCTTCGACCCAAGCGGCGCGCGCCCGCGCTGCTTGGCCTCGGCGGCATTGTTCTGCGAGTCTTCGAGGCGGAACTCGAGGGTCGCCACCTTGCCCAGGATGTCCTTCACCTCGGCCGAATTCTGCACGCCCGGCAGCTGCACGTTGATGCGATCGATTCCCTGCTGGGCGACGATCGGCTCGGATACTCCGAGCTCATTGACGCGGTTGCGAAGCGTCGTAATGTTCTTCTGCAACGCGTAATCCTGGCGCGCCTTGACCTGAGTGGGCGTCATCTCCATCAGTAGCGTCGGGCCGGTATCACCACTCCCGATGCTGAAGGTCAGATCGTTGTTGCTCTTCTTGAGCGCGTCGCGCACCGCGCTCACGTCGGACCCGGGTGGGAGCGCGATGCGCAGTGCGTTGGGAATGTTGCTCTTGCTGCCGGTGTAGGTGGTGATGTCGGTAAACGGCAGGTTGGCGCTTGCCAGGGTCCGCCGGAACCCCTGATCGTAGCTTTCCAGCAATTGCGCCACCGCACCGTTCACGTCCACCTGGTAGAGCAGGTAGAGGCCTCCGCGCAGGTCAAGGCCCAAGGGCATCGGTCGCAATCCGAAGCGACGCAGCGCTTCGGGGGCGCGCGAGGCCGTGGTCAAGGCGGATATGTAGTCAGCCGCCATGGCCTCGTTGACCTGATCGCGCGCCTTGAGCTGGTCGGCGACGCTCGAAAAGCGCAGGATCATCTTGCCATCGTCGAGGTAGGAACCGCGAAACGCCACGGCGCGCGCGCCGAGCGATTGTTCAACGGCCTGGCGGGCGAACTCGTCCATGGGCAGGCGGTTCTTGCGCGCCACCTGCAGCGCAGGATCGGTGCCAAAGAAATTCGGCAACGCGAACATCAGCGCCAGCAGCATGACCAGCGCGACCAATACATACTTCCAGCGCGGAAATTCCAGCATGCCGTTCTCTTAATTGCCCTTTAGTGTGCCCTTGGGCATGAGCTGGCTGACTTGGCTGCGCTGTACACGCAGGCGCACACCCTCGCAGACCTCGAGCGTTATGAAAGTCTCCCCCACTTCGGTGACGCGCCCCAGGATTCCTCCGGAGGTGACGACCTCATCGCCCGCGGCCAGCTTGGCCAGCATGGCCTGCTGGTCCTTCATGCGCTTTTGCTGCGGGCGTATCAGCATGAAGTAGAAGATCGCGACAAACACCACAAGTATCAGAATCTGACTAAGCCCGCCGCTCGCGGATCCGCCCGCGGCCTGCGCATAAGCCGGTGATATAAGAAAGTTCATGGCTACACCTTTAATAGGTAGTCTTCGGTCCAAATGCCGGGACGCCGCAGAGCGTCCTGGGTGCGAAAAAGGGCGGCATTATGCCACAGGCGCCGGCGCGCGCCGCGGAATCGCCATTATCCGGGCGGCCAGCTCTGATAGGCCGCCGGCGGCGATGGCCGCGCGGATCTGGCGCATCAGCTCGAGATAGAAATGCAGGTTGTGCGTGGTGCAAAGACGTACCCCGAGGATTTCGCCGCAGCGGTCCAGGTGCCGCAGGTAGGCGCGCGAATAGCGCTGGCAGGTGCTGCAGGCGCATTGCGGGTCCAAGGGACCGGTATCGCGCTGGTAGCAGGCGTTTCGGATGTTGATGATGCCCCCGCTCGTGAACAGGTGGCCGTTGCGCGCGTGGCGTGTCGGCATGACGCAATCAAACATGTCGACCCCGCGTGCCACCGCCGCGACGATGTCGTGCGGATAACCGACACCCATAAGGTAGCGCGGGCGATCGGCCGGCATGAGGGGCAACAGCTGCTCGAGCACCCGCAAGCGTTCCTCTTCCGGCTCGCCCACCGCCAGGCCACCGATCGCCAAGCCCGCCCAGTCGCGCCGCAGCAAGGATTCGAGCGAAGCCGAGCGCAGCGCGCTGTACATCCCTCCCTGCACAATGCCGAACAGATGGCCTGGCGCGGCATCGCGGTAGTAATGCGCGTAGCCACGCTCGGCCCAGCGCATGGATCGCTCCATCGACGCGCGCGCCTGGCGCTCGGTCGCCGGGAACGCCGTGCAATCATCGAAGGCCATGGCGATGTCCGATTGCAGGGCGCGCTGCGCGTCCATGGCGTCCTCCGGGCTCATGTGTACCTCGGCACCGTCCACGGGTGAGCGAAAACGCACGCCCTCCTCGCTGATTTTGCGCAGCGTCGCGAGGCTAAACACCTGGAAACCACCGGAATCAGTGAGTATGGGTCGATGCCAGCCCATAAAGCCGTGCAGACCGTGCGGGTGGAGGGCCACGATTTCGGCGCCCGGGCGCAGCGTGAGATGAAAGGTATTGCCCAGGACGATTTGCGCACCGAGCGCTTCGAGCTCCTCCGGGGTCATGCCCTTGACGGTGCCGTAGGTGCCCACCGGCATGAAGGCCGGCGTATCGACCACCCCGTGCGGCAGTTCCAGGCGAGCACAGCGCGCCGCGCCATCACTGTGCAGTATTTCAAAGCGCGGCCTCATGCGCGCGAGCCAGGAGCCGGCCAGATCAGCATGGCGTCACCATAGCTGAAGAAGCGGTAATGCCGCTGCACCGCGTGCCGGTAGGCGCTCAGTGTCGATTCGAGGCCGGCATACGCCCCCACCAGCATCAAGAGTGTCGATCCCGGCAGATGGAAGTTCGTCACCAGCCCGTCCACCACGCGAAAGCGAAATCCGGGCCGGATGAACAGCGCCGTCTCGCCACTGCACGAGCGGAGCGTATCGCCCGCCGCCGATTCCAGCGAACGCGCCACCGTGGTGCCCACGGCGATCACTCGCCCGCCACGCGCGCGAGTCCGATGTATCGCCTCGACCGTCGTCGCGGGCACCGTGTACCGCTCCGAGTGCATCACGTGCTGCTCGATCTCCTCACTGCGCAGGGGTTGAAAGGTTCCAGCGCCCACGTGCAATGTCACCATGGCGCTCTGGACGCCGCGCGCCGTCAGCGCCCCGAGCACTGCGGCGTCGAAATGCAGGCTGGCCGTGGGCGCCGCCACGGCACCAGGGACGCGTGCGAACAGGCTTTGGTAGCGCTCCCGATCGTGCGCGTCGGGAGCGCGGGAAATGTACGGGGGCAGCGGCACACTGCCCAGGCGCTCGAAGAACTCCTCGGCCGCTTCCGGCAGTTCGACTTCCCACAAGTCCTCGTGCCGCGCCAGTAGCCTCAAGGCACCACCCGTGCTCGAGAGTTCCTCGCCGGCACGCAGCGGATTGCTGGAGCGCATCTGCACCAGTGCCGCGCGGCCGGGCAATGGCCGCTCGAGGAGCATCTCGACGCGCCCGCCCGAGCTGCGGCGCGCCTCCAGGCGCGCCGGGAGCACGCGCGTGTCGTTGAACACCAGCAGGTCGCCGTGCTCCAGAAGGGCGGGCAGCTCAAGAAACGTATGATCTGCGCAGCGACCCGTGGCACCGTCCAGCACCAGCAGCCGGCTCGCCGATCGGGTCGCCAGCGGGCTCTGCGCAATCAGCTCTGCGGGCAGTGAATATTCGAAATCGCTGCGCCGCATGCTTGGGGAAACCGAACGGTGGTGGCCTCGCTCGGAGTCGAACCGAGATGGGCAAGCCCGGTCGATTTTGAGTCGACTGCGTCTACCAGTTCCGCCACGAGGCCGTGGGTAATGCGAGTACGATACCTGAATCCATTGCGGCTAGGCCACCGTACTCACAATGAACTTCTGCTCCCACTGCGGGAAGCCCGTCAAGATCCGGATACCCGAAGGCGACTCGCTGCCGCGGTCGGTATGCGAGAGCTGTGACACGGTGCACTACGAAAACCCGCGCGTGGTTGTGGGCTGCGTTCCGGAGTGGCACGGTCAAGTCCTGCTGTGCCGCCGGGCCATTGAGCCGCGCCGCGGCTACTGGACGGCACCGGCCGGGTTCCTGGAGATTGGTGAGTCGATGCATGCCGCCGCTGCCCGGGAAACCAGCGAGGAGGCCTTAGCTGAGGTCGAGATCGGCTCGCTCCTGAGTGTCGTGAATGTGCTGCACGCCGCCCAGGTGCACGTGATGTTTCGCGCCCAAATGCGCAGCGCCGCTCACGGTGCCGGCGCCGAGAGCTTGGAAACCGGCCTGTTTGACGAGGCCCGGATTCCGTGGGCGGAAATTGCATTTGCGAGCATTCGTTTTGCCCTGGAGCGCTATTTTCTCGATCGCCGCGAACATGCCGAACGCATACACTTCCACGATATCGAGCACGCGTTGCGCTGATTTTGCAGGTTCGCGCCGGTGCTTTGCACCTGCGGCGGGCTTTGGCAGAATAGAACGCCTTCCCGACCGCTGATAGTCTTGCCCCGCTGTATCCGGAGCCGTAATGACCTTCGTCGTCACCGAAAACTGCATCAAGTGCAAATACATGGACTGCGTGGAAGTCTGCCCCGTGGACTGCTTCCACGCCGGACCCAACTTCCTGGTCATCGACCCGGATGAATGCATTGACTGCACCCTGTGCGAACCGGAGTGCCCGGCCGAGGCCATCTTCTCGGAGGAAGAGTTGCCCCCGGGTCAGGAGAAGTTCACCGCGCTCAACGCTGAGCTGGCCAAGCAATGGCCGGTGATCAGCGAGATGGGTACGCCGCCGGCGGATGCCAAGGAATGGGACGGGAAGCCCGATAAGCTCAGGCTCCTGGAGCGCTGATCAGCCCTTGCCTTCCTTGGCTTCCTGCTGCAGTTCCCGGAGCAATTCATCCGGGGGCGAGTAGCCCGGCAACAGTTCACCGCTTTCGGTGACAATCCCTGGGGTCCCGGTCAACCCGATGGCCTGACCGAGCGCGTACTCATCGGCAACCGGGTTGGGCTTGCACACCGCCGCCTTGAGCGGCTCGCCAAGCTTGGCCGCAGTCAGCGCGGCGCGCCGATCGGGGGAGCACCATACCTGCTCGGCCTTAGACCAGCTCGCGGTGTTCGGTCCCGTGCGCGGGTAAAACACGTAACGGACCTTGACGCCCAGTCGGTTGTACTCGGCGATCTGCTTGTGCAGCGCGCGACAATACTGACAATCGACGTCGGTGAACACGGTGACGGTGTACTTGGGTGCAGCGGGCGCAAAGACCACCATCGAGGATTCCGGCACGGCGTTGATGAGCGCCAGACGCAGCTCGCGACGTCGCACGTCGCTGAGGTTGGCATGATCCTCCAGCCGGTACAGGTCTCCGGCAAAACCATAGCGGCCGTCGGCGGTGACGTACACCAGCTCGGCACCGCGCTTGAACTCGTAGATGCCCGGGATCGGGGTGGTGCGCAACTCCTCGGGCTTGGCACCGGGAAGGTGGGAAGCCACCGCCGCCAGTTCCGCCTGCAGAGGGCTCGACGCAACCTGGGGAGCGGCCGTGGGGGTACTGGCGGCGCTCAGCGCGAGCCCAGTGACGCACAGCAGAGCCGCAGCGCACAACGGCAGGCTAGTTCGGAGATTCATGCGGTCGAGTTTAGCAGAATGAGCGGGCGGGGCCGAATGCCCGTGGCCGGAAGGCCTTTAGCCTCGCGGATGGTGCTCGGCGTGCAGTTCTTTCATGCGCTCGCGCGCCACGTGGGTATAGATCTGCGTGGTCGAAAGATCGCTGTGGCCCAGCAGCATCTGCACCACGCGCAGGTCCGCGCCATGATTTAACAGGTGCGTGGCAAAGGCGTGCCGCAGCGTGTGCGGCGACAGGTCGTGGTTGACGCTGGCCTTACGAGCGTAGCGCTTGATGATGTGCCAGAACGCCTGGCGCGTCATGCGATCGCCGCGACGCGTCGGAAATAAATAATCGGTGCCGCGGTCACTGAGTATCTCGGCACGCGGTCCGGCCAGGAACGAGCCGAGCCAGCGGACCGCTTCCTCGCCGAGCGGGATCAGGCGCTCACGGTTGCCCTTGCCCAGCACGCGCAGGACACCCTGCGTCATGTTTACCTGGTCGACGCGCAAGCTCACCAGTTCCGAGACTCGCAGACCCGTGGCGTACAAAACTTCGAGCATGGTGCGATCGCGATTGCCCAGCGGGTCGCTGACCTGGGGGGCCAACAACAGGGATTCAACCTCAGCTTCGGTCAATGACTTTGGCAGCGATCGACCGATCCGCGGCATGGCGATCTGCGCCGTCGGGTCCTCGTGCACGACGCCCTCGCGCACCAGGTAGCGGAAGAAACGGCGAAACGAGGAAAGCTGGCGCGCCGTGGAGCGCGGACGCGAGCCACCCGCGGCGCGGGCCGCAATGAACGCCAGCACGTCGGCACGACCGGTGCGTACCAGCACAAGGTTGCGCTGCGCGAGCCAACGCGACAGGGCCGCCAGATCTGCGCGGTACGCCGCCAGGGTGTTTGGCGACAGTCCGCGTTCCATCCAAACGGCGTCGAGGAAACGACCGATGATCGGATCAACGATCTCGGCGGCCGACTCTGCGGTCACGGTGGCTGGTCTGCTCAATGCGATTCCCGGTGCGGAGACGAATTGCCTCAGGAGTTGAGTATGCAAACTCGGCGCGGTCCGACGATGTGATGGGACTCACAACCGCGCTAACCGTTAATATACGGAGAACTGGATCACACAAACCTTGACCTCCGTCCCACCAACCGCGCCACCGGGGATCCCGCGACGCAACACGGGCAGCCTTTGGCTGCTGCCGTTGCGGGCAATTTACGGCATTTATGCCTTCACAGTGTTCCTGGCGCTTGCCTTGCTCGCCCTGGTACCGCTGGCCCTGGTACCCACGCTCACCGGGCGGCGCCGGCTCATCCGCCGGGTCGGCCGGACGGCGCTCACGCTCATGGGAATGCCGATCAGTGTCCGCTGGTACGGGCCGCTCCCTGAGCCCTGCATCGTGGTCGCCAACCACTGCAGTTACCTAGACGGTGTCGTGCTCGCGGCGGTTCTGCCGCCGCGCTTCGATTTCGTCATCAAGCGCGAGATGAATTCCGTGCCGCTGGCCGGTTTCCTGTTGCAGCGGATCGGCGTGCAGTTTGTCACCCGCGACAACCGCGCCGGGAGTCTGCGGGATGCATTGCGGGTCATGCGCCGAGCCACCGGCGGCAGCTCGCTGGCCTTCTTTCCGGAAGGCACGTTCCAGGAGCAGCCGGGATTGCTGCGTTTCCATATTGGCGCCTTCGCCGCCGCGCAGCGCTCCGGCGCTCCGATCGTGCCGCTGGTGATACGGGGCACACGCCATTGCCTCTCGCCTGGCAGCTTTCTGCCGCGGCCGGGGCGGATCATGGTGGAAACGCTCGCGCCGCTCGGTACCTTGCCCGAACACCCAGCGGAGGCCGCGGCCTTGCGCGATGCGGCGCGCGCCGCCATTCTTGGCGCCTCGGACGAGACCGATGCAGCAGGAGTGAATGCATGAGCGCGCCGGCGAGCGAGCGGGATGTGATGAACTACGACGTGGCCATCGTCGGGGCCGGACCCGCAGGCCTGGCCTGTGCGCTGCGCCTGCGTCAGTTGCAGCCTGAACGGTCGGTGTGCGTGGTCGAGAAGGCCGCCAGCCTGGGCGCTCATTCGATGTCGGGTGCCGTGCTCGACCCCGTGGCGCTCGATGCTCTGGTGCCAGATTGGCGCAGCGCGCCGCCGCCCACCTGCGTGGCCGTACAGCGCGATGAGTTCCGTTTTTTTACCGAGCGCGGGAGCTATCGGCTGCCCACCCCGCCACAGCAGCGCAATCACGGCAATTACATCGTGTCGATTTCACAGCTGGTCCCGTGGCTGGGCTCCAAAGCCGAAGCGGCCGGGGTCGATATCTTTACTGGGTTCGCCGCCAGCGAAGCGCTGTATGAGGAAGCGGGCGCGGTTAAAGGCATTCGCCTGGGCGACATGGGCCGCACTCGCGATGGCAGCGAAGGGCCTCACTTCACCGCAGGTGCCGACATCCACGCGCCCGTCACCGTATTCGCCGAGGGCTGCCGGGGCAGTGTCAGCAAGCAACTCATTGCCCGATACCGACTGGACGCCGATCGTTCAGCGCCCACCTTCGCTCTCGGATTCAAGGAGCTGTGGCAGTTGCCGCCGGGACGAGCCCGCCCCGGGTTGGTGGAGCACACGATCGGCTGGCCGATGCCCCGCGACACCTTCGGCGGCGGTTTTATCTATCACCTCGATCAGGACCGCGTCTATGTGGGCCTGGTCATTGGTCTGGACTACCGAGACGCGTTGTTCCAGCCCTTCGAGGCCTTTCAGCGCTTCAAGTCCCACCCATCGGTGAGTGAGTTGCTGTCGGGAGGCGAGGCCACCGCTTACGGCGCACGCGCCATCGCAGCCGGCGGCGCACAAGCGCTGCCGTGCATGGAAATGCCGGGCGCTGTGCTGATTGGCGATGCCGCCGGGACCCTCGATGCCGCCCGCATCAAGGGCATCCATCAGGCGATGCGTTCCGGGATGCTGTGCGCCGAACACCTGACGTCTCACGGGACGGTTAAGGGTTATGACGCCGCATGGCGTGCCTCCCCAGGAGGCAAGTCGCTCCAGGCCGTTCGCAATATCAAGCCGGGATTCAAGCACGGACTATGGCTCGGCCTGGCCAATGCGGTGATTGAGACGGCGTTGCGCGGGCACACACCGTGGACGCTACAGCACGTGGCCAACGATCGCACGCTCAAGCTCCTGGACGCCGCCGACCCGCGCGTCCCCGACCCGCCCTTGCCCCCCGAACGCTCGCTGCCGCCGCGCGATCGCACCGCCGCCGTGTATCTGGCCTCGACCTCGCACGATGAGCATCAGCCCGTGCACCTGCACGTCGCCGACACCAGCATCTGCGCGGATCGATGCGCTCGCGAGTACGGCAATCCGTGCACCCGATTTTGTCCCGCGGCGGTGTACGAGATCCTCACCAATGAGGACGGTACCCGCCGCTTGCAAATCAACGCTGCCAATTGCGTGCACTGCAAAGCCTGCGACATCAAGGATCCCTACCGGATCATTACCTGGACCACGCCCGAAGGCGGGTCGGGTCCGAACTATCAGAATCTTTAGGTGGAAGTGGCCTCCACTGATCTGAGCGAGCGCTATGCGCGCGAGTTGCGCGAGCGCGGCTGGCAGGGCGATGCGGCGCAACGCGCGGCGGTGGCGCGACTGGAGCGCCTGCGCGCGGAGCTGGTGGCGCGACAGGCGCGGCTCGGGGTACTCGGACGCTTGTGGCAGCGCCTGCGGCCGCAGGCCGGCGACAGCGCGCCACGTGGCGTTTACCTGTGGGGTGGCGTGGGCCGCGGCAAGACCTGGTTGATGGATTTGTTTTACGGCAGTCTTGGCGCCACGCCGCGCCGCCGGCGCCACTTTCACCAGCTGATGCGCGAAGTGCACGCTGGCCTGGGAAGCCTACGCGACCATCAGGATCCGGTGCGGTTGCTGGCGCGCCGTCTGGCGCGACGGGCGAACCTCTGGTGCCTGGATGAACTCCAGGTCTCCGACATCGCCGACGCGATGCTGCTCGGCGGCTTGTTCGAAGAATTGCTACGGCAAGGCGTGTCCCTGGTTATCACCGCCAATGTGCCGCCCTCCGGTCTGTATCGCGACGGACTGCAGCGGGCGCGTTTCCTGCCCGCGATCGCGCTCCTCGAGCGGGAGCTCGACGTGCTTGAGGTCGACGCGGGCACCGATTACCGCCTGCGCCAACTGCGCCAGGCACCCATCTATCTGGACGCGAGCGATCCGGCCACCCCCTCCCGGCTGGCCAAGCTGTTTGCCGAATTGGCCGGAGTGCACGCCGAGAGCGCGCGGCACATAGAGGTGAACGGCCGTACGCTCATGGCACACAAGCGTGCTGGCGGCGTGGTCTGGTTCGGATTTGCGAGCATTTGCGAGAGCGCGCGCAGCGCGGAGGACTATGCCGAGCTGGCGCAGGATTTTCACACCGTCTTCGTCAGCGATATACCCATCCTGAACGCCGCACGGGACGATGCCGCGCGCCGGCTGATCATCTTGGTCGATGAGTTCTATGACCGTGGCGTGAAACTGGTGGTCTCTGCGGCCGCCGCGCCCGCCCAACTGTATCGGGGTGAGCGCTTGAACTTTGACTTTCGGCGCACAGCCAGCCGACTGGTGGAGATGCAAAGCGAAGAATACCTGGCGCGAGCCCACCTGAAATCAATCGAGTCCATTTGAAATCAATGGATTATATTAATTACTTAAAATCCAAGCCGTGAATTCTCCTGATATCCGGCTCCCTGACGGACGCGGGGTTTCGAGGGCGGATCGAGACCCTCCGGCACGCCGAAAGCGTGGTCCGGGCTCAGCCTCGGCTCAGGGCGCAATCGACCTGATCCGGGAGCTGACCGTCCCGCGGAGCGTGAGTTTGCCGCGGATTCGGCGGTCTCGACCGAGGTTCTCAGGCCCGGCCCCGGCGGTGGGTCCACTGATGAGCCGGCGAGCGGTATTGTAAGATCTGCCCATGGCAGAACCCTCCCGATGAGCAACCGGCCGGTTACCTCCACCCGCCGGCGGCGGCTCGCGGCGCAGCTCCTGCGCGGCTGGCGTGTGAGCCTGCCGACGGCTGAGTGGCACGCGGTGGGTGCAGCGAGCCTGCGCTCAGCGGCTGAGGCGCAACTGGATTTTGGGGCGCGTCGGCTGCCGCGGCAGACGCTGCTGCGGATATCCAGCCCGCCCATGGACAGCAGTGCCGGGCGCAGCTATTCGGTCGTCGAGTTAGTGACTGACGACATGCCCTTCCTGGTCGACACGCTGTACCTGGTGCTCGGTGAGGCCGGCTATGCCGTGCAACTCATTTCCCATCCCATTCTCGGTGCGGTGCGTGGAGCCAACGGGCGACTGCTGCAGTTTCGCGAGCGCGCGCGGGCCCGCGCGCCGGTCAGCGAATCCTGGCAGTACCTGCGCATCGACCGCGTCGCCGGCGCGAACGAATGCGCCGCCCTGCGCCAACGGTTGCTGGCCGCATTGCGCGATGTGCGCTACGCCTGCGAGGGGTGGAGCGCCATGCGCCAAGCGGCACTGGGGCTGCGCGAACAGCTGTTGCGCCACCCCCCGCCGCTGCCCGCGGCGATGGTTGCCGAGAGCGCGGCATTGCTCGCCTACATGGAGGACAACCATTTCACCTTCCTGGGCTTCCGCCGTGCTCGCCTGCGACACCGGGCCAACTCGCCACACCTCGAGGCGATTCCGGGCACCGCCTTGGGCCTCATGCGTTCCCATCCGCCGGGCGATCTGGTGCCGCTCCGCGCCAAGCGCGAGCTGCTGGTGGTCACCAAGGCCAATCGCCGCTCGAGCGTGCACCGGCCCGGTTACCTCGACTACGTCGTCATCAAGGAATTCGACCGGCGCGGCCGCCTGACCGGCGAGGCCCAGTTCCTGGGGCTGTGGACTTCGAACACCTACCACGCCGACCCACGCACCGTGCCCTTGATGCGCCTCAAGGTGGCACGCGTGATCGGCGCATTCCCGTTCCGGCCCTCGAGCCATGACAGCAAGCGCCTGGTCAGCATCATCGACAATCTGCCGCGCGACGAGTTGTTCCAGGCCTCGATCGCCGAACTCAAACGCTGCGCACGCGCCGTGCTGGCGCTACACGATCGACCGCGCGGGGTGTGCCTGGTCCTGCGGCGCGACGAACTGCGCCGGTTCTGGTCTTGCCTGGTGTACCTGGCGCGCGAGCGTCTCGATAACAACGCGCTAGGCCGCATTGAACGCGTGCTGCAGCGCGCGCTCGGTGGCGGGCAGCTCGACTCCGCCCTGGCGGTGGGCGATGCGCCGCTGGCACAGCTCCACATCACGGTCCGCATTGCCGACGCCAGCGCACCGGCGGTCAACCGCCGCGCGCTGGAACGAGAACTGGACGCCACCCTGGTCACCTGGCGCGATCGGCTGCGTCTCGCGCTGCGCGCCTGCCATGACGAAGCCGCGGCCGCAGCGCTCGACCGACGCTACGCCCACGCCTTCCCGGCGGCCTACCAGCAGGACGTGTCACCGGCACGGGCGGTGCAGGACATCGCCGATCTGGGCTCGGCCGCTGCCATGGGCGCCGGCTGCCTGCGCCTGCAGCTGCCCGAGGCCGCCGACCAGTCGCATGCTCACCTGCGACTGCTGCGCCACCGCGAGCCGTTGCCGATCTCCGATGCGCTGCCGATTCTGGAAAGCTTTGGCCTGCGGGTCATTGCCGAGCGACCGTACGAGCTGCGACCCAGCGAGGGCGGCGCAGTCTGGATCCAGGACTTCGAACTAGATACGCCTGGCTTGCACGCGGCCGACGCGAAGGCACTCGAAGCCCAGCTCAACATCGCCTACACGGCGGTGCTGGCAGGTGCGCTCGACAGCGACGGCTTTCATCGGCTGATCGTCAGCGCCGGACTGACCGTGGCGCAAACGCGGGTACTGCGCGCCTGCTGCCGCTACCTGTTGCAGACCGGAATTCCCTTCAGCCAGGCGTATATGGAGCGCGTTCTGCATACCCATTCGCACATCGCGCGCGACCTGTGGTGGCTGTACGAGCGGCGCCTAAATCCCGAGGCCAGCGACCGGAAATCGGCCCGTGAGGCGGCGACCATCGAGGGCCGGCTGACCCACGCCATCAGTGAGGTGCGAAATCCGGACGATGACCGGATCCTGCGCGGCTTCCTGACGCTGATCCTGGCGATCTCGCGCACCAACCAGTTCTGCGCTCATACGCCGGGCCATCCGCTCGCCTTCAAGTTGCAGCCCAGGGCCATTCCGGGTCTGCCCGAGCCGCGCCCCGAGTTCGAGATCTTCGTGCACGGTACGCACGTCGAGGGCGTGCACATGCGCCGAGGACCGATCGCGCGTGGCGGCATTCGCTGGTCCGAGCGACCCGAAGATTTTCGCACCGAAGTGCTCGGCCTGATGAAGGCGCAGCACGTCAAGAACACGCTCATCGTGCCGGTCGGCGCCAAGGGCGGCTTTGTCGCCCGCCGGCTGCGTGCCACGGCCGCCCCCGAAGAGCGCGCGCTCGAGGTGCGCGAGTGTTATCAGGCCTATATCCGCTGTCTGCTGCAGCTCACCGACAACATCGTCGACGGCGTCGTGGTCGCCCCCAAGCAGGTTCGCTGCCGCGACGGGAACGACCCGTACCTGGTGGTCGCCGCCGACAAGGGGACCGCCAGCTACTCCGACATCGCGAACGCCATCTCGGCGGAGTTTGGTTTCTGGCTGGGCGACGCCTTCGCTTCCGGCGGATCGGCTGGCTACGACCACAAGAAAATGGGCATTACCGCGCGCGGCGCCTGGGAATGCGTCAAGCGGCATTTTCGCGAGATGGGTGTCGACATCATGCGCGACTCGTTCAGCGTGGTGGGCATCGGCGACATGTCCGGCGATGTGTTCGGAAACGGCATGCTGCTGTCACCGCAGCTGCGCCTGCTTGCGGCATTCGATCACCGCCACATCTTCATCGATCCGGATCCGGACCCGCGGCGCAGCTTCAGGGAGCGGGCCCGCCTGTTCGCGCGGCCGCGCTCGAGCTGGGCCGACTACGACCGGCGCTGCCTCTCGGAGGGCGGCGTCATCCTCGAGCGTGCCCACAAGTCGGTGGCGCTGCCGCTGCAGGTGCGCTCGCTGCTGGGGCTCGAACACGAGCGCGCCACGCCGAGCGAGGTGGTGCGCGCGGTGCTGAAGCTTCCCGTGGACCTGCTCTGGAATGGCGGCATCGGCACCTACGTGAAGGCCACCGAAGAAAGTCACGGCCAGATCGGCGATCGCGCCAATGACGCGGTACGCATCAATGGCCGCGAGCTGCGCGCAAAGGTATTTGGCGAGGGCGGAAATCTGGGCTGCTCGCAGCTCGGCCGCATCGAGTACGCGCAGGCCGGCGGCCGCATCAATACCGATTTTGTCGACAACTCGGCGGGCGTCAACACATCTGACATCGAGGTCAATCTCAAGATCATGCTGGCGGGCAAGGCCGGTGAGCCGTCGCCGACGGGCGCCCGACGCCGGGAGCTGCTGGCCAGCGTGACGGATCAGGTCGCCGCGCAGGTGCTGCGCAACAACTACCTGCAGAGCCAGGCCATCAGCCTGTTGGAGCAGCGCAGCGTTTCCGATCTGGGTCAGCATCAGCTGCTGTTGCGCGTGCTCGAGCGCGACGGTGAGCTCAATCGCGCCCTTGAGTTCCTGCCGAGCGATACCGAGATCGAAGAGCGCGTGGTGCGTGGCCGCGGATTGACCCGCCCGGAGCTCGCGGTGCTGCTGGCCTACGGGAAGATCGCGCTCAATCAGGCGCTGACCGAGGCCGACATCGCCGACGATCCTTACCTGGCGGGCGAACTCGAGCGCTATTTCCCGCGCCGCTGGCGCAAGCGCTTTGCCCGCCGCATCGCCAATCACCGCCTGCGCAGCCAACTGATTGCCACTGCGACCACCAACAGCATCCTCAATCGCATGGACCCCGGCTTCGTCATGCACATGGCGGCCCAGACCGGCACCGACACCGCGGCAGTGGCCCGCGCTTATACGATTGCGCGTGACAGCGCCGGGCTGCGCGAACTGTGGCTGTCGATTGAGGCGCTCGATAACCGCGTGGCCGCGACCGCGCAGTACGAAGCGCTGCTGGCCACCGGCGACTACGTCGAACAGCTCACACGCCGGCTGCTGCTGGCGCGCGCACCGCGCCAGCACGCGGACATCGGTGCCGAGGTGGCGCGCCTCACACCAGCGTTTGACACGCTCGAGCGGCTCCTGCCCGATGCGCTCGTGGGGATCGCCCGCGACAGCTATCAGGAGATTTACACCCGGCAACTTGCCGCCGGCCTGCCCGCGTCACTCGCGAGCCGCCTGGCCGGACTGATGGCCCTGCGCGCCACACCCGACCTGGCGTTGATCGCCGAGGCGCTGCGCCGACCGTTGGCGGCGGTTGCGCAACAGTATTTCCAGACTGCCGCCGCCCTGGGCATTGACTGGCTGGCCGAGGCGATCCGCCGGCTGCGCACCACGAGTACCTGGCAGGCCGTGGCCCGCGAGCGCCTGTATACGGCCTGTCTTGACGGCCAGCGCAATCTGGCGGCGCGGGCGTTGCGCGAGCGGGCCGGCGAAGGCGCGGCGCGCGCGCGCTGGATCGAGCGACTCGGTGCACCCGGCCAGCAGTGGCTGTTCACGCTGCGCGACCTGCGCGTCAGCGCGGCTCCCGATCTGGCCGCGCTGATGGCCGGGGCCGAAGCCTTGCGCAACCTCGCGCAATGAGTGCCTCAAGTGCCCGGTAAGCTCCTGCTGGTTCGCCATGGCCAGAGCATCTGGAACCTTGAAAATCTGTTCACGGGCTGGACCGACGTCGACCTGTCTGCTCAGGGCGTGGACGAGGCGCAGCGCGCCGGACTGGAAATCGCGCGCGCCGGGGTGCTCCCGGAGGTGGTGTACACCTCGGTGCTCAAGCGTGCGATTCGTACCGAGTGGCTGATTCTCGAAGCCCTGGACTTGCTGTGGCTTCCGGTGGTGCGCGACTGGCGGCTCAATGAGCGGCATTACGGCGCGCTCCAGGGCCTCAACAAGGCACAGACCACGGCCCAGTACGGGGCGGCCCAGGTCAAGATCTGGCGCCGCAGCTACGATACGCCGCCCCCGCCGCTGAACGCCGACGATCCGCGCCATCCCCGCCATGACCGACGCTATGCGCAGGTCGACCCGGCAGAGCTGCCGGCCACCGAGTCGCTCAAGGACACGCTTGCGCGCGTGCTGCCCTGCTGGCAACAGTGCATCGCGCCCCAGCTTCGCGCCGGCCGCAACCTCATGATCGTCGCGCACGGCAACAGCCTGCGCGCATTGGTCAAGATGCTCGATCGGTTATCGGAAAGCGCCATCGTGGAACTGAACATCCCCACCGGCATCCCGCTGCTGTATGAGCTGGATGAGGAGCTGGCGCCGAGATCCAGCCGCTACCTGGGTGATGCCGGGGCCGTGCAGGCCGCCGCCGAAGCGGTGCGGGCGCAGACCGAACAGCGCCCCTGAAGCGCTAGCGTGTCACCTCGCGGGTCATGCCGGCGGCAGCCCAGCCGTCATAGCGACCGGCGTGGCGCCCTGCCAGCTCCTTGAACTCGCGCGTGAGTGCCTGCATGTCCGGCACCGAGATGCGCAGCGACTTGAAGGCGTGCAAGGTCCAGCGATCACCGCGCTCGGCATCGACCTGCCGGTAATCCACCGTGAAATCGCGTGCCCGCAACACGGCGGCCAGCTGCTCGCAGGCAGGCTGGTCCGGCAGATCGAAAAAGAAATCCACATCGTAGGGACTGAAGGGGTCGCCACCTTGGGCGCGCAGATTCTTTACCAGGCGCTCGTCCCAATCGGCCTTGCGCTGAGAGCTGGCGCGCCGCACGGTGAAATAGACCCTCACCACCGCCACCGTGGCGGCCAGCACCAGTAACCAGAAGGTGATCTGCATGGGGGTCGCCAGTAACGCGGCTATTCCTCCGGAGCGATCGTGACGCGCAGCCCGTCGAGTGCCTCGGTGAGCGGGATCTGGCAGGACAGGCGCGAATTTGCGCGGTAGGAGGTCAGATCCTTGAGCATGTCGGTCTCATCGGACATCGGCGCCGGGAGCCTGGGCACCCAGCTCTCGTCGATGTACACCTGGCAGGTCGCGCACGAACACATGCCGCCGCAGATGGCCGTCACACCATCGTCCATGTCACGGAGTGGTTCCATCAGGCTGGTCCCCGAAGGGGCGTTGATCTCCTGCTCGACTCCGTCGCGACCTATAACACGCAACACGGGCATGAACCACTCCGGCGGCAAAATTGAAGGCGCGCTAGTTTGCCGATCGGCCGGCGCCGGCGCTAGTAGTCGGGGCAGCAAATTTCCGCGCTGAGGAGGTCAATCCGACCGCGGGCTGGCACGAGCCCAAAGCCACAACCGGCTCAAGCCGTCGTAGACCCGAATCGCGGCCTCAAGCCGCATAGGAACGCCGGCACCGGCCAGTTCCGCGGCGGCCAGCAACTCCTCCGCTTGGGGCTGCGCCTGCGGGTAGTAGGCCAGAGCACAAGCCGCGTCGTAGAGCGGGTCGGCGCGCTGCGCGTACTCCCAGTCCAGCAGCCACAGTCGCGCCCCGTCGAGCACATTGGTGTGTGTCAGGTCCCCATGGACAATCGAGAGCTGCGCCGTCCCCTCCGCGACCCGCTGCGCCGCCACCTCGATCTCCGCCACGACCGCCACCGTGCGCGGGGCCGCGGCCGCCCGGATGCTCATGGCCTGCAAGTACTGGCGCGCACAGCCGACCGGATCGAACGGCACGATACCCGCGGGAACTTCCAGCGCATGCAGTTGCGCCAGGCGTTCCCCGAGCCGCCGCAGCTGCGGCCGCTGCAGAAAATCGAGCTCGCTCCAGCTACACCCGTCCAGGAATTCGCACACCTGCAGGCCGTCGGCATCCGAGCGCACCAGCAAACGCGGCGCGAGCCCGGCACGCCCGGCGGCCTCGTGCAAACCCAGCTCGCGCCCGCGGTCGACGCCGGGGCGGCGCCACGCCGGCCCGTCGATCCGCAGCACAAAGCGTCCTTCGGCGGTGTCCACTCGCCAGCTTTCGTTGATGGTGCCGCCGAGCAGTTGTTCGATGCGCTGCGGGGCCGCTCCCTCACGCACGCCCGGCACCCAGGCCAGAGCGGCCGCGGTGGGCCACTGCGCGTCGGCAACCATTAATGCGCTTGCCTTCGGTAACGCTGCCACCAGGCACGCAGGCCAAGGACCGAAACCACGGTGTAGGCGAAAAACAGGCCGGAGGTATAGGGGTAACCCTGGCGCATAAACAGGCACACCATGATGAGGTCGGCGCTTATCCAGTAGAGCCAGTTCTCGAGCACCGAGCGCGCCAGCATCCAGGTGGCCAGCAGACTGGTCCAGGTCGTAAACGAATCGAGCAGCGGCCACGCCGCCTGCGTCTCCCGCGCCAGGAACTGCGCGCTCAGCGCGCTCGCCGTCAGCAGGAGCAGGACCACCCACAGGTGCCGGCGCAAAGGCCAGCGATAGATGCGCCCGCCCTCCTCTTCGGAATTGCGTTTCCAGCTAAACCACCCGTACACCGCCATGACCACGTAGTAGGCCTGGAGAAGTGATTGCATCGGCAGCTTGGCACGGGCCGAGATGAGCACGTAGACGGAGGAACTGAAGGCGCCGGCCACCCAGCCCCAGCGGTTGCGGCGCAGTATCAGGATCACATAGATCAGCCCGGCGACGACTGCAAATGCCTCCTGCCCGTGCGCCAGCACTGCGTTCAAAGTCGCATCCTACGTTCGGCCCAGCTGCGTGTTCAGCGTCACGCCCACCTGACGCGGATTGCCATTCTGCAGATACAGCTTGACCGGAAAGTCTGGCGGCTCGTCACCAAAGTAGAAGCCCTGCACGGAGTACACGGCATCAAAGAGATTGCGCGCCCACAGGCTGGCCGTCCAGCGGCGCGCGCGCCAGCCGACCCGCAGATTCACCAGCGTGCGCGCCCGTGCGCGCTGGTCGTGGCTGGAGCTGAAATAGAAGCCGTCCTGGGCCTGGAGGTCCGCGCGCGCGAAAGCTCCCGCCGGATGCTGGTAACCGCCGCTCAACGACAACTGCCAAGGGGGCGCGAACGCCTGCTCGCGGCCGCGCAAATCCAGCCCGTCGTTCACGTAGCCCAGGTAGCGCGTGTCCTGCACCGCGGCGCTGGCCGCCAGCATCCACTGCGGCAGCGGCCGCCAGTTCAACTCCGTCTCGATGCCGACGTTATCGCCATGCGCGGCGTTGTCGGTGTAGAAGACATAAGTGAGCGGATTGTTGGGAAGGAGCTGGCGCGAATTGTAGACCTGCATGGATGAGCGTCGCATCGCGTAGACGTCGGCGTTGAATTGCAGCCGCTCTTCCAGGCCCGTGGCTCGCACCCCGAGCTCCAGATTCCACAGCGTTTCGGAGCTGAATTGGCGTTGCGATGGATCGATGTCGGCTCCAATATTGAAGCCACCGGCCTTGTAACCGCGGGCCAAGGTCGCATAGTACTGGCGATCAGCACGCGGCTTCCACAGCCACGACAGATTACCGCCCAGCAGGGCGCTCTTTGCCTGTGGAAAGGGTGCGTCGGAACTATCGGAGTAATCGGCCGTGCGCTGCTCGGCCCTCAGCCCCAGCGTAAATGTGCCGGGCTGCCCGGCGGCCCATTCCAGCGAGCCGTAGAGCGCCGCGTTGGTGGCTTGGTAATGGCTGTTGAGTATGCTCCGGCCGGCACCGTAGTACTGGTCGTTCCAGCTATCGAGCTGCACGTCATCCTCGCGCAGGCGCAGCGCATAGGCGCCCAGCACCGGACTCAGTCGGCCGATCGGCAGCGCCACACCATCGCCGAGGAAGCGCAGATCCTGCGCCAGTGTCTGTCGCGTGCGCTGATGAGCTTCGAAGTAGTCATAGGGGGCGCTCGCGCCCCAGTAGGCGTCGTTGCCCCAATCGCCGTCGAAAGAATAGTCGATGTCCGAGTCCGCGGCGCTGCTGACACTCAACCACTGGCCTGTCGAGCCCGTGTATTCGAGCCGGAGCGCCGCGCCGCTCGAGCGCTGCGCGTCGCGCCCGGGCTGGTTGGAGCGGGTAATGCGCGTGTTGTCCACCGACCAGGCGTCGTAGCCGTTGTCGAGATCGGCGTACAGCAGGGTCAGGGCCGCGTGCAGGTACGGCAGCGGCTCCCACAGCAGCTTGCCGCGCACCGTGGATTCGTCGTAGCCGTTGGTCGAGTCGCGCCCCAGATATTCGTCGTGCCTAAAGCCATCGCTCCGGTAGCGCTGCGCTGCCAGGCGCCATCCGGCCGTGCCGTCGTTGCGGCCGTCCCCGGCCACCAGCCCCAGGGAGGCGGTGCCGTAGTCGCCTGCGGTGAGCTCTGCGCCGAGCTCGAAGGCGCGGCCCGGATCGCGACTTCGCACACTGATGAGTCCGGCCAGCGCGTTGGCGCCATACACCGTACTGCTCGGGCCGCGCAGCACTTCGATGCGATCGAGATCGAAAAGCGTGGCTGGCATTCCGACACCGGAGAAATCGATGTCGTCGATCAGAAATCCCACCGAGGGGTTGGGAGCACCCTGGTACTGTTCGGTTTCACCGATCCCGCGGATCTGGAAGTATCGCGGTCGCGAGCTGCCTGATGCCCAGCTCAAGCCGGGAATCAGGCCGAGAACATCCTCGAAATGCTGCACGCCCGCCGTGCGCAGTGTCTGGCTGTCGAGGACCGTGGCGCTCTGCGGCAGCTCCGCCAAGGGCGTATTGCGCAAACTCGCGCTGATGAGCACTTCTTCGAGGCTCACCGTACCCGGCGGCGTCTCGGCGCCACGGGCAATGGAACCGAGGCAGGCGACCATCGCCAGGCACGTGATCCGTGAAAAATTGCGAGTCAAAGACCTGCTCCCTACGCCGGTACTAGCCGGATCAGGTTCAACGGGTTTGCCGGTCGGTCCGGCATCTCAGGCCCTGCGCAGGGCCACCCCAAGGTTTGAGCCGCGAACTATCCGCGCCCGCGCCAGTCATTGCAAGTACCGCGCGCTGCGCAGTCGCGGGTTAGCATGGGCCTGCGGGAATGCGGGTCCCGCGTCCACTACCTTAAGGATGAGGCGCGACGGATGAGCAGACGGGTGCGGGTCTTTCGGGTGGACGCCTTTACCGTGACGCCCTGTACCGGCAATCCCGCTGCAGTGGTGCTTGATGCGCAGTTGCTCGAGGAGAGCCACTTGCAATCGATCACGCGGGAACTGGGCGGTGTCGATGCGGCCTTTGTGTTACCGCCCGACGCGCCCGACCATGACCTGCGGCTGCGATTCTTTACGCCCCGAACCGAGACTGGCCTGGTGGGGCACGCCACCCTGGCGGTCCACGCGGTGCTCGATGCGCTGGGCTACCCGCACCGCCGGCGGCAGAAGCAGCGTGGCGCGATCATCGACATCGAGCGCATACCTGGTTCCCAGCACCCACTCTACGCTTTCAGCCAGCCGCCCCCGCCGCTTGCCGGCCAGTTGAGGACAGATCAGCTGGCCACGGCTCTGACAGCGCTCGGCGTGGAGCGCGAGGAGCTCGACCCGGCGTGCCCGGCGGTGGTGGCGGGCGCCGGCGGCAGCCGGGCACTGATCGCGGTACGCGATGGCGCCACGCTGGCCCGCCTGCGCCCGGACATGTCCCGGCTCGCAGCGCTCTCGGCCGCTGGGAGTCCTGCGGGATTCTTTGTGTACACGCTGGCGCCTGCGATCGGCGATTGCGACACGGAAGCGCGCATGTTTTGCCCGGCGCTCGGCATTGCCGAAGATCCGGTCAGCGGCAATGCCCACGCGATGCTGGCGACGCATCTGCATGCCCTGGGCCGAATTCCGGTTCGATCCGGCGGCTTGGAATTCATCGGGCGGCAAGGCCATCACATCGGGCGACCGGGGGTGCTGGCGGTACGCGTCACGGCCGATGCCGCTGGCCTGCGGCAGGTTCGGGTGGCGGGCAGCGCGCGCATAGTCTTCGACGCGACTCTGGAATTCTGATCGCGAACGGAACCGCGTAGCCTCTGCAAAGCCGGGCACTCGCGTGGCGCGCGGGACTGTCGACGTTCCATTCCGAAATCGAAAAGATGGATAATGTGCGCCATCAGCACACAAGGGGGAACGCCATGAGTGAATCCGATAACAACGCCATAAACCGCCGGGATTTCGTGCACGGCGCAGTGTCGAGCGCCATGTTGGCGGCCGCGCCGACGCTGGTGATGGCAGCCGCCCCCAATGCCGACAAGTCCGCCGTTTTGGCGCAGATCGCCAAACAGCACGCCGGCAACATCAAGCGCTTGCAGGACTGGATTGCTCTGCCGTCCATCGCCGCAGAGAACAGGAACTATCCGCAAGGCGCGCAATACATGGCCAAGCTCGCAACGGACGCGGGCTTTACCGACGTCAAGATCATTCCGACCACCGGCAAGCCCGGTGTGTTCGGGCGCATCGATGCCGGGGCCAAATCAACGCTCGCCGTCTATTTCATGTATGACGTGAAACAATTCGTTCCCGAGGAATGGAGCTCGCCACCGCTCGAGGCGCGCCTGGTGGAGAAGCCGGGCTTCGGCACGGTCTGCATGGGGCGCGGTGCGGTAAACCAGAAGGGTCCGCAGAATGCCTTTCTGAGTGCGCTGGCCGCGTTCAAGGCCAGCGGCAAGAAGCTTCCGGTGAACCTGGTGCTGGTGTGCGAGGGCGAGGAGGAAATCGGTTCGCCGCACTTCGGTGAGATCGTCAACAGTCCCGACGTGCTGCCGAACCTGAAGTCCTGCGTTGGCGTGGTATTGCCGAGCGCCTCGCAGGAAGCCGACGGCAGCGTTCAGGAGGAAGCCGGCGCGAAGGGCATCGTGGAACTGGAATTGGTCTCGAGCGGCGAGAAATGGGGCCGCGGTCCTAAGAAGGACATCCACTCCAGCCTCGAAGCCCAGGTGGACTCGCCTTCATGGCACCTGGTGCAGGCGCTCAACACGCTGGTGGAAAAGGACGGCCACACCCCGGCGGTCGAGGGATTCTTCGACAACGCCAAACCTCTCACCGAGGCGCAAAAGAAGATGGTTCTGGCCTACGCCGCTGCCGTACCCGAAGCCACCCTGAAAACCCAGTATGGCGTTGATCATTGGGTGCACGACGAGGACTGGCAGACTTCGCTCCTGCGGCTGTTCTCGCGCCCGACCATCAACATCGAAGGCCTGGTCGGCGGCTATACCGGCCCGGGCGGCAAGACGGTGCTCCCGCATCGGGCCGTGGCCAAGATCGACATGCGTCTGGTACCCGACATGACCGCGGCCGATACCCTGGCCAAGCTCAAGGCGCATCTGGCCAAGCATGGCTTTGGGGATATCGAAGTCAACATGACCGGTGGCTACGATCCCACCCAGACCGATCCCGACAGCAAATTCTTCAAGGCGGTAGTGGCGGCCTTTACCAAACTCGGCGCTCCGCCTCTGGTCACGCCCCGCAGTCCGGGTTCCTGGCCTGGCTATAGGTTTACCAGCCCGCCCCTGAGCTTACCCGCCGCCGGGTTTGGCCTGGGCTACGGGACCGGGGCGCACGCACCGGATGAGTTCATCGTGATCGAATCGACCAACCCGAAAATACGCGGACTGGACGGGGCAATCGAATCGTTCGTGGAGTTCATGTACGCGGTCGCGTAACTTCGTGTGGCCACCGCGCGGGAGCTGCCGGCCATCCCGGTAACCGGTCTCCAGCCTCCGAGCTACGGTGCCTGATTCACGTGCTGCGTGCCGACTGCAGCTGCGCATGGCGGGCATTGCCAGTCGCCGGGCGCTCAGAGCTCGCGCAGTCCGTCGGTTACCGAAAGGCGCGCCGCGCGCAGGGCGGGAAACAGGCCGCCGAGCAGACCCATGGCCAGCGCCCATTTCAGTCCTCGCCACAGCAATTCGGGCGATACCTGGAAGGCAAACACGATCTGCGTGAAATTCGAGCCCAGGGTCGAGGCGGTGTAGTGATCGAACAAGAGCCAGGCAATCGCGGCTCCCAACAGTCCGCCCAGCAACGCCAACAGCATGGTCTCGAGCATGACCGAGACCACGACCGGCGCGCCACGAAAACCCAGCGCGCGCAGGGTTGCAATCTCGCGGGTGCGCGTGGCCACCGCGGCGTACATGCTGTTGAGTGCGCCGAAGACCGCGCCGATGCCCATGATGACGCCGATGGCGTTGCCGAGCCCGGTTATCAGTCGCGTCAGGCTGGCCGATTGCGCCGTGAAATATTCGTGGGTGGTCATGACGTCCACCTTGAGCCGAGGGTCCGTCGTCAGCGCAGCCTTGAAGGCCTCGAACGCGCCGGGATCCGTGAGCTTGACGGTCACCGACGTGGCGCTGCTGCCGCGCCGATAGGTTGGCCCCACTACTTCAACATCGCCCCATAGGTCCGAGTCGTTGGCATCGTTGGCCTGAAACTCCCCGACCACGCGCCACGGCTGGCCATTGAGCTTGAGCGTGGAGCCCACATCGACGCCCGCGAACTGCTCGCGCGCGCGCTTTCCGACGATCAGTTCGCGCAGCCCCGGCGTAAAGCGGCGCCCATCGATGATGCGCAGGCCCGGGCGTACGTCCCAGGATCGCTCACCCACCCCGCGCACCTCGAGATTCGCATCCAAACCGGTACTGCGCTTGGGCAGCGCGGCGACCACCACCAACTCGCCGGAGGCGATCGGCTGGCCGGCGGCAGTACGCTGCACCTGCGGTTGCTGCGAGACCAGGGTCACCGTCTCATGACCGATGACCGAGTTAATCTCGCTTTGCGCCCCGGCGCGCAGCACGATGGCCGTGTCTTCGTTCCCTCCCTGCTTGAGGGTCGCCGCAAACCCGGCCGCCATGGCCAGCAGCGCGACCAGCACGCCCACCACGCCGGCGATTCCAACCACTACGACAGAGGAGGAGCCGAGGCGCTGCGGGATGGTGGCAATGCCGACCTGCGTGGCGGACCATGCCTGACGCCCGGTGCGGGTGCTGAGCAACCAGAGCAGCAGCGGAAGTAGCAGCAGCGGCAGCGCCCAGCCCGGGAGCAAGGCCAGCACCAGCAGGGCCACAATCACCATCACCCAGACCCCGAGCCAGGAAAGCAGGCGGATCGCGCGATTGCCACGGGTACTCATGGCGATCCCTAGCGCCCCGCCATCGCGTCCACGACCCGCAGCCGGAGTCCGCGGTAGGCCGGCATGGCCCCCACCAGCACGCCGATCAGGACCATCAGCCCCAGCGAGCGCAGCCAGACGGCGAGCGCGGACACAATCGGCGGCAGCGTGATACCTATGGAGAGCTGCAAGCCATCGGCCACTATTCCTGCAAGCAGCACGCCGATCACGCCGCCGAGCACCAGCAGCAGGATCGACTCGGCCAGCAGGAGTCCGAGCACGCTGCCACTGGTAAAACCGACGGTCTTGAGAATGGCCAGCTCCGGGATGCGTTCGCGCACCGCCTGCGCCATGGTGTTTCCCGTGAGCAGGATCAGGGTGAAGAACACGGCTGCCATGATCGCGCCCACGATCAGTCCGATGTCGCCGAATTGGCTGACGAGCGCCAGTTGGAACGCGCGCTCGCTCTGGGTCTTGGTCTCGTGGTCCGAATTGACCGACAGTGCATCGACCGCCTGCGCAACCCGGTCGGCATCCCTGGGATCGGCGACCCGGATCACGTACCAGCCGACGTTGCCATTGCCGAAAGCGCGCGCCTCGTCGAAATAGTCCCAGTTGAACAGCAGCGCATTTTCCTGCGAGCGCTGCTGCGGATCAGCGATCCTGTAGATGCCCACCAGATCCAGGGTCCAGGTGTTGCTGCCGTTCTTCTGCGGGAAGATGGTCGCCTGCAGTGGAATCTTGTCGCCCAGCTTCCAGTGGAATCTCTGCGCCAGGGAGGCGCCCACGACGGCCCCGGTGCGGGTGTTGTGAAATGCTTCGCGCTCGGCGGCGCTGATTTTCCATTCCGGGTAGGCTTCCAGGTAATTCGCCGCCACGGCCTGGTTGGGGAAGAAATTTTTCTGGTCCTGATAGATGCCGCCGAACCAATTCGCGTAGGTGACAGCGCCTACCCCCGGGACCGCCTGGATGCGCTCCAACAGGCTCTTGGGCAGCTGCAGCGTAAAACTGATCTTCGATACGGTCACCAGACGGTTCAAGCCTGCGACACTGCTGCCGGCGCCCGCAAAGGCGCCTCGCACCGAATCAAGAAGCCCGAACAGCAGGAACGCGGCCGCCACCGACAGCAACGTAAAGAGCGTGCGCGCCTTGTGGCGCATCAGTGCCGCCCAGACCAGCTGCAGGTACTTCACGGGGCCGGATGCTCCCCGAGATCTGCGAAGGTACCCTTGTCCAGGTGCAGGATGCGGTGCGCGAATTCCGCCGCCTTCGGGTCGTGGGTCACCATGATGATGGTCTTGCCATGGTCGCGGTTGAGCTGCTGCAGGAGCGTCAGCACTTCGGCCGCCGACTGGCGATCAAGATCGCCGGTGGGCTCATCGCACACCAGCAGCGCCGGATCCGAGACGATGGCACGGGCAATGGCCACGCGCTGCTGCTGGCCGCCGGATAATTCCGCGGGCTTGTGCACGGCGCGGTCGGCGAGCGCGACCAGCTGCAACGCAATGTCGGCGCGCTGCCGGCGCTGCGCCGCGGACAGTTTGGTCAGCAGCAAGGGCAGCTCGACGTTCTTGCGCGCCGACAGCGTCGAGAGCAGGTTGTAGAACTGAAACACAAAACCGACATGACCGGCGCGCCATTTGGCCAGCGCGTTTTCCGAGAGTTGATCAATGCGCTCGCCGCCCACGGTAATGCTGCCGCCGGTCGGTGCGTCCAGGCCGCCGATCAGATTGAGCAGCGTGGTCTTTCCGGATCCCGAGGGGCCCATGAGCGCAACAAAATCCCCGGCTTCGATATCGAGATTAATGCCGTGCAGGACTTCAACCTTTTGTGTCCCGCGCGTGTAGGTTTTGCTGAGATCCTTAATCTGGACCAAGGTATTCATGGGACACCGCCCAGGCTTGCCACAATGCTCATGTTCATTTAATTACTTAGCTGTCGGGACACTTACCTTCGCGCCATCGTGGATCCCGGCGGGCGGCACGCGCACCACGCGTGTGCCCGCGGAAAGCCCAGTGACCGCTCGTAAGTCACCATACGTCTGGCCGACTTTGACTGAACGGGCCCGCGCCACATCGCCCTCAACTACATACACCACGCTCGCGCCCGACCCGCCAGCGCCGACCAGCGCCGAGCTGGGCACCAGAACAGCGTCACTGGCCGGTCCGGCGGGCGCCTGCTGCGCATCGCGTGCGCTGTCGGATTCCAGAAACGACACCCGTACTCCCATGTCTGGCAGGATGCGCGGATCTTTCTGGTCGAGGGCCACGCGCACCTTGACGGTCGCCTTGTTGCGATCGGCGGTGGGAATTATAGCGACCACATGCGCCGGAATAGTCCAGTCCGGGTAGGCATCGAGCAAGGCCTGGGCGGGTTGCTGCGCCGTGACGCGATTGATATAGGCCTCGTTGACGTCGACTTCGATCTCGAGGGAGTCCATGTCGACAATGGTGCCGACTCCGGTGCGTGTGAAACCACCGCCGGCCGAGATCGGCGAGATGATCTCGCCTGACTGCGCCGCCTTGGCGACGATCACGCCGGCAAACGGTGCCCGCACGGTGCAGTATTCAAGCTGCACTTCTGCACCGCGCAGCGTCGCCCGCGCCACCTCGATCTGTCTGCGCTGCGCCTCGAGCTGCGCGGCCAGCGAGTCCTGCTGAGTCTGTGCAGCCTCGAGCGCCTGGTGCGATACCAGGTTTCTGTTGATCAGGTCCTGGTTGCGTTGCGTATCCCGCCGTGCCTGCGCGAGCTGGGTGGTGTACTGCACCTCGAGGGCTTGTGCCGCGGCCAGTTGGGCGCGCGCCTGGGCCACGCCGGCCGCATAGGCCGCATCGTCAAGTCGCGCCAGCACCTGGCCGGCCTTGACGTGCTCGCCCTCCTCGATGAGCACCTCCTTGATGGTCCCGGTAATCTGCGCGGATACCGTGGCCTCGCGCCGGGCGGTCACATAGCCACTCGCCTGCAGTATCGCCGCAGGTCCCTGCCCCGCGCTTGGAGCAACGGCCGTAGCCACTTCCACAGGGTAGGGCCGGGAATGCCATTTCCAATAGACCAGCGCGCCGCAGAACGCGATGAGGGCAAGCCCGCCCAGCACGAAGTAGCGCGTCTTGGACCTGCTTGCCCCCGATGCGGCCCCGTCCCGTTCGGACGGATCGATGCGCAGCTGCCTGAGAAGGTTGCCCTGGTCGCTCCGCCCCTGCAGGTCCTTCGGATCGACGGCCATTACTCGGGCCCGGGGGAACCGGCGCGCAGCCCCGGCTCCGCCCGATAGCGACCGATACGCTGCTGGTAGTAGCGTGCGGCCCCCTCGATCAGGCGCAGTTCTCGTTCGCCCGCCGATCGCACCACTCGGCCTGGCGAGCCCATGACAACGCTGCCCGCCGGGATGTCCTTGCCCGGGGTAATGAGCGCGCCGGCGGCGATGAGGCAATGGGCGCCGATCCGCACCCCATCGAGCAAAATCGCGCCGTTGCCGATCAGGCACTGATCGCTGATCACGCAGCCGTGCAACAACACTCTATGTCCGATCGTGACGTTGCGCCCCACGATCGTGGGTTGCTCATGGTCGCAGTGGATCACCGTGGCGTCCTGAACGTTGCTGCCGTCGCCGATCTCGATTCGCTCATCGTCCGCCCGTAGCACGGCGTTGAACCAGACGCTGGCACCATCGCCCAGATGCACGTCACCGATCAGCTGTGCGCCCGCGGCCACGTAATAATTATCGCTGCTGGTCACCAGCCGCTTGCCTTCGAACTCAAAGATCACGCCGCCTCTCCGCTTTGCTCAAATCGCTGCGCTGCCAGCATGCACCACGCCGCCTGCAACGTCACCAGCGCGCCCACCAAAAACGGCGCTCCCGGACCGAAACGCCCGAAAATCAGGCCGGAGCTGAAAGGCCCGAGCACACGCGCCAGCGATGTGCCCGCCTGATAAGTGCCCATGACCACGCCGCGGTTAGCGGAGTCGGCCTGGCGCGAAGCCAGCGCCGAAGCGCTGGGACTGAAAGCTCCTGAACCAAATCCTATCAACGCCAGGCCCGCCACGGCCATGGCCAACGAGGGCGCGGCCCCGACGATGATCAGTCCGCCCACATAGGCCGCGATGCCAGCCACCGCCAGCCGATACTCTCCAAAGCGCGGAGCCAGCACGCGCACCAGGCCTCCCTGCATGGCCACGGCGATCGCCGCAAGCCCAAACAGCAACGCGCCAATGGTGCGTGGGCCGAGCCCAAAGCGCTTGAGGCCCCACAGCGCCACGATCGATTCCAGCGTGGCCTGCGAGAATGTGACCAGCACCGCGGCCAGCACCAACCAGCGCAGCGCCGGGCGCGAGCGCAGCGCCTGCCATGCCGTCGAGGGCGTAGCGTTCGAGCGATGGGCGAGGCGCTCGGCCACACTCTGGCTCTCGCGCAACAGCAGCGCAACCAGCAGCAAGGCCACGAGGCTCAGGCCCGCCGATACCATCGCCGGGAGCCGGAAGCTGGCCGAGCCTGCGCTGTTGCCCGCGAGCACTCCGCCAAGTGCCGGCCCGATCATGAATCCCAGGGCAATCGCCGCCCCTACCGTGCCTAGCGCACGGGCCCGTTGCTCCGGCCGGCTGACATCGGCCGCGTACGCCATGGCCGCGGATATATTGCCCGCCATCAATCCATTGAGCATGCGCGAGACCAGTAGCCACGCTAGTCCGGGCGCAAAGCCCAGTACGCAGTACGACAGGCAGGCGCCCACCAGGCTGCTCATGAGCACCGCGCGGCGGCCGTACAGGTCGCTGAGTCGTCCCCAAAGCGGTGCGGCAATGAGCTGGCACAGGGAATAGCTGCCAAGGATCCAAGTGATCATCCAGGGCGCCGCCCCGAGGCGATCGGCCATGTACGGCACCAGCGGCACAATCACGCCAAAGCCGAGGACATCGATGGCGCAGACGATGAAAATCGCCAGCAGCGGCCGCTTGGTCCCGTCCGTCAGGCGCGCGTCAATGACCCGGCACCAGATCGTTCAACCCGCTGCCCCCGGTAGCTGGACGGTCGCGCAGCGTATTGAGGATCGTGCGACCCAGCGTTTCATCGACTGCGACCCCCGGCGCTGGCGCCGCGGCCACCCGCAGGATGGCCACGTCCGAGCGCGGCGCGAGCCAAAGACGCGTTGATCCCGGACCGCGCACGCTGAGCCATCCGCTGGCCACGGGCGAATCCGCACCCGCCCCAAAAATTTGCGGGGCGTAGCGCGCGATCCAGCCCGCCTGCACGATCTGAGTGCCCTCGAAGCGACCATCGTGCAGCAGCAAGTCGCCGACGCGCAGCCAGTCCGCACAGCGGGCACTTACGGCCGGGGAAGTCCAGTAGGCAGGGGCAGCGTGCAACGGTTGCCAGATATGGCGCGAAAGGAATGATGGGTAACTGCGGCCGCTTGCCGCGGCGATGGCCGCCTCAAGGCGGCCGGCATCAAGCGGTGGCGGGGGCATAACCATGCCGTGCTCGGCCACCGCAATGCCCGCGGCGACGATGAGCAGGCTGTCCGCGAGCTCGCCGCCATCGACCGCAGCACGGGCGTCTGCGTCCGCACCGTAGCGCTCGTAGACCAGATGACCGTGGCGCATGATCAGCAAGGCACTGATGCCCTGCTTAAATGCATTCGTGGCCGCCGCCTGCAGCGCGTCGGCATCGAATCCCTCCGACTGCGGCGCGGCGCGTGGCAGGCCACCTCCGTCACCACCTGCGATCACCACGCCACTTACCGCGCTGACTTGTTGCGTGCGCCAACGCCACGCCCCCGCCAGTACGCCCAGCGCGATGAACGCGACCAGCCAAAGTCGCGCCCGGCGCGTCACGCTCGCGCCCTCGGGCGCGCAGTCACGAACGTGCGCAAGGGCCCGCAGTAAAGCGGCCGGCCCGCGGCGAGTTCAAGTTCGCAAGCCGCGCCGCGCGGCCAATCGTCGCAGTGGTGGGTGGCAATCAGGATGGTACGGCCCTCCCGGATCCAGTTCTCGACCAATGAGCGAAGTCCTCGACGCGTAAGGGCGTCCAGTCCGGTGTACGGTTCATCGAGCAGCACAATATCAGGCTGGCGCACCAGCGCACGTGCAAACAGGACGCGCCGCGCCTGCCCGTACGACAGCTCCGCCAGTGGGCGTCGCGCAAAGCGTCGCGCGCCCACCTGGCCGAGCGATTGCAGGGCCATGCGCTTTTCGGACGCGCCGATCGCACCATCGAGGTGGTAGGCACCGCGCAAACCGGCGACGACGCATTCCAGCGCGGTCAGCCGGCGCGGCAGCGCCGCCTGCAGATCAGGCGCGATCGAACCGACCAGCTTCTGGAATTGGCTCAGCGGCTGGCCAGGAGGGTGGAGGCCGCGGCGAATTGAACCATCGCCCGCAACACCGAGTTCGCCGTGCACAGTTGCCAGAAACGTGGACTTACCGCTCCCATTGGCGCCGTGCACGACCCAGCACTCACCGCTCCGTATCTGCAGCGTAAGGCGGCGCAGTACTCCCCTGCCCTCGCGCCAGACCGAAGCGTTGCGCAATTCAATTAATGAGCGATGCGCGGGCTGGCGAGCCGGGCTCCTGATCCGCGGTTGCGCGGCATCGCTGGAGTGGCGCGCGCTTTGACCGGTCCATGGACCGCAGCGCAGTCGCCCCCGTTCGAGGCGCGCGCAGTGCGTCGCGGCGACCGGCAGCTCGTCGAGTCGATGGCTCGCGTAGATCCACGGCAGCTTCGAGCGACTCAGCGTTGCGAGCGCCGCCAGCACGCGAGCCCGGTTGGGCTCGTCCAGTCCGTTGAGAGGCTCATCGAGCAGGAGCAGTGCCGGGCGCCAGGCGAGTGCCCGCGCCAGCAATACCAGCCGCCGTTCGCCCTGCGAGAGGTCGAGGAAGCGTTGCCGGGCCAGTGCCTGGATCCCGAGAACCCGCAGCATTCTTGCGACCCGCGAGCGCTCCGCCGCACTGAGGGATCGCACCGGCGTGTCACTGCGCTGAATCCCGGTGCCCACGATCGTGCTGACACGATAATTCCAGTCGTAGTGCTGGTAGCGATCCTGTCGCTCGGCACCGAGGTAGGCGATCTCCTCCTTGACCTCATAGGGCTCGGTGCGCAGCTCACCGTGCCAGCGGTACAGCCGACGCACACCGGCCCGCGGCTGTGGCCACACATCGCCGGCGATGAGTTTGAGCAGCTGGGTCTTTCCGGCGCCGTTGGCTCCCAGCAGCACCCAGCGCTGCCCCGGGCGGACACGCCAGCGCAGATCGCGCAGCACGCGACGCCTGCCGCGTATTAGATCAACGTGGGAAAGTTCAACATCGAGGTAGCGCCCTGGCCGCGCGGGCTTGCGTTTCATCCAGTGAATAATGGCAAAAGGCCGCCGTGGCCGCTTTGCATTCCGCGCGGCGCGGGTCGCGGTTCACCGCATGCTGCGGCCGTACGCAGTGGTTCACAGAATTTCCTCTTCTTCTGCCCAAGCCCCTGAATTTGCGTCGGTCTCTGGCGACAATTACGCGCTTGAAACTTGCGCTTGAGACGCAATCCAGTAGATTGGATCCCAATGTTGCGCCGATGAGCCCTTAGACCTATGAACACTTTGACCCTGCGAATCACCGCCTCAGCACTGATGGCCTGCGCGTATGCGGCCTTGCTCGCCTGCAGCCCTTCGGGCCAGCCCCAGCCACCGGCGACCAGCCCGCCGCCGGCGGCGGCCGTCCCGCTCGCTGCGCCGCCGCCTGCTGCAACTCCAGAGCCGTCCCCGGCCCCAGAGCCTGTGACCAAACCAGTGAGCAAGAAGGCGGCACAGAAACCAAAGCCTGCCCCGGCCGTGACTCCTGCGTCGGCGCCGCCCGTGGTGGCCATGGCGCCTGCACCCATCGATCATCCCAAACCGCCGCCACCGCCGCCGGTGTGCAGCAACTGCGGTGTGATCACCGCGATCACGCCGGTCACGGTTCAGGGCAAGGGCACGGGTCTTGGCGCGGTGGCGGGGGGTGTGGCCGGAATCGTGCTTGGTAACCAGATTGGCGGCGGCAGCGGCAAGACCATCGCCAAGATCGCCGGCGCGGCCGGTGGCGCCTTCGTCGGCAACAAGGTCGAGCAAAAGGCGCGCGCGACTTCGCACTACGATATCAGTGTGCACCTGGACAACGGCACCGACACGACGGTTTCGCAGGACAGTCAGCCTACGCTGACGGTTGGCGCTGCGGTCAGGGTGGTGAACGGCACGGTCATCGCCAAGTAACTGGCAATTCACGTACTCGCGCGCTCCAGAGCGCGCCGGCGCGTCAGTAGGCCCGCATGCGCAACTGCAACTCGTTGCGGTGATAGTCGATGATCAGCGCGTCGAGCAAGCCCAGCGCGTCCATGCCGATGAGCACGGCGGGTTCCTGGGTCAGGTGCCAGTACTCGAAGATGCGCATGTCGGCAAAGGTCATCCGGTCGGTGTGGATGTCGATCGGCCCAAACTCGATCGATGGCGCCCTGCGACCTTCGCCGTCCTGAACATCGGTCGTGACGCCTTCAATGTGGTCGACTTCCGGGATTCCACTGCTGTACCTCTTCATCAGCGCATCGCGCAATGCGAGGTTGCCGACCGTGGTCTGGCCCCCGGTATCGATGATGGCCTTGGTGCGCACCCGACCAAGCCAGGCGTCCACGGTCAGCAATCGACCGCGCTGCAGGGTAAAGGGAACCGTGTAGTAGCCCGGGGGTGCCGCTCGGTTATGCGAATGGGTTATCGAGATAATGTCGTGGCGAAAGTCGATGTACACCCGCCGATCGATGAGCCCCTCATTGCCGAGGATTCCCTCGGCGCCACCGAGGGCGTCGGGGATGATCGGGATTTTCGAGCCAGTGATCATCAGATCGCCCACCAAGAGCGAATTGACGTGAACCGTCGGAACCGTCGCGCTGCCGGTGACGCCTTGCAGCCGCATCGAGGCGGAGTTGTCCGGCGTGAGCTGCAGGCGCGAGGCCACCTTGGCAATCACGCACGAGCGGTTGGCGCCGGTGTCCAGCACCAGGCGGAATGGTCCCTGATTATTGATAAAGACCGGTGCCCAGATGCGCCCGATCTGGTCACGCCGGGTGGGCGACACGTAGCGCGGCTCGGGCGCCGCAATCACAACCTCCTCGACCTCGTCCGGGGCGGTCAGGGACGGCGGCACGTTCACCAGAGCGCTGGCATCGGGGGCGGCGGCGGGTGTCTCGGCAGCGCCCGTCAGGGGCGGGACTTCGCCAAACACCCCGAGGCTGACGCAGGCCAGCAACGCCGCCAAGGTGGTCTTTGCTCTCACAGCGGGCATTGTGACACCGCCATTGCACAACTTCACCTTAATGCTTCACGAGAGGCACGCCCGCCGGTCACCGCATTGCGTCAAGCGCGCAGTGCAGGGGCATCCGCACCGTCGACAATTCCCCGCATGCAGGATAACGTACGGGTTTCCGCCACAGCGCATCACCCTTGCCAAATCCGACCCGGGCGATCGATGCGATCGCAACGCAGCTAAATGACCGCCTGCTCGAGCTTCGCTCGGCAGGTACCTTCAAGGCCGAGCGCGTGCTGGACACGCCGCAGGGCGCTGTCATTAGGGTTGCCGGCGGAGCGGAGGTCATCAACCTTTGCGCCAACAACTATTTGGGGCTCGCCAATCATCCCTCCGTGCTCGCCGCCGCCCACCGCGCGCTGGACCGCTTTGGTTACGGCTGCGCCTCGGTGCGCTTTATCTGCGGCACCCAAAGCATTCACCGGGAGCTCGAGGCGAGGCTGTCGCGTTTCCTGGGCACCGAGGACACGATCCTATATTCCTCCTGCTTCGACGCCAACGGCGGGCTCTTCGAGACTCTGTTGGATGAGCAGGATGCAGTCATCTCCGACGCGCTCAATCACGCCTCGATCATTGACGGTATCCGGTTGTGCAAGGCGCGCAAGCTCCGTTACGCCAACCGCGATCTGGGCGAACTCGAGGCTCGGCTGATCGACGCGCAAAGCGCGCGCACGCGGCTCATCATCTCCGACGGCGTGTTCTCCATGGACGGCACGATCGCGCCTCTGGCGCAGATCAGTGTGCTCGCGGAGCGATACCAGGCGATCCTGGCGGTCGATGACTCGCATGCCACCGGCTTTGTCGGTCCCAAGGGCCGCGGCACACATGAACATCAGCAGGTCATGGGCCGGGTCGATTTGCTCACAGGCACCCTGGGCAAGGCGCTCGGGGGCGCATCGGGGGGCTACGTGGCGGGCCCAAAGAAGGTCATCGATTGGTTGCGGCAGCGTTCGCGCCCATACCTGTTCTCGAATTCGATCCCGCCGGTGGTCGCAGCAACGACCCTGGCGGTACTGGATCTGATCGAGTCCGGAGACCAGCTGCGCCGCCAGTTGGCCGACAACTCGAGCTACTTTCGCGAGCGCATGCAGGCGGCGGGCTTCCGGCTGGTACCGGGGGAGCACCCGATCGTGCCGGTCATGATTGGCGATGCCGGGCTCGCCACTCGCATGGCCGACCGCCTGCTGGAACTGGGGGTCTACGTCATCGGCTTCTCGTTTCCGGTGGTGCCGGTCGGCCAGGCCCGCATCCGCACCCAGCTTACCGCCGCGCATACCCGCGCCCACCTCGATCGCGCCATTGCCGCGTTTACGACCGCCGGTCGCGAATTTGGCGTCCTGAACCAGCCCGACAAATCCATGGGACAATTGGCGTCATGAAAGCGCTGGTCAAGGCCAAGGCAGAGCCGGGCATCTGGATGGCCGAAATCGCCAAGCCCACCATTGGCCCCAACGATGTGCTGATCCGCATGAAAAAGACCGCCATCTGCGGCACCGACATGCATATTTACCATTGGGATGACTGGGCGCAGCGCACGATCAAAGTACCCATGGCCGTGGGGCACGAATACTGCGGTGAAATCGTGGAAATGGGCAGCGAGGTCCGCGGGCTCAAGCTCGGTGATCGGGTATCGGGCGAAGGCCATGTGACCTGCGGGTTCTGCCGCAATTGCCGCGCCGGCCGCCGACACTTGTGTCGAAATACGATCGGGGTGGGCGTCAATCGCCCGGGCTGCTTTGCGGAGTTTATGTCACTGCCAGCATCGAACGTGTTCAAGCTCCCGGCCGTCATCACCGATGAGATCGCTTCGGTTCTGGATCCACTTGGAAACGCCACGCACACGGCGCTGTCGTTCAATCTGGTAGGCGAAGACGTGTTGATCTCGGGTGCCGGCCCGATCGGCACCATGGCCGTCGCGATCGCGCGTCACGTGGGCGCACGCCACATCGTGATTACCGATGTCAACCCCTACCGGCTGGCGCTGGCGCGGAAACTGGGCGCCTCTCTGGCGATTGACGTGCGCACCGAGAAACTGGAAGACGCGATGCAGTCGCTGGGCATGGAGGAAGGGTTCGACGTAGGTCTGGAGATGAGCGGCGCGCCGGCCGCGTTCCGCCAGATGCTCAAGACCATGCATCATGGCGGCAGCCTTGCGCTGCTGGGCATTCTGCCCGCCGACACCGGTATTCAGTGGGACGAGGTGATCTTCAAGGGCCTGATGATCAAGGGCGTGTACGGGAGAGAAATGTTCGAGACCTGGTACAAGATGGCCGCCATGCTGCAGTCAGGACTCGACATCGGCCCGGTGATCACCCATCGACTGCCGGTGGCGCAATTCCAGCAGGGCTTCGAAATCATGGCCTCAGGCCACAGCGGCAAAGTCATCCTGGACTGGGAAAACGCCGCCTAAACCGCGCGGCTCAGCATTCGGGCACGTTGACCGCAAGACCGCCTTGCGAGGTTTCCTTGTAGATCGTGCTCATGTCCATGCCGGTCTGGCGCATCGTGTTGATCACCTGATCGAGCGAAACCTTGTGCGAACCGTCGCCGTGGAGCGCCAGGCGCGCAGCGCTGATCGCTTTCAGGGATCCCATGGCATTGCGCTCGATGCAGGGAATCTGCACCAGACCGGCCACCGGGTCGCAGGTCAGGCCAAGGTTGTGCTCCATGCCGATTTCCGCCGCGTTCTCAATCTGCTCGTTGGTGCCGTGCAGCGCTGACACCAGACCGGCCGCCGCCATCGAACAGGCGACGCCCACCTCGCCCTGGCAACCCATCTCCGCCCCGGAGATAGAGGCATTCTTCTTGTACAGCATCCCGAT
This sequence comes from uncultured Gammaproteobacteria bacterium, assembly GCA_963789365.1. Taxonomy (GTDB): domain Bacteria; phylum Pseudomonadota; class Gammaproteobacteria; order Steroidobacterales; family Steroidobacteraceae; genus FEN-1191. The sequence goes on from CAWBKJ010000001.1 coordinate 533,694, forward strand.
GGCAGCAGCCGTGAGCAGAAAGCGGATAACGCCCGCCTCGTCGGCGCCCTCCTCAAAGCGATCATAGTAGTGCAGCACGGCAGGCACGATGCCCGCGGCGCCATTGGTCGGCGCTGTGACCATTTGGCCGCCGGCAGCATTTTCTTCGTTGACGGCCAACGCAAACGCGTTGACCCAGTCGAGCGCGTGCATCGGATCGCTTTCACCCGCGGATTCCAATGATCGATAGAGTTTAGGCGCACGACGCCTGACCCGGAGCACTCCGGGCAGTAGTCCTTGGGCGGTAAAACCGCGCTGCACGCACTCGCGCATCACTCGCCAGATCTCCAGCAGACCCTGCTTGACCTCGGTCTCGGTGCGCCAAGTGCGTTCGCGCGCCATCATCAGCTCGTGGAATTCCAGTCCATGCTTGGACCCGTGCTCGAGCAACTCCGCCGCCGAATTGAACTCATATGGCGCCACTGCGCGCTGCGTGGCCGCATTGGGTTGCTCTCCGGCCTTGACGATGAAACCACCGCCAGTGCTGTAATACTCCTCGTGCGCCAGCGTCGTGCCCTGGGCATCGCGGGCGGTAAACTGCATGCCGTTGGAATGACCCGGCAGCACCTTGTTGTGGTGGAACAGGAGCTGTGTGGGTTCATCGAAATCCACCTCGTGCTCGCCGCGCAGTCGTATGCGCTTCGCCTTGCGGATTCGCTCCACAGTGGGCTCGACCTGCGCCGAATCGATAGTCTCGGGTCTCATACCCTCCAGCCCCAGCAGGATCGCGCGGTCGGTGCAATGGCCGCGCCCGGTCAACGCCAGCGATCCGTACAGCTCGGCCGTGACCCCCGCGGTGCGCGCCAGCAGCTGCTGAGCAGCCAGCGAGTCGACAAAACTGCGCGCCGCATTCATCGGCCCCATGGTGTGCGAACTCGAAGGGCCGATGCCAATCTTGAAAATCTCAAAGACGCTGAGGCTCATGTAGAGTCGGATAGCTCTTGGCTGAGGTGATAGCAGCCGATAATTCTACCGCCTGCGGTGGCCGGATCGGCGGCGATGTGCAAATTTATGTGGGCGCTAGCACCCAATTGCCCGCCCGGCGGCCCGGTGGCCGAATCTGCGCCTCGCGAGGTGCGTTTCAGGCGCCTGCGGACTCCCGGCGCAGAGCCTGACACATGCAATGCACCGCACCGCCCCCAGCGCTGATCATCGACACGTCCGGATCATATACAGTCAGGCCCTCGGCCCGGCACATGTCAATGAGACGTCGACTCGAAGCCGGCACCATTACACGCTCCGCGCCCAAGGCGACGACGTTGCAGCCGAGGTCCATAGCGTCAGCATAGGAGACCTCGAGCAGACGGATTTTCTGCGCGCGCAGCCATTGCACCAATTCCTTCTCCATGACTTCGATGCACGCCACGGCAAGCCCGGGTGCCAGCATGCCCAGTTGCACGTCCAGATGCAGGAAGTGCGAATCGAAGGCGTAGGAATGAAACGCCCAGCCCTCGGCCCTGAACCAATCATGCAGCTGGCGCACGGCCGGTTGGATCGAACGCTCACCCGAGTAGCCGCAGACCGCGACACCCGGCTTGAGCACCATGAAATCCCCGCCCTCGACATTGCCGGCCGTGATCAGATCGTAAATCGGAATGCCCGCCTCGAGATAGAAACGCAGGCAGGCCGCATACTCGCCACGCCGATACGGCTTCTGCAGCTGAGTGATCACCGCCCCCCAGGGTGTCATGACACTGCTGTCGCGCGCGAACACCTGGTACGGGAGCCGCTCATCGGCGGCCAATCGGTGCACGCGCACGCCCGCCTGCTCGTAGGCATGCACCATCTCGGCGTGCTGGCGAGCGGCGGCCTGGGCATCGAACTTGCGACCGAGCCGTTCGCTGCGCTGCGCGACCGCATTGCCCGCCTGCCAGTTGAAATGATCAACCGGTCCGACCAGCACATCGGTCAGGCGCCCGTACTCGCTGTCAATGCCCCAGTACTCGGGACGCGCTGTGCCCCCGCCGTCCCGTCGGGTCCGCAGCACCATCGAAACCGCCTCCGCCGACGCGCTCATTCGTTGGCCGCCGCAAGCACGGCGTGCAGAAGCACATTGGCGCCAGCCGCAAGGTCCTTGGAATCGGCCATCTCGGCTTCGTTATGACTGAGCCCCCCAGCGCACGGCACGAATATCATGGTGGTCGGGGCAAACCTCGCGATGTTGAGCGAGTCGTGGCCGGCTCCACTGGTGATGCGTTGATTGCTGTACCCAAGGCGGCGCGCCGTGGCTTCTATCAAATCGACCAGGCGCGGCGTGAAACTCGTGGGCGGCATGTGCCATACAGGTTCGATACGCGCCTCGACTCTAGCCTGCGCGGCCTCCCGGGTGACCAGTCCCTGGAGTTCCGTGTACATCTGTTCAAGGACCGCACCCTCCGGGTGGCGGATATCGATCGCGATACGCAGCGTCTCGGGTACGGTGTTGCGGGCGCCCGGCTTGCACTGAGCATCGCCCACCGTGCAGCGACCCCAGGGAGCTCGCGCCTCGGCGAGCGCCATGGCACCTGCGATAATTTGTACCGCCGCGCGCCACGGGTCACGGCGCATGTCCATCGGCGTCGGCCCCGCGTGACAGGGCACTCCCGTTAGCACCACGTCAAGCCAATGCAGTCCCTGAATCCCGGTGACCACGCCAATGACCACGCCGTCCCGTTCCAGGATCGGGCCTTGCTCAATGTGCGCTTCGAAAGCCGCGTGCACCGGGAACGCTCGGGCGGGACGCGGGCCCCGATAGCCAATTCGGTCGAGCTCCTCTCCCACAGATCGGCCCGCAGCATCGCGTCTGCCGAGTGCGAACGCGAGCTCATGGGTACCCGCTACTGTGCCGGAACCCAGCATCGCCGGCACGAATCGGCATCCCTCCTCATTGGTCCAGCTCACAACTTCAATCGGCCGGCGCGTCGTGATGCGCCGATCCTCAAGCACCCGAATGACTTCCAGCCCCGCCATTACGCCGTAGACACCATCGAACCGTCCTCCGGTGGCCTGCGTATCGAGATGACTGGAGGCCATCACCGGAGCCAGACTCTCGTCCAGGCCGCGACGGCGCACGTACAGATTGCCAATCGCATCAACCGTCGTCGTGCACCCCGCCTCCTTCGCCCACGCGGCGAAAAGATCGCGCCCCGCCCGGTCGTGGTCGGTCAAGGCCTGTCGGTTGCACCCGCCCCGGTCGGTCGCTCCGATCTCGGCAAAGCGCTCGAGTGATTGCCACAGACGTTGAGCGTCGACGCGCAGGTCGGCAAATGGCGCTATGCTGCTGGCACTGACACTCACGGTGCATGCATGGTAATTCCTGCCGCCCGGGTTGTCGAAGCGATCGAGTCAAATGCACGGATCTCCGGCCGCGCGCGCCGTGATCGGCGTGCGCTTGTGGGCGCGTGCGCGAGGGCCGCGCTGGCCCGGTTTTGTGGCGCGAGAAGCGACGCGATAGCATAATTGCGCTTGCGGGCTGAAGGCCCGCCGAATAATCCCCGTCAAATCCACTGGAATCCCCATGCTGCGTCAATTTCGACGACTGATCGCCGGCCTGAGCGTGGTGCTCGGCGCCCTGCATGCGAACCCGACGGCGGCCGCTAACGATGCCGTGGCACCCTCGATGCTCAATGGACTTGAGTGGCGGCTGATCGGCCCTTTCCGCTCGGGTTGGAGCACCATGGCCGCAGGGGTGGCGGAGCAGCCGGACACGTATTACGCAGGGTACGCCGGCGGTGGTGTTTGGAAGACCAGCGACGCGGGGCAAACCTGGGTGCCGATCTTCGACAGCCAGCCTGAATCCGCCGTAGGTGCGCTGGCCGTTGCCGCCTCCGACCCACGGGTCATCTATGTCGGCACGGGCCAGATCGAAGAGCGCTACGACATGGGCACCGGTAGTGGCGTCTATCGCTCGAATGATGGCGGCCAAAGCTGGCGGGCGGCGGGGTTGGAGGACACGCGCCATATCGGCACCGTGTACGTCGATCCGCGCAACGCGGACGTCGTGCTGGTTGCGGCCATCGGACACCTCTATGGAGCGAACGAACAGCGCGGCGTTTTTCGTTCGAGCGACGGCGGTCAGAGCTGGTCGCGCACGCTGTATGTGGGTCCCGACACGGGCGCGGTCGACATTGCCGGCGATCCGGCCGATCCGGACCACCTCTATGCCAGCACCTGGAAGGATCGCCACTGGCCTTGGCTGAGCTACTTCATGCCCTCGATGGGACCGACCGGCGGCATCCATGAGTCCCATGACAACGGCAAGACCTGGACGCGTGTGGCCGGCCGAGGCCTGCCGGGCGGCGATATCGGGCGCATTGGACTTGCTGTGGGGCACACCTCCGCCGGCACCCGCGTTTACGCCAGCGTCAGCGCGAAGCACGGCGGCGGCCTGTATCGGTCGGACGACGGTGGAGCGAACTGGATTCTCATCAATCCGGCGCGATCGGTGGTCAGCTCCTACTTCAGCCGCATGACGCTCGATCCGCGCGATGCGGACACGATTTACCTGACGGGACAGTCGATCAAGAAATCAACCGACGGGGGCAAGAACTTTGCGGTCATTCGCGGTTCGCCCGGCGGTGACGACTATCACGACCTGTGGATCAATCCCAAGCATCCCGAGCGCATGATTGCCGCTTCGGATCAGGGCAGCGTGATCTCGGTCACTGGCGGGGCCACATGGAGCAGCTGGTATAACGCGCCTACCGGACAGTTTTATTACCTGGCAGCCGATAAGGCCTTCCCATATCGCATTTATTCCGGTCAGCAGGACAGCGGCACGGTTGGCATCGCGAGCCGCAGCGACTACGGCGCAATCAGCTATCGAGACTGGGCCCCGGTGGGGGGCGATGAGCGCGACTACGATATTCCGGACCCGGAAGATCCGAATATCGTCTACGCCACAGGACTTGGCGGGCGAGTGTCACGCTGGGACCGGCGCACCGGCGACGTGCAGAACATCACGCCCTGGCCGGTCAACAGCTACGGCCAGCGGCCCACCGATTACAAGTACCATTTCTCCTGGTTCACGCCGATCGCGTTTGGCGCTCGGGCGCCCTATCCGCTTTACTTTGCCACGCAGACCCTGCTGCGCTCGCTCGATCGGGGCGAACACTGGCAGGAAATCAGCCCGCAGCTCTCGCACCGCGATCCGCAATTCAAGCACTGTGAGGGTGACCTGCTGCCCCCGGCGGCGCGCAGCTGCGGCGTCGGAGTGATCTACAGCATTGCGCCCGCGCCCCAGGACAATGAGGAAATCTGGATCGGCACCGACGATGGCCTCGTGCAACTGACCCGCGACGGCGGCAAGAGCTGGCACGAGATCACACCGCCGGGCGTAAGCCCATGGTCGAAGATCAGCCGCATCGACGTCTCTGCGCTCGCACCCGGCACGGCTTATGTCGCCGTCGACAACCATCGACAGGATGAATATGCACCCCACGCATGGCGCACGCGCGATTACGGCGCGACCTGGACCGACATTTCGGCCGGCCTGCCGCCGCATTCCTTCATCAACGTAGTGCGGGCCGATCCGCAGCGCCTGGGTCTGCTGTATGCCGGTACCGACCAAGGCGTGCAGTGGTCGATCGACGATGGCGCCCACTGGCAGTCGCTCAAGCTCAATCTGCCGCCTGCGTGGGTGAATGACCTGCTGGTACATGACAATGACCTGATCGCGGCGACCCAGGGACGCGCCTTGTGGGTGCTCGACGATGTATCCCGCTTGCGCCAGCTCCAGCCTGGCGCTGACTTAGGCGCCACTCGCCTGTTCACTCCGGCGGCCGCGATTCGCTGGCGCAGCAACCAGAATAAAGACACGCCTCCCCCGCCCGAGACCCCGTTGGGCACCAACCCACCGGAAGGGGCCGTCATCGATTACCTGGTCGGAAGCGATAGCAGCAGCGAGGTCGTGCTCGAAGTGCGTGACGGCAAAGACCAACTGGTGCGCAGGTTCTCCAGCCGCGACGCCGAGGAAACCCTGGCGGTGGAAAGATATTTTGCCCAGGACTGGATCAAGCCGGACCGCAAGCTGTCGGCCGAAGCCGGCGCGCACCGCTTCGTGTGGGATCTGCGTTACCCCCGGCCCAAGGCTGCGAGCTACAAGTACAGCATCTCCACCTCGCGCAGCGCCGGCGTGCCGGTCGAGCCCCGCGGACCGATGGTTCCGCCTGGCAGCTACCGGCTGAGCCTGATCGTTGACGGCAAGCGACTAGAAGCGCCGCTGGAGGTCGTCATGGACCCGCGCGTCAAGCTTCCCGAAGGGGCGGTGCAGGCGGCCGTGGACTTCTCGCTGGAATACGGGGCAGTGCTTGGCGAGGTCTGGCGTCACACACGTGAGATTGACACGCTGCGCGCGGCGATCAACGGCCAATTGAAGGAACTGCCCAAAGGCGATGCTTTGCGCACGCCACTGGAGTCCCTCAAGGCGCGAACGCAACCCTGGGTGTCCGGCGAGGGTGAAAACGCCCTCAACCTGGCCGTTACCAATGAAATGCTCGTCGATATTCTCGCCGACGTGGGCGGCACCGATCGCGCGCCCACTGTGGCGCAACGCCAGGTGGCCGCCGCCTGCGCCAAGCGCGCCGCCGCGGTGGCCAGCCAGTGGCAGAGCCTGCGCGAGCATGAACTCGTCGCCGTCAACGCGCAGCTGCGCAAAGCCGGGCGCAAGGAGATCGCCATACCCGAGCCGGAAAACCTGGGTCCGGGCCTGCCGGAGGAGAGCACGGAGCTGCCCTGAGCGCGGGCGAGAAGCGCTGGCTCAGCTCTGGTCCCTGGCCTGCGCTCGTGCGAAGGCGGGCCGGGTTACTGTGCGCTTGACGTACTCATCGAGGACTGTCGATTTTGGAATCATCGGGCTCTGCGCGAACATCGCAAAGGTCGTGCCGTAGAGTACATCCACGGCGCTGAAGCGCTCCCCGAGCATGTACGGCCCGGTCGCAAGCAGCTTCGTGAGCGTGGCCATCGCCTCGGCTAGCGGCACCCAGCCCGCGGTGGCGCGGGGAGCTTCCACGTTCATGAACTTGGACATCAACGCAGGTTCCAGTACCCCCGAGTAATAGCTGAGCCAGGAGAGGTAGGCGCCGCGTTCACGCTCACCCACTTGTGGCCCAAGGGCCTTCTTTGGAAACCGGTCGGTCAAATACAGCGCAATAGCCGAGGATTCGAAAACCACGGTGCCATCGTCGGAAATGGCCGGCACCTTGCCGTGTGGATGTGGATTTTGTACACCGCTCTCGCCTGCTTCGCCCTGAGTCTGGGGCGTGACCCGTTGGATCTGGTAGGGTGCTTCGAGTTCCTCGAGCAGAAATATGAAGCGTGTGGACCGAGTCTTTGGCCGATGAAAGAGCGTGATCATGCTGCATTTACTCTTCGAAGGTCGTTCACCATTGTGTCAGGATTACTCCTAGCATTCGATTGCAAAATGCACCGCTCGATGAGCGTGGCTCAGCGAGGCGCTCCGGCCGCCGGCGCAACCACATATCAGGAGACCGACAATGATCAAGGTAAGCGTGATGTATGCAAATTCTCCCGGCGTCCGATTTGACCACGAGTATTACCGCGACCGCCACATGCCGCTGCTCAAGGCGCGGATGGGCGAGGCATGCAAACGCTACACGGTTGACCGGGGCTTAGCGGGTGGCACCCCGGGATCACCGGCTCCCTTTGTTGCCCTGTGTCACATCTACTGTGACTCGCTCGCCTCATTCCAGGCCGGATTTGGCCCGCACGCAGCCGAGATCATGGCAGATATTGCCAATTACACTGACGTGACGCCTGTAGTCCAGATCAGCGAAGTGATCGTAGGCTAGGCATCCCGGTAGATCAAAAGGTGAAGAGAACGGCCGCATACCAGGAATACTGGTGTTCGGACGCGGCATTCTGCAGGCCGCCGCTGCCGTAGGCGAGCAGATGCAAGCGCTCGCTGAGATCGTAGCTCATGCCGACCCCGGCCAGGGTCTTGTCGCGCGCATCCACCGAGTCCGCGCCCTGGTGATAAAGCTCCGCGCCCAGCTGTAACGTGGGCAGAACCCGCTTTGCCAGCACCCAACCGGCAAAGCAATAATCGCGCGCGGTGGCGGTGTGACTGAGCACACAGCCTCCACCGCCAAACGTGGACCATTGACCCCAGTCCTTTCCAACCCAGACTGGCAGCTGTAGGGAGGGGTGTCGGTCACCAACCTTGGAAGACACGCTGGTCAGGAGCACGCGCGGGAAAACTGCAACATCCCAGCCGTTATCCTGCTGATGGAGAAAGCGGTACTTCGCCGCCAGTTCGATGTTGCCGAAACCCGTGGACGATTCCGCGCCGCGCGGTTGCTCGTAGCCTACCGGCAGCACCGCAGTCAGTTGCAGGTCCGGCGCGCCGCCGTAATTGAAATCGATTCCCAGTGCCGAGCTTGTTCCTCCGCTGTTGTGAAGACCATCTGCAAAAGCATAGATTTCGAAATGCCGGTCATCGGTAGGAACCGGGTCGTCGGTGAAATATGGGGGCCCCGCCCACGCTGTCGCTGACCATAGAGTGCAGGCATATAGCGCAAACTTATGCAAAGCCAATCAATGCGCCCCTTTTGCCGGTCGCTGCGGCACTAGCGCGATGCACAGTACGATGAAACCCAGCAGCACCGCCGTGGCCGTGTACCGGCTCAAGGCGAGCCCGCCGTGCTCCAGGGGCTTGTCGAGGAAATCGCCGAGCACCGCGCCCAGAGGACGCGTAAGCACAAATGCCGCCCAGAACAGCAAGGTGTGCGACAGCTTCGTCAGGTAATAAGCCGCGACGATGAGCGCCAGCAACCCTCCGAATATCGCCGCGCTGCCCAGGTAACCGAGACCTGCGCTGTCGGCAGTCCAATCGCCGAGCGCCGTGCCCAGGGTCTGCGAAAACATGATGGTCAGCCAGTAGAACATCTCGACTTTCGGAGTGTTGACCGTGTTGATAGATATTGAACCCAGGGTGCGGTGCCAGATGAACAGCGAAGTTAACAACAGCGTGAACAACAGGGCCGTTCCGCCGGCGTAGCCAATGCCCAAGGAGCGGTCGGCAAAGTCGGCCATGGTGGTTCCCACCGTGGTTGTCGCAATGATCGTGGTCCAATACAGGAAGGGGCGAAACTGCTTTGCAGAGATCTGGAAGGCGACAGTGACGATGAACAGCGCCGCGAAAATTGCGGTCCCTACCAAATAGCCGAGGTTCATCGACATGGACACCGCATCGCCCCCGGTCTCGCCCACGGTGGTGGCCGCGATCTTGAGGATCCAGAAGGTCAGCGTAACTTCAGGAACCTTGGTCGCCTGCCCGCTACCGGTATTGCTCATCTCGCTCCTCCCGAGTGGTAAATCCAGGCGCCTCGGACTCGTTGCCCGAGTGCTATTAGAGAGTTTTGGATACTCCTAAATGGCGCCGCTAAGATCAAGGCCCGAACTTGCCTGCGGTTGCCGTGTCGAGCTGGAACGACGAAAATGTCCGGGGAATTCAAGAATTACATCCACCGAGGGGTCTCCACAGATGCGCTGTGCCTGCGGCCTGCTGCTGATGCTGATGGCTTTGCCCATCGGCGCGAGCGAACTCACGATTGCGAGGATATTCGCCGACCCGGGACTCTCAGGTCCCACGCCGCGCGCAGTCCAGGTATCGCCGGACGGGCGGCGCGTCGGCCTGCTGCGCGGCCGCGACGATGACCAGCATCAGCTTGACCTGTGGTCCTATGACATCGCTGACGGCGCCCTGAAGTTACGCGTGAATTCCAAGCAATTGGTGCCGGCCGAGCAGTTGTCCGCCATCGAACGGGCTCGCCGGGAGCGCGAACGCACGGCCGACTTTCACGGAATCGTGGACTACAAGTGGTCTCCGGACAGCCGGCATGTTCTGTTCACGCTGGGCGGTAACTTGTATTTGTGCGATTTGGATGAGTCTGCCGCGGCCTCCCCTCGTCAGCTCACTCATGGCGGCACGGCCATTATCGATCCGCAGGTATCCCCGCGCGGCCGTTTCCTGTCCTTCGTCCGAGATCAGGATCTCTGGGTTATTGAACTTAGCAGCGGCGTGGAGAGGCGCCTGACATTCGATGGCGGCCGCGCGGTCCACAATGCGGAGTCGGAATTCGTGGCGCAGGAGGAAATGAATCAAACCCATGGCTACTGGTGGGCGCCCGACGACTCGGCGATCGCCTATAAGCGCTACGATGAGAGCGCCGTGCCGGTCGCGCGCCGCTTCGAAGTGTACGCGGACCAGGTTGAGGTGGTTGAGCAGCGCTACCCGGCGGCCGGAGATCCGAACGTCGCGGTGCAACTGGGCCTCGTGTCGCCGGCGGGCGGAAACACGCGATGGGTAGATCTGGGAAAGGATCCTGACATATACCTGGCGCGCGTCGATTGGACCCCTACAGGTAAGGCACTCGCCTTCCAGCGGCTGACTCGCTCGCAGAAGCGCCTTGACCTGGTGCTGGTTGATGTGCAAACCCTGGCTGAGCGTACGTTGGTATCGGAGGGCTCGGCCACCTGGATAAACCTGACAGATGATCTGCATTTCCTGAAACAGCAGGCAGCGTTTGTCTGGTCATCCGAGCGCAGCGGCACCAAGCACCTCTATCTGTACGGGATGGACGGTCAGCTGCGTCACCCGCTGACTCGCGGCAACTGGAACGTCGATGAATTGCTCGCTGTCGATGAGCCAGCCGGGTTGGCCTATTTTTCCTCCAATCGGGACGCGATTATCGATCAGCAGATCTATAAGGTCCGACTCGACGGTCGGGAGGCAGATCAACCCGGTCGGATCAGCCATGGCGATGGTTGGCACGAGGGGCAGTTTTCCAAGGACGCGGCTCGCGTGGCGCTGTATGTGGACACCTTTTCAGATCCCAACACGCCTCCACAGCTCAGCGTAAATGCACCCGACGGGCGGCGCCTGGCGTGGATCGAGGAAAATCCGTTGAATTCCAAGCATCCCTATTGGCCGTTCCGGGATGGCCATCTCACTCCGGAATTCGGCCAGCTGAAAGCCGAGGACGGCCAGGATCTGTACTACTCCCTGTTGAAACCGCCCGGCTTCAGCGCATCGCACCGTTACCCCGTCTACATTGATGTCTATGGCGGCCCTACCGCGCAAGAGGTGCAGCGTCGCTGGTCCAGCAACTACTTCGACCAATACATGGCACGCCAAGGCTATGTCGTTTTCCGCCTGGACAATCGGGGTACTGGACGCCGCAGTCGGGCATTCTCTGATCCGATCTATGGACGACTGGGCGAGATCGAGGCGCGCGACCAGCTGGCCGGCGTTCGCTGGCTCGACGCGCAAGCGTGGGTGGACTCCCGGCGTATCGGGGTCTTCGGCTGGAGTTACGGTGGCTACATGACCCTGATGCTGCTGGCGAAGGGCTCCGACCTCATTGACGCGGGAGCCGCGGTGGCGCCGGTGACTGACTGGCGCCTGTACGACACCTGCTACACCGAGCGCTACCTCAGCCGCCCGCAGGATAATCCGCGCGGCTATGCCGAGTCCGGAGTGTTCTCCGCGCTCGATGGACTGCACTCGCCCCTGCTCCTGGCGCACGGCATGGCGGACGACAATGTGCTATTTGTGAACTCCACCCGGCTGATGTCCGAACTCCAGCAGCGTGGCGTCCAATTCGAGCTCATGACCTATCCAGGTGCCAAACACGGACTATCGACTCCGCAGATGAAGACTCATGTCTACACGGCGATACAGCGGTTTTTTGATCAGCACCTAAAGCCCTGAGCGGCCAGCTCTTGGGGTGCGCCTCACTACAGCGGCCTCATCGCCAGGCAGCTTCGGGACTGGAGGCTGTGATCGGGAGAGCGCAGGGGCGCAGGCTAGTGCCCGCTTTCCACTTTTCGCTGATGGCCGGCCGCAGGCTCGATCGGCGGAACAGGCGCCGTATCACTCAACGAGCGCGGGCGCGGGTCCTGGGCCGCAACAAAGTGATCGGCCGCATGGACGAGCATCGACTTCTCGGAAACCTTGAAGTGCGCGGTTTCCATGCCGCGCGCGAGATCGGAGGCCATTTCCTCGGGCAGATGCTCCTTTATCCACGCCTCCAACTTATCCAGCGGAATGGACCGCCAAAACATTTCCGGACTGTACTGCGCGATAAACAAAGGCCCATTGGGCTGGTGCGGAGCCAGCAGCGCATCGAGATGCTCGACGTAAGCATTCCATGCCAGCTGCTGATGAGCCTCACTGAGCGCAAACACCAGCCATAATCGCAGTGATTCGGCCTGCGGCGGTATTTCCGGTGACAGCGCAATCTTGATCGCTGCGGCGGCCAACTGCGGATCGCGCACCAGCATCAGCGCCGTGTAGTAGCGCCGCAATTCAGTCTCATTTTGGGCGGACTTGGCCACTGCGTGCAGCTGCGCAAAGGTCGCGGCGTCAGCCTCACGGGCGACGATCGATAACACGACCGCCTGTTCATCCGGATGCATCGAGCTTCGATCCTTGACAAACTCGGCAAATCGCCGCCGGGCCTCTGCGATAACGGCCCGATCGCCCCAGGCGCCCAAGGCGCCGATCACGGTGCGGCGCAGGCGCTGAACGCCTGGGGTCTCGCCAGCTCTCGCCTGCCAGCCCAGTTGCTCATACACCGGCCGCAGCACTGTGCGCGCGTACGCCGCAAATGCCGCATGTCCGGCAGTTTCGCGCTCGTCGTACTCGATGGTTCCTAGGGCGCCGGCGATTTGCGTCCACGCCCGCTCGTTCAGGTCATTTCCCACTGCGGCGACCAGCGCGAGATAGCTGCTGAGCGGTTGGGCTCCTGATCCGACCAGGGCCCACTGATCATCCAGTACCGCAATGCGATCTCCGCTGGGCAGCTCGCCGAATTGCTTGGTGATGGACGGCAACACGGAGTCCCCGTATTGGACACGAAAATACCCTACGGCACCTGCATTCACACTCAATGGCTCCTCGCATTTTCCGGCAGATAGGGTCTGGACACCGCGAACCATCAATACCGGCTGCGGTACGCCCGCGCTCCCCGACCGAATCTGCAGCGGAATGATCCAGCGTGAATTCGCCGTGTCAGAGCCCTGCAAAAGGAAGCGGCGTTGCGACAATGTGATCGTGCGCTGGCCCTCGGCGTCGCACTGGGCGGCGACGCTCACTACCGGAAAACCGGGTTGCTCCGTCCAGCTCGCGGCAATTTCGCTCACGTTGCGGCCGCTCGCCACGCTCAGCGCGTCCCACATGTCAGCACTGTTGGCATTGGAATACGCGTGCGCCTTTAGTAGTCGCCGGACCCCGTCACGAAAGGTATCCGGGCCGAGGTATGCCTCGAGCATGCGTAGCACGGCTTGGCCCTTGTTGTAGGTGATCTCGGGATCGAATACGTTCACCGCCTGCAGTTCATCGGTCACGTGCTGCTCGACCGCATGGGAATTCACGCGGGCGTCCGAACTCATCGCGCTCTCTTTGGTTTCGTCCTGCTTCTCCCACCAGTGCCAGTTGGGATGGCGCAAATCGGTTTCGGACGCCCCTCGCCACGATGCAAAGCTCTCGTTCAGCCAGATGTCGTCCCACCAGCCCATGGTCACCAGATCGCCATGCCATTGGTGCGCCATCTCGTGAGCCTGAATGCTGAACACATCCTGCAAGTCGTCGGCCGTGCTGGACGGCGTCACCAACAGGGTCTGGTCGTTATAAGAAATCGCTCCCCAATCCTCCATCGCCCCGGTAAATCCACCCGGTACAGCGATCGAGTCCAGCTTGGAGAGGGGATAGGGCAATGCAAAATACTCGTTGTAATCGGCGAGGATCTGCTGTGCATTGTCGAGCGCGACGGCTCCGAAGGATTCCTGGCCCCGAACCGCCCAGACACTCAAGAGAGTCTGCCCGCTGTTACCGGATATCGAGGCCAAATCACCCGCCGTCAGGTGCACGAGATAGGAAGGCATGCGCGGGGAGCGCTCAAACTCAACCGTAGCCACCTCGGCCGCCGGTATGCGCCGGGCAATGGGCATGTTGGAAACCGCGGCCCAGTTGGCGGGAATCGTTGTGGAAAGCCGAAAGGTGGCGCGAAAGGCGGGTTCGTCCCAGCACGGGAACATGCGGCGCGCATCCGTGGATTCGAATTGCGTGGACAGCAGCAGACCCGGTTCGCCGCCGGGCTTGACGTAGTGCTGCGCGAACAGGCCCTGCGGTATGGTCTCGATCTTGCCCCGGTAGGAGAATGCCAAGGTATGTCGTCCGACGGCAGCCGGTGCCGCCAGCGTCACGGTGGTCAGCTGCTGATCGTCGTTTGAAACCACGCCCAGGACCGGCTTGCCATCGAAGCGCACCGAGTCGAGAGTTTCATTGAGGGAATTGAATACGATGCTCGCGCTGGCTTCCTTGAAGTACAGTGTTATCGATTCCGTGCCGCGGATCGTTCGGGCCAAGGCATCCGGCGTAATGGCAATCGTGTAATCGACCGGCAGGATGTTTTTGGGCAATCGGCCCGGAACGGTTGCAAAAGAAAAGGGCACCGCGGCCTCGACAGGGACAGGCCCTGCGGCGGCCAGGGCAATACCCAGGGGAAGGGCCCACGACACCATCACCCGTCTGCGCATTAAGAATGCTCCGCACGGAGCGCACGTTGCAGACGGCGCCCGAACATCAAAACCATCAGGCCACCGGTCGCGCCAATGGCGGCGTGCAGTGCCCAGAACTTGGTGGGACTCATCTTCTCATACAGGCTACCGGCCCAGCCGGTCAGGATGTTCCCCACAAACAAGCTGGTAAAGACTATCCCCATCATAAAAGAGTTCACTCGCGCCGGCGCGGTGCGCGACACCAGCGCCAGCATTGTGGGCCAGTAATAGAGAAAGGCAATCCCCAGCCCCACACAGTATAGGAAGGGCCAGACCGGGTGCACGGGTGCTCCGCCCGAACCGACTATTGCAGCGACAAGTATCAGATTGCTCGCCGCTGCAATCCAGGCGCCTATGCCTATCTTCGCAAGATCCCCGGGCTCGGAACGGCGCGCCGCCTGGAAGTGCCACAACCACAGCAGCGCCGGGACGAAGACTATGCTCGACAGTGCGTCGATCGACTGATACCAGGGGATCGGTATGCTGAATCTGCCGAGCCTCAGTCCGACGTGGCTCTGCACCCACACGGGAAGTACGTCGGTTCGCTGGTTATAGGCCACAGTCTGGAAGACGCTTATGCAGACCACCACCACCAGAGCGCGCACCACGCGCCAGTCCGCCGCCGTAAGTCGGCTTGGACCGCCAGCGCGCCGTTCCACCCGGGCGGGCAAGTGGCGATAGCCCACGAGGTAGGTCGCGAGGCCCAACAACATGAAGACCGACGCCACGCCAAAGCCGGCGTGCCAGCCGTAAAATTGGGCAACCAGGCCGCACACCAGGGATCCTGCGGCCGCGCCAATATTGATCGCGGTGCTGAATACCACGAAGCCATGGGAGCGCCGCGCCTCATCCTCAGGCGGATACAGTGCGCCCACCTGCGAGGAAATGTTGCCCTTGAGTAATCCGGACCCGGTGACCAACAGCAGCAATGCGAGCAGGAATGACTGGTCAAATGCCATCGCAATGTGACCCGCCGACATCGATGCCGCGCCCAACACCACCGCGTTGCGCTGTCCGATCCACCGATCCGCGACTAGACCGCCGAGCAGCGGCGTGAAATACACGAAGCCGGCGTACAGGCCAAAGATCTGGGATGCGAATGCCTGAGTGGACAGCGGCCCGGTGATTGACTGCAAGGCCGCGCGAAATTGCATCAGACCGGCGACGTGCTCGGCACGCCCGGGGAGCAATATTTGGTTCACCATGTAAAGGACCAGCAGTGCCGTCATGCCATAGTAGGAAAATCGCTCCCACGCCTCGGTGAAGGCAAGATAGAACAATCCCCTCGGGTGCCCCATAAACAGGGGATCACCGGCATGCCTGGTTGTCGCAGCGCTTGGCAGCATCGGGCCAGCACCCTACAGATGTCGGCGAACGGCCGCCAGTACCGGCGCGCAGCCGCGCAGGTTCGCCCCGGCTGCACGTCGCTCGATGCTTCGGTTACCATGCGTGTTAAGCGGAGGTCCCATGCAATACACATCGAATAACGCCGTAAAGGCGCTGCTACTGGGTTTTCTGGTGACGGTGCAGGCTCATGGCGCAGCCACCTTGGTGGCCAATGTCCACGGCTACACCCTAGCCGGCGACCGCCTGCAACAGTTCACCGGCCTGGTAGTGGACGCCGGCAAAGTGGTCGAGACCGGCGACGGGCCCACTCTGCGCCGGAAATTTGCCGACGCGAAATACATCGACGGCGGCGGTGCAACACTGCTCCCAGGCTTGATCGATGCGCACGGCCATGTCATGAGCCTGGGGTACAAGAGCGCCCAGATCGACCTCGACGGCACCGACAGCCTGGCGGCCGCGCAGGCGCGGGTGCAAGCGTTCGTCAAGGCGCATCCTGGCACGGGTTGGGTGCGCGGCGACGGCTGGAACCAGGTGATATGGAAACTGGGCCGCTTTCCTCTGGCGACCGAACTGGACGCTGTCGTGGCGGATCGGCCCGCCGCGCTCGGCCGCGTCGACGGTCACGCCGTGTGGCTTAACTCGCGCGCACTGCAGCTCGCCGGCCTGTCCAAGGAGACTCCGGACCCGGTCGGGGGGCGGATCGAGCGTGACGCCAATGGCAACCCGAGCGGCGTGCTTGTAGACAAGGCGATGGCGCTTGTCGACAAGGTCATACCGGAACCCAATGCCGCGGAACGTCGCGCCGCGTTGAGTGCCGCAATCGCGCAGTTGAATGCCGTAGGACTTACCGCCGTGGGCGACGCGGGCGTGGGCGCGCAGGACATTGCCCTGTACAAGACCTTTGCCGACCAGGGTCTGCTCAACGTTCGAATCTACGCCATGATCGGCGATGTCGGCGCTGACTTTCAGAACTGGTCCAAGTCCGGTCCGTTGCTCGGTTACGGCAATGATCGCCTCACGGTGCGGTCGGTGAAGTTATTCGCGGATGGCGCTCTCGGCAGCCGCGGCGCCGCGCTGCTGGCGCCATACTCGGACGCCCCGGCGCAGCGTGGTCTGCTGTTCATGAGCGACGCTGAGATGACGCGCAAGATCACCACCGCCCTGCAGGCGGGTTTCCAGGTCAACGTTCATGCCATCGGCGATGCCGCAAACCATCAGGTCCTCGATGCCTTTGAAAGCGCCTATCAAAAGGTCGGGGGTCGGCAGCTGCGCAATCGAATTGAACATGCACAAGTGGTGAGCTTGAGCGACATCCCGCGGTTTAAGTCACTGGACGTGATTGCGTCCATGCAGCCCACTCACGCCACCAGCGACATGAACATGGCCGAAGAGCGCATCGGCAAGGATCGGCTGCGCGGCGCCTACGCCTGGCGCACCTTTCTCAATCAAGGGACGCGCATCGCGGGCGGTTCCGACTTTCCGGTCGAGTCCCCGAATCCGTTCTTTGGGCTGCACGCGGCGGTCACCAGGACCGATCACGCCAACCAGCCGCCCGGAGGTTGGTACGCTTCGCAGGCCATGTCGCTGCTGGAAGCGTTCCGAGCATTCACCTTGGACGCCGCCTATGCGCAGCACCAGGAAAAGTCCCTCGGTACGCTTGAGGCGGGGAAATGGGCCGACTTTATTATCGTCGACCGAGACCTGTTCAAGATCTCGCCCGCGGACATCTGGAAGATCAAGGTGCAGCAGACCTGGGTGGCGGGGAACAGGGTCTATTGATTGCGAGTATCCACTCTGCCGTCCTTACACGCCCGCAGCGAGCGCGCCATCCAGAGTTTGTAGCAGCAATTCGGCGTCCTGAACGCTAAAGGGCATCGGCGGCCTGATTTTGAGCACATTGTGATAGGGGCCGTCGGTGCCCAGTAGCACCCCCTGATCGCGCATACGGTTCGCGACCAGGGATGCTTCACGTCCGGCCGGCTGCAGGGACTGCCGATCGCTGACCAGTTCGACTCCCAGGAACAATCCCGAACCCCGCACGTCGCCGATCAGCGCATGTCGGGCCTTGAGCTCTCCCAAACCTTTCAAAAGATGCTTTCCCACCTGCGCCGCATGGATCTGCAGGTCTTCATCGGCGACCACGTCCAGCACGGACAGGCCAATGGCGCAAGAAACCGTGTTGCCGCCGAATGTGCTGAAAAATTCCATGCCGTTATCGAACGACGCCGCGATATCCGGCGTCGTCACGACCGCGCCGATCGGATGGCCGTTGCCGATCGGTTTGCCGAGCACGACGATGTCGGGAACCACTCCGTAATATTCGAACCCCCAGAAATGATCTCCCAGACGACCGTAGGCGGTCTGCACCTCATCGGCGATGCACAAGCCACCCTCGGCCCGCACCCGCTGGTAGACCTGCTGCACGTACTCAGCCGGTAAGTCCATCTGCCCGGCCACACTCGGCCACGATTCCGCAAGAAACGCCGCGACACGCGTGCCACGGCTGCGCAAATGCTCGAGGATGCGCTCGACACTCTGTGCGTATTGCCTGGCCGGGTCGGGAGCGTCCTTACGATGCGCCCCGCGATACAGATCTGGGAGCGGCGCCACATGCACCCAGGGCGGTGTCCCCTCACCGCCTCTGCCGGCGTGTTTGTAGGGGCTCACATCGATCATCGTCGTGGTATTGCCGTGATACGCGTGCTCGAGCACGATCAGATCGCGTCGGCCGGTATGCGCACGGGCAAGGCGGAGCGCCAGCTCGTTGGCCTCGCTCCCCGAATTCACGAAATAACATACCTTGAGCGCCCCTGGGAGGGTCGCACCAAGGCGCGCGGCGTACAGGTGGACGAGTTCGTGCAGGTATCGGGTGTTGGTGTTCAATATCGCCATCTGCGCTTGCCCCGCCTGGACGACATGCGGATGGCAATGCCCTACGTGGGGCACATTGTTGTAGGCGTCGAGATAGCGTCGGCCATCGGCATCCCAGAGGTACTGCATCGAGCCGCGCACAATGTGCAGCGGATTATCGTAGGAAACACTTAGATTTCCGCCGAGCAGCGCGCGGCGCTGGGCAAGCAGCGCGGCCAGTGACGGCGTTATGGCTGATTTCGAGTTCATGGCCCTCACTGCGACCCGCAGGCGTGATGCCAGGCCGCGCGCGCAAAATCCGGCGACAGCGCCGCCAATTGCTGCAGCAGGCTCCAGGCGGGCCCCGCCGTCACTTGCTGATAGGCATCAGCGCTCTTGACCCGGGCATTATACGCGGCGTAGCAAATGCTCATGCACAGGCGCGCACCGATGAGTGGATACAGCGCGTCAAGCTCGGCGCCCTCGAGCGGTAGCCGGTCATGATAGGCGCGAACGATGATCGCGGCCGCCTCCACCGGCCGTGCCTTGGCCAGCATGGCATAGGTCAGTGCAATCGCCAGGTCACATACGATGGCCGTATGCACGAGGTCGCCGAAATCAATGAGGCCCGCGACGCGCCCCTGCCGCACCAGCACATTATGATCGTTGGCATCGCCGTGAATGACGCCGTGGCGTAGCCGCTGCCAATCAATCTGCAGCCACCCCTGCATGGCAGCTCGGACCGCCCGCTGCTGTTCAGCGGGCAGCAGTGGCAGGTGCTGGAGTGCCAGATCGGCGCGCCTGAGATTCCAATGCAGTTCGCGATTCATCGCAACGTGGGACAGCCCTCGCAGAGCCTGGTCTATATCGGCCATGGTCGCTCCTAGCGAGGCCAGCAATGATTCATCATGCGGCGTGGCATCGACGAGCATTTCGCCCTCAAGCCAGCTGATCAGGCGCACGAAATGCGCCCGTCCCTGCCGGTCCTTGGCCAGGGTCAGATCCTCACCAAGCCTTGTGGGAATGAGTCGTGGCACAGCGAGCGCCGGGGCGCGCGCGGCAACTTGCTTCAGAGCGGCGTTCTGAAATTCCAACACGCTTCGGTCCTCGTCGGCCTTCGCGAACTTGAGGACGAATCGCTGGCCCCCAGGCGTATCGAGCAGAAAGTTCTGGTCACGCTCACTAGGGAGCGGAGTCGCGTTTGCAGCGACGCCAAAGAGCTGCCGCGCAATGCTTACCGCGTCGGGAACGGCGAATTGTGGCGTGGTGTCGGGGTTCAACTGAGCTGACTTCCATGCTTTAGCATTAAGCCCGCGGCGATGTTACAGGTGTTACCGAAAACCTGCGCTTGCGAGTCCGACGCCCCCGATGGAGGCGCGGCAGGCCCGCGACCCGCTTGGTGGCGCGCGGTCAATATTTGGACCAGAATCGCGGGCCGGCCCTTCGTAGCCGGCTGGGGGAATGCATGAGGTTCTACTCGATACTCGGCTGCCTTGCGGTAGCGCTGTGTAGCCCGGGGCGCGCGCTTGCCGACGCTCAGGTGACCGTGATTCGGGCCGGGCACCTTATTGACACCGAGGCCGGGCGTGTACTCGACGCGCAGACGATCATCGTCCGCGACGGAATCATCTCCGAGGTGGGTCCCTCCATTGCCGCTCCACCGAACGCGCGCGTCGTCGATCTGAGTGCCTACACCGTGATGCCCGGACTGATCGATGCGCACACCCACCTCACGATCGACCTCAAGGCCCAGGATCCGCTCGCCGAGCTCGACCATACCGCCGCCGAGAGAGCCTTCGGATCGCTGCCCAATGCCCGCGCCGTGCTGCTGGCAGGTTTTACCACCGTGCGGGATCTGGGGTCCTATCGCGCACTCGTGGACGTGGCACTGCGCGATGCCATCAATCGCGGAGATGTGGTTGGGCCGCGCATGTATGTCGCCGGGGCCTACGTCACGATTACCGGCGGTGCGGGCGCGGTGACCGGCTTTGCCCCTGATGTTACGCTGCCCTGGGACTTGCGCTTTGGGAACGCCAACTCCGCGAGCGAGGTGCGCGAACGGGTCCGGGCCCTGGCGGGCCAGCGTGTGGACGTGATCAAGATGTTCGCCACCGGCGCCATACTGACGCACAACAGTAATCCGTCGGCACGCGAGGCAACCCCCGAGGAACTTTCCGCAGCCGCCGAGGAAGCACGCAACTTCGGCCTCAAGCTGGCCGTGCATGCCCATGGCGCTGAAGGCATCAAGGCGGCAGTGCGCGCCGGCGCGGCCTCCATTGAGCACGGCACCCTGATGGACGACGAAGGACGCGCGCTAATGAAGCAGCATGGTACCTACCTGGTACCCACGCTGGAAACACGCGAGTGTGTCGGCGGAAACTACCCGCCCGAGTTTGTCGCGAAGGCACAGCAGATCATGAGCTTTCAATTGCAGAATTTCCGCAAGGCCGTCGAGGCGGGTGTCAAGATCGCCTTTGGCACCGATATCGGAGTGTGTCCATTCGGCCAGAACGGACGTGAATTCAATCTCATGGTGCAAAATGGCATGACACCGATGCAGGCGATCCAGTCCGCGACGGTGGGGGGCGCCGATCTGCTTGGCATCGCCGACAAGCTCGGCTCCATCAAGCAGGGAAAGCTCGCCGACCTGATCGCGGTGCGCGGTGACCCCCTCAGCAACGTGCGGCTGCTTGAAGATGTCCGCTTCGTCATGAAACAGGGCGAAATCTACAAGCAGGACTGAGCGGTTCACGGGATTGCCAACTGGGCGAGAAGCACCGTCAGGTCTTGGGAATGACGCCGCCCGGAGTGAGCTTGTCGATGGCCTGAGGCAGAATCTCCGAGAGCTTCTGCGCCAACTCCTGCGGACTCAGGCCGGCCTTTGCCGCCAGCTCCGCGAGGGCGCCCTGCCCAAAGGCCTGGTGTATCTGATCGGCCGTGATGGGCTGATTGGCACCGGTTCCCACCCAGGATTTGACGGTCGCACCCAGGCCCTGCTGTTGCAGCTGATTCACGATCCCCTGCACACCGCCGTGTTTCTCGATCAGGCCGTTGACGACAGTGGCCATTTCACCACCGACCAAGCCACCCAGTAAGCCATCCAAGAAGCCCATTTTTGCGTCCCCTCAGGATCGTTCATCGAGGCCGGCCCCGCGACCCGGCATCAACAAGGCTCGATTGAAACTAGGCCGGGGCCCCTACTGGCAGGCCCTGCCGTGGTCGGCACGATAGCCCTGGGCAATCGCATTCGCCTCGGACATGTAGGCCCCATCCTTGGTCTTGCCATACCACTGGTCGTTTGGACAGTGGTAGACCTTGCTGGGTTTGTTGACCCAGACCTGCCCCTGCCCGCCACCAGGGGCCGGCGACGTCGGTGGCGCGTAGGAGGCTGTCTTTGCGGGCGCCGCGGCCTGGCCGGTCGGTGCGCCGCGAGTAGCTGGCGTAGCCGGCATGGCCTTGCTCGTGGGCGCAGGAGCCGCTGCCGCCGTGGCCCCCGCAGTGGCGTACCATTCCTTCACACCCCCGTGTCCACTGCAGGCTCCGCTCTTGGACGCCGCACTGGTCGAGGTTCCATCTTTGCACAGGCCCGTGGCCGCGCCCGGGGTGACTCCGCTGGCAG
Organism: uncultured Gammaproteobacteria bacterium; assembly: GCA_963789365.1. Taxonomy (GTDB): domain Bacteria; phylum Pseudomonadota; class Gammaproteobacteria; order Steroidobacterales; family Steroidobacteraceae; genus FEN-1191. The sequence continues at coordinate 556,108 of CAWBKJ010000001.1, forward strand.
GGGCAGGTGCGGCCGTCTGGGTCTTCTTCTTGCTCTTAGACGAAGAAGCGCCGGTATCCGAACTCGCTGCTGCGGGTGCAGCACTCGCAGCGGGCGCCTCGCTCTTGCTCTTGGACTTGCTGGTGCTCTTGCTCGAGGATGAGCCCTTGGTGGAACCGCTCGCCGCCGGAGCAGCGCTGTTGGCTTCCGCGGCCGGTCCGTACCACTTTTTGACCCCATCGTGGCCACTGCAGGCCCCGCTTTTCGACGCTGCGGACGTGTAGCTTCCGTCCTTGCACATCCCGGTGGTGCCGGCGGGCGCGGACGCCGGCGCCTTCGCCAAGGCCGCGGTGGAGCATAAAAGCATCGCTGACAGAACGATCCGACCTGCAATTCTGAACATGGAATCCCCCGAGAAAATATGAACGGCTGAGCCGAAATCGCGGCCGGGACAGTCTAAGTCGCGCAGCTGCATGCAGCTTAAATCTACTTAATCCTCGCAGGCAAGGCGGTTGCGGAGTGCCGCCTGGGATACCGTCGGATCCGGCCTGCAGTCTCGCCCGCATCCCCGTACGGGTTAGGATGCCCCCTATGTGCTCATTCCCGCAGGAATCCCGCATGAACTACGCACCCTTGGCCTTTTTTGCCACATCGATCCTCGCCGGAGCGATCGGCTGGGCGGCCCCACCCCCCCTGCCCGTCCCGCAATACCGCATGTCCAACACCATTTCCCTGGGAGCGCCGGACCGCTGGGACTACCTCACTTTCGATCCGGACTCACACCGTGTGTACGTGGCGCACGGTGACCGAGTCACCGTCGTCGACGGACGCGACGGAAAACTGCTCGGTGAGATCCTGGGCTTCCCGGGCGGGACCCATGGCGTGGCCCTGGTCGGTGCCGTAGGCCGCGGATATACCGACGACGGGCAAGCCGGGGAAGTGGGTTCCTTTAGCCTTGAGACCCTCAAGGTCGGCACGCGCATCAAGGCCATGGACGATGCCGACGGCATCGTGTTTGATCCGTCCAGCGGCCACCTGTTTGTGATCAACGGCGACACCGGAACGCTCACCGTGATTGATCCTAAAACCGACAAAGCGGTAGCGACCGTGACGGCCGGTGCCGCGTTGGAATTTGGCGTCTCCGGTCAGAACGGCAAGCTCTATGTCGACGGGGTGGCGAAAAATGAGATCGTCCGCATCGACACACGGTCCAACCTGGTAGACGCGCACTGGCCCCTGCCCGGCTGCACGACCCCGCGCGGAATTGCCATCGACCTGGACACGCGCCGGCTGTTTGCAAGCTGTGGAAACAAGGTCCTTGAGGTCGTGAATGCCGAATCCGGCGCCGTGCAGGCGACTTTGCCTATAGGGGCCGGCAGCGACGGAGCAGCGTTTGACCCCAAGCGCCGACTCGCATTCAGCTCGAATGGCCAGGACGGTACGCTCTCCATCATTCAGGAGCAGGATGCTCAGAACTTTGTCGCTCTGGGAAACATCCCCACCGCTCCGCTGGCGCGCACCATGAGCATTGATCCGGCCACCGGGCGCCTGTATCTGGTGACCGCGGACATCGACCCGAACGCGCCCGCCGACGCAGCAAATACGCCCGGTCCGCACCGCCGTCACATCGTGCCCGGATCGGTAAAACTGTTGTTTTTCGACCCAGTGAATTAGCCGACTCGGCGGCAAATACGCGCGCGTCCTACGCGCGCCCATTTCACTCGCAGTCCCGCTGCTTACGCGCTCTTCGCGCGTGCGGTGTCGCAAATTTTCGACACTGACAATATTTTTTTCACCGCCGTATGCTGCGCGCCGAATCGAGGGGAACACGCCTGTTGTGTTTGCTAGCCATTCCAACTCTTAAAGTCCTTTCCCCACGCCAGCCGTGGTCGCGACATGCACGTCAGTATTCGCGATCGTCTTCAAATTCGGAATGATCGAGGACCCCCAATGAAATTATGCAAGCTGACGTTTCTCTCGTTGACCACCATGTTGTCACCGTTCGCCATGGCGGCGAGCACAACGCCAGACAGCGGCGTGTTAATTACACGCCTCAACAATCAGCAGTGGCAGATCCGCCTGATCGGCGGCAGCAGCGCCGAACGATTCAGCGGTGTGGTTGACTCGAACATGCCGTTCTCGAAAGTGAGCCGTGCAAATGCGGCGAACGCGGACAGCGCAAAATTGATGACCTCCACCTCGCTGGGCACGACGCTGAACGTCCAAGCCGGCGGTGTTGACGGCGTGGATTTTTCGGTAAGCCCGGACAGCGATCTCTGCCTGCGCGATACCGGCAGCTCCGGGGTACACATCTATATGGGTGACAGCCTGGATGACGCCATCCCGGTCACCGCCCCCGTTGCACTCACCAGCGCCGACGCCTGCGGTGATAACAGCGCCATGGTGCTCTCCGCCGCCGCCGGCTCAAGGAAATTCCACTCCGGTCACTGGATCGTCATGGGCCGTGGCGCCGACACGATTTCACTGATGTCGCAATCCATTAAGCCTGGCGTGGTGGGCCTGGTGAAGCGCTACACCTGGCGCGACCTTGAACCTTCGCAGGGCAAATACAACTTGGCGGGAATGCAGGCCGATCTGAACTGGGCTGCCTCGAGCGGCATGCACATGATCTTCATCATCGAGGACAAGACCTTTACGATGGAGCGGCCGGATCCGAGCTATCTGGATAAGTACACGCCGCGAAACCATGCCGGCGGATACACGATGGTGCGCTGGAACTCAACCGTGGTGTCGCGCTTCAATGCGCTGACCAAGGCCATCGGTGCAAAGTTTGACAGCAATAAGAATTTCGAAGGGATTGCGACCCAGGAAACCGCTCTGGGCCTGGATTCGCCGGCGCTGAAGCAGTTTGGCTATACACCCCAGAAGTACCGGGACGCGTACATCAACATGTTGAGCTCGGCGGCCCAGAGCCTGCCGAGCTCGCGGGTGTTCTGGCTGATGAATTTCTTCGTCGGTGACCAGGCCTACATCGGCAACATCGCCGCCGCCGTCGCCCCCAAGGGCGTAATCATGGGCGGTCCGGACGTGTGGCCGGACAACAAGTCGCTGCAGAGCAAGGTGTATCCCTTCTACACCCAGTTCTACAAGAAGATGCCGCTGTTCGGGCAAGTGGAAAACGTCTGTTACTCGGAACCGCACATGACCAGCGGCTTCCACACCAAGTACTGGACGATGACTGAACTGTTCAACTACGCGCGCACCAGGATGCACGTGAGCTACATGTTCTGGGTGCGGGTCACCAGCCCCAGCCCGCGGGATGCCTACGACTGGCTCGATGCACTGCCGGTCATAGCCTCCAACGCGAACTTCTCGCCGGCGCCCTGAAGCTCGACACGGTCGAGGGCCTGCCTCTCTGGGCAGGCCCTCGGCCTTATTAGACCTCTGCCTTCCGCAATCGCACCTTCGGGTTGATCATTTCGGCCGCCATGGCGGCCCCCATGCCCAGGATCAGGCCCAGCACCGTGGCGCTGATCATATTAAGCAGCACATTGGGACTGGCCGGATCCTGTGGGGGTACCGCGGCACTCAGTATCGCGATATTGGTCTGGTTGAACTGGCTCTGGAAAGCCTGCTTGTTGTAGTTCTGAATGGTCGCGGTGTAGTTCTGCTCTTCGGCATCGGCCTCACTCGCGAGTTCGTTTAGCTGATCGCGCTGGCTCTTGACCTGCAGCACCAGGCGTCGCTGCGCGGCCAGTGACTGCGAGAGCGCATTCTGGCGCTGGATCGCGGCAATGTAATCCGGGTGATTCTCGCCCAGCTGGCGCGAGCGCACTTCGTCGGTTTCGATCTGCGCGTCGACCAGTTTCTTGGAAATGTCGTCCAGACGCAGGTTTTCAGCGGCCAACTTCTCATCCAGGGCGACGATGCCTTTTTCCACCTGATAGTCGGTCATGCGGGCGTGCGCGGCCTCGACACGCTTCTTGAGAACTTTCAGCTGCTCATCGAACCAGACCGCATTGCGACGCGCCGGCTCGAGCGTGAGTTCCAGCGTCGTGGTGATGAACGCCTGCGCGAAGGCATTGGCGATTTTCGCGGAATCCGCGGCGCTCAATGCTTCGTAGCTCACGCTGACCACGTGGCTGCTATTGGGGAGCGGTTCCACCAACAGGTTGGTAATCAGCTGGCTCGCAATCCACTCTCTGATCGGCGTGTTTTTTATGCCGGCCTTCTTATACGCGTCCTTCCACCCTGGCTTGTCGGGCATCTCCAATTGGTCGACGACCTTGAGCGCCACGTTCTGGCTACGGATGACGTCGAGTTGGGTTTCCAAATAGCTGGAGGCCAGCTGGGCCGGAAGCAGGGTGGTGTCAAACGGGTTGTCTTCCTTGAAATTGAACAGCAGGAAGGTTGCCGCCTGGTATTTCTTGGGCGCCAGGAAGGTGAGCACGCCGGCACAGGCCACGGTGATAAGCAGCGTGAACAGGATGAGCATGAACCTGCCCTTGACGATCGCCAGAAACAGCCTGAAATTCATTTGAAATCCCTGTAACCCTGGTTATGGAAGCGAAAGCGCTCTTAGAACACGGAAGTCTTGACGTAGACGACATCATTGGGCTGCATGCGGTCATCCAGATTCGACTTGAACGTCTTGATTTCGCCGCCCACCTGGCGACTCAACTCGATGCCCTTGATGCTGCCCCGCGGGGTCAAGCCGCTGGCTACCGAAAGCCCCTGCATGACGGTCATGTCACGATCGAGCTGGTAACGCCCCGGGTGCTGGACTTCACCGTATATATAGAAGACGTCCATCTCCGGCACCAATACGACATCGTTATTCACGAGCGCAAAGTCCGCCTTGATATTGCCGTTTCCGATCAGGTCGATGAGATCGACCCGCTGGCGATGGGGCTGGCCGTTCTCCTTGCGTACCAGAAAGCAGTGATCGGCGGCCTTGTCCGTGGTGCCCCCTGCTTTGGCCAGTAGCGTGACCAGAGTACTGACGCTACCGGCGGTATCCGGATCCAGGGAGTAGGTTCCCGAATGCAAGACCTGGCCAAGTACAGTCACGCTGGCATTTGGGACTGCGCTGCGCTCCTGGATGAACATCGTCACGGTCGCGTTCTTAACGAAGCCGCCGTCGCGAAGCTTCCCGGCAATGATCTCCTCCGCATGAGCCTGCGAAAACCCGCCCACTGCGACTGCGCCAATCAGCGGAAAGGTGATGGTGCCGTTGGGTAGCACCCTTGTGAGGGTGGTGAGATCGGGGTTGCCGTAGACCGATATCTTCAACAGGTCGCCCGGCGAGAGTGTCGAGACACTCTGCTGCGCAGCCGCCGGCCGAGTGAGTCCTGCGATCGCCAGCAGCACGACGATCAGGGTCTGACAAAACACGCGTTGGGTCCGGGGATATCTCACAATTACTTGCTCCTCACCTGGTCTAATGCCTGTCGATCATCTCACTACCCATCTCACTACCAGCCGCCACCGGTCTTCAAGGACTGAATGTCGGGTAGCGGGCAATCACCTCACGGGCATCATCCCAGTTATGCGAATCGGGCGGCACGCGTTGGGGATGATAATCCCAGAACAGGTAATCAACGTGCAGCTTGTTGCGCGCAAACTGGAACAGATCTTCCATGCTCCAGTAACTTCCACCGCTGTCATTGCCGCCGTGGCGGTGTCGATAGCTGTTGTGCTGCACCGAATTAAACAGTTTCAAACGGCCTCTGAATTCGTCGTAGTACGGGTAGACTCGCTTTTGCAGCGCCCGGTTGTCCGGCAGTATATCTGGGCCGCCCATGACGACTCCAGTGCCCATCACTGCCTTGGCAATGTCGCCGACATAACGCTGATTGCGGGGCAGGAAATTCATGTACCAGAATATCCGTGATCGCGGCAGGCTCGTCGAGGCCGAACGCAGCAGGCTGATAAGCGCATCGCGGTACTTCTCGGGCGTATAGCCAGCCGCATCCAGAGCGGAATCGTCAAGACTCGGCGAGCTCTCCTGGAAACCGACGCCCTCAAAATTCGGATGGCAGTCAAACTGCGCACCAAGCTTTGTCACCAACTGCGCCAATCTCTCCTCCACGTAGGGTTCCCAGCGCAACGTGCTGAAGCCGCGATTGTGGTTTCGCACCGTGTACTTTTCATTCAGGTACGCCGGAGTCGGCACGTCGTCGCTAAACGATTTGTCCTCGATCAGTACGACCAGCTGCACTCCGGCACTCTTCGCGGCATCCAGGTCCCGCGCAATTGCGGAAAACTCATAGTGATCGGGTTCCGGCTCCAGCTCCGCCCAGCGGTAGCGCATTTGCACGCCGGTCAGGCCCTTGGTCAGCGCGACACCGAACCCCTTGGGGGCTTCACCCTTGCCGATAGACACGTAGTGCCCCGGGTGAAACTTACGCTGCGCTTCCGGGAGCGGCTCGCTAGCTCCACAAGCGGCCGTGCCCTGCTCCGGTGGCGTACTCGCCGCCGCCAGCACTGCCGGCGCGGCACCCAGCCCACTCAGTAACGCCAGCAAAACCCGAACGATCAAGCCCATCGCAACAGTCTACACGCCCAGCCGTGGATTGATAGGTCTCGGCCCGCGGACCCGGCACTTCACTAATGGATCTGCGTGTAGGTCCCATCCTGCTTGAGCTGATAGATGTGGTCGGCCGCGAGTCCCGTGTACGTGGTCGAGGTGTTGTCCGGCCATACGACCGTCGTGGTGTCGACCACCGTGTTGGTGGCAAGCCCGACGTGCACGCGCATGAAGTTCTGCGACCAGCGATGGTAGCCACCGTTCTGCTCGCGATACTGCGTCACGCCGCCCGCGGTCACGTACACCTTCGAACCGATACCGTCGCGATTGGAGGTCGTGCCGACCAGGTCGAATTCCACCCACGAGTTGCTGTTGCCAAGGTTGTGAAACAGCTGCTTCGGCCCGCCGAGATTGAGCGGCCGCATGTTGTCGCCGTTGGTCACCAGCAGATCCAGAAAGCCGTCCAGGTCGTAGTCCGCCACCACCACGCTCTCGCCGGTACCGGCGTGCTCGGCCACGGCGGCACCGATGATGCCGGCGGCGCCGCCGGCGTTAGGAACTTCGATGAACTTGCCTTGGCCATTGTTCCAGAACAGCCGGTCGGCCACGTTATGCGAGCCCCCGGTGCAGGCGAGGAAGACATCCTCGTGCATGTCGTTGTCGAAATCTCCGCTGACCACGCTCTGGCAACGCACCTGGTCCTTGAAGCCAGCGTTCAACGCCTGCACAAAGCCGCTATCCGTATTGTGGAGCAGGATTGGCTTGTAGCCGATGTCCGAGCCGCTGGCGCCGTAAAACGTCAGGCCGGTAATGGGCTGGGTCGAAGTCACCTGGAGGTAACTGTAGTTCCAGACCTTGTTCACCTGGGAGATCGTCCAGGTGCCGGTCTCGGGCGAGTATCCGATATTGACCCCGTCGGAGCCGGAAACGACACCGGCATTGTTGGGATCGGCGGGGTCGAGCTGGAAAACTATGCTGTCAGGGTGAATTTTGTTGCTGCCAATGTAGATGAACGCGGGATCGCCCTCGTACTGGGGGTCGCTTGAATAGCTGCCGGCGCGTACGCTCGCCGAAATGCTCAGCACGCCCGTGGTCTGGAACGTCACGGACTTGCCCTTGTTCGCGGCGGTGATGATCTGCATCTCAATGCCCGTGTCCGAGTACTGGATAAGCGTCCGAGGGACGCTCCGAGCCGCGAACCAGGAAAAGGTCGGGCTTCAGGTCACCGTCGTAGTCAAGGACGGCCGCATCGTTGATCGGGCCGAATTGCGCGTACTGCGAGCTGACATCGGAGATCACACCGCCGGTCGCAAAGGTGTTGACCTTCGGATAAGTGGTCTTGCGTGGAGCGCAGATCACCTCGAAACCCAGGACTCGCGTTGATGTCCGAAACGTGGCCCCATTCGCCGTCCGAAGTGCAGGCCATCCCATGATCGATGTGATTGCCGCTGCCGAATGTGCTGTTTGACAGCTGCGGGTAGTAGGCCGGGTAGGTCAGACCAATCGATACTAGGTCAAGTACGGCCATCGCCGTTGTAGTCGAAGAACAGATCCTGGCGCCTGGACACGCTGCGTATCTTGTCCACCCTCCACGCCGTAGAGGACAGCGTCAGCAGGCCGCCATTGTTGATCCAGAGGTGATCCGGGGTGCCGGAGGACACTGGTTCCATGAGATCTTCCTGGCCGTCATTGTTGACGTCGGCCCACGACGGCGCCGTGCGTGTCGACGTCCGAGCGGCCGCCGGTCCAGCCGGGGGTCTTGGACAAGATCGACCTGCCTAGAGACGTCGGTAAACGTTCCGTTTTGATTGTTGTGGAACAGCGTCGCGCGCGAGCGGTGGTTGCTCGAAAACAGGTCGGGGTAATGATCGCCGTCCAAATCTCCCCAGGCGGCACCCCAGGTCTCGGTGTACGTGTTGCCAAGGCCAGCAGCAATCGACACGTCCTCGAACGCGATCTGAGCGCTGGCGCAGGTCAGGGCAGCGTCCGTAAGAAGTGCCGCAAGCAAGATCGCTCCCGTGCGGTGAATCAACTTGCGGTCTGACAACTTGCGCATTTTGCGTGCTTCCGTATAGTCGAGTTGAAGGGCGTGCTGTGCCGTGGGGGAGAATCTTAGGGCACGCGCAAGCACCACCGGAGCAGCGTTAGATACCCCGAAAATTTTATTTTTGTGACGGCTGTCACTAGAATTCCGCGTCAACCTACTTATGTCGGAGCCCGTCAAACACCGGCTAAAGTGTGTTTGGCGCTTGCGCCAACGGTTGGGATTTCACATATATTGCGATGGCGACGCGGCGTGTGCTTAAAGTCGAAGGGCTCCAATCGCACCGAGAGGAATTGCGGAGAGTATGGATGATCAATAGTCCCTGCCCCAGCCACCCAGGTGCGGCTCGCGACCTCGCCCGCGCTGCAGCAATCCTCGCGATTCTCGCCACGGCCAATGTAATGAGTCAGCCGGCGTTCGCTGACACTAGCGACAAATCCCACGGCGCTGACAGCCTGGGTCATTTCCTCGATGTCACGAACCCCTACGTGTCGGCCCAGTACACGAACGACTCCAACGTTTTGCGGCTGGACGACATTCAGCCGGTCGAAAATCGCGCCGATCAATACGTCACACTGGCCGCAGGTTTCAATACCGAAATCAAGAGTGGTCAGCAGCAGTACCAGCTGCTCGGTGAATTCAACTCCACCAATTACAACCACCACAGCGAAATTGACTACAACGGCGGCAAAGCGGCCGCAATCTGGCATTGGAGCGCCAATGAGCTGACTACCGGATCACTCGGTTACCGCTATAGCCGCACCCTGCGTAACTTCGAGAACGAGCTTGCACCCCGGCGCGACTTTGACGTGCGCACCGAGAATCGCGTGTTTGCCAGCGGCGATCGGGACCTGCCGGGCAACTGGAAGCTTGGCGCACGCGGTGATTTCGCGGAGGTCACTTACAATCACACAACCAGCCTTGATATCCACCGGAGCACCGGTGGTCTGTCTTTGGGCTACAACTCCAACGCGGGGAATATCTGGGGCGTCGACCTTGAGTACATCGACGGTTCCTACACTAATGTTCCGAAGCAGGATTTCAAGGAGTACACGATCGGGCCCACGCTGGAGTGGAAATTCACCGTAAGGACGCAGCTCAACGGCAAGATTGGCTACACGGCCCGCGACAATGCCAGCGCGGCACGCCCCCCTTACAGCGCCGTGACGGGACGATTTGCGTTGACCATTGCAGACGCTGGACGCGGCAGCCTGATAGCCACGGCGTGGAGAGAACTCAGTACCTTCGGCGATGAAATTGCCGAATACGCCGTGGTCAATGGATTGAGCCTCGAGCCGGCCTGGACCTTATCCAACGGCATCACCATCCGCCTGAAAGGCAGCTACGAGAACCGTGATTACGTGGTCGTTACCGGTCCGGAGCCTGATCGTTTGGATGACGTTGGCTTGGTCAGCGGCTATCTGGATTGGCCAATTGGTCGCCATTTCAAAATTACCGGCGGCATATCGCGCGGTCGACGCTCGTCAACGCGCTTGTATCAGGATTACGAGTTCTTCCAACAGCAGATTCAGATCGTCGGCACGCTCTAGGCGCTGCAGGTCGGCAAATCTAATTCGCGCGGCACGGACTTCAGGCTCCCACCGATCCCGCGCGCACGGTGTCCGCGATCGCGGTCGCTGTGCACACTCGAGCGACATAATCACTGCGGTGAAGTGGTACCAAACATGCGACGCATGCTGCGCATTTGCAACTGAGTTTTGGCGTCTTTGAAAAAATGTCGAATGCATCCCAGATTTATGGATGTCGTTCATAGGAGACATTCCCGGACATGTAGGAATCTATTACCTTCGCACTCGGCAAACCCGTCGAAAGGCGGGGACGCAAAGCCACCGGTTTAAGGGCCCTTGGGGCCTATGACAGCGGGGTTGCCGGGATGCGAAGTCATCTCGTGATTGTGTCGGAAGCGGCGGATTGCTCGCTTTCGGCAACCGGCATCCGCAGTCTCCCTATCACACCCGGCGGCGTAACCGCGTCGCCGTGGAGATAAGGAATGCACAGCGGGTACAAGGCGGCATTGCGCAGCATCGGTACGGTACTTTTCGTCACTTCTCTGATTGGTTGCAACGGCGCGAGCAACACTGTCGCCGATAGCGCAACCACACCAACGGCGCTGCAGGCCACCCGCCCGCCGCCAGCGTCAACGACTCCTCCGCCGGCCCTAACGGCTCCGCCAACCGCCTCGCCAACCGCCCCCCCAACCGCATCCACGCTCCAGCAGGGTCAGGGTGTGACGCCGCAGATCTCCGGCACACCACCCACCAAGGCGGTGGTCAACCAGCCGTTCAGCTTTCAGCCCAAAGCGTCCGACAGCAACGGCGATAAGCTGACCTTCTTCGTGTCCGGAAAGCCCTCGTGGACGGCATTCGACTCGTCCACCGGCCGGCTTTGGGGCACTCCCCGGAAATCTGACGTTGGCGCCCGCGAACAAGTGGTCATTAAGGTGAGCAACGGCACCCGTACACAGGCGCTGCCAGCATTTGCGTTGACGGTAGTCATGGCGCGCAAGAGCAACTACGGGCACTATTTTGCCACCCATTATTCAGACACGCCCGCCGAGGCAGCCAGTCTGTGTGAGCACCCGGGCGTAAGCGGTGTGGTGTGGCGACAGACCTGGAACCAGGTTGAGCCCTCGGCCGGTAACTACGATTTCGGCTCCTTTGATAAGGTATTGGCGGAGATCGCGGCCTCGAGCAATCCGCACTGTCAGCTTTGGCTGTTTGTGGAGTTCAAGAGCTTTGCCAATAGCCCTGTGAAGAATCCATGCCCGGTCTACCTGCAGGCGCAACATTCTGCTTTGAATTCCTACGGCCACGGGGCAGCGACCTGCTTTATTTGGGAGCGACCGGTGATTGATGCGTACGTCGCGATGATGAAGGCCGCCGCCGCACGCTACGACAGCAATCCACATGTGGAAGGGCTTGTACTCCAGGAGTCATCGCTTGGGTTCAACAATGGCCAATCGCAGGATGTAGGCGACGGAGGCACCTATACGCCTACCGGCTGGCGGGATGCGCTTATCGAGATCATCGGCCAGTGCGCGGACGCATTCTCAAGCAGCCGCTGCATGTCGTTCCTCAACTTTCTGCGGGGCGGCCAGCAGTACCTCAACGACATCTCCGCCGCTATCTCGGCCGTACCCAACAACCAGGTATGCATCTCGGGACCGGATCTGCTGCCCAACGAGCGCTCGCTATACGACGCGTCGGACAAGGTGTACCAGGTCATCACGCGGCACACCGGTTGCCGCTCGAATAGCGCGCAAAATGATTCCTACCATGTGGCAGGATGCTCGCTGGATTGCATCTTCCACTTCGCAGTCGGCGGCACGCTGGGGGCGTTCCCCGTCAATTCACCCCTCAGCGGCGGCGTCTGCGTCAATTCATACATCTTCTGGAATGACAGGTCCTCACACAGCAGGAGGGGCCTGAGTTACGAGGACGCATTGCCGGTCATCGCCGCACATCCATATGGGACCGGCTGGACCAATCAGTGTGCCGGCTCGGATGGCGAGCCATAGGATCGCTCCAGCGCGCCGACCGCAAGGTGTTTATGGTTAACTTTGCGGCTCGGCGCCGTGCGAACTTCACGATAGCTGGCGCAGGAGCGGCGGCGGCCGAATAAGCTGAGACCTCGGTCTTGGGGGGTGCGAAGTGCTAAGGTAGGATCTACCACAATTCGCCCCACCGAGACTCTCGATGCCCGCAAGCGCCGATTCTGCGCTCCTGATCCAGCGAAAACTAATCTTCATTACGGGGGCTTCACGCTCTGGCACCACGCTGCTGAGCTTCGTGCTCCGTAATCACCACGAGGTATTCGGCCTCAAGGAGTTGCAGTACTTCGGCCAGACCTGGGATCCGCGCGACCGAGGACGCCGTTTTTCACGTAGCCAGTCGATTGCGGCGGCGGCGGCAATTTTTGCCTGCCAGGAGCAGGGCATCCTGGCTGCGCGAATCGCCCCGGAGCACCGCCGCACCGCAGGTGCGCTGGTCGACAGCTTGGGCGAAGAGTCCGCCGATCCGGCGGTATTGTTTGCCGCAGCCGTGCATCAGCTGGCGAGCGCGGCCGGCAAACAGATTCCCTGCGAGCAGACCCCCCGCTACATTTTCTATGCGCGTGCGTTGCTGGACATTTATCCTGCCGCCCAGATCGTCCACATGGTGCGCGACCCGCGCGCCGTAATGGCCTCGCAGAAAATGCGCTGGCAGCGTCGGCGCCTGGCGGCCGACGGTGTCAGGGTGCCCCGCTATCAGTCGCTTCGTGTCTGGGTAAATTACCATCCCTACACGGTCGCCCGACTGTGGTCACAAGCCACTGGCGCCGCTCTGGCCCTCGCGCAGCATCCAAGAGTCACCCTGGTCAAGTTCGAGGACCTGCTGCAGCAGCCTGAAGCCACCGTGCGCCAGCTTTGTGGCCGGCTCGGATTGAGCTACGAGGCGAGCATGCTGGATGTGGGTCAAATCAACTCGTCGCACCAGTCCTCAGCGGGCGGCGCTCGCCGCGGGCTGCAAACAGCTGCGATCGATACCTGGCGGAAAATCCTTTCACGCACGGAAACGGCGATCGCGGAGCGCCGCTGCGCCCAGTTTATGGGTCGCTTTGGCTATCAAAGTAGCGGCACAGTCGCAGGGAATCCGCTTGCTGAGTTGCGTCATCGACTGAGTTACGTCATGCACCTCGGCGGAGTGCTGCTCGTCAATCCGCGCCGCGCCATCGTCCAGGCCAAAGCACTGCTTCGATCACGCACGGGATCCAGTGCCGCGAATGCGGCCGCTGGCGCAGCGACGCCCGGCGATCCCACCGAGTGATGGCAACGGTGGAACAGCTCCGGTCCGAAGGCGCGAGGGTTCCAAACGCGCGCGGCTCAGCGGCGCCCTGCGGTGGACCCGTTGCCAGTGATCTTCGCGAGATCATGGGCTTTCGCTTCTGGGATGTTGAACTCGCCGCCGCCGCGCGCTTTCTGGTGCAGGCGGCGGCGGCGGACAGACGACTGCAGGTGTACTTTGTCAACGCGCACTGCGTCAACGTGGCGGCGCGGGATCCGAGCTATGCGCAAATGCTTAAAGACGCGCCATTCCTATTCGCCGACGGGGCGGGCATGGCATTTGCGGCGCGCCTGGCTGGTGCACCTTTGGCCAACAACGTTAACGGCACCGATCTCTTTCCGAGGCTGTGCGCGGCCGCGGCGGCCGCGCAGCTGCCCGTCGCCTTTCTCGGTGCGCGGCCGGGCGTAGCCCGGCAATGTTCGACGCTGATGGAGCGGGAATATCCGGGACTGCGGGTGGTGTGGGTCGCCGACGGCTATCTTTCTTCAGAAGCGGAGCGCGTCGAGCTTGCGAAACTCGATGCCTCCGGGGCACGGCTGTTGTTTGTCGCCAAGGGAGTACCGACACAAGAGCATTGGATTGCCGCCCATGCGGCGCATATTGCAGTGCCGGTGATTCTGGGGGTCGGAGCACTGTTCGACTTCTATTCCGGCGCCGTGCCACGCGCATCGCCTCTGCTGCGCAAACTGCGCATGGAGTGGGCGTACCGCCTGGCGCACGAGCCGCGCCGATTGTTCCGCAGGTACGTGCTCGGCAATCCGGAGTTCCTCGGCCGCGCGCTGTTCTGGCGCCTTCGTCGTTAGTGGTTGGTGTTATGCAAAAGCAAGAACCTGAGCAGGCATCGACCCCGCGGCTGGCCAACTTTGTAATCGGCGGCACCGAGAAAGCCGGCACCACCTCGGTGTTTGATTACCTCAATGCCCACCCTCAGGTCTGCACATCGTCCATAAAGGAGACCGATTTTTTTCGACATGACTATACCGGTGAGCTGGCGGCCGATGCACAGCGTTATAGCAGTTATTTTGCACACTGCAATCCGCGCAGTCGTGTGCTGGTGGAGGCTTCGCCGGGCTACCTAGGCGAAGCGGCAACGGTGGCCTCGCGCGTGCGCGCGCTGGTGCCGAACGTCAAGATGCTGTTCATACTTCGCGACCCGGTGGAACGGCTCTACTCCTCGTATAATTTCCACCGCGGCAAGCTCGACCTGCCGGCAAGCATGACCTTCGATGACTATCTGAGCCGCTGCTTGGAATACGACCGCCGCGTGGCCGGAGTGCAGCAATCCGGTCTCGACGAGTGGTATCTCAAGGTGCTGCGCTTCGGCTGCTACGCCGAATTTATTGCCGCGTTTCGCTCGCAAATGCCGGCGGAACAGCTCAAGGTGATGTTTTTCGAGTCACTGCGCGAGGACGCGCAGGCCTTCATGGCGGAACTCAGTGATTACCTCGACATTGACGCCAGTTTCTGGTCCGGATACACCTTTCATAAGAGCAATGTGACCTTTTCCGGGCGCAACCGGACCATGCACCGACTGGCGATGCGCATCAATGCGATCGCCGAACCTGTCATGCGTCGCTATCCCTCCCTGAAGCGCTCGCTCGTCAGAGCCTACAAGTTCGTAAATCAGGAACGTGAAGGCTACGATCCGATGTCGGCGCGTGCCCGCGCGCTGTTGATCGAATACTACGCACCCAGCGTGCGGACCCTGCAGCAGCTGGGCACGAGTCTGCCAGCGACATGGGATTATCTGACCCAACCGGCGGCCTCCAAATGACCCACGTCGGCAACGCCGGTAGTGCTGCTGGCGAAGAGGTGGCCTTCCTGGTGGGCGCCGGTCGATCCGGAACTACGTTGCTGCATAAACTGCTGTGTTTGCACCCGCAGATCGCCTACATCAGCAATTACGAAAACCGCTTTGGCTGGTTTCCCGACGGATTGGCTTGCGGGGTGATTGCCCGGCGGATCGACGAAAAACTAGGTGCCTGGTTCGACAAGGGTGGAAATGCCTACTTCATCAAGCGTCCTTGGTTCAAAAAGCTGTTCCCCACCCCAAATGAAGGCGAATCCGTGTTCGCTTCCTGTGGTATCCCGCTGTTTCCAGCGCCGGACTATCGGCCCGATCCGGCCACGGCAGATTGCCTCAGGCGACGGTTCAAGCAGTTCCGCCGGCGCTCGGGCGCGGCAGTATTTTTGTCAAAGCGCACGGCCAATAATCGACGCATCAGGCAACTCGCTGAGATCTTCCCGGCGGCGCGCTACATACACCTCGTCAGGGACGGGCGCGAAGTGACGCAGTCATTGTCAACGGTGGAATGGTGGGATCAACACCGCGTCTGGTGGGACGGCCGGACTCCGCTCGAGATGGAGCGGGCGGGCGAACCACGCCTGGCCGTGTGCGCCCGCAACTGGGTACGTGAAGAGCAGGAACTGCAACAACAGCTCGCGGCAATCGAGCCGCATCGGTTATTCGCGCTGCGCTTTGAAGACTTGCTGCACGAACCTCGCGCACATCTTGAACGGGTATCTAAGTTCCTGGGCGTCGAGTTCTCGGTTGCTTACAGTCATGCGATCGAGTTGCTCAATCTGCAGCCGACGCGCACCAAATGGAAGACAGAGTGGGACGCAAGCCAGCTCGCCACCGTGCTTAGAGAAGCCCAGCCAATGCTCGGTAAACTTGGCTATGTCGATTGAGCGCCGCAATGCCTGCCATCCAGTCGCTTAAACCCACCTACGTTGGCATCGGTGCACAAAAATGTGCCTCGACGTGGCTGCATCGCATCCTGGCTGAGCACCCAGAGATCTCGGTGCCGCAGATCAAGGAGCTCGACTTCTTCTCCTATCACTACGATCATGGCTTCCAGTGGTATGAGCGCTGCTTCCAGAGCGACCGCCCCTCGCGCGCGCGCGGCGAGATTTCACCCTCCTATTTTGCCGAACCGAAGGTACCTGAGCGAGTTGCACGCTATCTCCCCGGGTCCAAGATCCTGCTGTCGCTACGTGATCCGGTGGAACGCGCACTGTCCAACCACCGGCACGAAGTACGCGTGGGCCACCTGACAGGCGCCGACCTTAGTTTCGAAACCGGCTTGGCGAACAACCCCATGTACGTCGAGCAAGGACTGTATGCGACTCATCTAAAGAACTGGTTACGGCATTTTCCGCGTGCCGACATTTTGGTCGTGTTGATGGAAGACATAGAGTCCGACCCGTTGGCGGTAAGCAAGACTGTTTATCAGTTCCTGGGGGTGGACGATCGTTACATACCCGCCGGTCTGGTCAGTCGTTATAATCGCAGCTTCGCGACGCGTTGGTCGCCCCTGGGAGGGATGAAAGACGCTGTGTATAGCGCCACGAGGCTGCCGGGTCTGCGCTGGCTATGGGATGCAGCGGCCCGCGTTGGCCTGCGCTCCCTCTACCGTGGCATCAATAATGTGCCAAGTAGCTCAGTAATTCCTCAACCCAACGCACAGACTCTGTTGCAACTACGGCAGCTATTTGCCCCGGAGATTCGGGAACTTGAAGCAATTATTGGTAGGTCATTAGCGACATGGCTCTAGCAATGAGTTCGGACCAGGGCGGCGAGCAGCCCGCACGAGGCAGGTCGCAGAAGTGGCGCGCCTTGCTGGTGTTCGTCATGGTCGCAGTCTTGGGTCTTATGGGCGGAGGATTGAGCGCCACCGGAAAGCCGCAGCTGATAGCGATTTTCTTTGGCCTTGTGATCGTCGCACTGATCGTTGCTTCCCGGGTTGCCCTGTTCTGGTTTGTGGTGATCTGCGGATTGATCGTAACCGGGTTGTGCCAGCTCTATTTGCCACAGCTCAAGTATGTACGCTACATCGTGCCTCTGGCCTCGATGCCGCTGCTGTTGCACGGCGTAGTGGATTACTTCACCAGCTGGACACGCACCGAAAACGAGCCGATGCCCGCGATCATGAAGTGGGCTCTGGCCTTCGCAGGCGCATGCCTCGTCTCGATCCTACTCAGTTTGAGCGACCCCGCAGTCGCTCTGGTCGGCCTGAAAGGCTACTTCCAGATGTGGGGCCTGTTCTTGAGCGTGGTGTACCTGCGCTGGCCCGAAAGCTTTTCCAAGACCCTGGCCTGGGGACTATTCCTGATCGCGCTGCTGCAGTTGCCGTTTGTGGCTCACGAGTATTTCATACTGGTACCGAAGCGGTTCGGCCTGGGCAACGGAATTGTTCCGGTGGACATCGTGGCCGGTACCTTCGGGGCAATTTTGGAGGCCGGAGGAGCCAATGCGGTTTTGGCCGCCTACCAGGTCGTCGTAGTCGCCTGTCTGCTGGCACTTTGGAAAAACGGTGCCCTATCGGGATTCAAGGCCGCGGCGCTGTCGCTTGCGCTGCTCTCGCCGATGGTGGTCAATCAGGCGAAGATCACGGCCTTGTATGTGCCACTGGCCTTCATTGTGGTGTTTCATCGCGATATCGCCGTCAAGCCGCTCAAATTCATTGTCGCGGGCGCCAGCACGGTCGGATTGCTCGCCATATTGATGGCGGCGCTGGTGGTGGGCAGCAACTCCTCGAAGATCAAGAATTCCGCTGATCTTGTGAATTTTGTAATCACGCAGCAGACGGCCGACACCAACCAGCGCGAGGGACAATACAGCGAGCTCAGCCGTTGGACGGCGCTGACTTTCTGGGCCAAGGAACACGTCAGACTCAATCCGATCAATACCCTGCTCGGGCACGGTGTGGGCGCGTCACGCGAGAACGCCGGGGGCCTGGACATTACCGACACATTGGCGGAAAAACACTACGCAGGACTGCACATCGGCTACACGGCGGTCTCGGCCTTGCTCTGGGACACTGGCATCGTCGGGCTGATCACGGTGTTGGGCATGTTCGCCTCAGCGTTCTTTACGGCTGGTCGATTGGCGCGCTACTACCGTGGCAGGGACAACTTCAGAACCGGGCTATTTGAAGGATTGCAAGCCGGCATGGCAGTACTGAGGCTGAGTCTCGCCCACAAGGATTTTTTCGTCAACCACTTGCCGTACCAGGCGTTCACCTACCTGATCATTGGTTTCATCGCCTATTCCTGGCTTGAGGTCGTGCGCAGCGACGGCCAGGGATTACGCGCTTGAACAACCAAGCCTATAGCGTTCACCGCTTTCGTAAGGCGCTGCTACAGTTTGTAGGTGGTCGCCTAGGACAGTTGGCAGCCCGCGCCGTGCTAGTGCTGGCGCTGGTGCGCATACTGCCGATTGCCGACTACGGCGCCTACATGCTGATCGTCGGCACCGCCGAATTGCTGTTGCAGGTGGGCTCCTTCGGAATCCTGCCGCTGGCGCAGCGTTATTTGCCGCAGATGCTGACCACCCTGCCGATCAAAAAACTCTACAACTTTGTCAGCTTCCTGGTAATCGCGCAGCTGGTGGTACTTACGATCATTGCGGCCGTGCTCGGTCACTACTGGAAGTATCTCGGCCCGGTATTCGGACTCAGTCAGCAGCAGATATCCCACACCGGCCTGGCCGCGTGGCTGTTCCTGGTCGTTCCGGCCTTCCGCTTTTCAGCGGAGTTGCTCGAGGCCATGCTCGCGCAGGGGCAGACGGCGCGGGCGATCATGGTATTCGTGCGCGCGGCGGCCATTGTGGTGCTGGTGGTGGTCAAAAAGAAAATTGGTCTCACGGATGTGCTGGTGGTCGATCTGGTGTCGACCAGCGCGTGCGTAGTGCTGAGCTGGTCCAGCATCCGAGCGACGATGGCGTCGCTCCATTCCCCAGCGGCAAATGGCACGCTTCCGGTGCGCGAGATGTTTACCTTCGCGTGGCACATGGCGTTGGTTGGGCCCATGAGCGGCACGGCCAACCCCGGGGCCATACGGCTGGCGCTGGCTAACGGCCTGGGCGTCGCGCAGAGCGGGTTGTTCGCGTTCCTGCAGAGTCTCGAGCGCCTCGTCAGTCGGTACCTGCCTGCGACGCTGGTGCGCAATTTGATTCGGCCCATCCTGATTTCGCGAACCATTGGCCAGGGGAGCACCGATCTGCTCAAGGCGGGAACGGGCCTGTTGCTCAAGAGCAATATGCTTACCGTGGTCGGGGGCATCGTGGTCATCTCCGTGTGTGGCGACCAGCTC
Source organism: uncultured Gammaproteobacteria bacterium (assembly GCA_963789365.1). GTDB lineage: Bacteria > Pseudomonadota > Gammaproteobacteria > Steroidobacterales > Steroidobacteraceae > FEN-1191. Next base: position 575,561 of record CAWBKJ010000001.1, read on the forward strand.
GTGCTCATAATGAGCGGCCATAAATTCAAGGGCGCGGGGCTGACGCTGCTACTGCTCTACGTCAACATGATCGCGACCTCGCAGCGCGGTGTGCAGGAAATGGTAATGCAGATCACCGGGCACACGCGGGCACTGTGGGTCACCACGGTGGTCTCGCCCATCGCGCTGTTCCTGGTCTGGTCGTTCGCCAAATACGGCATGAACGTCGCGGTACTGATCGTCTGCGCAGGCAGCATGACTGCCAACTGGCTGGCCGCGTGGGTGTTGCACGCGCGCACTGACTGGTTCCGCGTGGACTGGCGGGGCATGGCTGCCATCTTTCTGCCCGGTATCGCGGCGGTTGCGATCGGGCTGGGGCTGGCAATGTGGATAAAGCCGCTATTGGCCGGTGCGATCGCGCCATTGTTCTTCGTGCTGTTTCTGCGCATCGGCAGGCCATTCGACGCCCGTGAAATCAGAACGATTGAGCGCGCCGTTGGCAAGCGCGCGGCCGGCGTGCTGCGAGGTTTTGCCATCTGATGACTGCATCGGGCGCAACCAAAATTCTGCACCTGATCAACGGTGAATTTTACGCGGGCGCGGAGCGGGTGCAGGATCTGCTGGCGCTGCAGCTCGGATCGTGCGGGTTTGCGGTCAGCTTCGCGTGCCTCAAGGATGGGATATTTGCGACCCGGCGCCGCGCCCAACAGGCGCCTTTGTATCCGATGCCGATGCGGTCGCGATTTGACATCGCGCTTTGCCTGCGATTGGCGAAGCTCGCCCGAGCACAGAACTTCCGTTTATTGCACACCCATACGCCACGCTCGGCCCTCATTGGCCGCGCAGTCTGCACGCTTGCCGGGCTGCCCATGGTCCATCACGTCCACAGTCCGGCTGAACTCGATACGGAGCACGGGTGGCGAAACGTGCGCAATAACCTGGTAGAGAAATTCAGCCTTCGCGGCGCGAGTCGGCTGATCGCGGTATCGGCCAGTCTCGAGGAACGGCTGCGAGAGCGCGGCTTCGCCAAGGCACGCATTTGCCAGATTCCCAATGGGGTGCCTACGGCCGAGCGCTCCCGTCGCCCTTACCAGCCGGGGCAGGAACTGGCCATCGGTATGATTGCCTTGTATCGTCCGCGCAAAGGAGTCGAGGTGTTGCTGGAGGCTATGAAGCGCCTGCGGGATGCCGGTGTGCCTACCCGCTTGCATGCCGTTGGGCCGTTCGAAACCCCGGCATACGAGCAGGCAGTACTTGAGCTGGCCGGCAAGCTGGGTTTGGGTCAATACATAACCTGGGTCGGATTTACCCCTGACGTCGCTTCCGAATTTAGGCATATGCAGCTGTTTGCATTGCCAAGTCTATACGGCGAAGGCATGCCGATGGTCGTGCTCGAAGCGATGGCAGCAGGACTCCCGATCGTCAGCACCCGTGTCGAGGGCATCCCCCAGGTAGTTCGGGATGGCGTGGACGGATTGCTCGCCGAGGCTGGCAATGCGGAAGAACTTGCCCATGCACTGCAGCGCTTCGTGCGCGGTGAGGTCAATAGCGAAGCCATGGGGGACAGCGCCTGGCATCGCCAACGCGAGAATTTCTCCGATCTGTCCATGGCAACGGGAGTGGCGGCGGTATACCGACAGGTGCTGGCAGCATGATGACAGAGCGACCTACATCTGCCCCGGTGTTCGTGGTCGGAATGAACGGGTCCGGCACCACCATGCTGCTCGACAGCCTGGGTCACCACCCGGCACTTTACGCGTTTCCGAAGGAAACGCGCCTGATCCCCTATTTGATCTCGCGCATTCCGAGCTACGGGGATTTGCAGGTCGACGCGAACTTCCAGCGCCTGTGGGATGAAGTGCGGGCACTCGCCGTGTTTCGTGAATCCAACGGTAATGCGCCGATTCCGCTGCCCCCAGCGTGGCAAGACTACCCGCGCAGCCTCGCGGCAATTCTTGATGCCATTTTTGGATACTTCGCCGCCCGCGAGAATAAGCGCCGGTGGTGCGAAAAGACTCCCCAACACGTACAGCATCTGATATCGCTGTCGCAGCAGTTTCCGGCGGCCAAATTCATTCACGTCATTCGGGACGGCCGCGACTGCGCTGTCTCCTTTCATCGTCGATGGTTGCGACGGCCCGAATTGACGATATTTCGCTGGAAGAAGGTCGTCTCCATCGGGCGCGAGCAGGGGCGCCAGCTGGGCACTGAGCGCTACCTGGAGACTCACTATGAGGCTCTCACGACCCATCCCGAGCGGTCGCTGCGCCTGATCTGTGCCTTCCTGGGCGAGGACTTCAACGAGGCCACACTGGAGTCCGCGCAACCTTATTTGCAATCCGCCGGTACCGAGGGCAAGCGCGGTCTGCAAGCGAATTCCGGCAAATGGCAGAGCTACTTTTCGCCGCGCCTCCAGCAGCGCCTGGAGCGCATCGCAGGACGAACGCTGGCGAGTTGCGGCTATGTGACGCAATGTCCCGACTGTGATGCCGGTGTTCCCGGCTGGAAGCGCCGCTACTGGTCCGCAACGGAAGCACTGCGGCAGTTTGGTCGCGAAGTATGGCGCAAGATCAACGGCGATCTGGAACGCCCGTGGCGGGTAATCTTGGTCAAGCCGCTGAATGCATTGCGCCAGCGCCAGCACAACGAGTTTTGATGAATTCGCCTTCGCCAGGCGAGGCAGCAGCAGCGCCGCAAAAGCCCGGCAGCGTGAAGATATCAATCGTCATCAAGGCACTTAACGAAGAACGGCACATTGGCGCGGCCCTGATTTCCGCGCTAAGGGCGCTTGAGTCGGTCGGCGGTGAAGTGATCCTCGCCGACAGCGGCTCTACCGATCGTACCGTGGAGATTGCACGAGGATTCCCGGTCGCGGTGCTCCAGCTTAAGCACCCGGCGGAAAGGCGCTGCGGCATCGGCCCGCAGCTAGGCTATCAACGGGCGATCGGCGAGTTCGTATACATACTTGATGGCGACATGGAACTCGACCCGTCCTTCCTGCCGGCCGCGCTGGCCGCTATGAATGCCGACCCCAAACTGGGCGGAGTCGGCGGCTTGGTGGAAGAAGCGAGCGATGCCAGCTATCAGTTCCGCGGCCGGAAGCGGCGCGGCACGGAGCGCGTCGCCGGCCGTTGCGAGTGGCTCGACATGGGGGGCCTGTATCGCGCAAGCGCATTGCGAGAAGTCGGATATTTCTCCAACCGCAATCTGCATGCCTATGAAGAGATGGACCTGGGATTGCGCCTCGGCGCCAGCGGCTGGGCATTACACCGTATTGCGATCCGCTCCGTACTCCACCATGGTCACACAGAAGGCAACTGGGCGCTGCTCGCGCGTCGCTGGCGCAGCCGCTATCTGGACGGCGCCGGTGAAATATTACGCGCGGCGGTCGGGCGCCGATATTTCTTGCGCGCCGCTGCCACGCAGCGTCATCTGCTGGTGGCTCTGCTGATCTGGTTAGGCCTGCTGGGCGGCCTTATGACGTTGGGGCTCACGATCTGGCCGCTGCTGATAACCGTCGGCATTTTGGTTGGACTCACGGCGACCCGCGCGGTGCGTGCCGGCAGCATCGCCGACGCCTGGTTTGGACAGGTGGTCTGGCAGGTCACCGCGCTGGCCATGGTGCGCGGGTTTTTCGCGACGACGCGCGACCCACTAGAACCCATCGAGTATGTCATGATTGCGTCGCACCAAAAGCGGTGATGTGACGTTCATTTAACCCGATCGGTTTGCTAGAGGGTTTATGGTGGATCCACCGCTAGCGAACTATAAATGGGCGCAAACGGGGAAAAGCTGTGAACCCGCACGCCGCGCGAATGTCGAAGATCAAGGGTATTAATACCCGCTTTCCGTAGGCGCGTTCCTATATGCAACATCACGATACCGTTAAACTGCCGTCGCGCCTTGTAGTCCTGTCGCTTGGCATCGCCGCGACAGTCGCCTCAGCGCAGATTTCCTTCACCGACGTAACCACCGATGCGGGCGTCACGCATTCGAGCGAGAGTTATGGGGCGGCGTTCGGCGATGTCAACGGCGATGGCTTCCTGGATATCTATTCCAGCAACCACCGCACCCAGGACAGCCTGTTCTTAAACAGAGGCAACGGGACTTTCGTTGATGTGGCAGCCCAGACCATGGACTGGCAAAACCGCCCCAATGCGGACACGCACGGCGGCACGTGGGCGGACTATAACAACGATGGCCAACAGGACCTGATGGTCAGCACCGGGACCGGTAATCTCAGCATGTTTCTCGTGAATGAGAATCAGCGGCTGATCGATCTCACGGTGCCGCTGGGGCTTGGTGAAGTCAACCTCGGTGGCCGGCTGCCGGTGTGGCTGGACTATGACAACGACCACCTGCTCGATGTGGTGGTGACGCAATATGGTGGCGTCGCCAAGCTGTTCCACCAGCTTCCCAACGGTACGTTCGTCGACGACACGACCTCGGCGAAACTGCTGTGCGTGCGCTTCATGTATGCGCATTTATTCGACGCCAACGGGGACGGGCATCTGGACTTCCTGTGTCCGGACGAGACCTTTTTCCCCCAGAAGATCTACGATCCCACGACATTTCCTTGGAAAAAACTGTTTGACAGCGCCACGCCGAGCGCCTTTTTCCCGATCGTGCCCCAGGTTGCCGATTCCGTGGTGGCCGACTTCAACAATGACGGTCGCATGGACATCTTTCTTCTGAGCAATGTGCAATTGCGCCCCTCCTCGGTGGTACAGGGCGGACCCAATAACTTCGAGGCGCTGCTGGCGGGCGGCAGCAAGGGATTCCTGTTCCTAAGCACGGGTTCGGTGACCTTTAACGTTGACTGGAACAAGGTCGACGAGGGCGTGGGCACCGATATTTCGAAAATACAGATTGGCGCGGGGGGCCATCACCCGGCAGCAAGCTCGTTTACCCTCGACCCGAATGATCCCACGGTCGCCGGCTCGCCGCCGCCGCCGACCGATCCTTCAAGTCTGCCCATCATGCAGGTTGCCTATGCGCCGACGAGCCACTTGTGGACCGTCAAGATCATCACCAAGCTGACCCCCACCAGCCCCAGCATATTCAGCCAGGGGTATTTCCAGGTGAGTTCTACCGCGGCGATCACCGGCCTGAAGGGAACTGGCCTGTGGCCCAGTGACAAGGCCGGCCGGCCCACGCTGCTGCTCAATACTCCGGGCAAATATGTCGACGCGACGGTCGCCGCGGGACTCGACACCCCGGTGCAGTGCTCGAGCGTCACCGCGGGCGACTTCGACAATGACATGTATATCGACCTGTATCTGGCCTGCCGGACGGGGGCCAGCAACATTGCCAATATTCTTTACCACAACAACGGTGACGGCACTTTCACGGCGGTGCCCAATGCCGGTGGCGCCGCAGGCCCCATCGGGTTGGCCGTCGCCGACGGCGCGGGTACTGCCGACTCGGTGATCACCGGTGACTATGACGTCGACGGGTTTCTGGATTTGTTTGTCACCAATGGATTCAATCTGCGCCCGCTCTACATCGGCGGACCGGTCAAGCTGTATCACAACAACGGCAACAGCAACCACTGGATCGAACTGGACCTGGTGGGCATAAATTCAGACCGTGACGCCACCGGCGCCCGAGTCTCTGCGACGGCCAATGGGGTCACGCAGTACCGCGTACAAGACGGCCGCTACCATCGCTGGTCGCAGGACGCCAAGCGCATGCACTTTGGCTTGGCCGGCGCTACGGCGGCCACTATCACCGTCAAGTGGCCGAGCGGCGCCGTGCAGACTTTCCCCAACGTGCCGGCCAACAAGCTCTACACCATTACTGAAGGCGTGACTAATCCGGTACCCGTAGCCCTAGGCATAGCCCCGGCCTACCCTTGCGGCTCGCCCGGCGTGAACGGCGCCGATTTCGGGGTGTTTATTTGGAGAGACTGCCCGTCTGGAGAGTGGCGCCTCAAGACTGCAGTCGCCGGCGGCAGCAACACCTTTAGCGGCACAATAATCTCCAATGCGAACCTTTCGGGAGTCGCTGGTGTAGGCACAAACGGGTCTGACATCGTCAATAATTCCAATCCACAGCAGATTTTGTTCACCTTTCACACCAACGGGTTGGGTACCGATGGCGTTAACTTTACGCCGCAAAACTTCAGCAGCAATTGCTTGACCATTACTGCGCCGGCCTCGACGCCAGTCTATTTCGGACCCTTCCGCGTGCCCGAGCTTAGGAACTTCAGCCTGGAGACGCAGTCGAGCTGCCCATAGAGCGTGGTGAGTCGGGGGGCCCACACGATAGGCCCTGACAGTGGCTACGGTTAAGGCGGTACCCGCAAGAAAGAGCGGGGCCAAGTTGCCCATGTTTCCGGTATAAACCGTCACCCATGTGACCGGAATACACCTTGTGGAATTGGCGCGCCCGGACGGATTCGAACCGCCGACCACCTGGTTCGAAGCCAGGTGCTCTATCCAACTGAGCTACGGGCGCTTTTTGCCTGCCCATGGTGTCATGAACCGTCCCCGGGCACCATTCGCCACGAGGCGATGTACTATTTGGCAGTAATTTTACAGCAGGTCGAAGTCGTGCCCGAATTGGACCCATCCGCCGCAGGCCGCCTCATCGCTGAGCACCTGGTTTGCCTGCCAATCGAGTCGTTGCCGGTCGCACACTGCGCCGGAGCCGTGCTGCGCGAGAACGTCTACGCAGAGCGCGATCATCCCCCTTTCGACCGGGTCAGCATGGACGGCATCGCCATCGCATCCAGTGCTGCGCCAGGCCAACGGCGATTCCTGATCCAAGCCACGCAGGCGGCTGGCGAGGCGCCCGCTAACGCTGCGCGACGGTGAACACTGCATAGAGATCATGACCGGGGCGGTACTGCCCTTGGGCTGCGATTGTGTTGTGCCGATTGAACGGGTCCGGATTGACAACGGCACCGCCGAGATCGATTTGGCGGCGCTCGCCTCTCCCTGGAAGAATGTGCATCGGCGCGCGAGTGACCAACGCCAGGGCGCGCTGCTGCTGCCCACCGGCACCGTGCTGCATGCACCCGAAGTAGCGGTGGCGGCCTCGGCGGGCATGGCGCGACTGCAGGTAAGCGGACAGCCTTCAATCATCGTGATATCAACGGGCAGCGAGCTGGTTGAGCCCGGAGAGCCGATTGCACCTCACCAGATTCGCCGCTCCAATGCCTACGCAGTTGCCGCCGCATTGCGCGAGCACGGATTCCTGCGTGTGAGCGAGGATCATATTGAGGACGATGCCGGCGCGCTTCACGAACGCCTGAGCCGGCATTTGCGCACCCACGAGGTACTGATTCTTTCGGGCGGCGTGTCGATGGGCAAGTTTGACCTGGTGCCGCAGGCCCTCGAGTCGCTCGGTGTGCAACGCATTCTGCACGGCGTTGCTCAGCGACCGGGGCGTCCGATGTGGTTTGGGACGACCCCCGAGGGCCGCGCCATATTTGCGCTCCCGGGTAATCCAGTGTCGACGCTGGTATGCCTGTCGCGCTACGTGTTGCCAGCACTGTACGCAGCCATGGGGGTGCGCGACGCGGGAGCCGAGCGCATAGCGCTCGCGACTGCGCTGGAATGGGCTCCCGCGCTGACCGGGTTCATGCCCGTCAAGGTGACGCACGATGATTCGGGCCGGCCTTGGGCCACGCCCTGCCCGACCAACGGTTCGGGAGATTTTACGGCACTCGCACTGACCGACGGTTTTGTCGAGCTGCCTCCGGGCCCGACCAGCCTGACCAAGGGTTTCCTCACTCGATTGTATCGCTGGTAGCGCATCAGCATGCCTCCCACCCATTCCGCAGCCCTAGCCAAGCTCCAGCCCCGAACTCCACGCGATACGCTCGGGCGCCCGCTGCGCGATCTGCGCATCTCGGTGACCGATCGCTGTAATTTCCGGTGTCCGTACTGTATGCCGCGGGAGCGATATCACGAGCACTACCGATTTCTTAAGTCAACGCAGCGCTTGAGCTTCGAGGAAATCGTGCGGCTGGCTCGCCTGTTCGTGCAATTGGGAGTTCGCAAGTTGCGTATTACCGGCGGTGAACCGCTCTTGCGCGCCGGGCTAGCTGATCTCATCGGCGATCTCACATCCCTGTCCGGTGTGCAGGATGTAGCGCTCACCACCAACGGGGTCTTGCTGGCTCAGCACGCCTCCGAGCTGCGTGCGGCAGGTCTGCACCGCGTCACCGTCAGCCTAGATAGCCTGGACCCAGATGTATTCGCGCGCATGGCAGGTGACCTGGGTAGCCCGGATGAAGTGCTCGCCGGTATCCGCGCCGCGCAGCGCGCCGGGCTCACGCCGGTCAAGGTCAACGCCGTGGTGCAGCGCGGTATCAATGATCACACGGTCCTGCCATTGCTGGAGTATTTCCGGGGCACTGGCGTTACGGTCCGATTGATCGAATATATGGACGTCGGTAACCGCAACGAGTGGCGGCGCGAGCAGGTCGTGCCCTCGAAGGAACTGCTCCAACTGGTAAGCGAACGCTGGCCGCTGCGGCCAGTGGAACGCGATTCTGTCGGCGAAGTCGCCGAGCGCCACGCATACGCCGACGGCCAGGGCGAGCTCGGATTTATCTCGTCCGTGTCGCAGCCGTTTTGCGGCGACTGTTCGCGCGCGCGCCTTTCGTCCGACGGCGTACTGTACACCTGCCTGTTTGCGACACAGGGGCTGGACCTGCGCGCGCCGCTACGCGCCGGCGCTACTGATGAAGAGCTATTGGAGCTGATTCGTCAGTGCTGGCTGCAACGCGGCGATCGCTACAGTGAGCTGCGCGGTCGTGTAGACCTGCACGGTGCCGCGCGTGTCGAAATGAACCATGTCGGTGGCTGAGGAAATCACCGCACACATGGCAAAGCGACGCGCCAAAGCAGGACTCAGTCATCTCGACGCCGCGCACCGTCCCACGATGGTCGGCGTGGGCGACAAGGCGGTCACGCATCGCATCGCCGAGGCCGAAGCACGCCTGGTGCTTCCGGCCGCTGTGGCGCGCGCACTGCGCGCCAGCGGGCACCGTAGTGCGAAGGGGCCGGTGTTTGACACTGCAATTATTGCCGGCGTGCAGGCAGTCAAGCGTACCGCCGAGATCATTCCGTTCTGCCATCCACTGCCCATCGAGGATTGCAGCGTGGCCATTACGAGCTTGGCGGGCAATCAGCTGCGAATTCGCTGTCGCGTGGAGACGCACCACAAGACAGGCGTTGAAATGGAAGCGCTCACCGGGGCCACCGTGGCAGCGCTTACCGTTTATGACATGTGCAAGGCGCTTTCGCACGACATTCGCATCGTAGGCGTGCGCTTAATTCACAAATCCGGTGGCCGCCGAGCGGTTGGGCGCCTGCGATGAGCGCTACCCTGAATGGTCTGGTATTGACTGGGGGACGCAGCCGCCGGATGCAAACCGACAAGGCGGTGCTCGAGTATGCGGGCCAGCCGCAACTGACACGCACTCTGACGCTGCTTGAACCGCTGGTGTCGAACAGCTATGTCTCGGTGCGAAGCGATCAACTTAATGATCCGCAGCGCAACAGCCATCCGTGTATCGTCGATCAGTCTCCGGATGCGGGTCCAATCGGCGGCATTCTGGCTGCCCTGCGCGCCCACCGGCAGGCCGCATGGCTCGTGGTGGCCTGCGATCTACCCTTTCTCGACGCCGCTACCGTGCAGCAGCTCATTGCCGAGCGCGACCCGCTTCGTCTGGCGACCGCGTTCCGGAGCAGCCATGACGGCAAACCGGAGCCGCTATGCGCCATATACGAGCCCTCCAGCCTGCCCGCCATAGAAGCCTGGGTCGGCTCGGGCCAGCGCTGCCCGCGCGGATTCCTGGCACAGGCTGAGGTCGCGCTGCTGACGCTGCGCGCTCCGCGCGCGCTGGACAACATCAATACGGCCGCGGAATACCGCGCGGCACAGCAGCTGCTGGGTGGCGCGGCTCCAGAGCGCGGGACGCCCCGCGGGATGCGAGTACAGTACTTCGCGATCTTGCGCGAACAGGCCGGCCGTAGCGACGAAAGCGTGACTACCCGTGCACACGATGCGCGTGAACTCTACGAGGAGTTGCGAGCACGGCACGGGCTCAAGCTGCGTCCGGAACAACTGCGCGTCGCAATAAACGAAGAGTTCGCGGACTGGTCGCAACCATTAGCTGAGGGGGATCGCGTGGTGTTTCTGCCACCGGTGGCGGGCGGATGAGCGCATTTCGCTTCAGCAACTCTGCTCTGGACCTGTTGGCCCTGCGCGCGGAGCTGATCGACCCGGGCTGTGGCGGATTTGCGGCCTTTGAGGGCTGGGTACGCAATCATAATGAGGGGCAGCGAGTCACGCGCTTGGAATATGAGGCGTTTGTGCCGCTGGCCGTCAGTGAGGGCGAACGCATCATCGCCGAAGCGCGCGATCGCTTCGGAATTCATGGCTCTTTGTGCGCACATCGGCTTGGCCCACTGGCATTGGGCGAAGTCGCCGTTTGGGTCGGCTCTTCGGGCGCCCATCGTGACGAGGCGTTTCGGGCGTGTCGCTACATCATCGACGAAGTGAAGCACCGCTTGCCCATCTGGAAGAAAGAGCATTACGAAAGCGGGGATTCAGGCTGGGTCAACTGCGAGCGCTGCGCGACTCCGGGCGCCGAAGGGGGCTTGCGGGCCGGGCCTCAGACGTCGGCTCATCGCCACCCGCGCAAGCTACCTTAGTCTCGGATCTATACCGCGTGCGTTGCGGCGCAGCCACCCCGTGCGCCCGCGCCGGCCGCAAACCCCCAACGCTGCATCGGACCGCACTGGAGAGTCTCCCGTCAATGGTGCAGGCCACCGGTGTTGCAGGTCGCTTCGGGACCCTGCGGACCTGCCCATTCGATGGCAAACGCTGTGGGTCCGGGTCGCTGACACGTTCAGGCCTAGTCCTACCGGCCAACAACCGGCGTTGCCTTGGGCGCCGCGCACACCCTAATATCTGTTCTGGAGCCGCGCGCCGCGCGGCAATCGGGCGAGGATCATACCGGTGGCCAGAGAATATGAGCCTGTGGTGGGCCAGTGGTACGAGAACATCGACGAAAACGACAGCTTCCGTGTGCTGTCGGTGGACGAAGATGCCGAACTCATCAAGATCGAGTACCTCGACGGCGACATCGAGGAGATTGATGCCGACCTTTGGGCGGAGTTTGATCTCGATAAGATCGAGCAGCCGGAAGGTTGGTCGGGTGAGGAAATCAGCGCACCGGGCGAAGAGGACGACGACGACGATGATGATTGGGACGATGATGAAGATGACGACGACGATGACGACGAGGACGACGATCTGGACGAGGAAACGGACGAGAATTATTGATTCCTTCCGCAGCACAGGCACAAGCAAAGGTGACCTGACAGCTCTGGACGGCCAACAGCGAGCACCGCCCATCCTCGCATGGTCGATACTTCCCAATCCACCAAGGCGCAGCGGCACCTCTGTCGTCCCGATTAAATTCCGAGACTGCACCGCGACTTGAGAGGGTAGGACGCCTGGACGGCGCTTCGCAGGCCGCATCGGCAAGTGCGGCCCGTTGATGGTAGCCTGAAGGCATGAGTGACCCCTACGAGAGCTGGTATCACGAGCGCGAATCGGCCTGGTTGTACCGTGTAGTTGCCGAGGCCGACCCGGACCCCCGCCATCAACAACTCTTCCGGGCCCTGGCCGATGCCGCCGAAGAACAGGCCACACATTGGGCGAAGACCTGTCGTCCTGGAGAATTCAGAGTACACGCTCGCGCCCGACTAGTGGCTTGGTTGGTTCGACGGCTCGGCCCCAATGCGCTCAAGCCGGTCCTCGCTGCCATGAAGCTTCGTGGCCTGTCGGTTTTTAGCTCGGCGCCATCCATCGACGGTCATTTGATGCCGGTGACGGTGCGTGATGTGGGCCAGCGGCATCGAAGCGTAACCGGCGGCAACAACTTGCGCGCCGGCGTATTCGGCGTGAATGACGGCCTGGTCTCCAATCTCAGCCTCGTACTCGGTGTGGCTGGCGCCGGCGCCAGCGCTCCAATTATTCTCACCAGCGGCTTGGCCGGTCTGTTGGCCGGCTCGCTGTCGATGGCGTCCGGAGAATACGTGTCGGTGCGCTCGCAGCGCGAGATGTACGAATACCAAATTGGCCTAGAACGCGACGAACTGGCGGAGTATCCGGCCGAGGAAGCCGAGGAGCTGGCGCTGATCTACCAGGCGCGCGGCGTTGATCTCGATCAGGCGCGCGCCATCGCAAAGCGTCTGATGTCCAACCCCGAGCATGCGCTCAACACCCTGGCGCGCGAGGAGCTGGGACTCAATCCGGACGACTTGGGTTCCCCATGGGCAGCGGCCGCGTTTTCCTTCTGCTCATTTGGGGCAGGCGCAGTGGTCCCATTGGTTCCCTTCCTGCTACACGCCTCGAATCGCCTGGCTCAGCTCTGGGCGGTCGGACTGACCCTGGCGGCGCTGTTCGGCATCGGCATGGCGCTCAGTCTGTTCAATGGCCGCAGCGCGCTGCGCGGGGGCTTGCGCATGGTGTTGATCGGCGCCGCTGCCGCCACTTGCACCTGGGCCCTGGGCCACGCTTTGGGTACTGCTCTGCCGTGATGCCAAATCGGTGAGCAAGGCTTGAACTCTGTTGGTCCGGTATCATCTTAGGGTAGGTGCGGCCTGCACGTCGGTGCCGCCAGAGGGTCGATTATCATGAAGCGCATACTCCTGTTCCTGGCGACCAACCTGGCCGTAGTCGCGGTCCTGTCGGTTGTCGCCCGGGTGACTGGGCTGGATCACTGGCTCGCGGCCAACGGTGGCAGCTATCAGGGACTGCTGGCAATGGCCGCGCTGTTCGGCTTCGGCGGCGCGCTGATATCCCTCGCGATATCCAAGTGGACGGCGAAGCGGGCGATGGGGGTCCGGGTCATCGAACAACCGACCACTGCCGAAGAGCAATGGCTGGTCAATACGGTGCGCGCCCTGGCAACGCAGGCCCGCGTCGGCATGCCGGAAGTGGGCGTGTTTGATTCGCCGCAACCAAATGCCTTTGCCACCGGCGCGAGACGCGACGCGGCACTGGTCGCCGTGAGCACGGGGCTGCTGCAGAAGCATGAGCCGCAGCGAGGTCGAGGCTGTGCTCGGGCACGAAATGACACACGTTGCCAACGGTGACATGGTGACGCTCACGTTGATTCAGGGCGTGGTCAATACGTTTGTGATTTTCCTGTCGCGAATCGTCGGCGGCATTGTTGATCGTTCGCTGTCGCGCGATGGCGAGGGACGGGGCGGGATCGGCTATTTTGTCACTGTCATGGTGACCCAGATGGTGCTGGGCATCATTGCGAGCATGATCGTCATGTGGTTTTCGCGCCGACGGGAGTTTCGCGCCGATGCCGGCGGTGCCCATCTTGCGGGCCGCAATAACATGATTGCCGCCCTTGAGCGCCTAAAGGCAGCCCAGGAACCTGCCCTGCCCGCCCAGCTTGCCGCTTTTGGCATTGGCGGCGGCGGAGGCCGCGGGCTGCAGAGGTTGTTTATGAGCCACCCCCCACTTGAGGAACGCATCGCAGCTCTGCGATCTGAGGTATAATTTTTCCGGGTGTAAGCCCTTGAATCGACAATGATCGATTGCAAGGCCCGGACCGCTTCGGTAGAGTCCCTGCCCACTTGACATTACGCGGGTCGCGCTAGCGGCCCACAGGAACTTCATGACCCTCCCCGCCGAACACCACTCCTTCCGCCTTACTGCGCGCGTCTGGAACGCGATTGCCGGTATTTACGACAGCAGCCGGCATAACCTGCAGTTGGCGCGGGCGCAGTTCCCGGATCGCATTGATTGGGCGCGCAGCGTGCCCTTCCTGCTGATGCATCTGGCCTGCCTGACCGCGTTCTGGACCGGCGTGAGCCCGGTGGCAATCGCCGTGGCGGTCATCGCCTACATCGTGCGCATGTTCGCCATTACCGGCTTTTATCATCGCTATTTTTCACATCGCACCTTCAAGACCTCTCGGGCCGGACAGTTCGTATTCGGGCTACTGGGCGCCTCGGCCGTCCAGCGCGGCCCGGTCTGGTGGGCCGCGCATCACCGCCATCACCATGCCAACTCTGATCGCGCCGCGGACGTGCACTCACCGTCGCAGCACGGATTCTGGCGATCGCACATGGGCTGGTTCCTGACCATCAAGGGATTTGCGCCCGACTTCCAGCTGGTCCGCGACCTGATGAAATTTCCGGAACTGCGATGGTTGGATCGTTTCGATATCTTCGTCCCGGTATTGCTGGGTGTCGGCATGTTCCTGCTTGGGGTGATCCTGCACAATATCGCCCCGCAGCTCGGCACCACCGGCTGGCAGATGTTGGTGTGGGGTTTCGTGATCTCGACGGTGTTCTGCTGGCATGCAACCTACACCATCAATTCGTTGTCGCATGTCTTCGGCCGCCAGCGCTACCGCACGGGTGACACCAGCCGCAATAACTGGCTGCTCGCCATCCTGACGCTCGGCGAGGGCTGGCACAACAACCACCACTACTATCCCAACACCGTGCGCCAGGGCTTCTACTGGTGGGAATACGATCTGACGTTCTATGTACTGAAGATTCTGAGCTGGTGCGGGGTGATCTGGGACCTCAAGCCGATACCGGCCGCCGTCCGGGAAAACCCGGCCCGTCGGCTACGCAGCCGGGACTAATACCCGGCCAATTGTCGGCGCACGGCCATAGGGGGATACTGGCGCCGTGAAGCCAAGTATTGTGCCTGCCGATCAGGAACTGCCCGCGGTGACGACTGCCGGGCCGCTGGAGTCGCTCGGCCGACGCCTCCTGCATGCACAGCTGCGCCGCCTCAAAGATGGCGAGGTCCGCGTGCTGGACGGAGCATCGGAGGAACGATTCGGCGCACGCACCGAACGCTGCCCGCTCTCGGTAGATATTGAAGTGCTGCATCCTCGCTTTTATGCGGATGCGGTCTTCGGCGGTACCGTAGGCGCGGGCGGAGCCTACATTCGTGGACTGTGGCGCTGCAGTGACCTGACCGATCTGACACGCGTCATGTACGTCAACCGGGACGTGATGGAGCAGATGGACCATCGCTGGACGTTTCTGAGCCGCCCGCTGCTGCGTGCATTTCATTGGCTGCACCGCAACAGCAAGGCCGGCAGCGAGCGCAACATCAGCGCCCATTACGATCTGGGAAACGAGTTCTACCGGTTGATGCTCGATGAGACCATGACGTATTCCTGCGGCATCTTCCGCGATGATGCGACCACCCTGGCGGCAGCCTCGCGCGCCAAGTTCGAGACGGTATGCCGCAAGCTCGCCCTGCAACCGGCCGACCACCTGCTTGAAATCGGCACCGGCTGGGGTGGCCTGGCCATCCACGCGGCAGAGAACTATGGCTGCCGAGTCACCACAACGACTATTTCACGCGAGCAGCACGCTTTTGTACGCAGCCAGGTCGAGCGGCGCGGGCTGGGGGATCGGATCACGGTTTTGCTCGAGGACTATCGCAGTCTTGAGGGGCAGTACGACAAGCTGGTATCGGTGGAAATGATCGAGGCGGTGGGCGCGTCCTATCTCGATACCTACCTGGCCAAGTGTGCGACGCTGCTGCGCGAAACCGGCGCCATGTTGCTGCAGGCCATCACGATTCAGGATCAGAACTATCGCGCGCAACTGCGCAGTGTCAATTTCATCCAACGCTACGTATTTCCTGGAAGCTTCATCCCTTCGGTCAATGCGATCGCAGAGTCGCTGTGCCGCGTCACCGACTTGAAGATCTTTCACCTGCAGGATATCGGCCCCCACTACGCGCGCACTCTCGCGTTGTGGCGCAAGAATTTCTTCGAGCACCTCGCGGCGGTGCGCAAGCTTGGATTCAGCGATCAATTCATCCGCTTGTGGGAATTCTACCTGTGCAGTTGCGAAGGCGGTTTCACCGAGCGAGCCCTGGGCGACGTGCAGCTGTTGCTGACCAAGCCCGGCTGCCGGCGGGACGCTATCGCGACCTGTTGAATAGCCATGGATGCGGCGAATACGGGCGCCGCGGCGTCGGCGCTGCGCGAGTCGCTGCGTGGTGCGATCGGGCCGGGCATATTGCTTGAAACGGCCGCCGACGCGGCGCCGCTCCTCACCGACCACCGGGGACTGTTTCAGGGACGTGCCCTGGCGGTAGCGCTGCCGCGCGATGTGGCTGAGGTCTCAAAACTGCTGGCCTGGTGCCACGCAGAGCGCGTAGGTGTGGTGCCTCAGGGCGGCAATACCGGCTATTGCGGCGGCGCCACGCCCGACCAATCGGGACTGCAGCTGCTCATTGGCCTCAAGCGTCTCAATCGGATCCGGCAGATGGACGCCGCCAACTACTCAATGACGGTCGAAGCAGGCTGCACGCTCGGCGCGGTGAAACGTGCCGCCGCTGAGGCGCAGCGATTTTTTCCGCTGGACCTGGGTTCGGCGGACAGCTGTCAGATCGGAGGCAACCTGGCCACCAACGCGGGCGGTCTCAATGTCTTGCGCTACGGTATGGCGCGCGCGCTCACGCTGGGCATTGAAGTGGTATTGGCCGACGGACAGGTTTTCCAGCACCTGCGCACACTGCAGAAGGACAACACCGGCTATGACTTGACCGGTTTGCTGATCGGTTCCGAGGGCACTTTGGGCGTCATCACCGCTGCAACCCTCAAGCTCTGGCCGCAACCGCGCAGCACCGCGACTGCTTTCGTTGCAGTACCCAGCGTCGCTGCCGCCGTGGCGCTGCTGGCCCTGTTGCGTGCACTGTCCGGAGAACGGGTCGATTCCTTCGAGCTGCTGCCCCGCAGCGCGCTGGATCTGGCGCTGCGCCACGTGGAGGGTATCAGTGACCCGCTCGGTGCGGTTCACGCATGGTACGTGCTGTTCGAACTGAGCTCCGCGGCGGAAGAGGTGCTGGACGGCTTGCTCGAGCAGGCGCTTAGCAGCGCCATGACGGCTGGACTGGTGGTCGACGCGGTCATCAGCGCCAATGAGCGCCAACGTGCCAGCCTCTGGCGGCTGCGGGAGAACATCCCGGAGGCGCAGCGACGCGCGGGTCCAAGTCTCAAGCATGACATCGCCGTGCCGGTCGGTCGCCTGGCTGAATTCGTGGTGCAAGCGTCCGATTGGGTTCGGGCCAATGCGCCCGAGGGGACACTGGTTGCCTACGGCCATGCCGGCGATGGCAATCTGCACTTCAATCTCAGCCTTCCCCGGAACACGCCGCCAAAGACTGTAGAGGCGCTCGAACCGCTGATGCGGCGGGCGATCCACGATATCGTTGCCGCCCACGGCGGAAGCTTCAGTGCCGAGCACGGCGTCGGCCAGCTCAAGGTCAGCGAGCTGCAGCGCTACACCAGCGCGGTCGAGTTGGCGATGATGCGCGACATAAAGCAGGCGCTCGACCCGCGCGGCATTATGAATCCTGGAAAGCTGCTGCCGGTGGGCTAATCCGGATCCCCAGGCAACACTCGAACCAGACCTTCCTGGGCCGTGCTGGCCACCAGCAGACCGTCGCGCGTAAACAGACTCCCGCGCGTGTATCCGCGGGCGCTCGAGGCGCTCGGGCTGTCGGCGGCATACAGCAGCCACTCGTCCATTCGCACCGAACGATGGAACCACATGGCGTGATCAATGCTGGCGATGACCAGTCGCCCGCTGGCGATGGCTTGCTCGTGGCGCACGAGTGCCGTGCCCAGCAGGTGGAAATCCGAGGCGTAGGCCAGCAGACAACGGTGCAGGCGGTCCCCGTCGGGCAGTCGATCAACCGTGCGCATCCACAGCAATTGGCGCGGCGCCCC
Source organism: uncultured Gammaproteobacteria bacterium (assembly GCA_963789365.1). Lineage (GTDB taxonomy): Bacteria > Pseudomonadota > Gammaproteobacteria > Steroidobacterales > Steroidobacteraceae > FEN-1191. Next base: position 593,301 of record CAWBKJ010000001.1, read on the forward strand.
CGCCAGTGGGGCCGCGGCGGACTGGGGCACCAGGCGAAATTCGATCGGGCGCTCATGCACCATCTGCCGCAATCGCGGTGACAGCCGGTCCAGAAGGGCTGAGCCCGGCGCCAGCGCCTCCGGCAGTTCTTCCGGGTATGGCACCTGGGGCATGGCCAGCTGGTGCTCGAAACCGGGCTCCGGCTGCTGAAAGGACGCGGCGCAATTGAAGATCTGTTCGCCGTGCTGAATCGCCGTCACGCGGCGGGTGCTGAAGCTGTGGCCGTCCCGGCTGCGATCGACGAAGTACACGATCGGGGCGTTGAAGTCGCCGCGCCTGAGAAAATACGCATGGAGCGAATGCACTACACGATCCTCCTCTACCGTGGCGTAGGCGGCTTGCAAGGCCTGCCCGAGCACTTGGCCGCCGTACACCTGTGGACTGCCAATATCGCGGCTCGTGCCGCGAAATATATTGAGCTCGATCCGCTCGAGCTCCAGCAGGCGCAACAGAACGGCAGAGGCGCTGGTCCATGTCGCTAGTCGGAGGCGACGCCCAGGCGCTTCTGCATCGCCGGGCTGGTCGTGGTGTACTGCAGATACTGCTTCTTGGCGGGATACAGATAGTGCTGAACGGCGAATGCCGCCAATGCCGCTTCGTGAAACGCCGATAGAATCAGTTTTTTCTTGCCCGGATAAGTATTGATGTCGCCGATCGCGAAAATGCCAGGAATATTCGACTGGAATTTCTCTGTATCCACCTTGATGGCGCGCTTGTCGAGTTCCAGACCCCAGTCGGCAATCGGGCCAAGTTTTGGCGCCAATCCAAAGAACACCAGGAACTGCTCGGCATCGAGCTGATGCAGGGCTCCGCCGGGACCGCGCACCTCGACGCCCAGCAGACGGTCTTCGGTAACGCGCAGGGAATGTGCGAGGCCTTCGAGAAACTTCAGTTTGCCGGCTGACTCGAGAGCGCGCATGCGCATCACGGAGGCCGGCGCTCCGCGAAACTCGGCACGCCGATGCACCAGCGTCAGCGCCGCGGCCCGCGGCGCCAGTTCGATCGCCCAGTCAAGGGCCGAATCGCCGCCGCCAAAAATCACCAGTCTGCGCCCATGCAATTCGGCCGCATTGCTGACCTTGTAATGGATCTGCCGGCCCTCAAACGCGTCGACCCCCTGCAGACCGAGGCGCCGCGGCTGAAAGGAGCCAACCCCGCCGGCGATCACCACGGCGCCCGCGTCGAAGACGGTTCCCGCGCTGCCGAGTACAAAAAACCGGCCGTTGTCCTGCTTTCGCAACTCGACCGTCTCCTCGCCTAGGTGCAGCTCAGCGCCAAAGGGCTTGATCTGCTGCAGCAGACGATCGACCAGTTCCTGCGCGCCACAGATCGGCAGAGCGGGGATGTCGTAGATGGGTTTGTCGGGGTACAGTTCCGTGCATTGCCCGCCGGGCGCCGGCAACGAATCAAGCACGTGCGCCTTGATGCCGAGCAACCCGAGTTCAAAGACCTGAAACAGGCCGGCCGGACCGGCGCCGATAATGACCGCTTCGGTCGTAATGGGTGCGCGCAATTGTGAGGCTCGCCTGCGGAGTAACGGGCGTGCCGATTCTAGCAGGCAACCCCTAGTCATCAAACGAAAATACAGGGACAATCTGCGCAAACCTGCGCTGAGAGCAGGCCCATTGACTCCCCGAGGAACGACCATGAGCACCAACTGCCGAACTGCACCAGCGCCGCCTTGCCGCCATTCCGCGCGGCGTCGCCAATTCACTGCCGGTGTACGCCGAGCGGGCCAGCAATGCTGAGTTGTGGGACGTCGAGGGCAAACGCTACGTGGATTTCGCCAGCGGCATTGCGGTGCTCAACACCGGGCACCGCCATCCCACGGTCATCAAGGCCATCAGCGCGCAGTTGGAACGCCTGATGCACACCTGCTTCCAGGTGACGCCTTACGCGAGCTACATCGAGCTGTGCGAACAGCTCAACAAGCTCGCCCCCGGATCAACCGCCAAGAAATCGATGCTGTTTTCGACCGGCGCGGAGGCGGTGGAAAACGCCCTAAAGGTTGCTCGCTATTACACCAAGCGCTCGGGAGTCATCGCCTTCAGCGGCAGCTTTCACGGTCGCACGCTGGCGGCAATGACGCTGACCGGCAAGGTGCAGCCCTATAAGGCCGGATTCGGCCCGCTTATGCCCTCGGTGTTCCACGTGCCCTTTCCGATGAGCTATCACGGCATCAGTGTCGCTGACTCGCTTGACGCCCTCGAGCAGCTGTTCAAGACCGACGTCGATGCGGCGCAGGTCGCGGCCATCATTATTGAGCCCGTGCAGGGAGAAGGCGGGTTTTACATCGCGCCTCCGGAATTCCTGCGCGCACTGCGCGCATTGTGTGATCGACACGGCATTGTGCTGATCATCGACGAGATTCAGTCCGGCTTCGGGCGCACCGGCAAGATGTTTGCGGTTGAGTACTCCGGCGTCGAGCCCGACCTCATGACCGTCGCCAAGAGCATAGCCGGCGGCGTGCCACTCTCGGCCCTGATCGGCAAGGCGGAAATCATGGACGCGCCGCCCCCAGGGGGCCTAGGCGGCACGTATGCCGGATCGCCTCTTGGTTGTGCGGCGGCGCTGGCGGTGCTCGAGGTTATCAAGGGCGAGAAGCTGTTGGATCGCTCACTGCGGCTCGGGGAGAGACTGCAAGCGAGCCTGCGCAGCCTGCAGAAGCGCTTCCCGGCGATCGGCGAGATCCGTGGCCTGGGATCAATGGTCGCGATGGAATTGGTCAAAAATGGCAAGGCCGATGCAGCCCGACGCGGATTTGACCCGGGCTCTCGTGCAAGCCGCCGCGCGCCACGGGCTGATCATCCTGTCCTGCGGGACCTACGGCAACGTGATCAGGTTTCTTGCGCCGCTGACGATCCCGGAACAGATGCTCGAGGAAGGTTTGGGCAAGCTCGAGGCTGCGCTCGCCGAGGTCAGCGCGGCAGCCAGTCAAGCAGCCGCCTAGTCTAGCGGCTCGCGCACGCGGGTCCGCTTAGGCGCGGCCGACGTTCGCGTCTGTGGGCGCGTGGAAGTACTCGCTTTCCGCGGCGATCTGTCCGACCAGGCGCTTCAATTCAGCGAGCCGCGCCTCGGCCGTGTTGATAGGCAAGCAGTCCTCGCAGCGCGCATCCCCACAAGGTTGGCGCGCATACAGCCAATACTGGACAGCGCCGGCGAGCAAGCCGTCAGCGATGTCCCAAAGATCGGCTTCCTTGTCTTTGCCCGCGAGGCGGTTGCCAAGGTCGACCGCCTTAGTAAAGGCGGCGTCAAACGTGTCTGCCTGCTCGTCCATGTAGCCATTGTACCTGAGCAGCCCCGTCGCTGTGCCTCTTCCATTGCCACGGGGGCTATTGATAGCCCCGCGCCTGCAGGCTGAACAACTGCGCGTACTGTCCGCCCGCCGCCATCAGTGATGCGTGGGTGCCACGCTCGACGATGCGCCCACGTTCCAGGACCGCGATCTGGTCGGCCATGCGCACGGTGGAAAAACGGTGTGAAATCAAAATTGTAATGCGGCTGCGAGCCAGGTTCCGGAAGTGCTCGAACACCTCGGACTCGGCGCGGGCGTCCATCGACGCTGTAGGCTCATCGAGCACCAGCACGTCGGCTCCGGTACGCATGAATGCGCGCGACAAAGCGATCTTTTGCCACTGGCCACCCGAAAGTTCGCGACCGTCGCTGAACCACTTACCCAGCTGCGTCTCATAGCGCAGCGGCAGCTCCTCAATAAATTCGGCGGCGCGCCCCATTGCCGCGGCCGAACGCCATCGGGCCTGGTCTTCAAAGTGCGGCTCGTCGCCCACGCCGACGTTTTCACCGACCGTCATCTGGTAGCGCGCAAAATCCTGAAATATCACGCCAATTCTTTCGCGCAGCGCCACCTCGTCCCACTCGCGCAGGTCCAGTCCCTCGAAACAGATGCGCCCGGAAGTGGGTGAGTAAAGTCGCGTGAGCAGTTTGATAAGCGTGGTTTTGCCGGAGCCGTTTTCTCCGACCAGCGCCAACGAGCTGCCTGGCGGAAGTTGCAGTGTGATGTCCTGGAGCGTCGGCTCGCTCGCGCCCGGATAGACAAAGCTCACATTCTCAAAGCTAATGCCTGCCTCCGGTCGCGGCCCGCCGCGCGCCGCTCCGCTGCGCGGCGCTACCGGCGTGTCCAGGTACTCGTAGAGCGTGGACAGGTACAGGTTGTCCTCGTACATGCCCCCGACCGCGGCCAGCATGGCCGCCACTGCTCCCTGACCCTGCCGAAATAACAGCAGGTACATGGTCATCTGCCCGAGAGTGATAGCGCCCGCCACGGCCGCCAGCGCAATCCAAGCGTACGCAACGTACAGCGTGATGGTCGCTAGCAGACCCAGCAGAAAGCCCCAGCTGTCGCGGCGGATGGACAGGGCTCGATCCTGGTCATACAGGCGCGAAAAGATGTCGCGATATCTTTGCAGAAGCCGGGCGCCCAGCCCAAACAGGCGCACCTCCTTGGCGTGGTCCTCGCGTGCCAGCACGGTCTCGAGGTATATCTGCATCCGGGTCTCGGGCGAACGCCAACGAAACAGACGAAAGGCATCGCCGGAAAACTTGGTCTCGGCAATAAAAGCCGGGACGCCTGCCAACAGCAGCACCACCACGGCCCACGGGGAAAAGTGCACCAGCAGCACGGCGAAGCTCAGCAGCGAGACAACGTTCTGCACCAACCCGAAGGTACGCATTACCAGGCTCAGAGGCCGGCTCGATGCCTCACGGCGCGCCCGAGTCAGTTTGTCGTAGAACTCGGAATCCTCGAATTGCTGCAGCTCAAGGGTCAGTGCCTTCTCGAGGATCATGACATTGACGCGCTGACCAAGTTGCGCGCGCAGCAGCGCCTGGCAGAGCGACAATCCGCGCTGTACGCCGGACAATGTCGCAACCAGCACCCCCTCGAACAGCACCAGGCGCAACACCAGGCGCACGTCGTGCCCGGGCGCACGCATCGCGGCAACCACCGCATCGACGATCCGCGCGCCGATCCAGGCGACGCTTGCCGGCAACAGGCCGCCGACCAGCGTCAGGCCCGCGGCCGCGAACAGCAGCGCGCGGTTGGTATCCCAGACCAGTCGTATGGCGTGCTGGCTATAACGAAACACGCCAAAGAAATTCAGCACCACCTCGTCGACACGCCGCGGCGGCGCAGCCGGCTGAGGTTGCGGCGGACCGTGCGAAATCACGCTGCCTCCAGCGCGGCAGCCGCGTCGCTCAGATTGCGCGATCGGATCATCGTGCCCCTGAGTCCCTCGGGCACCACGATGCGCTCGCCCGGGCGAGCCCTCAACGCGGCGACTCCTTCGGCGCGCGTCATGGGCGTTGCGCCAATGCCAGCACATAATGGCCGCCAGCAAGTTCGCACGGTCGCAAGCGAGTCAGCTTGAGGGCCGATCGGTCCAGCCATTGGCGCACACCCTGCAAGGGGTTCAGGCCCGTGCAGGCCTCGATGTCGTCGAATCGCTCAACGACGAGCAGTCGGCCTGTTCGGCGCAGCACCCGAGCCGCTTCAGTGAGCACGGCCACCGGGCGTTTGGCACCGGCCAGGACCCGATCGATCGTCACGGTATCGAAAGATTCTGGCGCGAACGCCAGGGCGTACATGTCCCCCCGTTGGAATTCGCAGTGTGTGAGCGCGCGCCCGTGCAGCCGGGCCCTGGCCAGCCGCAAAGCGGGCGCCGACAGGTCCACGCCCACCGCGTGGGCGGCGCGGGCAGCCAGCAGCTCAAGCAAGTGCCCCGCTCCGGTGCCGATGTCCAGCAGTTCCCCCCAGGTCGCGGGCCCAAGCTCTTCCTGCAGCACGGCCGCCAGCCCCGCCTGGTCCAGCCCTGCTGTCGCCCGGACGCCCAGCTCAGTGGCGGCCAGCTTCTGGCGATCACCGACCACCACGGCCATACGCAGCCGGTCACGCTGCAATGCGGGATCGCCGGGGTCCACCGCAGCCAGCAGTTCATTGAGCCAGCCCGCCCGCGGGCCGGCGGCCGGGGTCCGGTAATACACCCGCTGCTGCTCACGGAACCGGTCCAGGTGGCCCGCTTCGGTAAGCAGCCTCAGGTGCCGGGAGACACGCGGTTGGCTCTGCCCCACCACCCGGCAGATTTCCCCTACCGTGAGCTCACCGTGGCCGAGGAGCGCCACCAGGCGCAACCGCGTCGGTTCCGCCAGGCTCCTGAGGGTCTGCACAACCTGATCGATACTATTGGTGGAGGCGGCCATCATGAAAATATAAACATATCTTTATATATATGCCAGTCTGTCGGGGTAAAATGGCTGACCGGCAATGACTTAGCTCCGGCCAAACGCTTCTGGTACCCTGCACGGCCTTTTTCGACCACCCCGCCGCAACTTCCCCCCTTTCCCCTATGCAACGCCCGATCCGCAACATCGCCATCATCGCCCACGTCGACCACGGGAAGACCACCCTGGTCGACTGCCTGCTCAAGCAATCGGGCACCTTTGCCTCGCACGAGAAAATCGGCGAGCGCGTCATGGATTCCAACGACATCGAACGCGAGCGCGGCATCACCATCCTGGCAAAGAACTGCGCGATCGAGTATGGCGGCACGCGCATCAACATCGTCGATACCCCCGGGCATGCGGACTTTGGCGGCGAGGTCGAGCGCGTGCTGTCGATGGTCGATGGCGTGCTCATCCTGGTCGATGCCGTCGAAGGACCGATGCCGCAGACCCGCTTCGTCACTCGCAAGGCGCTGGCTCTGGGCCACAAGGCGATCGTCGTCGTAAACAAAGTGGACCGTCCCGGATCGCGCACCGGATGGGTCGTGGATCAAACCTTCGACCTGTTCGACAAGCTGGGCGCTACCGACGAGCAACTCGACTTTCCCGTGATCTACGCCTCGGCCCTGCAGGGCTGGGCGAGCCTGGATCCGACCAAAGTCGAGACCGACATGACCGCCTTGTTTGAGGCGATCTTGCAATACGTGCCCGCGCCTCGGAGCGAAGCGACCGGTCCGTTGCAACTCCAGATCTCGACGATCGATTACAACTCGTACGTCGGACGCATTGGCATCGGGCGCATTCGCCGCGGGACTTTGCGCGCCGGACGACAGGTGGCATTGCGCTATGGCGAGGAGGACCGCGGCCTGGCAAAGATTGCACAGGTGTTGAGCTTCAGGGGTCTGCAGCGCGAAAGCGTGGATGAGGCGTCGGCCGGTGACATCGTGGCCGTGACGGGGATCGAAGAGGTCAACATCGGCCTGACGATCTGTGATCCGGAACAGGCCGAGGGCCTGCCCCCCATACAGGTCGATGAGCCTACCCTGGTGATGAATTTCCAGGTCAACACTTCGCCACTGGCCGGGCGCGAGGGAAAATACGTCACCAGCCGCCAGATCCGCGAGCGGCTGATGCGCGAGCTGCAGAGCAATGTCGCATTGCGCGTCGAGGAGACCGAGGAGGCCGACGTCTTCCGTGTCTCCGGTCGCGGAGAACTGCACCTGACGATCCTGGTCGAGAATATGCGGCGCGAGGGCTTTGAGCTCGCCGTCGGCAAACCGCAAGTGCTCAAGAAGGAGGTCGATGGCCGAATCCTCGAACCCTTTGAGGCGCTGACGGTGGACATCGACAGTGACTGCCAGGGCGCGGTCATGGAAGCCCTCGGTGTGCGTCGGGCCGAGCTCACCGACATGGTGATCGACGCCCTGGGCCGGGTGCGCCTCGAGTACCGCATTCCGGCGCGCGGCCTGATCGGCTTCCAGGGTGAATTCATGACCATGACGCGTGGCACCGGCCTGATGAGCCATATATTTGACGGCTTCGCGGAAGTGAAGGGCACGATTCCCGACCGCCACAACGGCGTGCTCATCAGCAATGAGAATGGCGAGGCCGTCGCCTATTCGATATTTGCACTCCAGGAGCGCGGGCGAATGTTCGTCAGCCACGGCGAAAAGGTCTACGAGGGCATGGTCATCGGCATTCACAGCCGCGACAACGACCTGGTGGTCAATCCCATCAAGACCAAGAAGCTCACCAACATTCGCGCGGCCGGCAAGGACGACGCGCTCTTGCTTACGCCGCCCATCAAATTGACACTCGAGTACGCGGTTGAATTCATAGCCGACGACGAGCTGGTGGAAGTGACGCCCGAGAGCATACGGATCCGCAAACGTTTCCTCTCAGAGCACGATCGGCGCCGTTTGGCGCGCAGCGATACCACCGCCGCCACCGGCTAGAGGGTAGGCCAGCAATCGCGCCGCACGCCCCCGCCGGCGCCTGCCGCGGGTGCTTGTCGGTCGCCGTCTACAGATTCCCTCCTCCGCGCGCATTAAGCCAAAATAATGTGGCGCGGCGTCCCTGGCCGGTGCGTTGCGACCGCCACCGTCCAATGGAACCCACTCGCGGATACCGACTCCAAGTTGGGACCAGCCTCTTGCGACCGGAGAAGCGCGTGCTCCCAAAATCCTCTCGTAGCGTGCCACGCGCGCAAGCGCGTGGCGGCCCGACGCTCCGGCCCGGTGTTGTGCCGACACTGGTGCTGGCGCAATTATTGACGTCAGCTCTCTGCACTCAAGCCTGGGCCGCCCTTGGGGACGCTGCGGCGTCGGTGACTTCGGACTCTCGGGCCCTGGCGGCCCGTCCGCGGCTCGCCCAGCGCGCGGCCTATACGGTTCAGGAGCTGCAGACGCCAACCGGCACGGTGATCCGGGAATTCGTGGCGCCATCGGGCACGGTGTTTGCGGTCTCCTGGCGCGGCCCGTTCAAGCCGAACATGTCGCTGCTCCTGGGCCAGTACTTTGCTGAATACGCACGCGCGCGGCGTGGGCCGGGCTCGACACGCTCCCGCCTGGTGATCGAGCAACCGCAGCTTGTTGTGCATGCAGGCGGTCATATGCGCTCCTTCGCCGGCATCGCCTACGTACCGCGACTGCTGCCTGCCCACGTGACAGAGGCGGACCTGCAATGAGACGGACCCAATACTCCGGGGTGGCCGTGGCACTGTTGCTGGTGTGGCTCCAGGCGTGTACCCGCAGCAGCGATACCGGCTTGAGCTTGTCGCCCTCGACGCCGGCCGCGCCCGCGCTCCCCACGGGCGCCAACGTCGCGCCATTGATTGTCGATGCCGGGCCCGCGCAATCGGGCGTCAACCTGCCTTCGGTCAGCGTCACGATCTGTGCGCCGGGCACGACCAGCTGTCAGGTCATCGACCACATTCTTGTCGACACAGGTTCGACGGGCCTGCGCCTGATGGCCTCAGCCCTCAACTCCGCCGCGGTCCAGTTGCCCGCCGCGACCACCCCAAGCGGGGACCCGCTGTACGAATGCTTTGCCTTCGCGGACGGCTACAGCTGGGGCAGCGTGCGCGCCGCCGACATCCAGGTCGCGGACGGCCAGGCCTCCAACCTGAGCGTTCAACTCATCGGCGATCCTGCCATCCCGACGGCGCCCGTGGACTGTTCGGAGGATCAGAGTGTGAACCCGCCCAATCCCATGTCGCCCCAGAATACGGTTGAGGAGCTGGGTGCCAACGGCATACTGGGGGTCAGTTTCTTTCTGCAGGATTGCGGCAGCGCCTGCCAGATCGTGGCAAATCCTGACGGGCGCGGATTTTATTACGCCTGCCCGGGCGGCGTTTGCACGGGGATCACGATCCCGGTGGCGGCGCAGCTGCAGAACCCGGTGAGCATGTTCGCCTCCGACAACAACGGCGTGAGCATCGTGCTGCCGCCCATTAGCGACGCGGGTCAGGATGCGGTCAGCGGCTCTCTGGTATTGGGCATCGACACCCAATCCAACAACCAGCTGGGCGGTGCCGTGGTGCTGAGCGTGGACCCGCTGTCGGGCAATTTCACCACCATCTTCAACGGCCAGACCTACACCTTGGGCGGATCGATCGACTCCGGCTCCAATGGCAATTTTTTCGCGGACACCGCGTTGGCCACCTGCACCAGCAACCTGTTTGCCGGGTGGTACTGCCCGGACCCGGCGGTGTCATTGTCGGTGACCAACCAGGGCGTCGGGGCCAGCAGCGCGAGCTCCGCCGTGACCTTCAGCGTCGCCAGCATTGAAGCGCTCAGCAATGCCAATCCAAGCTTTGCTGCCTTCGACAACATCGCCGGTACGCTCTTCCCGTCGGTGTCCGGATTCGACTGGGGGCTGCCGTTCTTCTTTGGGCGCAGCGTGTCGGTCGCCTTCGAAGGCCAGGCAACCGCGGCGGGGCAGGGACCGTTTGTCGCCTACGCCGATTTCATGTAGCCCTAGCGCTCACCGTTGCTGAAACGCACGAAACGATCGAGCGACTTGCGCTGATCGTCCCAGAGCATGTAACTCAGGACCTCCTCATTCACCTTGGTCTGGACCTGGAGGCTCTGCGCCGCGGCAATAGACTGCAGAGTGGCCAGGTCGGTGGGAAGCACGAGCGGCTTGACCGTCCGTCCTGCGGGCGCACCAACGGCTCGGATAATGCCGAAGTCGGTGGGAGTGCCGCCGCTTGCATCCAGCCGGATGCGTCGGTCGTCGGCCATAAGCACCAGGCTGTCGGCTACCGGCCTGGAGGGCTCATAGCGCGCATCCAGCGTCGACCAGAGGTATGCGATCAGCAAGCAATCGTGCCGACCGGCACGGTTCACGGTGGCGGCGATCACCGTCACGTAGTCCCGGAGGTTGGCGCCCCGCTCACCGCGATCACGCGCAAACAGCAGCGGCTTGTCCATCGCAGTGACGGTGGCGCCGCTCTGTTCATCCAGGTACTCATTGACCGGTTTGGCTTTCGCGCTGGATTGCTCGACGGCCGCGGGACCACCGGCGCACGCCGCGAGCAGTACCATGGCCCCGCAGCGGATGAGAAGACCCTGAAGGCGCGCGATGCGCATGAATCCTCGGCTAAACCGCAATGCGATAGGACATGCTCGCATGATAGCCTCTTGCCTCGTGGGTCTGAAATGACGAGTCGCGCCGGGCGAATTCGTCGCCGCTGTCGATTTGCGCCGGCATGCACCCCACCCTTCCAATCCAGGAGCGCCGAGGCTACCGAACCCATCCGATCGCTGAGGTCCCCACCGCCGGGCCGCGCTCGCCTGCCCGCGCCGCTCAGTCGTCGCGCAGGTTCTGGCCTGGAAATAATTCCTCGCTGAAGCCGAACTTGCGCAGGTCCTTGATGCGCGTCGGATAGAGCACGCCATCGAGATGGTCAACCTCGTGCTGCACCACGCGAGCGTGGAACGCCTCGACGGTGCGGTCAATCGCCCCGCCCCACTGATCGTTCCCTCGATACCGCAGGCGCCGATGACGGGGAACCAGCCCGCGCATTCCAGGAACCGACAGGCAGCCTTCCCAATCCTCCTCCCTCCCCCCCCGCAGCATCTTCAGCTTGGGATTGACGAGCACCGTATAGGGCACGGCATCCGCGTCCGGGTAGCGCGATGTCTCCCCGCCGCCAAATATAACGATGCGCAACAGGACACCGATCTGCGGCGCGGCCAGCCCGGCGCCGTTCGCAGCGCGCATGGTGTCGTTCATGTCCTCGATGAGGGCGAGCAACCCGGAGGTGCCGAATTCGCGCACCGGGGCACTGACCTGAAGCAGGCGCGGATCACCCATCCGCAGTATCGGTTTGACAGCCATGGAACCTAGGGGCCTGAATGTTGCCCAGACCGGCCATGTCAGGCCGGTCTTTTCGCCCGTCGGCCAGGTCCGGAACATGGGGTTGGCATATGCCGCCCGAGGATCTTAACATGCGCATAGCCCGAAGAAGCTTGGCCCGGTAAGGCCACCACCCCTACAGAGGAAGATACTGATGAAATTCCTGATACCCCTATCAGTGGTTGCCGCCCTGGTCGCAGCACCCGCCTTTGCCGATTGCACAGCACCGGCGAACGACGTCAAGATCCCCGACGGCTCCACGGCCACGATGGACGAAATGCTGACGGCGAAGCACGCTATTCAGGAGAACAACACGGCGGTCGAGGCCTATACGCAGTGCCTCAAGGCGGAGCAGGACGCCAAGATCGCGGCCGGTGGCACCGACATGAAAGACGAGCAGCGGGTCAAGATCGCCACCGAGTACGCCACTCTCCAGAATGCCGAGGTCGAAAAGCTCCAGAAGCTGGCCGATAAATTCAATGCCGAGGTACGCGCCTTCAAGGCCAAGCAGGCCCCGGCCGCAGCCGCGCCAGGCACTCCGCCGGCCGCCCCCGCGAGCGCACCGCCGACCCGGTAGGCTCAGAGCAGAGAAGCGGTGGAGAAGGTGTCGCAGCTTTCCAGCTTACCGCCGTCTAATCCTCGCTGAAACCAGCGTTGCCGCTGCTCGGCGGAACCGTGGGTAAAGGTTTCCGGGACGACGCGCCCCTGGGCGCGCCGCTGCAGGGTGTCATCGCCCACCGCCGCCGCGGCTCGCAGGGCCTGCTGCAGCTCACCGGGCTCAATCACACGTTGGGCCTGCATCGCCCAGACTCCGGCGTAGCAATCCGCCTGTAGCTCAACGGCCACCGAAACGCGATGCGCCCCGTTCGCGCCCTGCTGGGCGCTCAGGCGCTCGGATTTTTCGGTGATGCCCAAGAGATTCTGCAAGTGATGGCCGACCTCATGGGCGATGACGTAGGCACGCGCAAAATCGCCGGGCGCACCGAATTCGCTCGACAGCTGATTGAAAAAGCCGAGGTCGATGTAAAGCCTCTGATCGCCGGGACAGTAGAACGGCCCGGCCGCGGCGCTCGCCGCTCCGCAGGCCGAGGCCACTTCGTCGGTGAACAGCACCAGGGTCGGCGGCGTATAGCTCTGGCCCCTTTGCGCAAAGTATTTGCCCCACACGTCCTCGGTTTCGCCCAGCACGGCCGCTGCAAAGTCGCCCTGCGGGTCGGTCGGCGTCCCGGTGGGAACGTTCGCCGATGTCCCCCCCGAATCCTGCGTTAGGGACTCTCCCCCGCTCAGCAGGCCGAGTAGGGTGCCGGGGCTGACGCCGAGAAAGTAGCCGGCAACCACCAGTACGAGCGTCCCGATCCCAACGCCTGCGCCGGTCCGCCCGACGCTCAATCCACGGCGATCCTCGACGTTCTCGCTGCGCCGCATGTCCTCCAACCGCATGAGCTATTTCCCCGTGTCGATTGCTATTTGCCTCTGGGTGGCGGCTCCAGCCCCTTCGTATACAGGACCTTGCCGTCGGGTTTGACCAGTATCGCATCGACGTCGCCGAGCCGCTCGTAGATCTTAATGGCGGCCTCCGCACCCAGCACGAATGCGGTCTTGGAAAGACCGTCGGTGCGCGTGGCGGTCGGCGCCAGCACGGTGGCGCTGCGCACCGCGCTCGCTGAGTGGCCGGTGCGCGGGTCGATGATGTGGTGATAGCGCACGCCGTTCTCGTCAAAGTAACGCTCGTAGTCCCCGGAAGTCGAGATCGCGGTATCGACCAGCGGCAGGCGCGCAATCACCTCATCGCGTCGATCCGGGTGCCTGATGCCCACGATCCAAGGTTTGCCGAAGCGATCACCGATGATGCGACTGTCACCACCGGCCGAGACCAATGCGTGCTTGATGCCGGCCCGCTGCAGGATGGCGATTCCCCGATCGACTGCGTATCCCTTGGCGATGCCGCCCAGGTCTATGCGTACGCCAGGCTGCGAGAATCGCACACTGGAAGTTGCGCGATCGAGCAGCACATGCCGGTAGTTGACCGCCGGGAGCGCGGCGGCGATCTGTTTCTCGTCCGGCCGGCGGCGTGCACGGAAGTCGTACATAAAGCCGACGCTGGCGTAGGTGATGTCGAAGGCGCCTTCGGTGATGCGTGAATATTCAAGCGAGGTATTGAGCAGGTCGAGGAGTTCTTTGCTGATCTTGACCGGGCCGCGTGCGGCCTGGGCGTTGACGCGCGAAATCTCGCTGTCGGGCTTGTAAGTGCTCATGTCCGCGTCGATGCGGCGCATTTCGGCCATCACCGCATCAATCGCCCGCTCGCCCGCCGCCGGCTGGTCGCTCCACAGCTCGACCACGATACGCGTACCCATGATGCCGTCGTCGACCCGTGACAGCCATTCCGCCGCAACGGGCGCGCTCAGCGACTGTCCCAGCAGGGCCGCCAGCAATGCGACTGTTGTGCGGGTCCGCACCCGCGCGGTGCCTATCGCTCCATAGGCGCGGGCATGGAATCGCGCGCTCCCGGAGGGGGGTGAGGCAGGAATCGGGTTATTGAGGGTTGGCTTCATTTTTCCTAACGCAGGCCGTCGATGCGAATGCGCTCAGCCCGCACGCCGGCCGGGCTTCGAACTCAATGTCGCGCGCCGCCGGTGCAGCCATGCGATGGCCACGGTACTGGCGCCGATGTCTGGCGTCCAGCCTGCCCCGCGCAATTGGCCGCCCGACTCTGCCACCCCAAAGCGCACTGCTCAGTGCGCGCCGCTGAAGAACATCCAGTAGCTCACAGCGACGAGCGCCGCGCTCACGGCTATCCAGGCGTAGCGCTGCCAGCGATCGGAGTTGTTCAGCATTAAATTCTCTTGAGTCCCGAAACGGACTGTTTTCACGAGGCGGGTGCCGCAACACTTCGACAGCGAAAGCCAAGCGCAGTTCGCTAGCCTGCCGCCTCGCCCAGGGCGGCCGCCAGCAGGCCCTTCTGTGCCAGCCACTCCCGGTTGAATAGCCGGCTCAGGTACTTCGCGCCTGAATCGCAAAGCACGGTAACGACCACATGGCCGGGACCGAGTTGACGGGCCACGCGCGTCGCGGCCGCCACGTTGACGCCACTGGTACTTCCTTGGAACAGGCCTTCCTCGCGCAGCAGCTGGTATACGCAGGCGACGGTTTCTGCATCTTCGATGTGGAGCGCGTCGTCTATGGGCGCATCCTGCATGTTGGCGGTCACCCGGCCTATGCCGATGCCCTCGGTAATCGAACCGGTGCCGGTGGCCTTGAGCACGCCGTTGCGGATGAACTCAAACAGGGCGCTCCCCGGTGGATCGGCAAGCACGGTGCGCACGGCCCGGTTCTTCCCCTTGAGAAATTCCGACACGCCGGCCAGGGTGCCACCCGTGCCGCTCGCGGCAACGAAGGCATCAATGCGCCCATCGGTCTGCTCCCAGATTTCCGGACCGGTGGTCTCCACGTGGGCGCGGCGATTGGCCGGATTGTCGAACTGATTGGCCCAGTAGGCGTGATCGAGTTCCGTGGCCATCCGGCCCGCCACCCGCTGATAGTGATTCGGATCGCTGTACGGCACCGTCTTGACCCGGTGCACCTGCGCCCCGAGCGCTTCCAGGAGCGCGTACTTTTCAGGGGACTGGTTATCCGGCATGACAATGACGCAGCGATAGCCGCGCGAGCTGCATACGTGCGCAAGGCCGATGCCGGTGTTTCCGGCCGTGCCCTCAACGACCGTGCCACCGGGCGGGAGCAGGCCACGCCGCTCGGCATCCAGCACTATGGCACGCGCGGCACGGTCCTTCACCGAGCCGCCGGGGTTCATGAACTCGGCCTTGCCGAAGATCTCGCAACCCGTGGTCTCGCTGGCGCGGCGCAGGCGTATCAGCGGCGTTTGCCCTATGGCCTGAACTAAATCCGGGGCTGATCTCATTGTCTCGCGCCTGCTGCGTGGTCCGGGTCCGGGCCGGTCCCTGCGGGTCCGGCCAGATCATTATCCCAGTGTGCCTCATAACTATGACGCATAAGAAGGTCGGGCCCAAGTCCTTACAATCCCGTGACGCCGCCCGCAGCGACTGCGGCACAATGGGGCATGAGCAAGAATTACCCCCCGACCCTGCGGCGTCTGCGCCAAGACCAGCACGTGCGTGCCCTGGTGCGCGAGGTTCATATTCAGCTCGACCAGCTGATCCAGCCCTGCTTTGTCGCCGAGGGGAGCAAGGGCGCCGAGGCCGTGCCCGGGTTGCCCGGGGTCATGCAGGAGACACCCGACTCGCTGCTGCGGCAAGTCGAGGCCGATCTGCGTGCCGGCATACACGCCTTCCTGCTGTTTGGCGTACCGCGCGAGCGCGCCGAGCGCCACATCGATTGGTCATTCACCGCAAGCCAGGTGCGGGCTCTCAAACAGAGATTTGGCAAGGACATTTGGCTCGCAACCGACGTATGCCTGTGTTCCGCCACACCGCACGGGCACTGCGGCGTGCTGAACGCGGAAGGCGATCACCTCGATAACGACGCCAGTGTCCAGGAACTGGCCGCGGCAGCCTTGGCGTATGCGCAGGCGGGTGCGGACTGCGTCGCGCCCAGCGACATGATGGACGGGCGCGTGGGAGCCATTCGCCATGCGCTCGATCAACATGGGCTCGAACGCACTGTGCTCATGAGTTACTCGGTCAAATTCCACTCAAATCTGTATGGACCATTTCGGGTGGCCGCGGATTCGGCGCCGAAGTCGCAAAGCGGGCTGCGTGACCGCGCCAGCTACCAGCTCGACCCCGCGCGCCCCTCGGACGCGTGGCTGTGCGCGGAACGGGACGTGGCCGAGGGTGCGGACATCCTCATGGTCAAGCCGGGTCTCCCCTACCTGGACCTGCTGCGCGAGCTGACGCGCGAATTCGCGCAACCTTGGGCCGTCTATCACACGAGCGGCGAATTTGCGGCGCTGGAGGCCCTGGCTGCACAGGGGCTGGCCTCGCGGGCCGCCCTCCATCGAGAAATTTTGACCGCCTTCAAGCGCGCCGGAGCCAGCATGATTATCACCTACGGCGCCAGGCAGTCCCGCGAGCTGCTGGGCTTGTGACGACTTCCGAAGAACTGTTTGCACGGGCGCTCGAGGTGGCGCCCGGCGGCGTGCATTCTCCGGTGCGCGCATTCCGCAGTGTCGGCGGCACGCCGGTGTTCATGACCGGGGGGCACGGTGCGCGCCTGCGGGACGTCGACGGCCGAGATTACCTCGACTATTGCATGGCCTTCGGACCGCTGATCCTTGGACACGGCAATGAGGCCGTGCGCGCAGCCGTCGAGCAGGCACTGGGCCGGGGTTGGAGTCTAGGCACCGCCGAGCCCTACAGTCTCGAACTGGCGGAATACATCATCCGCCGGATTCCCTGGGTACAACAGCTCCGGTTTGTCAATTCGGGCACCGAAGCGGTGATGTCGGCCCTCCGAGTGGCCCGAGCCGCCACCGGGCGCTCAAAGATCCTCAAGTTCGAGGGCTGCTACCACGGCCACGTCGATGCCATGTTGCTGCGCGCCGGATCCGGACTGGCGGACGCCCCAGTTCCGGATAGCGCCGGGCTTGGCATCACGGCGGCCCGCGAAACCCTGGTCGCACCGCTCGATGATGAGCAGGCCCTGGAGGCGGTGTTCTCGGAACACGGGAAGCAGCTGGCCTGCGCGATAATCGAACCACTCCCGGCCAATTACGGCTTGCTGCCGCAGCGCGCCGAGTTCCTGCGCACTCTTGCGCGCCTGGCGGCACAACACGGGTCGCTGTTGATATTTGATGAGGTGATTTCCGGCTTCCGCGTCGGCTTCCAGGGTTATGCGCCGCTTGCCGGGGTTACCCCGGACCTGGTGACCTACGGAAAAATCATCGGCGGCGGGTTTCCGGTGGGCGCCTACGGGGGACGGCGGGACTTGATGCAGCTGGTCGCACCCGTCGGTCCCGTGTACCAGGCCGGAACGTTGAGTGCCAACCCCGTGGCCATGTGCGCGGGGCTGGCGATGTTGCGGGCACTGAGCGATGGCACCGTATACGCCCAACTGGAGGCCCGTGGCCTGCAGCTCGAACAGGAATTGAGCGCCGTTGCCAACTTGATCGTCCAGCGGGTGGGATCGATCTTCTGGCTGTGTCTGAGCGGTGCCCAATGTAGGACTGACGCTCCGTTGCGCAGTCCGGCGCGCTACCCCCTCGGGTGCTCGCAGCGGTATGCTGCGATCTATCATCCACTGCTGGCGCGTGGCATATATCTTGCGCCCAGTGGATTCGAGGTCGGGTTTATATCTGCAGCGCATACCAGCGCCGACATCAGCGCCTTGACCAGCGCGGTCGGCGCGGTCTGCGCGGACCTGTCGGCTTAGTTCCGCCGGTCCTGAGGGGGGGGGTTTTGTGACGAAGCGCACATTGCTGCTTTCTGCAGCCGTTTTGAGATATTTTGTCGCATCGGATTTGTGAACCCGATTAGGGCAATTTTCTGCGCCAAATCACACATTTGCGGTCATGATTCGGGAGGCATAAAGCGGTGGCAAACACTGCACAGTCCGCAAAGCCCAATGACCCGGCAACGCGTTCTGCGGGGCCTCCTACGCTGCATGGCCGCGCACCGATTCTCTACGTGCTCTCGAGTGACGATACGCTGCTCCTTGAACTGGGGCCGCTCCTGGGCACGCGCTACCGCACTCGCCCCATCGATTCCGCCGAGCAAATAGCTCCAACAAGCGCCACGCCGTGGGCGCTGATGATAGACGCATCGGCTCGGCCCGATGCGCGCGCTCAGGCAGCGCGCGTTAAACAGCAATACCCGCTGGCTCCGCTCCTGGTGATCTGCGCGGACGGCACAACCGCGGAATGGGCGAGCCCACTGGCTCGCGGGGCGCTCACCGCGATCGTTGAGCGCGGCGCGCTCGGATCCGACGCGCTCGAGGCCGCGCTGAACTCGGTCGACGGTCAATTGGCGGCCGGCAGTGCGGCAAGCCGGAAGGATCTCGCCGCGGATGGACCACTCTGGCGCAGGCCTGCGGTGCTGGTCATTGCGGCAGCATCGCTGCTGGCCGTAGCGGGCGCCTGGTACATGTTCAGCGGCCACCCGAGCGGCGGAGCGGCAGCATCCAAGCCTATACTCCGGGCACCGCCTGCCGTTGTCGCTCCGGCGAATCCGCCTGCGGTTTCCGCTGCTGCCGCGGCAGCCTCGCCGCGCTCGGTGCTGGAACTGCTGTCCGACGCGCGCGTGGCCTTCCGCGATGGCAAAAGCTTGCTGCCACCGACCGATGGGTCCCCCACCGGCAACAGTGCCCTGGAACTGTATGCCAAGGTCCTGGCGCAGGATCCCCAGAACGAGGAAGCGCACGACGGATTGCGCCGGTTGTTCACGGTGGCGAGTGCGCGGATTCGTGCCGACTTGAATGCCAACAAGGTCGAGGAAGCAGGCCGCCTGTTGTCTGCTTTTCACGGTGTCGACGTTGACCCCGCAGCCGTCGCGGCGCTTGAGTCCGACATCGCGGCGGCCCGCCCACACGCCCTGCAGGTGCAGGCGCGCGCGGCGATCGCCAAGGGAGACGCCGAGGGGGCGACGCAATTGATTTCCCAGCTGGCGGCTGCGGGTGGCGATCGGGCGGCAGTCACCGACCTGCGCGGGGCACTGGATACGCAACGCAACGCCGCGCGGCTGAGCGAACTCGCCAACCACGCCCACGCCCTGATCAAGAGCGGCGCCCTGCTCGAACCCGCCAGCGACAGCGCCCAGTCGGCGGTGTTGGCCATGCAGCAACTCAACCGTGGCAGTCCATTGACGTTGAATGCGGAGCACGATCTGCAGGCGGCATTGATCGAGCGCACGCTCGCCGCGTCCCGGGCAGGCCAATATGACGCCGCCCAGCAGCTGCTGAACTCCGCCGCGATTCTGGGGAACGGCCCTGAGCTGGCCGCTGCCCGCACGCAGCTACAGACTGCAATAGACGCCTCTCGTGCGCGACCTGTCGCAGCCACGGTCGCTCCGCCACCGGCCGCGGCTGCGGCCGGGGCCGCCGCCAATACAGCGGACTTTGTGCGCGCCAAGCCGCTTTCTCCCCTCGAGGTCACCTACCCGCAGCGGGCGTTCGATGCCGGCCAGCAAGGCTACGTGATTGTTGAATTCACCCTCGATGCCAAGGGCCACGCCAGCGATCCAAAGGTCATCGAGTCCCAACCGCCGAGGGTCTTCGATGGCGCGGCCATGCAAGCCGTACGGCACGGTTACTTTGACACCAGCGAGCTGGGCGAGTCAGGCGCATCGCGGCGTGCGCGATTGCGGATAGCCTTCAAACCCGTAGCAAAGTCGCCCGCGGAGTAAGCATGGCCCGCCTGCACCTGACTCATCGCGTTCAATGGTTGCCAGTCGCCGTGACCGTGGCCTGCGCGGCTGCTCTGGCGCTCCTGCTGTTTACGGGCGTACGTCTGGCCGCGCGGCTGCAGTCGGCCTCCTCCGCGCTGCAGCTCGCTTCCGGCCTCACAGCGCAGCCGCAATTCTTGCGATCGGAGCTGACCCTCATTCAGCGCGGTTTGGAGACGCGTACCTATGTGGGCAACTCACTGCGCGCCCTCGCTGCCAGCCGCGCCGCGAGCAATGAGTCGTACACCGATCTTTCGGTTGCAATGTCCAAGGGAGGACTGGCTGCCCGGACAGACACCGCAGCGCTGTTCGCCAGCGCCAGTGCGCGTTGGCAACCTCTCGATAGCGGGTTGGCGGGACTTGAGCAAATGCGCGCGACTGATCTTTATGCCGATTCGGCCAACGGCTCCGCCTTGACCGCGGGCGGTGCGAATTTGAAACGCGCCGTCGATGAACTGCTGGTGGCCCAGACTCAAAACACTGCGGCTTTGGCCACTGACCTTGGCAATCTTGCCGCGCAGCTGCGCGAGGCGGTGGTGCACGACGGCCAGTCGCTCCGCAGCCTGCTGCTCGGAGGTGCGGGTCTGGCGACTTTGCTGCTGGCGACCATGCTGTATTTCGCTTGGCGCGCAGGGCGGGCGGCAGAGTCAGCCGTCGAGGCCCAGCGGCAGGTCGAGGATATTCTCGGTACGGTGCGCGAGGGGCTATTCCTGGTCGCAAGGGACGGACGTATCGGCGGCGCCTACTCCGACTCGCTCCTGGCACTGCTGCGCATCACAGCGCCGGCCGGACAGACCCTCGAGGATCTGCTTCGCCCGCTGGTCGATGAGCGCACGCTTCTGAGTGCAAGCAAGTACGTCGGTCTATTCTGGAAAGACAACGTCAATGAGGAGCTGATCGAATCGGTCAATCCGCTGAGCCAGATCGAAGTCAGCTTCCAGAAATTTCAGGGGCCGGCCGAGATCCGATACCTCTCGTTTTCGTTCCGGCGCGCGCGCGGTGCGGGCGCCACAACTGATTTCGTGCTCGGCGTTGTTGCGGACATAACCGATCGCGTGCAATTGCAGCAGGAGCTCGAACAATTGCGCTCGGGCGGCGACGCGCACGCCGCCGTGCTGCTGCAATTGCTGCGCGTCGAACCCCTGCAGCTTCACTCATTCCTGAATAATGTCGACGTCGCTGTCCGCCGCAGCAATGCCCTGTTGCGCAGCCCCGGCATCAAGCCAGCGGACCTGCAACACAAACTCCAGGGTGTGTTCCGCGAAATGCACACGCTCAAGGGTGAAGCGTCTGCCCTAGGGCTCGATTCCTTTGTACAGCGCACTCACGCCGTGGAATCGGTGCTGAGCACTTTGCGCGACCGACCAGAGCTTGCCGGCGACCAGTTCGTACCGGTGGTGGTCAAACTGGATGAATTGCTGAGTCACACGCATATCATCGCCAGCATGCGCGAACACGTCCATCAGGCCCGTTCCTCGGCGGCCCCGGCGACCGATATCCCGCCGGATAAGCATGGCGACACGGCCGTGATCCAGTCGCGGGCGGTACCGAATCGGGCTTCGGGGCTGGAACTGATGCTGGAGCGGCTGGTGCGCGACTTGGGCGCCTCCGGGGGCCGCGATGCGCGGCTGGTCTGTGAAGGTCTCGACCGGGTGCCCGACCACTACCAGGGTCCGGTGCGTGACATCTGCATCCAAATGGTGCGCAACGCCGTCGTGCACGGTATCGAATCCACCGATGAGCGCGCTGCGGCCGGTAAGCCGCCCGCCGGCACGGTGCGCGTGCGCTTCAGCGACAGCAATGAGGAGGAATACTCGCTGCTGATTGAGGATGACGGCCAGGGTTTGAACACGACTCGCATTCGCAAGCGGGCACTTGAGCGTGGACTGCTCGACGCTCAACAGGCTGCCACCCTCGATCGCAGCGGCGCCTTTCGCCTGATCTTTCAATCGGGTTTCTCCACGGCGGCCGAAGTCAACGAGCATGCGGGGCGCGGCGTCGGTCTCGACGTGGTCAACACCACGGTACGCGAGTGCGGCGGCCGTATAGGCATAGCCACGTCGCCGGGCAAATACACCCGCTTTAAGACGGTGCTGCCCCGACGTCCCGCGACCGAGCCATCACGCTCAACGGCGGCTTAGGCATGAGCGGGCAGGTGCCACATCACCGCCTGTTGGTGGTGGACGATTCCAACGTGATTCGGCGGCGCATTGAGCGCTCCAACGAAGTCCCCGAGATCGAAGTGGTGGGCGCGGCTCGCGACGGGCTTGAAGCCCTTGAGATGCACGCGCAGTTGCGCCCCACCCTCGTGACCATGGACCTGACCATGCCGCAGATGGGCGGCACGGAATGTGTTGCCACCCTGGTGCAACGCGACCCACAATTGCGGATCCTGGTCATCTCGGCGCTGGCTGACAAACTGACCGCGATCGAGGCTCTTGAAAAGGGTGCAAGCGGCTTCTTGTGCAAACCATTCACCGACCGCCAGCTAAACGAAGCCCTGCGCAAGCTGATCGGCGTCGAATGACACAGTTACCATGACGCTGGAAGCCGAAGTCGGGGTGTTTGTTGGCGGAGTGCTGCACTACTTCGGCACCACCGTGAATCAGGCCGCGCAGTGCGGAACGCCGCATCTGGCACTCGGCGAGCGCCCGGAGATCTCGGATTACACCGGCGTCGTGCAGGTCACGGGAAAGCGAGTCGGCCTGGTTGCCTTCACTGCGCCCAAGAGCATGCTCAGCGTGATGCTCATGCGCATGCAGGAGACCGACATGAGCCACGACAACCTGTGCGATCTGGTTGGCGAAATTACCAACACCCTATCGGGCAACGCGCGTCGCGACTACGGGCAGCAGTTTAAGATCTCTGTGCCATCTGTCGTTGTCGGCCGCGCCGGCAAGCTCGAGTACCCCCAGGCCGGCCGACCAATTGTCATCCCGATCGAATGGCGGAACTATCATGCACGGCTGATCGTCTGTCTGCAGTAGGCTGCGCCCCAGACCAGGCACACAATTACCCGGCGGTCTGCAGACCCAAGCCGATCCCGGCGACGCTGGCCAACAGTGCCTCGAGCAATGCCGGATCGCTGCGCCCGCCTTCGCGCCAGCGTCGCAGCAGGTCCACCTGCATCAGGTTCATCGGATCAACATACGGATTGCGCAGTGCAATGCTGCGTTGTAGCGTACGGTCGCCGTCCAGCAGGTCGCTGATGCCTTTGATTTGGCATACCAAGCCGCAGGTAACCGCGAATTCCGCGTGAATAGTCGCCGCGATCGTGGCCAGCTCGGTGGGCGCCAATTGATCGTAGCAAGCACTTATTTCCATGTCGGCGCGCGCCACCATGGCCTCAAGGTCGTCGATCAAACTACGGAAGAACGGCCACTCGGCATAGGCACTGCGCAGCAACTCGAGCCCGCGCTGCGCCCGAACTGCCTCAAGGCCGGATCCGGCGCCAAACCAACCAGGCAACATGTGCCGCGACTGCGACCATGCGTACACCCAGGCCGCGGCCGGAACGTCCTCGATGCTTTGTGCGTGGGCGAAATCGCGACGCTGCACGGCACCGATGCGCATGCGCTCGATCACATCGATTGGAGTGACGGCGCGGAAGAACTCAAAGAATCGCGGCTCGTCGAGCAAACTGCGCCAGGCGGCGCGACTGGTCACCGCAAGTTGCGTTGCCGCCACGGTAAATGCGCTGCTTTCCTGAACCGTTGCCCCACGGCGCACGGCCAGCGTCGCGAGTGTGAGCGTGTTGAAGGCTCTCTCGAGGGTGCGCATTGCATTGGCACGCAGGCCAAAGTTCTGCGATATGCCCTCGCCTTGCTCAGTGAATCTCAGCACGCCGCTGACCGATTCCGCTGGCGCGGCGCGCAGCAGGGCGTCAATGCGTCCCCCGCCGCGTGGAATGCTGCCGCCGCGACTGTAGAACAGCACATGGCGCTCTTGTGCGCGATTTAGCGCCGCCGCCAGCGTGCGCTGCGCCTGGTAGGCAGCCAGCCTCGAGGCCACAAGGCCACTTTCTCGATTGCTCTCAGAGTAGCCGATCAGCACCGTCTGCTGACGCTGTCGGGCGGCGAGATGGCGTTGGTACACTTGGTCATCCAGCAATTGACTCATGACCTCCCCACAGCTCTCCAGGGTCGCCACCGAATCAAATTGCGGCGCGACGTCAATGGCCGCCGTGCCATTGCGGCGGTCGCGTGCTCCGGCCCAATGCGCCAGAACCAGCGGCGCGAGCACATCGGCCGCCGAGGCAGCCGCGCTGACGATGTACAAACCCACGGCTTCCGGCCCGTAGCGATGGCGCCCCTGCATCATGGACTCGAATACCGCGAGGGTGCGTCTCCCCAGGGCGTCAAAAGCTCGACTCGGGCCGATGTCGAGGGCCAACACCTCGACCAACCGGGCATGCTGCTCGCCCGCACTGCGGTCCCGCCATTGCGGATCATCCAAGCCCTGAGCGATCACGGCGTGGTGCACGCTGGCATGCTGCCGCAAATCGAGGGTTGCCAGGTGAAAACCAAAGGTATCGATGCGCGCCAGCAAGCGGCGCACCAAAAAGTAGCCCGCGTGCATGCCGCGGTTCGCTCGCAGACTGTCGGCGATCAGGCCCACGTCGCCGCGGAACTGCGCCGGCCGGTCGTAGCCGTTAGGACGCCCGTCCAGCGTATTTCGCAACCGCTCAGCAATCTGCCCAAAGAGCACCCGGTAAGGCATGCGATCGTGCCGGGCGGGCGTGAGTCCGGGTGCGCCTGGCAACAGCGTGCGATATTCCTCGATGCGCCGCGTGACCGCCGCGGACACGCCGACTCGCACCGCGCTCTGCGACAGTTGTTGAGCCAGCGCCTGGCATTCATCGAAGTAGTTGTTGATGATTACCTGTTGCTGGCGGGCCAGGGTTTCGCGAATGCTCTTGGCGTGCACGTCGATGGCACCGTCCATGTCACCGCCCACCCAGGTGCCGAAGCGCACGATCAATGGGAGTTCCAGCGACTCGGAATCGGCGCCGTAGAGCGTGGCCAAGGCGACCGCCAGTTCCTCATAAAACACCGGGACGATTCGGTAGAGCACTTCGGCCAGGTAGAAAATGGCGTGCTCGCGCTCGTCAGCCACCGTTAGCAGCTCTCGCGGGTGCTCCGCAGTTTGCCACTCCACGGTCACGTCCGCGCGAATGCGCGCCAGCAACGCCGATTTTTCCTGCGGCGCGAGCAATGGATTGCTGCGCTCCAACAGGCGATCGGCGATGCGTTGCTGGCGGCGAAGTCCGGTGCGCCGTGCCGATTCGGTCGGATGTGCCACCAGTACCGGTTCGATGCGCAGCTGCCTCAGCAAGTCGAGTACGTCGCCGAGTGCCATGCCCTGGGCCTTGAGCGCGGCCAGGGTATCGACCACGCCGTTCGGCTGCGGCCGCTCCGCGTCGGCGAGGAAATACTCACGACGCCGGCGAATACGATGCACCTTCTCCGCCACGTTGGCGAGCTGAAAGTACGCGGCGAACGCGCGCAGCAGATCCCGCGCCAGTTCCGGGCGCCGTCCCTGAACTCGCGCGCGCAGTTCAATCGCCACGTCGGCGCCGCCCACGCGGCGACGAATAGCGGTCTGCCGGTCCCCTTCCGCGAGTTCGTAGAGCTGCTGGCCCCCCTGCTCGCGTAATACACTGCCGACAACCTCGCCGAGGGCATGGATGTCCTCGCGCAGCGGGCTGTGGTGGGGCGGAAAATGGCGGTCGTCGCGGTTCATGGCGCGGATCGTTGGCGGCGCGGGTGATGGGCCGCGCATTGTACCTGCAAAGGCTCAGCCGGCCAGCAGCACTGCTTCCGCATGCTCGAGCGCCTCTGGCGTGCCATGGATCAAGACAATATCACCCTCGCGCAGCTCGGTGGCCGGTTCGGGTTGGCGACCGGTAATGCCGTGACGCCGCACCGCGGTGAAAGTCACGTCGGCACCTTGAGTCCGCACCTCCTCCAGGCGCCGGCCCACGGCCCAGGCGCCGGGCGGTAACACGATCGAGCGCAGCTCATCTCGAAAAGCATGAGTATCGTCGACGACCTGCGCACCTTCATGCCGGAACACGTCGCGTAGGGTCGCGTAGCGGCTGGCCCGGATGGCGCCGACAGTGCGCATGACCCGGGAAGCAGGCAGCTTGAGCAACAGCAGCACCTGAACGACCAGCATCAGACTGGCCTCGAGCGTCTCGGGTACTACGTCAGTTGCGCCCGCCTTGGTCAACTCGGTGAGCCCCACGTCATCCTGGGTGCGCACTAGCACCGGCACGTCTGCGCGCAGCCTCCGTACACTGCGTACGATACCAACCGATACCGCCGGATTGGCGAAGGTGACGATTACAGCGCTGGCTACGTCCACGCCCACCTGCCGCAACAGCTCCTCGTCGGCGCTGTCCCCGTACACCACCGCGTCCCCGGCCTGTCGCGCCAGGCGGATGCGTGCCGGATCGAGGTCCACTGCCAGGTACTCGAAACCGAGCGATTCCAGGACGCGGGCGATGTTTTGACCGACTCGCCCGAAGCCACACAACACCACGTGCTCGCGACGCGCCAGCGCGACGTCGGCCGCAGCCTCGCGCTCGAGCGCGCTCGCCGGCGGTCCACGCTCGCCGAGCAGCACTCGCGCAATGCGGCGGTTATAGCGAATCAGCAAGGGGCTCAACAGCATGCTCAGGACCATCGCCGCCAGCAGGGGCTGGCTGATTCGGGCCGAGAGCAGCGTATCCTGGCGGACCATTATGGTGGCCAGTGCCACGCCGAACTCCCCGCCCCCGGCGAGCACCACGCTGGTGCGCATCGCCTTGAAGTTGCTGTCAACGTAGAACCGGGTGATCAGAGCGACCAGCAGACTCTTCACCACCAGGAGCGACATCAGCAGTCCGGATATAAGCAGAAAATGCTGGTAGAGCAACCGCACGTCGAGAAGCATGCCGACCGAAATGAAGAACAGGCCCAACAGCAACTCGCGAAACGGACGCACCGCTGATTCCACCTGGTGGCGGTACTCAGTCTCGGCAAGCATCATGCCGGCCAGAAACGCGCCCAGCGCCATCGACAACCCGACCTTCTCCGTGAGCCAGGCGCAACTCAATACCACCAGTAGCACCGTCAAGGTAAACAGCTCGCGCAAGCGGCTGTGTGCGATTTCATAGAAGAGCGGCCGCAGCAGCCAACGGCCGACGGCAAACACCGCAATCAGCGCCAGCAAGCCCTCCGCCACCAAGCGCGCTACGCTGGTAGCGCTGAATACTGCCCCGCCGCGCGACAACGCATTCGCCAGCGCCAGCAACGGCACGAACGCGAGATCCTGGAAGAGCAGTACCGCGAAGGCCAAGCGCCCATGAGTCCGGTTGAGTTCGGCCTGGTCGGTAAGCTGCTGCAACACGATCGCCGTTGAGCTCATGGCGACGGCGCCGCCCAGAACCGCGGCGGACACCCAGTCGACCGACAGGGTGCGCAGCAGCAGTGCCACGGCGACGCCTACAGCCAGGAGCTGTGCCGCGCCCAGACCAATCACTTCGCGGCGCATGGCCAGCATGCGCGCCCACAGGAAATCGAGCCCCAGGGTGAACAGCAGGAACACAACGCCGATGTTGGCGAGAGCCTGCGTAGCGGCGCCGTTGGGCAGCAGACCGAATGCCAGTGGTCCCAGCAGCATGCCGACCACAAGGTAGCCGAGTATCGGTGGCAGGCCCTGGCGACGCGCGATGGCCACCACCACCACTGAGGCAAAAAGCAGTATTAAAACCTGAGTGAGCGGCAGCGTCGGCATGCGTGAAAAGTAATGCTTCACGCCACCCTTGTCCAACTGCGGAGCAGCCGACGAACGTGCCGATTGAACTCGATCAGGTCGGCAGCATGGTCACGGTCGTGTCGTTGCGATCGAATCCCTGGATGGCGCGACGATAGGCATTAAGGACCAGGCGCTCGGCCGCCTTGTCGGCGCGGGGCGCGAGCAGCATGCGCATCAACACGTCCTCGCTCGGCCGATCCGCCTCGTCGGCCAGCACCTGCTCGATATAGCGGGCCAGACGCGAGGTTATTTCATTGACGAAGCGCAATCGCGCGCCGTCCTGCACCTGCTCGGGATTCGCGCCGTAAGTCCCGCGTGCCTCGATGCTCAGCTCGTGGAGAATCATGGCCAACAGGCGGGCCTGCCCCGTCGGTGCCAGCTCCCGGAAATAGTCGATTTCCGATTGCAGATTCATGGCAGCCGGGTGTGGCCTGCGCTCAGCCCGGGAAGAACTCGATGGTTTTGCGCGCGGTAATGGCCTCGACGTCCTTGGCCTCGAAGCGGAATAATTTTACGCGCGCGATGATCTTGTGCTCCAGATCCGGATCATTCAGCTCGCTGCTGAGCATGATGCAGTCTGTGACTTCGCCCGCGGGGGATATCGTAAGCTGCAGCACTAACTTGCCCTGCAGGTCGGCACGCTCGCGCATGGCACGGGTGTAGAGTGCGTAAATTGCCCCCTTGTTGCGATCGAATACCAGTTCGATCTCCTCCTGACTACGCGCAGCCTTGCCGCTGTTGCCAATGCGCGTGGCCCGGTTCTGGGAGGCGTTGGCTCCGATGCTTGAACTGACCCCCACCGTAGTGTGATCCGAAAGTGCGCCGGCACCTGATCCAAAGCCGCGACTCGAGTTGGCGGAAACAATTCCCGCGGATCCGCTGCCAACCTTGGAAGTGATCAGGGAGCGCTCAGAGCGCGCGTCCTTCTCGACCGACGCACTGAGCTGGCGGTTGCGCAATGCACTGGTGTCGACCTGATCACGCAGGTCGGCGAGCTCATCCTTGATGGCGCGCATGGCCGCCGAGTTCTCCATCTTCTTGCGGGTGTCGACCGGCTTGGGCTGCGGGACGGGCTCCGCCTTGGGCGTTTCGACCTTCGGTTGCGGCTTCGGCGGCGGCGGCTTGGGTGGCTCCTCGTTCATGATCCGCGCCAGGCGTGGTGCCACCTCTTCCGGCCCAGCCGCTTGCTTGGGCAGATTGACAAAGGGCAGCACCAATCCAAACAGGAATACCAGGCACAGCCCGATGAGCACGTAGCGCCGGAAACGCCGCTCGTCCTCGGGATCGACCTCCCAGGCCAGTTCGAAGCTGCGGTAATATTGCGGTAGCTGCACCTAAGTCTTCCCCGCCTTCCTCAGCCGCCGCAACTGACTGGCAGTTACGGTCTTCTCCTTTTGCAACAGCGCAAACGACACGCGCCCGTAGTCGGCATCGGTGCAGGTGCTCATGACTTTCTTGAGCACCTCATATTGAATGGTCTTGTCGGCCATCACGGTAATCTCCCGTTCGGCGATTTGCTTCTCGGTCATCACCGCGCCGACCAGCGACGGACGTTTGAGCGCCGTGCGCAGCGGGCCGATAATCGGATCGGTGCTGGCTCGAACCTCGTTGACACTGGCAACGCGCTCACCCTGTACGAAAACATCCTCCTTGGTTAGCATAACTACCACGGTCTGACGCGGACGCTGCTCGGATATCGATTGCGGAATGTCGATGCCCTTGCTGTTCTGGACCACCTCGACTTCGGCCGCGTAGACCAGCAGGAAGGACACCATCACGCTGAGAATATCGATCATCGGGATCAAATTGAGCTGCGCATCGGCCTTATTGCGCACCTGATGCTGCAACATTCGCTTGGCACGGTTCGACATGCTCATCGCGTGCCTCCGGCATCGCCCACCGGTACCGGCGCATCACCGATCGCAACGTCCGGAAATAATTCCGCCTGGATGGTGTTAAGGCCCGCGTTCACCTCGACCACACGCGTGCGGTCCATCACCTGAACCAGGGTGTCGTAAGAGATTTGCGGTTCAAGCAGGATAGTCGCGTCGACCTTGTCCGGATAACGGGTTTTCAATATTTTCAGGAATTGCGTCAGGCCGGCGAGGTCGTAGCCACCGGCAGCCGTATTGGGCATGGTGTGCAGCGGACCGGTGCCGCGATCGGCGACCGTCAGCGAGTCGGCGCGCACAATGATCTCGAGATTCAGGCCCTGCGGCAGTTCCGGAATGCTGGCATTGTTTGCCGGCAGCTTCAGGTCGAGCACCACGGTGCGCGAGAAGATTGCCGTCATAAGCAGGAAAGTCACCAGCACCGTAAAGATGTCGATCATCGACACCAGCTGCAGGTCGGCGGGCTGGCGCTGCTTACGCAGCATTTTCTTTAGGACTTGGGAGCGGCGCATTCGATGTCTCGGCTCTGAGGATCGGGACGAATCAAGCCGCGGCCGTGCTGCGCTCGGTCACGGCATTGAGAAACTTCACCGACGCCATCTCGAGGCTGTCTACCAGCTCAGTCGTCTTGGTCTGCAGCACTGCGTGGACCACCAGCAGCGGCACGGCGGTCATTAGCCCAAAGGCCGTGCAATTCATGGCCACCGATATACTGGCCGACAGCAGGTTGGCCTTGTCGGCCGGATTGACGGTCGCCACGGCCGCGAACGCGTTGATCAGGCCCACCACGGTGCCCAGCAGGCCGAGCAACGTGGCCAGGTTGGCAAACGTGGCCAGATAGTGGGTGCGCTTCTCGAGTCTGGGCACCACGTCCATCAGGCTCTCTTCCATGGCCTTCTCGATGTCGTCGCGACTGCGCGCGGAGCCGATCCGCGCCAGCCCGTAACTCAGGATCTGGCCAATGGCCGCCTCCGATCTACTGGTGACTTGTACCGCTCCCTTGAAATTGCCCTGCGTGAGCAGGGGAGCTATCTCGTTCCACAGACCGCGATTGCGTATCGAGGTATGTGTGAGAACGATGTAACGCTCAATGGCGATTGCGACGCCCACGACTAGTACCACCGCGATCGGGTACATCATCGGGCCGCCGCCCTGGAAGAAACGAACGATCATGCTGAAAAATTGCATCCTCAGACTCCCATGCCTGCATCAAACTATGAAATTAAAGACCAAGAATTAACATTTACCCAAGACCTACTTCTCATCCCTGTTCGGCAGTGTAGCCGTTGCGCCAGCCGCCGGCGCCACTGTTGGCTTGACGGCCGGGGTCGCGGCTTGGGACTGCAGGGCCGCAAAGTAGCGGTTTTGTCTGCGGAACACGTCACGATCCACCGGCGCCAATGCCTCGTCGATCAGGCTCTTGGGGGGGCGTCCGTTCATGTCACCAATATCAGGTCGCTTCCAAGGCACGACGTACATCACATTAGGTAGTTCCTTATTGCCTGTGATCTGCGTCGGATCCAGGGTGATCTCGTCGCGGGAGCTGGATTTTTGTCCCGTAGGCGGCTTGGAGGTGGCGGCGCCCTTAGGGGCCGGTGTCGCGGCGGGGGACGCAGACGGCGCCGCCGCAGGCGCGGCAGAAATCGTCGGCGGCGCGGGCTCGGAGGCAGCGGCCGGCTCGGTTGTGGCAGGCGCGGGGGGGATTTTGGAGGTGTCCACCGCGGGCTCGATTTCGTCGGCGCGAGCGAGCATGGCGCCGGTCAGCAATAGCACGGTCAGTATTCGTTTCATCGTCCACCTCCGTTGGCGACAGCATCGTTTGCGGGCGCCGGCGTTCCAGGCTGGGCTTGGCCGGTAGCTGCGGCAGGCGCCGACTCCGCCGGCGCGGGCGTTCCCTGAGGCGCGGCGGCATCGGCCGGCTTTGGCGCCGCCGGTGGCGCCGCCACGCCGGTTCGCCGGCGCAACTCCGCGATCCAGGAACTGACCGGTTTGTCCTCGCCGGTCAGGCGCCGATATTGCTCCAGTTCAGCCAACGCTTCTGTCGGATCTTGTAGGTATAAGTCGAGTAGGACACCCAGGTTCCGATGAGTCGGAGCATAGTTGGCATCGGCCGCGATGGCCTTGCCGTAGGCCATCCGCGCCTCGTCGAATTTGCCCTGGGCGCGGCGCACCAAGCCCAATTCATTCCAAGCGAGAGCGTAGTCGGGGGAACGGGTCGTGGCCCGCTCGAGCGCCGCGGCCGCTCCCGTGAGGTCCCCTGCACCGCGCAGGACAATGGCCAAGTTCACGGACGGTTCGGCCAGGGACGGGTAATTGCTTTCCATCTGCTGGAAATCTTGCTCAGCTTGGGTGGCATTGCCGGCCAGGGCGTGTTCGACGCCGTGAGAGAAGTCCGCAACCGCCTTCGGATCGGCCGGGAAGTCCGCAGAAGAAAACAGCGCGCGCAGCAGTTCGGTCCACAGTTCGGTCTTGGCGTAACGTGCCGGACTCATCTCGGCCAGCGCCTGGTAGCTACGGCGCACCGACTCATCATACACGCCATCAAGCGCGCGCTTGGCGTTCGCCTCATGAATCGCAATCGCCTGCTCTTCAAAGGGGAAAGCTTGCTCTTCTAGCAGAGAATCAAATTGCTCACGCTCATCGGCGCTCAGTTTCGCCGGTCGCTCCGATGCGAGCAAGTCGCGGCCGAGCGTGCGGTACAGCTCCGCCATTTCGTAGGTCGCCGCCGTCGTGGTCGTGGAAATGTTGTAGGCCAGGACCGCCTTGTAACCCGCCAGGGCGGTTTCCATGGCCTGCTTCTTAGCGATCAGCGACTTTTTCAACGGCGCGGTCAGTTTTACCGCCCGGAAGGCGTCACGCGCCGGTTCGGCCAGCGCCAGCTGGGCAGCGGAGGCGAGCGAGCGGGTGCGGTCAGTGCGCTGTGCGCCAGCGGCGGCGTCGGTCTTGATGATTTCACTGCGCCAGTAGTCGCGGCGCGTGACGTTGTTGGACTTGGCAGCCAGATCGGCAAGACGCGCGCGCGCTTCCATGGCGTCCGCTACCGGCTGCGGGTAGCGTTGTACGAACTGCTCCAGCATGACGATAGTGCGATCCAGATTGCCTGCCTTCTCGTACAAATCGGCCGCGCGCATGGTTGCTTCGCGGGCCACAGCCGGGTCCTCGCCTGGGGAGGAGGCGATGCGCTCAAATTCGGTTCCAGCCTGCGTGCCGCGACCCGCTTCCACATAGGCCACGGCCAGTTTGCGCGTGATGTCGGCACCGTACTCGGTTTGCGGATAGTCGCGCCGATAGGCCTCAAGCGCATCAATGGCCGCGGGCCACTGCTTCGTATTGATCAGCGATGCGGCCGCGTCGTAGCGTGCGGTGGGCACGATCTTTGATTCAGGCGCCACCTGGGCCACGCGCTGGAAATCGGTCGCCGCGCCAGCCTCGTCGCCCGCCTTGCGCTTGGCCTCACCCTGGCGATACACCGAGGCAGCCAGCCGTTCGGTGAGGTCGGTGTGCTCGGCGGTACCCGGCGGAGCCAGCTGCAGCGCGTGTTGGAAGGCGGGCTCGGCTTTTTCGTAGGTCGCTTGATCAAAATTCGCCTGGCCGATGATGGCCCAGGCAATGCGCTGTTGCGCGACATCGACCTTGGGTTCGCGCGCCAGCAGCGTTTCGCTGAGCTGGATCGCGCGCGGCAGGTCGTGTGCCGCGTAGCCGTCCTGCGCCGCACGGGTTAGCACGCCGGCGCTCTCCGGGTGGCTCGGAAAGGCCTGCGCAAAGCGCACGCCCGCATCGATGGTTCGGGTATGCATGTCGGCGCGCGCCGCAGGCGGCAGCAGTTCCTCCTGCTTTTGCAGCGCAACCAGCGCGGCGTAACCGGCCGCCGAGGATCGCGGGCCGGGTGGATAGTCGTACGCGGTGTGCTCGTACTCAGTGGCCGCATCGGCGTACTGGTGGCTTTCAAACAGTGCGTCCGCCAGCAGGTAGTTGGTCTCGCTGGCGTCCGGGTCTTTCGGGAAGGTCGACAGCAGATTCCGGTACCAGTCCGCCGCCGCCGTATAGTCCTCGAGGCGCTTGGTTTTCTGTGCGGTCGCGTGGTAATACTGCGCCAGGTCCTTGAGATTGGCCTTGAGTTCAGCGACCACTTCCGGCGACGCGCTCCTTTCGCGATCATGCCAAAACGGCGCCTTGAAGCCATAGGTGTGCACGTATTCGGCCTTACCCTCGACCACCAAGTCCGCAAAACCGCCCTTGGAATAGGCTTCAATGGCCTGATTCGACAGCACCGGTGCGTGTTCGTTCGTCGGGTACCGAGCGACGAAGGCCCGATAGGTATTGGCCGCGTCCTGGAAGCGCTCCTTCTGTACGTATAGGTCGCCCAGGCGCGAATACAGCAGCCAAGCGTAGGGCGTCATAGCGCGCGTGCTAAGCAGCTGGTCTAACGAGGCGGATCCGTCGAGGTAGGTGAATGAAATGCTCGTGACCCGCAAGGTGTCGTCCGTCAATTCACGGTTGGCTCGCCCCAAGCTCTCGACCTTGCGCTCCTTGCCAGTCTTGTGATCGACCAGAATTCGATCCAGCAGAGTCAGGAACGACTGCAGGCACACATCGTATTGCAACTGCTTGAATTGCGCCCAGCCCAGCTTGTAGAGGCCCTGTTCGTAAAACGTTGAGCCACTGGGGCCGCGGCTGACGACTTGCTGGTACGCCGCATCGGCATCCGCGTAGCGCTTGGCCGAGAACAGCAGTTCGCCGCGACGAAACTGCACCTCGGCGATCTCGCGCGTCTTCGGGTAGCGGCGCACGATTTGGTCGAGTGTCGCGAGCGCGGCATCGCTCTGCCCGGTGGTTTCGTAGGCTCGGGCGAGTTGGTAGAGCACCTGATCGTTCCGCGCGTAGTCGGGATATCCCTTGAGCAGTGTCGTATAGAGCTTTATGGCCTCGGCGCCGGGCAGATCGAGTCGTGTCACTTCATTGGCCATGCGCTCGAGTTCACCGGACTCCAGGTTCAAGTCGCCGAGGCGCCGCATCGCCTCGGCGCGCAGCTTGGGGTCGGTGTTTTGCAACTCCAGAAAATGGCGGTAACTCTCCATGGCCTTGGTCGACCCGCCGCTGACCGCCGCCTCGGTATGGATCTCGATGACGCGCTTGGGCAAATCGCCCACGGTGGCCGGGGGCTTGGGCGCAGGCTGCGCAGCCCAGAGCGGCGCGATGGCGCCGGCTAGAAATACCGAGGCCAGGTACGGCCGGAATTTCATGGCGTCGGCGCGTCCCCGGCCGGTGCGGCAGGCGGTGGCGGCGGCGGCGCGTCCTCGGCCGGTGCCGCAGGGGGTGCCGGCGGCGGCGCGCTCGCGCGGTCGTAAACGTCGGCAAGCGCGAAGCGCGCCTGCACCTGGTACTCCGCCAGCCGCTCCTTCTGCTCCAGCAGTGCCTGGCTGGCGAGGTGCTCGAGGAATTCCTGTTGTTGCTGCGCCGATTGCGTCAATTTCCCCTTGAGTTCGCTGATACGTGCCGCAAGGTCGGCAATGCGCGCAGCAAACTCCTCGGTGTTGGTCGGCACGCTGGCGCGGGCCTTCTGCACCCGCACCCATCGGTTCTGCGCCTCGTTGAGCTGAGCATCAAGCGCGCGCAGCTCCCGGCGTTGGGTATAGCTGCGCTCCTTGAAATTGGCGTCGAGTTGCCAGAGCAGCACGCCTTTCATCAATTTGATCTTGTCGCGCTCGCCCGCCAGCTGTGCATTCTCGGGGTTGCTGCTGTCGGCCGCAGCCGCCTCCAATTGACGGACCTTTCTCCACTGGGCCTGCTCTTTGGAATTGCCCAAGGCGGCGACATCGGCGCCGGTCTCGATCGCGGTCAGGCGCGTCTCGACCGCCGCGCGCTCAGAGAGCATGTCCGTGGTCGTGTTGGTGGCGAGTAAAGCGTCGGCACGCGGCAGCCGCTCAGCATAAGCTTGCCTGCGGGTATCGAGCATGTCGTGGTATGCGTCGAGATTGTCGTCCCAGCGGCTGAGTGTCCCCTGCAAGAACCCGAGATCCCGGTAATTCTTCAGGCCTTCCTGAAAATCGTTGTCGGCGAGCAAAGTGTACAGGTAGCGCGATTCCGGGGCGTCCGGAAGCTGCTTGAGCTGCCAGAACCATCCGATCTCGTGCGCAGGCTGGGCGCCACCCAGCAGATCGTCGAGCATGTGGCC
The DNA here is from genome assembly GCA_963789365.1 of uncultured Gammaproteobacteria bacterium. GTDB lineage: Bacteria > Pseudomonadota > Gammaproteobacteria > Steroidobacterales > Steroidobacteraceae > FEN-1191. The sequence goes on from CAWBKJ010000001.1 coordinate 629,160, forward strand.
GGAGTTGATGCGCGTCACCGCCTCATCGATTCGCGTCGATTCCGCCTCGAAGGAATCTATGGCGGATTCGTAAAACTGCGCGGCCTGTGCATTTGCGTTGAGCTTGCCGTAGGCATAGGGCACGGCGAGGTAGGACTCCTGTACGGCGGCATCCAGCAGATTGCGGCTGTGCAATTCGGTCCAAGGAGTAAGCGCCTCCTGGAACTGCCCGAGGGCGGCATCCGCCCAGCCTACGCCCAATAATGCGCGCGTGGCGTAGGGTCCGGTCAAGCGCACCCGATTGAGCGCGGTGCGCGCCTCGCTCGGATTGCCGGCCTGCAGCCAGGCATAGCCCAGCGCCACATTCGCCTTGTCGCGCAATGCCTGCAATTCACTGCCCACGGCGTGCATGGTGCCGACCGCGGCCAGCTGCTGCGCAGCCTCGCCAAGCCGATTCTGGCTGACCAGGGCTACACCCAGATTAAAGCGAGCGAATGCCATCCAGTCCGGCGGACCGCGCCAGTTGGCCAGGCGTGTCGCCGCCTCCTCGTACCGATTCTGGCGCATCAACACATTCACCAACAGATGCTGCCGTTCCGGCTCGAGGGTAGGCGCCAGTTCACCGCTGATGTTACCGAGGGAATGCTCGCTACGATCGTAATAGCCGCGCGCGTACCAGATCTTCGCGAGGTAGAACCACGCCTCGTTTCGCACCTCGGTGGGCACCTGGCCGGTCAATAAAGTTTCAAAGCGCTTGCCGGCCTCGTTGTGCATGCCGAGCGAAAGATAGAGTCCGCCCGCCAGCAGCTCCGCATCCTGATCGTGATGAGGCATGCGCTGCCAGTGCTGATACGCCTCAAGTCGCGTCAAGGCCTCAAAGTCATCGCCGGCATAGAAATGAAACAGCACATCCCCGTAGTGCAGATCCTGCACAAAGACCGGGCGCAGCGTAGGCGGCGGCGGCGGATGGGACGCCGGCAGTGCCGGGCCGGCCAGCACTTCGCCGACCAGCAGCAGGACCAGGGCTTCGAGCCGCCGCATTGGCGCGCTACTCCCAGTCCTTAATCTCGAACTCAGGCTGTTGGCTGCGCACCCGGTCAGAAATCTTGAGTTCCAGATACTTGGCACCTACGCCCTTCTCGAATTTGATCGAAGCGCCCCGACGGTAGTCTCGATCGTTGGGACCCTTACCGGAAAACAGCGCCACCAGCTCGTGCGATCCGGCCTTGAGATTGCCGACGTACAATCGCTGCACGCCGCCCTTGACCAACGCGGCAACCTCGCGTGGCGTGTACAGGTAGTTGCTCACCTCACGGTTGTCGATCTTCAGGGTCACCGCGTCAAGGCCGAAGAAATCACCGACGTCCATCGATACAAATACGGCAACCTGTGTATTGGCGGGAAACAGCAGTTCCTCCTCCAGCACGAACAGGTCTCGGTTCAAATCGACGACCGATTGCTTGAGGTCCTGGATTTGCTCATCCAGCGCCCGGGTACTGGTATCGGGGGCTGGGCTGGCTGGCGGCGTGGGGCTCGGGGCTGCGGCGGACCCCTCGGCAGCCGCGCCGGCCGGTGCGGGCGCCGTGGCTGCGGCGGGGGCAGCGGCCTCCGGCGCAGCAGCGGGCGACGCGGATGCCGGCGGCGGATTCTGCGCCATTGTGGCTGCGGGGGGCTCAGCGCCGGTGGCGAGATGGCAGGCGAGGCTGAGCGCGAGACAGACAGGCGCGAATAACCGCCGGCGGGTACGTGCACTACTCATGTTGGAGTATCCAGAGGCTAGCAATGTGGGAAAGTTCCGCTGCTTCACAGCGGATCATCGAGCAAGGCGCGCAGCTGCGCGACGTAGGAGTTATCAGTACCGTGATAGTCCGGGTGCAGAAAACGCACTCGGCCTCGACGGTCGATTAATACCGTGGTGGGGAGCAGGTCGATGTTGTAAGCACGGCTTACACCCTTGAGCCGGTCGAGCAAGAGCGGGAAACGCGCCGGATGGGATTTTGCGAACTGCATCGCACTTTTCATGTCGTCATCGACGCTTACGGCCAGTGTGACCAGGCCCGCAGCGCGGTAGGTGTTCTGCAGGTCGCCGAGTGCCGCCAGCTGCCCGATACAGGCCGAGCAGCGACTGCTCCAGAAGGTGAGCAGCACGACCTCGCCACGGTGCTCAGAGAGCCGTACGTTGCCGCCGGCCGCTGCCGGCAGGGTAAAGTCGGGGGCCAAGTCGCCGACCGCTGTGGCGTCGGCGGTGGCCGTCTGCAGCAGCACGAGCAGCAGGGCGCCGGCAAACAAGCGTCCAATACGGCGGATAACCAACAGCAACTCCTTCGGGCTTGGGGCAATCATTATCCGCCGCCACGCACTATTTGACATCATCTGCGCTCCGGAAGCGACAGGGCCTTGACCGCCGGGCGGCAGGCACGTGTGCAGCGAGGGGTGGTCCGTCAGGACCGAGCCAGAGGGCCCCTAGACGATCGGAGGCATGCCTATCAGGCTGCTGTAGGTACCCAGGCTCCCCAGACCGGTCGGCACGCCCGTGGCCCATTGCATGCTCTGGAAGGTCCCTTCCTTGCCGTGCAATGCCAGGTAATTGAGGACCACCATCTCCACCAGCAGATTCACGGCGTTCGCACCCGGGCTGCCGACACTCGCGACCGAGCCGTCGGCGGTGTAGAAGCCAATCTGGTTGCTGATCGCGTTGATCGGTCCCTTCGGGTTGTACACCAGAAAGAATGCCGCTGCCGTCGACTGGTTATCGCCGGTCCAGACACCCTTGCCTCGTCCGCCCGGTGAATTATCAGTCATGCCGTTCGAAGACAGCGAACCGTCGCTGAACACGTACAGCATCAGGGGCTGCTTGCGGCGCGCCGCGTACTCGATGCACGCGCCCATGCAGCGGCCAGCACCAAAGTCGCGCATCTCACCGGTTGCGCGGTCGCCCGTATGGTAGTCGAAGCCGCCCATCTCTATGGTCCCGGCGCCAGCATAGCCGTTGACAACCATCTTCATTACCGCGGCCGTCTTGCGTATGTCGCCGTCGCTGTCGTACTCGGCCTGCGTGAAAATGCCGCCGGGACCCACGATCAACGGATCGATATCCGGGTCGAGTGCCTGCTTGGAATTGCCGTAGCGGTCAGCCAGATCGGCCGCCCGCACATAACCACACTGCACCAGGTCTTTCACAACCTCGTCCGCGGTGGGCACGCTGAGCATCGTCGATTTATCGAGCTTCTTCTTGCTGATGCGCTCCATGGACTCGAGCACCAGCGTGGCGTCGCTCTGAGAGAGCAGTCCAACAAGCTTGCCAGTGTCGACCAGGCCGGTCACGTCCGAGGCCTGATCCACCTTGGTGGGCCGCGCGGTGTCCACCATCATGTAGGAAGGTGCCATCGAATTGCCTCCAGAATCGGAGGTGTCGGTACCGATCAGCGTCAACAGATCGCCGCGCGCACCGGTCGAATAGATGCCATACATCGGATTGTGCGGGTTGTTCGCAGTATCGTTCTGGCTCAGCGCGGGAATGACCGTGCCATTCACGTTGGCGCGGGTCGCGACGGCGGTACGCTCGAGGATGCCGCGCAGGAAGGCGCTGTCGCTGTGAAAGGCCAGGCCCAGCTGTCGATCCACGAAGCTGCCGGCGCCCATAGATGAATTTGGCGTCATGTTGCCCGGCAGCCCGAGCTTGCTGTAGCCCGCGGTCGATAGAAAGTCCAACTGGCCGCCCTTTTGACCGACCAGCACGTTTGAGCCGGCGATATTGGCGCCTCCGGCCAGGTCAAAGCATATGAACGGGATCATGCCCGCGCCCAGCTTGATGTCGCACAAGCCTCCCTGGGACACCGGCAGCTTGAGTTGCGCGATGTCGGGCGAGAGGGTTGCGTATGCCTTGCGCGGATCGGCAAACAGGCTGAATGCGGAAGCGCCCGCCAGCGCGACGCCGCCGCTTATGAAGCCCTGGCCCAGAAACTCGCGTCGCGTGACCGGACGCGGATGATCGGGATGCCGCAGAGGTTCCTTCGGTCCCAGAGCCTGCTTGCGTCGGATCTTCATGGTCGGCCTCGTGAGTCTTGGGGTCGCTGTTACTTGATCAGGAGCGAGCCGCTGCCGAGCACGGCGGCGCAGGCGGCCTTGGCGATGGTCTTGGTGCGCAGCGAAGTCGCACAACTGGCGCCGCAACTTGAGAGCTTTGCGACCAGGCCGTTGATTTCCGCGCGCACGTCGGCAGGATCGGGCTGGGTGGCAATCCCGGTGCCGATGCCGGCGGCGATCAACGGGTTGATCAACGCGTCGGTATTGGCAAACGCCGTCCCCGGAGCCGCTGCGAAGTTCAGGCCGGGGAAGAAGCTGCCCGCGGCCGCGGATTCGACCAGTGAGTCGCAGTACTGGATGGCCATTTGGGCGACACCGACCTGATTGGCCGCCACGAACGATTCCATGGTCGGAATGCTGGGCAGTTGCTGTTCAACCAGCAGATAGGTGGATTTGACCCCGGGGTCGTTCAACGACACGCCGGTAATTCCGGCGAGCGAGGCGTTAATCTCGTTGAACACGCGCACGCCCATCTGCGAAGCTTCGGGCTTGTCGGCTTGCGGCGCCGGCTGCGGCGCCGCCGGCTCGGTGCGCACGTGGGTGCGGGTCCCGATCTGGTCGAAGCTCAGGAAGAACATGTCGGCATCGGGGCCCTTTTCCAGGGCAATGACCGTGCCCACGGACGCGAGCAACTGGCCCGTGGCCGGCGTGTAGTCGGCATCGGTGACCGTGGTACTGAGTCGGGCGTAAGCCTGGCCGACACGCGCCTCTGCACCGTTGATGCCGATACGCATGCCTTTGATCACAACCGTACCCGGCTTGACGGAAGGATCGAGGCTGATGAACGTCGGCTTGCCGAACAGATAGCTGTAGCTGTCGTACAGGCTGGCCTCCAGCATCACGTAGGCCTGGCTCACGCCGGTAAGCGCCGAAACATCGAACAGCAGGAAGTAGCGCTCGCCGACCCCGGCGGCAAAATTCTGCTGCACCTGCTCCTGCGTCAGAGCATGGTTGAAGATGGCCGCAAAGCGGACCGTACCCTGCCACTTGCGGTTACCCGAGGTCTCGTTGCCGAGCAGGAAGATGAAAGTGTTGTCCCAATTGCCAACCGTGCCGCCCTTGGCCGGATCCACGTCTCCGGTGTAGTTGCCGTTGACGTACAGGCGCCGCCCGTTGACCGGGTCGTAAGTGAGCACCACGTGCTGCAGCGAGGCCTGCGCATCCTTGTCGGTGTCGAGGGTAAGCAATGAGGGGCCGCCGTTGGCGTCCGAGGCACTCGACCGTGCGAACATTTCGTACTGGTAGGCGTGCTGCCCGAGCGTGAAATTGCGGGACGCCGTGCCGCCCGAATAGCTGGCGATGTAGGCATCTTCCTGGGTTACGTTGGCAGGTGCCACCCACAACTCGACGCTGTACTCACCGCCGGACTTGATCAGGTTGAAGATCTTGGCGCTGGCCGCACCACCGCGCGCGGCCCCGCCGTTGGGACCGAAGCTCACACCCCACCCACCAACCCAGCTGGTATCGCCCGACAGCGTCAGGTTGAGAGCCGGGTCCACGCCGCTGGTGTCGTCGGCGGTGCTGCCCGCGCCTTCCTTGAACTGCCACTTGGCGATCACGCCGCTGTCGTAGCGGTTGTTGCCCGAAGCGATCGTGCCGTCGTATAGCGTCAGCGCCTTGGACAGGACCAGGGTCGGATCGACCTGCGTGGGCGCGATCCCGCCGACAAAGGCCTGGATGGCGGCCAGCATCGCGGCCGCGCTCTTCGGACAGCTCACGGCCGAGTCGCCCGGGGCCACCCAGCAATTGTGGCTCTCATCGTGCAGGCGCACGTAAAAGCGCGACAGGGTCGGTGTATCGAGATTGATCTTGGACTGCGCGTTGGCGTAGGCCTCATTCACATCGCTGCTGGCGAAATACGGGGTCTGCGGGGTGGTGGCATTGGCATTGTGGCAGCGCGAACAGAACTGGCTGAGCAGCGGATAGATGGTCTGGGCGAAGGCCGCATTGCCGTTGTCCGATGCGTTCGCCGGAAAGGTCTTGGTGCTGCCGACACTTTTGATGGTCGGCGCCTGCAATTTGATCTGCGTGGCGCCGGCCGTGGCGCCGCCCGCCCAGTTCTTGATCCAGGTGGTGAGGATGTCGGCGCAGGCCTGCGGGCTGGAGAGCCAGCAGTTATGGCCGCCGCCGACCTTGAGGACCATGAGCGACTGGTCGGGCTGGGCCAGATTGACGACCGTGAGCGCGGCGCTGTAGGCAAGGTTCACGTCGTCGGCACGCGCGAACTGCGGCGTCTGGCCACCCGCTTTGTGGCAGTTTCCGCAGCGGTCGGGGGTGTCGATGTACTGCCAGAGGTTGACCTTGAAGGCCTGGACGTCGGCCGAACTTGGAGCCGGCCCGGTATAGGTGGTAGCACTGGCCGTTTGCGCATCGGGCAAGGCCGTGGTCGCAGGGCCGCCCCCGGAGCAGGCGCTCAAGGCGATCGCCAGCCCCAGGGACAACAGGTGCGGAACGCGCAGGATAAGCTTCACGGTTCTCTCCCTAGTTGCCCATGCAGTAAATGGCAGCATCGGCGAACACCTGCTTCATCTTGTAGCCGGTGGACTTGAAGGTGGCTTTGATGTCCGACACTTTCTGTCGGTCCGCCGCGTTGCCCGGATCGCGCAGGCACACCGTCCGGAACACCTTCTCCACCTGGCACTGTGCGAAGCCGTCGCTGTGCGCCAATTCCTGGCCCATCGACTTGGCGCCGCTTCCAGTGCCCTGCAGGCCGGGATCAAAGCCCAGCACCTGGTTGGCACCATGGCGGTAATAGTTATCCCAGTGATCGTCCGTAGTGACGTATCCGAACTTGAAATTGTCGGAATTGATCAGGTACTTCGGCTGCACGGCGCCTGCGGTATAGACCAGCCGGCCCGCCGTGGCGTCGAAGTTGTAGTAGGCAAAGGCCTGGGCCAGCGGGTCCATGCCGTCGTGGCAGGTAATGCAGCTGTTGAGAAACACCCGACTGTCACCACCCGGCGAGCGGCTGACGTCCTGGCGAATGCGATCAGGCGGGAGCGAGGAATCCTGAAGCTGCTCGAGGTCGCGGCACATGAAATTGATCATCGTGAAGCGAAACATCGCCCGATTGGTGCCGTTGATGAAAAACGCCGCCGCGGCGGTACGTGTGGTCATGACGCCGGCGGTTGCAGCAACCGGCAGGCCGAGCAGGCCCGATTGGGTCGCCGCCTTGAGCGAGCCCTTCAGATCCACGTTGTGGTCGTCGAGGTACTGGTAATGGTCGTTATTGACCGGTGAGTACGCCGGTGCGCCCGCCGCGCTACCGACGTACAGCAAATCGGCCGACAGCACAGTGCTGAAGTCGACGTCGTCGCGCACCATGCCGATGACCGTCGCCGTGTAGTCGTTGAGCGGCACAAATACCGAGCGGTCGCGACTGGTCCAGGGGGCGACGAAATTCTTCAGGGTAACGTTGTAGAAGTTCTTGTTTGACATCGCCAGTTGTGCGGCGGCCTGGGCATTGTTGGCGGAGATGTCGGCCGCCATTTGAGTCAGTACGGCGTCGCTGGGCGGCACGCCGGCAAGACGATCGTGCAGCTGCTTGGCCTGCTCCCGCGGTCCGGCCATGGCTGCGGTTCCGCCCTGCAGCGCCAATAGCAATACGCCAGCCACCACGGCCGCACCGTGCGTTTGGCGATCGTACTCACGCTGTCTCATGCTGAGGCTCCATGCGCCACCCTTGGCGCCATCGTGCGGGGCAATATACGAAGAACCAAATAGCCGCTGTGATGTCTCATCCGTCGGACGTCGCCCGTTGCCGACAGCGTTGTCGGATACGTTGAACCCCTATGGTTCCGTCCCTGAATCTGCGACCCGGGTCACGGCAACCCCCAGCATGATCAAATACCTGTGCATGCTGGACATGCGGGTGGCCGCCACCCCAAGATGTTGCAAGGAACCTCATATGGGGCCGGTGCAGACGTGACGAAGTTGGCAGAATGCGAGTCTGGGCTCGTCGGCTGGAGCAATTAGCAATGAACCGTGAATTTCGTCTCCGCTATGGCTTGTTGGCGCTGCTGGTTCTGACGGCCTGCAGCGACCGCGGGTCCGTCGAACTCGGTCACGGCCAGGACACCACCTCGGAGGGCTCCACCGATTACGGCATTGCCTATATCAAGCACAGCTTGCCCACCGATCCGGCCGATCTTGCGGTCATGCGCAACAAGGACGACCTGCGACACTACCGCCGTTACTGGAGCAAGGCCGATGTCTACGTGCGCAGCACGGCAGCGGAGAGCGGCGCCGAGAGCAACATCACCGCGCGCGTCACGGGTACCGACTTCTACGACGTCAAGGACCTCGACGTCTCGGCCGATGGCAAATTTCTGGTATTCGCGATGCGCGGGCCCCTGCTAAGCAATCAGCGCGATCTCGATCCGCCGAACTGGCGGATCTGGGAGTACGACATCGCCAAGGATGACCTGCACAGCATCACCGACGATGTGACCGCCAGCGAGGGCCAGGACATCTCACCGCACTATCTGCCGAGCGACAGCGCACATCCCAACGGCCGCATCCTGATCGCATCCACCCGCCAGCGCGATTCCAAGCTGGTGCTGCTGACCGAGGGCAAGAGTGCCTTCGAAGCACAGACCGAGGATGTTCGCGAATCAGCGTTCACGCTAAGCGTCCTGGACCCCACGCAAACCGGGCCGAGCGCCTTTCAGCAGGTCTCGTTCAATCCCAGTCACGATATCAACCCCACCGTGATGAGCGACGGACGCATCCTCTACACCCGCTGGTCACACACGCGGCTCCAGGTGACCAACGGCTTGCATTTGTACACAACCAATCCCGACGGCACCAACGATCAGCTGCTGTACGGCGCGCATAGCCACTTTGTCGGCACGGCGGATCCGGCGACCGGCCTGCCCACCGCGGTGCAGTTCGTCAAGGCCCGGGAGATGCAGGATGGGCGCGTCATGGCGATCATACGACCTGTCGACGCAGGAACTGATTTTGGGGGCAATCTGGTCATCCTGGATGTCCAGAACTCGGTCGAGTGCTTTCAGCGCACGCTCGCCGCCGGACCCATCGTAGCCGGCAGCAACCCGTGTCCGCCCATGAGCTATGCGACCACCAACGAGGTGAGCACCATACCGGGGCCCTCGCTCGGCGGACGCTTCAATTCCGCCTTTCCGCTGTGGGACGGCACGGGCCGGACTCTGGTGAGTTGGGAGGAGTGCCGCCTGCTCGATCCCGCCGGAACGATCGTGCCCTGCACGGACGCCAATCTCGCGATCCCGAACGTGCAGGTTGCGCCCCCGTTGTACAGCGCCTGGTTGCTTAATCCGGGAGACAACACCTTCAAGCCGGTGGTACCCCCGACCGAAGGGATCATGGTGACCGACATCGTCGCGCTGCAGGCCCGCACGCCGCCCGTCTACATCCCGCCGATCGGCACCAGCACGCTCACGGCCGATGCCGTCGGGGTCATCGACATCCGCAGTATTTATGACTGGGCAGACGCCATCAATCCCCAGGCCATCCCTCCGGAAACCAACGCCCATACGATCGCGCGCATGAGTGTCACGCCGGCCGATTCACGGCGGGTACGCTTCATGCGCCTCGAGAAGATCGTTTCATTGGGCGACCCGCGGCTCAAGGATGGCTTTCCCAACTTCAATCAGAATGTCGCCCTGGACAATTCGCCGCGCTACATGCGTGAGATCCTGGGATACGTGCCGATCGAGGCCGACGGCTCGGTGCGGGTCAAAGTCCCGGCCAATGTCGCCTTCAATATCTCGATACTCGATGCCAGAGCGCACCGGCTGGCGGGATTCCCGCAGCATCGCACTTGGCTGCAGGTGCGGCCTGGCGAAGTGATACAGTGCAACGGCTGCCATAACGCCAGCACCGCCACCAGCACCACCTCGCACGGACGCAGCGGAGTGTTTGCGAGTGAGTATGCCGGCGACGCCAGCGGCAAGACCATGGCACAGGTACTTTACGGCGACAACACCGACTGTTCTGCCACCCCGTGTAACGCGGCCACGCCCACCGTGGACGTGATCTACAACGGCACCGGCAGCCCCGGGGACAGAAGCATTGACCTGGCCTATAGCAAGATGAGCACACCGGCGCCCACGGTGCCGCAGACCTGCGAGAACAGTTGGACCGCGGTCTGCCGCATCACTATCAATTACCCGGCCAGCGCCCCGGGGGCGGCCAACACCTCTCCGGCCATAATCGATCCCCTTTGGACGGTCGATCGCGGAGCCCACACCTGCGTTAACTGCCATACCGCCACCCGCACCCAGACCGTGAGCTGCACGCCGGCCGGTTCGACCACCCCGGTCACCGTGACTCTCGGTGTGGCGCCCGATGGCGGCCTGGAACTTGATGCCGATCCGGCTCAGGTGGCGACCGCCCAGCTGCGTGCCTATGTCCAGCTGGTCGCCACGCATACCACCACCAGCTTCAGTCTCGATTCCGCCTGCGCTCCGCTGCGCATCGACAGTCAGGTCCCAGGCTCCATTACCAACGGGTCTGCTGCTGCGTCACAGTTCTTTAAAGTGCTCACCGGTAACTCCGTGGGTACTGTGAATCACAAAACATACATGTCTCCCTCTGAACTGCGACTGCTGGCAGAATGGGCGGATGTTGGCGCCCAGTACTACAACAACCCGTTTGCCGCGCCGCTCAACTAACTGGCTGCGTCCGCTGGCGCTGCTGCTGCTTGCGCTGCCGCTGGCGGGCCGCGCCGCGCCGCGCGAGCTGATGCAGCTGTTTGTGACCGAACCGTACCTTGAGCTGCATACCGGGCCCGGCCGCGGCTACCCGGTCTCGCAGGTGGTGGCCCGCGGGGATTCGGTAGACGTGCTGTTTAGGCGCACCGAGTGGTACAAGGTGCGCACCGAGCGCGGGGTTGAGGGTTGGGCATCGGAAGATTCGCTGTTGCACACGACGCTGGCCGATGGAACGGCATTCAAGGTCGATCGCGGCAATCGTGACGGCTACCGCTCGCACCACTGGGAAGGCGCCGTGATGGCCGGCGACTACGCCGGCGCCTCTGAATTTGGCGGGCTCATGACCTACTCGCTCACCGATAATCTCAAGGCCGAGCTGTACGGGGCGCAATTTCTCGGCAATATCTACAACGGCTACATCGTGGATCTTGGATTGAACCACGTCTTTATGCCCGAATGGCGCTTCTCTCCCTTTGTGACGTTGGGCACCGGGGTGGAGCGAGTCGAACCCAGGACCACGCTGGTCAAGCCGGTCAACCAGAATTACCAGACTGCTTATGTCGGCTTCGGCGGCCGCTATTACCTGGCCCGGCGATTCTTCCTACGCGCTGAATACCGCAGCCACACGGTATTCACAAATACCGATTCGAACGAGGTGAAAACGGAATGGAAATTCGGATTCGCATTCTTTTACTAGCCTCGGTACTCACGCTGACCAGTGGCTGCGCGACCATGCACCGTCTGTGGCCGTGGCACCGTCAGGTCGATGCCCAGGTCTCTGCGCAAAAAGCCGACGCCGACGCCGACGCGGCGGCCGCGGCGGCCGACACCGCTGCGCCGCCCACCGTAATCGAGCCGCAGGTGGTACGCCGCAAGATCAAGGTGCCCAAGATCGCCGCCCGGGACTTCGAGATCGGCGCCAGCTACGGCGAGATCTCGATCGAGAGCTATACGGCCGCCCCGGTATGGGGCCTCACGGCCGATTATCACATTACAGAAGATTTCTTCTTCGAGGCCGCCGGAGGCCGGGCCCAGGCCGGACAGACGAGCTTTGAAACGCTCAGCGGCAATATCCAGCTGCTCACCAACGATGAGAGGCAGTTCACGTATTACAACCTTTCGGTCGGCTACAACTTCCTGCCTGGCGAGGTGTTTCTGAGCCGCAACCACGCCATGACGAGTGCGTTCTACATTTTGGGCGGCATGGGCGGTGTAAAATTCGAAGGAAATTCGACATTTACGGCGAATTTCGGCGCCGGATTCCGCGTGCTGCCCACCGACTGGTTGGCGATCCGGATCGAGGCCCAGGACCTCGTGTTTAAGTCCGATTTCCTTGGCACGAACCGCCTCCGTAACAACCTCAAGGCCTACATCGGCGCCTCGGTGTACTTCTAAGGATGAAACAGCCATGAAACTTCCTACACGTTTTTTCTGTCTGATTGCCTTGGCCATCGTTCCCGTGCTCACAGTGTCTGCGCCGTCGCTCCAAGCCGGGGCACCCGCCCCGGCGTTCGAACTCAATTCGAACAGCGGCAAAGCTGTGAGCCTCGCGGATCTGAAGGGCCAGATCGTGCTGGTGAATTTCTGGGCCAGCTGGTGCGGCCCCTGCCGCCAGGAGATGCCCATCCTCGAACAACTGAACCATCAATACCGCAGCAAGGGAGTGGCGTTGATCGGCGTCAATGTCGAGCCCGATTCGGCCGCGGCCACGGCCTGGCTCAAGGCGACGCCCGTCTCGTTTCCGATTCTCTACGATCTCGACAGCAAGGTCAGTAAGCTATATGAAGTGCAGGGCATGCCCAATACGGTAATCATCGACCGCAAGGGCGTCGTGCGCTATATCCACCGCGGCTACAGCCCTGGCGCTGAGAACGAATACCTTGATCAGATCCGCGCACTCATCCGTGAATAAGGCCCGGGCCGCGCGCCGCGTGCCTGCGGCGCTCCGCTGGCTGTTGCTGTGCGGGGGCGCCGCGGCGCTCGCAGCCTGCAGCCCGGTTCAACCCTGGGTTAAGCCTTACGAGCGCGAGCATCTGGCCGATCCGATCATGTCGTTCAATCCCAATCCGGTCTCAGCCGTGTACCTGGAACACGTGTTCGAGGCGCGCGAGAGCGCCCGCGGTGCCACCGGCATCGTCGGCGGCGGCTGTGGATGCAATTGAGCGCGTGAAGTACTCAAGCCATCTGCAGGTTCGAATCGCCGCCGGAGCGATGCTGCTCCTGGGGGGTGCGCACGCCGGGGTCCTGCCGGACGATCGGGCCGACCTGCTGTACCACAGCTACGATGGCGGCGGACTCACTGTCAACGGGCCGTCCGTGTTGGTGCGCAAGAAATTTGGCGATCATTTTTCCGTCGCCTACAACTACTACGAGGACATGATCTCAAGCGCGTCGATCGACGTGATCACCCAGGCGAGTGCGTACAAGGAAATCCGCAAGCAGAACAGCCTCAGCGTCGATGCGATCCACGGCAAATCCACCTACAGCCTCGGCTACATCGATAGCAACGAACCCGACTACAAGGCCAAGACTGCCTTTGGCTCGATCAGCCAGGACATGTTCGGGGACCTGACCACGGTAACGTTCGGCTTTAGCCGTGGCTGGGACCGGGTCGGTGAACGGGGCACGGAACGCGATGATCCGTTGGACCGGAGCGGCTGGAACGTCGGGTTGTCGCAGATACTGACGCGCAACACCGTGCTGAATCTCAACTACGAGGTGACCGAAAGCAACGGCATGATCAACAACCCCTACCGCCAGGTGCGTTACCTCGACCCTCAAGAACCCCTGGGTTACGCCTACCAAAAGGAGGTCTACCCCAGGACACGCTCGGGCAATGCCGCCTCGGCCACCGTCAAGTACTACTTGCCGTGGCGCGCCGCCGCCACCGGCAGCTACCGTTTCTACTCGGATACCTTCGGCATCAATGCGAATACCGGCGAACTAGGCTATACCCAGCCCATATTTCGCGCCTGGACGGTGGACTCGCACCTGCGCTACTACCACCAGAATCACGCGAATTTCTACAGCGACCTGTTTCCGTACGCCAACGCCCAGAATTACCTGGCGCGAGACCGGGAACTGGCGACCTTTGGCAGCGTGACCTTTGGCATTGGCGCCACGTGGGAATACCATGTCAATCGGTTTTCATGGCTGCAGAAGGGAACAGTCAATGTGAGCTGGGACCGGATGCACGTCAGCTACGACGATTTCCGCGATCTACGGGTGCAGGACGTAACCCCGGGAACCGAACCGCTCTACACACTCAATGCCGACATACTGCAGGCCTTTGTTTCCTTCTGGTTCTGAAGCATCATCGCGGCTGATGTGAGCCGTCACAATTTCAGGGGATCGACCATGAGCCAAATCGTGCCGCTACGGGCGCTGGTTTTCGTTTTGCTGTCCGTGCTGCTCCCAACCGCTGCGGTCCGGGCGCAGAGCCGTGAAGACGCGCGCCTGATTACCGCAACCCAAGTGCTTGAGGAACTGCACGCTTCACCCGACCAGAATATCCCCACATGGCTGCTGGACCGCGCCTACGGCGTCGCGGTCATACCCGACGTCCTCAAGGGGGCATTTGTGTTTGGCGGCCGCCATGGCAACGGCGCGCTGGTGGCGCGGGACACCGCGGGGCGCTTTAGCAACCCGGTTTTCATCTCGCTGACCGGCGGGAGCGTGGGCTGGCAGATCGGCGCCCAGGCCGCGGACATCGTGCTGATCTTCGCGAGCCGCAAGAGTGTGGAGAAATTCGCAAGTGGCGATTTCACGCTGGGGCTGAGCGCGTCGGCCGCGGCAGGCCCGGTGGGCCGGAGCGGCGAGGCAGCCGCCGGCGTCACTTCGGAAATCTATTCCTATTCGCGTGCCCGTGGGTTGTTTGCCGGAGTGGCGTTGGACGGCACCGCCCTGGTATTTGACCGCAAGGCCAATCGTGATTTCTACGGTCACGACGTTACGACTGAGGACATCCTCGGCGGCACCGTCAGCACCAACGCCGAATCCGCGCGGCGCTTCATTGCGGCCATCGTCGCCGGCATGTCGCCGGCCACGACCACGCCTGCGGGTGGTGGCACCGCTACCCACGCCAGCCCGCCGCCTGTGGCCACGCCGGCGCCAACGGCGACTCCGGCCCCGCCGCCCACGGAGGCCCAGAGTTTTCCGCTCGCCTGATCCGAAGCCAGGCAGCGAACCGCACTGATATTGCCGCTGTTGCACCTCCAGTGACCGCTCCCAGCTCACCCGAGCTGCGCATCGACGGAATCGCAGCCGGGGTCGGCGTTGTCCATAGGGGTGCGATAGGCTCGAGCCTGCCGCGAAGACGGCCAGATCGCGAATTCAAGGACACATCAGTGGCAGTGCCGGCGCAGGGGGCAGAATCCTAATGAAATACACACTGATACTGGCCGCCGCCTCGTTGGTCGTCCTCACGGCGATGACTCACCCGGTGCGCTCGGCAACGGACGATGACGGCTGGCCCAGATTTCGCGACACCTACCGCGAGCTCGTTGAAACCAACACGACTCTTTCCGCGGGCGACTGCACCCTGGCCGCGCAGCGCATGGCGGCCCGGCTGCGCACTGCCGGATATCCTGAAGGGGATCTGCGGGTATTCATTCCAGATGGCCACCCCAAGGAAGGTGGCCTGCTGGCGATATTGCACGGCTCGGATCCGAAACTAAAATCGATACTGATGCTCGCGCACATAGACGTGGTCGAAGCGCGCCGCGAGGACTGGACGCGCGACCCTTTCACTCTTGTTGAAGAAGGCGGCTATTTCTACGGCCGCGGCACCATCGACATGAAGGCCCAGGCGGCAGTCTGGGTCGACAATCTGGTGCGCTTCCGCGAGCAGAAGTTCAAGCCCAAGCGTGACATCAAGCTTGCGCTGACCTGCGGCGAGGAGACCAGCAGCGCACTCAATGGCGCCGGCTGGCTGGTCCAGAATGCGCGCGATGCCATCGATGCCGAGTTTGCGTTGACAGAGGGCGTCGATGGCGATCTGGATGCCCAAGGGCATCGCATCGCCCTGGAGGTATTGGCAGCCGAGAAGATGTCCCAGAATTATGTGTTCGAGGTCACCAATGCCGGCGGCCACAGCTCGCGGCCGGTGCCGGACAATGCCATCTATCATCTGGTGCGGGCGGTGGATCGCGTCAGCCACTACGAATTTCCGGTTCAGCTCGACGACGCCAACCGCGCGTACTTTTCCGGCATGTCCAAGGTCTACGGCGGCGAACAGGGCGCAGCGATGGCTGCCATTGTGGCCGATCCGCACAACGGCGACGCTCTCGCCGTGCTCGACCACAACATGAGCTGGCACGCCATGCTCCGCACAACCTGTGTCGCGACCATGTTATCGGCAGGCCACGCGACCAACGCCCTGCCACAGCGGGCCACGGCCAATATCAACTGCCGGATATTTCCCGGCGTACCGCGCGAGGAAGTGCTCGCGCAGCTGGTCAAGATTGCCGACGATCCTGCGGTCACGGTACGCGTCTCGGAGATTCGCGGTCCGGCGGCCAGTCCGGCACCGCTGACGCCGCGAATACTCAAGCCGGTGCAGACTGTGGCGAACGAACTGTGGCCTGGAGTTCCGGTGATTCCGGCGCTCGAACCAGGAGCTTCGGACGCACAGTTCCTCAATCCCGCTGGCATACCGACCTATGGCATCACCGGCATGTTCACGGATCCCGATGGTGGTCATATGCACGGCCTGAACGAACGGGTCCGCGTGCAGTCGGTGCGTGAGGGGCGAACCTTCCTCTTTCGGCTCGTCAAACTGTACGCGAACGCAGGCTGATTCCGGGCCCCCCGGGGCCGATGCGGGTGCCTTGCGTTTGTCGGCGCGCCAATTCCCGCTCTTGCGCCCGGAGGTAATGTGGCCGGGCGGCGAGGAGAGTCATTTACTGTTGTCCGGTGCGCGCCCTCCGCACTGCAGGAGCGATGTTCTCGGGCCTAGGAACGGTGAGGCGATGGCGACTGCGCGTGGGGATCGTTCTTTTCCAGCGAACCACGCACCTGCGCAAGCTTGAGGCGCAATGCCTGGACTGCGGCCGGATCGGCCTGACTCGCGCCCAGCGCATCGACCGCCCGGTCAATCGAATCCAGACCCAACGTGAGCCCGACTCGGGCCGTGGCATTCTTCAATGCTGCCTGGAAGCCGGGGTCCGCCTGCAACTCCGTTTCGCCCAGCACTTCGGCCTTGCCCAGCAAGTCGGTAAGCACGGTGACCGCGCGTGAAATATTGGCCGGCGACGAGAGGTCACCAGAGGTGAACTGCGCAACCTCGGGCAAGCTGGTGGCAAAACGCTGGAGCGCCGCGGCCTGCTGCGCATTTCGAGGGTTGTTCTGATGCATCACGGCTTGGGCGGCCCCCATAAGAGCGAAGGGTGCCATTGCCGCATGGGTCAACATCGGCGTCCCCGACACCAGGCCGCTGACCGGCAATGCGATGAGCGCAAGACCTCCCAAACCGTGCACCACATGCAGCGCCTTGCCTTCAATCGCCCACATTTCGCGCAGTAGCGCTCGCACGGGCATCAGCGCCAGCAATGCCGCGGCGATCAGGCTGGCCGTGGACAGAGCTGTCTGGCCGCTCAGCTTGAAATGCTGGTACCCCACAAAGAGCGCGGCCGCACCCGCGGCGCACAGCACGAAGTGGGTCAGATGGACGAGTATCGAAGATCCTCCGCCGGCCGGCCGAGAACCTGAATGAGGCGCGGTGGGAATTCCGGGGTTGGTGGCGATATCTCTCACGGCGTTTTGCCGCACGGTCGCGACAATTCAACACGACGATTGTGGGCGCGCCCTTCGGGCGTGGCGTTGGTCTCGACCGGACGCGTGAGTCCATAGCCTTTCGCCGTGAGACGCCCCTCCGGGACACCGAAGTCCGTGACCAGCGATTTCCGCACCGCCTCGGCGCGCCGCTCTGAAAGATCCTGGTTGTATTGCGCGGTCCCTTGGTTGTCGGTGTGCCCCTCGATGGTTAGAGACGCAAACTTGGATTGCTTGATGAGCTTGGCCACGGCGGCCAGTGCGGGGTGGGATTCATCAAGGATCTGCGCGCTGCCCGTGTTGAAGTAGATTCCAGACATCTCAGCGTGGCAGGACTTATCCAACTGCGCCGACAGCGTCGCTGGCCCGGAGCCCACCGCTTTCCCTAAACCGGACACTTCGCCGCCGGAATCAGGCGGCAAATCGATTACTGTCACCAGCGAATTGACGGTGCCGAACACCCACTTGAGCGTCAACGGATAGGCGGGGTTATCAAGCCACCAAAACTCGGCGTGCTGAGGTGGCTGCGAACCAAAGACGAAGGTTCCTGCGGCATGTATGGCAGGGAGATTCGTGCGCACGCGGTTGATCAATACCGAGACCGTAATCGGACCCGATTCGACTCGATGCAACGCGCCGCGAAAGTAGGTACGCGCGGAACTAAGCATCGACATCGCCGCGCCGAGGTTCTTTCCGAGCCCTCCACCGGTCGTCCCACCGGACGCCGCCGTTCCCAACTGTGAGAATGCGCCGAGGGCGCCCCCCGCATCTTCATTGACCCCCAGCACAAAGGGCACGTCCGCGCCGGACTTCAGCAACGCCAGGACTTTAGTGGACGTCTCTGCAAAGGTCTGTCCGGCATACATCTGCGGATCGACAGTCGAAGTCAACAGCGTCATTCGGGTCGACTGTTCGATGTCGGCGCGCCGAACCTTGCGCTCCACGATGAACTTCTTGGCATCCTCGTTGGCCTGTTGATTCGCCGACTTAGACGCATGCCACTTATAGGTGATGTCCTGCGGCGTAACCTCTTGCACTGAAGTCCAGTTTTCCTGATCGAGATCGTTATACCCATGCACACCCGCGGACCCCGCGACCACCATCGTTGCATGCTGGGTGCTGGTGATGACCAGCCCCTCCACCGGACGAATGGCCGCGACATCAAAGTCCGCAAACGCACATTGCCCGTGCACTATCCCGATGAGCGCTGCGCCGCCAACTATTTGGACAATCCGCCGCATGATGGGCGCTCAATTGTCCTCGTCGGATTTCTCCGCCGTGGCCTCGGTGTAGCCTTTGGGAATTGCGAACTGGTCGGCGGGCAGGGATTTCTTCTCGATGCCGGTGACGATCGTCTCCTTGTGAGTTTCGCCATCGGACAAATGGCGCGTCAGCACCGGAAAGCCGTCCAGCTTTCCGTACGCCTTGTACACCGGTGAAATCGCGCGGGCCATCTGTGGTGATGCCGAGACGACATCCGCCGCAATCGCGGACGCGTTGTGGGTGGCGGTTACGAGCTCATCGCCGCCCGTGAGGCTGCCCTTGGGCACGACGCAATATTCAGTAACTGGCTTGCCGTCGCGCACCGCTTGCCAGACCTGACAAGTGTAGGCGCCGACGTGCTCGCTGCGGCCTGTGTCTTTCAGCTCATAGTCGTGCGTTTTCTGCTGAATCGCCTTCATCCGCTCCTCGAGCATGGCGCGCTTCTCCGGAGGCATGCTCTGCAACATGGCCTGCATGCGATCGCTCATCTCGCTCTGTTGCGCGGCCACCGCATTCTTATCGAATTTCCGAAATGTACGTTTTTGCGTGTCAATGTCCCAGACGGCGCCATCGCGAATGAGCGTGAAATCCCTTACCCGACCCTGATCGTCGAGCTTGTCGACCCGCAACAGCCCGTCCTGCGCATAGACGACCTGCTGGTTTTTCGGCGCGCCGTCGGCGCTTTCCTTGTCGCCCAAATGCACGACCACACCGGCATGCGCGGCGCTCAAGGCTCCGAGGCACAGACACAGGCAGCCCAATCTCGTTCCCATGGAAGCCTCCTTAAAGATCGCTTCAGAACTTGCGCATGGCTGCCGTCACGAGGGCCTTGACCTTGTCGTCATCAAGCATGCGGTGATCAATTTTGATCTCGACGTCCTTCTTGACGGCCACGAACTCGTTGTAGACCAGGCCGCCTCGCTCCCATGGATCGCCCGGCGCCGCGGCCGGGAGCGGCGGCGCGGCTGCAATGGGGGTCGTTGCGCCCATCGCCTTGGCGACCTTTTCGCCTACTACGTCTTTTATTGTTCCTTGCAGCGCCGTGCCGCCCACCCGCGTGATATGTGCGTTGCTGCGGACCTCGGCGTATCCGCCGCGCCATGTGTATTTCATGTCATAGCTGCGCGGCATTCCGTCCTTGGGAGGCACATGATATTCGCACATGCCGGCCGTGCCGGAACTGCTTGTGGTGCTCACGGGCGGCGCAGTGAGCGGACCCACGATGGCTTCGACTTCGCTCTGCGACAGCACCGAGCAGGGGGCGATTGGTTTGGGACGGGTCTTCAGGAACTCGCGCGCGGCAGCGGCATTCGCTCCTCCGTCCAGCTTGAGGGGCTTGTCGATGCGCTTATAGGCGGCGTCCACGAGCGAGGCCGCCTGGGGCAGCGTGGACTCGGATCCCGTGAAATCAACGGTGATCATTTGGTCGCCCCGCAACGCGTTGAAAATGCAGCAATTCATGGCCGTGAGTTGGGCTTCGTCCCACTCGCCGGACAGTTCGGTGCCGTCATCCATCGTGAACGCCTTCTTGACGTTTTCCGAAGGTTCAGTAGACAGAAGCTTCTTGCCGAATCCGGTCATGCCGTAACTCTGAGCGCCGCCCTCAAAGTCGACACTGAGTACAATTTGATGGAAGTTTGCGGTTTGATATACGCAGTCCGAGCCATCGGCCTCTGGCGTGCCGTTTCCGGCCCGGTACGGCGGAGTTCCCAAGGGAGCCCCGAGCACCGCTTCTGCTTCCTTGGGCTCGATCAGCGAGCAGGGGTCGTTCTGGTCATCGCCCTCGGAGTCGCTAACGGCCATAGGCGGGGGCGTCGCCGCGGTGAGCGCACCTGAGGGGTGCTTGCTGCATCCTGCCATGACAATGCAGGCCATCCATACCAAGCCGCTCAGCCGACTCTGCATGATGAGTACCCCCCGGACAGGCCATGAAATCCAGTACCGTCGGGAATCTACGCCCAACTCCCTGACGAAGGCAACTGCGATAATCCAAGGCAGTTACGGCGCCACCCGGGTCCCGTTTGCACCAAAATGCCAAACGGCACCGCGCGCTTGCAGGGCAAAGATTAAGAGAAAGTAATAATGAGTGAAGCAGCAGACGCGCACCTCCTCTACGGTGCCGCGGGTTTCCAACCGATGCGCACGGACCCGTTGCAGGGTGGGTCGACGTACTGGCGGCGGGAAATCCGCCAGGAGCCGCAGCGCAGAGGGCCCGGGCCGTGCGGCAAGGCTTAGTCCTGTGCGCGGCCATGGTCGCCGCGCTAACGGCGGCTATGGCGCTAGTCGCGCCTTACCTGGGCGCCGAATTTCTGCTACGGAAGCACGGGGCCATAGTCGGACCTTCGCCCCCGCAGCCGGCCCGGGGACACTGGTTCGACGACTACTTCCTGGTGGAAACCCTGGACGCCACCACCTATGCGATCGGCGAGCCCCGATATTACCAGGGCAACTACAGCTACCTGCTCCTTGGCGGCAAACGCGCACTGCTTTTCGATGCGGGCACGGGGCAGCGCGATATTGTACCAGTGGTGCGCTCCCTCACCTCGCTGCCGGTTACTGTCTTGCCGTCGCACCTTCACTTTGACCACGTTGGTGCCGTCGGCCGCTTCGAGCGGATGGCGCTACTCGATCTCGCGCCTCTGCGGAGGCGGATTGACCGTGGCCGCCTAACACTGGATCGCTACGAGTTCCTCGGTTTCGCCGATGCGCTACCCGAGCCAAGCTTTGCGGTCGACGAATGGTGGGCGCCGGGCAGTACGGTCGATCTGGGCGGCCGTGTTCTGCACGTGCTTTCGACTCCTGGACACACAGCGACGTCGGCCGCCGTTTACGACGCTGATCGTCGCATGCTCTTTGCCGGCGATTTCATCTACCCGGGGGCGCTGTACGCGTTTCTGCCGGACGCAAGTCGCAGCGAGTATCTGGCAACAAGCCGAAGGCTGCTTGCAATGCTGGATCCGGCAACACGCATATTTGCGGCGCACATGGCGGACAATCCGGCCATCGTATCCGCGCCGGTGCTGGACATCGCCGACCTTCGGGCGCTCGAGAGGACGCTAGTCCAAATCAGCAACGGCGAGCTTGGCTCTCACGGCCTGTACCCGCGGATCTACCCGGTGCGCGGCCCGGTGAGTTTTGCCACAGGTTATCCCTGGAATGACCGCTGAATCCACGGTCGCGCCGCCGGCGCGCCCGTAACTTGCGCTCTTAACAACCCTTCCGCTCGTACCTCGCCTAAACGCTTCGACTAGAATCGAACGTCGCCGCAAGTCGGTAACGGGGGTGCCTGAATGTCCGAAGGAATGAACATTGGGGTCGCGCACGAACTCATAGAATCTGGCGTCCGCCACATCGAAGATTCACGAAAATGGTTCATCGAAATCGCCGAGGCGGTTGGCCTCTCGGTAATCGCGGTGGCCACTGCCTGGTGTGGATACCACGCGGCGCGCTGGGATGGCCGTCAGGCGTACTTGTACGGCACCTCGGCGCGGCTGCGAGTCGAGGCGGCGGTCGATGCCACCCAGGGTGGGCAACAGCGTCTGCTGGATGTCGTCACGTTCAACACCTGGATCTATTTGCGGGAATTGCACAACGACAAGCTCGCCGGCGTCTACGTGCGCCGCTTCAGTCCGGAATACCGGACGGCCTTTGATGCCTGGCTCAAGACGGATCCCTTTAACAGCCCGAATGCCCCATCGGGCCCGGCCGACATGCCCGAATACCACAACACCAAGCTGCTCCTGGCCGACCAGCTCAACCGACAGGCCAGTCAGGCCTTCGACCAGGGCACGGTTGCGCGGGAGAATTCCGAACGATACGTCCGCGGTACGGTATTGCTGGCCACCATCCTGTTCTTGATCGCCCTGGCCCAACGCTTCAAAATCTACTTCGCACGGGTGGGCTTGCTGCTGGTGGCCACGGCAATGATCCTCTACGTGCTCGTCAACGTAGCGCACTATCCCAAACTGTGAGGAGCGGCAGACGGTAGCCAGCCCAGATTACTTGGTATTTTGAGAAACGAATGCCGCGAGCGCGTCAAGTTCGGCGTCGCTGATTTCAGTCTTGCGAAACTGCGGCATCACCGAGATCCCGTGCCGCACGAAATGTTTGACGATGGGGGCCGGCAAATCGGTGCGCTCGAGCAGGACCGCCGGCTTGGTCCCCTGGTACTTGGCCATGAGGGCATGAGTCCCGGGGTGGTTGATTCCTGGATCGTGACACGGCGCGCACCATTTGTCGTAAACGACCCGCCCCGATGGAGGCGGCGGCGAGTCGGCGCAGACCGGCGATGCCAAGCAAACCGCGATAGCCGCGCCCAGGCCCGCTGGCCACGAACATCTGCTCCTCTTGAAGATCATGGCTTGCCCACCCGCAGGTGCTTGGGCCAGATCGCGTAACGGCCGGCCGAGAGAATTCCGTTCGGATCAATGGCAGTCCTTAAGAGTCTCGTGAAAGCGCTGCAGCGCATGGTCGTTGAACGAGTACACGTCCATGACCGACTTCTGGAACACCGGTGCGGTGCGGTACTCGCCCCAGCCATGCTCGCCGCCGATCTTGATGAGTTTTTTGAAGCCCTCGCGATAACGCCGGTTGGTCGCCGGGTCCTCGGTTACGGGCGTGGCCAGTATGAAGATGAACGCCCGCTCCCAGAAGCAGGCCGGCAAGCTAAAGGACCGGAACAGCGGCATGTCGAGTTCTCGCGCCGCCTCGCTGAAGACGCGATTGACCTCGATAATTGCGGCAGCGGTTCGCGGTACGATCGGCGAGAACCACATGTGGCCTTTGGAGGGCGTCGGGTTGTACGGCGATCGGGCGCCGATCGAGAAGGCCCGCAGCGCGGGGACGCCAAGTTCCGGCTCGTGGTAGTCCGAGGCTTTGGCCGGATCCAGCGGCAGTTTGAGGCGATCGGCCACGCGAAAGCGCGCGCCGTCGATCTTGGAGAAATGCCGTTGCGCGGCGCTCCACTGCGCATCGATGACTTCCATGGGTCCATAAAAGCTCAGCCACAGTTCCCAGTACGGAATGCCCTTGCGTGCCCCGTAGGCCTCAAGCTCGGCCGAGTATCCCGCCTTGACCCCCGCGAGCAGCCCGAGATGCTCCTTCTCCAGCGCCGGGGGCCCATTTTCCATGAACAGCTGGATCTGGCCTATCGGAGGATAGCCGAGCAACGGCGATGAAATGTCGGGGAAGCCGGAGGTAATGCGGCTGTTCTCGAGGTAATTGAGCGTCTCGACGATCGCTGAAAGGTCCGTGAATCTCGGCGTCGAAACAACGCAGCGCAAGTACGCTTCAGGCTCGGGCATGAGCCAGAAGCCCATCTTAGTCACGATTCCAAAATTTGACTGCGAGAAGATGCCGTCGACCCAGGGTCCGCAGCCAGTCTTGTATTGCTGCCAGGTCTCGGATTTGGGGATCGCACCCATGCCCGTGCGCAACAATTCTCCGGACGGCAGCACCACCTCCATGCCGCAATGGGCATCGAAATGGTTGCGATAATTGGCGGCGGTGTACCCGCCGCCGCGGTCAATGGCATTTCCTATGACGCTGCCCCAACCCGGGTCAGGGCAATCGATCCAGACCTTGAGCTTTTGTTCCTGAATATGGCGATAGAGATCAAAATAGCTGACTCCGGGCTCGACTAAGGCGTACGCATTGGTCTCGTTAACCTCGATGATCCGGTTCATGCGCTTCAGGTCCAGCACGACGCTGCCCGAGTAGGCTGGAGCCGAACCCCCGTACCCAAGATTCTTCCCAGTCGAGATCGTATACAGCGGGACGCGGTAACGATTGGCGATCCGCACGATCTGCTGCACCTGCTCGGTAGACGCCGGGGCAAGCGCGCCGGAGGCTACGAGTTCCTCAGGTTCGTTCAGAAACGGCGAATAGGCGTCGCGGTAGAGATCCAGATCCTCGTCGCTGGTGAACACCCATTCCTGCCCGACGACGCCCGCAAATTCCGACAGTGCCTTGGCGTAGTCGGCCTGATTCATGCCGGGTGGTACTCTCATGGCGGGGACTCCTCGGTGGGCGCAGCAGCGCTCGATCGGGCCGCGATGATCCAGGACACCAGCGAAATTTTCGGAACATCGACCATGGGGTGGTGGGTAAAGGCAACGGCTTCGGCAGGCTTGCCTGCGGATTCAGCGCTCACTGCTGCTATGAGAGGAATGGCCATGCGCTCGGCCCAATGTGGGTTATCCGCGAATACACGGCGCGCTTCCCGCAACGCACGCCCATTCAGGAATAGGCGGTGACGTATCGCTCCGTCGGGTTCCGGTCGGTGCTCGACCCGCGCCACCACCCGCATCCATTGGTCCCAGGCTAGCTGCTCGAGGCACAGCAGCGAGGCGCTGGTCGTCATGCCGACGACGGTCTCTTTGCGCTTCGCCCAGTGCGGCTGCAAGTCCTTGAACCAGAGCGCGGTAACATCGCCGGTAACCGGCTGGACAGGACATCCCAGCCTTGCCGCGCCCTTGGCAAACGATTGGCAGCTCTGGAAACGAGCGTCGAAGACTGCCTTATAGGGCACAAAGCCCTGGTTGGCGGCGACGTTCGCGGCTGTGGATACACCGGGGCCCGCAAATCGCGCGACACCGGCACCGGCCACTGCGGCCGTGCCGTAGACCACGAAATTACGGCGATTCATGACCCCCCCGCTCAGCTTATTTCACTGCCTGCGTTCCGCCGCCCGCGGGCGCAATCCAACTAGCGGCCCATGCGTCGCTGATAGGCCCCCGCCAGGCGATCTTGAAGGCTCGAGTCCTGTGAGGACGCCCCGCTCACCGTGAACCCGACACGAATCGATCCGTCGGCCTGAGTGACCAAGGTGATTAGCACGCTGGATGGTCCGCTTTCGCCACGCATGGTCCCGCCGGGGCGGTCTTCGTAGGTTATGCGCACGCCCTCGTCGGCGGCCGCGGCACGGGCTGCCTGCCAGGACTTATCGAAACTCGGCGGAACAGACGAGACGACCGGAGCGGGCTGGTACGCCGGGTAGGGATAGCAGCCCTGCAGCCAGAGGCAAATTGCAGAAGTGGCGCAAATCGCAATTGTTCTGAAGCCAGGCACGCATCCCACCCCGCTCTCGTCAGTGACCTAGCGGTCGTTGCAATTCAATTGTAACAGCGCTAGCGACTGTCGCCAGATGTCGGCCTCGATGTGCGAGCCGCTAAGATGCGCCGTTCTTGCCCGTGACGATGTCGAGACGCTCGCGCAGCTCCTTGGCCCACGATCGCATCATCATGTCGGCAGCCGCTTTGTTGCTGACCGAACTCGAGCGCTGGCCGTAGGACTCGTTGGAGGAGCGAGCATCCATGACCCGCGCTAGGATGGTATTGGTCGACGAGTCCCAGAGCTCGACGAAGAGCGTCATTTGCCCTGAATCCTGCACAAAGGTGACGCTGCGTCCGGGTGTCATAAGGTCCGGTGCGCTGACCTGGATGTTGACCAGGGCCGGCCGCAGTACCAGCACGTCGGGAGCCGCACTTTGGGAGATCTGATATCCGCCCTTGGTCGCGAGCTCGTCGGTGAAGATTTTCTTGAATTGTGCCGAAAGATCCGCCTTCGCGCGCTCGATATCTTTGTCGCCAATCCTGCGCGCCGGATCGCGTTGCGAGCTGTTGTAGTTCTTCAGCCAGTCCTTCGAAAACTCGACCGCGCAGTCGAGAATTGCGACCCGCTTATACTGTGAAAAGTTCGCATCAGGCTTCTTGTAGACCAGCCGAGTCTTGGTCTGCTTCACGAGGTGCAGGCCGTCATCGCTCACTTGAGGCGGTGCGTCCTTGGCCGCGAGCGCCGGCCATCCAGCGACCGCGAGACCCGCGCACAGGCCCGTCATGACGATCAACCGCCGTACCGAACTCAATCGCTCCATAGCGCCCCCTTAGAATCCCGGCCGCGAACCGCGCGGCCGTCCCGGACACGCGCACATCTACCAAGCGTGTGCCCTGTATTGTGCGCCAACCGCGGTGCGGCGGCTACCCTGATTTGCCCGGCCAATCACCGAGGAGCCCAGTCAAAGGTGCCACGGTCTGTGATTTGCTGAACGGCGACGGATAAGGCTCCGTGCGCCTCAACGGACCCGGGGTCCGGCCAGTTGCGTTACGGTTCGCCGTCTACATTTGGGCGCGCTAATAGCGCATCATTAGCGTACCTCCAGCGGGGTACGCCAGATTGAGAATGCACGCGCCTGCGGGGACAAAGGGGGATGCTAATGCACGAGAAGCTGCGGCGCTGCGCAATGTTGCTGGTGTCAATCCTGGTTTCCGGCGCGGCCGGCTCGCAGACCCCCCGCCCGCAGCCTGCCGAGTTGCATGAACTGGACATCGCGCATGTCACGGAAGACAAGTTCGTCGGCAGTTTCGAGCAGATGTTGGAGCGGCGGCGGATCCGCGTACTGGTTCCGTACAGCCGCACCCTGTTCTTCCACGACAAGGGTGCGCAACGCGGGATGACTGCCGAGGCGCTGCTCGATTTCGAACAGTACCTCAACCGCAAGTACGCGAAGCAGCTCAAGCGGCGGCCGCTGACCGTATACATCATCCCCACCACGCGCGATGAACTGATCGATGGTGTCGCGAAGGGACTTGGCGACGTTGCCGCCGGTAACCTATCCGTCACGCCCGACCGGCTCAAGAAGGTCGATTTCGCCTATCTGCCGGAGGTACCGGGCGTTAACCAGGTGATCGTCACCGGGCCTGCGTCACCGCCTTTGAAAAGCATCGACGATCTGGCCGGTAAGACGATTCACTCGCGCCCGTCGTCCAGTCATTACCAGACGCTGCTGGAGCTAAACAAGCGATTCGCGCTCGAGCACAAGGCGCAGATGCGCATTGTTCCGCTGCCGGACGCGCTCGAGGATGAGGACCGCCTGGAAATGCTCAATGCCGGCCTGATCGGCTTGCTGGCCATCGACGATTGGCAAGCTAAGGCGTGGGCGCAGGTGCTGCCGAAGATCAAAGTGCGCGAGGACCTGACGCTCAAGCGCGACGTCAAGATCGGCTGGGCAATTCGCAAGGGCAGCGCCACGCTTGAGAGCGAGATCGAAGCCTACATGCGCAAGGCGCACAAAATAACCCGGATGGAGAACCGCCGAGCACTGGCAGCATCCCGGGTCAGGCGTATGTATAACAACGAGAGCGGCGCGGACTACAAACGCTTCGAAGCGACGATTGCGCTGTTCAAGAAGTATGGTGCGCGTTATGGCTTTGACCCCATCATGCTGGCGGCACAAGGCTTCCAGGAGTCCCGCCTGCGCCAGGACGCACGCAGCGCGGTGGGAGCGATCGGGGTCATGCAATTGATGCCGGCAACCGGTGCCGAACTGCGCGTCGGTGACATTACTAAGATTGAACCCAATATCCACGCGGGTGCCAAGTACATGGGCCAGTTGATGACGAAGTACTTTCCTGACGCCAAGTTCAGCGACTTCGACCGACCGTTGTTCGCATTCGCCAGCTACAACGCCGGGCCAGGTCGAATCGCGCAGATGCGCAAGGAAGCTGTGAAGCGCGGTCTTGACCCGGACAAATGGTTCAATAACGTCGAAATTCCGGTCGCGGAAAAGGTGGGCCTTGAAGTCACGACCTACGTTCGCAACATATTCAAGTATTACGTCGCCTATACGCTCACTGAAGAGGTTCGGTCGGAGCGGCAGAACGCGCGCAAGGCTGTTGGCAAACCCTAGCCCGCTCCGGCTTCCTTATGATGATCCTCAAGGGAATCGCCTCGCCCGACGGGCGTCACGAGTTTGGGCCTGCCTTCCGGTTGACATGGGGGTCTCGAGTCTTTTGCCCCTCCTGTCGTAGACTTGCGCGCGGATCGGGCTACGGACACTATGGATGCCACTTGCCCGATTCGCTTCAGCACTGGTCTCGGGCGACCGTAACTTGCACAGGGTGGGGAGAGCAAAGTGAGCCTGAACACCGGTGCGTCTATCGAAGCCGGGCCGGTCCGCCCGGACACGCCTGACTTTTCGCTCGTCCTTGGCGGGCCGCTGTTTCAGTTTTTTCTTCGCACGCACCTGTCCGACGATGCCCTGATGCTTGCGCGCCGACGAGTTATCTTCTTCGCCGTGATCTGTTGGTTGCCGCTGTGCATACTCACGGCGGTCGATGGTCAGTTTCTGAACGGATCGCTTGCCGTACCGTTTCTAAAGGATATTGACACCCACCTCCGGTTCCTCGTTGCGGTGCCACTGTTGATCGCCGCCGAACTCGTGGTGCACGTGCGCATGCGTCCCGTGACGAAACTCTTCCTCGATCGTAATCTGATTCCCGACAGCGCCCGATCGCGCTTCGACGCCGCAGTCGCCTCCGCATTCCGACTGCGCAATTCCATTCTGGCCGAGGTGTTACTGCTCGCATTCGTGTACGGGGTGGGCATCCTGTTTGTCTGGCCCCAGTACGTGGCTCTCAATACCGCCACTTGGTATGCAACTCCGTCTGCGGATGGCTCAAAGTGGTCGATGGCCGGACTCTGGTATGTTTACCTGAGCTTGCCGGTCTGCCAGTTTTTGTTGCTTCGCTGGTATTTCAGACTTTTCATCTGGGCCCGGCTGCTGTGGCAGCTATCACGTATCGAGTTACGTCTGGTGCCCACCCATCCGGACCGCTCCGGTGGATTGGGATTTCTGACCCAGGCGGTCTACGCCTTCGTGCCCATCCTTGCGGCGCACGGCGTCTTGGCCACCGGACATCTTGCCAACCGTATCATGTACGTCGGCGCCAATCTGCTGGACTTTAAGATCGAGATCGTCGTCCTGGTCGCCGTGCTGATGTGCATATTTGCCGGCCCGTTTCTGGTATTCGCGCCGCAACTTGCCCGGGTGAAGAGAACAGGCGCCCGCGAATACGGCACCCTGGCCGAGCGATACGTGCGCGAATTCGACAGCAAATGGCTGCGTGGCGGTGCGGCGGCGGATGAGGCGTTGCTGGGCGCCGCCGATATTCAATCGCTGGCGGACCTGGCAAACAGTCTGGAAGTGGTGCGAACGATGCGCCCCTGGCTCATTACCAAGGAAGTGATCGTCGTTCTCGTGGCCGCAGTGGTTGCCCCGATGGTACCGCTGCTGCTCACCATAATGCCGCTGTCGGAATTATTGAAGAAAGTGGCGGGCATAGTGTTCTGACGCGGGGTCTTGGACCTTTGACCTCTCGTCGAATTTCGCTCGGCTGAGCCTCAAGAGCGTCCGTCATAGCTAAGCCGTAGACAATTGGGCGCAGCCAGCGAACCAACGGCAGGCTGGGTACATCTCCCCGCCGTCCTCACGGCATGGAGGCGCACGCTATGCAGGGCCGCGCCGTGCCGCCTCGATCGCGGCGATGTCGATCTTCTGCATTCCCATCATCGCCTCGAACGCGCGCTTGGCGAACGCCTGGTCATGGCTGGTTATCGCCTCCACGAGGAGGCGTGGGGTGATCTGCCAGGACAAGCCCCATCGGTCCTTGCACCACCCGCACTGGCTTTCCGCCCCGCCATTGTCGACGATCGCCTTCCAGTAGCGATCGGTCTCGGCCTGATCCTCGGTGATAATCTGAAACGAGAAAGCTTCGCTGTGTTTGAAGGCTGCGCCGCCATTGAGGCCGAGGCAGCTTACCCCCAGCACCGTAAACTCGACTGTCAGCACCTGCCCCTGCTTGCCACTCGGGTAATCGCCAGGGGCGCGGTGAACTGCAGTGACGGCGCTGTTCGGAAAAGTCTGGGCGTAGAATCTGGCGGCTTCTTCAGCCGCGCCGTCGTACCAAAGGCAAATCACGTTCTTGGCCATTTCCTGCCCCTCCTGATTCATCCGCTCAGCGAGCCCGTCGGAGTTAAGAACAAAGAGTGCCATGAGACTCAACGGCGAGTCCAGGCAGCCAGCCTAGGCGGAAGCCTTCGCATCCACTGGTAACTTAGCGGAATTGAAGGGAACTCCGCATCCGCCGATGCCGCAGTATCCGTCTGGATTCTTTGCCAGATACTGCTGGTGATAGTCCTCGGCGTAATAGAAGGTCGGCGCCGCGCGGATTTCGGTGGTGATCTTGCCCCGGCCGGCGCTGTTGAGCGCTTCACCGTAGCGGCGCAGGCTGTCTTCAGCCAGTGTGCGCTGCGACTCGTCAAAATAGAATATGGCCGAACGGTACTGCGGGCCGACATCGTTGCCCTGGCGCATCCCCTGGGTAGGGTCGTGCGATTCCCAGAATACGCGCAGTAACTGCTCGTACGAGATTTCCCTGGGATCGTAAACCACCAGCACGACCTCGGCGTGCCCGGTGCGCCCGGTGCACACAAGTCGGTAGTCGGGGTCCACGGCCGTGCCTCCGGCATAGCCGACTGCGGTGGAGTAGACCCCAGGCAGCTGCCAAAAAAGGCGCTCTGCACCCCAGAAGCAGCCCATGCCAAACAAAGCCTGCTCCAGGCCGGCAGCAAATGGTGGCCTAATGCTGCGGCCATTGACAAAATGGTTCACGGCGCTCGCTGATTGCTTCATTGTTCCTCCGGAAAAACCAATTGACGCTACAATAACGACTCCCGCTCCTCGATACCTGTGCAATCTTGGGCATCTCGAACGAACACAATCTACTCCAGCCGCCCAGTATCGAACCGCGGCCGTATGGGCTACGCGTCAGCCTTCGCGCCCTCGATCCGTTCGCCAAGTTGTGCGGTGCGGACTGGCAGCGCAGCCATTGGTATCGTACTGCGGCAGAACGGGACGCCGCACTGATTGAGATGAGTCGCAAACATGAATATTCAAGGCCGGGTGACCGCCCTGCCCTGGTCTACACCAAGATCGAAAATCTCGCCGCCAGCCGCGGACTGTAACGGCGGGCGCTAGAAATTATGCCCCAAAAACAGGTAGAAACCCGTGGTACCGGCCTCGTCGTAACCGACCGCCAGGTACACCGGCCCGATGTAGGTATCGGCGCCAAAGAAAAGTGATGCATCGCGCCGCGCGGAATCCAGACTGATGTCGCTCCGTTGCGTCCACACATTGCCGATCTCGAAGGAAGCGCCGACGTAAGCCGGCACGTCGAGTATACCCTCACCGCCATTGCCCACGCTGTGCAGAAATATCGCTCGGGCGATCGCATAGTGAGGCCCCGCTAGAGACTGCGCCGCGAGTCCCGACAGGCTCAGAAACCCGCCCAGCGGAAAATACTCGTGTATGTTGGTGTCGCTCCCGCCGATGGTGCTGCCACCGGATAACCAGGCCAGGAAGGTGTCTTTGCCGCGCGACCAGGCGGCGCGCCAGTCGACCGTGGCCAGATCGGAACCCTCCGCCCCGGTGCCGGCGAATTCATCGCGCACCGCCAGAGTAAGCGCCTGGCCATGGCGCGGAAAGTCGGCACTGTCGAGGCGGTCATAGCTGAAACGCAGGAATGCAGCCGGCGTGTGAAAACTCTCTTCCGGGACGCTGAAATCACCCAGCCGCACCGAGGTGGTGCCGCGGCTGTTGAGCACGCCACCGCGCAGCTGCCCCCAGTTGCCAAACTCTCGCCCGAAGTCGAGTCCGTACTCGAAGGTGCGCACCCGGTATTCACCGATGATGTCGCCGTTCTCGAGTTGCGGCACGTCGTGTGCCTCCGCCTGGATACGCGGGGCAATAAAGTAGCTGCGCCGTACCGATAGCGGCTGGTACAGCTCCGCCCCCACCCGCGGCGAGGCGCCGACCTGAAGGTCTAGCAGGGCTTCGGCACCCAGCGCATTGAGTTCGGTAAATGACACGCGCGCGGCGGCATTGAAGGTGCTGTTGCCCTCGAAGTCGTCCTGCAGGGACAAGCCCACCCGCAGATAGTTCGGACCCCAGGAATTGCGCTTTGCGCTGAAAATCAAACCGTCTGTGCCCTGCGGTGAACGCTGCAGATGGTAATCGAGGACTTCAAAATTTCCGCTGCCGTAGAGTACCGCCAGGCGCTGAGCAATCAGCCCGGGGTCGATGGGCTTTCCCAGCTGGTCCGCGAACGTGGTCTGCAGCATGCGCTCGTAACGTTCCGACCCGGGCTCAGTGGCGATGAATTGCACAGTTACGGGCGACGCGGTGGCGAGCGTCGCTTCCGGGGCTGCAGTGGGCGGGACCGCCGGCTTCGCCGCGGCGGCCAGCGCTATGATTTGCGGTTGTGCGCTGCGCGCTGCAAATTCTCCGGCCAACACGGCGCTTGCGACGGCGCTGAAATCGTAAGACGAACGCGCACCCAATTCAGGCCGCAGCACCAGGTCCTTCGAAGTCAGAGTGGTCCGCTGGCGTTCCACGTCGCGACGCACCAGTATGGCGAGAGCTTGATTCGAGATACTGGTGAGCGAATTGAGGCGCTCGCGGGTCTGCAGGGGGAAGCCCGCATCGACCACGATCAGCACATCAACGTTCATGCTACGCGCGACGTCAATCGGCAGGTTTTCAACCAAGCCTCCGTCAACCAACAGCCGGCCGTCACGCTCCACGGGCGCAAACACGCCTGGCGCCGACATGCTGGCCCTCAGCGCCGTGGCCAAGTCGCCCGAGTCCATGACCACGGGATCGCCGGTTTCCAGATCGGTGGCCACGGCTCTGAAGGGCGTCGACAATTCGTCGAAGCGCTTGATGGTCGCGGCTGGCAACGTGGCCCTACGCAGAATCTGCGTCAGCTTCTGCTCTTGAACCAGACCGGTCGGAATCAGGAGTTCTCGGCCCTGAATGCCCAGCGGAAAGTTGACCAGGAAAATACGGTCTTCTTCCTTGCGCCTAAAGCTGAGTTCTTCCCGGGGCACGCGCTCGCGAAACGCGTCCTGCCAGTCGGGCGAGCTCAAAAGTTCTTCGATTGCGCGACCTGACATGCCGCTTGCATATAGTCCGCCGACTACGGCGCCCATGCTGGTTCCGGCAATCGCGTCCAGGTGGACGTGCAGATCGTCGAGCACCTTGAGGACGCCGACGTGAGCCATGCCACGCGCACCGCCGCCCGACAGCACCAGTCCGATGCGAACCGGCGGGGGGGCTTCGGGCGCCGGCGAACCGGCCGCTGCCGACTCGGACCGGGCCTCGCCCGCCAGCAACAGTCCACCAAGGAAGAGTGCTGTCAAGCGCATGGATTAAAATACTACCATGCGCAAGCGCCGCTACCGCTCGGCGGGTGCGAACGCTTATGCTTTAACGCCCCTATGAGCCCGATTTTTCTAATTGTCCTCGGTCTGCAGGTGGCGCTGATCATCCACTGCATCCGCACGGGTAGAAACACGGTCTGGATCTGGGTGCTGGCCCTGCTATCGCTCCCGGGCGCCATCGCGTACATCGCGGTCGAGATCGTCCCGGACCTGTGGCGCTCGCCCACCACGGGGCGAGCCTTGCGTGGCGTGCGCCGTGCGCTCGACCCCGGAGAGCAGCTGCGCGCGTACGAGCTAGCGGCGCAGCGCACCGGCGACGTAGCAAGCCGCCAGCGCTACGCCGAAGAGCTGGTGCGCCAAGGGCATGCGACCCAGGCCATTGCGGTATACGGGCAGGCGCTGACTGGATTGTACGAGCAAGATCCGAATTTGTTGTTGGGACTGGCGCAGGCACAGTTTGCCGCGGCTGACCCCGCGGCCGCGCGCAAGACTCTGGACCGATTGATCGCCAACAATCCGGCCTTCAAATCTCCGGAGGGACACCTGCTCTACGCCCGGGCGCTTGAGGGCGAGGGGAACCTGGCCAAGGCTCTGGAAGAATACGCCGCCGTCGCGGGCTACTTCGCGGGAGCGGAAGCGCCATTACGGCACGCTTTGTTGCAAGCCAGGCTCGGCCAGCACACCGCTGCACGGCAGACCCTAAGCGCGCTGCTCGAGCACGCCCGGCTCGCACCACGCCACTACCGGCAAGCGCAGGAACAATGGTTGACGGCAGCGCGCCGCGAGCTCGCGGCGCTCTAGACCACACGCAATCTGGGATTGAAACGCGGCGGCGGGAACCGCAGCGACAGCGATCGCAATGTGGCATACAAGATCTGGGACACCGCCAGGTCACGCAACCATTTGCGATTAGCGGGCACTATGTACCACGGTGCGTGCCGGGTGTTGCAAAGTCCCAGCATGTCTCCAAATGCCAGCTGGTAGGCCTGCCATTGGGTGCGCTTGACGAGGTCCTGGGGATCAAACTTCCATTGTTTGCGAGGCTCGCGAATCCGCTCTTCGAATCGGCGACGTTGTTCCGCCTTGCTGATGTGCAGGAAAATCTTCACTACGTGGATATTGCTCTCGGCCAGCATGCGCTCAAACTCATTGATTTGACGGTAGCGCGCCTGCCAGACCGGCCGTTCCACCAGTTTATCGACTCGCGCAATCAGCACATCTTCGTAGTGTGAGCGATTGAATACCGCAAGTTCGCCACGGGCCGGCGTGTGCGCGTGGACCCGCCACAGATAGTCGTGGGCCAGTTCCTCGGCGCTGGGAGCCTTGAAGGAATGCACGGTGCAGCCTTGCGGATTAAATGCCGAGAAAACGTGACGGATGGTGCTGTCTTTGCCGCCGCCGTCGATCGCCTGCAGGACTACCAAAACCCCGTAGCGCCCGTCCGCATGCAATCGGTACTGGAGATCGCCAAGTTTTCCGGCCAGGCGCGCCGACTCCGCGCGCGCTTGCGATTCCATCCAGCCGTAGGTGTGTGCCGCAGCCGACTCCCTCAATTTGACACGCGCGGTGCCGCGCACCTGCAATTTCTCCGGAAGATCAATGCGCAGTTTCTTCATTGCCGCTCAAGTGTGCCGCACTCGGCCCGTACCGCGCCAGTGCCGGTTGCGATGCCGCCCCGAGCTCCGTAGTTTTCGGTCCATGTGGTAGCATCTGCGCCTCTTTTTCTGGCCCAAAATGGAATTTACTCAGCCCCATGAGCATGCCCACTAGCGCGAAGCCATCCCCGCCGGCAAACGGCCGGAAGATAACCATCACCGGCACGAATTTGCAGGTCCCCGACCGGCCAATTATTCCGTTTATTGAGGGCGACGGTACCGGACGAGATATCTGGCGGGCGAGCGTGCGGGTGCTCGACGCGGCCGTCGCCAAGGCCTACGGGGGCAAACGGAAAATCGAGTGGATGGAGGTATATGCGGGCGAAAAGAGCTACCAGGCATTTAATAGCTGGCTTCCGGATGAGACCGTGGCGGCCTGCCGTGAATATCTGGTATCCATAAAAGGCCCCCTGACGACGCCAATTGGGGGCGGCATTCGTTCCCTCAACGTAGCACTGCGCCAGCTGCTTGATTTGTATGTGTGCCTGAGGCCCGTGCGCTGGTTTAAGGGCGTACCCTCTCCGGTCAAATCTCCCGAGAAAGTCGACATGGTGGTGTTCCGCGAAAACACCGAGGATCTGTATTCCGGCATCGAATTTGAAGCCGGCACCGAGGATAACCGAAAATTCCTAGCCTATCTTAAGGACAATTTTCCCAAGCATTACGCCAGGATTCGGTTCCCGGAGTCCTGTGGCATTGGCATCAAGAACGTCTCGCAGGAAGGGACTGAGCGATTGTTCCGCGCCGCGGTCGAATATGCCCTTGTGAATAAGCGCAAGAGCGTGACGATCGTCCATAAGGGCAACATCCTCAAATTTACCGAAGGCTCATTCCGCGCCTGGGCCTACGCACTGGCCGAGCGTGAATTCGCCGGCCGGGTGTACACATGGCTGCAGTGGGAGCGCACCAAGGCCGCGCAGGGCGAGGCGGGGGCGAACGCCGAACAGGCCGCGGCGCTCAAGCAGGGCAAGCTACTTATCAAGGACGCGATTGCTGACATCACACTGCAGCAGGTCCTCACTCGCGCCGACGAATTTGACGTAGTCGCCACGCTTAACCTCAACGGCGACTATCTGTCCGATGCGCTGGCGGCACAGGTTGGCGGGATAGGTATCGCGCCCGGTGCCAATATCAACTACCAAACTGGTCACGCCATTTTTGAAGCAACCCACGGTACCGCGCCCAAATATGCCGACCTTGATCAGGTCAACCCGGGTTCGGTGGTGCTTTCCGGCGAGATGATGCTGCGTTATATGGGCTGGACGGAAGCCGCCGATGCGATCATCACCGCCATGGACAAGACCATCGATCAGAAGATCGTAACTTACGACTTTGCCCGCATGATGCCGGGTGCGACCAAGGTGAAATGCAGCGAGTTTGGTGACGCGCTGATCACGAATTTTTGAGGCGACTCCAGACGAGTGCGATTTTGCCGCCGGGGCCTGAGTCCACTCATTGCGGCAGCAAGCATTCTGCGCCGGTGAGTCGGGCGGTCACGCCTTCGAGAGGGCTTGGCCGAGATCGGCGAGAAGATCGTCGATGCTCTCGAGTCCTATGGATAGCCGCACCGTGCCCTCGCCGACTCCTGCCAGACGCTGCTGCTCGGCGTCGAGATCTCGAGCGACCAGCAACTGCGGCGGCAACACCAAAGATTCGGTGGCTCCAAAGCTCGCCGCCATGGCGAATAGCTCCAGAGCTTCGGCAACGCGCCGACCCGCCTCCGCTCCGCCGCGCAAGTCAAAGGTGACAACTGATCCAAAATCGCTCATTTGCGCGCGCGCCAGCGCGTGACCGGGATGTGTGCTCAGGCCAGGGTAGTAGACTGCACTTACGGCGGGGTGCTTGGCGAGGAATTCCGCCACCAGTTGAGCGCTGCGGCTGTGCTCGCGATAGCGTACCTGGTACGTCTTGAGCCCGCGCTGAATGAGAAATGCCGCCTGTGGATCAAGGGCGCCCCCCAACAGGTTGAAGTCGGGCCGCAGCTGGCCTATCAATTGGGCATTTGCAATCACCGCGCCGCCCATGACGTCACCGTGGCCGGAGGCAAACTTAGTGAGGCTGTGCAGGAAGACATCAATTTCGAATTCTCCGTGCTGATGCGGTCCCGCCAGAGTGTTGTCAAGCACCGTGAGGGCCCCATGCTTGCGCGAGAGCTGCGTGATCGCGTTGATGTCGGCGATACGGTTGATGGGATTGGTGGGGCTCTCGAAGAGCACGAGCCGGGTCGGCGTCGTTGCCAGGGCGCGCTCGATGCCCGGCAGATCGCTGACCGATAGCAGCGTATGCGTGACTCCGAACTTGGCGAGCATGCGGCGCACCAGGTGCCGGGTGGGTCCATAGAGTTCCACAAACAACACAATGTGGTCGCCCTGCTTGGTGAGCGACAACACGGTGTTGGCCATTACTCCCACCCCCGAGGCACAAGCCAGCGCATCGTCACGACCCTGAAGCTGAGCGAGCGTCAGTTCGAGCTGGCGGGTGGTGGGATTTGCCGAGCGCAGGTAGTTGAATCCCGGGCGCGCCCCGCGCCAGTTGCGCACGGTCTCCTCTACCGTCTCGAACTCGAATTTTACGCTGCGATGAATCGGTGCAACCACCGGGCGGTTGTCAGGCGGCAGCGGCACATCCGGCGGATGATTGAGGCGGGTAAATCGGTCCATGGGGCTATTGTACGCCTAAGGCCTAGCTCTGCTGCCGCCGCGCCCATTCGGTGAGGCGTCGTGCACCTTCGACCAGCGTCGCGTCGCGCTTGGCAAAACACAGGCGCAGCAGCCGCATCGGGGGCGGTTCCCGAAAAAACACCGAAAGTGGAATCGTGGCCACACCGGCCTCCTCGATCAGGGCACCGGCGAGCTCGACATCGCCGCGCTCGGACACGGCGCTGTAATCCACCAGCTGAAAGTACGAGCCGGCCGAACGCAGTACCCGCAAGCCGCTGTGCTCCAGCAGCGATGCCAGCCGGTCACGCTTGCTTTGAAAATACTCGGGCAGGTCCATCCCGCACTGCGGTCGCTCGCGCAGATACCCGGCAATCGCGTGTTGCAGGCAGGTCGCAATCGTGAAGGTATTGAACTGGTGCACCTTGCGCAGTTCGCCGGTCAGCTCCGCTGGAGCGACGGCGTAGCCGATGCGTAGACCCGTGGCATGCAAGGTCTTTCCAAACGAGTAGACGGCCACGCTGCTCGCGCGCAATTCCGGGTGCGCAAGAACACTCGCGTGCCGGGCGCCGTCGAACACCATATGCTCGTACACTTCGTCAGCCAACACCCGACAATCACGGCCACGAATCAGGGCGGCCAGAGCCTCGAGATCCGCAACCTGCAGACAACTGCAGGCCGGATTCTGGGGTGAATTGACGATCACCAGCCGTGTGCGTTCGCTCACCAGCGCCCGTACCCTATCCCAATCCGGGCGGAATGCCGGCGGCGTCATGGGTACGTGGACGCAGCGCGCACCGGCAAGACGCACGGCCGGGTCGTAGGAATCGTAAGCGGGATCGAAGACGATTACTTCATCGCCCGCGCCGACCAGAGCCTGAATAGCAGAGTATATTGCCTCGGTGGCGCCAAGAGTCACTGTGAGTTCGCGGGTCGCATCCACACTCACTCCGTAGACCCGCTGCAGCTTGAGTGCTATTTGTTCCAGCAGCGCCGGGACTCCGGGCATGGGCGCGTACTGGTTGTGGCCCTCGGCCATCGCCTGCTGTACGAGTTCGGCCAGCCGCGTATCGATGGGATAGTCCGGATAACCCTGGCCCAGGTTTATGGCGCCTGACTCCGCCGCGCGCCGCGACATCACCGTGAACACCGTGGTGCCCACGTCTGGAAGCTTATTTGGCAGCGGCATCCGGTGGCCGACCTTTAGTCGTTTGCGAGTTGCATCTCACGCTGACGGCGCTTTTCCTGACGCTGCATTACCAGCGCTGAGACCACCACGCCGGTCGCCACGATCAGCACCATCAGGGTCGCCAGCGCGTTCACGTCTGGGCTGACGCCCAGCCGTACCTTGGAAAAAATCACCATAGGCAGCGTAGTGGAACTCGGGCCGGCAACGAATTGTGAAATCACCACGTCATCCCAGGACAGCGTGAAGGCGAGCAACCAGCCCGAGACTATCGCTGGCATGATGAGCGGCAAGGTAATGCGCCAGAATACCTTGGCCGGACGCGCACCCAGATCCATGGCCGCTTCTTCCAGCGATTCGTCGA
This sequence comes from uncultured Gammaproteobacteria bacterium, assembly GCA_963789365.1. GTDB lineage: Bacteria > Pseudomonadota > Gammaproteobacteria > Steroidobacterales > Steroidobacteraceae > FEN-1191. The sequence goes on from CAWBKJ010000001.1 coordinate 668,870, forward strand.
AGCCAGCGAGCCGCGACTGCACGATGACGGTCACGTAGGCCATCGAAAATGTGACGTGTGCAATCGTGATTGTGGTGACGCCGCGCCCGGCCGGCCAGCCGATCAGCTGCTCCATGGCCACGAACAGCAGCAGCATCGCCAGCCCGGTAATAACCTCCGGCATCACCAGGGGGGCGGTGGTCATCGCCGCCAGCAGGGTACGTCCGCGAAACCGGCCAAAGCGCGCCAACACCAGTCCCGCCAGGGTGCCGAGTACGGCCGAAATGCAGGCGTTCAGCGTCGCAACCTTGATGGACAATGCGGCCGCGCCCATGATCTGATGGTTCTGGAACAGCAATCCGTACCACTTCAGAGTCGGCGAATTGGCCGAGTCCCACACGGTGACCAGTTTCGAGAAATTGAACGAAAACACCATCATCGACAGGATTGGCACGTACAGGAATGCAAATCCGAAGGCCAGCATGGTCGGCACGAAAAATTTCCGTCCGCCGATCATTTGTGCGCCAGCTCGCGGTTCTGGTAGCGCTGAAAGATCATTATCGGGACCACCAGCAGAATCAGCATGGCGGTGGCGACTGCACTGGCCACCGGCCAGTCGCGATTGGCGAAGAACTCGTCTGACAGCACGCGCCCGATCATGAGTTGGTCGGTGCGGCCAAGGAGCGAGGGAATCACGTATTCGCCAACCGCCGGAATAAACACCAGCAGTGCGCCGGCGACGATGCCGGGCATCGACAACGGCACGGTAATCCGCATGAATGCCTTCCATGGCCGCGCGCCCAGATCAGCCGCGGCCTCGAGCAAGGTGCGGTCGTGTTTCTCAAGGTTGGAGTACAGCGGCAGGATCATAAACGGCAGATAGGAATAGACAATGCCGATATAGACCGCGAAATCCGTCTGCATCATCGTAATTGGCTCGTGGATAATGCCGAGCGACATCAGTACGTTGTTGATAACGCCGTTGTTCTTCAGCAGCCCAATCCAGGCGTAGACCCGCAGCAAAAACGACGTCCAGAACGGCAGGATGATCAACATCAGGTAGATGTTGCGTGTGGTCGGCGGCGCCCGGGCGATGCCGTAGGCCATCGGATAGCCGATCAAAAGGCAGAAAAGGGTCGAGACCGCTGCCACTTTCAAGGAATACAGGTAGGAACTGATGTAGAGCGAGTCGGTAAACAGGTAGTTGTAGTTCCCCAGATGCAGCCGCAGCGTCAGTACCTTGTCGTCGACCCAACTCCACAGGGATTCATACGGCGGGATTGCCAGCACCGACTGCGAGAACGAGATGCCGAACACAATGATGAACGGCACCATGAAAAACAGCACCAGCCAGATCATGGGCACGGCCGTGACCAGCGGCTTGCCAATCCAGTGATCGCGGATGTACGCCGACCAGAGCGCCGGTCGCAGGCGATAGATCCACTGCCACAGCGGTTCCCAGGGCGTCGTCAGGCGGGAGCCCTTTCTGACAGGGTTGCCCGGCGAACGCGGCGAACTGCTGCGGGAGGCTCCCATGTCAGTTCAAGCCCACCACGGGGCTGGAAGCGTCCCAGCTCAGGTACACCGCTTCGTCCCAGTCGAACTGCTCGTCCGACTTGCGGGCGCGATTGGCCTGGGTAACCCGCACCTCCCGGCCCGAATCGAGCCTGACGAGAAACACCGACATATCGCCGAGGTAGGCAATGTCGCGAATCGTGCCGTGCGCCCAGTTGTCAGTGCCAGCCGGCGCGTCCCGCGTCAATATGATCTTCTCCGGACGTACTGCGACCCAGCACAGCGCCAGCGGCGGCGCACTCATGCCATGGTCCACGTAGACCGGAGCCTCGAGCTCCTCGCACTTGACGCGCACGTGATCCTGTTCATCTTCGGTGAGTTGGCCTTCGAAGAGATTCACCGAACCGATAAAGTCAGCGACAAAGCGCGAGGCCGGAAATTCGTATATTTGCCGAGGGGTGCCCACCTGCACAATCTCGCCGCGGTTCATCACACCTACGCGGGAGGAGAGCGTCATCGCCTCCTCTTGGTCGTGCGTGACCACCACAAAGGTTACGCCCAGCTTTTCCTGAATGGCCAGCAATTCAAACTGCGTGTGCTCACGAAGTTTGCGATCGAGCGCGCCCAGGGGTTCATCGAGCAACAGCAACTTAGGGCGCTTGACCAGCGAGCGCGCCAGCGCCACCCGCTGGCGCTGGCCTCCGGACAGCTGGTGTGGCTTGCGCTTGGCGTACTCGCTTAGCTTGACGATGTCGAGTATCTCCGCCACGCGTCGCTCAATCTCCGCGCGCGCGAGCCGTTCCTGCTCCAGGCCGAACGCCACATTGCCGGCCACGCTCATGTGCGGGAATATCGCGTACGACTGGAACATCATGTTGACTGGTCGCTCGTACGGCGGAATACCTGCCATGTCCTGGCCGTCGATATACACCGCGCCCGAGGTCGGTTGCTCAAAGCCAGCCAGCATGCGCAGCAGAGTGGTCTTTCCGCATCCGGACCCGCCAAGCAGGCAGAATATCTCGCCCTTAAAAACCTTGAGTGAGACATTGTTGACGGCCACGAAGGTGCCGAAGCGCTTGGTGACGTTCTCTATGCGGATGTAGGCCTGGGCGTGGGGATCAAGCCATGGCTCGGGGGTCTTGCTGCGGTTTTCAGCCATTATCGTTGGGGCTCATCGCCGGGGACCGATCGATGAACCCTGCTCCGTGGTTGTCTAGCGGCCGGACTTGACTCGGGTCCACATGCGGTTCAGCAAGCGCATGTAGGCCTGCGAGCGCGGCAGATTCGGGGCCAGATGTGCAGTGGTCTCGGGGGCCGGAAAAATGCCGCGGTCATTGTAAATAGCCGGATCGATCAGGGGATAGGCCGCGGCGTTAATGGATGCAAAATGCACCGCGCTGGAATTCCTCGCCGATACGTCGGGACGCAGCAGATAGTCGATGAACAGGTGCGCATTCTTCGGATGCGGTGCATCGGCAGGAATCGCCAGCATGTCAAAGAACAGTACTGCGCCCTCCTTGGGAATAAGGTACTTAATGTTATTGCCGTTCTTGGCCTCGCGAGCGCGCAGCGCCGCCTGCCCCACGTCGCCGCTCCAACCCAGCGCCAGGCAAATCTCGCCGTTCGCAAGATCCTCGATGTATTTGGACGAATTGATGTAGCGTACGTAAGGACGTATCGCCATCAGCGTCTTCTCCGCGGTTGCGAGGTCTTCAGGCTTTTCGCTGTTGGGCTGTATCCCCAGGTACACGAATACCGTGTTGATGACCTCATCGGGCGCGTCCAGCAGCGTTACGCCGCAGTCCTTGAAATGCTTGACTACCGTGGGGTCGAAGAACATGCGGAAGCTGTCGACCGGGGCGTCGGGCATTGCCGCCTTGATCTTGTCGACGTTATAGCCCACGCCCGAGGTGCCCCAGAAATAATTCACTGAATATTGCATGCCCGGATCCAGCGCGTCGAAGTACTTGACCATCGTCGGATCGACGTTCTTGAGATTCGGCAGCAATGATTTGTCGAGCTTGCGAAACACGCCGGCCTTGATCTGCAACGCCAGGAAATTGGCCGTGGGTACGACGATGTCGTAGCCCGTCTGGCCCGCCAGCAGTTTGGTCTGCAGCACCTCGTTCGAATCGAAGACATCGTAGTGAACCTTGATGCCGTACTCCTTTTCGAAGTTCGGCACGACCTCGGGTGCGATGTAGTCGGACCAATTGTAGACGTTGAGCACCTTTTCTTCGGCCGTCGAACCGGCGGGTGCCGCACTGGAGCCGCTCGCTGAAGACCCCGCCGGTGGCTTGCCGCCGCAACCCACTAGCGCGAAGGCGATCATGACCCACGTGGCGTGGCGTGCGACTTTATGGGGCATCTGAAGGTTCCAGGTGTCGTGAAGGATTTTTTAACGCACGTGCACAGTCGAGGCGTGTCCGTAGCTAGCCCCGCTTATGTCTGGGGCCAATATACCAACGCGGCGTCCTCAGAAACAGCCTCTGGGCAGTCCCGCCGTTCGGTATCTTCCTCTTCGGCTCCGCCTCTGGCCGGTGATGCGCTTGGGTACCGGCCCCCCGGGAGTCGGTCGACGGCGTGCGCGCTGCAGGCGGCCGGGGACACGACTCCCCTAGCGCAGTGGCAAGCGAGCCTCTGCACAAATCAGCACCGAACTAGACGTTTAGCAGCAGATGTTCACGCTCCCAGGAGCTGATCACCTGCAGGAACACCTCGTGCTCGGCCTGCTTGACGATTGTGTAGGCCGCAACGAAAGGCTGACCGAGCAAGCTGACCAGCGGCTGGCAGTCCTTGAGACGCTTCAGGGCGTCGTCGAGAGAACGCGGCAAGTCCCAAGGCAGATCCTGCGCGCTGCCCGTGATCGGGTCACTTGGCTGGAGGTTCTGCACCATGCCCAGGTATCCGCAGGCCAGCGAACCGGCAATAGCGATGTAGGGGTTTGCATCCGCCCCGCCGAGCCGATTCTCGACTCGTCGAGCGTCCGGATCGGACACCGGCACCCGCAATCCCGCAGTGCGGTTATCGTAACCCCACTGGACGTTGACCGGTGCCAGCTGATAGCGGGCGATGCGTCGGTACGAGTTCACGTTGGGCGCGAACAGGCTCATGGCCGGCGGCAGGTAGCGTTGCAGGCCCGCGATGTGCGAAAAGAACAGGGCCGAGGGAGTGCCGTCCGCGTTGCTGAATATGTTGGCGCCGGTTTTGGTGTCGATCACGCTCTGGTGTATGTGCATCGCACTACCCGGTTCCTTGGCGTGCGGCTTGGCCATGAACGTGGCGTACATCTTGTGCCGCAAGGCCGCTTCGCGCGCCGTGCGCTTGAACAGAAAGGCCTGGTCTGCGAGGTTCTGGGGATCGCCGTGCATCAGATTGATTTCCATCTGCGCCGGCCCGTCCTCGTGGATCAGGGTGTCGATTTCGATATCCTGTGACTCGCAGAAGGCGTACATGTCGTCGAACAGCGGATCAAACTCGTTGACCGCAGCAATGCTGTAAGACTGGCGGCCAGGTTCTGAGCGTCCGGAGCGCCCGATCGGTGGCTTGAGCTGATAATCCGCGTCGATGTTGGGCTCGACCAGGTAGAACTCGAGTTCGGGCGCTACCACCGGTTGCCAACCGCGCGCGGCATAGAGTTCCAGAACGTGTTGCAGCAACTGGCGCGGGGCCATCGTGACGCGCCGACCGTCCGAATAGTAGCAATCATGAATGACCTGGGCGGTAGGTTCGGCGGCCCACGGCACGACGCGGACCGTCTTCGGATCGGCCTTGAGCACGATGTCGATTTCCTCCGGACTCATGGCCGATGAGGTGTCGCTCGGATAATCACCGGTCACGGTCTGCAGGAAGATGCTTTCCGGCAGGCGCATGCCCGCATCCTCGGCGAATTTTTCCGCTGGCATCAACTTGCCACGGGCGATGCCGGCCATGTCCGGGATGATGGCCTCTACTTCGGAAATGCCGTGATCGCGAAAGAATTGCTGGATCTCATTGGACATAAATCACCTTGGTTTACATTCTTGCTCTGCAGGCGGCACCGAATTCGGCAAACAATGCCACTCGAGAACTTGTTTTTCAGCACCTGCCATTCCGGGTGCCATTGCACGGCGAGCGCGAAATTACTTGCCTGGGTAACGCGGAAGGCTTCGATCACCCCGTCGCTGGCGCGCGCCTCCACCGTCAATCCCGGGCCGAGTTCCCGCACGCCTTGGGCGTGGAGTGAATTGACTTGCAATCGCTCGGCGCCGCCGGCCAAACGCTGCAGCAGGCCTCCGGGCGCCAGGGTCATCTCATGGGCCGGGCCATACTGCTGCTCCAGTGGGTCGGCCTTGTCCTCGCGATGATCAGCGTAACCGGGCACTTCTTGCAGCTGCTGCCAAAGCGTGCCCCCGTAGGCAACGTTGAACTCCTGAAAGCCGCGGCAGATGCCGAGCACCGGCACCCCGGCGGCGACCGCGCGCGGGATCAACGGCAGTGTTGTGTCATCGCGATGCGGGTCGTGCAGGGTCCCGACTGCGCTTGGCTCCCCGCGGTAGTGATGCGGCTCAACATTCGATGGACTGCCCGTAAAGAGCAATCCGTGGAGTGAATCGAGCAAGCCGTCATAGTTGAGCTCGCGACCCAGGGCCGGCACGATTACCGGTATGACTCCGGCCGCGTCCAGGGCCGCAACGACATACTTTTCCCCGGCGAGATGGTAGGCCTGTGGCCCCAGCAGACGGCGGTCCGCGGGAATGCCGATCAATGGACGCTTGCCAGACATGAAAAGGGGCTCCGACGCACCAAGCCGCTGCGGTCGGTACGCCTTTGGCGTGCTCTCTAATGGAGTCATTAGACCATAGGGGGCATCGCTCAGTCCCCTGGAGAATGGCAATTCTGGCGGCTCCGAATTATTTAGTTAAATCCTACCTCATTGTTTCTAATCATTTATTCACTGCGGGCCGCTAGATTCCTGCCTCGGCCTTGCTCTGCCAGACAGGGATTGGTTTGACGTAATGCGACTTAGGCGTAGAAGTCGTACTCGCGGTGAAAAATCGTGTCAATCAGCGCACCGTACTCGCCTCTTTTGACCTCCGAATACACCTTGAGGTACCTCGCGGGGATGTATTTCGCCAGCACGCTCGAGCGCTCTAGCCGGTCGAGCGCGACAATCAGGTCGCCCGGAAAATCGGCATCGTCGGTCCCGATCGCTTGACCGTCGACGGGTGCGCTCGATTCCAGCCGGTTTGTGATTCCGTGCAACAGCGCCGCCAAAACCGCCGCCAGCGCGAGATGTGGGCTGGCGTCGGCCCCGGCAACCCGGTGTTCGATCCGGCGTGCTTCGTTGTCCCCCAAGGGCACGCGAAAGGCAACGCTGCGGTTGTTGTGACCCCAGTCCCGGCTGCTCGGTACGAACGGGCCGAGGAAGCGCCGTTGCGAGTTGAAATTCGGGGCGTACACTGCGATCGAGTCGTACATCAGCGCCTGCATTCCGCCAATTCCGTGGCGCAGTAAGGCATCTCCGTTCGGGGCGCCGAACCGATTGCGGCCCGCCTCGTCGACCACACTCACGTGCACGTGCAAGCCACTGCCGGGCTCGCTAATGAACGGCTTCGCCATGAACGTGGCCTCCATGCCGAGCGAGCGCGCCACGCCTTTGACCAGACGTTTGAGCAGCACGGCCTGATCCGCGGCCAGGACCGGGTCGGCGATGTGTCGCAGATTGACCTCGTACTGGCCCACGCCGTACTCGGCCACGGCCCCGCACACGGGCAAGTGCTGCACCGCTGCTGCGGCGTCGACCCGGCTGAGAAAATCGGCCATGTCTTCCACCGCCTCGAGGGATAAGTTCGCGGCACGCCGCGAGGCGGTGCGGCCCGGCAGTGCCCCGAGCGTGATGCCCCCATCGGCGGTGCGGCGCGGATCGATCAGGTAGAACTCCAGCTCGCAGGCCATGACCGGGTGAAGCCCTGCGGCGCGGCACTGATCCACGACATTGGCCAGGATCACGCGTGGGTCAAACCACAGCTCCTTGCCCCGCGCCGCATCGGTCATCTGGCAGAGTACCTGCGCCGTCGGCGTCGCCGCCCACGGCACGCGCCGCAGATACCCACGCAGCGGCCGCGCAATCCCGTCAGGATCGCCGTCGGACTTGCCCATGCCGCCGGCGTTGTGGCCGAGTCCGCGGCAGTCCGCCAGCGGTGCGCAGGCCGAAAACATCAGGCCTCCGGTGTACAGCTTTTCGCCGTCAACCGCCGGAATTCTCTTGCCTGCAGTGTGGCCGTTCAGGTCGATGATAAAGGCGTCGATGGCTTGAAGGTCCGGATTCGCGGCCCGAAACTCGTGCCAGTCGCTTATCGGAGCGGTATTGCTGGATATCCTTTCATGCATGATTTTCCCACTTGGTGATGATTTGTCAGAGCCGGTCTCGAAGGGCGTAAAAAAGCATTGCGGCGACCAGCGTCGGTGAACGCAACCACGTCCCGCCCGGGAAAGTCGGGACCGGCACCCTCCCGAGCAACTCAAAAGTCTCGCGTTCGCCGCACAGCGCCTCGGCGATGGCCTTGCCGGTATAGGGTGCTATCAGCACGCCCAGGCCGGAGAACCCGCTGGCGTTGAATAGCCCCGGCTTGAATTCGTGCACCCAGGGCATGCGGGTCGGTGTGATCGCAAGTGTCCCGCCCCAGGCGTACTCGTAGCGAACCGAAGCGAGCTGCGGAAATACCTTCAAAAGGTGCGGGCGCACGAAGGCGGCGATGTCGCGAGGAAACCTGTACCCATAGTTTTCGCCGCCGCCGAACAGCAATCGGTGGTCCGGGGTAATGCGAAAATAGTTGACCACGAACCGTGAATCCGACACTGCTGCACCATTGCTGATCAGTCGCTGCGCGCCCTCGGCGCCCAGAGGCTCGGTAACTGCAATGTAATTGTTGATCGGCATGACCCGGCGCTCCACCTCCGGCGCCAGCCCACGCAGGTAGCCATTGCATGCCAGCACCACCCGCTCGGCGATGATCTCCCCGCCGGTCGTGGCGATCCGCCAGCCGCCATGCTGCGCATCAATACCGGTGACCTGCACCGCTTCGTGCAGCCGGGCGCCGTGGCTGGCCGCCGCGCGTGCCAGTCCGAGCGCAAGATTTAGCGCGTGCAGGTGGCCGGCACGCGCGTCGAAACTGCCACTGCAATACTGTCGAGTGGCTACCAGGGACGCCAGTTCCTCGCGTTCAATGAATCGAACGTGTTCGTAGCCGTAGTTCGCGCGCAGGTGCTCGACGTAGCGGCGCGTCTCCGCGGTGTAGCGCTCACGGTGATTGGCGTGCAGGTAGCCGAGCCGCAGGTCACAGTCGATCCGGTAAGTCTCGATCAGCCAATCGAGGTGAGCGCGTGCGCCGAGCGCGAACTCCCACAGCAGGCGCGCATCGGCGAGTCCAACGCGCTTCTCGAGCCACTCTTGTTCGCGCCGCATGCCGACGTGAGCCTGGCCACCGTTGCGCCCGGAGGCCCCCCAGCCCAGGAGCGATTGTTCCAGCAATGTGACATCGACTCCGCGCCGCGCCAGATGCAAGGCCGTCGAAAGTCCTGTGTAGCCGCCGCCCACGACGCACACGTCGCAACGTGCAGGCCCGGTGAACGGTTGGGTGGCGGCACGCTCCTTCAATGTCGCCGCGTAGTACGAGGGGGCGTGCGCAGCGCTCGGCCTCAGAGCCGCAGGAGCGGTCCGGGGCATTACATTCTCGGCTGCGATCCGAGCAATTCGTTGACGGCGCGATGAGCCTGATCGATGGCAACGTCGGTGTACGCTCCGCCACCGGAGTCGGAATTGGCAATGGCGATCCGGCCAAAGCGAGCCCGACCGATCACCTGGGGTTGCTCGTTTTCCGGGAGCTCTGGTTCCCAAAGTGAATTGTGCTCCGGCGCGTATCCATGGGGCCAACGGTTCACTGTAATGGCCGTGATATCGGCGGCCGGATCGAAGCCCGCGCTGCCCAGCATTCGCCCGAGTTGCGCGCGAATATTGCGTTCGAAGACTTCGAACGGTGTCGCCAGCAGTTCCGCCCGGCCGGCGCGGTTCTGATCATGCTCCGACAATCCGGGTTTGCAGGGTGTGCGCGTCATCCAAACCAGATTAGGTTCATCCGGGGATCGCGGGCTGCGGTAATTGCCGATGTCGACAATTGCGTTGAGTCGGGTCAGCGTGTGGTAGCAGCCGGGCGCGTAGATACGGTTGACGCCGAGCTTTTCAAAGGCGCGCGAATTGCGAATTGCGACGCTGGTGTACACGAGCGGAGTCTTGACGAGCTCGTGCAGCGCCTTCTTCTGGGGTTCCGGCAGCTCGGGGGCAAGATACGGAATCATCATGTTGTAGCAGGCCAGCACGCAATGGCGCGCGCGCACCCGGAAGGCGCGGTTGTCCCTGACGTAGGTCACAAAGGCTCTCTTGGCGGTGTCGGGCGCGCCTTCGTGGCGCACACGCACAACGGTGCTGTTGAGCCGCACTCGCACCGGCTGGTCGGCGCGGTCCAGGCGTCCGTAGTCCGCTCGCGCCGTAACCAAATCCTGCACAGTGGTGCCCGGCATGGCCGCCGGGATTAGCTTGCGCACCAGTCCGCGTGCAATGGTGGCGTTCCCGTCCGGGAAATGCAGGCGTACTGACCCGCCCGTGTCGGCATAGCCGGCAGGAGTGAAGCCCATTCCCGGTATCGACCCCGATTCGAGCTTGAGCCCGTCGAATCCCGGAAGATCGAGACCCCAGCAATCGAGAGCCGAAACCGCATCGATGCCCACGCCCCATTCACCCTGAGTCGCCGCCTGCTGCATCGCCAGCACCGCCGGATCGACCCGCACCGTGTCGCGCAGGTAATCGCGATAACTGAGCTTCATCAGGCGTTGCTTCTTTTGGTTCGAGTTCAATCCTGGCCAGTAGTCCTTGGTGCCGGTCTCGAGTCGCTCCAGGTCGCGTTTTGCAGTTGCGGACAGCGGTGCGCCGGCCAGGAATTCCCGCCATGGCTTGTGGCGATAGCCGACGGCGAGGTGATCCGCGCTAAAGGTTTCGCGGTCAAAGAACACCCCGGTACGACGGGCGTTTACAAAATCGTAGAAATCCGGGTCCTGGGGCTGAATGACTTTGGCCAGCGCCGGCGCGTCGATGCCGATCGCCCTGAGGACGCCGTCCGCGACGGCGCTGTAAGGCCGGGGACTGTCGATCAACAGCGTACCGCCGTTGATCAGATGCAACTGGTTATTGATCTCGAACTCATTGCGCTTGGCATGACCACCGAAGTCGTCGTGATTATCGAGCAGCAGAATGCGAGCCGTCGGGGACAATTCGCGGTAGAAATGTGCGGCCGCAAGTCCGCTGATTCCGGCGCCGACGACAACCAGATCGTACTGTTCGTCAAGATCGGCCGCCTTGGGGAGCGGCTGCCCGTCGCGCAGCGCGTGGGCGCTCTCGAACGAACCGGGATGACTGCCGCGCAGCCCGGTCAGGCGCGGCGGGTAATAGCCGGCCCGATCCTGCGCCGCGACGGGCATTGCCGCTTCTTGCTGCCCGCAGCCGGGCAGCCAAGCAGCCGCCAGCAGTCCCGCGCTGCCAACCGCGGCGCCCTGGACGAAATCCCGCCGTGTAATCGGCAGCCCCATGCCGAGGGCGTGGTCAGACGCGTTGCCGCGACGATTGATCGCCATATCAGTGTTACTCCATTCGCTGCCGGCTGACGGGCCGGTCTGCCCCTCGAGGCCACGCCGTGGCGTGGCCTCGAGGGTCGAGCCTTATTTGCGAAACGTAAGGGTCAGACCAATAGTCCGCGGCCGGAATGTGTAGTTTCTCTGGATGCGGTTGGTATACGAGTTGGGTCCGTTGAGCGGATCGATCGTCCAGTCATAGTTCGTGACCGGATGCGCGTCGGTCAGGTTGTCTACAAATGCAGAGGCGGACCATTCACCGAGCTCAACGCCGCCGCGCAGGGTCAGAAAACTGGTCGAGGGCAACGAGTAATTCGCCTGGTCGTACTGACCGCTGTTCGGGTCCTGATTGGGGCCGACCCATTTCGGCGCCCCCACGTATTCGTAGTCGGCGCGCACGAATGAAGACTTGTCGAAGGCGCTGAAGTGATACTCAAGGCCGACTGATCCGGTGAACGGCGCCCCCGGCTGGCCCCCCAGGCCGACAATCGAATCGCCGCTCAGCACAATCGGCGGGAGAGTCGGGTCAGGCGACAATCTAGAGTCCTTGGTATAGCGAGCGTCGGTGTAGCCGGCCGTCAGGTCCATAGTCAAATCGTTGGTGATGGCGATGTCGGCCTGCACGTCCAGGCCCTTTGCAGTCGCCTCGCCCAGATTGGAGATGAAAGAGATCTGGCAGACCGGCGGGACGACGGTCTGCTGGATGTTGTGCCACTTGATGTAGTACACGCTGCTGGCCAGCTTGACGCGGTTGTTGAAGTTGTTCTTGGCTCCCACTTCGTAGCTGTCCACCGTGTCCGAATTGTAGGTCGGCGGAGCACCGGGGATGCCGAAGGTCTGAAAGTCCCCTGCGCAGGAGGCGTAGGGCACGGGATTGTTACCGCCGCCCGGCCGGAAACCCTTGGCATAGGTCAGGTAATACAGGTCGTTCGGGTCGGCCTGAAACGACATGCTGACCTTCGGCGTGAAGGCGTTCTCGGTCTTGCTGCTCTCGAGCGCAGTGGTCACGTCGTACAGCTGCGGGCCGCCGGTGATCGAATTGAAGGAGAATTTCATGTGCGCATAGCGCGCGCCGACGGTCAGCTTCCACTGATCAGTGAATCGGTAGTTGGCCTCGCCGAACCACGCGAGCTGTTCGTCCTTCGCGTGGGTTTTCAGGAAGTACGAGTCGATTGGGTAGGCCGGGTCGAAGCCGATACCGAAGAAGTCGAGTACGTAGTCATCTGGTGTTGATCCCGGGGGCAGAGCGTTACCGGTGCCGGTATAGATCGCCTGCAGAAAGTTGCCGATATTCGGATCGATAATCTGCTCCAGATAATCCTGCCGGTTGCTGGCGTAGAAAACGCCGGTGGTCCACAGAAGCTTGGCGTTCGCGTCACTGGACTGCAGCCGGATTTCCTGGGTGAAGTTCTGCTGCTTGTTGTCGACTTCGCCCTTCGCCCGGTAGCCGAAGGCGCCTGGCACGCCGGGCGGGTTGTACAAGGGATCATTTAAGTGGAGTCCCTGGGCGTCGATCAACAGCGGGTTCAGGGGACTGAAGGCAAAAAACTGCTGGTAAAACCCGAGGTTGTAGAGCGTGCCGTCGTAACCGGTAGTGTTTTCGCGGTGATAGTAGGAGGTATTTGAGATCAACTGGAACCCGGAGAAATTTCCCTCAATCTTGAGGGACGGCAGGTAGAGCTTGTCGGGCGAAAGCAGCTGCGTCGGATTGGCGCTCACGTAGTGACCGCTCGAGGGATTGGAATACAGCGTCCAGTAGTTGGAGACGTCGTTCTTTTTCAGGTATTCGTAGTAGACCCCTGGAGAGACCGTCCAGTTGTCGGTCACCGCCCAGACCGCGGCCAGCCGGGCGACGGTGGAATCCGTGTAGTTGGCTCGCGGGGTGGATAACGCCAGGGTATCGGGGTTGATGCGGTCTATCCAGCCGCCGTCCTTGCGGTACCAGACCGACAGGCGCGCGCCCAGTTTATTGTCGATCAGCGGGCCACCGACAGCGATGCCCGCCTCGTAACTGGGGTCGCCATCTTCCGTATAGGCTATTTCGCTGCGCCCGTAGACGCTGGTCTTGGTGAGACTGGGCTTGGCGGTAATGTAGCGAACTGTGCCACCCATCGAACCGGCGCCGAATAGCGTGCCCTGGGGGCCCCGCAGCACCTCGATTCGATCGATGTCGAAGGACTTGGGCAGCGCCTCATCCGGGTTGAATGCCAGCGCCCGCATCTGAATCGGCGTGTCGTCAATGTAAATGCCCGTGGTGCCGGCACCGCCGCTCGAGGCAATGCCGCGGATCGCGATGTTGTTGGTGCCGGAGTTGTCGACATTGATTCCCGGGGTAAAGCGCGCCAGGCTCTCGATGTCCTTGACGCCGCGGATATCCAAGCCCTCCTGCGTGATGGCCGTGACACTCACCGCGATCTTGCTGAGGGACTCTTCGCGGCGCGTCGCGGTAACGACCACTTCCTCAAGCGGACCGGACGCCGCCGCTGTGGGCGCGGCTGTGGTTTGCGCCCCGGCAATGCCTGCGGCCAGTGACAGCAAGCCAGCGGTGGCCGCCGCCAACAGTATGTTGTCGGTCCAGGCCGCGCGCAGCCGTGGCGGTATACCTGTGTCTCGCATGATTGCTCCCCTTAGTCCTGGTTATGCGTGCCCCACTGCAGGCGCATGCCTTCATGGGCCACGGTAACTCACCTTACCGCCGTCGCGGAACGAACGCAATTTGCGCAATCTAGCCACTTTGTAGGTTGCGCCTGTGCAACAGGGGGCTTTCGAGATCACGCGGCGAAAGCTCTGTGCAATGGCCATGCGATCAATTGTGAGGCCTAATTGACCTCAAAAGCCGTGACCGAGATTGGCGCCGCTTGCAAGATGAGTCCGCTGCCTGCAAAGCCGGGCGCTGCTCCCCGATGAAATTCCATGTCCAATCCGTACGAGAGCCCTATGTCAATTGCGTAGCGCCAAGCGGTGTCCCGTGTTGAGATTGGAATAAAACGACCGGACTGCGGCTCACAACCTGGAGTCCGCAACCCTGCTTGGCGGAGGCCCACCTGATTGCCCAGGTGCCAAGAGAATCCGCCCCGGTTCAGTTCATGTGCCACTCCCGTTGCCCTGTCTGGCGCCCCCGGGGCGGAGCGGCCCGAATACGAACTGAACAGTCCCCTGCAGCACGCAGTCTAGAGGGACGCGGCGCACACTTTTCCAAGGCCCTTATTGCTCCATCCAGCGACGGCGGCTATATCTAGGGCAGGAATCTGGAGACCCCTCATGCTTCGTTTAGGCATAGCACTGCTGGCTACACTGTCGCTGTCGGCCTGCGGACTGGCTGAAACTGCGGCCACGGGCGCCAGCGTGGCCGCTTCCGAGGCCGAGGCGGCCAAGCAGGCGCAGGCGACCGAGCAGGACATTCAGCGAAAATTGGACGCCGCACAGCAAGCGGCCGCTGAGCAGCGGCGTGCCGCCGACGCGGCCGCCGGCAACTGAGGCCACGCCACCACTCGATTTAGTCGCGGGCGCGCAGTTCGTACGCGCGGTGTATGCGCGGGTTGCGCTTGAAATCAAAGGGTATGGTGGCCTCTGAAATGTCCTCCAGAGCCCAGCGCTCCCGAGCGGCATCGTCGAGCTTGAAGCGCTGTGCGTTGGTCGAGAACAGCAGCACTCCGCCCGGCGCCAGCAATCGCATGCACTGCTCCAGCAACTGGATGTGATCGCGCTGCGTATCGAGCACTCCCTGCATGCGCTTGGAATTGGAGAAGGTGGGCGGATCGAGAAAGATCAGGTCCCAGCTTGCCGCGGGGGCGTTGGCAAGCCATTCATTGCAATCGGCGCGCAACAGCTCGTGCGAATCGCGCGCCAGCCCGTTGGCCCGGAAATTCTGCGCTGCCCAGTCGAGGTAGGTGCCGGACAGATCGACGCTGAGGCTATGGCGTGCGCCCCCGGCGGCCGCGTATACCGTTGCGCTCGCCGTATAGCAGTACAGGTTTAGAAATCGCCGGCCTGCCGCTGCCGCACGCAGTCGCAGGCGCGTCAGGCGATGGTCCAGGAACAGTCCGGTATCGAGGTAGTCGGTGAAATTCACCAGGAAGGTCAGGCCGCCTTCCGCGACGCTGACATGGGACCCCGCACGCCCCAGCCGTGCGTATTGACTCGAGCCGCGCTGGCGCTGGCGCACCCGTAGATGGACGTTGGCCAGGTCGACCTGCGCCACGCCGGGCAGGGCAGCCATCGCCTCCGCCCTGCGGCGCGCCGCCGCGGCAGGCTCCACCGAATCCGGTGCAGCGTATTCCTGCACGTACAGATGCACCGCGCCGCTGCCGAGCTCGGCATACCGATCGATCGCGAGCGCGTACTCGGGCATGTCGGCGTCGTAGATGCGGAAGTTACTCACATCCTGTTGCCGAGCGGACTTGCCGAGCAAGCGCAGATTTTTGCTGATGCGGTTGCCGAACATCTGCGCGCCAGGACTTGCCGCCTTTTGCACATCTATCGCACGCGGCGCGCCTGGTGCCCGTGCCGGCGCACCGGGATTGGCGAGGTCGAAGCGCAGCAGCCGGCATTGCAAAGCGCCGTTCCACAACTGATGCGTGCGGTAGCTGCGCAAACCCAGGGCCTGTGCTCCGTCGGGCGCGCCCGTCAGCACGGCGGCCTGCCAGCCGCTAAAATGCTCGCGCAACAGCGCGCCGAGCTCCCGATGTGCCGCGCGTGCCGTCTCGTCGTCATCGAGCCGGGCGCCGTACGGCGGATTGGTGCACACCAGGCCGCTGGCCGATCCCTCGGTACGCGCTTGCGAGACCTCGCAGGCCTTGAATTGCACCCATTCCGACACGCCGGCGCGCTCAGCATTGCCCGCGGCATTGCGCAAAGCGGCCGCGTCACGATCACTCCCCCTGACCGGAGTGGTCGGTTTGTCACGAACCCGGGCCCGCGCCTCGGCAAAGATCTGCTGCCACATCGCCTCATTGTGCCCGCGCCAACCCGCGAAGCCCCAGTACTTGCGCCGCAGGCCGGGCGCCATGTCGGCGGCGATCATTGCGGCTTCAATTGGCAGCGTCCCTGAGCCGCACATCGGATCCAGGAACGCACCGCCGGCAGCCGCGATTTCATTCCAACGCGCGCGCAACAGGATTCCTGCCGCCAGGTTCTCACGCAGCGGAGCCTCACCGCTCCGCAACCGGTAGCCGCGACGGTGCAGCCCCTCGCCCGCCAGATCAACGTACAGCAGCACCCGCGTGCCGTTAGCGTGCGCGACGACACGCACGGCGGGCTGGTCCAGATCGATGTCCGGGCGCACGCCGCAGACGGCACGTAGCTGGTCGCAGATCGCGTCCTTAAGCTTGAGCGCGCCAAATTGACTGTGCGTGACCGTCGGATGCGTTCCCGTAAACTCGCAGGCCAGAGTTCTGCGAGGATCGATGTGTGTGCGCCAGTCGATCGCTCGGGCGCCTGCGTAGTACGCCTCCGTGTCGGGAGCTTCCAGATCGGCCACTTCCAAAAGGACCCGGCTCGCTACCCTCGACCACAGGCAGGCGGCGTAGCCGATGCGCAGCTCCCCGGAAAAGCGTACTCCGGCCGGGCGTTCGCTGATTTCAAGCGCCCCGAGCGCGCGCAGCTCCACCGCCACCAGGTCCGCAAGACCGCGTGGCGCTGTGGCCATGAAGCGCAGCGCAGTGGCGTTCAAGCCTGACCGATCCGGGGGATCTTCCGCTCAGACCATTTGTCAAAGGCATCCGATGACCATGCGGTCGCCTCGTTGCTTCGGGTCATGGGAAAAACTCGCCGTTTGAGCGTTCCGAACGGCCGACTATAGCCAGCCTTGCACCGGGAACCCAGCCCATGCCCACATGGCCAGCGACGCATTCGAGTTCCTCTATGGACCGGGAGCCGAAGACTCCCGGCCTGCTTATTCGTAAATGGCGTAGATCTTCGAACAGGCCTCGACCACTTCCCAGGTCCCGGAAAAACCTTTGTCAATCATAAAGGTATCGCCAGCCCTGAAGGTCCATTGGCCCCCGGACTCGTCCGCAAGGCGGATCACCCCCGTGAGCAAATGGCACAGCTCTCGCTCGGTGTAGTTGATGCGCCAAATCCCTTCGGAGGATGCCCAGCGACCGACATGAAAGCGGCCGGTGGGGTCAGAGAACGCATTCCATACCTGCTGCTGCGGATTGCCCGCGATCACCTTTTCAGGTGCTGGCGCGCTTTTCTCGGCGGGACCCGCCGAACTGAGGTTGATGATTTTCAAGCTGCCTTCCCTCCGGCGGATACTAAAACATGTATCCACTCTGCGCTGCTATGTTCAAATATCTGGATCCAGACGGACGGTTCCGCGAACAGCTTCAATTTCAGCTGGATGTTCCAGAGTTCGCCCGGAGTGGGCCGTAGCAGTACAGGATTTAGCACGGATGTCAGACGGCCGATCGCGAACAATTGCTTTTTTTCCTGAGGCGGCCTATGGCCCGGCGCTCAACTCGGTCGGCATCGCTCAAGCGCTCACGCGGCTGGGCCACAAGGCCGTGTTTCTCTCGGATCCAGGTTTCGTCGAGGTTTATCGCGGATACGGCTTTGAGTCCCATCCGGTCAACCTGTCGGAACCGATGCCGCCTGAGCAGATGGCACGCTTCTGGGAGGATTTTATCAACGGGCACCTCCCAAACTTCTACAAGTCGCCCTACGACCAGATTGAGAATTACGTCAAGGAATGTTGGGCCGCCATCGTCGAGAGCGCTCGCTACGCACAGCGCGATCTGCCCGGGGTGCTTGCAAAGATCCGCCCCGATGTCATTTGTGTCGACAACGTGATCCTGTTCCCGGCAATTAAGCAGTACGGCGTCCCGTGGGTGAGGATCGTTTCGTGCTCTGAAAACGAGATCGAAGACCCGGCGATTCCGCCGCACCTGTCCGGATGCGCCGCCACCGACCAGGCCGGCCATGCGCGCTTTCGTGCGCGCTTCAACGAGGTAATCCGGCCATTGCACGAGAGCTTCAATGCCTTCCTGATCTCCCAGGGGGAGAAGCCCTATCCACTCGGCCAGTTCTTCGAGACCTCGCCTTTTCTCAATTTGCTGCTGTATCCGGAATCCGTGAGATTCAATCGCTCCCGACCGCTGCCGGCTGAGCAATTTCAGTACCTGGAAGGTTGCGTGCGCCAGGAAATGCCCTATGCGGTTCCAAGGTTCGCCGCGCATCAATCGGCGCCGCTGATCTACCTGTCCTTCGGTAGCCTCGGTGCCGGCGACGTGCCCCTGCTCAAGCGCTTGATCGGCGCATTAGGACGCCTGCCGTATCGCGCGCTGGTCAATGTGGGCGGCTACAAGGACCAGTACACGGAGCTGCCGGCCAACGTGATCATCGACAGCTGGTTTCCGCAGCCGTCGGTTATTCCGCAGGTGGACCTCGTCATTCACCACGGCGGCAACAACTCGTTCACTGAGTGCCTGTTGTTCGGCAAGCCGGCAATCATCATGCCGTTCGCTTGGGACGGGCACGACAACGCCACGCGCGTGCAGGAGACCGGGCATGGTTTCCGTTTGACGCGTGCCGATTGGACCGAGGATGAGCTGGCTGCGCGAGTGCACGAGTGCCTGCACGATCGCGCGCTGCACGCCCGACTGGCGGCAACCAGCGCCCGCATGCGTTCGCAGGACGGTCCTGCCAAGGCGGCACAACTTCTTGCCGGCTTGCTGCGCCCGGCAGTGCGCCGTGCCTGAACTCGATTCCTCCGCGCCGCACCTGGGCAACGCCACGACACGTGTCGATCTGGTCTCCTGGGGTGCGCAACCCGATGCAATCGCGGGTACCTCGATCTCCAGCGGACGGGTGCTGTACAAAGGCCCGAACAGCCGGCCTGAGGTGGGCGTGTGGACCTGCACTCCCGGCCGTTGGCGCCTGGCCATTCCGCGCGACGAATTGTGCTACTTCGTGGCGGGCCGCGCGGAGTACCGGCACGACAACGGCGAGCGTGTCGAGGTGCTCCCCGATACCCTGGTGCTGTTTCCCGCGGGCTGGAATGGGGTGTGCACGGTGCACGAGACCATGCGCAACACCTACATGTTGACGGCCGATGAGGTGGAGGGCGCCACCGTGCCGCCCTCGCCCGCCGCGCCCAGCCTTCGCAATCCGCTGGGCCAGACCGAACTGATCGACTGGGGCGTAATACCCACGATGATAGAGGGCGCTTCCCACACTTCAGGAAAACTCCTGCACAAGGGTCCGCAGGGACGATCGGAGTGCGGAATCTGGCGCTGCACGCCGGGACGCTGGATCTGCCACGTCACGCGCGACGAGTTTTGTCATTTTCTTGCAGGCCGCAGCACCTATGTCCACGAAAGTGGCGAGGTCATTGAAATTGCGCCGGACACGGTGGCGTTCTTTCCGCAGGATTGGAGGGGACACTGCACTGTTCACGAGACCGTGACCAAGGTTTACATGATTCGTTGAGAGCGCGCGCGTCATTGCGCTGCGACCCACGCGGGCGCGAGAAATTGGGATTCATGAAGGAACTGCTCATCGTTTATCAATCGCTCACCGGAGGCACGGCGCAGATGGCGCGCGCCGCTGCGGACGGGGCCACGGCGACCGAAGGTGTCGAGGTTCAGTTAAGGACCGCGCCGCAAACCGGACCAGAGCACCTGCTGGCTGCGGATGGCTACATTTTCGCCTGTCCTGAGAATCTGGCGGCCATGGCGGGCCTGATGAAGGATTTCTTCGACCGCTGCTACTATCCCGTGCTCGAACGCCTGAACGGACGGCCGTACCTCGCACTCATTTGCGCAGGGAGCGACGGCAGCAATGCGATGCGACAGATTGAGCGTATTGCCACGGGCTGGCGGCTGGAACAGATTGCCCCGACGCTGATCGTCTGCACGCACGCGCAGACTCCCGAGCAGATCTTGCGGGACAAGCAGATCGGTGCCGCCGAGCTGGCGCGCTGCCGGGAGTTGGGAGCCACGTTGGCCTCGGGTCTTGAGATGGGAATATTTTGATCAAGGAGCCCGCCCGATGACGTTGAACAGGATTTCATTGCCGCAGCCTCGCTTATGGGCGGTTCTTGGGCGCTTTATCCTCATCCTGGGTATCGCGCCAATGCCACTGGCCGCGGCCGAATCGGACCCCGATCGGCCTGTGCATGAGTACTTGGAAGTGCGTATCTCGCCGGATGCGGCTTTCGTCGCCTCCATCGAGGGCGATGCGCCGGCTGGCGGCTACTACCCGGACCTCCGGGAGCTGGTAATTCGAGCGACCAATGGCATTGCCGAGGCCCGGATTGCCCTTCCATGCGGACGCGTGCCGCAATGTTGGCCCGGATCGCTCGCTTGGTCACCGGACGGTAAGCAACTGAGTTTTACGGTGCGCACGCCAGGCAGCCATGCCTACGGCCTGTATCGGGTCGCGGCGGACGGCAGCGGCCTCAGCAAGCTGCTCGACTTTAGCGGCACGCTGTCCGATCTCAAGTATTCGACGGACGGCACCCTCGCACTGCTTGCGGTGGAGAACGCCCGCAAGGAGGTCGGGGCGACCGAAGCCGGCGCCCCTATTGCAGGTGATCTGGACGCGCCTCCCGCGGAGCAACGCATTGCAATGGTCACAGGCCGCAGAACTGCGCTGGGCTTCGCCCGCCGAATTTGTTTGTCTACGAATACGACTGGCGACCGGGTGGGCAGGGTTTTGTCGGAACGGGAGCGCCGGGCGACGGTGATAACAATTGGTGGATCGCCAAACTCTATGCGTTTGGAGCGAGCGATGGGAGCGCGCGTGTGATCTACACGCCGACCAGCATCCGCCAGCAGATTACGATGCCACGAGTTTCCCGCGACGGCCGCGCGGTCGCGTTCATTGCCGGTCTTATGAGTGACTTTGGATCGATTGGTGGCGATGTTTACACAGTGCCGCCCGACGGTGGCAAGGCGCTCAATGTAACGCCGGACATCAGGGCATCGGCGACTTCACTCACGTGGGGGTGTGGTGGAACCTTGTATGCGCAATTGCTGGCTGGAGATCAGGATCAGATTGTTGATTTGGGCACCGGCGCCGCGCCCAGGGCTACGCCCCAGGTTCTGTGGAGTGGCACCGAATCACTGACCGGTGAGGAGGCGGGGGGCTCTTGGGCCTGCCCTGCCGGTGTGCTGGCGGCCGTTCGGGAAACCTACACGACACCGCCAGAGATCGTGGTGGGTGCGCCGGATCACCTGCGCGAACTCACCCGGGTCAATGCCGGCCTCAGTGCCGCGCTCCAGGCCCAAAGCGTCAAGTGGAAGCACGAAGGGCTTGACGAGCAGGGATGGCTGCTGCTGCCCCTGCATGTCAACGGGCAAGCTACCGATGGTGACCATCGTGCATGGCGGGCCGGCCGCCGCTGCGCAGCCTCATTTTTACGGACCCGGCCTACAGCAGGACATGCTTGAGCACGGTTGGGCAGTATTTCGTCCCAATCCCCGCGGCAGCTTCGGACAAGGCGAGCGCTACACCGTAGCAAATGTCCGCGATTTAGGGCACGGCGACCTCCGAGACATCCTGGCCGGCATAGACGCCGCCGAACGGGTCGCGCCAATCGACGACAAGCGGCTCGGCCTCACCGGGGGAAGCTACGGGGGATTCATGACCATGTGGGCGGTCACCCAGACGAACCGCTTCAAGGCGGCGGTTGCCGCCGCGGGAATCAGCAACTGGCAGTCTTACTACGGTCAGAACGGTATCGACGGCTGGATGCTGCCTTATTTTGGCGCGTCGGTTTACGACGATCCCGCGGTCTACGCGCGCTCTTCGGCGATAAACTTTATTCGCAACGTACGCACGCCCACCTTTAGCTATGTGGGCGAGCGTGACATCGAATGCCCCGCACCGCAGACACAGGAGTTCTGGCACGCCCTGAAGACCGTTGGGGTGCCGACCGCAATCATGATCTACCCGGGTGAGGGTCACGCGCTGCGCGATCCCGCGCACACGCGGGACTCGGTACAGCGTTCGCTGACGTGGCTCGATAAGTATTTGCGGTAGCCTAGGTTGGCTGGGGCCGCGGCTCCGCGTACATTGACCACGCGTCGGGAGCCGTGCTTCTTCGGACAGGTAACGCGCGCAGTTTAGCTGGAGATTTGTCACATGATTAGGGTACTGGCGAGTCTGGCCGTGTTTGCGCTCACCACACGTCTCGGTGCCGCGGCCGAATGGACCTACGTGGCCCCTGCGCTGAGCAAATCCCCGGCCGGGGCGACCGTAAAGGGCACGATGTATATCGACGTGACCAGCGTCGCGTCGGTGGACCGGGCGGTCAAGGCGTGGTTCAAGCTGACTTACAAATCGGATGTGGTCAATCCTGTGAACGCCGCCAAGCCCATCCGCACGGTGAAATTTCTCTATTACCATCTTTGCGAAGAGCACAAACGCGCCCTGATCCAGGTAATCTACGACGATGCCTCCGGTGCGGGCGTCTATTCCTCATCGTTTGCCAGCAATCCACCAAAATTCGAGGACGTTATCCCGGATACCACCGGTGAAGCATGGCTCGAGGCCGCGTGCCGGATCGCCGCCATGAAAAACAAGACCGCGGCCAAGCCCTAGGCCCTCGAGGGCTACGCCCATTGGCAACGGCCCAGTCAATGCAGTGGCAATTCTGGATTGATCGCGGCGGTACTTTCACCGACATCGTCGCGCTGCGACCCGACGGTCGGCTGGTCACCCACAAACTGCTGTCCGAGCACCCGGAGCGCTACGCCGACGCGGCAGTCCAGGGCATTCGCGAGTTGCTGGGATTGCACGACACGGAGCCTCTACCGGCCGATCGAATTCAAGTCGTAAAGCTCGGCACGACGGTGGCCACCAACGCGCTGCTGCAACGCCAGGGTGAGCGCACGCTGCTGGTGACAACCGCAGGCTTCGCCGACGCACTGGAAATCGGCTATCAGAACCGTCCCAAGTTGTTCGCACTGAGGATAGAGCGCCCGCCCCCCGTATACGCAGGAGTGGTTGAAGTTCGCGAGCGCATCGGCGCACATGGTCAGATCGTCCAGCCCCTGGATCTGCCCGACGCCGAACGCCAGCTTCGGGACGCAAGAAGCCAGGGATTCATGGCCTGCGCGATAGTACTGATGCATGGCTATCGATATCCGCAGCACGAAGCGTCGCTGGCCGAGCTGGCGCGTCGGCTGGGGTTCACCCAGGTGTCCGTTTCGCACCAGGTAAGCCCCCTGATGAAGTTTGTGTCGCGCGGGGATACCACGGTCGTCGACGCCTACCTGTCGCCGGTACTGCACCGTTACCTGGACCAGCTCGCGGAGCGGCTTCCGGCTGTGAAATTGCAGATCATGCAGTCCTCGGGCGGGCTCGCGGAGGCCAAGCGGCTCCATGGAAAGGACGCGATCCTTTCCGGACCCGCCGGCGGTATCGTCGGTGCGGTGCAGACATCGGCATTGGCCGGGCTGAGCAAAATCATCGCCTTTGACATGGGCGGCACGTCCACGGACGTGTCGCATTTTGCGGGCGAGTACGAGCGCAGCTTTGAGACGGAGATCGCGGGCGTTCGGCTTCGGTCACCGGTGCTGCAGATACACACGGTGGCTGCCGGCGGAGGGTCAATCTGCAGCTTCGACGGCGCGCGGCTGCGCGTCGGTCCGCAGTCCGCGGGAGCTGTGCCCGGTCCGAGCGCGTACCGCCGCGGCGGCCCGATTACGCTCACCGACTGCAACGTCATGGTGGGCAAGTTGCGCCCCGAGTTCTTTCCGAAGGTGTTCGGGCCGAACGGCGACTTGCCGCTGGATGCCGACACGGTCGCCGACCGCTTTGCGCAGCTGGCTCGCACGATCAGCGCGTCCAGCGGCCGAGACCGGACCACTGCGGAGGTGGCGAGCGATTTTCTTAGAATCGCGGTGGACAACATGGCCAATGCGATTAAGAAAATTTCGGTGCAGCGCGGTTACGACGTCGCCGAATACGCGCTGACCAGCTTTGGCGGGGCTGGCGGCCAGCACGCCTGCCTGGTGGCGGACGCCTTGGGAATTAAGACCATTTTCGTGCATCCGCTGGCGGGGGTATTGTCCGCCTACGGCATCGGCCTGGCCGAGGTTATCGTTCTGAAATCGCAGGCGGTAGAGGCACTCTTCGATCAAGCCGCGCTCCACGACCTGCCACCCCTCTTCACCCAGCTTGAGGCCGATGCCCGCCGCGAGGCGGCGGAACAAGGTGTGCCCGCGGAGCGCATACGGATCGCGCAACGCCTGTCGGTCAAGTACCAGGGAACCGACAGTACCCTGGAGGTGAGGCGCGGCGAACTGACTGCGATGCAGTCAGAGTTTGAACAGCTCTATCGCAGGCGCTTCGGCTTCCTCATGCCTGGCCGATCGCTGATCGTTGAGTCCATAAGCGTCGAGTGCAACGGCGCGACTGAACGGGACTTCGAGCGAACGCCCGCGTTTTCGACCCGCGCCGGCACTCTGGAGCCGCTCGCGGTGCACCCGGTATTCTGTGACAACCGCTGGCAGCAGACCCCGTTCTTTGATCGTGGCGCTTTGCGACCCGGCGATCTCATAGGCGGACCCGCAGTCATCCGAGAGGCCAACGCGACGACTGTCATCGAGCCTGGCTGGCAGGCGACGCTAACGCCTCTCAACCACCTGCTGCTGCGGCGCGACGCCCCCGAAAAGCCGATGCATATTGCCGATACCACGGTCGACCCATTGCGGCTCGAATTGTTCAATAACCTGTTTATGTCCATCGCCGAGCAAATGGGCGAGGCCCTGGCCAAGACGGCGTACTCAGTCAATATCAAGGAACGGCTTGATTTCTCGTGTGCGCTGTTCGACAGCGCGGGCCAGCTGATCGCAAATGCCCCGCACATGCCCGTGCACCTGGGCTCGATGGGTGAGTCCGTACTGGCCATACGACGCGGCCACGCCGGCCGCATGCAAGCCGGAGACGTGTACATCCTGAACGCACCCTATGCAGGCGGCACACATTTGCCCGACATCACCGCCGTGATGCCGGTGTACTGCGGCGCCGACGCTACGCAGCCGGAATTTTTCGTTGCGGCGCGCGGCCACCACGCCGACATCGGCGGCAAGACGCCCGGATCGATGCCGGCACGCTCTGTGCATATTGACGAAGAAGGCGTGTTGATCGACGGCTTCCTGCTTGTTCGCTCAGGTACGTTCCTTGAAGCCGAACTGCGCGCACTGCTGGGGAGCAGTCGCTACCCGGCGCGAAACCCCGACCAGAACATTGCCGACCTACGGGCGCAGGTTGCGGCCTGCCAGCGGGGCGCGACCGAGCTCTTGCAGGCGGTGTCTCATTTTGGGCTGGCGGTCGTGCGCGCGTATATGGGGCACGTGCTGGACCAGGGGGAGAAATTCGTGCGGCAGGCGCTAGGCGCGCTTCGGGACGGGGAATTCGAGTACGCCTTTGACGACGGCGCCAGGATCCGGGTGGCGATCCGCATCGACCACACGCGCCGCGAGGCCACGATCGATTTTTCAGGCACCAGTCCGCAGCAGCCGAATAACTTCAATGCCCCTCAGGCGGTCGCCCGGGCCGCGGTGCTGTACGTGTTTCGCACCCTGGTGGCCGACGAAATTCCCATAAACGCGGGATGCCTGAGACCCCTGCAAATCGTCATGCCCGAGGGATGCATGGTCAATCCGAGTTATCCTGCCGCCGTGGTGGCCGGAAACGTGGAAACCTCGCAGGTCATCACCGACGCCCTGTATGGTGCCCTTGGTGTTTTGGCGGCGAGCCAGGGCACGATGAATAACTTCACCTTCGGCAATCATGAGCACCAGTACTACGAGACCATCTGCGGGGGCGCGGGGGCCGGCCCGGACTTTGATGGCTGCGATGCTATTCAAACCCACATGACTAACTCGCGCCTTACGGACCCCGAAGTGCTCGAGTGGCGCTACCCGGTGCGCCTCGAGAGCTTCCGCATTCGCAGGGGCTCAGGCGGTCACGGCCGGCATCGGGGCGGCCATGGAGTTGAGCGCCGGATGCGCTTTCTGGTACCCATGACCGCGGTCATCCTCGCCAATCATCGACGCGTGGCCCCGTTCGGACTGAACGGCGGCGAGCCCGGTGCCGTGGGCCGAAATTGGGTCGAACGTGCAAACGGGATGCGCGAGGAATTTGGTGGTACCGAGGAAGTGAGCTTGCAGACCGGTGACCTGTTCGTGATCGAGACGCCTGGCGCGGGTGGCTACGGCGTGGCCGGCGGATAAGCACTCATGTCCGGCATCAGGCGAATCGCGACCTCGAGCTTGGTCGGAACAATGCTCGAATATTTTGACTTTGCGGTCTACAACTCCCTGGCGGCGATCGTATTCAACCGCCTCTTTTTCCCGAGCGTCGATCCACTGTCCGGTACGATCCTGGCCTTTGCGACCTTTGCGGTCGGCTATCTGGCCCGACCCCTCGGTGGCGTAATCTTCGGCCGGCTGGGCGATCAGCGCGGGCGGCGCTTTGTGCTCATGGCCACGCTTCTCATGATGGGGTTTGCAACTGTATGCATTGGCCTGCTGCCTACCTACGAGCAGGCGGGAATCATCAGCCCGATACTGCTCGTGCTATTGCGTTTCGTGCAGGGCGCGGCGCTGGGCGGCGAGTGGGCAGGAGCGGTATTACTATCACTTGAGCACGGTGAGCCCGACCGGCGCGGACGCAATGGGGCGTGGGCCCAGTTAGGCCCATCGCTCGGCACCTTGCTGGCCACCGGATTCATTGCCCTGATCACCCTGTTCATGCCGCCCGCGGCGTTTCAATCGTGGGGTTGGCGCATGCCGTTTCTGGCCAGCGCTGCGCTCGTTGTCTTCGGCCTATGGCTGCGCAGCGGCGTCGATGAAACGCCGCTGTTCGAGGAATTGCGGGCGCGGCAGGCTGTCGTCCGCGCACCGGTGCGCGAAGTGGTTTTCGCGCATTGGCGCCAACTGCTAATCGGTGGGGGCGTACGCATCGGCGCGGACGTGCAGTACTCCCTGCTGGTCGCCTTTAGCTTGACCTACCTGACGACCGTATTGAACCAGCCGCGGGCCGTGGCTCTGATTGCCGTGTCGATCGGCTGTGCGGTCTGTGTGCCGGCCGTGCCCTATTTTGCCGCCCTTTCGGATCGCCTTGGGCGCCGTCCAGTCTACGCCGCCGGGCTCCTGCTGGCGATCGTATGGGGTTTCATCTATTTCCGGCTACTCGACCAGCTGACGCCATTCATGATCTGCCTGGCGATGACGCTGGGCTTCCTGACCCATTCGGCGATGTACGGTCCGCAAGCGGCCTTTATCGCCGAACAGTTTCCCACTCGGGTACGCTACACCGGTTCTTCCCTGGCTTATACGTTGGTGGGCATTGTGGGCGGCGGGCTCGCACCCATGATGTTCGCGGCCATGCTCCGCGCCACCGGTACGACCTTCGCGATCTCGGCATACCTTGCCGGCGCGTTCCTTTTAAGTGGCATTGCACTGCTGGCGGCGAGGGAGACGAGCCGGCTGTCGATTGGCTGATAGCGGGCATCGACGCGGGTCATTTCGCATCGAGCCGGTACACCGTCCCGGAGGAGCCCTTGAGCGTCATGGGGTGGCGGGGATCCTTCACGGTGAACCTCCCGATCCGGGCGACCCTCTCACGATGATTCGCGCACCGCGCCGATAAGTCCAGTAGGCCGCTGCCCAGTCGATCAGCACGACCAATCGGTTACGAAATCCGATCAGAAAGAAGATGTGCGCCGAAAGCCAGAACCACCAAGCCAGAAATCCCGCGATCCGCATTCGACCAAAATCAACCACGGCCGCCCGGCGACCTATGGTCGCCAGCGATCCGTAATGTCGGTAGCGAAATTCCACACTGGGCCGACCGGCCAGTCGGGCCCGGATCACCCGCGCCACATGACGACCCATTTGTTTGGCGGCCGAGGCTATGCCGGGCACGGATGTGCCCGCGTGCGCCACGCTGGCCAGGTCACCAGCCACGAACACCTCAGGGTGATCTGGAATGCTGAGATCCGGCGCCACGAGAACGCGTCCCGCTCGATCCACGCGCGCGCCCAGCGTCAGCTCCCAGCGGCGCGGCGGCAACGCCGGCGGCCCAGACCACGGTGCGCGCGATCACTTGCTCATCGCCTATGGTTACCCCGTTCGCGTCGACCTGGGTAATCGGCCGTCCCAAAGAAACCTCGACGCCCAATCGCTCCAATTGGCGAAGCGCGGCCACAGACAGGCTCGCTGGGAATGCGGGCAGGACTCTTGGCCCCGCCTCGACGAGGATCACGCGAGCCCTGGTCGGATCAATGCGCCGAAACTCGTCCCGCAAGGTGTGGCGGGCGATTTCTGCGAGCGTACCGGCAAGCTCCACGCCGGTCGGACCCGCGCCCACGATCACGAAGTTCAGCCAGGCATCGCGCTCCTGGCGGTCCTGTGCAGTCTCGGCGTGTTCGAAGGCACTGAGTACACGGCTTCGGATCTCGAGCGCATCGTCGAGGGTCTTCAGACCCGGGGCGCTGCGCGCCCACAGTTCATGACCAAAATACGCGTGGGTCGCGCCCGCCGCTACCAGCAGATAGTCGTAGCCATAGCGAATTCCATCGACTGCGACCTGGCGCGCGGTAAGGTCAACTGCCGTGGCTTCACCCATGAGAACCGTGACATTCCGTTGTCGGCGCAAGATGTGCCGGAGAGGTGCTGCAATGGACGGGGCCGCGAGCCCCGCGGTCGCCACCTGATAGAGCAACGGCTGAAAGGTATGGTGATTACTCTTGTCAACCAGCAGGATCTCGGCCGCCGCACGGCGCAGGCCACGCACGGCCCACAATCCGGCAAATCCACCGCCGATGACAATGATTCGCTGTGCGGCTCTCATCTCCACCTGCTAGCGCGATTGTAGATCCCAGAGCTGAACCTCGAACGGCTTGAGGTCCACGACCACCGGCGCTGCGGCTGACCATGACTTGGACTTTCCCGCGTGGCGCGGCGAACTGACGCGCCAGGCTCCTGGGGCACCGTGCGGAAGCTCCAACGCGGCACCCAGTTCAAGCGTAAAGCGCTGCGGTCGAGCGCTCGGATTACGCAGGGCGATTATGGCCCTTTCGGGGGACCACGAGGCCCAGCCATAGACGTCTCCGCGGGCAGGATCGCCGCCAATCCAGTGGCTGTCACGCAGAATATCGGCCCGCGCGCGCGACCATTTCGCGGCCGCTGCCAGCTCGTCCCAGTCCTGATCGCTGAGCAAATCGGGAGAGATATAGAGCTCCTGCAGACCCGTGCCGCTCGAAAAATAAGACCACACTTCGTCGGCAAAATCATGGCCCGGATCCCGGTCCAGTCCTTGTGCATGGCGCGCAAATATTATGCCGTGAAGCATCAGTGAGTTGAGCGGGTACAGGGGCCCGAGACGCACGATTCCACCGTAGGTATCCGCGTCCCGGTAGGTTATCCAGCGTTGCCGGTTGCTGCCCTCCCCGGCAAACGAGTGGTCTTCACCGCCGCGCCAGATCGAATCCACCGTGCGCAGCCAGAACGGCGAGGGCCAGGTTCCGGTCGTGAGATTGATGAACAGCTCGGGCTGCAGCTCGCGCAGGTCGCCGATCAGGGCAATCGCCGCGCTAAAGTCACTGTCGAATTCGCTGCCCGGAGTGACCTTGTCAGGACTACCCGTGCCGTCAAGCTTGAACTGGTTGATGCCGTAATTGCGCAGCAAATCCAGCGCAACGCGATGGAAGAGCTCGTAGTATTTCGGTCCCGACAACGCCAAGCCCTGATCGTCGAGCTCGTAGCCAAACGCGCGGGCCGTCGACAGCCGCGCCTTTCGTGGCGCACCATACCCACCCCAGGGTGAAAGCCAAATGCCCGGCGCCGCTCCGAAGCGCGCCGCCGCCTCCTTGAGCGGGCCGAAGCCTTGCGGAAATCCAGAATGGAATTGCCATAACCTTGAAGGGTCGTCCCAGCCATCGTCAAATAGAAAGGAGTCCATGTGCACGCCGCGCTTGCGCACCAGCTCGGTACCGAAGGCTTCGATGACATGTAGCGCATCGACTTGCGTGTAGGGCGTGAAATAACCGATGTCGTACCAGGAGTTGTAGTGCAGAAAAGTCCGATATGGATGGGCGCGCTCGCACTCGAGATACGCAAGGAAAGCGCGGCGCATTTGCCGCTCCGGCGCCACGCCAAAAACCGCTGAGTAGTTGACGTCGACGCCGGCGCGCATTGGCATGCGGCGCTGGAGGGAGGCGGTCGCATGACCGGCTAACGCCGCGGACACCGCCATGGGATGCTCGAACCCGAAGAAGCGGTCGTCGGCAACGATCGGCGTGCCATCGACCGTGCCGGCGACGTACGCACCCTCCAAATTGAGATCGATCATCCGGATCGCGCCAATATCGATGTCCTGCGCGGGCTTGAGCTGAATCTCCTCACGAATATAGTTGCCGCCATCCCGCAGAATTAGTCGCCAGTCAAGGGTCAATCCGCTGCGGGCATCCTGAAGCGTCGCCTTGAGTTGCACGCCTGCGCGTCGGGCAGAACCGCGCACTGCCGCCGGCACCGCGGATAGCCGGCTACAGGCGACGCGGCCCACAACCTGCATGCTGCCGGCGTTAAGAAGGCTACCATCGCGAAAATTCAGAGAATACAACTCGCCCGTTAGCGGGTGCCCTACCCCGCTTAACCGGTTGTCAAAGCTCCGGGGATGCAGCGCCGCGCCCTGGATCGCGACTGAAAACCGCAATGCGGCATTCTCCAACGTCGCGGAATTGCCGTCAGCGGCGCAGCGGGCCGCGCCTGGATCACTGGGCAGCCAGGAACCCTGCGCATACACTGCGGACCCTAGGAGCAGCGCGGCTGCATCCCAGCCAGAATCGAAAAATAGGCACAGTCCTCCTGGTCGTTGACACGAATTTCCGTGGCTAAGTACGGTACAGGGATCCGGACAGCAAATCTTACCGCCATTGTCTGGATCCCGGAGCGATTGCTTTGCATTACTCTGCCGGATATATCAGCATGGCGCTGTACCGGTACTCCCAGGAAAGCTTGGACCTTGCACCGTACGACCGACAGGCTGGCACGATGCAATCGGGGATCTATAGATCGCCTTGCGGACATGTGCCGACCATTGCCATGACCACCCTGCCACATCCGGACCAGGCGCCATGGACACGCCAAGAGGACTAGAAGCATGAATTCGACGGTCGCCGCCAGCGGCGTTACTGCACAGCCCGCTTTGATCACGGTCGCATGGACTGACGGCACGTCCGGTGAGTTCGCCAGCATTTGGCTGCGCGATAATCTTCCGGAGGATCGTGATCGCCACAGCGGCCAACGCCTTATCGACGTCATGGATATACCCCCGGCACCGCAGATTCGCTCGGCCACCTTGGCAGGCGGCGCAGTGGAAATTGATTGGGTTGACGAGCCGAGACGCTCAACTTTCGATCTTCGGTGGCTGTACGAATGTGCAAACGGCGGTTCGCAGCGCCCCGAGCTGCAAACTCGCCACTGGCTTGATGGTGCCGCACGGGCCCCGCAACGCGATTTCGGGTGGCTGACTTTTCCCGAGTTGCAGTCCGACCCGCACGCACGACTCACATGGTTGACGCGGCTGCTGCAGGATGGCATTGCCTTCCTGAGTGAGGTGCCGCGCCGCCATCACGCCATTCTTGAGGCCACGGCCTACATGGGTTACGTACCCGAGACCAATTACGGACGGGTATTCGACGTGCGCGCGGTACCGCAGCCCGAGAATCTCGCCTACTCCGATCTCGGCCTCGGCCTCCACACCGACAACCCCTACCGCGATCCAGTCCCTGGCTTTCAGGCGCTGCACACCCTGCTGGCCGCACCCGACGGCGGTGACAGCCTGTTCGCCGACGGATTTGCAATTGCCGAATACCTGCGAACCACCGAGCCTGGGGCCTTCGACACCTTAGCCCGCACGCCGGTGCCGTTTTGCTACCGGGCCGCCGGCGTGGACCTGTACGCGGAACGACCGCTCATCGAGCTAAGCTGTACGGGACAGGTCACGGCCGTGACCTACAACAATCGCGCCATAAGGCCGGTGCGCTTAGCCGCCTCGCGGTGCGCGGAGTACTACCTCGCCTACCGCAAATTTGCGGCATTGCTGCGCCAACCACGGCTTCAGATGGCCACGCGCCTCAATGACGGCGATCTGGCGGTTTTCGACAACCGACGTGTGCTTCACGGCCGCACCGGCTTTGCGTCAGCCCAGCACCCGCGACATCTGCAGGGTTGCTATCTGACCCGGGACAGCGTCTACAGCGAGACCGCGGTCCTGCGGGCCAGCCTGGCGGGCGGTGAACCGGCATGAGCACGGCAGACGAAATCATCGAGCTGTATGCACGCCGCGGCGCCCAGGCGTACTTCGGCGAAGAGGTCAGCATGAGCGAGCACGGACTGCAGGCTGCTCACTTCGCGCAGCAGAGCGGCGCCCCGAATACGCTGATACTGGCTGCCCTGCTGCACGATATAGGTCATCTGACTGAATCGGTACCCGAGCACATCTCTGACTGGACCAAGGACGCGCGTCATGAACGCAGCGGCAGCCGCTGGCTGGCGGCGCACTTTGGTCCGGAGGTCTCGGAACCAGTGCGGCTGCACGTGCCCGCCAAACGTTACTTGTGCGCGACTGAACCGGAGTATTTTCAGCAGCTCAGCACGGCATCAGTCACCACGCTCAAACTCCAGGGCGGACCCATGTCGACCAAAGAAGTCGTGGCGTTTGAGTCGGAACCCTACTGGCGCGAGGCTATCCAGATCCGCAGGTGCGACGATCAGGGCAAGATCGCGGGCCTGAAGACACCGGGTTTCGAGCACTACCGCCCGCTGATCGAGGCTCTGGCGCGCTCACCGACTCGTGCCGTGGCGAGTTCGGAGGAAAAACCGGTGCGCGCGTTATTGTTCGATCTCGACGGTACACTCATCAATACCGAGATGCACACCGACGCCACGGTCAACATCGTAATGGCCCGATACGGCTACCCCGACTTCAATTTGCCGCACACCGAGACGCACGGGCGGACCTGGATGCATGTCGCCGAGACGATTCGCGCGCAGACCGGGATCGCGACTCCCGCCACGGAGATCGCCGCGGCCATGCTCAGTTACTGGAGTAGCGCAGTGAGTGAGGTGCACGCCATTCCCGGGGCGCCCCAGGCGGTGCGCGCGGCGGCAGCCGCTGGGCTAAAGATCGCGGTGGTCTCCTCGAGCCCGCGCTCGGTGATCGATCATTTTCTGGCGCGCCTGGGAATCAACGAGTGCGTGCCCGCGAACGCTCGCATCGGCGCGGAATCCGTTCGCGTCGGCAAGCCCGACCCGGAGGGCTTCCTGCTGGCGGCCCATCGACTGGGTGTGGATCGGACCGAGGCTCTCGTTTTCGAGGACAGCGAGGCCGGGCTGCTCGCGGCGCGTGCGGCGGGAATACGCTCCGTGTTTATCAGCTGTGTCGCTGCCGATATCCCCGAGAACAGCGCCCGGGCCACGACCACTCTCACTGATTACGACGCACTTCCGCCACGGTTCTGGGACGAGCTTGTTGCGGGGTCCATGTCGCTCGCACGCCGGTCGTTTCAGTGATCGACCCGAAAGTCGCGCTGTTGCGCCGGTATCGCGCGCAGTTGTTCACCGCGACCTGGCTTTCGTACGCCGGCTTTTACCTGTGCCGGAAAGTCTACGCGGTCGTAAAGCACCCGCTTAAATTGCAGTTCGGGTTCAACGACGAACAAATCGCCCTGCCCTGGACGATCTATCTGATCTTCTACATGCTCGGTCAGTTTTTCGCAGCATGGCTGGGCCGGCGCATGGAGAGCCGGCGCGTGCTCACCTATGGGATGATCGTCGCGGCAGCCTGCAATATCGTGCTGGGTCTGCTCGTGGACTCGCACCAAGCCAGCGTTTTGCTGTGGATATGCGTGACGATGGGCCTGCACGGCATCGCTCAAGCCACCGGCTGGCCGCACAACGTCGCACTATTCGCAAATTGGACCCGGCGTTCCGAGCGCGGAACGCTGTTCGGGGTTTGGGGCACCTGTTACCAGCTCGGGGCGGTCGCAGGAAAGGGGCTGGCCGGCTTCCTGCTCGGTTGGCTGGGTCTCGCCTGGTCCTTCTATGGCTCCAGCATTATTTTCTTCCTCATTACCGTGGCCTTCATGCTGCTGGCGCACGAGCGCCCGCAATCCGTCGGCCTGACGCTGGCCGACGAAGCCGAGCCCGACGTCCCGCCCCCGAGCGGGCGTGGAGGCGCTGCGGTGAGCGAGGCGCCGCTGCCGCCCGGCTTCGTCGGGTCGATAATTGCCATGGGACTGATCTATTTTGGATTCAAATTCCTGCGCTACGCGCTCGATAGCTGGTCGGCGCTGATTCTTGGGGAGCATTTCGCGCTGTCCTCATCGCACGCGGCCTATCTGTCGACGACCTTCGACTGGATCGGTCTGCTGGGCGTGATTGCCGGCGGGTACTGGTCCGATCGAATTCCTGGCGCGCGACGGACTCCCGTCATCTTTTACATGTGCTGCTGTTGCCTGGCGTCCACGGTTCTCATGTGGTGGATTGGTTTGTCTTCGGCAGCGCTGTTTGTGGTGTTGCTGGGTGCAATCGGCTTCTTCGAGATGGGTCCCGATGCGCTGCTCGCCGGGGCCTGCGCCATGGACGTGGGGAGCCGGCGCCAGGCGGTTCTGGCCGCAGGCGTAATCAACGGCTTTGGGTCGATCGGCCCGATCCTGCAGGAACCCCTAATCGGCTGGCTAAAGCAAGGCTTTGGGCTGAATTCCGTACTGCTGTTGCTCGTCGTAGTCGGGGTCGTGACGACAATCGCGACGTGGTTGTTGATGCGCTTCGAACGCGGACGTGTGTGAAGGCGGCAAATTCGCCGAGCGCTCGTTACTGCCGCATGCCGCCTCCAATTCCCGGTCAGCTGGTCGGGTGCGGAAATAGTTCCGAACCCGACCGGCCCGACCGCAGAGCGCCTCGGCAGACAAGCGTGGCCAACCGTCAAATGGCTTCTAGAATCCCATCCCTCCTACGCGGCGGAGGCGAAACGCCCGTCGCGATAGTCGGCAAGCGCCTGTTCGATTTCCTCGCGCGTGTTCATGACGAACGGTCCGTACTGCACGACTGGCTCTCGCAGAGGCTTTGCCGCCAGGAACAGGAACCTTACGCCCTCGTCCCCGGCCTGCACGCGGACCTCTTCGCCGTCCGACAGGACGCCCGCCGCTCGATTCGCCAGCGCTTTGACGCTGCCGGCCGGACCGACCCTTGCATTTCCCTCGTAGTTGTACAGAAACGCATTGTGCCCGGCCATGACGGGCGCAGTGAACTCCGCGCCGGCGGGCAGCCGCACATCAAAGTACGCGGGTCGGTGGACAGCTTCGCGCCACTTCCGTTGATCGGGCCAACCGTGGCCCTGGCGTCCGCGCCAAAGTGGCCCGCAATGACCTTCACCTCGCCACCCCGCGGCAACTTCACGGAGGGGATGTCACGGGCAGGAATATCCCGGTAGGCGGCCGGTTTCATCTTCTCCTGCCGATGGCAGATTGAGCCAGAGCTGAAATCCCCGCATCCGCCCTTCGCTCTGCTGCGGCATCTCCGAGTGGATGATGCCGCGTGCCGCGGTCATCCACTGCACATCGCCAGGACCGAGGTCGCCGCGGTTACCAAGATGGTCTTCATGGCGCATGTGGCCGTCGAGCATGTAGGTGACCGTCTCGAAGCCACGATGCGGATGCGCCGGGAAGCCGGCCAGATAGTCGTCCGGATTGTCGGAATAGAACTCATCGAGCATCAGGAATGGATCCACGTGCAGTCCGCGCTGGCTGCCCAGGCTTCGACGCAGTTTGACGCCCGCGCCGTCGGATGTCGCCATTGACTCGATGATATGGGTCAGGGTGCGGTCTTTCATTTTAGGTTCTCCTTGAGTGTCTCAGGCTGCGAGCGATGCAATCTCCGCTCCAGCCTTTGCCAGGCCTGCTTCCTGGCTTTGCGGACTGATGGCCAGCCCCTCGGCGTAGACAAAATTTACGTCAGTTATGCCGATAAAGCGCAGGAAATCGCGAACGTATCCGGTTTGCGTGTCCAAGGCAGTGCCGGCATAGACACCTCCGCGAGCCGCGAACACATAGGCCCGCTTGCCGGTGAGCAGGCCGACAGGGCCTTTCTCCGTGTACTTAAAGGTCATCGCCGGCGCGCGCGATGTGATCAAAGTAAGCCTTGAGTTGTGAGGGCACACCGAAGTTGTACATCGGCAGACCGATCACGATGATGTCCGATTGCTGCAACTCGTTGATCAGGGCGTCCGAGTAGGCCACTACCGCAGCCTGCGCGGCATTGCGCTCCTGTGGCTTGGTTATAAACGCGCCAAAGCGTTCCGCGTCGAGGTGCGGCACGGGCTCAGCGGATGCGACGTCACGCACCACTATGTTTAACCCGGGATCGCGTTGTTGAAGGGCAGCGACGAATTGCCTCGCCAGTTGGCTCGACTGCCCATTGCCGTTGTTCATGCTGGCGTTGATCTGAAGCAATGTGGTCATGGTCCTCTCCTTAGTCGCTCGGGCTTGAATTCATCAATTTCTCGGCGAGGCGTATTAAACTATTGAATTAATGGATAAAAAAGCCGTATATTTAGGGCTCATTTATCTATTTATTAGATAGCTATGGCAAAGCCGGCAAGAATCTCCCTGGAGCAGTGGCGCTCCCTGGTGGCCGTGGTTGACGCGGGTGGTTACGCGCAAGCGGCCGCGGTGCTGCACAAGAGCCAATCGGCCGTGACCTACGGCGTACAGAAGCTCGAAACGCTGCTGGGAGTGAAGGCGCTTGCGGTGGCGGGGCGCAAAGCCCATCTGACACCGAGCGGTGTGGTGCTCTACCGGCGCGCCAAGGCTTTACTTGAAGAAGCCGGTGCCCTCGAGGCCGCGGCCGGAAATCTTGCCGCGGGCTGGGAATCCGAATTGCGGCTGGCTGTGGAGATCATCTTTCCGACCTGGCTGCTGCTGGAATGTTTCGCCCGCTTCGGCGAGAAACAACCGCAGACGCGCATCGAACTGTACGAGAGCGTGCTCAGCGGCACCGAAGAGGCGCTGTTGCAGCGTACCGTCGATCTGGCGATTTGCTCGCGAGTGCCGCAGGGGTTTGTCGGTGATCCCCTGATGCGGCTACGTTTCGTTGCCATGGCCCACCCGCAGCATCCGCTGCATCAGCTGGGGCGCGAGCTGACGCTGCACGATCTGCGACAGCACCGTCATCTGATCATCCGCGATACCGGGAGCCAGCGAAAGAGC
Source organism: uncultured Gammaproteobacteria bacterium (assembly GCA_963789365.1). Classification (GTDB taxonomy): domain Bacteria; phylum Pseudomonadota; class Gammaproteobacteria; order Steroidobacterales; family Steroidobacteraceae; genus FEN-1191. The sequence continues at coordinate 706,257 of CAWBKJ010000001.1, forward strand.
GGCAGCTGGGTGGGAGCGGAACAAAGCTGGACCGTGAGCCAAAAGGCGACGTCGATACACGCCGCAGGAATGGGCCTGGGGTTCGCCTGGTTCCCGGAGGATACCGTGCGTGGTGAGCTGGAACGCAATGAGCTCAAGCCGCTCCCGTTACGTGAGGGTGGCGAGCGCTGGGGCGAGCTCTATCTGGTCTTTGCTGACCGCGACTACGCAGGTCCGGGCGCCCTGCACTTAGCGCAGCTCATCCGCGAGCATGTCACGGAGCAATGCCGCCGGCTCCCAAATGCCGCGGCGCAACCGAGTGCGGATTCCAGGTAATCTGAACGGGCACAAAGTCGGCTCGATTGCCCGCCTAGGTCGTCCGGCGCCGGCCGGGCCCGATCCTTGGAATGTCGCTCGACTTATACGGAGCGGGCCACGGCTCGCGTGAGCTTGTCCACGAGCTCCGACAATTCGGCATCGCTGGCATTGAAGGGAGGGGCGACGATTACCGCATCTCCCAATCCACCGCCCACATTCCCGGCGCACGGAAAGCAGATCAATCCGTCCTGAAACGCACGACTGGCAATCTCCTGGCTCAGGCCCAGCTCCTGAGGAAACGGGGCTTTTGACAGGCGGTCACGGACAAACTCGATGCCGATAAAATAGCCTCGACCGCGCACATCGCCAACTTGAGGAAACCGGGCCAATGAATCCCGCAACGTGGTCTGAAGCGAATCACCGCCGGTGCGCACGCGCGCAAGTAGCCCATCGCGCTCGATGATACGCTGCACTGCGAGGCCCGCGGCGCAGGCGGCGGTGTGCCCCGAGAAGGTATGCCCCGTGAGAATCGCACCGTGCGCCTGCACGATCGCATCTCCGAGATCGCGGCCGAAAATCGTGGCCGCCAGTGGGATGTAGCCGCCCGCGAGCCCTTTTGCGACGGCAATGATGTCGGGGATGACCCGGTCATGCTCGATCGCACACCAAGTACCGCAGCGGCCCGAACCCGACATGACCTCATCGGCAATCAGTAGCACCTCGTGACGAGTGCACACGTCACGGATCGCCTGCGAGTAGCCAGGAGGTGCCGGGACGACCCCGCCAGCGGCGCCGACAACAGGCTCAAACACGAACGCGGCCACGGTCTCAGGCCCTAGCGACCGAATCCGCTCGTCCAGCTCGGCGGCCAGCGTATTCACCAAATCTGCGGCACTCACTCCAGGCGGTAGTCGATAACTGTTCGCGGCAGAGACGAAGGACACATCCAGTAGGCTGCGCTCAAACGGCTTACGCCTCTCGGCAAAGCCGGAAAGCGACAGCGCCCCGAGCGTGCTGCCGTGGTAGGAGCGCTCCCGAGCAATGAATCGGTGCTTGTCCGGACGGCCGCTCGCATTCCAGTATTGCAGCGCCACCTTCATCGCCGACTCGATGGCCTCCGAGCCGCTGGATGAGAACACAATGTGGCCGAAGCGCGGCCCGCACTTCGCAAGCAGCAGTCTCGTCAGCTCTTCGAGCGGCTCGCTGGTAAACAAGTAGCGGTAGCCGCAGGCCACTTGCGCGAGCTGAGCCCCAATCGCCGCATTCACCTCGCGATTGCCATGTCCCAGGCAAAAAGCGGCCGGGCCCCCGGAACCGTCCAGGTAACGCATGCCGGCCGCGTCGTACAAATAGCTGCCCTCGCCGCGAACGATGCGCGGCATCCCCTCCATCTCCCATCCGATCGCACGGTTAACCGTCATTGCCTATTGTCCCGCCATTGGCTGACATGCGGCATGGGGAAGCGCCCAAAATCCGCTTATTGATGCCTTATTCGCGGCACCCTGATTATCAGCGTTTCCAATGATACCTGCGAATCCCGTCACGGCGCTGAGTAGTTTTTTACACAGTGTTTTCACGTGCAGGAGACTACGGTACCGGCCATGGCTTTCAGAACATTGAGGTTGAACGCGTCGTGTATCAAATGTTGGTTGCTCGGGACCTTCCCAATACAGGGCATCTACAAGACGACGAATCCGCCGCCGGAAGGGGCGGCGAGGCCGCGCCGCGCACGGGGATACCAGCGACTTCGAGAAGTTCTTTGTCGAAGCTAACAAACGTTTGCGGCTTTGGGACCGCGCTTACGGCGGCATCGCTCCTGTCGTTCTCTGCAGTGAATGCCGCTTTGGCGGACGACACAAAGGCAGACGCCAAGCCGACCGCACCGTTGCTTTCCGACGTACTAGGAGCCTCAGGCATAACTGCAACGGGATATGTTGACAGCACGTACTCGTACCTGTCGCAAGCACCGGCAGCAGGTCCTACACAGGACACAAATAGCTTTGCGCTGAATCAGGCTTCCTTGACTGTAGCGTACACACCGCCCACGGAATTTGGAGCTTTGGTCAATGCCGTAGCCGGGACGGAAGCTTGCGATGGTTGCTACGCGCCAGGCTATGGATCGTTGGGAGCACATGCAGGCACCAGCAGCATCAACCTGCTGCAGGCCTACGTGCAGTACGTTGCCGGCAGGGCTACGATCCTCGGTGGCAAGTTCCTGACGCTGGCCGGCGCTGAAGGGGCGGTGCCGACCGGCAACGCCAATGTCACCCGCTCGCTCCTATTCTGGTATAGCGAACCCACCACTCACGTGGGCGCACGGGTCGTATACTCGCCATCCGAGACGGCCAGCTTTACCTTTGGCGTCAACAACGGGTGGAACAATGACGGCTCGGTCCCGAATGGCGGCAAGACCGCTGAACTTGCGATGACTCTGACCCCAAGCAAGACATTCTCGCTCGCGACTTCTGCGTACTACGGCGGTTTTGACCTGGGCGGAGGCCTGACTGGCAACCGTGCGCTGGTCGACGTGGTCGGCACCTGGACCGCGACCTCCGCACTTACTGTTGTGGTTAGCGCCGATTGGGATCGGCAGGACCATGCCAGCGGACCAGGCACTAGTTCGGCGAGTTGGTATGGCGTCGCCGGCTACCTCAACTTTGCAATCGATCCGACCTGGCGCACTTCATTGCGGCTCGAATATCTGGACGACCAGGACGGCTTTAATTTTGGTTCCAGCAGTAAGGTTAATGAAGCCACGCTAACCGTTGGCTACATGCCGGCAAAGAAGCTCGAGCTCCGTCTCGAAGCTCGATACGACACCATCAAGCCCGATGGCGCTGGCAGTAGCAACGCTACTCAGTCTTGGCTGCAAGCGCTGTACAAGTTCTAGATTCGGTCTCAATAGGGCAATGCCCCCCAGAGATTGTTGACCGGCCGTTCCCGGCCACGTCACGGCCATCGGACCTTGCACAGGCAATGCCCTGTGGCACGGTACGCACCCCGTTTTACCGCACCCAGCGACTTCCACCGGCCATTTTTGCACATGCTTTTCACACCCTTCGGTCTAGCATTCCGGCAATTCGGAAGCGGAGGTCCTTTTAATGGACGGTTTGTACATCCTGATACTGGTCGGCCTTTACCTGGTGACGCACGCTCTGGTCTGGGCCGTAACACGGCTCGGAGAGAAACGATGAACGTCATGTACTGGCTGAGCGGGTTGCTGGCACTTTGCCTGTTCGGCTACTTGCTGTACGCGCTAGTGAAAGCGGAGAAGTTCTGATGAACGCGGAAGTGGAATTCTGGCTGCTGCTTCTGGCGCTGCTCGGCTCGGTACTGCTGTGCGTCAAGCCGCTCGGCACCTACATGGCCAACGTCATGGATGGAAAGCCCACGGTCGTACGGCGTGTGGGCGGCTCCATCGAGGCCTGGATTTATCGCGGATGCGGGATCGCGGCTAATGAGGATATGGCCTGGGCGCAGTACGCCATCGCCCTATTGCTTTTCAACGCTCTGGGTGCCGTGGTTGTCTACGGCCTGCAGCGCGTGCAGTTCTGGTTACCGCTCAACCCGCAACATATGACGGGCGTGCGCCCCGATTCCTCCTTCAATACCGCCGTCAGCTTCATCACTAACACCAACTGGCAGGGCTATTCGGGCGAATCCACGATGGGTTACCTGGTACAGATGGCGGGCTTGGCGGTGCAAAATTTCCTGTCCGCTGCCACGGGTATAGTCGTGGCGATCGTGCTGGTACGCGGCTTCGTGCGCCACAGCGCAAGCGCAATTGGCAATTTCTGGGTAGACATTACGCGGGTTACGTTGTACGTGCTGCTGCCTATTTCCGCTGTTTTGGCCGTCGCCCTGGTCAGCACCGGCGAGATCCAGAATTTTGACGGCTACAAAGACGCAACCACGATCGAGCAAGTTACCTATCAGCAGCCGAAGAGCGACGCGGCCGGTAATCCCGTCAAGGACACGGCTGGCAATCCGGTCATGGAGACAATCACCACGCAGACCCAGTCCTTGCCGATGGGGCCGATCGCTTCCCAGGAATCCATCAAGGAACTCGGCACCAACGGCGGCGGCTTTTTGAACGCCAATTCGGCCCATCCGTATGAAAACCCGACCGCTGTGTCCAATTTTCTGGAGATGCTCGCTATTCTGGCAATTCCGTTCGCACTCACCTACACCTTTGGCAGGATGGTCGGCGATACTCGGCAGGGCTGGGTGCTGCTGGCTGCCATGCTCGTGCTCTTGGTGCCGTTGATCGTACTCGCTTACCACAGTGAACAGCGTGGCAATCCGCTCATTGCCCAGCAAGGCATCGACCAGATCGCCAGTGCCACGCAAGCTGGTGGCAACATGGAGGGTAAAGAGGCGCGCTTCGGTATCGCAGCCTCCAGTTTGTTCGCGGCAGTCACAACCGCGACCTCGTGTGGTGCTGTGAATACCATGCATGACTCGATGACGCCCTTCGGTGGCTTCGTGCCCCTGTTCCTGATCCAGCTGAGTGAACTCGCTCCTGGCGGCGTGGGGACAGGTCTTTACACCATTTTGATTTTTGCGGTTCTCGGAGTGTTCATCGCCGGCCTCATGATTGGTCGGACTCCCGAGTACCTGGGGAAAAAGATTGAGGCGACCGAAATGAAGCTGGCATCAATCTATATCTTGACCACACCATTTGTGGTCCTGATCGGCACCGCGGTCGCGGTAGCAACCGCCGCGGGAAAGGCCGGCGTGGCGAATCCCGGGCCACACGGCTTTAGCGAGATCCTTTATGCCTTCTCCTCGGCCGCCAACAACAACGGCAGCGCATTTGGTGGTCTTTCGGCGAACACAGTGTTCTACAACGTTGCCACCGGTTTGGCCATGTGGATTGGCCGCTACTGGCCAATTGTTGCAGCGCTTGCACTTGCGGGCTCGTTGGCCGCAAAGAAGCGGGTACCGGTGACCGAGGGAACAATGCCCACACATGGGCCGCTCTTTATAGCGCTTCTGGTGGGTTCGATTCTGCTAATCGGCGTTTTGACCTACGTCCCGGCGCTGGCGCTGGGGCCTGTCGTCGAACACTTCATGCTCTACGCAACACATTGAGAATCCGGTATGTCACGGCAACAACTCACCCTATTTGATCGCAAACTGCTCGGTCCGGCATTGCTCGAGTCAGTAAGTAAACTCGATCCGCGGGTACAGTGGCGCAATCCGGTAATGTTTGTCGTCTATATAGGTGCGATAGTCACCGCCCTGCTCTATGTCCAGGCTCTGGGCGGACATGGTGAGGCTTCGAAAGCCTTCATTCTTGCCATTACGGTGTGGCTGGTGTTCACCGTCCTGTTTGCCAATTTTGCCGAAGCGCTCGCCGAGGGACGCAGCCGCGCGCAGGCGGCGGCGCTGCGTGGCATGCGGCAGACAGCGCTGGCCAAGAAGTTCCTCGATACGAAACTCGTCCGACGCGACACAACCAGCGTCAAGGCGGATGATCTGCGCAAGGGCGATGTGGTGCTGGTGGAAACGGGAGCGGTAATTCCCGCAGACGGAGAAGTTATCGAAGGTGCGGCCTCGGTCGACGAGAGCGCCATAACCGGTGAATCAGCGCCAGTGATCCGCGAGTCCGGTGGCGATTTCTCCTCTGTAACGGGCGGCACCCGGGTACTGTCCGACTGGATAATTGTCAGAGTATCGGTCAACCCCGGTGAGACCTTTCTCGACCGCATGATCTCCATGGTCGAGTCTGCCAAGCGGCAAAAGACGCCGAACGAAATCGCGCTGACCATTCTTTTGACCGCGCTTACTCTGGTGTTTCTGGTCGTCATCGTCACGTTGTTGCCGTTTTCGCTGTTCAGCGTGGAAATCAGCAAGCTTGGCAGTCCGGTGACGATCATTGCGCTGATTTCTTTGCTGGTCTGCCTAATTCCGACGACCATAGGTGGCCTGCTGTCTGCAATTGGCGTCGCCGGCATGAGCCGAATGATGCAGGCAAATGTCATAGCCACCTCCGGGCGGGCGGTGGAGGCGGCGGGCGACGTTGACGTGCTTCTCCTCGACAAGACCGGAACGATTACGCTTGGCAACCGCCAAGCCACTGCGTTTCTGCCGGCACCCGGCGTGACCGAACAGGAACTCGCCGACGCCGCCCAGCTCGCATCCCTCGCTGACGAAACCCCCGAAGGCCGCAGCATCGTCATTCTGGCGAAGCAGCGGTTCAACCTGCGCGAACGGGACCTTAAGGCGCTCGAGGCCACCTTCGTGCCATTTTCAGCCCACACCCGCATGAGCGGAGTGAACTTGGGAACGCGCGAGATCCGCAAGGGCGCTCCGGATGCAATAAGTAAGCACGTGGCTGCGCAGGGTCAGAGCTGTCCGCCCGCTGTAGTTGATCTGGTGGAGCGCGTCGCCCGCCATGGTAGCACCCCGCTGGTGGTCTCCGATGGATCGCGGGTCGTCGGCGTCATTGAGCTCAAGGACATTGTCAAGGGAGGCATCAAGGAGCGGTTCGCGGACCTTCGGCACATGGGCATCAAGACCATCATGATCACTGGCGACAATCGGTTGACCGCCGCAGCCATCGCCGCCGAAGCCGGAGTCGATGACTTCCTCGCTGAGGCAACCCCGGAGGCCAAGCTCAAGCTGATCCGTGAGCATCAAGGACAGGGCCGCTTGGTGGCGATGACCGGCGATGGCACCAACGATGCCCCGGCTCTGGCCCAGGCAGACGTTGCCGTGGCCATGAACACGGGCACCCAGGCGGCCAAGGAAGCCGGAAATATGGTGGATCTGGACTCCAATCCGACAAAGTTGATTGAGATCGTCGAGACCGGAAAGCAGATGCTCATGACGCGCGGCGCCCTGACCACGTTCAGCATTGCCAATGATGTCGCGAAGTATTTTGCGATCATTCCGGCCGCGTTTGCCGTATCTTACCCGCAGCTTGGTGCGCTCAACATCATGCATCTGGCGACACCGAATTCCGCGATTCTTTCGGCCGTGATCTTCAATGCGCTCATCATCGTATTGTTAATTCCGCTTGCTATCCGCGGAGTAAAGTACCGACCCTTGGGCGCCGGACCATTGCTACGGCGCAACCTGCTCGTTTACGGGCTAGGTGGCATTATTGTGCCCTTTCCGGGAATTAAGCTGATCGACGTGGTGTTATCGGCAGCGGGCTGGGCGTGAGGGAGAAGAACTTTATGTTCGCGAAAAGTGTGCGGCCGGCCGTTAGTCTGCTACTCCTAATGACGGTGCTGTGCGGACTGGCTTACCCATTTGTCATTACGGGGATCGCGCGACTGACGTTCCCGCTTCAAGCGAGGGGTAGCCTGATCCGGGTAGACGGCAAGCTCGTCGGCTCGCAACTGATCGGCCAGAGCTTCACCGATCTGAAATATTTCTGGGGTCGGCCCTCGGCCACAACACCACAACCTTACAACGCCGTAGCATCTACCGGCTCCAATCTGGGGCCGCTGAATCCCGCGTTGATAGAACAGGTCAAGGCTAATGCCAAGCTCCTCCGAGACGCAGACCCGGAAAACCATCAGCCCATTCCGGTCGAGCTGGTGACGGCTTCCGCAAGTGGTCTCGATCCCGAGATTAGTCGAGCCGCAGCTGAATATCAGGCGGCTCGTGTGGCGCGAGCTCGCGGCATGCCGGTCGCCGACCTCCAGACTTTGATTGCGGCCCACGCCAAAGGCCGCGTATTGGGGTTCCTCGGCGAACAGCGCGTCAACGTACTCGAATTGAACCTGGCCTTAGGTAAACTCCACTGATCCAGTCCCGGCCACACTTTAATAATGATTGACTCTGAGCGCCGCGATCCGGACGAACTGCTCGCCGCCATACAGCACGAGGAAGCGCGTGCGCGCCGTGGGCGGCTCAAGATTTTTTTCGGCGCATCGGCCGGTGTGGGCAAGACCTACGCCATGCTCGAAGCCGCGCGCGCCGCGCGCGCTGCAGGCACTGAACTGGTTGTAGGCTACGTAGAACCCCACGGGCGCTCCGAAACCGAGAAGTTGCTCGATGGCCTAGAGCGGCTCCCCTTCTCGGCGGTACGCTATCGGGGCATAACTCGCCCGGAGTTTGATCTCGACTGCGCATTGCAGCGCGCGCCGACAACGCTCCTTGTCGACGAGCTTGCTCATTCCAATATCACCGAGGGTGAACCACGACCACGGCACGCCAAACGCTGGCAAGACATCGAGGAGTTGCTCGATGCCGGAATCAACGTCTGGACCACGCTCAATGTTCAGCACCTGGAGAGCCTGAACGACATTGTAGCCGGCATCACTGGCACACGTCAGCGCGAAACCATCCCGGACCGAATCTTCGATGATGCGGATGAAGTCGAATTGATCGACTTGCCGCCGGACGACCTCTTGGAACGGCTCCGATCGGGCCGTGTCTACCTGCCTGAACGTGCAGCAATGGCCACCGAGCGCTTCTTTCGCAAGCCCAATCTGCTTGCTCTGCGGGAAATTGCGCTGCGCCGTACCGCGGACCGCGTGGACGCAGCGGCACGCGACTATGCGGTCACCCACGGCACGGCCCGGCCCGGATTTGCTCGCGATCGCTTCCTGATAGCTGTTGCGCCAGACGATCAGGCCGAGCAGCTCGTGCGCTTTGGCAAGCGCTTTGCCGATGCGATGGATGCGGAATGGCTGGTGGTCTCTGTCGAAACGCCGGCTTTGCTCAGTCTTGGGGAAAAAGCACGCAACCGGCGTATTGACGTGCTTCGTCTTGCCGAGTCACTCGGCGCACAGACCGTGACACTGGATGGCCCCACAGTTGCAGGCACATTGGTCGCCTACGCTCAGCTCCGGGGGATATCGCGGATTGTCGTCGGAGAACCCGCGCGCCGGGGTTGGCGCGCACTGGTGCGGCACTCTACGGCCACCGAATTGGCGCGCGGCGGCCACGGCTTCGACCTATCCATAATTGCACGCCACACGACGCCGCAAGAACGCGAACACCGCACAATTGCCGCCCCACACGAGATTCACTGGGGCCGTTACTGGACCGCGCTCCTGGTATCTGCGCTTTGTACGGCCGTAGCGGCTCTGATGTATCCGTACTTCGAACTGACTAATCTGGTCATGGTCTACCTGCTCGGGGCCACGGTTGCCGCGCTGCGGCTGGGGCGCGGACCAGCGAGCGTAACGGCATTAGTCAACGTAGCGGCGTTCGATTTCTGCTTTGTGCCACCCCGCTACACTTTTGCCGTATCCGACTTTCAGTATGTCGTGACATTTGCCGTGATGCTGATCGTCGCGCTAATTATCGCTAGTCTCGTCGCGAGCGTACACGCGCAAAGCCGCGTGGCCGGTGCCCGCGAGCGTCGCACCTCCCTGTTGTACGCGATGAGCCGGGAACTAGTGGCCACGCGAACCCTGGAGAATCTCGCACGGGTCGCGATCAAGCATGTGGCAGAGACGTTTGCCAGCGAGGCCGTGGTTCTGGTCCCAGAGTCCGCCACGGGGCCCCTATTGCACCCGCATGGTTTGCCCGTTGCCGGCTCTCTGCACGGGGCAGACCTATCGGTGGCGCAGTGGGTCTACACTCACGGGAAATCTGCGGGCCTGGGCACCGACACACTGCCCGCCGCCAGCGCTCAATACCTCCCCCTCAAAGGGACCAATCGCACGTTCGGCGTATTAGCGGTGCGCCCCAGCCAACGCCGTCGACTCCTCCTCCCTGAACAACAACATTTGCTCGAAACGTTTGCCGGACAGATTGCACTTGCTATCGAGCGCGCGCATCTGGCCGAAGACGCCGAAGTAGCCCGCGTCGCAGCGGAAACCGAGAGCCTGCGCAACACACTGCTCAGCTCGATCTCGCATGACCTGCGGACCCCACTGGCGGTAATCGCCGGCGCCAGCAGCGCGCTCAACGATCCCACGCTCGTCATTGACGCCGCGACACGCGCGAAGCTTGCCGCATCAATCGAAGGCAAAGCCAAGGAAATGTCGGAGCTGATATCGAACGTACTGGACCTCATGCAGTTCGAGGCCGGTGAAGTCAAGCTGCGGCGTGAATGGCAGACAATAGACGATCTGCTGGGCTCGGCACTTGAGAAGATGAGTGAGCGCTTGTCCGATTATATGGTGGAGGTAAAACTGCCTACTGATCTTCCTGCGGTAAACGTGGACGGGCCACTGATTACACAGGTGTTCACCAACCTCCTGGACAACGCGACGAAATATACTCGGGCGGGGGCGATTATTCAGATTGGAGCGAGCTCTGAGGGGCAAGCGGTACGGGTGACGGTGGATGACAACGGGCCGGGCCTGCCGTCGGGGGACTCAGAGCGGCTGTTTGCCAAATTCCAGCGTGGACGCGACGAGACCAGCGCCGGTGGCGCCGGGCTTGGACTGGCAATCTGCCGTGCGATTGTCAATGCGCATGGCGGTAGAATTACCGCCACACAACGTTCTGGAGGCGGTGCACGCTTCGAATTTACACTGCCTGCGGCGGAAAACGGTTCATGACGAACGCGATGTTTCTGGTGCTGGTCGTTGAAGACGACCCCGCGCTGCGCAGTGTTCTGGGTACGCTGCTGGTGGCGAACGGTTACCGTTTTGCCGAAGCGTCGACTGGGAAGCGTGCCGTAATTGAAGCACGCAGTCATCGGCCGGACCTTGTCATCGTCGATCTGGGACTCCCGGACCGGGACGGGGCCACGGTAATACGCGAAGTCCGTTCGTTCTCCACCGTGCCCATCCTGGTGCTATCAGCACGCTCGATGGAGTCGCAGAAAATACTCGCGCTTGATGCCGGAGCGGACGACTACGTAACCAAGCCGTTCAGCACTCCGGAGCTGCTGGCGCGGGTGCGCGCGGCACTGCGACGAAGTGCGCAGGCCGGACAGAACCTGCCGCTTCTTCACCTTGGGACCGTCACAGTTGACCTGACTGCGCGTACCGCGACCAACATCGACGGCCCGTTGCACTTGACTCCGCTCGAGTATCGCGTTCTCGAGTGCCTCGCCCGCAATGCCGGCATGATCGTCACACAAAGGAAGTTGATTGCCGAGGCATGGGGGCCAGATCGGCAGGGCGACGCGCGCGGCCTGCGCTCATATGTGAAGATGCTTCGTCAAAAGATCGAGCCCAATCCAGGACGCCCACACTTTCTGGTGACTGAAATGGGAATTGGCTATCGCCTGCGTCCCGATGAGCAAGCGTCGCCCAATGCGCGCCTCTAACAGAATCTTCACTTCGCCAGCATACCGGCGACAGCCAAACCCCGCGAGCACCATCTTCGCAATAGCCGCGTTACAACGATCGCCAGGGTCGCATCAAGACCGCCTGCGTCAGCCGTAAGGCTTGAATGAAATGCGCCCACCCCCCGGGTACGCCAACATGCGCTTGTCGGTCCGGGTACACCTCAGTGGGCCTAGATGGTATGTAACTAGCTCATACCTAGGCTTTCCGCCAATGCCCCTCGCAATTCACCGGCCGGGTCCACCGAATCCCCGGGGCTGCGCCATGCAATAAACCCGTCCGGCCGGATCAAGACCGCTCCTGCGCTGGTAACTCCGAATGAGTCGGCAAAGCGATGATCCGGGTCTTCAAGATCTCTGCCCACGCTGTAAGCTTCCAGGGGCAGGCCTGGAAAATTCGTTGCCGCCTCGGCAGTAGCTCGAATCCATTGATCGCCATAGGCGCCGGCAAGCAACACGAAGTTTCCAGTAAGGTCCATCGTCGAGAGGCGCTTATCGGCTCGACTCAGCCAGAGGTGAGGCGCGCGTGATCCGGGCATTCCGTTTGTGGTGCGCGGATCCAAATGCGTTCCAAAAGGAGAGTTATACAAATAGCCCAGTTCAACGTGCAGATCATCGACGATAGGCTCGGGACGCTGGCTTGCCTCGAGCCATGGTGCCGTACGCGCCACAAACCGTGAGAAGGCCTGTTCAACGGTGAATTCGGCAATCGGCTTGCGTTCACGTGTATAGGTGTCAAGCAGTGCCTTGTTCGCGTGGCCCGCAACCACCAAGGCAAGTTTCCACGCAATATTGTGCGCGTCGTGAATCCCGGTATTGCCCCCGAACCCGCCGTTGGGCGGCATGAGATGCGCGGCATCGCCTATCAAGAAAATCCGCCGGTCCTGAAACGTTTTTGCCACATGAGCCGTGGCGCGCCAGCGAGAATAACCGTCGATTCTTACCTTGAGATCTGCTATCCCAACGCCCATACGTACCAGTTCGATCAAGCGGGACTCGCTCACGTCCGCGGCAGCATTTACAGCCGCCTGCGGATCACGCTTGTAGTCACCCACGGTGTTCACGCCGAGAAAGCCCGCCTGCGCCGCGCGGTTCGTGCGAAAGAACCCGCTGAGCTGTGGATTGTTCACATAGATGACGCTCCAAGCCTTATTTCCGATCCACGGGGAGAGGTCCGCGGTAAAATAGATTGTGACGGAGTTTGAGAACACTCCGCGCCCGTCGCACGGGATCCCCAGCAATTCACGAACCTTCGAATGTCCGCCGTCCGCGGCGAGCAGGTACTGACCGTGAAACTTGCGCTGCTTACCGTCTTCGACGTTCTTGGTGGTCACGGTGACCCCATCGATGTCCTGCTGTACATCGGTCACCTCGACGCTCTGTACCACGGCCGCGCCGGCGGCCAGGGCGCGCTCACGTAAGATGGGCTCGAGGCTCGGCTGATTCAGGTACAGGCGCCGGCACGGACTCATTGCCTCCACCCCCTCATTCAGGCTCGGCATGATGTCGGCCAACTTGCGGCCCGCCAGCGACTCCAAGGCCACAATTGCCCCCTCAGGGGCGAAGTCGTGCGCCGATCGCTCGCGCACCGGATCCTCGATCCCTAACGAGCGGAAAAGTTCCATTGTGCGCATATGAAAGAACGCGGCGCGCGGTAGCGGCGAAATCTCCTTCAACCGCTCAATGGCCAGAGTTCGAATTCCGCGCTGGGCCAGAAAAGCCGCGGCGCACAGCCCGACCAGACCGCCGCCTGCAATGAGTACCGGCGCTTCATCGCTCGTGCTCCCCTCACGACTTGCCATCGTGCCCCCTCCGGATTATTGAATCTCGCATCGAGAATCACCTGGCCTCAAGGACGTTTTTTGACGACCGTGAAGGTTTCGTCGTTGAACCAGAGGCCACCGTACTTTTGAAGGACCTTCTGCGTCGCCGTGAGGTAGGCGCCATTGCTGACGACGGCATCCAAGCGTTCATCTTCGATTTGGTTGACGTAGATTGCCGCGTTCCACGCCGCAAATAGCGTGGACGTGCCAATACGGTCACCAATCTCCGAGGGCAGGGTGTGCATTTCGTACCGGAATACCGATTTGTCATCCGGCAGCACCGTGAGCTGGTAGTCACGCGCCTCCCTGCCCAACTCGGTTTTGAGCGCGGCCACCAACTCGTGGCGGTCCACCTGAAATGGGTTTTCCTTTGGCCACAATTGCTGAACAATCTCCAAGCCTGGGTCCCGCCCCCACGACTGGATCGCCAGCAATCGTCCGCCGGGCGCCAAGCTCCTCGCCAGCGGAGCGAGAACCCGTTGCGCCTTGAACTCCGCGGACATCCGCGCCCTCCAAGGCTGAGAGGCCAGGATCAGGTCATAGCTCTCGTAGACGCAGCCCGGGCGCGGGATTACTCCGTCAAGGAGAAATTTGTGATCCTCCCGATAGATCACCAGTACCGAAGGGCGCACATAGGTTGGATTACCCGTCTTTGCACTAGGCCTGGTCTGCCATCCATAAGCCAGGGACTCTCCGAGTTCCTCGATCTGGGTGGCATAGTCGTGTGCTGATTGCCCGGTCAGGCGCAATTCCTGCCAATTGAGTGACGAGGCGGCCTGCAGATCGCGCAGCATCAATCGCGGCGCCTCAGCATAGGTTAGGTTGGTGACCACCAATGCCGTAGCCGGATGCTCGCAGAACCGGTCAGGCATTTTTTCCAAGCCGAGCCTGACATCCTCCAGGCTAATTTCCTTAGCGACCACGAGCATCGGCACGGTAGGAAAGGTCTGATGGACATTGCGCATCAGCCGCGCCAGCACCGTGGCATCACCCATGCCCGCATCGAATAAGCGAATGGCGGGCGGACGCGGTCGAATCATTGACACTTCATGCGCAGCGCGACGCGCCACCGCGGCCTTTTCATTGCAGGTGTTGACGAACGCCAGGTATTTCTGGCGGTTGTCGTAAAATCGAAATGGCGGAGAGCTGGCAGCGGTGGCGGACTCGCTCACATCAGGGCTCAACTGCGCGTTCGCGGCGGCCTTCCGGCCGTTGGCACGGTCTTGAGATGTCGATTTCCGCATCTGCTCTTCCTGATTTGCTTCGAGGCTCTAGGCGGACGCGTCCAGGCTTGTAGTCGTTGGCGCCCGGCAGCTTCCGCCCCAGTCAACTCCGCTACCGCCACAATCGGTCGCTGGCGATGCGTGCCCCTTCCGTCATGGCCGCCAGCTTCATATAGACGATGTCCGGATCAACCGGCCCGAACCCGGCAAAGGTACTGAAGCCGCAGTCCGAACCCGCGATCACACGATCGCGTCCAACGAGGTCGCACATGCGGCAAATACGTTCCGCCACCAGCAACGGGTGTTCGATGTAATTGCTGGTCGAGCTGATTACGCCCGGTATCAGGATCTTGTCCTCGGGGAGGTCCGCGTCCCGAAATACCGTCCACTCATGGGCATGGCGCGGATTTGCGGCTTCGAACAACAGCGCCTGGGGGCGCGCGCGGATGACGATGGGCAACAGCACTTCCATGGGTACGTCGTGGTGATGCGGGCCCTCGTAATTTCCCCAGCACATATGCATCCGCAGCCGTTCCGGGGGGATGTTTCTCAACGCATGGTTCAATACCTCAATGTGACGCGCCGCCCGGGTCAGGTACTCTGCCAAGCTTGCATCCCGGTACATGGTGTGTCGGCCCATGCCGAGGTCGGGCGCATCAATCTGCAGTAGAAATCCGGCAGACACGATCGCCTCGTACTCAACGCGCAGAGCCTCGGCAAGCGCCTCAAGGTAGGCATCCCCCGTTGGGTAATAGTCATTGGGTTGAAACAATGCGATCACGCCCGGGGCGGCGGCATTGAGAAAGGCCTCGACCGGCCGTGCCGCGGTCACGGCCGCGGAGAAGTTGCGCAGGTCTTCCGTCAGCGGCACGCTGTTCTTCACTTTTATTTCACCGACACAGCGCGGACGGCGATACTTGGCCGTCGAGCCCAGTTTGGCCAGCTTCGCCAGCAGACCGGGAAACTCAACCAGGTCTTGCCCGGGTTCCCGGGCGGTATCGCCGCCGAAACCCGTGAATCGATCGGCGACGTAGGTGGCGTAGCTGATCTTGCTCATCTCGCCGTCGCTGACAACATCCACGCCAACGGCGACCTGACGACGCACCACGTCCTCAACGGCGCCGGCAATTACCGCGGCGGCAGCCGGCTCATCGCTCACCTGGCCGCGCTCACGCGCGAATAGCACGTCGGTGACTGCCTGACTGCGCGGCAGGCTCCCGACGTGGGTGGTTAGGATCCGATCAGTGCTGCATCGCATGAACCGTCGCGCCAACTGCTATCGATAGGTATTGTTGGAAGTGTGATCGCCCGCGATCCAGCGCTTGAGGTCAGCGTGCGCGCTCGCCCGCCGGTCGCGGTTAATCGTCTCGGCCTGCGCAGCATCGAGCGTGAACTCCAGAATCAACCCGTTCGGATCGGTCACGTACACGGAACGGCAATAGCCGTGCTCCAGGACAAAGGTTTGCGGCTCCTTCATACCGGCTGCAACCAGTCGCCTCTCGATGGCCTGCTGGGTTTCCTTGTCGACGTTGAGCGCGATGTGATGAAACGGCGAGAACGGCATCTTGGGAGCGAAGAGTTCCTCATCTTCGGGCTTGGCGAACTTGAAGAACGCGAGCGCGCCTCCGTCGCCAAGCGCGAAGAACAGGTGGCAATAGACGCGCTCGGCGCCGAACAGTTCGTCCACCTCGCACCAGGTCGCCACCAGCGGCAGACCGATCAAGTCCTCGTAGAAGGCGCGTGTCGCCTCCAAATCCCGTGTCACGTAGGCATTGTGATGAAGACGGGACGGCAACTTGGGCAATGTGGCCATCGGTTTTTCCTCCAAATCAAAAGTGGTAGTCAAAGTTTAGCCCGTAGCGACGCGGCAGTGCCCGCCACAGAAATCCGCCCGGGGAAAATTCAGCATTGTATTTCGTGTCGGTGAGGTTCTTTGACCAGGCGGTAAGTGACCATTTCGCGCCATTTAGTCCGAGACGCGCATCCACCAACGAGACCGGATCGCGCGACGTGACGTTGTACGGCTCCCACCAGGTGCGTCCGATTTCGTTGTAATCCACGCGCATGGTCACATTCATCCCGTTTTCGAGGGGTTGGCGGTACTGTGCGCCGAGGTTGAGCGTATCCCTCGACACCAGTGGCGCCTGGTTGCCGATCACCGTGGGGTCCTCCATGGCGGTGATATTGCTATCGGTGTAGCCGTAGGCTGCATACAGTTCAAGCCGATCAGTGGGCCGTGCAGTGACCGAGAGCTCGGCTCCCTTGTAGTCCGCGTTGAGATTACCCAGGTTCTGCGTGGAGTTAGACGCGATAAACACGAAGAAATAGCCATTGGTCGACTTGCTGTAAAAGACGTCCGCGTCCACCGAAAGCCTGCGGTCGAGCCACAGGCTCTTGACGCCAACCTCTGTGGTATCGACTGTTTCGGCCTGGAACAAGTCGTGCACCCCCGCTATGCCGCTGGCGACTGCCGCCGCGCCCACACCAGTCTGGTTGAACCCACCGCTTCGGAACCCGCGACTCCAGCCGCCGTAGAACGTCAGTTCGTCATTAGGTTTGTAGCGCAGGGTGCCCTTGGGCTGGGTCTTGCTAAAGGTCGCATCACGCACCTGGCCGGTGGATGCGCCCTGAGCAATGCTGCCCGGCGGCAGGAATACGGTGGGGGTATTCGTCGTGTTCTGGCGATCGTCCTGGTCGTAGCGAACCGCCAGATCGAGTTCCCATTGAGGATTAATTTCAAAGTTCGCATCACCAAAAAGCGCCCACGCGTTGTTGCTTTGAGTATCGGCCAGGAAAGTCTGGCTGGTGTTGGTCGCGACGGGATTGGTCGGATCGACATACGGGTCGTGATAGACAGGGGTAATGCCGGTCCCGCGATCCACCAGATTGCCCGTGGAGATGAATCGGTCGGTGTGCAGATAATAGGCGCCGGCTATCCACGAGAAGCCCCGAGTCTTGGGTGAGGTGAAGCGCAGCTCCTCGCTGTAAGTCTTTACATCGATGAACTGACTCTGGCTCAAGTCGAACGGCCCGCCCACGGAAGCCGGGACGCCGCCGGTAAAAAACCAATTTAGCGAAGTGGTCAGGGGACGGAAATCGTAGGCATCGCCAGTGTCAATTTCCTTGGTATGGTTATAGTCCGAAACGGAGGTGACAGTTCCGTAATTCATGCCGAAATCCAGTTTAAGCGCGGTGTCAAACACATCGCGAGTGTCCGTGCCCAGATTGTTGTTCTGGATAGGCGAAGTGGTGTCGTTGGCATTCGGCGGCGTGGAAAAGTCGGTAAATGGATTACTTTCGTCGCTGCGCGGAATTACGTAGCTATATGCAGTCGTCTCGACTCGATCGTAGTAAAAGCGCAGATCGCCGCTAAAGGCCTCAGTAGGCTTCCACACCAGGCGCACCCGACCTGAGTAGTCCTTAAACGGGTCGACGTTCTGGCCCAAATAGGCATTGTTGATGTAACCGTCGGTGTTGTAGTAGCTGCCTGAAGCCCGGTACCGCAACGTGCCAGCCGAATCGATCGGACCGCTGACCGCTCCCTGCACCCGCTCGGACACTCCGTTGCCGACGCCAAGTCGGGTGCTGGCCTCGAAATGGTCGCTCGGATCTTCAGTTTGCACGATGATTGCGCCGCCGATGGCGTTGCGCCCGTACAAAGCGCCTTGCGGTCCCTTCAACACTTCAATCTGCTTGATGTCGTACAGCTCCTCGTTGAACTGATACGGATTGCTTTCGAGCACGCCGTCGACCAGAACCGCCACCGACGGCTCGCTGTTGCGTGCCTGCGAGATTCCGCGGATGGTTACGAAGGAATTACCGACGTTCTGCACCTCTACCAGAGTCATGTTCGGGACCAGTGCTATGAAGTCGCGTGGCGTTTCGATGCCCGCGGCCTGGATCGTCTGTGCCGTGAACACATTCATGGTGATCGGGACGCTCTGGAACGTCTCATCGCGCATGCGCGCCGTCACCACGACTTCTTCTAGAGCATTGGACGATTGCACTTCTGTGGCAACCGACGTTTGCGCCCATAGCGGCTCGGAACACAGAGCGATGCCCAATGCGAAGGCAAGCAATGACAGCATTCGGCGCGTAGCGGTAGACATAAAAAATTCCCCTCTTTTCTAGTTTCCTAGACTTTTGCGTCCGCTGAATTGGCGGCACGCTCGCTTTGCAGTTGTGTGCGCAACATCATGTGCTCCCGCAACCATGGCCTGGAGTTTCCCGAACGCGACCTCGCGCGGAAGATATTTCAGCCCGCAGTCGGGGGCAATGATGAGATCCTCGGCGCTGACGTGCGGCAGCGCGCGGCGGATCCGCTCTGCCACCCGTTGCGGCGACTCAATTTCCAGGTCGGAAAGATCCAGGACTCCGAGCATTATCTTTTTGCCCGCAAGCCCGCGCAGCGCCGCGCAGTCCAAATTCGACTGAGCGGTCTCAATGGAGATCTGTCGGCACGTGCAGCCCGCCAGTTCCGACAGAAACGAATACCCGGAGGGTCGCTCATGAATGATTGCCGCGTAGCCAAAGCAAATATGGACTGCCGTGTTGCCCTTAATGCCCTCTAGCGCACGATTTAGGGCCTCAAGGCCAAATTCGCGGGCCTCTTCGGGCCGC
This sequence comes from uncultured Gammaproteobacteria bacterium, assembly GCA_963789365.1. Lineage (GTDB taxonomy): Bacteria > Pseudomonadota > Gammaproteobacteria > Steroidobacterales > Steroidobacteraceae > FEN-1191. The sequence continues at coordinate 725,432 of CAWBKJ010000001.1, forward strand.
GCCTGCATATAAGGTTCGTCAATCTGCACGACGTCCGCGCCCGCTGCAAACAGGTCGCGGATTTCCTCGTTGACCGCCGCGGCGTAATCCATCGCGGCCAGCTTCCGGCTGCCATCGTAATGATCGATCTGCGCCTGCTGTGCCATGGTGAACGGCCCGGGTACGGTGACCTTGACCGCCCGGTCCGTGTGTGCCCGCAAAAACAGCAAATCATCGACACAGACGGCGTGCTTGCGTCGGATCGCACCCACCACCCTGGGAACGGGGTTCGGGTGACCGCTGCGGTCCAGGGCAGTCCCTGGATTGTCGAGATCGACACCCTCAAGGGCCGTGGCGAAGCGATTGGAATAGCTTTCGCGGCGAATTTCGCCGTCAGTCACGATATCAATACCGGCCGCTTCCTGTGCCCGTATGGCCAATAGGGTGGCGTCGTTCTGCGCCTCCGTGAGGTAGGGCTCGGGAACCCGCCACAGTTCCCGAGCACGTACGCGCGGCGGAAACCGGCCGGCCAGCTTCTGCCGGTCGATAAGCCAGTCGGGCTGAGGCATGCTGCCGACCAGGGTGGTGGGAAAAAGCTTGTCCATGCTGGTGCTCACGGCGTTTATCCGGCGACGGCGCTGGGCACAATCGGCCACTTTGCCGCCGGCCAGTCTTTGCTGGCGGCGAGCGCCATGCGAATCGCTTCGCCGTGCTGGTTGAGTAAGGGGGCTGCGGACACCGAGTCCGCGCGGTTGCTGTCGAACTGCAAGGGCGGGCGCACTGCGAATTTTCCTCCGTCGCTGCGCGCTTCGACAGGCACGACCAGGCCAAGGTGACGCACCTGCGGGTCGGCCACTACTGACTCAATATTGTTGATAGGCGCAAATGGTACGTCGTGACGGTTCAGGCGCTCAGCCCACTCGGACAGCGCGCGACGCCGGAAAATCGCATTGAGCTGTTCGCCTAGTGCCTCATAGTGGTCAATGCGCAGGAGTCGCGTCGCAAAGCGCGCATCAGCATTGAGGTGGTCGGCCTCTGTAGCGCTCACCAGTCCGCTCCAGAATTTCTCAAGCGACGAAAGGTGTATGGCGATCAGTTGGTTATCGGCCGTCTGCAGTATGTACGCCTGCGCGAGACGCGGCCTGTCCGAAGACTTTGGATTTATACCGAGCGCAAAAAACGCGGCGAAAGGTTCTACCGCGAAGTGCGCCATCGCCTCCAACATGGACACCTCCACATGCCGTCCTGTATGCGTGCGCGTACGCTCCAGCAGCGCGCCCAGAATCCCATAGGCCGCGTAGATTCCGGTAATGGCATCGGCCAGTGCAGGCCCGAGGAAGCGCGGACGATCCGGATCCACAACCACGCCGAGAAATCCGGATAGTGCCTGGGCTACGGAGTCATAGCTGGGTCGATCGATGTACGGACCGCTTGAGCCGAATCCGCTGATGGATGCATATACTAATGAGGGATTGATCTTGTGCAGCCGATCCACGCCGGCGCCAAGGCGCATTGCCGCCCCGGGGCGGAAGTTTTGAATATAGACGTCCGCCTTGGCAATCAATTTCTCGAAGACTTCCCGGTCAGTCGATTTCTTGAGATCGCAGGCCATGGCCCGCTTGTTGCGGTTGTATGCCTGAAAGTGGGGCGAATACAGCCTCCCTTGGTAGTTGCGATACGGATCACCCTCCGGGCTCTCAATCTTGATGACATCCGCGCCCAGGTCCGCCAGCATCATGCCCGCGCACGGCCCGGTAATGAAGGTTCCCTGCTCCACCACCCGGGTTCCGCGGAGTACCTGGGCCATGCTCATTGAGCTACCCGCACGGTCTGAGTTGAATCGCGCATTTCGCCTCTCTAGGCTCCCTCGCTGGGTACGAAGCCCGCCGGCAGCACTCCGTCGTACCCCACCGAAGAAGCTCCGGAGTCCGCAAGAGCGAAGCCGATGGGGCGCTCCTGCTCTTCCAGCAAATGCGCAACCAGGCTCGCGGTACGCGCCAGCAGCGGCACGCCCTTGACCGCAAGCAGGGGGAAACCTGCATCGAGTAATACCGCTCCGATTGCCGCTGAAACATTCATGACCAAGGGCTTACCGACAATCTGAGGAATCCATTGCTCGACCGCGCGTGCAATTGCTACATGGCTGCCCTCGACTCCATGCTTCCTGGCGACCGCAAGGAGCTCCAGTGCCCTGGGATCGAGACTCTTATGCAGCGGATGACCGTAGCCCGGAATGGCGCGACGCGCAGCATGCAATTCCGCGACTGCGTGCCGGCTCGCCTCATCGATCGAACCGCCCGACGCCCGTTTTGCAATATCCGCAAACAGCCGGGCCGCAGATTCAGCGGCTCCCAATATAACCGAGCCGCAGCCCAGCAGGCCCGCGGCTACGGCACCTTGCAAGGCCTCGGGGGCAGCGGCCAGCGTCATGCGCCCTGCCACCACACTGGGAACCAGTCCGTGTTCTGCAATCGCCACCAGCGTCGCATCCAGCGTATGTCGTTGCGCTTCGGACGGGAGGCGCCCGGTGACCAAGAGCCAGATATGATCGGTAAAGGTAACGTGCCCGATGAGCTCGCGGCACAAGTCCAGGCCACGAACCACGATTCCATCGGCATTGCTTGTCGATATCGCGGACTTGGAAGGCTTTTGCCGGCCGATCTTCAAAGTCGAACGACCTCAAGGCGTCTTTTCGGATAGCGAACTCTCTGTCGCGTATCGAATATACTGGGCTGGTCCGCACCCCGATGTCAATAGCGCGGCTGGCCACCCTTCCGCTGTTTCGGATATCGAAATACACTTGTTCGCAAGATGCCGACGACCGGAAAGAAAAAGTCAACGACCGCACGGCGCGAAGCGATGGGTGGACTCGCCAAGGGTCTGGCGGTCATTCGCGCGTTCTCGCGCGAGCACTCGCCCTTGACCTTGAGCGAAATTGCTATGCGCGCTGGGATGCCGGCCGCCACGGCGCGCAGGTGTATTCTTACCCTTGAAGAATTGAACTACATCACCCGCAAGGGACGTACTTTCTTTCTGCGCCCCAAAGTGCTGGAGTTGGGAGCCGCCTATCTAGAGTCCATGGACATTGATCACCTCACCCAGACTCACCTGGAGGAACTGGCGCGACTTACCGGAGATTCCGCGGCGCTTTCAGTGTTGGACGGCAATGACATCGTCTATGTGGCCCGCACGTCGGTGCGCACACTAGTACGGCTCGAAGCGCATGTCGGCAGCCGCTTCCCGGCCCATGTGACGTCAATGGGACGTGTACTGCTGGCTGGCATCAGTCCTGAGCGTCTCGAGCAATACTTTGCCACGCAGGAATTTGTTCCTCTGACTGACCGAACGGTTACCGATCCGAGGAAGCTTCGCCGCCTGATTGACGAGTGTCGGCGGGCCGGCTATTCGGCGGTCGAGGATGAACTGGCCTACGGCGTGGTGGCGGTCGCCGTCCCGGTAGTCGACCTCCAAGGTCGAATAGTCGCCGCACTCAATAGTTCCAGTCATTCAAAGCGCATCAGCAAGACCAAACTGGTACGCGAACGGCTATCGATACTCAAGCAGGCGAGTCGCCAAATTTCCGCTGAGTTTTCCCGCGTGCCCGGTCTCGCATTGAGCGCATTGGGCTGAAAGCCGCAGCTTTGATCACGGCTTGACGCTCTCCGCCACGGTCTGTAGTCTGAGGGCGAAATAAGTTTCGCTATGCGAATATCTCGACCAACCGACGCCGAACGAGGCTATGGGGCGCGCTTTTTCCGATCGACACCCGACAGCGCCGCGCTAATCTGGAGACCATTTCTATGACCAATGCTCTCATCCTGTACTACAGCAGCTACGGACACGTCGAGGCGATGGCCAATGCCCAGGCGGACGGCGCGCGCCGAGTTCCGCATGCGAAGGTCGAGGTGAAGCGGGTTGCCGAACTTGTTCCGGAGTACCTCGCCAAATCGTCGGGATTTCACCTGGATCAAAAGGCCCCGATCGCGACACCGGAGGAGCTGGAAAAATACGACGTCATTATTTTTGGCACTCCGACCCGTTTCGGCAACATGGCGGCCCAGATGAGGAATTTTCTGGACCAGACTGGAGCCCTGTGGGGCCGCGGCGCCCTGGTGGGCAAGGTGGGCAGCGTTTTTTGCAGTACGGCCAGCCAGCACGGAGGCCAGGAGACAACCATCACTTCGTTTCATTTGACACTATTGCATCACGGGATGGTCATTGTCGGCCTGCCTTACAATTGCAAGGACCTCTCGACGATGCGCGAGATCACCGGTGGCACGCCCTATGGGGCGAGCTGCGTGGCCGGCGCCGGTGCCGATGCGCGCATGCCGACGGCATTGGAGCTGGAAATCTGCCGTTACCAGGGTGAGCACGTGACCCGAATAGCAAGTCACCTTGTGGCGGGAAGTAAGGGAAAATAGGTTATATGATGCGATGCGGCACCTTTGCGCCGCGACTTATCATTCACGACCCACTCGGTATCCAGGTCTGCATCGATGAACTTGAGTGGCACGAGACCGACGACCGGCGGCACGACCCAGGGTCCGACGATTAGCCCTGTCGCCAGAGCAGGGCCGCCGGTGTCGGCGAGAAGTCGAGGCACATAGGTGCAGGATTGCACAAAGGGGGATTTGTGCGTAATAGATGTTTTCTCGCCCTTTTGGTTTTCAATATGAGCTGCGCAGCTCAGGCGTCGTGCCTTGACACCCTCGCGGAACATCGAAAGCAGATCGAGACCGAACTCCTGAAATCTGATGATTTGCCATTCCACAAGGATTTAAAGGCACGATTTGCGGGATTTTCCTATTTCGCGGGGGATGCCGCATTTTGCGTGGCAGCCTCATTTGAACCGACTGCCAACAGCAAAATATTCGCGATGCCATCGTTTAACGGCAAGACACTCCCGTTTCGAAAGCATGGCGTGTTTCATTTTCAGCTCGGCGGCGCTCAGCAGTCTCTGACCGCGTACCAGCGCATGGATCTGCCGAAAGATCAGAGACAATGGGTATTGGTCCCCTTTCGGGACATGACCACCGGGCATGAGACCTACGGAGGTGGTCGATACCTTCAGCTGGACCTGCCACTGCCTGCGCGCCCGACGCTGGATTTCAACAGGGCCTTTAACCCTTTGTGTGCCTATGAACCAGCATTCACCTGCCCCATACCTCCCGCAGAGAATTGGCTGAAAACGCGCATTGCGGCTGGCGAAAAGGCCTACGCGGCCAAGCACTAAAATATGCCGCGGAGCGAACGTCCTTCAAGTACGACTTTGTATGCAGAGACCTCCGCTCGCTGCCAGCAGTAAGTGCAGCATCCCTAGGGTCGCTGACCGCTTTCTTCGATCAGCGCCCGGACTGTGTGCACAAACGCCTCGTCTGTTCCACTCAGTTGGGTTGTTCGATTTCTTACTGTACCGGCTCGATCCGTCACGGAGATCACCGCTAAGGGGCTGTAAGAGTGATCTTCAAGTTCGCGAAATTGGATACCGAGGACCGCGGCTAGGGCGCGCACATCGGCGCTCGACGCTCGTGCAATCAGCCAGTTGGGTCCGTGAATCTGGTGTTCCGCTCTGCATGCACTCAGCACTTCAGGCGTGTCACTAGTCGAATCGAAGGAGACCATCAGCACATGGACCCGGCGTTGTGCGGTGATCTTCATCCAACGGGGGCGGCTCGGTTGCGTAAGCGAGACCCCAAATGTTTGCGCATACAAGCGCCCCAAGAACGAACTTTGCCGCCCACGGCTGCATTTCAATGGTCATAGGTGCGTCCTCGCTGACAAGATAATTGTTTTATGCCTTCTTGGGCTTGCGCACTCGCGCGGCCGTCTTAAGCCCGCGCAAACCGTCTTGCACACGTGGGAGGACCCGGTTGCCAGCCACTGGCCGGCAGGCGAGTCGGCGGAGGCGCGTGAGTCATTGATCTGGTGGTTAGGGCGACCACCGCATTTTTGCAGTTAACTAATTGTTTATTAACACTTTTCTATAGAGCCAGGCACTGAAGGGATTTTGCGAGCACGTGGCTGCGGCAATTCAGCGCGTTATTGAAGAAGGGCACATCACGCTAACTACTGAGCGGCGACACCTCGGCTAGCCAGAGCGCCGGATGACCGCTTTGCGGAAGCCTGAAGTTTGCATATCGGCCATAGCAGCCAGTGGATGCATCGACCTCCTTGCCCAAAAACCGACCTTCGAGGTGACTGCCGCCACTGAATTGCAACCCAGCCCAGACGGAGGCATTCTGGTCAGTAACGGCACAAGGACGACAAGATCCGGTATGGCCGAAGACCAAGTTCCGCTCCCTCCGACCACTCTCGGCAGAGACGTATTCATCAGCTACGCCTCGCATGACAAGGCTGTGGCCGAATCCGTCTGCAAGGCCCTTGAAACCGCCGGTTTAGCATGCTGGATTGCGCCCCGGGATGCAGTTCCAGGCGAGTCGTTTGCCGCTGCCATTGTCCATGCGATTGATGCCACCCAAGTCATCGTGCTGGTTCTGTCGGAGCACTCCGCTGCCTCTCAACACGTACTCCGAGAGGTGGAGAGGGCAAGTTCAAAGCGGCACCCCATAATTGCATTCCGGATCGACCTCGCCCCGATGCCTGCCGATTTTGAGTACTTTCTGAACACATCACAGTGGCTCGATGCCAGTGCTATCGGGGTCAAACATTCTCTACCGAGGCTTGTAGATGCGGTTAAGAGCGTGCTGGCGCAACCCTCTACCGGGGTCCGCGCTAATCCGAGCGCTCCGGCCACCGTAAATGCGAGACAGCATCCACGTCGTATTCTTTTCGCGCTTGGCGCTGCGATAGCGGCCGTGCTCGCGTACACCATAATCGACAAATTCTTGCTGTCGAAGCGCGTTGACAATCAGAGGTCACTGGCAACACCGCTGCCGACCCCGGGCGCGGGCTCTGCGGTGGCGACTGCAGTCCCTGAAAAATCAGTCGCGGTCCTGCCGTTCATTGATATGAGCGAAAAGAAGGACCAGGAGTATTTCTCGGAGGGCCTGTCGGAGGAGCTCATCGACCTTTTGAGCAAGGTTTCTGCGCTGCGCGTGCCCGCCAGGACGTCATCGTTCTACTTCAAGGATAGGTCGGAGGACATTCCGACGATCGCCCACCGGCTCATGGTGGCGCATGTGCTTGAGGGGAGCGTGCGCAAGGCGGGTGATCACGTACGCATCACGGTCCAGTTGGTGCGAGCCGATAATGGTTATCACCTCTGGTCGCAGACTTACGATCGCAAGCTCGATGACATTTTCAAGGTGCAGGACGACATCGCCAGCGCCGTGGTCGCTGCGCTCAAGGTATCACTGCTGGGAGAACAGACGCCGCGGGCGACCCCGACCTCAAACAGCGAGGCCTACACGCTGTACCTGCAGGCCAAATCGGTGTACTGGAATGGCAATACCCACGCTGATTCCGAGCGTGCATTTGTCCTGCTGCGCAAGGCGCTCAAGCTCGACCCGGGATTTGCGCGTGGCTGGGCCACTCTTTCCATGTTTCGCTGTGGCGATGCACTGTATTTTGATACCGGTCTCGACACGCAGGGGCGCCTTGAGGCGCACGACGCGGCAGCGCGTGCGCTCAAGCTGGATCCCAATTTGTCCGATAGCCATGCCGCTATGGGCCGGCTATTGTTCGCGGTCGAATGGAACTGGAAAGGCGCGGAAACGGAACTTCGGCGCGCACTTGCACTTGATCCGTTCCAGGAGAATGCGCTCCTCGATTTGGCAAGCGTGCTCGCCACTTTGGATAATCATTCTGCCGAAGCGATATCACTAGGAAAACTGGCAATTGATCACGACCCAACAAATGTGGTCAGCTATCTCGATCTTGGAAACACCTATACCGGAGCCGGTAGGTTCGCGGAGGCCGAGCAGACCTTGCGCACCGCGGTGGAGCTGGCCCCGCAAGCCGAACAGGTGGCCTCAACCCTTGCCTGGGTATTGATGTATCGCGGCAACCTGGACGCCGCTCTCGCCGAGCTTGAGCGGGAGCCTGGAGAGCGGTTCCGAGAGGCTCTGCGGCCGGCACTTCTCGACGCGCTCGGGCGCGTACGCGAAGCCAATAGCGCACTGGCGACTTTTCAAGGGAACTTTGGCCGACTTGCCCCCTATGCGGTCGCTGACGTTTACGCGCGGCGCAATGATCTAGACCGCGCCTTCGATTGGCTAGATCGGGCGTACCGGCAGCGGGAACCCAGCATCATCAGTGTGCGCTGGGATCCTGATTTGTCCAACCTCAGACCCGACCCGCGCTACAAGGCCATGCTCAAAAAGATGAACCTGCCGGAATGAACGAGGAGTCCTCCACGCAGGCACACCCCTGTTAGCGAAGTAGGACCAGAGAACCGATCAGCCGAACAATATCGCCTCGACCTTTGCCTATCTGGGCCAGAACGATCGGGCTTTTGAATGGCTGGACCGCGCCTATCGGCAGAAAGACGCTTTGCTCCTATACGTACAGGCAGATTGGAGTCTGCAACATATTGCGACAGATCCCCGGTACAAAGCATTCCTCCGCAAGATGAACCTGCCAGAATAGGCGAACCGTGAGGGTTCGAGCGGTAATGGTTGTTTGGCGCGCCTGACGCCGAGGCACAGATCACATCACCGGTTGATTGATGACACCTAAGCCCGCCAGGAACGCGTGGCCTGATCTGGCGCATGCCGACGGGTCCGCCGTAGTGAGGCTAACAAACCGGCGTTCCAAACCTCTGGTGATAAACGCGAACCCATGAGCGCCATCATTTTCGGATTGCCAAGCTTCGGCCGCGCATTGCTCCAACGCTGTCCGCAGGACCTTACGTAAATCCACCCCAGCGGGCAGTGCCTTGCATCTGATCTGGTTACGGTGCAGGTCCGGGACTGTCAGCCAGTGCGGGCGACCAGAATCTGCCAAGGGATCGAAGCGGTGGCGGCATGACATTACTTTCACGGTGGCGCTTTGTAAGGGCGGCGACTTGTCTGGCTTCATTTGATGAGACAACTCATCCGTTAGTCTGAGTCCGCGTACGCCTTCACCAAGTCAGTCAGGTAATCGCGTCCAGTGAATAGAGATCGCACACTTACATACTCGTTTAATCCATGCGCGCCATTGCCGTCGGGATCGTACCATTCGCCGGGCGCGCCGTAGACCGGGATGCCTATGGCTTCCAGATACACTGCGTCCGTCGCACCCGTGGCCATCACAGGCACCAAGGGGACGCCGGGGAAATATTTCGCAACCAGCTTCTCCGCCGGACCCACGATTTTGGGATCAAGCGCGGGCGGCAATGCGAGGGGACTCACGGGCAAGACCACGGTTACCTTGGCGCCGGGATCGCCGATCGCCTGCACGAGAGCGGTCCGCGTACCCTCCACCGATTCACCGGGGAAGATACGACAATTTACGTTTGCCGCAGCGCGCTGGGGGAGCGCATTGTCGGCGTGACCACCTTCCAGAAGAGTCGCGACACACGTCGTACGAAGGATGCTGTGATAGAAGCGATCCTTTGAAACCGTGGCCTCTGCAGTCGCGTCATTGGGGTTCTTGGATAACGCCACCAAGGCCCGGCCCAGCTCGTCATCGCGCGCTGCCCCCGACTTAGCGAGGAAGATCCGTGTGGTATCGGTAAACCTTATCGGAAATTCCAGATCGCGGACCTTCGACAGCGCATCAGCGAGTTCATAGATCGCATTGTCGCGGATCGGGATCGAGCTATGGCCGCCTTCGTTGACTGTCTCCACGCGATAATTCTGGAACGCTTTTTCCCCGATCTGGAGCCCCTGCAGCACCAGCTTGCCATGACCGTCCGTGAGCCCGCCGCCACCCTCATTGAGCGCGAAGGCTGCGGAAATCAGTTCCGGTCGATTCTTCGTGAGCCACTCTGCCCCATTGAAGGCCTTAGCGCCTTCCTCGCCACAGGTCAGCGCCAATTTAATCGTGCGCTTGGGCCGGTAGCCGCTTTGCTTGAAGCGCATCAGCGCGTCAATCCAGATCGCATCCATGTCTTTCATGTCTGCGGTTCCTCGGCCATAGAAATTCCCTTTCTCCTCGATGAGGGTGAACGGGTCGCGTGTCCAGTCCTCGCGCCTCGCTTCAACCACATCGAGGTGGCCGAGCAGCAACATTGGCTTCGCAGTTTTCGAGGTTCCCGCCAGAACCGCGACCAACCCTCCCTCCTTGGGGTGGTCGGGTACTGAGAATGGGGTGATATCTTTGTCGGCGAAACCCGCTGCCCTTAGATGCGCAGCAATCCGTTCCGCCGCCAACGTGCAGTCTCCCGCCGACAGCGTGGTGTTGGTCTCAATCAATTCTTTGTAGAGCGCCCGAAATTCAACCTGATCGGGACGGAGCGGTGTCATTGGCGGCTCTTGCGCGATCACGACCGTGTGGATTGCGACTGCCAGACCGATGGAGCTAAGCATTCGAATGTCCATCGTGAGTCCCTCAGGGCCGTGGTGCCTACTGTTGGTCGGTTAACCGCGCGTGCCCGTAAGCGTGACTGTGCGCAAACCCCCACCCCCACCGTTCATATTCGAGAACGCGGGACGTTTTCAGGTCAATTTGGGTCTTTATTTTGACCAAAATCAAGGGATTAGTAGAAGGGAGGGAAGGGTGTGGAATAGCCTGGAATCCCTTTATGATGGCTAGGGTGGGCCTCGAACCCACGACCTCGGCATTACGAGAGCGGAAAGTAAGTTCAAAAGGTCTTTTCATTCAATAACTTGCCGCTGGGCGTCCGTTGCTATTTGCCCTACTGAGCACAACAGAGCACCACCGAGTCCCGCGAAGGTCAAGCGGCACTTTTCCAGTATTGCCGAGCATCTCGGAACGGCTTACGCGACGGCTTCGATGCCCTTGCGCTGGATTAGGTCCAGCAGCTTGAGCGACGGGCCGCTCGGGCGCTTCTCGCCAATCTCCCATTTTTGCACCGTCGAGACGCTGGTATTGAGCACGGCAGCAAACACCGCCTGGCTCATCCGCGATTGCGCGCGGATGGAACGGATCTGCTTTGGCGTAAGATCGCGCACCGGCGCCAAGCCATTTCGGTTTACAAATAGCAGTTACAGTCCGCTAGGCACCGGCGGCAATGGTGCGACGGCTCGCAGCCGAGTGAGTCACTGAAAATTTGCACGTTCGCCGACTCCTCGGGAGTCCACGCCGTGACCAGAGTGCCAATTCCCTTGTCCTGAATTTGCCCGTAACCTTAGCCAACCATGTCTTCCAATTCAGTACCACGCGTCTCGTGCACTAGTTTTAAGACGAAAACGATTGACAGAAAGGCGCAGGCCGCATAAAGCCCATAGGTAATCGGCAGACCGATAGTCTTTGCCAGCATGGGGAAACTGACACTCACTAGAAAATTTGCTACCCATTGCGCCGCGCCACTAATTGCCAGAGCCGAGCCACGTATCTGGTTTGGAAACATTTCGCCCAGCATCACCCACATCACAGGCCCCCAGCTAAGATTGAAAAATACGACGTACAAGTTCGCGCTGAAAAGGGCGAACAAGCCCACGCCAGGACTTAGGTGCAGCCTATCATTGACTAGCGCTCCGCTGGCAAATGCTGCTGTCAATGCACTGAGCGTAACCGCCATCCCAAGCGAACCGATTAGCAACAGCGGCCGACGTCCAATGCGGTCGATCAGAAAGATCGCCAACACACACGCCGCCACCGACAGCAAGCCACTTAGCACGTTGATCTTTAAAGAGTCCGCCTCGCTGAAGCCAACCGCCTGCCATAGAACTGCCCCGTAATAAAAGACCACATTGATGCCCACGAATTGCTGTAAGGTCGCCAGCCCCACACCAACCCATACAATCTTGCGCAATCGCCCTGTGCGCCTGTCAATCAAATCGGCGAGCCTCGGTCGGTGATCGGCGGTTAGGGTCTGTTGTATTTCCCTTGCTTTGTGCGTCGCCGCGGTCGCGCCCAGCAATCTGGTTAGTACCGCCTTGGCCTCAACAATGCGGCCACGCGCCACCAGAAATCGAGGACTCTCCGGTATCAACAGTAACGTGAGCAAAAAAATGCCGGCCGGTACCACTTGCATCCAGAACATCCAACGCCAGGCTGGAAGGTTTAGCCACAGGCTATCGGTGGAAAGTCCCGCGCTCCTTGCCAAGAAGTAGTTGGAGAGAAATGCGCCAGTCAGGCCAGCAATAATCATCACCTGTTGCAGGCTCGAGAGACGTCCGCGGACATGAGCCGGAGTCACTTCACTGATATAGGCTGGTGACAGTACGCTCGCCGCGCCCACGCCGACTCCGGCGGCAAATCGGGCCATGATCATCATCAGCGCCGAGGTGGCCGCTCCCGCTCCGAGTGCGCTCAGTATGAATAATGCGGCTGCGGCCAGCATGACCTTTCGGCGCCCCCAGACATCAGCCAGCCGACCGGCCAAGAACGCCCCAACTGCACAGCCGGGCAACAATGCACTGACCGTGACGCCCAGCCACCCGGGGCTGAGACCGAATTTGCTTCGCAGCCCCTCCTGCGTGCCGTTGATGACACCGCTATCGTAGCCAAACATGAATCCGCCAATTGTGGCGACGCCCACTATGGCGGCAATTAGTGGCAAATTGACGCGGTCAGGCCTGTTACTTTTCAATTTAGTTCCCCCCGTTCTTTATGTATGGTAGCGCTACCTGTCATGCCCGCCGATAGGAAGCCACGGCGGCATCGACATCGCCCTGCTCCATTAGAACGAGGCCAAGGTTGTTGTGTGCCTCGGCGTTATCCGGCTTGTGGGCCAGCGCCCGTTCATGGGAAGCCACCGCCTCCGCGTACTTGCCTTGAGCCATCAGAACATTACCTAAATTGCTGTGGACCTCAGCGTAGTCCGGCCTGTAGCTCAGTGCCTGCCGGTAACAGATCACCGCTTCCTCCAGTCTGCCCTGGGCCTGCAGGGTATTACCGAGGCTGCTGTGCGCCTCCGCGTAATTTGGCTTGTGATTCAATGCGCGCCGATAAGCGGCCGCCGCCTCCTCCAACTTGTCCTGCATCTGCAGCACCAAACCCAAATTGAAAAGCGCGCCGACGTGATTCGGATTGCGGGCCAGCGCGCCCGTGTAGGAGTTCGCCGCCGCCTGCAGCTTGCCCTGCGCCTTGAGCGCATTGCCTAGGTTATTGTGGAAGGCGGGAACACGGCCATTCTGCGCGATGGCTCTACCAATCAGATCCACCGCCATGTCATTGCGGCCAATCTGATGGGCGAGTACGCCCAGTAAATGCAGGGCATCTGCATGGTGGGGATCAGCCTGCAGGATTTGCAGATAAAGCCGCTCCGCTTCGTTCAGCCGTCCGGCTTGATGATGCCCCATGGCGGCGGCGAACACCTGTTGAATACCCGGCAATTCTTCTTGGTCCAAGTACCCTCCCGATCAGTGGCACGTGGGTTGCCTCTGCTGACTAAGGTATCTCATCGCAGTGGCTTCGAGAAAACCTGGCACAGATTAAGTGCCCTATTCCATGCGAAGTCCCAGAACTAAGGTGACATTCTGGCTCCCTTCTCGACTCAGGAGAGAGCCAATTAACAAAAACGAACAGCACGGAGTGGTTGCCTGGCGTTTGAAGCTGTTGCGCCAAGCCAGCGATTTTCCCGTGGCGTCGCCCGGACCCGCCGCCATTTCGTCCTATCTCGCCAGACCTTCTACAAATGGAGAGCTCGGTACAAGAGTCACGGCGAGGCCGGTCTTTGTGACCAACCGAGAGTCCCGCACCACTTCCCACGGGCAACGCCTCGTGCGGTGGTTTCCAAAGTCCTGTATCTGCGGGAGCGCTACTCCTTCGGTCCAGGCCGGATTGCCAGCTACGTACAGCGTTTTCACCATTTTTCGGTTGCGCGCTCCACAGTACATCGCATTCTGATCCATCATGGCATGAACCGGTTGCCAGCTAACCAGAAGCGCCGGCCGACGGGCCGCCCCTGGCAGCGAGACGAAAAGCCACAGCCCGGGCATCGCCTACAGATAGACGTGAAATTTCTTGAGCGGATTGCCGGTACCCGAAAGCGCCTCTATCAATTCACAGCCATCGACGACTACACGCGTATTCGCGTACTCAAGATCTACGATGCCTGCAACCAAACGTCCGCCAAACGCTTCGTCGACGAGGTCCTTCGTCGACTCCCCTTTCGGGTGCTCGTCATCCAGACGGACAATGGGGCCGAGTTCCAGTCTCGCTTCCACTGGCACCTCGAGGAACACGATATCCGCCATGTCTACATCAGGCCCAAAAGTCCCCACCTGAACGGCAAGGTAGAGCGCTCACACCGTGTGGATAACCAGGAGTTCTACCAGCTGCTGGACAAGGACGGCATAGCCGACAACATCAAGCTGTTCAATGACAAGCTGCGCGAATGGGAGGACTATTACAATTACCACCGACCCCACGGGGCCCTCGATGGGCAGACCCCCTACGAGCGGCTCATGGCCAAAAAGACCGCCGCCAGCGTGTCACCGAAGTCCTGAGACCTTAGATTGATTGATTGGTGGCTAGGGTGGGACTCGAACCCACGACCTCGGCATTATGAGTGCCACGCTCTAACCAGCTGAGCTACCTAGCCATGCTCCCCGAAAGGGTGGCGGATTCTCGCGGCACGGCATCGCACCGTCAAGATGGCCCGTCGTCTTTGTTATTTAAGACCTTTATCGGAGAAAGCACACTCGCGTTGTCGCGAAAAACCAACGGTGTCCTACAAAAAAAACCTTGGGGTTCGTGACAAACGCGCGCAACATCGTTGCTTAAGAATTCTGGCAGCCAAGTTGCTCCAACGTGAGCTGTCTTGAAGTGCAGAAGTCAGTAGAGCTAAGGATGTGGGGTCGATGTCACCAGCCACTGCAAAACCTAGTATTGCCGACACCTTTACTCGGCTTCTGCGGCTCAACCTCGGGGGAGGGCCGCCGCAAGTCAGTCGTTCCCGGCTAATGGAGGCCTCCGCTAAGGAGCTGGCGCGCGCCGCGCGCGGCGGTACCGCCCGCGAGAAGCAGGTCGCCGGCCCTTTGGTCACCAATCCGCAGGTCTACCGCGCCTGGGAAGCTGAACACGCGCGCCTCATGGACGCCGTTGCCAGTCAACCGACCGGCGAGCGGCAGGCGCGCTCACTGCTTTCCACCGCCTTCTCGCTGCTGCACCGCACGGCGCTGTTCGAATACTTCCGTGCTCACACACCTCGAGAATCGGGCCGCCACGTTCTGATACAGCATTTTCACGGTAACAAGAGCTACAGCCAGGCCATAGTGGCCGAGCACGGCAATTACCAGCGTAGCTTCTCGAGTTTGCTGTGTGTCGAGCACATAGGCTCAACGCTATTGGTCCACCAGGCGTTCGGTGAGCCTTTCCGTAGCTACGAGAACCTGTACGCCGACTATTTTCGCAGCTACTGCAACAGCTTTCTGGCACCCACGGACGCGGCCGGTGACAGCAGCGACAGCATGCGTATGCTGCTGCCCTACCTTAAGCGCAACGTGCTTGACGTCCGCGCGCGCCTATTAGCGATGCACTCCACCGACGAGGCAGGGTCACACGCTAATCGTTGATGCGGTGAGTGCGCTAGCCGCTTGATTGGTAAGGTCCTTGTATTGAAGGTCAGCGGTGTCCCGCGCTACCCCGCGCTACCCCGCGCAACCGGACGTTGCTCTTGGGTCAGTTCACCTGGAACTCGCGCTCTTCCGTCTGTATCCCATGCCCTAATGCTCCGGCTCGGTCGACACGGGAACCTTCAGCAGCGGGATCAAATTCGCGTTCAAGTCATCCAGCGTAAATGCTCCGGCCTGGGCATATCGCAGGATACCGTCTCGATCGATAATAAAAATCGCCTCTGAATTCGCGTGCCACCGGAATAGCAAGGTGAGCGGCCGGGGGTTTGAGGTCGCTGATGGGGAGCGAGTCTTCCGTGGTCACCGCAAGAACTCGAAGACCCGCTTCCTTGCGTAGTCAGTAATAGGAGTTAAGCAGGGGCAATTCGATCCGGCATGGCTCGCACCAGGTCGCCCAGAAATTGAGAACGAGAACCTGCCCCCTAAAGTCATTTTAGGGAAAGCTGTGGGCCTTCGAACGTCCTGACGTGAAAATTTGGCGCGGGCATACCCAATACCGGACCTGGAGGTGCAGCGACGGCCGGCAAGTCTCCCGCGAGGAAAATCAGGACCACTGCAAGTCGATAGCCCTGAAGCATTGGGGCGGGCGAATAACGCTGCGCATAAGCGCCATGCGCAACGACGCTTGAGCATGGCAGTAGTTGGCTCAGGCGTGGACCTTAGTAGTAGTTTTATACCGGCTATCGCCGATTTTGGGGGCGACTCAGGGCGACAGGCCGATATCTTGGAAGCGCTCGGCGGTCTCCGAGTCGATGGCGAGCGCATCGCGCATGTTTTTTCCGGCCTCCGCCTGCTGGCCCTTGTGGAGTTGCGCCAGTCCCAAACCGTACAGCGACCACGCCTCGTTGGGCCGACGTTTAAGTGCTGCAATATAGTCGGCTATGGACTTGTCGTAGTTGCCCAGCCGTAGGTACACGAGCGCGCGGCTGTCGAGCACTGCAGGCATTTTTGGCTTCAACCTTAGCGACTCGTCGCAATCCGCAAGAGCCTTTTCCAGCTCTTTGCCCCATTTTGCCCGGAACCAGCAGCGAGTATTCAGTGCGTTAGCCAATTCCGCGTCCTTTGGATGGGCGTCAATCCACCGGTCGATCCGGCTGATCGCTGCTTCGTTGCGCCCATTGGCCTGGTAAACGTCGGCGACATCTAAGTCAGGATTTTCCGTGTCCGGAGTTAGACGCACGAAAATATCAAAGTCTTCTCCCGCAGCTTTATCGTCATTCATTGCCAAATGCAGCATGCCACGCCTGCGCAGCCACGGTGCATTGTTAGGCTGCAATTTCAAGGCCTGATCCAAATCCTCAAGCGCCTCGGAATATTGGTGACTTTGTGCCTTCGCCATTCCGCGTCGGTTGTAGCTCTCCGCGTCATCGGGGTTTAATCGGATAGCTGTGTCGAAATTTGTTATGGCTTGGGGAAAATCGCCGCGGGTGGCCGAGGCGGCACCGCGACGCATGTATAGCGCGGCGTCTTGGGGCGTATCTCCAGGGGCATCGTCTCCGGGCGCAGTCGTCGCCGCGCCGCCGGCCGCGCCACTGCTTGCCTCGGGAAGATCAAAAACTCGACCCCCGGTATAGGTAAAGTAGATTTTCAGCTGGCTTTGTGCGACGAAGATTCGGTGGGACAGAAAGAAGTCCGCCCCAAGGATTAGATCAAAGTTACCGGGCATTGCAGCGTCCGAGACCCGCATTTTCACATTTTTGATTTCTTCGCCTCCGAGATCCAGATTATCGAACCGCGTCACCCAGATCTCGGACTCTTTCGGCCCTATGGGGCTGTGTTGAGAGTAATTGCCGGTGGCGCGGGCTGGATCGAAGCCGGCTCGCTTGGCTGCCTTGAGGCTCACCAAGGAAACTGGAGATCCGGTATCGAATAGTACTTTGATTTTTACTCCATTGAGTTTGGCTGAACCGACGATGTGTGGTTCAAAGTCAGAGGTCGGCTCCATTGCCATTTCCGAGACGGCCGTCGTCCCGGGCCAATATGCCAGTGAGTTTTTCTCGCAGCCTGTGGAGTGAAACAACCGAATGGCGCCATTACCAAGGTCATACTCCGTATCAGAGTGACCGATAATGTTCTGGCCGATGATCCCGTCCTCGGGTCCCGTAGACTGGCCCGCCACTAGAAATTGCACCTTATGGAACACGCGTCGACCAAGTCCGCGCAGCGCAAAATCGTTCACCGTGGTGACGTGGGGGTCTTCCATGCCACCGATGCCTTGTAACTTCAGCTCGCCCGGCGGGTAGTCCAAGCGCAGATGGAAGCGGCTTGCCAAATCGGCCCATAGCATGCTGTAGAACGCGCCGCTATCGGCGATGAAGGTGGCAGGCATTCCATTGATCGATCCTTCGACTACGGCCCGCCGGCCATCCATGACTACAGGCAACTCGGCATAATTCTCCAGGGTGCAGGCGGCAAAACTATTGGTCGCAAGCATCAGCGACCACACCATGAGGGCTGCGCGATGAATCACGGCAGTCTTGTTGCTCGGGCGGAATAGATACCGTGAAATGGACTTTCTCGGCACGACCCGTGAACTCATGATGTCCCAGTCTTTGCAATACTAAAGTGTATTGGTTCCGGCCTGGGATGGTGTGAATCAGGTCAATAAAATCACACGTTGAAGCGAAAGTGCATGACGTCACCTTCGCGCACGATGTACTCCTTACCCTCAAGGCGCAGCTTGCCGGCCTCGCGCGCGCCGGACTCGCCGCGGCCGCGTATGTATTCCTCGTAGGCGATCACCTCGGCGCGGATGAATCCGTGCTCAAAGTCAGTGTGGATGACACCCGCCGCCTGTGGCGCGGTGCTGCCGCGGCGCACGGTCCAGGCGCGCACTTCCTTGGGTCCGGCTGTAAAATAGGTCAACAGACCCAGCAGTTCGTAACCGGCCCGGATCACCCGGTTCAACCCGGGCTCGCTGAGGCCAAGATCCTTCAGGAACTCGGCTCGTTCGGCCTCCTCGAGCTGGGCGATCTCGGCCTCGATTGCCGCACACACCGGCACCACCGTCGCCGCCTCAGCGTGCGCTCTCTCCCTGAGGGCCGTCACGTAGGCATTGTCCGTTGTAAGCGCGGCCTCATCGACATTAGCCACATACATGACGGGCTTCGAGGTCAGCAGCTGCAGCTCCCGCATCTCCCGTCGCTCCTCGACCGCCAGAGGCACGGCCCGAGCAGGTATGCCCTGATCGAGCGCCGCACGCACCCGCACAAACAGATCGTGGCGGCGCGCGGCCTCCTTATCGCCGCTCTTGATCAGCTTCGCCGCGCGGTCCACGGCCTTGTCGGCTACCGCCAGATCGGCGAGCGCCAATTCGGTATTAATGACATCGACATCCGAGATCGGATTGATGCGGCCGGCCACGTGCACGATGTCCTCGTGGTCAAAGCAACGCACCACGTGCGCGATGGCGTCGCATTCGCGGATATGTGCCAGGAATTTATTGCCCAGGCCTTCGCCCTGGGAGGCCCCTGCCACCAATCCCGCGATATCGACGAACTCGACCGTGGTAGGAACAATTTTTTCCGGATGAACGATGGCGGCCAGTTCCGTAAGACGCGCATCGGGCACCGGTACAATGCCCACGTTCGGGTCGATGGTACAGAACGGATAGTTTTCCGCTGCGATCTGGGCGCGCGTCAGCGCGTTGAAGAGCGTGGATTTGCCCACGTTCGGCAGACCGACAATGCCACACTTGATGCTCACGAGACCTCTTGCGTATGCAGCCGATGCATGGCCTGCTGGGCGCCTTCGCGCAGCAGCGCCGGCAGCGCCTCGAGCGCACGGGCGAGCGCCGAGTCGATAAGCGCCTGCTCCGCGGGCGTGGCGCGGTCCAGCACCGCTTCAACGACCTGGTCCTTGTCGCCCGGATGCCCGACACCAATGCGCAGTCGCCAGAATTCCGCTCCCAGCTGCGTCATGACATCGCGCACTCCGTTATGTCCGCCGTGGCCCCCACCCTGCTTAAGCCGCGCCACCCCGGGCGGCAAATCAATTTCGTCGTGCACGACCAGAACCTCCGGGGGCGCGATGCGGTAAAAAGCGGCGATCGATTGGACTGCGGCGCCGCTGTTATTCATATAAGTCGTGGGCTTGATCAGCCACAGTTCGCTCTCGGCCACCGTGACGCGCGCAAGTTCGCACTGATGGCGCGACTCGCGCCGCCATACGCCGCGGGCACTGCGCGCCAACTCGTCCACATACCAGTAACCGGCATTGTGGCGCGTCCGTGCGTACTCGGGCCCCGGATTACCCAGTCCGGCCACGAGCTTGAGCGGCTGGCCGGCCAAGACTAATCCTCCGCCCCGGGAAAAGTCTCAGCCGCGCGCACGGGAGCGACCGCGACCCCAGGTCGCGATCGCTCCTCAAGACTGCTGCGCGCATGAGCCGGCATATCAACCTCTCGCCGCGTGGCCGGCCGTGGCACCGACCATGGCCCCGCGCAACCGCGGGGCTGCGAGACCATGGGCTACTTCTTCCCGCCTTCCTTCTTCGCGTCCTTGGCGACTTCTTCCTTCTTGCCTTCTTCCTTCTTGCCCTCTTCCTTCTTGGCGCCGGCGGCGCCCTCGGCGGGAGCAGCAGCCACCGCGCCCTCGGCCGGAGCGGCCTCGGCTTCGGCGGTGGGTTCGGGCTCAGCGACGCGCGGCGCATGGATCGAGACCACCGGCGGATTGGCGCCGTGCGCCAGCGCCGATATGGTCACGCCCGCCGGTACCTTGACCTCGTTCAGGTACAGCGAATCATTGAGGTTCATCGCCGACAGATCGAGCTCGATGTACTCGGGCAAATCCTTCGGCAGGCACACGACTTCCATGTCGGCCATATGGTGCGAGACCACACCACCCTGGGTCTTGACACCGGGTGCCGCGGCCTCGCCCTTGAAGTGAATCGGCACGTGCAGGCGGATCTTCTCGTTTTCGAGCACACGCTGCAGATCGACGTGCACGATGGCATTGCGCGCCGGGTGCATTTGCACGTCCTTGACGATGACCGGCTGCTTTTGCGCGCCGACGTTGATGCTGATGATCGAGGAGTAGAACTTCTCGTCGCTCACCAGTGCCAGCAGTTTGTGATGCTCGAGCGCGAGCCGCGTGGGTTCGACGTGAGCGCCGTAAAGTATGGCGGGAACCTTGCCGGAATGACGCAGGCGGCGGCTCGCACCCTTGCCCTGATCATTACGCGGTTCCGCGCTTAGTTCGAAAGCGATACGCATTAAATTACTCCTTGACGTTTGCAGACACGGGCCGGCACCGCGACCAGTGCCCGCCCACCAGAAAATCATCGCCGCTCAATCGATATAGAGTGAACTCACGGATTCCTCATCGCGGATGCGGCGAATGGTCTCCGCCAACAACGCCGCCACCGACAGCTGCCGGATGCGCCCGCACTGCCTGGCCGCATCGGCAAGTGGTATCGTGTCGGTCACCACCAGCTCATCGAGCGCCGAGTTGGCGATGCGCTCCACCGCGCCGCCTGATAGCACCGCATGGGTGATATAGGCGACCACGCGCTCTGCACCCTCGTCCTTAAGCGCCTGGGCCGCCAGGCACAGGGTTCCGGCGGTATCGACCATGTCATCAATCAGCACGCAGCTCTTGCCACTGACCTCGCCGATGATGTTCATGACCTTCGATTCATTGGGACGCGGGCGGCGCTTGTCGATGATGGCCAGCTCGGCATCGTCGAGGCGCTTGGCAAACGCCCGGGCGCGCACTACGCCGCCGACGTCGGGGGAGACCACAATCAGATTCGGGTAGGTCATCCGCCACACATCGCCCAGCAGTACCGGCGAGCCATAGACGTTGTCGACCGGGACACCAAAGAAGCCCTGAATCTGCTCGGCGTGCAGGTCCAGGGTCAGCACCCGTTCCACGCCGGCACCGCAGATCATGTCCGCCACCAGTTTGGCGGTGATCGCCGCGCGCGTGGCGCGCGGACGGCGGTCCTGGCGCGCGTAGCCGAAGTACGGAATCACGGCGGTGATGCTGCGCGCCGACGCACGCCGGCAGGCATCGGCCATTACCAGCAATTCCATGAGATTTTCGTTGACGGGCGGACAGGTCGACTGCAGCAGGAACACGTCGCGACCGCGAACGTTCTCCATCAGTTCGAGATTCACCTCGCCATCGCTGAAGCGGCTCACGGACGCGCGGCCCATGGGCAACATCAGGTGCCGGGCAATGTCGTGGGCCAACGCCGGATTGGCATTTCCCGTAAACAAGGTAAGCGACTGCGAATCCACGGCCTAGATCATTCCTCTACACATAGTGGCTGGGGTGGAAGGATTCGAACCTCCGAATGGCGGGATCAAAACCCGCTGCCTTACCACTTGGCGACACCCCAATAACACGCGCACCTCAAGTGATTGACGCCAGCGCCGCGACCAGCGGCGACTGATTCAAACCGCGCGCCACGAAACTTGTCCATTCATCGGGCACCCGCGCTGCGATGCGTTCGGCTTCCGCGGCGGATGCAAACGACGCAAACACACACGAGCCCGTGCCGCTCAAGCGCGCCGGCACCCGAGCCCCCACCCAGTCGAGCGCCGCAGCCACCGCCGGATAACGGGCGCGAACCAAAGGCTCGCAATCGTTACGCGTCAGGGCCGGCGAAAGGGCGCGTATTGTGATGAGGGGGGAATTTCGTGTCAATTCAGGGGCCTGGAATATGCCGGCCGTCGAGACCGCGATCCTGGGCCAGACGATCAGATACCAGGACGGGGGAAGTTCGACGGGGGTCAATTGCTCCCCCCGGCCCTCCGCCCAAGCCGATGAACCGTGTACAAAAATTGGCACATCCGAGCCCAGCTCCAGCCCGAGGGCGGCCAGCTCCCCCAGGCCCAGGCCCGTGCCCCAAAGCCGGTTTAGGACCCGAAGCACCGTCGCCGCGTCGGAACTGCCCCCCCCTAAGCCCCCGCCCACGGGAATGCGCTTACGGACCCGGATTTGCGCGCCCTGGCGTACCCTGCACGCGGACTGCAGGGCCAGGGCCGCACGCACGCTCAGATCCTCGGCCGCTGCGATGTCCTCGGGGCCGGAGAGGCGTTCGATTCGACCGTCGCCGGTAACCGTGATCTCGAGCTCATCGCCCCACTCGAGCAGCTGGAAGGCGGTCTGCACGTCATGGTACCCGTCGCGACGGCGACCAGTCACGTGCAGAAACAAATTGAGCTTCGCCGGCGCCGGCCACCATTTGCGGGGACTGGCGCGCACCCCGTCCACCAACGCGCTCACGGCAGCTGCCAATTCGACAACTGCAGCTTCACCTTGACCTCGCCACGATGCAGCGCAACCCGACGTGGTAACCACCGACCTGCGGCCTGCTGGTACTCCCCGTAGTCGACCTGCCACTCGCCCTGCTGCAGTTGCGCCAGGCGCTGTTCGCCATCGAGGGTCTCGGTGGCGGCGCTGGCCGGATCGGGGGTGCCCAGCAACCAGTAGCGCAGGCTGCTCAGCGGCGGTTCAAAGCCCAACATCCGCACGAGTTCCGAGTGGGCGGTCGCGCCTTCCAGCTGCGTACCCTGGCTATTGGTCACGCGCAACAGGTCACCGTCAAAATTCAGCTGCGCACCACCCATGCCCAGCGGCGCACGCAACTGCAGGTCGCTGGCGGCCCCCTGCTGTTGCCAGCGAAGGTTCGCGCTAAAGCCCTCGGTGGGCGTCGCCACCGCGAGCTGACCATTAACCGCATAGTTCTCGACCGCCTGCAGGGCGGAACGGCGCTCATCCCAGGCAGTGGCCGGGAGGGGTGCAAGCGTGTGACAGGCGGCCAGAGCCAGCAGCGTGGAGCAGAGCAGCAGGGCACGCATGGCGCGTCTGGCGCGGTCAGATCGTGGTGCGGGGCGCCGGCTCCAGCGCCGGTGGCGGCTTGGGCGCCGCGAGCGTCGGTGCGTAGCGGTGCACGGTCGTTGCCAGCAGTTTGTTCTCGGGATCGGCGGCGAGCGCGCGCTGCCAGGCTGCACGCGCGGCCGCCTTTTGCCCACTCGCCCACAATGTCTCGCCCCAGTGCGCGCCTACGTCACCATCGTGCAATAGCCGGAACGCCCGTGCTAATTCCGGAAGTGCGGCGGCAAACTGGCCGCGGCGGTACAGGACCCAGCCGAGGCTGTCGAGGAGCGCCGGATTGTCCGGCTGCGCCGCCAACGCCTCGCGTATGAGCTGCTCGGCACGCGGCAGTTCACGCTTGTGATCCGCCAGGGTATACCCGAGCGCATTGGTAATACCGGTATCCATGGGCCGTTCACGATGCAGGGCCTCGAGCGCGGCGACGGCGGCGTCGACGCGCCCGGCTCGGTCGAGCAACACCGCGCGCTGGTAGGTTATTTCGGGATTTCCAGGCGAGCGTCGTAAAGCGCTGTCGATGCGGCTGAGCGCCTCGTCGGCGGCCCCCGAGGTCGAGAGCAGATCGGCTGCGGCCAGGTCGGCGCGGATGCGTTCATCGGGTGCGGCATCGCGCGCCGCGTTGAGCACCCGCACCGCCGCGTCGCGCTCGCCCTGGCGATAGAGAATCGCGGCCGATCGTTGCCGACCCTGAGCCTCAAATGCGGTACCCGACAGCAAAGCGTAGTCACGCGCGGCCGCCTCGTCATCACCACGGCGTTCGGCGATCAGGCCGAGGTAGAAAACCGCGAGCGGCGCGGACTCGGGGTCCTCCAGCAGCATATTGCAGCGCTGCTCCGCTACCGCATAGTCCGCGCTGTCGATCGCCACCTGCGCGAGCATCCGCCCCGCGCTGGCGCCCACATCCGGATCGGTACGCAAGCGCTGCAGTTCCTTTACGGCCTCACTGTCCTGGCCAAGCAGCAACATGATTTGGGCGGGCGAGAGCTTGCCGGAGGTCTCCGAGGCGGCGAGCCGAGCTTCGCTTGTGGCCCCCTTGGCATCTCCAAGCACGGCCTGCGCCCTGGCGGCGATCGCAGCCGCGGCCGCGTTGCTGGCGCCCGCGCCGCGCGCCGCCTGGGTGTAGCGCAGCGCCAGCTTGGCGTCCCAGCCATCCAGCGCCAGTGCCGCCAGAGACAGTTGTGCCGCACCGCCGCGAAGCTTGGCGTCGTCCAGGTCACGCACCATCGCCAGCACCGGCTCGGCCCCTGCCCGCTGAGTGACCGCGTCAATGCTCTCCGGAACCTTATCCTTGGAGCTGCTCAGCAGGCTCTTGAAGTGACCGCGCGCCTCGGGAATCTGATAGCTCCCCAGTTCAGCGTGCGTCAGGGCGAGTATTGCGTCCGAATCCCCGGGTGCCAGCTGCAGCCAGTGCTCGGCAATCGCGCGTGCGGTCGGGTATTGGCCGCAGGCGAGCGCAACGGCGCTGGCTCGTGCGGCCAGATCAACCTCCCCCAGCGCCTGGGCCGCCTGTTTGTACAGGCCGCTGGCCATACCGCAATCGCCCCGTTGCAGCGCCTTCTCGGCGTTCGCCACTGCAGCGGTGCTGTCGGTCAGGGCCGTGGCGCTGGCCGATAACGCGCCGGCGGCCAACGCCAGCACTGCGGCCGTGAACAGCGCGGCGGTGCATGTGGGGCGGTGGCAAAGCGGCATAATCATGCGACTATAACAGCCGATGAAAGTTTCGATTCGGCAAAAACTAGAAAAGTCCGAGGAACGCTGCGTCGAGGTCGGCCGGATGCTCGCCGACCCTCAGGTGCTTGAGCGCGCTGACCAATTTCGCGAGCTGTCGGTGGAATACGCGCGGCTCCTACCGACCGCGACCGCGCTGCGGGACTACCGGGACCTGGAAGCCGAGCTCCACTCGGCCGAGGCGCTGCGGGCCGACCCCGACCCGGCGATGCGCGCCCTGGGCGAGGAGGAAGCCGTCCGCTTGCGGGGGGCGTTGGCGGCGAGTTCGGAAGCGCTGCAACGACTCCTTTTGCCCCACGACCCGCATGACGAAGGCAACATATTCCTGGAAATCCGCGCTGGAACCGGCGGCGATGAGGCGGCGATCTTCGCCGGGGACCTGCTGCGCATGTACGGCCGCTATGCCGAAACCCGCGGCTGGCAGGTCGAATTGATCAGCGAGAGCAGCGGTGACCATGGGGGCTATCGCGAGGTCATCTGTCGCGTGGTAGGCCGGGGCGCGTTTTCCCGGTTGAAGTTTGAGTCCGGCACCCATCGGGTGCAGCGCGTCCCCGCCACCGAAGCCCAGGGCCGCATTCACACCTCGGCGTGCACCGTGGCCATTTTGCCGGAACTGGCGGCGATCGATCGCATCGACATCAATCCGGCCGATCTGCGCATCGACACCTACCGCTCCTCAGGCGCGGGCGGCCAGCACGTGAACAAGACCGACTCGGCCGTGCGGATCACGCACCTGCCCACGGGGCTGGTGGTGGAATGCCAGGACGAACGTTCTCAACACAAGAATCGTTCCCGCGCGATGTCGCTTCTGCAGGCGCGCCTGCTGGCGGCGGAACTGGAAAAACGCGCCAGCGCCCAGGCCCGGACCCGCAAGCTCCAGGTGGGCAGCGGCGACCGCTCCGAGCGCATTCGGACCTACAACTTTCCGCAAGGCCGCCTGACCGACCACCGCATCAACCTGACGCTCTACAAGCTCGCAGCCATAATGAATGGCGAACTCGATGAGCTGCTCGAGGCCTTGCAGCGCGAGTTTCAGGCCGAAGAACTGGCCGTCGAATAGAGCACCAGCCACAGCGCGTTGAAGTAGACCAGCGCCACGGCCTGCACGCCCAGGCCGCACGCGGCTGCGAAGGCGCTGAGGGCCGCGGGCTGCACTCCGGCCAGGGTCAGCACGGATTCCAGAATCCCCAGGCAGGCTGCTGCGGCAATGGCACAGACCATGAACACCAGCGCCGCGATCAGGGCACTGGCGAGCACCTTGACCCACATGCCTCGCGCCAATTGGAAACACCGCGCTATGCATTGCAACGGACTGCGCGCGTCAAACAGCACCACGGGCCGCAGCAACAGCAAACACACGCCTGCAAATACTCCCGGCACTATTAGGGCCAGGAATCCCGCGAACACCAGCATCCACGCCAGCACCGCCGTCACCACCAGCACGGGCCAGCGGGAGAGCGCCGTGGTCAAGTCGTGCGAGAGGCGGGGCGCACGACCACTGAGCAACTCACGCTGGCGCACCATCAACGCCGCGGCCAGAAGCTCGTAACCGGCAAAGCCGACCGCCGCGAGCACCCAAAACGGGGTATCGACCGGCGGATGCAGGATATCCAGGGGCTTGCCCTTGGCGAGCCAGTAGAAATTCGGCAGCGCCACCAACAGAATCGCGAACATGCCCAAGGGAAGAGTCTTCGCCAGTGTCATGCGGAATACCCCCGTGGCGGCCTCCAGCAGAACGCTGACCGACGCCGAACTCGGCGGCACCTTGAACTCGGGCATGCGAGACTCCGTGATCCAACCTCAGTGCATCTGGCGCGCAATCTATCATTACTTAGGATGACAGCAGAGTCTTCCCCTCGCTCGGTGAGTACCGTACTGGCGCATGCCGCCACCCGGCTGCGGCCGCTCGACAGCGCGTTGCTCGACGCGCAGGTCTTGCTCGGCCACGTGCTGAATCGCTCGCGCAGCGAACTCATGGTTCACGGTGAGGAGTGGGTTGCGCCTGAGAAGCTCGCCGACTTCGAGCACGCTGTGGAACGGCGGGCCAAGGGTGAGCCGCTCGCCTACATCGTTGGGCGCCGCGAGTTCTGGTCCCTGGACCTGCAGGTCTCAGCCGCAGTACTGGTGCCGCGCCCGGAAACCGAGTTGGTCGTGGAACGCTGCCTTGCATTGTGCGGCGGCCAAAGCGGCGAGGTCGCCGATCTGGGCACCGGATCGGGCGCCATTGCGCTGGCCTTAGCCTGGGAGCGCCGCGCTTGGAGCATCACGGCGACCGACCGCTCGGAAGCGGCGCTGGCTATTGCGCGGGCCAACGCGAGCGCGCTTGGCATCCGCAATGTGCGCTTTGTGAGTGGCGATTGGTATCGGGCAGTGGGTGCCGAGCGGTTCGAGCTCATCGCGAGTAATCCTCCCTACGTCGCAGCGGCCGACCGCGCGCTGCGCGATCCCGCGCTGCGGCATGAGCCCCTCGACGCCTTGGCCAGCGGTGCCACCGGCCTCGAGGACCTCAGCGTCCTGGTCGCCGGCGCATCGGAACACCTGCACAGCGAGGGGTGGCTGGTGCTGGAACACGCCCCGGGGCAGGCTCAGGATCTCGCGGAATTGCTTGTCGCGCAGGGGTTCCGTCACGTACGCTGCCACGCTGACCTGGCGGGTCTGGCGCGCGTGACCGAGGCGCAACGACCACGGGGTGCCAGGCTTACAACGCAGAGCGAACCATCATGATACGTTTCGACACAACGCACGGCGCCTTCACGGTCGAACTGTTCGAGAAGGATGCGCCGCTGACCGTGGCCAATTTTCGCCAGTACGTGGACGACGGCTTCTTCGACGGCACGATATTTCATCGCATTGTGCCGGGCTTCGTGATTCAGGGCGGCGGGATGAAACCGGACTTCTCGCAGAAGCCGACGCGCGCGCCGGTCAAGAACGAAGCCAACAACGGCCTGCAGAACGAACGTGGCACGCTGTCCATGGCGCGCACCGATTCACCCCACAGCGCGACCTCGCAGTTCTTCGTGAATCTCAAGGACAACGATTTTCTCGACCATCGTCCCGGTCACCACGGATATGCGGTGTTCGGCCGGGTGGTCGAGGGACTCGAGGTCATCGACAAGATTGCCGCCGTGCGCACCGGCCGACGTCAGGGCTTTAGCGACGCCCCGCTGGAGGATGTGATCGTGCATAGCGCGCGGCCCGTGAGCGCAAAGAGCTAGGCGAGTCGGAACCAAGGTTGACTCTTGAGCGCTCGGGCGAAGCGGCGGGCATCACTGCCCTGGCGAATCGCGCGCGGCTTGGCATGGCTGCTGCTGGGTGTGCTGGCCTGCGTGGCGGCGGTGGTGCTGGCGATGCGCTGGATCGATCCGCCCACCAGTGCATTCATGCTCGGCACCCGGATTGCCGCGCTTGCCAGCGGCGACCACAACTACTCAACACACTACCAATGGGTCGACCTGGAGCATATTTCGCCCGAGGCGGCGTTGGCGGTCATCGCCGCGGAGGATCAGCAGTTCCCGTTTCATGCCGGTTTCGACTTCAAGTCGATTCGCGAGGCGGTCCGCAACAACGCAGACGGTCACCGTGTGCACGGCGCCAGCACGATATCGCAGCAAGTCGCCAAGAATCTTTTTCTCTGGTCGGGGCAGAGCTACTTCCGCAAAGGCCTGGAGGCTGGGCTGACCCTGCTGATCGAGTGGTGCTGGCCGAAAGAGCGGATCCTCGAGGTGTATCTCAACATTGCCGAGTTTGGCCGTGGCATCTACGGCGTGCAGGCCGCCGCCCAGCGTTTCTTTCACGAGGACGCAGCTCGCCTAGATCGCGCCGACAGCGCCCTGCTGGCCGCCGTGCTGCCGAACCCGCGCCGCTACCGGGTCGACGCTCCTTCGCCTTTCGTGCTCACGCGCCGCGACTGGATAACTCGACAGATGGCCGATCTGGGCGGCACCGCCTACCTGAAACGTGTCGAGGTCGGCCCCAGCCCGCACCGCTAAGGGCGCTACGCGCGCTGGCGATGGCGCTCGGCTAAGCTTGCACGATGACTGACCGGCCCGCACGTCACTACCGCTATTACGACCTGATCATGGCGGCCTACGTGTGCATCCTGCTGTGCGCCAACCTCATCGGTCCGTCCAAGGTGGCTGCCGTGGAAGTTCCCGTGTTCGGCAAGGTGACCTTCGTCGCCGGCGTGTTGTTCTTCCCGCTCTCCTACATATTCGGCGACATACTCACCGAGGTATACGGTTATGCGCGTGATCGGCGTTGCGTGTGGGCCGGGTTCGCGGCACTCGCGTTTGCGGCATTCATGGCATCGGTCATCGTGGCCTTGCCTCCCGCGGTGGAATGGCGGGACAAGCAGATCCATGTGCAGGCCATATTTGGCAGCACCTGGCGGATTATCGGTGCCTCGATCATCGCCTTTTGGAGCGGCTCGCTGGTCAACAGCTATGTGCTCGCCAAGATGAAGATCTGGACCAAGGGCCGCTGGCTGTGGACGAGAACCATCGGGTCCACCATATGCGGCGAGGCGGTCGATTCGGGATTGTTCTACACCCTGGCCTTCTATGGCATTTGGGATCGCCCGCTGCTGCTCAAGGTAATGACCACGCAATACGTGCTCAAGACGGGTTGGGAGGTTGTAAACACACCCCTGACCTATCGGGTGGTGGCTTTTTTGAAACGTGCCGAACGCGAGGACTACTACGACACCGACACCAACTTCACGCCCTTCTCGCTGCAGGCCTGAGGCGCCTAGGCTGGCGGAAAATCCAGGCCCGTGAGCTGCGCCGACACCTGCCAGAGCCGCGCCGCGTCGGCGTCGCTTCGCGCCTGCGCGGCCGGTTCGGCCAGGGCGCAATTCACATAGTAACCGCCGTTTAGGCCGGCGACCTCATCGGACTGTGCCAGGTAGGTCAGGGTTTGAGCACCATCGTCGGGTGCGATGGCCGCCACGGCCTTGACACAGCGCATCAGCGCGCGCCAGCCGTAGCCACCGTTATCGCCAAAGCGTGTGGCCACAAATCCCGGGTGCAGGGCGTTGGCCGTGGTGGATGTGCCCGCAAGCAGCTGCGCCAGCCGTCTTACGAACAGCAGGTTGGCCAATTTGGATTGCGCATAGCCGACCATGCCGTCGCGTTGCAGGTGCTCGAAGTCGATTCGTCCCTGCCGGTGCGCGCGCGAAGCGGTGCACACGATGCGCCCCTGGGGAGCGGCCCGAAGCCGCG
Organism: uncultured Gammaproteobacteria bacterium; assembly: GCA_963789365.1. Lineage (GTDB taxonomy): Bacteria > Pseudomonadota > Gammaproteobacteria > Steroidobacterales > Steroidobacteraceae > FEN-1191. Next base: position 755,789 of record CAWBKJ010000001.1, read on the forward strand.
GCAAGAGCAGCAGGCTGAGCGCGTAATAGGCCAAGTGATTGGCGGCAAAGGTCGTGGCGAGGCCCTCCGCCGTGGTGGATCGTCCCATGATGATCGCGCCGGCATTGTTGATGAGCACGTCGATGCAAGGCTCGGCCGCGGCGATTTCCATGCCGACCCGCCGTTGCTCGGCGAGCAGCGCGAGGTCTGCAAAATGCACGGCGTGCGCACGACCCGGACCGGCCGAAGCGAGGCGCGAGAGCGTTGCGCGCGCCCGTGCCCGATCGCGCGCCACAACGACCACGCGGGCGCCGCGCGCCGCCAGGCGCAGGGCGGCAACCTCGCCGATGCCGGAGGTGGCGCCCGTGATCACCACGGTCTTACCCAGCAATGGACTGTGCTCTAGTTATAGCGCCCCGGGCTGTGCTGCACGGGGCCGTCGGCGGCAAATAGCTGTTCGACATCCACGGAATCGTAGCGGTAATCGCGTCCGCAGAACTCGCAGGTCACCGTGAGCATTCCCTGTTCGGCCAGGGCGGCCCGGGCCTCATCCTGACCCAGGGAGCGCACCAGTCCGGCGACCCGTGCGTCGCTGCACCGGCAGCCAAAACGCACCGGGGTAACACCGAACAGGCGGCAGTCGTGCACGCCTGAAACCACCCGCACCGCCTCCTCGGCCGTGGCCTGAAGTAGCACTTCGGGCGAGAGCGCGCCGAGGCCCTGTTGCAAATCCTCCCAGGCCGTTTGCAGCAGCGCTCCTGCGCTCTCGCCGCCGCTGCCGCTCCCGGGGAGCTTTTGCAGCAGCATGCCGCCCGCGCGTGCCCCGTCGGCGGCCAGCATCAAGCGGGTGGGCAACTGTTCAGAACTCTCGAAATAGCGCTCGAGACATTGGCCTAAGTCCGCTCCTTGGAGCGACACGATGCCCTGGTATTGTGCGGCGGAGACGTCCGATTGCACGGTGACCGCCAGCCTCCCGGAGCCCACCAGTTCGGCAAATTCCGCCGCCTCGCCGTCGCCCAGATCGTGGTGGGCCACCGCCCGCAACTGAAAATCATCCGTGCACTGCGCGACCAGCAGCCGCACCCGCCCGTTTCCGCTAAATTGCAGGGTAAGGGTGCCGGAGAACTTCAGGGTCGCGGCCAGCAGTACCGACGCGCTGGCCGCTTCCCCCAGCAGCGCCTCCACCACCGGCGGATAGCTGCGGCGCGCGCGCAGTTCTTGCCAGGCCGCACCCAGGCGCACCCAGTGCCCGCGCAGCGGCTGTGTCTCCAGCAGGAATCGACGCAGCGCTCCGGGCTCCGCACCCGGGCTCGCCACGGCTTCGCTAGCCATTGAGAGCCTTCTTGAGCAGTTGATTCAAGCGCTCAGGATTGGCCTTGCCCTGGGTGGCCTTCATCACCTGGCCTATGAAGAATCCAAACAGCTTGTCCTTGCCGGAGCGGTAATCTGCGAGTTGCCCGGGGTGCGCCGCCAGCACCGCGGCGATGGCCTGTTCGATCGATCCGTCATCGGTGATCTGGCGCAGGCCGCGCGCCGCGATGATTGCATCGGCGTCGAGCGTCTCCTCCCACATGGCCTCAAACACGTCCTTGGCGATCTTCCCGGAAATGGTCTGATCGTCGATACGCCGCAGCAGCACGGCGAGCGCTGGCGCGCGAACCCGGCTGGCTGAGATCTCCAGCCCGTCACGATTGAGAAACGCCGCCAGATCCCCGCCGACCCAGTTGGCGGCGAGCTTGGGCGAGCCCCCGAACTCCCGCACCACGGTCTCGTAGAAGTGCGCCAGCTCGCTGCTGGCGGTCAGGACCTGCGCGTCATAGCCCGAGAGCTGGTACTGCTCGACAAAGCGCTGCGCCTTCTCATCCGGCAGCTCGGGGAGCTGGGCCTTCACCCCCTCGATATAGGCCTGGTCCAGCTCGACCGGCAGCAGATCGGGGTCCGGAAAGTACCGGTAGTCGTTGGCCTCCTCTTTGGAGCGCATGGAGCGGGTCTCACCCCGGTCCGGATCAAACAGACGCGTCTCCTGCACCACCTTGCCCCCGCCCTCGAGCAGTTCGATCTGTCGTGCGACTTCAAAATTGATGGCCTTCTCGACAAAGCGGAAGGAGTTGATGTTCTTGATTTCCGCCCGGGTGCCGAACTTCTCGGCGCCCATGGGCCGTACCGAGACGTTCGCATCGCAGCGGAACGAGCCTTCCTGCATGTTGCCGTCGCAGATGCCCAGGTAACGCACCAGCGTATGGACCTTCTTCATGTAGGCGACCGCTTCCTTGGCGGAACGCATTTCAGGCTCCGAGACGATCTCGATCAGGGGCGTGCCGGCGCGATTGAGATCAATGCCGGTGAGTCCAGGCAAGCCCTCGTGCAGCGACTTGCCCGCGTCTTCCTCCAGATGCGCACGCGTAACGCCCACGCGCCGCCCGCTGCCGTCATCCAGAACAATGTCGATGTGGCCGCCGGCAACGATCGGCAGTTCGTATTGGCTGATTTGGTAGCCCTTGGGCAAGTCCGGATAGAAGTAATTCTTGCGGGCGAATACCGAGCGCGCCGCGACCCTTGCGCCGATCGCCAGCCCGAACAAAACGGCCATGCGCACGGCCTCGCCGTTGAGCACCGGCAGGATGCCCGGGTAGCCAAGATCGACCAGGTCCGCCTGGGCATTGGGCGGCGCACCAAAGGCGGTGGCCGAGCCGGAGAATATCTTCGAGCGCGTCGCCAGCTGCGCATGGATCTCCAGCCCGATGACGGTCTCCCAGGTGCCCGCGCTGCCCGTGCCGGTGCCCATCAGCGATACCCCTCGGGCGCGCGCTGGTGCCAGTCGGTCTCCCGCTGGTACCGATGGGCCACGTTGAGGATTCGCTCCTCGGCGAAATGGGCGCCGATAACCTGCATCCCGACGGGGAGCCCGGCGACAAACCCGCAGGGCACCGAAACGGCAGGGAGCCCGGCGAGATTGGCGCCGATGGTATAGATGTCGTTCAGGTACATGGTGACCGGATCATTCATCTTGGCGCCGATCTCAAAGGCCGGAGTCGGCGTCGTCGGGCTGATCAGCACGTCCACTTCGGCAAATGCACGCCTGAAGTCATCGGCAATGAGCGCACGAACGCGCTGAGCCTTGAGGTAGTAGGCATCGTAGTATCCGGCCGAGAGCACATAGGTGCCGGTCATGATGCGCCGCTTGACCTCGGCCCCGAACCCCTCGCCGCGCGAACGCTGGTACAGATCCTTCAGGTCGCGCGGGTTCTCACAGCGGTGGCCAAAGCGCACGCCGTCGTAGCGCGCGAGATTGGACGAGCATTCCGCGGGCGCCACGACGTAGTAAGTGGGCACGGACAGCGGCAGGCTCGGCAAGCTCACCTCCTTGAGCGTTGCTCCCTGCGCGCGCAGCACCTCGAGCGCTGCGCGCAGGCAGCTCTCGACCCCCGGATCGAGGCCCTTGTCGAAGAATTCCTTGAGCAGGCCCACCCGCAGTCCCCGCAGCGGACGATCCAGCCCGGCGGGGTAATCCGGCACGGGCGCATCGACGCTGGTCGAGTCGCGCGCATCAAACCCGGCGATGGCGCCGAGCAGCAAGGCGCAGTCCTCGGCGCTGCGCGCTATCACGCCCGCCTGATCAAGGCTGGAGGCGAAGGCCACCAGCCCGTATCGCGAGACCCGCCCGTAGGTGGGCTTGATCCCGGTGACGCCGCACAGAGCCGCCGGTTGACGGATCGAGCCGCCGGTGTCGGTGCCGGTCGCCGCCGGGACCAGGCGCGCGGCGACTGCGGTGGCCGATCCTCCCGAGGACCCCCCGGGCACCCGGGCCGGATCCCAGGGATTGCGCACCGGGCCGAAAAAGCTGGTCTCGTTCGACGAGCCCATTGCAAACTCGTCCATGTTGGTCTTGCCGAGCACCACGGCCCCGGCCGCCCGCAGCCGCGCGACCACGGTGGCGTCATAGGGCGATACGAAGTTGGCCAGCATCCGTGACCCGCAGGTGGTGCGCGAGCCGGCGGCACAGAAAAGATCCTTGTGGGCGAGGGGCACACCCGTCAGGGCCGGCGCATCTGCGCCGCGCCAGCAGGCGGTCGGCCGCCGCGGCCGCGGCCAGCGCCGACTCGGACTCCACGCTGATAAAAGCATTGAGCGCCGGCTGCGCCGCGCTGATGCGCGCGAGCAGGCTGCGGGCCAGTTCGGTGGCCGAGAATTCGCGCTGCCGCAGGCTCGCGCACAGCTCCGTGACTGTCTTGGTATGCACGGCCGGCCTACTCGATGACCTTGGGCACCAGGTACAGGCCTGCCATCGCTTGAGGTGCATTGCGCTGATAGAGCTCGCGTCCGTCCACTTCGGTGACCGCGTCGGCACGCAGCCGCTGAGTCTGGCCGGGCAATGGGTGCGACATGGGCGTCGCGCCGGCGGTGGCAGCGTGATCCAGTTCACTAACCAGCTCGATGATGCGCGAAAGGCTGTCGATGTAGACCGGGATCTCGGCCTCGGTCAGCGCCAATCGAGCCAGGTAGGCAATATTGTCGATGTCGCGACGGGTCAAACTCATGATGGCGTGCGCTAAAAGTTTCGGAAAAATGGGCGCAAAATCATACACCTCGCCTTGTGGAATGTCCTGTCGGTTGCTAGATTACCCGGCGCTTTTCCGCCCCGGCCACATAAGGTCTCACCTGCCCCATGTTCAAACGTTTGCGCGGCTATTTCTCGAGCGACTTATCCATTGACCTCGGAACAGCCAACACCCTGATCTACGTCCGGGATCGCGGCATCGTGCTCAACGAGCCCTCGGTGGTCGCGGTCCAGGATGAACCCTCGCGCGGCGGCAAGGTCATCGTCGCGGTGGGCACGGAAGCCAAGGGCATGATCGGGCGTACCCCGGGTCACATCACCGCGGTGCGGCCGATGAAAGACGGCGTGATCGCCGATTTCACCTACACCGAGAAGATGCTGCAGTATTTCATCAACAAGGTGCACGGCAACCGTTTCCTCAAGCCCTCGCCGCGCGTGCTGGTGTGCGTGCCGTTCGGCTCCACGCAGGTGGAACGGCGCGCGATCCGCGAGTCCGCGGAGGGCGCGGGTGCGCGCAACGTGGCGATAGTCAGTGAACCGATGGCGGCGGCCGTAGGCTCGGGCCTGCCGGTGCAAGAGGCGCGCGGTTCGATGGTTCTGGACATCGGCGGCGGCACCAGCGAGGTGGCGGTGCTGTCCCTCAACGGCATCGTCTATGCAAGCTCCGCGCGCATCGGCGGCGATCGCTTCGATGACGCCATCATGAATTACGTGCGCCGCAACTACGGAATCCTGATTGGCGAGGCAACCGCCGAACGCATAAAAATTGAAATCGGCTCGGCCTATCCTGGCCAGCAGGTGCGCGAACTGTCGGTCAAGGGACGAAACCTCTCCGAAGGCGTTCCGCGCAGCTTTACGCTCAACAGCAACGAAATTCTCGAAGCCCTGCAGGAACCGCTCCAGGGCATCGTCAGCGCCGTCAAGCAGGCGCTCGAGCAGACTCCGCCGGAGCTCGGCGCCGACGTGGCCGAGCGCGGCATCGTGCTTACCGGTGGCGGCGCGCTGCTGCGCGACATCGACAAATTGCTGATGGAGGAAACCGGATTGCCCGTGGTCATTGCCGATGATCCGCTCACCTGCGTGGCGCGCGGCGGCGGTCGCATTCTCGAACTCATGGATCAACTGGGCCCCGGTCACTTCGGACTGGAGTGAAGTGGCCGGCTTCGGCACAAGCATTGGTCGGCCCATCTACGGCCGTGGCCCTTCGGCCGGCCTGCGCTTCACCGTCTACGCGATACTGTCACTCACGCTGATGCATCTGGACCAGCAGGCGCACTGGTCGGAGCGCATTCGCTACGGTCTCGACGCCGCCGCCTATCCGGTGCAGGTGGCGGTCAATTCCCCGCTCGCAGCCTGGCACTGGATGACCGATAGCTTCTCGACGCGCGGCACGCTTCGCGCCGAAAACAAGCAATTGAAGACCCAGGTCCAGGAGCTGCAGCTGGCCATGTTGCGCCAGCAGGCTCTGGAGCAGGAAAACGCCCAGTTGCGTGAACTGCAGGCCGCGTTGCCCCCGCTCATCAAGAAGTGGCAGGTCGCCGAGGTCATCGGTGTCGATTCCGGCATCCTGCGCCAGCGCCTGATCATCAACAAGGGGAAGCACCAGGGCGTCCAGCTGAACGAGCCGGTGGTCGACAGCAATGGCATATTGGGGCAGGTTGCGCACATTGGGCCGTGGAGTTCGGAGGTCATCCTGATCACGGATCCCGAACATGCGATTCCGGTGCAGTTGGCGCGCAATGGCCTGCGCACGATCGCCGTAGGTTCGGGCAATACCGACGAGCTGCTGTTGCCCTATCTGGCCGCTAATTCCGACGTCAAGGCTGGCGATCTTTTGACCAGCTCGGGTCTGGGCGGGGTATTCCCCGCCGGCTATCCGGTCGGCCACATCACCGGCGTGCGCCGCGAGGCCAATCAGCTGCTCGCGCAGGTGCGTGCGGCGCCCCAGGCTCGGGTCGACCGGACCCGCGAGGTGTTGCTGATTGAATTTGATCCGGCCAACCCGGCGGCGCCACCCCCTCCTGAGGCACAAACCGAGGCTCGCTCCCCCGACCCGGTGGTCAGCGCGACGATCGGACCGAGCCCCGCCAAGCCCGAGGGCGGCCCGCGGGACAAGTCCAAAGGCAAACCCAAGGGCAAGAGCAAGCCGTGATCAGCCGCGAGACCTTGCCTGTCATCCTGCTCACATCGGTCGTGGCACTGGTGCTGAGCATCCTGCCCCTGCCCGGCTGGCTACCGGTCGTCCGACCGGCCTTCCTGGTGCTGGCGGTGCTGTATTGGTCGACGATGGCTCCGTTTGTCGCCGGCATGGCGCTTGGATTCTTTGGCGGACTGGCACTCGATGTGTTCCAAGGATCGCTCCTGGGCGAGCACGCGCTGGCACTGTCATTTCTCACCTACGTCGCGTTGCGGCTGAACCTGCTGACGCGCGCCAAGCCCATCTTCGAACAGTCGCTTTATGTGCTGGTGGCGCTGCTGGCCTACGAACTGCTGCTGTGGCTGATCGACGGCTGGACCGGTCGCTCGATGTCGAGCCCGCTGCGCTGGGTGCACACGCTGATCGGCGCGCTGCTCTGGCCGGTCGTCGTCGGCGTACTGGGCCGCTTTCACTCTGCACGCTGAACACACCGGGCGCATAGAGATCGCATGCGTATCAAGGATCAGTGGAACGAGCAGCGCATCTTTTCCAGCCGCACGTTCGCGGCGATACTGATCATTGGTCTGCTGAGCTTGAGCCTGCTCGCCAAACTCACTTACCTGCAGGTCATTCGTCATGACTACTACCTGGAACTTTCCCAGGGCAACCGCGTGCGGCAGGACCCGATTCCGGCCAGCCGCGGGCTGATTCTCGACCGGCGCGGCCGGGTGCTGGTCGACAATGAGCCGGCCTTCCAGCTGGAACTGATTCCGGAGCAGACACCCGACCTGCTGGACACCCTGCAGCGCCTGGCGCAACTGAAGCTGGTGGACCCGGACGACATCGAACCCCTGCGCCGCATCATCCGTTCGCGCCGCGTCTTTGACAGCGTGCCGATCAAGCTGCGCCTCACCGACGAGGAGATCGGGCGCTTTGCCGTGCATCGCTACGAGTTCCAGGGTGTGGAACTGCGCGCCCGACAGACGCGCCATTACCCCTACGGCGAGCTGGGAGTGCATGCCCTGGGATACGTCGCGGCCGTCAGCGAAGATGACCTTGATCGAATCGACAAGCCCGGTTATGCGGGTACGACGCTGATCGGCAAGCTCGGTGTCGAGAGCGCCTACGAAACGCGACTCCATGGCCTCAACGGCTATCAGCAGATACTCGTCAATGCGCAGGGACGCTCGGTCAAATTTCAGGGCGCCTACCAACCTGACCTGCAGGCCTCGGCGCCGGTGCCCGGCACCGACCTGCTCTTGTCGATCGACCTGCGGGCCCAACAAGCCGCCGAATCGGCGCTCGGCGAGCGCCGCGGCGCGGTGGTGGCGATTGATCCGGCCAACGGCGACATACTGGCGCTCGTCAGTCACCCCGGATTTGACCCGACGCTGTTCAGCCGCGGCTTGACGCGCGCCGAGTACTCCGTATTGATCAACAACGAGGACAAGCCGCTACTCAATCGGGCATTGCGCGGCACCTATCCGTCGGGTTCGACCATCAAACCGATGATGGCGCTCGCCGGGCTCACCTATAACATCGTCGACCCGGCGCAACGGGAATTCTGCAATGGCACCTTTCACCTGCCCGGCAGCACCCGCCAGTTCCGTGAAGGCAAGGGCGGTAAACACGGCGAAGTCAACCTTGTCGACGCCGTTGCCCGCTCCTGCGACGTATATTTTTACGGGCTGGCCTCGCGGCTGGGCGTCGATCGAATCGCCGCCTTTGCCACCCAGTTCGGTATCGGCTCGCTGACCGGCATCGACATCAGCGGCGAGAAGCCCGGGCTGCTGCCCACGCCGGCCTGGAAGAAGCAAGTCTTCAAGCGCCCCGAAGACCAGATTTGGTTTCCCGGCGAGACGGTCAATTTTGGTGTCGGCCAAGGTTATCTGCTGGTGACACCGCTCCAGCTCGCGCACATGGCAGCGGTGCTGGCCGAGCGCGGCAAGAGTTTTCGGCCGCGCGTCGTCATGGGGGTGCGCGATGCGGCAGGCCGCACTATCCCCAACGCGCCAGTGGCCTCGCCGGGCCCCAAGGGCATCAGCGACGCGAGCTGGGGGTTGGTCGTGCAGGGCATGATCGGCGCCACCACTTATGGCACCGCCGCGGTCATCAGCAAGGATGCGCGCTACAGCATCGCCGGCAAGACGGGCACCGCCCAGGTATTTACCGTCGCGCAAAACGCCAAGTACAACGCGAGTACCGTGGCCGAGCGATTGCGGGACCACGCCTGGTTCATCGCCTTTGCGCCGGCCGATGCACCGCGAATCGCCCTGTGCGTGCTGGTGGAAAACGGCGGCTTTGGGGCCACCGCCGCCGCGCCGATCGCGCGCGCCGTCATGGACGCCTATCTGCTGGAGGATCAACCCGCCGCGGCGGCGCCGGCCAAGTCCAAGGCAGCTGAGGCTCCGCCGTGATCACGGACGACAATCGCGACTCGCCGGCACGCAGAACCTTTTCCGCGACCGCGCGACTGTTGTCGGCGCTCAAGCTCGACGGACCGCTGCTGGTGGGGCTCGGCCTGCTGGCCATCTACGCCGTGGTCGTGCAATACAGCGCCTCGGGGCAGAGCCTCGAGACGATACTGCGCACATTGATGCGCATTGGTATCGGCACGGTCGCGATGATCGCGCTGGCGCAAAGCAGCCCGAACTTCCTGCGCAGCCTTGCTCCGTGGCTGTACGGAGTCGGAGTTCTGCTGCTGCTGGTCGTGGACGCCATCGGTTACGTCGGCAAAGGGGCGCAGCGCTGGCTTGATGTCGGCCTGATCCGCTTTCAGCCCTCGGAAATCATGAAACTGGCGGTGCCCATGCTGGCCGCCTCGTTCATGCACGAGCGTCGCCTGCCGCCGGACTGGCGGGATCTGCTGGCACTGGCGGGAATCATCCTGCTGCCGGTCGCACTGGTGGCGATGCAGCCGGACCTCGGCACGGCCGTGCTGATCTTCGCCGCCGGGGCGCTGGTGATCCTGATGGCGGGTCTCCAGTGGCAGGTGATCGGCGGCCTCGCGCTCGCCGCCGCCGGCGCCGCGGTGGTCGGCTGGAATTTCCTGCACGACTACCAGCGCCAGCGCATCCGCATTTTCCTCGACCCGCAATCGGACCCGCTCGGCTCGGGTTACCACATCATTCAATCGCAGATCGCCATCGGTTCGGGCGGCCTGTTCGGCAAGGGCTGGATGAACGGCAGCCAGGCGCAGCTCAATTTTCTGCCGGAACGCTCCACCGATTTTATTTTCGCCGTGATCGGCGAGGAATTCGGGTTGCTCGGCTTGATCGTACTGCTGTTGCTGTATCTGGCCATCGTCTCTCGCGCGGTGTTCCTGGCGACCCAGGCGAGCGGCACCTTTGCCCGCCTGCTGGGCTCAAGCCTGGCGTTGACCTTCTTTGTGTACGTGTTCATCAACGCCGGCATGGTCAGCGGCCTCGTGCCCGTGGTCGGCGTGCCTCTGCCATTGATCAGCTACGGTGGGACTTCGGTCGTGACGCTGCTGGCCGGGTTCGGTATTCTGATGGGCCTGTACTCGCACCGGAAACTCGTCAACTCGTGATGCCGCGCAGCACGTCACTGCTCTTTGCGCTGCTCCCCGCCGTGACCCTGACGCTGCTGCCCGCGTTGGCTGGCGCGCAGCCGCAGGCGCCCGGTACCCAGCAGCACCCGGCCCCCGGCCGCACCCGTTTCGATCTGGAGCGCGCCGATATCGCCGCCTTCGTCGAGCACATGAGCACACTCGGCATGACCCGCGAGGCCGTCGATGCCGTGCTCGCACAGGCCGAACCGCAGCCAAAAATCATCGACGCCATGACCAAGCCCGCCGAGAAGTCCATGGCTTGGTGGGAATACCGGGCGCGCTTCCTGGACGATGCACGGATTGACGCCGGCGCGCGGCTGTGGCGGGAACATCGCGAATTGCTGGACGAAATTGCCATGGAGCGCCACGTACAACCCGAGTACGTGCTCGGCATACTCGGCGTGGAGACCTATTTTGGCCGCCTTATGGGCCGATATCGCGTGCTCGATGCGCTCACTACGCTGGCCTTCGACTACCCGGCGCGCGGGGAATACTTCCGTCGCGAACTGGAGCAGTTTCTGCTCCTCACCCAGGACGGCGAACTCGATCCACTGACCGCGCTCGGATCCTACGCCGGCGCGATTGGCGCCGCGCAGTTCATGCCCTCGAGCTTCAAGCACTTTGCCGTGGACGAGGACGGCGCGGGGCAACGCAACCTGTGGACCGACTGGGCCGACATCTTTGGCAGCGTCGCCAACTACCTGCAACAGCACGGTTGGGAATACGGCCAACCCGTGATGGCCGAGGCCACGCTCGGCACGGCACCTGCCCCCACCATGCCCTCGGCCGTCACCCTCGACACCACGCTCGGCGAACTGCGCGGCCGCGGCATGAGCATCGCCAGCACTCTCGACGATGCGACCGCGTGTCTGGTCATCCCCGCGGCGCTGAGCTCGGGGATCAGCTATCGGGTCGGATTCCGCAATTTCTACGTGATCACACGTTATAACCGCAGTCCCTTGTACGCCATGGCGGTCAATGACCTGGCTGAAGCCATCGCCGCACGCGTCCTGGCGCCGGACGCGCCCTGATGCGCACGGCGGCCCTCATTCTGGCCACGGGGCTGGGCATAGTGCTCGCTGGCTGCTCGAGCGCGCCGCGACGCGGCGCTGAACACGTCAAGAACTTGCCCCCGCCGGGCAATGTCGCCGATGCGGTACCGCGCGCCGAGCCGCACAGCAGCCACGGCAATCCGCCCTTCTACGACGTGAACGGTCAGCGCTTCACGGTCTTGGCCAGCTCCGACAACTATGTTGAGCGGGGCGTGGCCTCCTGGTACGGACCGGACTTTCAGGGCCACAACACTTCCAGCGGCGAGCGCTATGACATGTACGGCATGACGGCGGCGCACAAGACGCTGCCGATTCCCTGTTATGCGCGCATCACCAACTTGAGCAATGGACGCAGTGTGGTGGTCAGGATCAATGACCGCGGGCCCTTCGTGGGTAACCGCATTGTCGATTTGTCGTACTCCGCCGCCACGCGCCTCGATATCGTGCGGACCGGCACCGCCTTTGTCGAACTGCGCACTGTGGGCCCTGACGCCCCCAGCACGGCCGTGACTACGCCCATCGTCGCGGCCGCGGCGCCAGCCAGCCCTCCAAGCGCCCCGCTGATCATGCCCACCTCCTCGGTCAGTGCGGCCACCGCCTCCCCCGAGCCGGCATCCCCGCAGAGCGCGCAGCCGCCTGAGCCCGAAGAGCCGCAAGCCGTCGCTGCGCCCGTGGCGCTGTACATCCAAGTGGGAGCGTTTGCCGACGAGGGCAATGCGCAACGTCTGGTGCAAAGACTGCAGAGTGCCGGAATTTCCCAGGTGTTTTCCCTGCCCAGTCCGGATTCGGCCCGGGCGCTGCGGCGGGTGCGCATCGGCCCGATCGCGACCGTCGAGGAATTCGATCGCTTGGCGGCGCAGCTGGCGAGCTTAGGTTACCGTGAGGCACGGCTCGCCACCGATTGACTCATGCCGCTACACTGCCGCCCGCCGCACAACCAGCCCATGTCATACCCGGAGATCCTGCGATGAAGTCGAGCGTGCCCCTGGTTCTTGCAATCGCCACCATGCTAGGTGCCAGCGCAGCGCTGAGCGCAGCCACGCCGCATCGCAAGGTGCCAGCGGCGCCTCCGCCGGCTGCTGCCGCCGTGGCGGCGCCCATGGCGGGCCCTCCGACGGTTCCAGCGCGAACCTGGGTGCTGATCGATTACGGTTCCGGGCAGACGCTGGCCGAGCACAACGCGGACCAACGCATAGAACCGGCGAGCCTCACCAAACTCATGTGCGCTTATGCCGTGTTCAGCGCGCTGCGCGACGGTCGCCTGAAGATGAACGAGTCGGTCTTGATCAGCGAGCACGCCTGGCGCGCTGAAGGCTCGCGCACCTTTGTGCAGGTCGGTACGCGCGTTCCCGTCGACGTACTGATCAAGGGCATGATCATCCAGTCCGGCAACGACGCCACCATTGCGCTGGCCGAGCGTATCGCCGGAAGCGAAGCTGCGTTTGTGCAGATGATGAACGGCTACGCTCAGCGGCTTGGCATGCACGGCACGCATTTTGAGGATTCGAGCGGGCTGCCCAACGCCAACCACTACAGCACCGCAGGCGACCTGGCGATCCTGTCACGCGCGATCATCCGCGACTTTCCGCAGTACTACGGCACGTTTGCAATGCGCGAATTCACCTGGAATAACATACGCCAGGAAAACCGCAACGGTCTGCTGGAGCGTGACCCAAGCGTCGATGGGATCAAGACCGGCCACACGGACACCGCCGGCTACTGCCTCATAAGCTCCGCGTTGCGTTCCGGAATGCGCCTGATCTCGGTAGTGCTCGGCTCGCCCAGTGTGCAGGCGCGCGAATCGGGCAGCGCCGCGTTGCTCAATTATGGATTCAACTTTTACGAGACGGTCCCGATCAAGAAAGCCGGCGAAACGGTGTTGAAGCCACGCGTCTACAAGGGCTCCGAGCAATACGTTGCCCTGGCTCCGGCCACCGCCGTGCAGGTGACCGTGCCGCGCGGGCAGGCGGGCACCGTCTCGGTACGCAGCGACGTGCACCTACCCCTGATCGCGCCCCTGGCGGCCAACGCGGCCCTCGGGCAAATGCAGGTCTCCGTGGCCGGGAAGGTCGTCGCCAACGTGCCGCTCTACCCGGTTGCGGCAGTCGCCGAGGGCGGACTGTGGCGACGCCTGGTCGACACCATCATCCTCTGGTTCTAGCCCGCCGCGGGAGTCTGCATGGCCGATCCGCTGCCCGTCTGTTACCTCAATGGTGCGCTCATGCCGCTGCGCGAGGCGCGGGTTTCACCGCTCGACCGCAGCTTCCTGTTTGGGGATGGCGTATACGAGGTCATCGCCGTGCACGATGGCTATGCCTCGAGGCTTGCTGCCAATATCGCCCGCCTGGGGCGCAGCCTGGCCGAATTGCGAATTCGAAATCCGCACAGCGACACACAATGGGCGCAGCTCGTGCACAAGTTGGCGGACGCCAATGGCGGCGGTGATCTCTACGTGTACCTGCAGGTATCGCGCGGCGCAGAGTTTGGCCGCAATCACGCGCCACTGCCGGAGGTCGAACCGACCATCTTCGGATTTTGCGCACCCCTGCCGGCGGCATCGGCTGCAATGCTTGAAGAGGGCGTGGCGTGCATCACGGCCGCAGACACGCGTTGGGCGCGCTGCGATATCAAGTCGGTGGCCCTGCTCGCCAACGTGTTGCTGCGCCAGCAGGCGGTCGAGGCCGGAGCGGCCGAGACCATTTTGTTGCGCGATGGGTGGCTCACCGACGCGAGCGCCTCGGCTGTGCACGTGGTGGTGAACGGCGAGATCCTGACGCCGCCCCGCAGTCACCAATTGCTGCCCGGCACCACTCGCGGACTCATCGAGGAGCTTGCCTCCCGGGAGCTGCTGCCGTGCCGTTCGGTTCCCGTCAGTGAATCCACGTTGCGCAATGCCGAGGAAATCTGGCTCAGCGCCGCTACGCGGGGGGTCATGCCCGTGACGCGCCTGGACGGCGCCCAAGTGGGCAGCGGGCGCCCCGGCCCGGTGTGGCGGCGCATGCACGCCATGGTGGTGGCCAGCTGGAAGCGGCCCTGAAGGGTGGGTGCGCCCGCGCGGATCGCGCTGACGGCCGACGGGGCGCTAAGTCGGGAACACTCGCTGCCAGTAGCCGACATCGACCCATTGGCCGAACTTGAATCCCACCTCGGCGAAGTGCGCCACCTTGCGCATGCCAAGTTTCTCGTGCAGGGCGACACTCGGTTCGTTGGGCAGCGCGATGCCGCCGATGACCGCATGGCAGCCCAGTTCCTGAAGAAGGGCCAGCAGCCTCGAGTACAAGGCCGTGCCCAGTCCCCGGCCGACCGCGCCGGGCTCCAGATACACGGTCGACTCGACCGAGTAGCGATAGGCGCAGCGCCCTTTCCAGCGGCTCGCATACGCAAAGCCGCTCAGGCCGGCTGAGGACTGCGCCACCAGCCATGGCAGCGCGATAGCGTCGATCTCGGCCACGCGCCAGCTCATGTCGGCAGCGCTCAACGGCGCTTCCTCGAAAGTTACGATCGTGTTGGCGACGTAGTGGTTGTAAATCCTCGCCAGCGCCGCACCGTCCTCGGCGACGGCCGCGCGAATCGATGCGCCGGGCGACACGGCTTACTTCCGAAACATGAAGTAGACGGCCCCGCACATGCACAGCGCCGCCCACAGGTAGTTGAGTCTGACCGGCTCTCGCATGTAGATCCACGCGAAGGGCACGAACACCGTCAGCGTGATGACTTCCTGGAGGATCTTGAGCTGACCGAGTGACAACTCGGTGTGGCCCACCCGGTTGGCTGGCACCTGGAACAGGTACTCGAACAGGGCGATACCCCAGCTTGCCAGCGCGGCGATCAACCAGGGTCGCTGCGCCAGATTGCGCAGGTGCGCGTACCAGGCAAAAGTCATGAACAGGTTTGAGACCAGGAGCAGTGCGACGGTCTTGGCGATGACGGGCATGGGGCTATTCTGCCCGGTTTGAAGCGCCGCCGCGACGCGTGCCAAGGCGTGGCGGTGGCTCAAAGACGCACCTTAGCGCTATGCTGGCCACCATGGCCACGCCCGAGTTACTCAGCTTTCCGTGCGCGTACCCGATCAAGGTCATGATGCGCGCCGGCGCCGAGCCGCGCGCCCTGGTCGATGCCGTGTTCGAGCGGCATGCAGGGGCCGCGGTTGCGGCCGCGGCGACCGAGCGCGCCTCGGCGCAGGGAAATTTCCGCGCCGTGACCTACACCATACAGGCGCGCGACGCACAGCATATCGCCGAGCTGTTTGCCGACATCAAGGATATCCCCGGCGTCTTGATGGTGCTGTAGTTACCCGCTGCCGAAACAGCCGGGCTCGGCGTCCGTGCTGCGCCCCAGATGCTTGAGCAGGAGCGGCACGAGCGCTTGGGCCGTCTGTCGGACATCGTTCGGACCACCGAGCGCTGCGAGCTGCGTCATCTCCAGGCCCGCGTAGCCGCAGGGGTTGATGTGCCGGAAGGGCGCGAGATCCATGTTTACGTTGAGCGCCAGGCCGTGATAGCTGCCGCCGCGGCGTATACGCAGGCCGACGCTGGCGAGCTTGCATTCGTTCACGTACACGCCTGGCGCCCGCTCGCGGCATGCGGCGGCGATTCCATAGCGGGCGGCGAGCTCGATGACGGCGCGCTCGAGCGCGGTAACGAGGTCACGGACCCCCAGATGCGCGCGGCGCATATCGATCAGCGGGTAGACCACCAGCTGACCGGGGCCGTGGTAGGTCACCTGGCCGCCGCGATCGATCCGAACGACCGGGATATCTCCGGGATCCAGCACATGCCCTGGATCGGCATTTAGGCCCAGGGTGTATACCGGAGCGTGTTCCAGCAACCAGAGTTCGTCGCTGCTCGCGGCATCGCGCCGGTCGGTGAACTCTTGCATGGCGCGCCAGGTCGGCTCGTAGGGCACTGGCCCAAGCCACCTGATGCGCATGCGCGGGGCGTCGGACTGCAGGACCGCGTTCACGTAGCGCGCGCGGCGGTGCCGTCGCGCAGGCCGGCGTTGTTGCCCGCTAGCGCCTGCTCCGCGCGGTAGCTGGAGCGCACCAGTGGGCCGGCCACGCATTCGCGAAAGCCCCGCGCCAGGCCCCACTGCCGGTAACGCAGGAACTGCTCGGGCGGTACAAAGCGCTCGACGGGAAGATGATGGATCGTGGGGCGCAGGTACTGGCCCAAGGTCAGAATGTCGACCCCCGCAGCGCGCAGATCATCCATGCACTCAGCGATCTCGGTATCCGATTCGCCCAGACCCAGCATCAGGCTGCTCTTGGAAAGTACGGTCGGCCGATGGGCCTTGGCGTGCGCGAGCACCGCCAGGGTCTGTTCATAGCCGGCGCGTGCATCGCGCACCGGATGTGTCAGCCGCCGCACAGTCTCGATGTTCTGTGCAAAAACGTCGAGGCCTGAATCCACCACCAATTCGACGTCGCGCAGCACACCCTGAAAGTCCGGGGTCAGCGCTTCCACTGCGGTGGCGGGCGTGCGTGCCTTGATGGCACACACGCAGGCCGCATAATGCGCCGCCCCACCGTCAACGAGATCGTCGCGATCGACGGAGGTGAGCACCACGTACTTGAGCTGCATGAGGGCGACGCTGGCGGCGACATTCGCCGGCTCGTCCGCATCCAGCCATCCGTGAGGATTGCCGGTATCGACGGCGCAGAATCGGCAGGCACGGGTGCAGACCTTGCCCATGACCATTATGGTGGCAGTGCCGGCATTCCAACACTCGCCGATGTTCGGGCACTTGGCCTCCTCGCACACGGTGGCCAGGCGATGTTCGCGCACGGTTTGGCGTACGGCGTCGTAGCCTACGCCCGCGGCCAGCGGAGCCCTGAGCCAGGGAGGTTTGGCCGTGAGCCCAGCTCGCTCGGATGCGACGCGGGCGCGCACGCCATCCTTGATGGCCGTGTAGCCCTGCGGCGTCAGGTATTTCTCACCGCTCCGCGGTGCCGGGGCTACGACCGGGATATTCTTGAATTCAGACATGTGCTACGGCTCGCGCATTTCGGGTTGCGAATCGTTCAGCGCGGCCAGACGCTGCGCCGATCCCACATCGGTCCATCGCCCATCATAGCGCTCGCCGCTGAGTCGGCGCGCCGCGATTGCCTCCCGCAGCACGGGTAACAGCGGGAAGCGCCCGGCGGCGCAGCCTGCAAACAGTTCCGGGCGATACACGCCAATGCCGGAGTAAGTCAGTCGCGGCCCGGGGCCCGTCGACACCTCACGCCCCTGCAGTACAAAGTCCCCGCCCGGATGGTGCTCGGGGTTGGGCACCAGGACCAGGTGTGCGAGCGCCGCGGGCGCGATTTCAAGCTTGGCAAAGTCCAGGTCCGTGTAGGTATCACCGTTGACAACAATAAATGGCGCCGGGCCCAGCAATGGCAGCGCCCCGAAGATGCCCCCGCCCACTTCGAGCGCACCGGCGGGTTCCTCGCTGTACTGGATCGTCAATCCAAACTGCTCGCCGCCACCGAGCGCCTGGCGTATCGCCCCGCCCAGCCATGAAAGATTGACCACAACCTCGCGCACGCCGGCGCGCGCCAACGCTTCCAGATGCCAGAAAATTAGAGGCTTTCCACGCACCGCCAGTAAGGGCTTGGGTGTGTGATCGGTCAGCGGCCGCAGCCGCTCGCCGCGTCCGGCGGCAAGGACCATGGCCTTCATGCGGGTGCGCCCGACTGGACCCGCGCATTCGCCGCCTCAAGTCCGGGGACCAGGGCCGATTCGACCCAGGCGCTGAAGCGTCCTAGCTCCGCATAGCGCGCGGCCGTATCGCGCACGTAGCGCAGTGTCAACGGCAAATCGGCCAGATACTCGCGCTTGCCGTCGCGGTACCACAGGCGTGAGAAGATTCCGAGCACCTTGAGGTGACGCTGCAGGCCGGCAAGCTCGAACCAGCGCAGAAACTCGCTCGCATCAGCGCCCACATTGGCCCCCGCCGAGCGCAGGCGCGCCCGATAGTCATCCAGCCACGAGGCGACCTGCACCCGTGGCCAGCACACATAACAATCCTTCAGGAGCGAGACCAGGTCGTAGCCCATCGGACCGGCGAGCGCATCCTGAAAATCGATTATGCCGGGACTGCGCTCCGCGGTGATCATAAGATTGCGCGAGTGATAATCCCGGTGCACGAATACCACCGGCTGCGCTAAGGCTTCGCGGATCAGGAAATTGAAGGTCTCGGTGAGCAAGCCGGCGTCTTCCGGACTCAGTGTGAGTCCCAGGTGCCGCTCACAGAACCAGGTGGGCAGTAGTCGCATTTCGCGCTCCAGGACTTCCGCACCGTAAGGCGGCAATTCCCGCACGGCCGTGGCACCACGCAGCTGAATCATCGCCAGTGCCGCGAGCGCCTCCTCATAGAGGGGGCCTGGCTCGCCGCCAGCGCTCAAGCGCGCCAGCATGTGCGTGTTGCCCAGATCCTCGAGCAGCAGGAAACCGCGCGCCGTATCGGCTGCCTCGACCTCAGGAACGTGCACGCCACAGGCGCGCAGCATGCCGCCCACCTGCAGGTAAGGAGCGGTGTCCTCTTTGTCGGGCGGCGCATCCATTACTACGGCGGTCGATCCGGAAGCGCGCCAGACCCGGAAATAGCGCCGAAAGCTGGCGTCCGCCGAGGCCGGCTCGAGCCGCACATCGCGTGGCCAACCCAGTTCGCTTGCCAACCAGTCCCGAATCAGCGCAATCCGCACATCGCCCATCGATCGATCACCCGATATTGAGTTTGCATGCCCGGCATGATTGCCTGGGCTTAGGCGCAACAACGGCCATTATAATGGCCGCGCCCATGAATGCCCTCCCGCACTTTCGCGGCTGCCTGATAACCGTGCTGCTGCTGTGCGCGCTCACCGGCCGCGCGCGCGCCGCGGAACCGGAATGCCCGCCGGCCCCCGCCTCCGCCGCCGAGCTCGTGCCGCAGACCATCGAGGCGCCGGGCACCGTACATTGGTCGGGCTGCCGGATGACCGTCAGCGCCAACGGGGACACCGAATTGTCCGGCAACGTCGCCGTCAGTATCGATGGCAAGGAGCTGCACTGCGATCACCTGAATTACCTGGCTTCGACCCAGGAACTGAAGATGGCAGGCACCGTGAGCCTCGAGGATGCGGCGGTGCGGATCACCGGCGACGCCGGCAATTACAGTAATTCGGGCGCGCAACTAACGCACGCGCAGTTTGAACTGCTCCAGCATCCAGGCCGCGGTGAGGCGGATGCGGTCTCGACCGTGCAGCCCGACGTGTTCGAACTCACCAATGTCAGTTACACCACCTGTCCAAAGGGCGTCACGGATTGGCAGTTGCGGGCGCGCAGCATTACCCTCGACACCAAGACGCTGCGCGGAGTGGGCCACCACACGGTGGTCGTCTTCAAGGACGTCCCGATACTGTATCTGCCGTGGATATCCTTTCCGCTGAGCAATGCGCGCCAGTCCGGGTTCCTGTATCCCACGCTCGGCAGCTCTTCGCGCAGCGGCGCCATATTCTCCATCCCCTGGTATTGGAACATCGCTCCGAACCAGGACCTCACTGCTACGCCGACCCTGTACACGCGGCGCGGCGTCGATCTTGGCACCGAATACCGCCTGCTTGAGCGGCACGGGCAGGGCACGCTGCGAATCAACTATCTGCCCAGCGACCAGCTCGCCAACATGAATCGCAGCTGGCAGCGGTTGGACGCAATCGATGACATCGGGGCCCAGTGGCGCGCGCGGGTCAACGTGCAGAACGTCAGCGATTCACATTACTTCGAGGACTTCGGCAATGGACCACTGGCCAGCAGCACGGTGTACCTGCCACGCGACCTGCGGCTGACGCGTCGCGACGATGTTTGGCAGTTGGGCGCGCAAGTACTGACTTTTCAGACGCTTGATGACCAGCTTATCGCCGCCGATCGCCCATATTCGCAGTTGCCGCGTCTTACGGCCGTCGGCCGCTGGCAATCCACTTCAGGGTTGAGCAGCGATCTGGAAAGCGAATTGACCGACTTCCAGCGCGATACCGGCACCACCGGCTGGCGGGGCTGGGTCCAACCCGGGCTCGGGTACAACTACGAGCGCCCGGGCTTCTACCTGCGACCGCACGCCGCCTGGAACCTCACGGCCTACGAACTGCGCGACGGGCCGAGCGCCGACACGACGCCCACCCGGAGTCTCCCCATTCTGACGCTCGATAGCGCCCTACAGCTCGAGCGCAGCGCCGGTGCCGACGACGCCCGCCGGGTAACGCTCGAGCCACGCATTAAATATGTGTACATACCGTACCGCGACCAGTCATCGCTCCCGGTATTTGACACCGATGTGCCCGATCCGAATTTTGTATCTCTGTTCCGCGACAACCGCTACGTGGGTCCCGATCGCATCGGCGACGCCAACGAAGTGACCATGGGGGTCACCGCGCGCATGCTGCAGGCCAGCACCGGCCAGCAGTACCTGAGCGCCACCATTGGCCAGACGCTTCACTTTAGCGATTCGCGCGTCACGCTGCCGGACGAGCCGGCGAGTACCAGCAAGCGATCCGACCTGATCGCGGACATTGACCTGACCGCCTACCGGCACTGGAGCTTGCACTATGATTTGGCCTGGAATCCCGATCTGTCGCAGACCGAGAAATCGCTCCTGACTCTCCAATACCTGCGCTCGGGGACCCAGGTCATCAACCTCGGCTACCGCTTCACGCGCGGCAGCGTGGATCAGGTCGACGCCTCATCCGCGTGGCCGATAGGCCGACACTGGGACCTCTACGGGCGCAGTGTCTACTCCTTCCTGGACAAGCAGTTCGTTGAGAGTTTCGCGGGCTTTCAGTACCACGAAAGCTGCTGGGGATTGCGCTTTGTGGTGCGCGACGCAGTCACCAACCGTACCGGCTCTCGGGAGACCGGCTGGTACCTGCAATTGGAACTCAGGGGCCTTTCCAATGTCGGATCTGGGGCCGACTCTTTCCTGCACGCGTCGATTCAGGGATACTCGCCGCAATGACATTACGCACAATTGCCCGGCTGGCGGTGGCGGCCCTGGCCTGGACCACATGCGCCGCGGCAGCCGACGTGCCGATACCGCGCGCGCACCCCAGTCACGGTGATCCGCTGGAGCGAATCGTGGCGGTCGTGAACGACGGCGTGGTCACCGAAAGCGAGCTCAATGTCGAGGTTGCCCAGGTCACGCAGCGACTGCGCGCGCAAAACGTGTCCCTGCCGGCGCCCGACGTGATGCGCAGCCAGGTGCTGGAGCGCCTGGTGCTCGAGACGATACAGGAGCAGCGTGCGGATCACGCGGGCATCAGCGTCTCGGATGAACAAGTCAACTCGGCGCTGCAGGACATCGCGGCGCGCAACAAAGTCAGCTTTGACCAGTTGCCCGAGAAGCTCGCCGCCGAAGGCCTCGTCTATTCGGATTACCGCAAGACCCTGCGACGCGAGATTCAGCGGCAGATGCTGCGTTCGCGGGACGTTGTGCAGCGAATCAACATCTCGCCGCGCGAGCTGGATCGTTACATGGAACGCATGCGCAGCACGGCCTCGGCCACCAACGAATATAACGTCTCGCACATCCTCATCGCGGTAGCGCAGGACGCCAACCCGACGCAGCTGGCCCTGGCCCACAAGAAGGCCGAGGACGTGGCGGCGCGCGCCGCCAAGGGTGAAGCCTTCGACCAACTGGCGGTGAGTTACTCGGACAGCCAGACGGCACTCGAAGGCGGCGCCTTGGGCTGGCTCAAGGGCCCCTCGCTGCCGACCTTTCTGGCCGAAGTCGTGCCGCGCATGAAAACCGGCCAGGTCAGCGAGATCCTGCAGACGGGCAGCGGCTTTCACCTGGTCAAGCTCAACGAGGTCCGCTCCGCCACCGGTACGCAGATCATCAAGCAGACGCACCTGCGCCATATCCTCCTCAAGACCAGCGAGGTGGAGGATGACGCCACCGTGAAACAAAAACTCGAGGAGATGCGTGCGCAAATCCTGGCCGGAGCCGATTTCGCGGTCCTGGCCAAGGCCAGTTCGGCCGATCCGGGATCGGCGATAGACGGCGGCGATCTGGGCTGGACCACGCTGGACACCTTTACGCCGGAGTTCGCCAAACAAGCCGCAAACCTGAAAGACATGGAAATCAGCGAGCCGTTCAAGACACAGTTCGGCTGGCACATCGTGCAGGCGTTGGGCCATCGCGATTTCGACAATACCGCCACCGCAGAACGCGAGCAGGCCTACGCGCAGCTGCGTGAAAGCCGGGTCGATGAGGCCACGGACGTCTGGCTGCAACAGCTGCGCGACGAGGCATACGTCGAATTGCGGCTCTGAGGCCGCCTCCTGCATCGCCCTTGAGCGCACCGCTACCCATCGCCTTGACCTGCGGGGAGAGCGCCGGTATCGGGCCCGACCTGTGCATCGCCGCCGCTCAGCAGGCCCGCGACTACTCGCTGGTCTGCCTGGCGGATGGGACCATGCTGCGCGAGCGTGCCGAGCGGCTCGGGCTTCCCTGCCTGGTCCAGGAATACGCGCGCGGGGTCAGCCCGACCTGCGCGGCCGGGGAACTTTGCGTTCTGCACCAGCCCCTGGCCGGGCCGGCGGTTCCCGGACACGTGGACCTGCGCAACGCGCCTGCCACGCTGCGGTTGATCGACCGGGCGGTACTGGGCTGCCAGCGGCGCGAATTCTCCGCCATGGTCACTGCGCCGGTGCACAAGAGCGTGATCAACGACGCCGGCATACCTTTTACCGGGCACACTGAGTACATCGCGGCACTCTGCCAGGTGCCCCTGCCAGTCATGCTGCTGGTGGCTGGCAAATTGCGCGTCGCGCTTGCCACCACCCATCTGGCCCTGAGGGCCGTGCCCGATGCGATTACCCACGACGGCCTGCTCGCCGTGCTGCGGGTTCTCGATTCGGGCCTGCGGAAACTCTTCGGGATCGCGCGTCCGCGCATTGCCGTATGCGGCCTCAATCCGCACGCCGGTGAGAGCGGCCACCTGGGTACCGAAGAGCAACGGGTCATCAAGCCGGCGCTGAATTCGGCCCGCGAGCTCAAGCTCGACGTGCATGGCCCCTATCCGGCCGATACGGTGTTCGTGGCGCGCAACCTGGAGATGTACGACGCGGTGCTGGCGATGTATCACGACCAGGGTCTGCCGGTGCTCAAGCACGCCGGCTTCGGGGCCGCCGTCAATGTGACGCTCGGCTTGCCGATCATTCGCACCTCCGTGGATCACGGCACCGCCCTCGATCTGGCGGGCACGGGGCGCGCCGATGCGGGCAGCCTGCTCGCCGCTATCCAATTGGCCGCGACCTTAAGCGAGCGGGCACGCTGAGGCGCCCGCAGGCCCTCCCGCCCATGCGCGCCCGCAAACGTTTCGGCCAGCACTTCCTGCATGATCCGCAGATCATCGAGCGCCTGATCGGCTGCATTACCCCGCGGCCCGGTGAGGCCTTGCTGGAGATTGGCCCCGGCCAGGGCGCGCTGACCACGCCGCTTCTGGCCGCCGCCGGCGAACTCGACGTGGTCGAGATCGACCGTGACCTGGCGGCGGCGCTGCGCCGGCAGCACAGCGGGGAGCCGTCATTGCGCATCCATACCGCGGACGCGCTCGAATTCGACTACGGTGCGCTTGCCCGTGAGCGCGCTCGCCACTTGCGCGTGGTCGGCAACCTCCCCTACAACATCTCCACTCCGCTGCTGTTTCGCCTGCTCGCCTACAGCGGCTCCATACATGACATGCATTTCATGCTGCAAAAGGAAGTTGTCGAAAGAATCGTGGCGGTGGCCGGCAGCAAGCAATACGGCCGCCTCGGCGTCATGCTGGCGCCTCGGGTGCGCGCGACCCGGCTCATGGAGATCGGTCCGGGCGCCTTTCGTCCCGCCCCCCGCGTCTGGTCGGCCCTCGTACGCCTCGAAATACGCCCCGAACTGCCGCCGTGGGCTTCGGAACCTGATTTCGGTGCGGTGGTCAGCGCCGCATTCGGTCAACGCCGCAAGACCTTGCGAAATGCACTTTCCGGCCTGCTCAGCGCAGAACAGATCCGTGCCGCCGGTATAGACCCGGGGGCCCGCGCCGAGACCTTGCAGGCCGAACAGTTCGGTCAGCTAGCGCTGGCAGTAGCCTCAGGCGCGCGGCTGTGATTCACTACGGGCTGAAGGGCTATCCGGGATCGGACCCATGTCCAATTATCGTCAACTGCTGGTGGCCATCGATCTTAGCGATCAAAGTCGTGCCATCGCGGCAAAAAGTGTGGAGCTCGCGCGACAGTGGCAGGCGCAGGTGCGCCTGCTGCACGTCATCGAGTTCGTGCCCGTCGAGCCCATGAGCGACGCGCTGGTCCCCGTGGTCCAGATTGATGATCGGGTCGTCGCACGCGCCCAGGAGCAGATGATGGCGCTGGCGAGCGCGCTGGGCGTGGGGGCCGATTGCTGCCGGGT
Source organism: uncultured Gammaproteobacteria bacterium (assembly GCA_963789365.1). Taxonomy (GTDB): domain Bacteria; phylum Pseudomonadota; class Gammaproteobacteria; order Steroidobacterales; family Steroidobacteraceae; genus FEN-1191. Next base: position 780,484 of record CAWBKJ010000001.1, read on the forward strand.
AGCGACCGGCAACGTCAAGGGCGAGATTCTGCGCCAGGCGCGCGAGGCGGGCGCGGACCTGATCGTGCTTGGCTGCCGCGAACGCCACGGGCTCTCGATCCTGGTCAACCTTACCGAAGACACGGTGCTGCACGGGGCCCCATGTGACGTGCTGGCCATGCGAGTACGCTAGGACGGCAATATGAATGACCGAAATCAGATCCAGGTGGACGTGGAAACGGCCTATCTCGAGGAGCAATCCGAGCCGGCCGAACACCGCTTCGTATTCGCTTATACCGTCACGCTGCGCAACGCCGGTCAGGTGCCCGCGAAACTGCTGACGCGCCACTGGATCATCACTGACGCCAACGGGCGTATCCAGGAGGTGCGCGGCGAGGGCGTGGTGGGCGAGCAGCCGCACCTGCAGCCCGGCCAGGGCTTCCGCTACTCCAGCGGCGCGGTGCTCGAGACCCCGGTCGGCTCCATGCACGGGAGCTACCAGATGCTGGCGGACGACGGCCAGCAGTTCGACGCGCCGATCGCCGCATTCCGCCTGGCCAAGCCAGGATTACTACACTGATTGCCGGGGGCCCGTCGCCCACATGACCCGCTGGGCGATTGGCGACGTTCAGGGCTGCTACGCGGAACTCGACGAGCTCCTGCAGCGCATTCGCTTCAACGCGGACCGCGACCTGCTGCTGTTTGCCGGTGATCTGGTCAACCGCGGTCCGCAATCGCTCGCCGTCCTGCGTCGGGTGCGCAACCTGGCGGCGAATGCCATCGTGGTGCTCGGCAATCATGATCTGCACCTGCTGGCGGTGGCCTTCGTGCCCAATCATCGGCTGCGGCGCAGCGACACGCTCGATGAAGTGTTGGACGCGAGTGATCGCGACTCCCTTCTGGCCTGGCTGATTGAGCGTCCGCTTGCCCACTACGACCTTGCGCATCACGACTTGCTGGTGCACGCGGGCCTGGTGCCCCAGTGGCACGCGCAGCAGGCAGCGCAGCTCGCCGGCGAGGTGGAGAGCGCGCTACGGCGCGACCCGCGCGCGGTGCTCTCGGCGATGTACGGCGATGAGCCCGACCGCTGGGACGAGTCGCTGAGCGGGGAAGACCGCCTGCGTTTCATCATCAACGTGCTCACCCGGGTGCGGGTGTGCACTACGCAAGGTCGCGTGGACTTGCGGCAAAAGGGCCCACCGGAGGAAAGCCGAGCGCCGTGGATGCCGTGGTTCAAGGTCAAAGAGCGTGCCAGCGCCTCGGTGCGCGTCATTTTTGGCCACTGGTCGACGCTCGGTTTTCACCGCGGGGATGGCGTGCTGGCCCTGGACACGGGCTGCGCTTGGGGCGGGGCACTCACCGGCGTGAACCTGGACGACCCCGACTTTCCGCCGGTGGCCGTCCAGGCCCGCCGCAACGCAGCCGCCAGCTAGCGGCGCCCTCCCCGTCAGTACCTGGCGCGCACGCCGATGGCATAGCGCGACTCGAACTGCGTGGTATTCAGCCTCAGGTCAGGCCAGACCAGGTAATAGCGCTCGGACTCCCCGGTGAGGTTTGAACCTTCGGCAAACGCGGTCCAGTGCGGCGTAAATGCGTAGCTTGCCGAGGCATCCACGTAGAACGTCGAATCCTGGTATTCCTCGAAGCCGGCGATGCCGCCGTAGTCCTGAGCCACCGCGCGCTCGGACCGATAATTCCCGGCAACGCGCAGCTCCAGTTTCTTGTCCTGGTACCAGAGAATGAGGTTCGCCTGTTCCTTGGAATTTTCCTGGAACGGTATCGTGTGACCGGCGACGTCCTTGCCCACGTCGCTCGGCGAGTAGGTGAAGTTGGCATCGATGCCCAGGTTCGCGAACTTGCCCGGCAGGAAATCAAACGCCTGCTTGAGCCCGAACTCCAGCCCGTGCAGCGACTTGCCGGTCCCCTGACTCGGCCCGCTGATGCCTACGCAGCGACGCACCACGCCATCCTGATCGGGTAAATCGCAGCGTGTCGAGCCTTGCTGCACGATGAAACTTGCAACGTCGACATAAAAGGCCGCCAGGCTGACCATGCTCGACCGGCTAATGTAGTACTCCAGCGACATGTCGTAGTTGGTGGAGCGCCATGGATCGAGCTCAGGGTTGCCTGCCTGCTGGCCGCCGTACACTGCGAACACGGCAGGCGGGCCGGCGGTGTAGGCGTAATCGAGCGTCAAACCGCCACCCCATTGGTCCAGATCCAGCAACTGCATGTTCTTGGAGTAGGCCATGCGCAGGCGCAGATTGTTGCGCAGGTCGAAAAAGATATTGGCCACCGGCAGCGTGTCGGTGAAATTCCGGTCGGTGCGCACGATGCCCCCGTCGTGGGGATTGACGTAGTAGGCGACCGGGACCGGACTCACGCTGTGCTGATCGATATTCAGATCGGTCTTGATGAACTTCACACCCACGTTGGCGCCAAAGGGAAAAATCGCCGTGCCCTGGAAGTTGGCCTGCAGATAGCCCGTGGTTTGACTGACATCCACCCGCCAGGTGCCGGCGGGGTCAAAGTCGCGTACCTCGCCCGGGTACATGGCGTTTTGAAAGGCCAGCACATCGTCCATGATTTTCGGATCCAGGGCGTAAATGCTCACGCCCTGCACCCCGGCGAGATGCTGATAGAGCTTGGTGTTGTTGGCGATCATCGTGCCCAATTGGGCCGGGTTGAGGCCCACCAATGGATTGGCCCGATAGAAACCCGTCACCGGATCGCCGGCTTTGCAGGCCCCGGGAATCCCCTGGCCATCGAGGACAATGTCCGCGGCTTTGTAGTGCTGGTAGCACCCGCTGGCCACCGGAATCCGGGTGGACAGGTCTTCGGCACCCGTGGTCGGATCAATGACCGGGTTGTAGTACGCCTGGCCGGCGTAGACCGGCGCAATGAGCGCGAAATTCTCGTTTTCGGCGCTGCGATTGCCCTGCCGCAGACCAAAATCGAGACTGATCGCGTGATCACTGAACTTGTAGTGCCCGTCGGCGCGCAGGGCCTGCATGCTTGCGCTACGGTCGTAATCGCCTTCGGAGGCGACCGTCTTGAGTGCAAACGCGCTCTGGTTCCCGAGCGTATTGAGGATCGAACTCGGCAGCGCAATCCCCATGTGGTCTCCCAGCAGGTTGATCGTCGTGGGTGTCGTGTTCGGTGCAAACCCATAGGGGTTAAACACCCGCGACCCGCCCGGAACCACGTAGGCATAGGTGGCCGGAGGCACCGGAGGGGGCAATGCATCGGTCGGGCTGTTTTTCCAGATGGAACCATCCGAGACGGCATACTGCAGATAGCTCTCCATGTGCAGCTGGCTCGCCGTGCCGTAGATCCCCCGCAATTCTCCGGTAAAATTTCCGCCATCGTTGTAGGCAAGCTCCAGATTGAAGTTCCTGGAAGTCGAATTGGTCACGTTGTCGTCCGAATAAGTCTCGATATCGCCCATGTAGAACTGGCGCTGCGGCGCGACGTAGAAATCGTTCAGCGGCGCGCCACCGTCGGCGCCGTTGTAGCCGTTGTAGACCTGGACGCCGGTGTTGCGGGGATTGATTGGGACGAACGTGGCACCGTCCCAGTTGGCGGAATTGAGCTGGTAGCCGGTCTGGCGATCGTAGCTGTCTTGCTTGGTGTAGAAGAAGTCACCCAGCAGCTTCAGGCCCGCGCCGAGCTCACCCTGCAAGGAGGCGTTGAAGCCTAGGCGCTTCTTCTCCAGCTGTTCATCGATGGCGGCATAGTCTGCCGTGTTGTAGTACACGCCGTTGGCCTTGCCGTCCCCGTTGACATCGACGTTACAGCCCGTGCCGTCAGCGGACGTGTCCAGATAGTGGGTCGGGTCATTAGGATCACCGCCGTACACGCATTGCGACGGGTTGAGCTTTCTCACGCCCGAAGGGATGGGCGCGCCGTTGTAGGCGCCCAGAAAGCCGACGTCCGCGACCGTGTTGTCGGAAGTCTCGCCGACCAGTTCGCCGCTGTACTGACCCTGGCCGTCGAAGGAATGCTCCAGGGTGGCATCGGAATACGCTGCCGAGGCCACAAAGCCCCACCGTTCGGAGTGGAACCCGAGCAAGGCATCCAGCTCCGGCTGGTCTTTGTTGGTCTCGCTGCCGTGCAGGACCGCGGCGGAAAAGGCCGTGGTCCAACCCGGCTGAAGATCGAAGGGTCGCATGGTCTTCAGGTTAATCGTGCCGGTGATGCCTCCGTTGAGCAGGTTGGCGGTCGGCGATTTGATGACGTCGGCACCCGAGAACAACTGTGAGGGTATGTCGCTGAAATCGGGTTGCACGCTCACGATCGAGCCGCTGGTAAGGAAGGCCTCGCCGTTGAGCAGCGTGCCCACCTGCGGCAAGCCGCGGACATTGACCGTAGTTCCTTCGCCACCGTCGCGGTTGATCTGCACGCCGGTAATGCGCTGCAACGAATCCGCGATGGTACGGTCAGGGAGCTTCCCGATGTCTTCGGCGGAAATGCTGTCCTGGATCGAGGCCGCATCGCGCTTGAGTTCGACCGACCGTTGTTCCGAGGCGCGCACACCGGTGACAACCACCTCTTCGAGACCCGCCTGGTCCGGTGCCGGCGGCGTCTGCGCATACAAGCCTGCAGTGGCCCCCAGCAGGACCATGGCAGTGCAAAGACTTCTGTTGGTGAACATGAACTTCTCCCTCCCTTGCTAATTGGGCAATGGCGTGCTTAACACTTCCATCTGCCATTTATCCGTCGTGTGATCGAGGCGACTCTGGTAGCCGTAATACCGGCCGTCGAAGACGTGCTGAAAAAGGCAGGCGCGCTCGCCGGCCTGAACCGGATTTCCGGCCGCGGGAAGGAACGGTCCGTCCGCGGCACTGGCGTAGAACACCTTGACCTGCCACTCGCCCCGTTGCTTGTCGTCATAGCGATTGGGGTAGATTTCGGTAGCCAGGTAATAGATGCCCCGGTGTTCGGCTCCGCCCCCTGGAACGTACAGTAGGTTTGGAGCGGCAACGGTCTGCGCCGTATGCATCAATATTTTCTCCGGTGCGCGATCGAGTTCCCCGATGCTGCCGGCGCTCTTGCTGACGATGTCGAAATAGTTCTCGTCGTTACCGCGATAGAACGTCAGGAAATAGCGCTTCGTGAGCGGATCGCGGAACAGGTTGGGATTCTGGTTGCGCTGCTTTGGTACCGGAGGGACCAGGTTCTTAACTTCCGTCAGCTTAATGCCATCCTCGGAACTTGCCAGGACGATGCGGCTGCTGGGCGTGTCGTAATCGCGCGTTATCGCAAAATACAGCGTGTGCGGGTGCTGCGCATCGCCACCCTGCAGCGCCGAGGGCCAGCGGGCGTTCAGCCACAGCGGGTTGTGACCAAACTTGCTCCAGTGAATCAGATCGTTGCTGCGCATCAGACCCACGCCGCGCCCGTTATTGAGTCCATACCACGCCCAGTAACGGTAACCGTCCCGGTTCATTTCGAGCACCGACATGGTGTGCGGCTGCTGATCACCCTCCCACGCTTGCGGGGGCAGATCGAGCTGCTGCGGTGCGGGCAAGGACAGGTAGGCGCGCGGCGCCTCCGGCGCCGCGCCGGCTGCGAGCGTGGCGGGCAACAGGATTGAAAACAGCAGTCGCCCGATGCGCAGCCCCTTGCTGCCGATGCGCCCTTCGCCGGTGGGCCGGCCGGCAATCATGGTTTCTCTCCGAACAGAGCATTGTTGATCAGTGGTCTGGCCCAGAACCCCACGCTCAGTACGGAGCCGAAGGTCAGATACAGCAGCAACATCCCGGTGCGCAGGCCGTAGTGGTCACCGATGCTGCCGATCAGCAGCGGAATCACCGCGCCGCCCATGATTCCGGTGCAGAGAATTCCGGCGAACGGGCCATGATGGGCCGGCACCGAATTGAGCGCCAGGGAGACCAGCGTTGGCCACATGATCGAGGCAAACAGGCCGATACATGGAAACGCAAGCAGCGATACCTGGGCAGGGCCGAACAATGCCAAGGTGAGCATCGTCAACGCGCCGAGCGAAAAGCCGATCAATACCCTGCGGCTGTCGTACAGCTTGAGCAGCAGCATGCCCACCAGGCACCCGGCGGTCAGCAAGCCCCAGAAGTACGACACCGCCGAGGCGCCCTGCGAATGCGGATCGAACCCGTGATAGCGATAAAGAAACTGCGACATCCAGTCAGCGCTCCCCTGCTCGCAGCCGACGTAGGCGACGATCGACAGAAAATAAAGCCAAGTCACCGGATTGCGCAGCAGTACGCCGTACATCTCCAGACTTCCGGCGGATTCGTCCGCTGAGCGTTTAACGACGGGTAGTTTCAGTGTCGCCACATAGAAAGCCATGGCAAGCGTGGCGAACGCGAACAGCCAGTAGATGGATACCCACGGCAGCGTGGCCGGGGTCACGCCGGCAAGCCATCCGAGCAACCCGCCCGAGGGACGCACGCCGGCGCCGAGCCGAGTGACGAGATAGGCGTAGACCAGCGGGCTCAGGAACGAAGCGGCGCCAAACACCAATTGCGCAAACGCGGAGTTGAATGCGAAGTGGGCCTCGCCGCCGGCCACGCGCAACAGCGGGTTGATGGCCACCTGAAGCGCCGCCATCCCGGCGCCCATGACAAAGAGCGAGAGAATTGCGACCTGATAGCTGGGGAATAGGGCAAAGCTGAGAGCACCCGGCCGTACCGCACAGAAACGACACGATGATCAGCGTCTTTTCGCCCCAGCGCTCCACCAGGAAACCTGCAGGAATGGACATGACGCCGTAGGCGATGAAGAACGAGAACGGGAGCACCGCTGCCATCGCCAGCGAAACCCGGAAGCCGCTGATGATATCGGGCACCAGCGGTCCCAGGATGTTGGTCAGGAAGGAAATCACGAAAAATATCAGGAACACCAGCCACACGACGAATCGACTGGAGGTCGTGGACATGGTCTGGCGCGTATTCTCTGTCATCATTCGGTACCCGTGATCTTGGTGGCCTGTTCAAAATGGCCCGCTTCCCGGCCGGCCAGACCCGCGAGCGCCAGCGTCATCATCTGCACCGGCAGGATCTCGAGTATCGGGCGCAGTGCCGGGCCGCATTCGGCGAGGCTGAAGGCCGGCAAACTCGCCGCGGTCCCGATCTCGAAGCAATGCGCGCCCCTGGCGAGGAGGTCCCGCGTCAGGCGGTGATTCAGCTCCCCTGTGCGATCGTCCCCTCTGAAGACCAAAATCGCCGTGTCCGGGCGTAGCATCTCGATCGGACCGTGCCGAAAGGCCGCACTGCTCATGCCTTCGGCATGCACGCGCGCCGCCTCCTTGATGATCAGCGCCCCGGTGCCCACGGCACTCAATGAGCTGCCCCGTCCGGTCAGAAACAGATGGCGCATTCCCCGCAGTTTGTCGGTCAGCACCTCGGTGTTGGCTCGCCAGCTCTGCAGATAATTCGCGACCAGATCGGGCGCGGCTTCGAGCTGTCCCAGACACTGTGCTTCGTCCCGGCCGGACAGCAGTGCGGCCAGCCATTGAAGCGTCAGCATGTTCGCGACATAGGTCTTGCACGATACCGAGAACTCGGGCCCGGCCTGGGCCAGCAACGCGAGATCGGCGCGTTGCGCCAGGGCACTGCCCGCGGTATTGGTCACGCCAAGCACCGGGGCCCTGCGATCGAGTTCCAGCAGGCGGACGGTCTCGGCGCTGCCGCCGGACTGCGAGACGGCAACGATCAGGGTGTGCTCGCCGAGCAGCGGAAGCCCGTAATGGACCAGCTCGGAGGTTTCCATCATGACTGGATTGAGGCCGGCCTCAATCAGTGTCAGGTTGATGGGGTGCAGGGTGTGGTACGAGGAACCCATGCCCGTGAGCACAATCCTTCGCCAGCTGCGGCTCCCGACAAAGCTGCGGGCCGCCTCCCATCGGCCCGCGCAGCGCAGCCACGTGAGCGTCGCGCGCAGCGCCTGGGGCTGAGCCATGAGATCGTGAAAATATTGGCCCTCGATGATTCTAGGCTTGCTGTTCACGGGTCTGTCTCAATGCTTTCCAAACCGGTGCATCCAAACGGCGCCTGCGCCGATCAGCGGCGCATCGTTCCCCAATGCCGCGGGCGATAATTCGACGCTCGCGGCCGGCACCAGGCCGCAGCTGCGCAGCACGACCTCACGGATGGTCGGCATGAACAGGTCGGCGTTGTTCATCACGCTGCCTGACAGGGCGATGACTTCGGGGGCGAACAGGGTGACGAGATTGGCAATGCCGACGCCAAGGTAGTGTCCCTCGCGCACGATCTCCCGGCGCGCACGCGCGTCGCCTTGACGAGCCAGTTCGCAGACTCCGCGAGCGCTCAGGGGGACGCTACCGGGAGCGTTGGCTGGTGCGTCCCGGGCGTAGCGCTCGGCGATCGCCTGGCCGCGCGCCAGCACTTCCCAACAACCACAGGCACCGCAGTAGCACGCCGGTCCGGAAGCCTCGATGACGTGATGACCGATCTCCGGGTGCGCGCCACCCACGCCGCGATACAGCGATCCGTTGAGCACAATTCCTCCGCCGATTCCGGTGCCCACGGTCACGCAGATCAGGTGGCGCTTGCCGCGGCCCGCACCCCACCGCCATTCGCCGAGCGCGGCCGCATCGGCGTCGTTTTCCATGGCTACCGTGACGCCAAAATCACTGGCCAGCCGCACGACCGGATTGCATCCGCGCCATCCCGCCAGAAATTCCACCGAACCGATTTCCCCACTCAGGGGGTCGACCGGGCCCGAGCACCCGATGCCAATCCCGCACAACTCGGCGCCGGCGCGTACGCTCACGGCCTCGAGCATCGTCGCCACGCGCTGCATGGCGGAGTCGAACCCCCCGGCCGCGTCGGTCGCGTCCAATTCCTTGGCGAGCACTCTGCCCGACGCCTCGATTGCGCCGACCGCAATCTTGGTGCCGCCGATGTCGACGGCCCCAACCACTGTGTTCTGCACACCCATGGCTAGGGTTGGCGCCATTCGAGAATGGCGCCCCCGTAGGCAGGCAATTCGACATTCCACCCGTCCTTGTCGCCCTGCAGTGCGCTGGCCCCCTTGCCATCGATCTGTCTGAGCCCGGGTCGCGGCGATGCCGTTGTCACCCGCGTCTTGAGGGCCTCGCCGCTGTGATTGGCCAGCACAACGTAGCCGTGGACGCGACCATCCAGAGCCGAGGCCTCCACGGACGGCTGGTCGGTGGACACGCGCGGTCGCACCCCGCTCCACTCGCGCAGCGCACGGTAGATCCGGTAGGCGGTTTCATGGTTTTCGAAGGCTTCCGGCTGGCTGCCGAGCCAGGCCTCGAGCGGATAGGCCGACAGCAGCGTGTGGCCTTTGCCCAGCTGGTGGGCGATCAGGGCCGGACGCTGGTTTTGGTCGACCGCAATGACCTCGCCTCCATCCACTTCCAGTCCGGTGCCCCAGTATTTGGCGCTCGCGCCGGGCGCAGTGAAATGAAAGGTGTCGCCTGGAACCAATTCACCCAGAGGCTTGACGATCTTCAGCGTCAATTCACTTACGACCACCGTGTCCGTCATGCGGGCACCGAACAGCGTCGCCATGTCCGGTATCGCGGCGTTGGCCGAGAGCGAGGCATAGAGCGCACCGCCGTTCTTCACGTACGAGCTCGCCCGCTCCCAGAAATCGGTGTGCAGGTGCACGAAGATGGGATCGGTCGCCGTGAGTGGCGAGGGCAGCAGCACCAGCGGATACTTTCCCCACTCGTCGGCTTCGCGTGGCAGTGCCGGCTGCAGTCCGGCGCGATGCGAAAGTATGAACGCGGACAGCACCGAACTCATCACCCACTGATTGCCGTCATAGGGCGCAGCCGCCTGGCCGTTGACCGCACCGCCCTCACTGACCGACACGTAAGGAATCACTTCTGGCCCGGTGAGCCCGAAGCGGGAATAATCCCCGCGGGTCCGAGCCCACTCTTCCGGAATCACTATGGCGGCATCGCCGGCCGGCACCGTCAGCTCGTCAAGATTCATGCGCGCGACGGTCTGCTCAAAAGCCTGGAACGACAGCCCCTGCGGCCGCATTTGGCGATCCCAGGTGGTGAGGCCGAATTGGGTCTCGTGAGGCGAGCGCAGGTAGGGCACCTTACGGTACTGCGCCGGCGCGGCGTCGGTGTAGCACCACAACAGGAAACCGTTCGCGCCCGCCCCGAGCGCCGAATAAAGACTGACACGATCAAAATCACTGATCTTCTCGGGCGTGTACTGAGCGGACGAGGCGCCCATTTCCTGCACCATGACCGGGCGGCCGGCGCCGCGACTCAAGGTGGTTTCAAAGGCCGCGCCGTAGGTGCTTCGTTCCGACACCATCGGATCCGGAAATAAATCCGGGGTATAGATCGTGTAGGGATGCACGCTGAGGAAATCAACGTCCGCGGCGATGGTGTCGGGACGAAACGGGCCGTGCTCCATGTCCTGGGTGCTGACGCCCACCACAATCGGGTGCATCTTGTCGTACTTACGCAATCCCCCGGCAATCAGTCGTGTCCAGTTGACTGCCATGGCGTCGCTGGTATCAGCGGCAATCCAGAAGGGCGGCTCGTCCGTCAGGTCCCAGGCCAGAATGGCCGTCTCGCGCCCGTAGCGGCGCCCGAATTCCTGGGCATGGTTGGTTTCAAGCCGCAACATTTCCGGGTCCGCCTGCGGATTGCGGCCCAGCCGCCACGGCACGTCCCAGTAGGCTTCACCCACCTCCCCGCCCACAAACAGGGTGGGGTGCAGGTAGATGTGATGCTTGTGGGCGAGGGCAATCAGCTGATCGAACTGCTCAAAGGCCTGGGGATTGTAGTTTCCCGGTCGCGGCTCGAACCACGCCCACATCAGATCGAGGCGCACGGTGTTGAAGCCCATGCGCTCCATCTGCGCGAAGTCCGCCGCGATGTCCTGTGGATCCCACTGCAAGGGCCACTGCATCGCAGCCTTGGCCGGCACCCAGTGGGCGCCCACCACCAGAAAGCGGTGACCATCGCGACTGAAGTAATTACCATCCAGCTGCACTGGGGAGAGCGAGGTGGTCTGCGCCGAGGCCCCCCACACCGGTGCAGCCAATCCGCAGGGCAGAGACGACAGGGCAAGCGACATGACCCATGCCACCCTCGAGAGTCTTCGGACCTGTTGCGCCCTGGCTTGCAATCTTATGGCTCCCGGCTCGCCGCAGGGACGCACGTAGCTACGCCCCTAGTAGCGGCCCCCCTAAAGTGTCATCATATTATCATATGTAGTATTGAGCAATCCTTGGACTGCAGCGAGGATCATCAGTCTATGCGCGGCAACAGCAGAGAAAAGACGACAGGCGTGCCGCTGGACCTGCACGTCGATAGCGACAGCTTCGTCCCCTACTACCAGCAGGTGGTCGAACAGGTTCGCGCGCTGGTCAAGTCCGCAACGCTGCGCGAGGGCGACGTCTTTTACTCGGAAGGAGAAATCGCGGGCCTGCTGGGCATCAGCAAGATGCCCGTGCGGCAGGCGTTTCTTAAGCTTCGTTCCGAAGGACTTCTGATCATCGAGAAGGGCAAGCGGCCGGTGGTCGGTTCCAGCCAGCTGCCGTGGAATTTCCAGCAGCTGCGCGGATTCAGTGAGGAGATGCGCCGGCGCGGCCTGGTACCGTCTGCAAAAGTCCTGAGCCTGAAACGTGCTGCGGCCGGCGCGGACGTAGCCCATGCCCTGAATCTTGCCGCGGGCGATCCGGTCTTTACGCTGCGGAGGCTGCGCTACGTGAACAACGAGCCGGTGGCTCTGGTGACCAGTTACCTGCCGGTGGCGCTGTTTCCCGACCTCGATCGCCAGGACTTGGGCACCTCACTCTACGCGGTATTCGAGAAGATCTATAAGCGCAAGCTGAACTGGGCGGAAGAGGAGATTGGCGCGGCCAGCGCCAGCCGGGAAGTGGCCCGGATTCTGGGTACGACGGTCGGCAAGGCCCTGCTCTTTGTGCGCGAGACCACCTACGACCTGCGGCGCATCGCCATCGAGCACAGCCACTCGTTGCTGCGCGCCGATCGCTACAAAGCCACGGTGGTCTCGGTCCGCAAGCGCTGAGTCGACGCCTCAGGACCCGTAGTGCAGCCTCAGCTCCATCGTCGCCGGCGCGTACACCCCCTGGGGCACGGACAATACCGAAGCCGAGCCGGTGTCGGGTACGCTCAGCACCACGCGCTGCTCGCCGCGAACTTCGAGGTGCTTGAAGGAACCCGGCCGCACCGCGAACTCGAGTCGGATCGGCCACTCATGCCCCTGCGCGGGCCTTAAGGTCAACTCGCCCTCGCCTGCAAGAGCCGTTAGCTCGACGCGCAACGCGTTGCGCACCCAGGTCTGTGGCAGCACCGGGGCAGTCCCACCGCTCGCTGCGATCACGACCAATTCGTTGGTCGCGGGCTCAGCCGCGGCCGGTGCGTGGTGCCAGGGCCAGAGTTTCTGCATGTGGCTGCAGCCACCAAGCCCTGCCGCCAGGGCGATCAGGGCCAGGCAGGCTGCGGCGCGCCGCTGGAGATTCCAAGTGTCTGTAATCACGACAGGTATCCTTGCCCGGGCTGAACTTGACGGTCCGAACAGTCGCGAGGCACGCCCGGGTTTGCGTACCATACGCGAGCTTCGAGGGATTTATCAGCTGCAGGGTTTCGTCGACATAATATAGGCGCATGCAGACTCCACAACCCCTGAATTTGCGCCGCTGGATCGACGAGCACCGTTCATTGCTCAAGCCGCCCGTGGGCAATAAGCTCATCTACCAGGACAGTGAGTTTATCGTGATGGCGGTCGGTGGCCCGAACGTGCGTCGCGATTTCCACGTCGATCCGGCCGAAGAGTTCTTCCATCAGCTCGAGGGCGACATGGTGCTGCGAGTGGTCGAGGGCGGAGGGATTCGGGAACTGCCGATTCATGCCGGCGAAATTCTGCTGCTCCCGGCGCGCATTCCGCATTCACCTCAGCGCCCGGCCAACTCGGTGGGCCTTGTCATCGAACGCCGAAGGCGCGCCGGGGAGCTCGACGGCCTGCAATGGTACTGCGAGCAGTGCGGAAATCTGCTCTACGAGGAGTACCTGGCGCTCACCGACATCGAGACTCAGTTTCCGCCCGTCTTCGATCGCTTTTACGCCAGCATTGATCATCGCCGGTGCCGGCGGTGCGGCGCGGTCTGTCCGCCGCCGGCAGTGTCTGGCGCCGAACGCTGAGTCCGGCGATGGCAAACACGCAAGCGTTGCAAACGGCCGCTGTGGAAGTCGACGGCGTGCGCTACACGGTGGATCTGCGCAACCCGCACGATCTGGCCATCGCGCTCGATTTCAATGACACCCAACCGCGATGGTTCGGTGCTGCGCCCGCGCACAGTTCGCCGCTGGTCAGCGGTGAGTTCACGGGTCGTGTGCAGACCGGCGCCAGTTGCAATTGCAGCACCGTGACGCTCACGCCGCACCTGGACGGCACTCACACGGAATGTGCCGGACACCTGACGCTGGAGAAACTGGAGGCTCGCCGCGTAGTACCGGTGGGATTCCTAAGGGCCCTGGTGGTGAGCGTGACACCAACGGCTGCCGGCCGCACCGAGGAAAGCAGCCGCCCGGCGCCGCGCGCCGACGACCTGCTGATCACGGCCGCCGCGCTCACGCGTGCTTGGCCGGCCGAGCCGCTGTTTTTACCGCAGGCACTCATCGTGCGCACGCTGCCGAACACCACGCTCAAAAGAGCTCGCGATTATCGATCTGAGCCCGCGGCATTCCTGTCGCTGGCGGCTGCCGCCTTGCTGGTGGAGCGCGGCATCGAGCACCTGGTGCTGGATGTGCCCTCGGCCGACCGTGCCGACGACGGCGGCCAGCTCAGCGCGCACCGGGAGTTTTTCGGGCTGCCCCCCGGCAGCGTATCGTTGACCGCGGCAGGCAGAGCGCAGTGCACGATCACCGAACTGGCCTACGTAGACGACACCGTGGCCGACGGAGTCTACCTGCTCAACTTGCAGATTCCCGCGCTCGGGGGGGACGCAGTGCCTTCACGTCCATTGTTGTTTCCGGTGCATGCCACATGATCGGAGCGGGCTCCGCTGCGCCGAGCCGCTCGCGGGCCGGCGAGCTCGACGCCGCCGACGCGCTGCAGTCGTGGCGCGCACGCTTTGCATTGCCGCGCGATAAGAGCGGGCGCGAACTCATCTACCTGTGCGGGCATTCTTTGGGGTTGGCACCCATTGGCGCGCGCGCGCGCGTGCTCGAGGAGCTCGAGGACTGGGAGCGGCTCGGGGTTCTGGGCCACGAACAGGCGCGCCGCGCCTGGATTGGTTACGCGGAGCGCCTGGCCCCGGGCCTGGCGCAACTGACCGGCGCCGAGCCCTCGGAGGTGGTGGCGATGAACTCGCTCACCGTCAACCTGCACCTGCTGTTGGCCAGCTTTTACCGGCCCACCTCAACCCGCCATCGCATACTGATTGAGGCCGGGGCATTTTCCTCCGATCGCCACGCGATTAGCTCCCAGATCCGCTGGCATGGCTATGATCCTGCCAACGCGCTGATCGAGGTCGCGCCGCGAGCGGGCGAGGAGTTGCTGCGTCCGGAGGATATCGAGGCACGCATCGCTGAGGAGGGCACGGCGCTGGCGCTGGTGCTTTGGCCGGGCGTGCAGTACCGCACCGGCCAGGCCTTCGATTTGGGGCGGCTGGTACGCGGGGCCCATCGCGTCGGCGCGCGGTTGGGATTTGACCTGGCACACGCGATAGGCAACCTGCCACTCGCGCTTCACGACACCCATGCGGATTTTGCCGTCTGGTGCAGCTACAAATATCTAAATGGCGGACCGGGAGCTATCGGTGGCGCCTTCATCCACGATCGCCATGCGCGGGATGTGCAGCTGCCGCGACTGGCGGGCTGGTGGGGCAGCAACGCAGCCACGCGCTTTGAGATGAAGGACGAATTCGAGTTGTCCGCCGGTGCGGCAGGTTGGCAGGTCAGCAATCCGCCGGTGCTGTCGGCAGCACCCTTGTATGAATCGCTGGAAATGTTCGCGGCGGCCGGGCTGGCCGCACTGCGTGCGAAGTCGGAGCGGCTTACCGGCTTTTTGCACGCCGCCTTGCTGAGCCGGTGTCCGGAGCAAATTGTAGTGATCACCGGCACTGACCCGCAGCAGCGCGGCTGCCAGCTGTCAGTCCGCGTCCGCGGCGGCACGGCGCAGGCACAGCGGGTGTACCAGGCGCTGGGAAGGCGGGGCGTGGTCACGGACTGGCGGGAGCCCGACACCATTCGACTGGCACCGGTGCCCTTTTACAACAGCTTTACAGACGCCTGGTGCGCGGCCGAGCAGTTCGCCGGAGCCCTGAGCGAGCCGTGAATGAATCCCAATCGCTTGTCGCGGGTGTGCCGTAAGTGAGCCCGGGCGAACGAGACGCCGCGGACGAAGTACTCATCGTCGGTGCCGGGCCCGTCGGCTGTTTGCTTGCTATCCTGTTGGCCCGCAGTGGCCGACGTGTACGGGTACTGGAGCGGCGCTCCGATCCACGCGCACGGGAGGGCGAGCGCGGCCGCTCCATCAATCTGGCCCTTGCCGCGCGCGGCCTGCTCGCGCTCGAGCGCGCCGGAGTGCTCGCGCACATCCGACCCGACATGGTCGAGATGCGCGGCCGGCGCCTCCATGATCTTGCGGGCAACGGCCCACTGCTGCGTTACGGGCAGAATGCGGGCGAAGTCATCCACGCGATCAGTCGCTCGCGGCTCAACGTGGCCTTGATAGAGGCCGCGGCGGCGTTACCGACCGTGGACTTAAGTTTTGGACAACGGGGTATGGAAGTTGATCCGCATTCGGGCGTGCTGCGATGGCGCGACGAAAGCGACCAGAGTATGCATCAGGCTGCAGCCGGCCTGGTGGTCGGCGCCGACGGCGCCGGATCCGCAATGCGCAATGCATTGCACGAGCGGGGAATGGTGCAGTCCACTGAAGATGTGCTCGCACATGACTACAAGGAACTGCACATTCCCGCTGCGAGCCACGGCGGTTGGGCACTGGAGCCCCACGCGCTACACGTCTGGCCGCGCGGCGGGTACATGCTCATCGCCCTTCCCAACCCCGACAGAACATTCACGGCCACCTTGTTCCTTCCCGCCCGTGGCGCGCCCGGGTTCGATTCACTGGCCCAGCCAGCTCAGGCGCGCGCGTTCTTTGCCGCCCAGTTTCCGGATGCGCTGGCGCTGATGCCGGATTTCGACCGACAATTCACGCAACACCCGCAAGGAAAGCTCGCAACACTCTACTGCTGGCCCTGGCACGTCCGGCGCGTGCTGCTGATCGGCGATGCCGCTCACGCGATCGTGCCGTTCCACGGCCAGGGGCTGAATTGCGGTTTCGAAGACTGCGTGCTACTCGCCGATTTGCTGGCCCGCCACGACAATGCCGATGCGGCCTGCGCAGAATTTGAACGCGCGCGCCGCCCCAACACGGATGCGATAGCCGCCATGGCCATCGAGAACTACCAGGAAATGCGTGCCAGTGTGCTGGCGGCAGATTTCGCAGTACGTAAGCAGCTTGCGCTGGATCTCGAGCGACGCTTCCCACAGCGCTTCATACCGCGCTATTCCATGGTGATGTTTCACGCCGACATTCCCTACGCCGAAGCGCTGCGTCGCGGTGCGTTGCAGGAGAGCGTCGTCGATTCGCTGCTCGCCGCCGGCGCCGGAGCGGAATCTGGACTCGCGGTGCAACTGCTGGACAGCGCAGGCCTGTAGTCGCCCGACGGCTGCTCAGTTTCGCTCAAGCGTAAGGAATGTCATCGCGCAGGCATGGCGATCATCCGCAGCGTGCTCAATCCGCGAGGTTTCGCGCCACTGCTCCGGTTGGAACTCTGGAAAGATTACGTCCCCAGCGGGAGCAGCGTGAACGCGCGTCAATTCCAGGCGGTCGGCATGCGGCAACGTCTGCCGGTATACCTCCGCCCCGCCAATCACGCACAACTCAGGGTCCTCGGCGCATGCATCCAATGCCAGCTGCAGGCTCGCGACGCCCTGAACGCTCGCCGGCATTGGCCGATCGCCCCTCGTAAGCACGAGATTGCGCCGACCCGGCAGCGCCCGGCCAATCGCCTGAAAGGTCCGGCGGCCCATCAGGATCGGCCGACCCATGGTCAGCGACTTGAAGCGCCGCAGATCGTCGGGCAGGTGCCACGGCAGTGAGCCCGCGCGCCCGATCACGCCATTGTCGGCGAGGGCGGCAATAATCGTGAGCCTCAAAGCTCAACCTGGGTGGCCAACACGATCACGCGCCGGTCGGGCATGCGGAAGAACTCCACCGCCTGGGTGCTGCGCCGCTGCATCCAGGCAAACATTCTCCGCCGTATGCCTTCATAGCCGCCGCGCGGCCTTGGCCGCACCAGGTGCCAGCCGAGGAAGAACGAGCAGTCCTGGCCAAACAGCTTCAAGCCGCGCACCCGGCATTGCTTCAGGGCCGCGCTCACATCCGGGGTTTCCATGAATCCAAACCTGGCGGTGACCAGGTGCACGTTTTCCAGCAAGGTATCGATTCGCACCCGATCGGTCGGGTCCTGGCGCGGCGTGCGCACAAATTCCATATTGAGGAACACCACCCGTTCGTGTACCACATGGTAGTGCTCGAGGCTGCGCAGCAACGCGGTGGGAACGAAGCGCGGCTCACTCACCAGGAAAACCGCGGTGCCGGGCACCCGCGTCACGCTCTCCAGCAACCTTGGCAGGTCCTTGAGCGGCACCGCGACATCGCGCAGTGCCGTTCGCAGCAGACGGCGGCCGGAACGCCAGGTCATGAAAACACCATACAGCAGTGTGGCAAACAGCAGCGGCACCCAGGCGCCCTGAGCAAACTTTGTAAGATTGGCGATACCGTAGGTCAAGTCGATGAGTAGCAGTGGGCCAAAAATCAGCGCCACCTTCCATGACGCCCAGCGCCACCGCGTCGACGCCAGCACGATTCCCAGTATTGTGGTGACCGCCATCGTGCCGGCCACCGCGGCCCCGTAGGCACTGCCGAGCGCGTCCGAGGATCCGAACCCGACGACGAAGATCGCCACGGCGATGAACACCAGCACGTTCACCACCGGCACAAAGATCTGTCCGTGCTCGTGCGCTGAGGTCTGCAGTATCCGCATGCGCGGCAGCAAATCGAGCTGCACGGCCTGGCGGGTCACTGAAAATGCGCCGGTGATCGTGGCTTGCGAAGCGATAATAGCGGCGAGCGTGGCGAGCAAGACCATCCACGGCAGCATGATCACCGGCACCAGCGAGAACAGTGGCTTGTGGGCTGCCGCGGGGTCGGTCAGCACCTGGGCGCCCTGTCCGAAATAGCTCAGCAGCAACGCCGGCCATACCAGACCAAACCATGCCAGGCGCACCGGTCCCTTGCCAAAGGAGCCCATGTCCGCATAGAGCGCCTCGCCGCCGGTAACTGTCAGGAATACGCCGCCCAGAATCGCCAGCGATACGCCCTGATGGTGCATAAGCAACATGAGCCCGTAGTAGGGATTGGCCGCCGCCAGCACGCCCGGATTGTGAACAATGGCAATCGCGCCTGTGCAGGCCAGCACCACAAACCACAGCACCATGATCGGCGCGAACAGGCGCCCCATTTTTTCAGTACCGCGACGCTGGATTCCAAACAGTACGGCGATGATCACGAGCGTGACCGGCACGACCACCCGCGCCATATCCGGGCTTAGCAGTTCAAGCCCCTCGACGGCGCCGAGCACCGAGATGGCCGGCGTAATGAGCGCGTCGCAATAGAAGAGCGCTGCGCCCATCACGGCCAATGCAATGATCGCCTGACCCCAGCGCGGTGCCTCCTCCAGCCAGTGCTGCACGATTGCAAATAACGAGAGAATTCCGCCCTCGCCCGCGTTATCAGCACGCATGATCAGCATTACGTACTTCAGCGTTACGATGGTCAGCAGGCTCCAGAACATGAGCGACAGGACGCCCAGCAATACCGCCGGCGAATGCATGTCCGGGCCGGTGGCATGGAGCGACTGTTCCAGAGCATAAAGCGGGCTGGTGCCGATGTCCCCGTAGACGACGCCGATCGCTCCCATCGTGGCGCCCAGTGAAATGTGCCTGCGTTGCATCACACCGTGAACTCAGAGCTCTACCTGGGTCGCGAGTACGATCACCCGCCGGTCGGGCATGCGGAAGAACTCCACCGCCTGGGTGCTGCGCCGCTGCATCCAGGCAAACGCCCGCCGGCGCACGCCCTCGTAGCCGCCGCGCGGCCTTGGCCGCACCAGGTGCCAGCCGAGGAAGAACGAGCAGTCCTGGCCAAACACCTTCAGGCCGCGAACGCGGCATTGCTTCAGGGCCGCGCTCACATCCGGGGTCTCCATAAACCCAAACCGGGCGGTGACCAGGTGCACGTTTTCCAGCAGGGTATCGATCCGCACCCGATCGTTCGGGTCCTGGCGCGGCGTGCGCACAAATTCCATGTTGAGAAACACAATACGCTCATGCACGACGTGGTTGTGCTCAAGGTTGCGCAGCAGCGCGGTGGGCACGTATTTCGGCTCGCTCACCAGAAAAACTGCGGTACCGGGCACGCGAGTTGCACTGGCAAGCAGTTTTGGCAGGTCCCTGAGGGGCACGGCGACGGCTCGCAGCGCCGCGTGCAGCAGTCTGCGGCCCGAACGCCAGGTCGTGAACACTCCGAACAAGAGCGAGGCAAACAGCAGCGGCACCCAGGCGCCGCGCGCGAACTTTGCGAGATTCGCCACGCTGTACATGATATCAAAAGCCAGCAATACCCCGAAGGTAGCGACTATTTTCCAGATCGGCCAGCGCCAGCGCGCAAACGCCAGCACCACGATCAGCACGGTATCGATGCCCATGGTGCACGCCACGGCGGCACCGTAGGTGCCGCCGAGCGCATCGGAAGAGCCAAAACCTACGACAAAGACGCACACTGCGCAGAACACCAGGGTATTGACGACAGGCACGAATACCTGGCCGTGTTCGTGCGCAGAAGTCTGCAATATTCGCATTCTCGGCAGCAGGTCGAGCTGTACCGCCTGGCGCGTAACCGAGAACGCGCCCGTGATCGTGGCTTGCGAGGCAATGATGGCCGCGAGCGTAGCGAGCAGTACCATCCATGGCAGCATGATCACGGGCACCAATGCAAACAGCGGCTTGTGGGCCGCGGCGGCGTCGGTCAACACCAGCGCGCCCTGGCCAAAATAGCTCAACAGCAGCGACGGCCACACCAGGCCAAACCATGCCAGGCGCACCGGTCCTTTGCCAAACGAGCCCATGTCGGCATAGAGCGCCTCACCGCCGGTGACGGTCAGGAACACGCCGCCCAGGATCATCAGAGCCACCAACTGATGTTTGGCGAGCAATGCAAAACCGTAGTAAGGGTTGACCGCAGCCAGCACCTGCGGATTTCGCAGGATCGAAAAGGTCCCGGTCACGGCCAGCACACTAAACCAGAGCAGCATGATAGGCGAAAACAAGCGCCCGACTCGTTCGGTCCCGCGACGCTGGATAGCGAACAATATCGCAATGATCACCAGAGTCACGGGAACCACGACTCTCGCGGTGTCCGGATTGAGCAGTTCCAGCCCCTCGACCGCGCCAAGGACAGAAATCGCGGGCGTGATTAGCGCATCGCAGTAGAAAAGCGCCGCCCCCATCACCGCCAGTGCGATGATCGCCCGACCCCAGCGTGGTGTCTCCTCCAGCCAGCGCTGCACCAATGCGAATAGCGAGAGGATGCCGCCCTCGCCCGCGTTGTCGGCGCGCATGATCAGGATCACGTACTTGACGGTCACCACGATCAACAGGCTCCAGAAGATCAGCGACAGTACCCCAAGGACCACCGGCGGCGAGAGCCGATCGCCGGTGGCATTCAGCGACTGCTCGAACGCATACAAGGGACTGGTGCCGATGTCGCCAAAGACCACGCCGATTGCCCCGACAGTCGCCCGCATGGACAGGCGCTTGGGTTTCATCCGCGTCGTGCCTGGTGCCGCGCGGTCTTGCTGGCGGCCGATCCGGTGGCGCGCCTTGCGCGGCGTCGCGGCTTGGGACGTTGTGCCGGCCACAACATGGTGCCCCGGCACTGCTGCACGCCGCAGTGACAGGCAAACACCTCATCAACGTTGGGTGGATCGTCGCGATCCCTGGCGATCGAGTAGTCGTACTTGAGTTCTTCGCCCGGCTGAATGGTGCGCAACGCATCGACGAACACGCGGCGGTTCTCAATGACCGACTCGCAATTGGGATCGCAGCCGTGGTTGATAAACCGCGCGTCGTTGCCATTCGTGCCGGCGTCGATGACGATGCCGCGATCGACGACGAACAGAAAGGTATGGTTGTCGTCCGGGGGTTTCTCAGCGTAACGCCGATTGGCTTCCCGGTGCCCGATGCGCTCACCGAGGTACTCGATGATGCGCGTTCCCTTGGCAATGCGCCGGGTGGCAAATGCACCCATCCCATGCACGGCCGAGCGGCGCACCTGGAACTTCTGCGGCTTGGCGGCCTTCATACCGAAATCGGCGCGCTGATGGGCGGATGATATTGGTAGTTCACAAACTCAAAATCCTCGTAGCGGTAATCGAAGAGACTGGACGCGCGGCGTAATGCCAGGCGCGGCAACGGGTACGGGGTGCGGCTGAGCTGAAGTTCCGCCTGCTCGAAATGATTGAGGTACAGGTGGCAGTCCCCTCCGGTCCAGATGAACTCACCTGGTTGCAGATCACACTGCTGTGCCAGCATGTGCGTCAGCAGGGCGTAGGAGGCGATGTTGAAGGGCACCCCAAGGAAGACGTCGGCGCTGCGCTGATAGAGCTGGCAGGATAGCCTGCCTTCGGCGACAAAGAACTGGAACAGCGCGTGGCACGGTTGCAGAGCCATCTGCTCAAGCTCACCCACATTCCAGGCGCTGACGATGATGCGCCGCGAGTCCGGATTGTTGCGCAACATCGTCACTACCGCGCCGATCTGGTCAATCTGGCGGCCGTCCGCAGTCCCCCAGCTGCGCCATTGGCGACCGTACACCGGGCCGAGTTCACCCTGCGCATCCGCCCATTCATCCCAAATCGTGACACCGTGCTCACGCAGATAGCTGGTATTGGTGTCGCCGCGCAGAAACCACAGCAACTCGTGGACCACGGCAGGCAGGTGAATCTTCTTCGTGGTCACCAGCGGGAAGCCCGCCGCCAGGTCAAAACGCATCTGGTAGCCAAACAGCGCCCGCGTACCCGTACCGGTGCGGTCCGCTTTGGGCACGCCATGGAAGCGCACCTGACGCAGTAGCTCGAGATACGCCTTCATTTTTGAATCGTGAAATTCCCCGAAGGCTGCCGCCACTTGGGCGGCAAATTCAGCAGCAGCAGGCCCGCCAGGAACATCGGCAGCGAGAGCACCTGGCCCATGGTCAACCAACCGCCGGCGAGGTATCCGATCTGTACGTCAGGCATGCGCACAAATTCCACCAAAATGCGCGCACTGGAATAACATAGCAGGAACACTGCCGAAGGCATGTAGCGCGCCCGCGGTTGGCGTGTGTACAGCCAGACGATGGTAAACAGCACCAGTCCTTCCAGCCCCGCCTCGTACAACTGCGAGGGATGGCGGGCAATCAAGGGTCCGCCGGGCGGGTCGCTCACCCGCATGCCCCACCAGCCACTGGTGGGTCGGCCCCAGAGCTCGCCATTGATGAAATTACCGATGCGCACCGCGAAGATGCCGATGCCGGGAAGCGGGGCGGCAAAATCAAATACGTCGCAGACATTGCGGCCGCGCTGGTGCGCAAATATGGCGGCCGCCGTCAGCACGCCCAGAAATCCGCCGTGGAACGACATGCCGCCTTCCCAAAGCTTGACCGGATACCACGGATCGGCATGCCACATGCTCAGACCGTAGAACAGGACGTAGCCAACGCGCCCGCCGATGATCGTGCCAATCATGGCGTAGAAAATGAAGTCGTCCACATCGCGCGCGGACCAGTTGCACGGCGGCTGCGCGGCACGCCGACGCGCCAGGATCCAGGCGGCCCCAAACGCCACCAGATACATGATCCCGTACCAGTGAATGCGTAGCGGCCCGATCTGCAAGGCGATCGGATTGATGTGCGGATAGGTCAGCATCGGGTGGGCAATTCTAACCTCAATGAGCGGGCGATAACCCTAGGCATGCGTGATGCGGCAAAAAAATGCCTTCAAATAACGCGTTTCCGGGATTGCCGGGTGCACCGGATGATCGCTCGCCTGGCCGCCCGCACTCAATATTTGCGCGAATCGGCCGCTTTGGCGCGCGGCCGCCTGGATCAGCGCCACCAGATCGTCGGCCGGCAGTTGAAACGAACAAGAACAGCTCACCAGCAATCCGTCGCGCTCGAGCACCCGCATGGCGAGCTGATTGAGTTTGCGGTACGCGGCCTCGCCGCGTGGCAGGTCCTTGCGACGCTTGATGAAGGCCGGAGGATCGAGCACCACGACGTCGTAACGCTCGCCTTCGGCGTGCAATTGATCAAGCACTTCGAAAGCATCGCCGCGGCGTACCTTGACTTCCACCCCGTTCGCCGCCGCGTTCCGCTCCGCCACCGACAAGGCGCTCGCCGAGGAATCGACGCACAGTGCTTCGCGTGCGCCACTGCGTAGTGCCGTAATCGCCCAGGCTCCTGCATAGCTGCAGACATCGAGTACCCGCACCCCCGGCCACAAGAGGCGCCGGAACAGCTCACGGTTGGCCGTCTGATCGTAGAACCAGCCGGTCTTCTGAGCGCCGGCCAGCGGCACTTTGAACCGGAGCGCGCCTTCAACGACCTCCAATTCTTCCGGCATCGGACCAATGGCACTGAGGAGCTGCTTGGGCAATTGCTCCAGGTCACGTGCGCTGCCGTCGTTTTTCCACACCAGTGCACGCGGAGCCAACACCTCTTGCAGCACTACCTCGATGTCCGCGCGCAGCGCCTCCATGCCCACCGTGGCGATCTGGCCGACGATCACCTCGCCGTAGCGATCAAGCACCAGTCCGGGCAAGCCGTCGGCTTCGCCAAACACCAACCGGTAATACGGCGCGGGATAGTGGCGCTCGCGCAGTGCCAAGGCCTGCTTGAGGCGGTGGGCCAGCAGCGACTGATCGACCGGATGCAGCGGACTGCGACTGAGTATGCGGGCGCAGATCAGCGCGTGTGGGTTCACGTAGGCATAGCCCAGAAACTGATTTCGATGGTCGTGCACGCGTGCCTGGGCGCCGGGTGCAAACCCCACCAGTGGCGTGGCCGCGATGTCGACCTCGTTGGAAAAAACCCAGAGGTGACCGGCGCGCAGGCGACGATCCTCGCCCCGCTTCAGCCGCAGGACGGGCAGTTCAACCGCGGCTGAGAGCGCCGAGCACTCATTTTCAACCACGCCCAGGGGCTGCTCAGCAATCATGGGTTCCGGGTCTTAAGGTATAGTGGCGCGCATTCTACTCAATAGTGCGGCAGGCACTTACGGACTATGCAAAGGGGCGGCCACCGCAATCGCCTGGCGGCGGAAACCAGCCCCTACCTGCGGCAACATGCCGCCAATCCGGTGGATTGGTATCCCTGGGGGGCGGAGGCGCTGGCGCTGGCGCAGCGCACCGGACGACCGATACTGCTGTCGATCGGCTACACCGCCTGCCACTGGTGCCACGTAATGGCGCACGAGTCCTTCGAGTCGGAGGCGACCGCCGCGCTCATGAACTCCCACTTTGTAAACATCAAGGTGGATCGCGAGGAGCGCCCCGACCTGGATCGCCTCTACCAGCTGGCGCACCAGCTGCTGAGCCGGCGCGGCGGGGGCTGGCCGCTGACGATGTTTCTGACGCACGACGATCAGCGTCCCTTCTTCGGGGGCACCTACTTCCCGCCAGAACCGCGCTACGGCATGCCCTCGTTCTCCCAGCTGCTCAGCCACGTGGCCGACTATTACCGAGATCATCTCGACCAGTTGCGAACCAGCGCTGGCTCCGTGGTGCAGGCGCTTGGGCAATTGGAGCCGCCTCCCGCGGCGGACGCGCTCACGCTGGATGACGCGCCGCTGCGCAACTGCCGCGCGCAGCTGGCCCGTAGCTTCGACGGTGAATGGGGCGGCTTCGGAGGCGCGCCCAAGTTTCCACACGCACCGCTGGTGCAACGGACGCTGCGAGATTGGCACACCAGCGCCGCGCGCGACGCGCCCGATCTGCACGCGCTGTACATGGCAACGCTCACGCTGACGCGGATGGCCGAGGGCGGCCTCTTCGACCAGCTCGGAGGCGGCTTCTACCGCTACAGCGTCGACGGACAATGGGCGATTCCGCACTTCGAAAAGATGCTCTACGACAACGCGCTGTTACTCGGCGCCTACGCCGAAGCGGCCTGCGCCACGGGAGAGAGCTTGTTTGCCGAGGTGGCTAACCGCACCGCAGATTGGCTGCTCGCCGAGTTGCGTGCGCCTGGCGGCGGGTTCTACTCCAGCCTGGATGCCGACGCCGCCGGAGTCGAAGGCAGTTACTACGTCTGGGAGGCCCAGGCGGTGCGTGCGGCGTTGACGCAGGACGAGTACGCCGTGTTTGCGGTGCGCTACGGACTGGATAGGCCACCGAACTTCGAGGGGCGCGAACATCACCTGATCGTGGCCACCGCCCTGGAGGAGATTGCCGCGGCGCGCGCCATGAGCGCCGCCGAGGTTACCCGGCTGCTGCACTCCGCGAGCGACAAACTCCTGCAGGTGCGGGCAGGGCGGGTACGCCCGGAACGTGACGAAAAAATTCTCACCAGCTGGAACGCGCTGGCCATTCGTGGACTTGCCACGGCAGCGCGGGTACTCGGGCGCGACGATCTGACCAGAGCGGCGACAGAAGCGCTCAGCTTCCTGCGCAATCACCATTGGCGCGACGGCCGTTTGCTCGTGACCAGTGCCGGCGCGGATGCCCGGCTCAATGCCTACCTGGACGATTATGTTTTTCTGGCCGATGCCATCCTGGAGCTGGCCTCCCTGCGGGTCGACAGCGCCGAGCTGAACTTCGCTGTGGAACTGCTCGAGGTGGTGCTTAAATCGTACGCCGACAAGCAGCGCGGCGGCTTTTACTTTACCTCCGAGGACCACGAAGCTCTTTTCAGCCGGCCCAAATCCTTCGGTGATGAGGCGCTACCGGCAGGCAATGGCGTGGCCGCGGTGGTGTTGCAGCGCTACGGCTATCTGCTCGGGGAATCCCGGTACCTGGTGGCCGCGGAGCGCACAGTGCGAGCCGCGTGGGCTTCGATGCAGGAGTATCCCAGCGGGCACGCCACCCTGCTCCAGGCGCTCGAGGAAATGTTGCTGCCGCCCGTCATCGTGATCTTGCGCGGGCCGCGAGCAGCCATCGAGCCGTGGAGAGCCGAACTCGCCGCGGTCTATGCCCCAGCGCGACTGGTGCTGGCGGTGCCTTCAGAACTCGCCTCCCCGAACCAGACCGGCAGCTTGCCCGAGGCCCTTGCCACAAAGCCGGCGCTGCCGGAGGGTGCGGCCTATGTCTGCCGTGGCAGCCAGTGCACGGCGGCGCTGACCAGCCTCGCGGATTTGATCGCGGAGCTGGACCGCTAGGCGCCAGCCTTCAGCTCGCCTAATCGCCATCCCAAAGGGCGCAATGCCGATGCGGTTCTCGCGATGGTTTGGGACCAGGGCCGACTCTATTACTAAAGGAGACGACGCCTGCCCTATCCGAAGTGCCACCCGCCTCGGATTTGGATAGCTCCTAGCCCCCGCCTTTAAGGCGTCGATTCGCGAGCCTCGCCCGGTGTGCCATGGTTCGCAGTCCCTGTAAACGCTATTGCGAATCGTTCTCATTCTCGTTAGTATTTATCGAGCGGTTCTAGGGAGAAGTCGCAGCGCTCAGAGCTCAAGTCTCTGGGAGGCCGCACGACGCACTGCACAAAAAAGGCCGTTCTTCGCGCACGGTCGCAGCCCTTGTCCCGCCTCGATATCAAGGACTAGGACCCATGAACTTCGCAAAGTACAAATTCTTAGCCGGTGCGCTGGCGGCAGCCTGCCTGGCGGCGAGCGGTAGCTACGCCGCGGACGCGCCCAACACGGTCAACGAGGAGCGGCTCGAGCAGCAGATCACGCTGATGCAGCAGCAGCTCGATCAGCTCAAGGCGCAGCAACAGCAGCTCAAGGCGCAAAATGACGCGCTCGCAGCACAGCAGCAACAGCAGGCCGCTCAGGCGCAGGCCGTAAGCGCCGCCTCACCCAAGGGCGGGATCTCGCCCGACCTGAGCCTGTGGGGCTACGGGGAGATCTACTATACCCATCCGGTACATGACTCTGCCCTGACCGAGTTTGACCTGGCGCGCGCGGTGTTCGGCATCGGTTACCAGTTCGATGAGCGGACCGTGTTCAACTCCGAGTTCGAAATCGAACACGCCGTCGCCTCGTCCGATGACGTCGGCGAATTCGAGGTGGAGCAGTTCTACGTCGATCACCAGCTGGCCGGCTGGGCGAGCGTCAAGGCGGGTCTGTTCCTGATGCCCTTCGGTCTGCTGAACGAACACCACGAGCCCACCAACTTCTACGGCGTGCAGCGAAACTTTGTGGAAACGCTGATTATCCCCAGCACCTGGCGCGAAGGCGGCGTGGGCTTTCACGGCACCACTTCCGCCGGACTGACCTGGGACGTCGGCCTGACCACCGGCGTAAACCTGAACGGATGGGAAAACAACCCCGAAGATCCGCAGTACCGGACCGCACTGCAGTTGATAAATAACGGCATCGGGCCGCTCGCGGCCATGCACCAGGAATTATCGCTCGCCAATGGGCAAAATCTGTCGCAGTACCTCTCGCTCAACTACAACGGAGTGCCGGGCCTGCTGGTTGGTGCGGCCGTGTCCACGGGGCTAGCGGCCAAGCCCACGGAACCGGCCGGGCTACCGAATAATCGGGTCACACTATGGGAAGCCCATGCACGCTGGACCCCTGGCGCTGCGGACCTATCCGCCGTGTACGCGCGGGGGACCATCTCCAATACTGCTTCCTACAACCTGGCCAACGCCGGCGTGTCCAACCCTCTGCCCTCGGAGTTTCTGGGTTATTTCCTGCAGGGCGCCTACACCGTCTGGCAAAGTGGCGGCAAGCGCCTCAGCCCGTTCGTTCGCTGGGAGCACTACGACATGGGCGCCTCCTACGACGGGATCGCGCCGGGCTTTACGACGGTGCCCGCCGGCTTGGCTGCCGACGGCAAGCCCTGGCCGCAACCCGACGACCGCGTCTGGACCTTTGGCGCAAACTTCTATATCAACCCGCACGTCGTATTCAAAGCCGACTACCAGACCTTTGACGTCAACAGCGACTTGTCGCGCTTTGACCTGGGGATGGGCCTGAATTTCTGATCGCCGGAGGCATCGATGATCCCGGGGTCCCGCATCCTTGTAATGCCGCTTACGGCCATCTGCGTATGCCAGCCGGCCCAGGCGATGGTCTACCTGACCGTCGAGCAGGCGCAGCAATTGATGTTCGGGGCTCGCCCGCTAACGCCATTGCCCATTGCGCTCAGTGCCGCCGACATCGCCGCGATCGAGCGTGACTCGGGAGTGAAAGTCTTTGCAGGCTCGCTGCGCGGCTGGAAGGCCGATGACGGCTACTTCTTTGTCGATGCCGTCATCGGCAAGCACGACCTGATCGATTACGCGGTCGCGCTGAGCGCCGAGGGCCAGGTCAGGCAGGTGGAGATTCTCGAATACCGCGAGGCCTACGGGGGCGAGGTGCGCAATGCGCACTGGCGATCGCAGTTCGTCGGCCGTCACCACGGTAATCCGGTCCAGATTGGCAGGGACATCCAGAACATCAGTGGCGCCACCCTCTCCTGCCAGCACCTCACGGACGGGATCCGGCGCCTGCTGGCCACCTATGCCATCGCCATCGCAGGCCGCTGAGCGGACCCGGGCCTCCACTGGCGCGTGCTTCGACAACGAAGTGCGCCGGGCGCGTCCGCTGTTGGGGACGCTGGTCGAAATCCGCGCGGCCGGAGCCCACACCGAGGTGCGCCTGCACGCGGCGATCGAGGCCGCGTTTGCCGCCGTCGAGCGCGTGCAGGCGCTCATGAGTTACCACGATCCCGCCAGCGAACTATCGCGGATCAATCGGGAAGCGCTCACGCGCGAACTGCAGATCGATACCGAGACCTACCTGGTCCTCGAGGCGGCGCTGAGGTTTGCGGCGCTCAGTAACGGCGCTTTCGATCCTTGCATCGGGGACCGCCTCGAGCAATGGGGATACCTTCCGCCCAGCGTGCCCGACGCGGGCAGCGTAGGTGCGCTCGGGGGAACGTGGCGCGATGTTCGGCTGCTCGGCCCCGGCTGCGTCCGCTTTGGCCGCCCGGTGCGCGTGGATCTGGGCGGCATTGCCAAAGGCTACGCGGTTGATCGGGCGGTGCAGGCGTTGCAGGGTGCAGGAATCGAGAAGATTCTGGTCAACGCTGGTGGCGACTTGCGGATCGCAGGACCGTGGGAGCAGCGCGTAAGCCTGCGTCACCCGCAATGGCCCCACCTCAGTGCCGATGTGCTGAGCTTGCGCAATGCCGCGCTGGCCACTTCTGCCGCCTATTTTTCACGGCGGTGCTTGTCCTTTGGCGAAGTCTCGGCTTTGCTTGATCCGCGCAGCGCGACCCCCTACACCGAAGAGGGGAGCTTCAGCGTGCGGGCGGCGGATTGCATGAGCGCCGATGCCCTGACCAAGGTGGTGCTGTTTGCGAAACCGGAAGTCGCGGAGCAGGCCCTTGCCGAGTGCGGCGCGCAAGCTTACGTGCAGCTACCGCCGGCGGCCGGCTAGGGCGGCGGCGACGGAATGCTCCTGACCGATCCCGGGGTCTGAGGCGTACGGGACACTCCGGGGCCGTGTCGGTGCGTCTTGGCCGTCATCCGCCTTTCGCGCGCCCGCGCAGCGCGGCGCTTGCCCAGTACCACGTGCACCACGAGCGCCGCGGCCCCGGCCAAGCCGACGACCCAGTGCAACCCGCTGGTCAGCGCACGCTGGCGGTCGTCGACCAGGTAGTACAGACCATAGCCGCTGAGCGCTAGCAGGATCACAACGATAACCACGCACAGGCCGCTGTAGTGATTTGCGCGCTGTCGCCAGTTCTGCACGATGTGGCCGGGAAGCAGCGCCCCGAACACCACCAGAAATCCGATCACCGCCGCACCATGCAGACGCATCCACCAGGCCTCCGAGGGATGCGGACCCAGGGCCGACGCACCTGGAGCCCGCAACAGGTAGTGACCCGTCAGCCACCCCAGGCCGGAGATCATCAGCAACGCGCCCGTCAGGTACAGGAAGCGTTCATGGCGGCGACTGAGCCGCTGCTGTACGCGCGCAGGTCCGTGGCGACGCCTCATGGATGATGTGTTTCCGGGGCGGCCACGCCGCAGTAGTCCGAATTGTAAATGGTACGCATTCGCATTTTCACATGCCCTGAACCGCCCTGCCACTCGAGGGCCGCCGGCCAGGACTCGGAAGGACACCGGGTGCTGGGATCGGGCCGAAATGGGGTATCGGCGGCTGCCGGGCGCCGAATTTACGCTCGGCCAGAGCTGCAGCGCCGCGGGCTACGGGGACAGGCCCCGCTGCGCGGGCAGATGACCCCGGCGCGCGTACTGAGCGCATCGTGGATCCAGTGGATATTCAGCACCTGCGACACCGACTCCAGGGCCAGGCGCGCTGCCGGGGGGATGGGCGCGTCGCCGCCGCCGCGCCGGCACGCTTCGGACACCGAGGCGACGATGCCCGCACCGTCATAGCCCTGTGCTTCTAGCGCCGGCACCAGATCGACGCCCACGGACTGAACGTGCACGGCGCGCGCCGCATCACGCGTGATTATCGAATGACAGCAGTACAGCCGCGCTCGTTTCCCGTCTTGCATGACCGATATCTGGGACATCGGCTGGTGCGCAGCATGCTTGGGCACGGGTGGCTGCTCCAGCAGCCGGAAAACCGCCCAGCGCGGGCACGGGTCTGAAACCAGACTCATGTTTCCCCACGGCAGCGGGATACCGTTGCCCCGATACACGGCGCGCAGAAATCCCGGCGGATAGGCATCGAAGTAATGCCAGTAGCGATAGGGCGAGACCGCCGTCATCCGCCGCATGACCACTGCCGTGGTCACCCCCAGCTTGTGGCCCGCAGACAGCCGATGCGCTTCGCGTACCAGAAAGCGCCGGAACGGCACGCGCGCGCACAGCAGCGCGCCGGCGAAAAAACTGCATTCGAAATCGCGCCAGGCATAGAGCACGTCCTGCGCGCCCATGCCGGCGGTACCGGCCGCCGTCGCCTGCAGCTCGGCGTCCGCCGACCAGCTGGCCTCGTGAGCCGAGACCAGCCCATCGCCGTTGTGCAGCAGTCGATGGCCAATAAAATACGCCAGGTCGTAGCGCAGGCGCTCCTCCTGGTCGCGCAGATTACGATTGATCAGCACCGTGTCGGGCGCCTCGAAGCGCGCGCGCAACCTACCGGCCGCCCCCGAGGCGCGCTCGGGATCCACCCAGCGGACGTGCAAGCCGAGCTGCTTGCAAATCCCCTGCAAGCGGTCGAGCGACAATGGCAATTCGCGCCGGCCCACCGACTCGGCCGCGCGCTCGATGTCGGGGAAGTCGTTGTGGTGTGTTTCCTGCCAGACGCGAATCAGCAGCTGAGCGAACTGCCGTCCGCTGGTACCGGTCTGCGACAGCAATTCCGGCAGTGCGTTCTGCATCAGCTCGTGGGAGAACAAGAATGCCGGCTCGAGCGGCATGGCCTCGAGTCCGCCGCGCTCGCGGTCGCGCCGGCACCGGCTCAACCGTGGTGTTCACGTCGAGGAACCAGCGCGTTTCCTTCCCAAACAATCGCGCCAGCATGTCCAGCAAATCGGCCGACGGCATGCGCTTGCCGTTCTCGATCATGCTCAGGTAGGAGACCGAAGGGGCGGCGCTCGGGTCGAGCTGCACGCAGCGTGCCGAGAGCTCATCCAGCGTCAACCCGTTGCGCTTGCGCAGCGTCTTGCAGTTTGGTGCCGAGAAAGTGGCCTTGGCGCAATAATCCGCTCATTTGTGAAATTCACATTGTGAAATTTCTGTTGTGTAAATCCTCCGCTTTCACCCGTAGGCTGTCAATCAACCGATACCGAAATCAGCCAGGGAGTTCCAAACATTATGACAGCCGCCAATCCGCAAGCCGCTCGCCTCAGCGCTCGACTGGAGCGCGAATGCCCGCTGGCGGGCGTGACCCGGCCGTACTCGGCCACTGACGTGGTGCGCCTGCGCGGCTCGGTGCACATCGAGCACACGCTGGCGCGCCTGGGCGCCGAGAAGTTCTGGGGCCTGCTGCACAGCGAGCCGGTAATCGGCGCCCTGGGCTGCATGAGCGGCAACCAGGCGGTGCAGGCGATCCAGGCCGGGTTGAAGGCCATCTATTGTTCCGGATGGCAGGTGGCCGGGGACGGAAACTCAGCCGGGCAGATGTATCCGGACCAGAGCCTGTATCCGGTCGATTCGGTGCCAAAGATGGTCGAGCGCATCAACAACGCCCTGCTGCGCACCGACCAGATTCACCACCTCGAGGGTCGACACCGAACACGACTGGCTGGCGCCCATCATTGCCGACGCCGAGGCCGGATTTGGCGGCAACCTCAACGCATTTGAACTCACCAAGGCGCTGATCGCCGCCGGCGCGGCCGCGGTGCACTTCGAGGACCAGCTCTCCTCGGCCAAGAAGTGCGGCCACATGGGCGGCAAGGTGCTGGTGTCGACCGAAGAGGCCATTCAAAAGCTGGTGGCCGCGCGCCTGGCCGCCGACGTCACCGGCGTGCCCACCGTGATCATCGCACGCACCGACGCCGATGCGGCCACGCTGCTGCTCTCGAACCACGATCCGCGCGACGCGCGCTTCCTGACGGGTGAACGCTCCAGCGAGGGCTTCTTCCACGTCAAGGTCCGGCATCGAGCAGGCCATCGACCGCGGGCTTGTCCTACGCGCCCTACGCCGACCTGGTGTGGTGCGAGACCTCGAAACCCGACATCGCGCAGGCGCGGCGCTTCGCCGAGGCCATCCACGCCCGCTATCCGGAGCAGCTGCTGGCCTACAATTGTTCGCCGTCCTTCAACTGGCAGAAGAACGTCGACCCGCGCGACCATGCGCCGCTGGCGCGAGGAACTGGCGGCGATGGGCTACCGCTTCCAGTTCATAACTCTGGCGGGCTGGCATGCGCTGAACCTGTCGATGTTCGAGCTGGCCGCGGCGTATCGCGACGAGGGCATGTTCGGCTACTCGCAGCTCCAGCAGCGCGAGTTCGCGCAGGAGGGCGCCGGCTACCGCGCCGCCAAGCACCAGGCCTTCGTAGGCACCGGCTACTTCGATGCGGTGCAGACCGCGGTCACGGCCGGTCAATTCTCGACCGGCGCCATGACGGGCAGCACCGAAGACGAGCAATTCACGGCCACGGCCGCTAAACCGGCGCTCGCCGTGGCCCGGTGAGCTCGCGCCGCCCATGAATGCGCTCGCCATTATTCCGGCCAGCGCGCTGCGCCGGAGCGTCGAGCGTAACGACGCCTCACGACGCGGCGGCGCTGATCATGGCGCACTTTCGCGCCTACAACGAGGAATTTGGCCGCCTTACCCGCCGTGCTGCCGAGCATTTTCTCAGTGGCGACGGCGCGACCGGGAGCGCGACGCCGTGGCACGCATCGAGCTCTACGAGCAGTGCGTCGCACAGGCTCTGCGCGCGCTGCGCACTGCACCCATCGGCGACCCAGGACCCCCAGGCGGCGGCGGCTTCCGAATTCTGGGCGGCCGCGACTGCCGCCTACGGTGCGATGATCGAGCGCATACCGGACAGCGACTTCTACCGCACCTTCTATAACTCAGTGACCCGCGATCTGTTTGGCACGGTCGGGGTCAACCCAAGCGTCGAGTTCTGCGACACGCACAGCGGGCGCGCCTCGGGCTCGGTGCCGATACGGGTCTACCCGGCCGCTGGCTCGCTGCAGTCCGCAGTCAGCGATGTGCTCGCCGACCTGCCGTTTGCCAAGGCGCTGGCCGCCCCCGAGCTCGCGGTGCGCCGCGTTACCGCGGAGCTGGGCCGCCATTTCGAGACCCGGCCACCCAGCGCGGCGCCCGAGTCGATCGAGATGATCGAACCGCTGTTCTACCGTGCCGGTGAGGCCTTTTTGGTCGGGCGGCTGATCGGCGATAGCGCGGTCACGCCGCTTATCATCGCCTTCCGCCACGGCGCGGATGGCATTCAGGTCGAATCCGTGCTGCTGTCGCGCAATGACATCAGCTCGCAGTTTGGCTATGCCAACTCTTACTTCCACGTCGATCTGCCGGTGGTCGGGGCCGCCGTCACGTTGCTGCGCTCATTCATGCCCCGCAAGCCCGTCGATGAGCTCTACACCGTGCTGGGTCGCGCCAAACAGGGCAAGACGGAGCGCTATTTCGCGCTGCGGCGCCACCTCGACAGCTCGATCGATGCCTTCGTACACGCGCCCGGCGAGCGCGGCCTGGTCATGATCGTATTCACGCTTGCCCTCGCACGATCTGGTATTCAAGGTGATTCGAGATCAGTTTGGAGCGCCCAAGCACGCCACTCGCGCCGAGGTCATGGAACGCTACCGTTTCGTATTCCGTCACGACCGCGCCGGCCGCATGGTGGACGCCCAGGAATTCAAGCGCCTGAGCCTGCCGCTGGCGCGCTTCATGCCGGTGCTGGCCGATGAGCTGCTGCGCGAGGCCAGCCAGAGTTGCCGGCTCGATGGCGATGAACTGATCATTGAGCATTGTTATATCGAGCGGCGGCTGCGGCCGCTAAATCTTTTTCTGCGTGAGGCCGAACCTGCCGCGGCCGAGGCGGCCATCGTCGATTACGGCAATGCCCTGCGGGACATGGCCTCCACCAACATATTCGCCGGCGACCTGCTGCTGAAGAATTTCGGCGTCACGCGCCACGGCCGCGTCATATTCTACGACTACGACGAGGTTTCGCTGCTCGCGGACTGCGAATTCCGCGACCTGCCGACGGCCAGCACCGACGAGGAAGAGACCGCCGGCGAACCCTGGTTCTACGTCGGCCCGCGCGATGTGTTTCCCGAGCAGTGGCTGCCGTTCCTGGCGATGCCGCCGTCGCTGCGCGAGGTCTTTCTCGGGCGCCACGCGGAGCTGCTGAGCGCGCGCTGGTGGCGGGAGAGGCAGGTCGCACTCGCTGCGCCTGGAGCGGCGGGCGCGATGCCGCCGCCGGCTGCTCGCTAGGTCAATCGCGAAAATTCTCGAATTGCAGGGGCAGCTCGGTATTGCTCTTGCGCAGCAGTGCGATTGCCGCCTGCAGGTCATCGCGCTTCTTGCCGGTTACGCGTAGCTTGTTGTCGTTGATCTGGGCCTCGACCTTGAGCTTGGCCTCCTTCAGCGCGGCCGTGAGTTTCTTGGCAGCCGGATGATCGATGCCCTGCTTGATGGTGATGGTGCGGCGCGCTTCGGCCAGGTTGACCTGCACCTCGCCGAGTTCGATGCAGCGGGGGTCAATGCCGCGGGCACCGAGGCGCAAGCGCAGAATGTCGAGCAGCTGGCCGAGCTGAAATTCACTCTGCGCGTACTGGGTGATCAGGTAATCGGTGAGCACGAAGCGGGCGCCGGTGCCGCGCAGGTCATAGCGCTTTTCCAGTTCGCGAACCGCCTGGTCCACGGCATTGCTGAGCTCGTGGGGGTCGACCTTGGAGACCACGTCGAAGGAGGGCATCGCGCGGCAAATCCTCTACGAAATCCGGGGCAAGCAGATGATTATACGCTGCCCAGGTCTCCAGGTCGGCGATTGACCGTCACCACCGCAGCCTTGGGAAAGAAATTGAAATTCGAGGCGCATGCCCAAGTGTAGGCTCCCATTTGCCGACCGACAATTAGGTCACCCGAGCGCAACTGCGGCAGCTGCAGTTTCTCCGCAATGACATCGATGCTGTCGCAGGTGGGACCTGAGAGCACCGAGGGCAGAAGTGGTCCGGTGCGCAGCGCACTCATCGGGTAGCGGGCGTGATCGTAGTGCTGGCCACTGTAGGAACCGTACAGGCCGTCGTCCAGGTAATACCACCAGTGGCCTTCGCGCTGCGCGCGCCCCATGACCGTGGCCACCCCGATCGCCGCCGGCCCGACGATGAATCGCCCGGGTTCTGCAATCACCCGAACCCGCCGCGGCAATTGCGCCAGCACGCGGCGGATGGGCGCGCAGAGCGCTCTGATGTCGGGCGCGCGCTCGCCGTAGTCAATCGGAAATCCACCGCCGATGTCCAGCGTGTCGCAGGCGCCGAGTCCCTCGCGGCGTGCCGCGGCCAGGAGCCGTGCGCATACGCCGATCGCTTCCACATACTTGGCCGCGTCGGCAACCTGCGAGCCCACGTGAAACGAGTAACCGCATACCTCGATCCCGAGGCCGGCCGCCAGCCGCGCCAGATCCAGCGCGGCTTCCGGATCGCAACCGAATTTCCGCGACAGGTCGCAAACCGCACCGGGACTGCGAAAGGAAACCCGCAGCAACAGCCTCGCCCGCCCGGCGGCGAATCGAAACTTGCGCAGCTCGTCCGGATTATCGGCGACGAAGGTCCTGACGCCGTATTCGAGGGCGTTGCGAATATCGGATTCCCGCTTGATGGGGTGCGTGTGTATGCAGCGCGCGGCATCTACCTTAAGAGCCCGGACCAGCTCTACTTCGCCGCTGGTCGCCAGATCCAGCCAGCCCCCCTGCCCGATCACTGCCTGAATGACGGCGGCGTGCGGCAGGGGCTTGAGCGCGTAGTGCAGATCCACTCCCGGCAGGGCCCGCTGCAGCTTGCGGTATTGCTGGCGCACGCGCGCGCAGTCGACGATCAGAAGCGGTGAGCCGAACTCGTTGACCAGGCGGCGCACGTGCCGTGGCTCAAACGGGTCGATGTAGCGCTTGCCGGTCAGGGCATATCTCCAAGCTCCGGAGCCGTAGCCGCCGCCGCGCGAGTCAAGCGATCGCGCACGGCGTCCCAGCGTTCCTCCATGGGGACCTCTTGCACCAGCAGGCAGGAAGCCCCTGCCTTATCCAGGGTGCGCAGATTGGCGTACAGATCATGGGCGTAATTGTCGGGACGAGTGCCGGCATTGACCCAGGTCACGTAGCGGAAGCTGCCCAGAGGCGATCGCTGCGCCAGCACACCAATGCGGGTGCCGCCACGGGACAGTTCCGCGGCCAGGCGTTCGATCTGTCCGTCCACCACCAATCGGAGCGGCGTCGAGGGCGCATAGTGCGCCTGCGAGGATCCGGGCACGCGCGGCACGGCCATCGCCGTCGGTCCGGCCAGTTCACCGACCTCGTGGCGCAGCTGGGCAAGGCTGATCTGGCCCGGGCGCAGTAAGCGCACTTCACCGCCCAGGCAGGAGACGATGGTCGATTCAAGACCGACCTGACATTCGCCGCCGTCAAGCACCACCGGCACGGCGGCGCCAAATTCCTCGCGCACGTGATCGGCGCGAGTCGGGCTGACGTGCCCAAAGCGATTTGCCGAAGGCGCGGCGATCCCGCCACCGAAGGCCCGAAGGAGTTGCTGCGCCATCGGGTGCGCAGGCACCCTCACGGCGACCGAATCCTGCCCCCCCGTGACCAGATCGAGCACGTTTACGGCACGCGGCAAGACCAGCGTCAGCGGGCCAGGCCAGAAGCGCTCGGCCAGCCGGGCGGCGGCGGCGGGCACCTCGCGCGCCCAGCGGTGCAGGAACCGCGCGCTGTCCAGATGCACGATCAAGGGGTGGGCGGCGGGACGGCCCTTGAGCGCAAAGATCTTTTGCACGGCGGAAGCATGCTGCGCGTTGGCGCCCAATCCGTAGACCGTCTCGGTCGGAAAGGCCACGAGCTCGCCGGCGCGCAAGGCCTGCACAGCCCCATCCAGCTCCAGTGGTGTCGCCCTGATCGCTCTGGCCATGCCGTCAATATTAGTCGAGAGCGCCCCTATTCGAGCGAGGTGCGTTCCCAACTGTCGTCGATTCGGCGCAGCTCGTAGGCCGGCCAGTAATGCTTATCCAGCTTGAGGGTGATCATCTCCGGAGCACCGTTGAGGGCCAGGGTCTTCATGCGCAATGAAGTGCGGTCGGCGCGCCCGGTGACTTGCTTGAGAAAGGCATCCAGGTCCGGCGTCGGTTGGCCATCCACCTCGACGATGCGGCGGCCCGGCACCAGCCCATAGCGGCTGGCGGGCGAACCGTAGGCAAAGTAGGCCACGTATACACCGACAGGTTCGATGCCGCGCTGCGCGCTGATGGCCCGGTGCGGCGCCTGCAGAGTGGCCCCGGCCCACAGCACCACGCGATCAAGGTCCACACCCGTCAGGGCCGCGGTATGGACCGGCAGCGTGAGTTCATCGCTCGCCCGCCAGACCGTCGCCTGCACACTCTCCTTCACCGCGACCGCTCGCTCGACGTCGCGAAATTCCGTCACAGGATGCCCGTCGATGGCCAGCAGAATGTCCCCAGGCTGCAGCAGCTGCGCGGCGCTGGAGCCACCCACCAGTCGCGCGACGCTGAGCACCTGACGCTTGGTGGGATTGGCTTTTTCGATACGCTTGATCCACTTCTCGCTCAAACCCAGTCCGCGCGAGGCAGCCAGGGTCTGGGTGACGAACTCCACTTCGAGCGAATGGAGCGGCGCGGCGCGGCGCGCACGATCGAGAGTTTCGGCCACCAGATCGGCGTTGATTCCGCGGTTCTGCTGGACAAGCTCGCGACCGTTGTCGAAGGCGAAGCTGGCCCACAGACCGCGCACCTTTCCGTCATGATCGGCCAGCACGCCGACCAGGTCGTCGGGCGGATTGACCAGCGCCGCCACCGAGATGTTGCTGTCGCGGAAGGCCACCGATCTCGACAGGGGCAGCAGCAACGGATCGATTTCTGAGACCGCCGTAGAACGGGACTTGAGCGTCCCGCTCGGATCGAGTCCGACCACGACGACGTTCTCGCCGGCCCGCAGCGGCTCGCTGGTCAAGGTCGCCGACTGGATCTGCGTACCCTTGAGCAGCGCCGGATCATATTGCACCACCGCCAGGTTGTGGAGCGGGTGGATGTAGATCACCTTGGCCGGAATCTCCAGGGTATCGGAGAAGGTCAGGCGCACGTCGCCGATCGATACCGGCACGGTATTACGATCGGTGATCACCAGTCCACGCTTCGCGTCCACGATCAACCCGGTGCCGCGATAGTTGCGCTCATTCACGCCCGAGAGCGGATAGGGCATGTCGAAGGACATGCCTACCAGCGAGCGCGCCAGCGCGCGCGCGGTCGGATCGCCCGTTTCCGGCGGCGGAACGACCCCGCCGGTGGGTTCCTCCGCCACCTGGCCCACGGGTAGATTGAAGCAGTCCCAGTAGCCGCTGGCGTCATTACGGACGCACTGGCGCGCCGGGAACCAACGCCGGTCCATGTACACCGAGCGCAGTTCGGTGCGATTCGGGTCATCGAGGGTCACATAGCGCACCGTGAAGCGCGCACCGTCGCGCAGCGTCGCGACCTCGGTCTGAAAGTCGGCAAGCGTGGCGACCGGCTTGGAGTCGACCGACGTGATTACCGCCCCGCGGGGCACGCCGGCGGCGTCCAGGCTGTAGCCGGAGGCCGCCACAAACACGCCGCTGATCGGCAGGTGGAAGTGGCGCGCCTCCTGGTAGGAGAGCGTGTGCACGATGGCATCGCCGAACTCCAGGAAACTGGCGGGCGTTATGGCATGCAGGTCTTGCACCGTCACCTGCACCTTGAAGGGCTTTCCGCCGCGCTCGAGTTCCAGCTCCACCTTGCCACCCACCGTCTCATCCAGCACCGCCTCGAGCGGTTCGAAGCCGGTGACCAGGGTGCCGTTGAGCCGCACCAGCACATCGCCGGGCGCAAGCACCTTGTCGGCGCTCAAACCCGGTTGCACCCGCTCCACCACCAACATCCCTGTGTTGATGGGCTGTGCGGAACGCGCCGCGGTCTCGGTCTCCGTGCGCAAGCCGAGTCGCCGCAGTTCGTCGTAGGGGCGGTAGCGAAATTCCGTGCCAATCGTGCCCCGTGTGATCGGCTTGCTCTGCTGTATCAGCCGCACCGCACGCTGCACGCGCCCCAGTGGCAGGTAGAAGCTGGTCGCCGAACCGGTCGAACCCCCGGCATTGAGCGCCAGCACCCGGCCCTGCACGTCGATCACCGGGGAGCCCGAGGAGCCCCCCGAGGTGCTCGACGCCGCCTGGATATAAAAGGTGTTGAAGTCGTTGTAGCGGCCCAGGCCGTACTCGGGGGCTTCGCGATCCAGGCGCGCCAGCGTCCCGGCAAGAATCGACAGCTGTTCGCCGGCGTCATTGCCCACCACGCGGATTTCGCGACCGACTTGCGCCTCCTCGGGCGCCAGGGGCAAGGCCGCAGGCTTCATGAACCGCAGCTTGGCCGGGTCATAGTGATAGATGCCGAAGTCATGGATCGGATCACGGTAGACCGCGCGCAGCTCGACCTCCTCGTGATTGAGGAAAATCGCCTCGGCAATCACAGGGCCGGGCGTGACGACGTGGCGATTGGTCAAAATCAGGCCGCGATCGGCGTCGATCACGAAGCCGGTGGCCTGGGCGGTTACGTTGCGCTCGGTGTCGAAAGCGCGCGTCTGATCGATCTGGATCGTCACCACGCTGCTGGCGATCCGCTCCAGCGTCCTGGCCCAGTCGGCCGGCGGCGCCACAACCGCCGCCACCGGCACCGGCGGGGCCTGAGCGGGGGCGGGGGGCGGAGGATGGCGGATGGCGGCGCACGCCGCGAGCGAGAGGGCCAGCAGCACGGCGCCGGGCGCATTTAGCCTTACCAGGGTGCGACGCTTTCCGCTCATACCATGCTTCCGAAGTTCTGGTGAAATCGTTGCGCAAAGCTGGCCCAGTCGTAGTGATGCTGCTGGGTACCGTGATGCTCCATTTTTATGGCGCCGGCCAGCGAGGCCACGCGTCCGGTGGTCGGCCAATCGAGCCCCCGCTGCAGGCCGTACAGCAGGCCCGCCCGGTAGGCGTCGCCGCAGCCGGTGGGGTCGGCGAGCTGTGCCGCCTTGGCGGCCGGAATTTCCTGGCGCTGGCCGCCGGCATAGATCCAAGAACCGGCGCCTCCGCGCGTCACGACGAGCGCCTTGACCCGCGCGGCAATGGCCTCAGCCGACCAACCCGTGCGCTCAGTCAGCAGGCTCGCTTCGTAGTCATTGACCGCGACCCAGGAGGCGCGGTTCACGAAGGCGCGCAGCTCCTCGCCATCAAACATCGGCAGCCCCTGGCCGGGATCGAACAGGAAGGGAATTCCGGCGCTGGCAAACTGCTCGGCGTGATCGAGCATCCCCTGACGGCCATCGGGCGCGACGATGCCCAACTTCACGTCCCGCGCATCGGCGACGCGATTGAGATGCGCATGATTCATCGCCCCGGGATGAAAGGCGGTGATCTGGTTGTCGTCCAGATCGGTGGTGATAAAGGCCTGCGCAGTGAATTCGCTCGGCACCTTGCGCACGTGAGTGAGGGCGATGCCACGCTCAGTAAGCCAGCTCTCATAGGGCTCAAAGTCATGGCCCACCGTGGCCATGATCAGGCCCTCGCCGCCGAGCAGTTTCAGGTTGTAGGCGATGTTGCCGGCACAACCGCCGAAGTTTCTGCGCATCGAGGGCGCCAGGAACGAGACGTTCAGCATGTGTATCCGGTCGGGCAGGATGTGCTCGCGGAAACGTCCCTCGAACACCATCACGGTATCGTAGGCCATCGACCCGCAGATTAGTGCAGTCATCAATTCGCTCCAGCGAACATCAGCGGTACAGCAATACCAGAACCCAAACCACCGCGCACAATAGCAAGCTCATGAGCACCGCGGCGGAGCCGATGTCCTTGGCCAGTCCCGCCAGCTCGTGGCGCTCAGGGCCCACCCGGTCCACGACCGCCTCGATCGCGCTGTTGAGTAGTTCCACTATGAGCACCAGCAATACGGTGCCCACCAGCAGCGCGCGCTCCACGCCGCCGCGCCCGAGCCACAATCCCAGCGGCACGGCGCAGACCGCCAGAGCCAGTTCCTGACGGAACGCGGCCTCCTCCCGGAACGCTCCGATCAGCCCCTTGCGGCTGGAGCCGAAGGCCCGGAACAGTCTGGTGAACCCGCGCGGCTTGTCGCGAACGATCAAGAGGAGCGACCCATCAGGCGCTGCCCGGCCGGTAGGCGAGGTCAAGCTCGCGCGCCGCGCGCACGTCGTCGAGCCGGCGCACCGGCATGCGGTGCGGCGCTGCGCGCAGGGTTTCCGGATCCTTGTCCGCCTCGCGCAGAATTTCCGTCATGGCGCCCACGAAGGCATCGAGCGTCTCCTTGCTCTCGGTCTCGGTCGGCTCGATCAGCAGACACTCGGGCACCAGCAGCGGAAAATACGTGGTGGGTGCGTGAAAGCCGAAGTCGAGCAGCCGCTTGGCAACATCCATCGCCGTGACGTGATGCTGTTGCGCTAGCGCCTTGAGCGTCAGGATGAATTCGTGACTGGCGCGCCGCCGCGGATAGGCCGCGATGTAGCCGGCCTGCTGCAGGCGGGCGAGCAGATAATTCGAATTCAGGGTCGCAAAATCGCCCACCCGGCTCATGCCTTCGCGGCCCAGCATGCGCATGTAGACGTAGGCGCGCAACAAAACGCCGGCATTTCCGTTAAAGCCCGTGAGCCTGCCGATGGATTGCGGCAGGTCCTGCTCGCCCAACCAGCGGTAGCGAGCGCTTTCACCCTCGCCACTGCGCGCCACCACGGGCAGGGGCATGAACGGCAGCAAGCGCGGGCCCACGCCCACGGCACCGGCACCCGGCCCGCCGCCACCGTGCGGCGTCGAGAAGGTCTTGTGCAGGTTCATGTGCATGACGTCGAATTCCATGTCCCCGGGGCGCACCTTACCCAGAATCGCGTTGAGATTCGCGCCGTCGTAGTACAGCAGGCCACCGGCGGCGTGCACGATGCGTGCCACTTCGACGATCTGGCGCTCGAACACGCCCAAGGTCGAGGGATTCGTGAGCATGATGCCGGCGGTCCTCGGGCCCACCGTCGCACGCAGCGCATCGAGGTCGACATCGCCCTCCGCGCCCACTCCCACCTCGCGCGCGACGCAGCCGCACATCGTGGCGGTGGCCGGATTGGTGCCGTGCGCCGCCGCAGGCACGATGATCTCGTTGCGCTCCAGGTCATTGCGGGCGCGGTGATAGGCGCGGATCATGGCGACGCCGGCAAATTCACCGTGCGCCCCCGCCATCGGCGTCAGCGCCACCCCCCGCATACCGGTGACCGCCTTGAGCATTTCCTGCAATTCGTACATGCACCCCAGGAATCCCTGGCTGTGGCGCGCGCTGGCAAGCGGATGGCGCCCGAGAAATTCAGGCAGCAGAGCGGCCGCATTGCAGGCCCGCGGGTTGTACTTCATCGTGCACGAACCCAGCGGATAAAAATGCGTGTCGATCGAGAAATTCAGTTGCGATAGCCGTGTGTAGTGCCTGACCACGTCCAGTTCGCTCACTTCGGGCAGCGCCGCGCGCTGCGCGCGGCGCAGGTTCGCGGGCACGGCCGGGATCGCGGTGGGCGCCTCCGGCCACTGGCCCCGGGCCCCACGACCGGTGCGCCCGTATTGAAAAATCAGCGGCTCGCACATCGGCAGACTCAAGCGTGGTACCTCGCTGGCTTGTCGGCGCGCACCGACAAACGTGCAGGGACGTGGAATGGGGCCGGCCAGCGGCAGCAGCGGCCGGAAGCAGTGG
Organism: uncultured Gammaproteobacteria bacterium; assembly: GCA_963789365.1. Lineage (GTDB taxonomy): Bacteria > Pseudomonadota > Gammaproteobacteria > Steroidobacterales > Steroidobacteraceae > FEN-1191. The sequence goes on from CAWBKJ010000001.1 coordinate 824,134, forward strand.
GCGGAGCGCCTGAATGCTCCGTGGCACGACGCATGCCGGAATCCACGGGGCGGCAACCTCCTGTGTTCATGACCGGCTCAGGCCACGCGCACTGATTTGAGCACGTCGGCCAGCGCCGCGGCATAAGCCGCGACGTCCTCGGCTGTGTGCACCTCGGTGGCACAGACCAGCAATGCCGGCCCGAGTTCCGGGTAGTCACCGGAAAGATCAAATCCCGCCTCGATGCCGCGCGCCGCCAGCGCCTCGAGCACCGGTGCGACCGGCCGATTCAGCAATAACACCGCCTCGTGAAAGCGCGCGCCGGTGAATGCGCTGCGCACGCCCGGCACGCGAGTCAGTGCCGCCACCAGTTCGGAACTGCGGTTCATGCAGGCATAGGCTACACGCTCCAGGCCCTCGGCACCCATGAGGGCCATGTAGATGGTGCCGGCAATCATCAGCAATCCCTGGTTGGTACAGATATTAGAAGTGGCCTTGCCGCGGCGAATGTGCTGTTCGCGCGCCTGCAAGGTCAGGGTAAATCCCGGCCGGCCATCCAGGTCGACGGTACGCCCGACGATGCGTCCGGGCATTTGCCGGACGTAGTCCATGCGTGTCGCCATGAAGCCAAAATAGGGGCCGCCCGAAGACAAAGGGCAGCCGAGGGGTTGGCCGTCGCCCACGACGATGTCCGCGCCGCGCGTGCCCCATTGCCCCGGCGCCTTGAGCACCGCCAGCGAGGTCGGGTTCACCACGGCGATCACCAGCGCGCCGCGCGCGTGGGCCCAATCGGTGAGCGCGTCGACTTCTTCGAGCACACCGAAGAAATTCGGCTGCTGGATGACCAATGCGGCGAGATCCTGGCCTTCGTAGGAGGCAAGTGCGTCCAGGTCGGTCTGGCCGCTGGCACGCAGGTACGCCGGGGTCGTGAGCTCGAGTCCCTGGCCACTGGTCGAAGCCTTCGTTACGGCCCGATAGTGCGGGTGCACTGTGGCCGGCATGAGGATGCGCGCGGAGTGCGATTTGCGATTGGCACGCACGGCCATCAGGCAGGCTTCCGAGACCGCGGTGGCTCCGTCGTACATCGACGCGTTGGCCACCGGCATGCCGGTCAGCGCGCTGATCATGGACTGATATTCGTAGATGGTCTGCAGCGTCCCCTGACTGGCCTCCGCCTGATAGGGCGTGTACGCGCTGTAGAATTCGCCTCGCGATACCAGCGCCCAGACCGCCGCCGGTATGTGATGCGGGTAGGCGCCGGCGCCGATAAAATTCAGCGGCAAACCGTCCAGTCGCGCGCGATCCTGCATCAGGCGCATGACCTGCTGTTCATTCAGGCCTTCGGGCACCCCGGCGAGGTCTCGCACGCGCAGCTCGGCCGGTATCTCCGCGAACAGCGACTCGATATCGGGTGCCCCGATGGCGCCCAGCATTTCCGCGACATCCGCCTCGGTGTGTGGAATGAATGGCATATCAACTCCCTGAAGACTAAGGGATCGGCGCGGCGCTCAGCCCGACTCGGCCAGCGTGGCGTACGCTTCGGCGTTCAGCAGGTCAGCCGCCGCCAGCGCCCCGCTGGGCTTGAGCCGCATGATCCAGCCGCCACCATAAGGATCCTGATTGACGAGTTCGGGCGCCTGCGCCAGCGCTTGGTTTACCGCCACCACCGTACCCGCGACCGGTGCGTACACATCGGAAGCGGCCTTGACCGACTCGACCACGGCACAGGCCTCACCCTGCACGAGAGTCCGGCCGACCTCGGGCACCTCGACAAACACCAGATCCCCAAGCGAGTGCTGCGCGTGATCGCTGATGCCGACTTCTATCGTGCCATCGGCCTGCTCACGCGCCCATTCGTGGCTGCGCGCGTACTTGCGATCCGTCGGTACATTGCTCATCGCCTCGAGTCTCCTATCTATTTTCTGCCTATGATTGCTAGCGCCCTACAGGTCCACCAGGGCGCGGCCCAGACGCACGAACGGTGGCTTGACCACCCGCGCGTTCAGGAATTTTCCTCTTATATCGACCTGCACCGTGGTGCCAACGGCGGCCGCGGCGTCTGGCACGCGTGCCAGCGCAATCGAACGGGCGAGGGTCGGGGAAAAGCTGCCGCTGGTCACCGTACCCTCCCCTGCCGCGGTGAGCACACGCTGATGCGAGCGCATAACCGAGCGCTCCTCCAGCAGCAGACCCACCAGTTTTCGGCCCACCCCCGCGGCGCGCGCCGTCTCGAGCGCCGCGCGGCCGACGAACGCCCGCTCGGCGGGCTCGAAGGCCACGGTCCACTCCAGTCCGGATTCGAGCGGATTGGTGCTACTGTCCATGTCATTGCCGTACAGATTCATTCCGGCCTCGAGCCGCAAGGTATCGCGGGCCCCCAGGCCGCAGGACTGGACTCCCAGCTCGTTGAGCTGACTCCACAGTTCGACCGCGCCATCCGCGGGAAGCATGACTTCAAATCCATCCTCGCCCGTGTACCCGGTGCGCGCCACAAACCACGCCCCCGAGCTGCACTCCGAAAAACGCCGGCAACGCGAGGGCGCTGTGCGCATCGGGCGGAGTTAGCAGGGTGCTCAGGCGCGCGCGCGCCTCCGGGCCCTGCACTGCGAGCATGGCCAGATCGCCTCGTTCCCGCACCTCGATATTGAATGGGGCGGCTCGCGCGCGAATCCAGGCCAGATCGGAATTGCGGGTTCCGGCGTTAACAACGACGCGATACCAGTGTGGATCGAGAAAGTAGACGATCAGGTCATCCAGAATCCCGCCGTCTTCGCCGAGCATGCAGCTGTAGAGCGCCTTGCCCGGCTGACGCAGACGGGCGACGTCATTAGCCAGCAAGCCGCGTAGAAATTCGCCCGACCGGGTGCCGTGCACGTCGATCACGCACATGTGCGAGACGTCAAAGACACCCGCGGATCGGCGCACCGCGTGGTGCTCCTCGATCTGCGATCCGTAGTGGACTGGCATGTCCCAGCCGCCGAAGTCGACCATGCGCGCGCCAAGGGCGACGTGCTGGTCATAGAGAGGAGTGCGTAAACCCAATGTAACTCCAGCCCGCGGAACCCGGTCATAAAAAAGGGCGGCAGGAGCACGCGCATGGCCGCGCTCCTGCCGCCCCTCTGTCCTTCATACCTGAGAGATCGGGCAAGCCGGCCTCAAGGCCCGCTGCCGCACCCCTTCGGTGGGCGGGTCTGCCTACAGGCGCCGCCGCTCTCCAGAGCCCGTCCTTGACCTGCCGTTCCTGGTGCCTGAGCGTTTCCGGGCGGAATTTGCGCCTTCGGCGTCCGGACTTGGGCCTGGCGCCCAGGTTCCGAAACTCTTCGAACAGATCTTTTTGACGGAACCTGAATCATAGCAGTTACGGCACCCGCGCCTCTACAATTGGCTATCGTGAACGCCGCCACCGCCAACCGTCCCCGGCATGCCACCCTGGCTGTGGACATCGCCGGTATCGTCGTGGGCGGCAACGCACCAATCGTGGTGCAGTCCATGACCAACACCGACACCGCCGACATCACCGCTACGGTCCGGCAAGTGCGCGAGCTGGCCGAGGCCGGCTCGGAGCTGGTGCGCATCACCGTCAATACCGACGCCGCCGCCGCGGCGGTGGCGCCGATTCGCGACGCGCTCGCGGCGCAGGGCTGTACGGTGCCACTGATCGGTGACTTTCACTTCAACGGCCATAAGCTCCTCAAGGACAATCCGTCCTGCGCCGAGGCGCTGGCCAAATACCGCATCAACCCCGGCAACGTGGGCCGCGGCAGCAAGCGCGACCCGCAGTTTGCAGAGCTGATCGAATTCGCGTGCCGCTATCAAAAGCCGGTGCGCATCGGCGTGAACTGGGGCAGCCTCGATCAGGAGCTGCTGGCACGACTGATGGATGCCAACAGCGCTTTGCCCGAGCCCGCCTCGGCGCAGCAGGTCATGCGTGAAGCCCTGGTGCGCTCGGCGATCGATAGCGCCATGCGCGCCGTGGAGCTGGGTCTGGGGCCGGAACGCATCATCCTGTCGGCCAAGGTCTCAACGGTCCAGGATCTGATCGCCGTGTACCGTGAACTGGCCTCGCGCACCCGCCATCCCTTGCACCTGGGGCTAACCGAGGCTGGCATGGGCTCGAAGGGCATTGTCGCCTCGAGCGCCGCGCTCGCGGTCCTGCTGCAGGAGGGCATCGGCGACACCATCCGCATCTCGCTCACGCCCGAACCCAGCGGCGCCCGCACGCGCGAGGTCATCGTCGCACAGGAATTGCTGCAGACCATGGGGCTGCGCAGTTTTGCCCCGCTGGTGATCGCCTGCCCGGGGTGCGGGCGCACCACCAGCACTTTTTTCCAGACGCTGGCCCAAAGCATCCAGGAACACTTGCGGCGACGCATGCCAGAGTGGCGCCGAGCGCACGTTGGCGTTGAAAATCTCACAGTGGCTGTGATGGGCTGCGTGGTCAACGGCCCGGGCGAGAGCAAGCAGGCCAATATCGGCATCAGCCTGCCCGGGACCGGCGAGCGCCCGGTCGCTCCGGTCTATGAAGATGGGGCGAAAACCGTGACGCTCAAGGGCGAACACATCGCCGAAGAATTTCAGCAACTGGTAGAGCGATACGTCGAGCGCAGCTACCCCAAGAGAACAGTGCAATAATTTGCGCCCGAGGCGCATCGGATACCCAATGGTCGATCTCACTGCCAAGCGTTGCAAACCCTGCGAGGGTGGTGTGCCCGCGCTGAGCCGGGCGGAGGCGGAAGCGCAGCGGGCTCAGCTGGCCAGCGAATGGCAGATGAGCGCGGATGCCAAGAGTCTGACGCGCGAATTCCGCTTTGTGGATTTCTATCGCACCATGAGTTTCGTCAATGCACTGGCCCACATCGCCAACATCGAGGACCATCATCCCGATCTCGAGGTCGGTTACGGCTACTGCCGCGTGCGCTACACGACTCATTCCATCGGTGGGCTCTCGGACAACGATTTCATCTGCGCCGCGAAGATCGATCTGATCGCCACGAAATAGCCGCAGTCGTGCCTCGGACTGCTGGGCGCGGCAGACAGACAATCAGGGACGAAAGGACCAGACTACGGCAGGGCAGCCAGGCGCAGCCTCATTTGGCGCAAGCGCCAACGTCCCGCTGAGCAGTGCCTGCAGAGTGACCGAGGCGACCGATACCATCCAGATCTGGGTAATCGAAAAGCCCGGGCGCGTCGACAGCCACCAGACCGGCGTGATAAATGTCACCAGGCGCGAGGCCGAGCTCCACAGCGCCGGCCAGGTGTTGCCGAGCCCCTGCAACACCCCCGAACACACGAACACAAAACCACTGGCGACACAGTTCCAGGAGACGAAGCGCAGGTAATCGGAGCCAACGCGGATCGCTCCCGCTCGGCCGTAAAGGCGCCAATCAGCGACGCCGGGCGCCCCAGGCACACGATCATGACCACCAGCATCAGCACCGCGCTCATCAGTGCCGCCGAGCGGAAGGTCTGGCGCACACGCGCCTTGATGACGGGCCCCGAAGTTCTGGCCGACAATGGGCGCCACGGCAAAGGCCACGGCCATCGCGGGCAGGAAAATCGCCTGCATGACGCGCGTGCCCACGCCAAATCCGGCCTGCGCCGAGGCGCCGAACGGGCGAATCACGATATAGATGAATGAGAAGATGACGAACATGATCACGAACTCGCCGCCCGCGGGCAGTCCAATGGCGAGGATCTGCCGCCAGACGTCGATGCGTGGCTGCCAGTCGGAGCGCGCGAAACCCACGTAGTGTTCAAGCCGCAGGAAGTACACCCACATCAGCAACACGCCGACGCTGATCGCGATCGAGCTGGCCAGGCCGGCCCCGGCCACGCCCAGCGGATGGCCCGTGCCCCAGCCCCCGATCAGCACCGGGGCGAGTATGACGTTGATCACGACCGTCAGCATCTGCGCGGTCATCGCCGGTTTGACGATGCCCGTGCCGCGCAGGGCGGAGGCCATCGCCACCATCGCAAATTGCAGGGCCAGGCCCGGCAGATACCAGCGCAGGTAGGTGGCACCGGCCGCGCGGGTCGCCTCGTCCGAGCCCAGCGCGCCGGCAAAGTGCGCCGCAAACAGGTAGCCGAGAATCAGGCAGGTCAGCAGCGCGGCCATGGCCAGCACCGAGGACTGGTTGAACACCAGATTGGCGCGCGACTGGTCCTTGCGACCGACCGCCTGCGCGATCAAGGCGACCGTGCCGACTCCCAGCACCTGCGTCAAAGCCATCACCAGGAAGGCCAGATTTCCGGCCGAACCCACCCCGGCGATGGCCGCGCCGCCGAGCCGGCCCACGAAATACAGGTCAACGAGAAAATACAGCGTCTGGAAAATCATGCCGGCGGCGATTGGCGTCGCCATGGCCACCAGATGCCGGTCAATCGAGCCGTCGGTGAGATCACGCATGGATCTATGCTAGTGCAAAGCCAGCGAAATTGCCCGCTGCCAGGCGCGCGGATCAGTGAGCGCCACAAAGGCCAAGCCCGGCGAGTGCACCGCCAAAATGCGCGTCGTGGTTGACGCGACCGCGCAAAAACCGGGTGGCGTACCAGGTGTAGGCCAGATAACCCACGGCAAACCATGACTGCCGGAATCGGCACCGGCAACGGCAGGATGTACAGCGATTGAGTCGGGAAATACACGACCGAGGCGAACAGCACCGCGAGGATCGCGCCCGAGGCACCGAGCGATGCGTAGGCCGGATCATTGCGATGCTTGATCCAGGTTCCGGCATCGCTCACCAGCAGGCCGAGCGCGTACAGGAGCACAAATCGCGCCGAGCCTATGGTCCCTTCGAGCGCGCGCCCGAACGACCAGAGCGTGAAGGCGTTGAACAGCAGGTGCGCGAGATTCGCGTGCATAAAGCCATTGCTGAGGAGGGTCGAGTACTGACGCTTCGGCACCAGCCAGTAGGGTCGAAACAGGCAGCGATCCAGAAGGCCGGGGGCGAAGCTAAGGCCGGCGACACTGGCGGCAACGATGAGTCCGAGAATGACGACGGTAACGCTCACGATTCAGAACCAGGCGTAGTTGAAACTGACGCTGATCCTGTCGCCGCGCGCCATGTTGGGGGGCACCTCGTGGCGCAACCAGCTCTCAAACAAGACCACGCGCCCGGCGCGCACCGGCAGCGTTACCCAGACTCGGTTCCGGGCGCGGGCGCGATCGCGTCGCGGCGGTGCGGCCATGAATCGCTCCAGCCTTGGATCTTCGAACTTCAGCCCCGCACTGCCGCGCGGAACGCGCACGAAATACGTGCCACTGATGGTCGAGAGCGGGTGCAGGTGCAGCCCATGCGACACGCGGTGACGCATGATATTGACCCAGCAGTCGGTCATCTCCAGCCGCTTGCCACGCAGATCGAGATCCAGCGAGTTCGCAAAACGACGGACATGCCGGTCGACGCAGCGCTGCAGTTTGGCGAAGGTGGGGGAGACCGTGTGCAGCCGGCTGCGGGAATTATAGGAAGTGTAGCCGCCCGGATAATGGCGCGCCGACCAGGCGCGCCCGGCACGATCATCGTGCCGGAGCTGAACGCATTCGCGCAGCAGCCTCCTGTTCAACAGCGCGGAAGAGGTCGGCTCGAGGGGCGCGGCATAGACCGGCGTCTGGAACAGATATTGGATCGGCACGAGATCAGCATAACCCATGCGCAGCGTCCACAGCTTCGGGTAGATTAGGCCATGGCCACGGCGAGTCTTGAGGGGCAGGCATGACGCAGACCAGACGCTCTTTTGCGAGCGACAACGTGGCGCCCGCCGCCCCCCAGGTATTGAGCGCCATCGCCGCGGTTAACCATGGCACGATGCATTCTTACGGCGATGACGCGGAGACTCGGCGCCTCACCACCCTGGCGCAGGAAGTCTTCGAATGTGAGCTGGCCATCCATCCCGTCGCCACTGGCACCGCGGCCAACGCGCTGGCGCTGGCCACCCTGGTCGCCCCGTTCGGCGGTGTCTATTGCCACGAGATTGCGCACATCAACACCGACGAATGCGGCGCTCCTGAATTCTTCAGTGGCGGGGCCAAGCTGCTGGCGCTGCCATCGCCGGATGGAAAGATATCCGCCGAACAACTGGCGGCACCCGTGGCACACGCGCGCGAGATGGGTGTGCATCATGTGCTGCCCGCGGCGGTGAGCGTATCGCAGGCGACCGAGTGGGGGACGGTGTACGGGAGGGAGGAACTGAGCGCACTCGCCTCGGCCGCCCACGGCCACGGGCTGCGATTGCACATGGACGGCGCGCGCTTCGCCAATGCCGTCGCGCACCTCGCGTGCACGCCGGCCGAGGCAAGCTGGAAATGCGGCGTTGACGTGCTCTCCTTCGGTGCCACCAAGAATGGGGCATTGGCGGCGGAGGCGGTCATATTCTTCCAGCCCGAGTTGGCGCGCGAGTTCGAGCTGCGGCGCAAGCGTGCTGGCCACCTGTGGTCGAAGATGCGCTATCTCAGCGCACAATTGAACGCTTGCCTCGAGAATGAGCTTTGGCTGAAGCACGGTCGGCAGGCGAATGCACTGGCCACAAGGCTTGCGCAGGGTCTGCGCCGCGGCGGCTACTCCCTGCTGCAGCCGGTCGAGGCCAACGAGGTATTCGCGGCACTCCCGCAGACCCTGATCGATGAGCTGCGCGCGCAGGGCTTCGAATTCTACGAATGGCCCGCGCCCCAAGGCGTGGGATCCCCCGTCGTGCGGCTGGTCACGGCTTACGACATGGTGGCGGAGGACATCGACGCTCTGCTCGCAGCGACCGCCCCTAAGCGGGCATGACGACCGCAGTCTGAGTATCCGATTCTTCCGTCCCGGTACCCTTCAGGTTGAGCGTCACAGTCGCCGCCGTCAGCATCAGTAGCGTGGTCAGGGCAAAAGCCCACAGGGCCACGCGCCAGCAGCGCCGGGAGATGCGTTCGTTTTTGGATTCTGCACAGATCAAGGCGGCGACAATCGACACCAGGCCCGCCAGCACTGCAGCGGCAACCAAACGCATGGCGCCGTCCGTGATCGGCGCATCGACGTAGGCAAACCAGGCAAAGCCCGCGCCAAGAACCGCCAGGTCCAGACGCAGCAGCCCGCCTGCGCCGTGCTTAAGCTCCGTGCCCGATGCGCTTGCCACCCTGGCCTCAGTGTCGTTCATACGTCATCCATCCATCGCTCCATGAGTCGCTGCACCACCGCCAGCAGCATCGGTCCGACGAATATGCCGGTTACGCCGAAGGCCAGCAGACCGCCGATCACGCCCACCAGCACCAGCATGAACGGCAGCTTGGCACCGCGCTGAATCAGCCACGGCCGCAGGATGCCGTCGCCTATGCTCATAGTCAGCGCCCAAATCGCGAGCGCAATCCCCCAGCCCACCTGCTGCTGGAACATCAACCACAGCGCCGCCGGGATCAACACCGGCATGGGTCCGATCTGCATCACGCACAGCATGAAAATGACCGAGGTCAGCACGCCGGCCGCGGGAATTCCCACCAGCCACAGGCCCAGGCCGCTCAGCACCGCCTCGACCAGCGCCGTCAGCACGACGCCCGCGGCGATCGCGCGCATGGCCTGCCCGGCCAGCACCGTGCTTTCCACCCCACGCGCCCCGCCCACGCGCTTGGCCAGGCGCAGCGTCCACTTCGCGAGCGCTTCGCCGTGCAGGTAGAACACCACCACAAGGATTAGCGTCAGCAGAAAATCGACCGTCACGCCGCCGAGCGTGCCGACATGCTGACTCAGCCACACCGCCGCTTTCGCGAGGTAGGGCTTGACGGCCCCGGCCCAGTATTCGGGGGTCTGCGCGGCCGCCTGTTGCCATTCCGCGCTCAGCTGCGTGCCGTAAGGCATGCGCTCGAGCCACGCCGGCGGCCCGGGCCAGGGGCCGGCAAACAGACGCGCGCCCAGGTCGCGCAGTTCCGGGAGCCGCGTGAGCAGCGTGCCGAGCAGCAGCGCCACCGGCCCGACGACGGCGACAAACAGTCCTGATGTCATCGCCGCCACGGCCAGGCTGCGGCGCCCGCCACACAAACGCTGTACCCGCAACATGATCGGCCAGGTTGCCACCACGATGATCGCCGACCAAATGATCGCTGACAGGAACGGGCGCAGCACCGCCAGCACGCCCAGCAGCAACACGGTCAGACACGCCAGCACGATTGCGTTACTGATCAGCTGTGAGCGCTGTTCGTTCATCGAGTCCTATAGTTCCAACGGTAGCGCGCAACGTCCGCGGGTCAGGGCGCGCGGCGGGCCACGGTCGGATAGGGCGTGCCGTCTCGGTGCGTGAAAGTGGCTGGTACGCCGCCGGCCGGCGCCATCATATCGATGCCGGGATAGTTCGTGACGTCCTCGGCAGGAAGGCGCGAGCCCACCTCCAATACCAGTACCTCATCGGCGGAGCGGTTGTGCAGCGTATGGCCGTCCGCATCGCCCGCCCGGAAACCTGCCGCGTCCCCGGCGCGCAGCAGCTCGGTGCCTGCATCGGTGACCAGCGTAACTTCACCGGCCAGCACGTAGACGAACTCGTCTTCGTGGCTGTGCCAGTGCCGCTGGCTGGACCAACAGCCGGGCGGAAGGCGCAGCAGGTTTACCCCGAATTGGCGCAAGCCCGCGGCGTCCCCCAGCCTGCGCCGTTCGCGTTTCCGGCAGGGCTCGTCAAAGGGCGGTGGATAGAGGGAGCCGATGACCGCCTCGACTGTGGCGGTGTCTATGCGTTTAGTCACGGGCACTACTCCCTGTCGGCCAATCAGGCCCGACAGGATACTCTCAACCGGGCCCTGCGATCGGCGGGCGGGTGTCAGGGGAGCGATGCCGCCAGCGCCGCGGGCAGCGCCGGCAGCATGGCGATGGACCAGGAGCCGAAGCGATTCGTGGGCGCCAAACGTCCACGGCTGATGTCCCAGGTGACGCGCGGGCCAAACTGCATTCGCGGGCCAGCGCCCCGCGCAAACTGCAGATCTACCAGAGAACGATGAGCGAGCGGTGCGCAAAAGCGCGCCGCCGGATCGCTCGATGCCGGCGAGGAGCGCTCGTATCGAAAGCCGAATGCTTCAGGGTGCTTGCCTTGGGCCGCGAATGACCAGCTCACATAGAGCATGACCTGCGAGGCCGAGTAGGAGGGAACGAAGCCGTTTGGATCCCCGGCCTGTGCGGTCGCCACACAGCAGCAGGTCGCGACAGCCAGCATGGCTATCGCCCGTCCCCGCGCGCCGTAGAGCCTTGCCACCGGCGGACTCCTCTAAAAACTCACCTACATCACTAAGGACCAATGTCGGTCAGCGCACGGTGCAAGTCTATACCCTTACGACCCCATTCTGTGTGGCGGATCACGATTTCGACGCCGCCGGGACGATTATGGAAAGGTCCGGGGCGGTCGCAGCTCACAAAATGCCAAGCGACGCCGCGCCGCTTAACTTAAGGAGAGGGAACAGCCTCGTCGCCGGCCGGCGGTGTGCGGCCACCGAGTACCTGCAGAAACCGCGCCCGTTCGATGTTGCCGCCGCTCAGCACCACGCCAGCTCGGCGGCCCGCCAGGGACGCACGCTCGCGCCACAGCGCCGCGAGCGGCGCCGCCCCGGCTCCCTCGGCCACCTGGTGGGTGTCGTCGAAATAGACGCGCATCGCCTCGGCCATCTCATCCTCGCTTAATTCCACGAATCTCGCCGCGCCGCGGCAGATTGCCTCCACGGCCTCCTGCTGAGGCTCGCGTGTGGCAATGCCGTCTGCAAAGGTGCGTGCGCTGGGCGTGCAAACCGGGCGTCCGGCGGCGAACGAGCGTGCGCTCGCCGGCGCGTTGGCGGCGGACACGCCGACGATTTGGGTCTTGAGTCCGAGCAGATCGCGCACCGCGATCAGTCCGCAAATGCCCGAGCCCATGCCCACGCCGACATACACCGTATCGAGGTCGCCCACCGCCCGCAGGAATTCCAGCGCATAGGTCGCCACGCCCACCACCAGGTCGCGGTGAAACGAGGGCACGAAATGCAGCGCACGCTGGGTGGCGAGGCGGTGTGCCTCATGCTTGGCTTCGTCAAAATCAGCACCGAATTCCACCACCGTCGCCCCGAAGCTGCGCATCGCCGAATTCTGATCCGGCGAATTTCCCCTGGGTACATAGATGGTCGCGTGCACTCCGCAGCGCGCGGCAGCGAAGGCGATGGACTGGCCGTGATTGCCGCGGGTCGCGCTAACCACGCCGCGCACCTCCGGTTGCGCGCTCAGCAGTCGGTTGAGGTAAATCAGTCCTCCGCGCACCTTGAATGCACCGGTGGGCGTGTGGTTCTCGTGCTTGACCCACACCTCGCAGCCGGTCCGCTGCCGCAGCTTCGGCCAGGCGTATTGCGGCGTGGGCGGCACGACCTCGCGCAAGAGTTCCGCGGCGCCTTCCAGTTCCTCGAGCGTCACTGCCACCATCGCTATGCCCCCTCGCGCAGCTACCCTCGGATCGGTGCCTGGAGGGATCCGTCTCTATCGGCGCAGTGCCCGGTGGCGCGCCGCTCAGTCGTCCCGTTGTTCGTAGCGCCGATCGACACTGCGCGCCGGCCACACCCCGGTCGAGCCCGGCTCGCGCATCGACGGGCCGCCCACGCCCCAGTTGCCGGTCTGATCATTCGCGTCCGGTGCACCCGGCGGGCCCGCGCTCGGGTCCGGGGCCTGCCAGCTCAGGGCGATGATGCGCGCACCCACCAGCACCAACAGCACCGGCGCCACGGCCAGGAACGCCGCGCGCAGCGGATGCCCCTGCTGCAGCAGAGCCATGATGCCCATCAACGACCAGGCGCCCAGCCCGGCCATCACCAGCAGGCCGCAACCAACCAGCAGCAGCCGCACGCCGCGCGGGCGGGCCGCCCGCGACGCTGAACGAGACTCTTTGCTCATGATTTCTGTCCCCCGTATAGCGCGCTCGCCACGCAGATGGATCGGACAATGGACCCTAGCATGCGACCGGACTTGCCCCCTGCGCAAGTGCGATGGACCTACCCAGCAGGGAGCCTCGCCCGCCGCAATACTAGGCGCGCCGCTTGCGGCGCTTGCCGCCACCGGCGCGAGCCGCGCCGAGCGCGCGTCTCACCCATACCGCCAGCTCCTCCGCATCGTCATACAGGCGCGCCGGCAGCGTGAAATAACTCACCGACTTTGTGCCGGGCCCCAGCGGGGCAAACGCTTGCAGGCCTTCGGCCGCGCATTCAGAGCGGCCGGTCTCATCGACCCGCAGGTAGAGCACGTCATCATCGGCGATGGCGAAGAACAGCCCGTCCGCGTAATAGCCGACACCACCAAACATGCGCCGGGCGGTCACCGGGCGCACGGCGCCTAGCAGATCGAGCACAAAGGCGTTGAACTGCGCGCTCACGGCCATGCACCATGGTAGCCCGGATTCGCCGCCGCCGGAGTGCGCGTGCCCTTAGCTTCCCTGTGCGCCGTGTTGCTCGCGGCGCTATGCCACGCAATCTGGAATCTGGAGGCCAAACGCGCCGCAAACTCGCGCCATTTTGTGTGGCTGTATTCGGCCGTGTCGTTGTTGCTGTGGGCTCCGGCGGTCACCTACGCGCTCTTGCAAGCCCACCTGCCCTACGGCCTCTTGCAGTACCTTGCCCTGGGCGGCACTGCCGTGCTGCACCTGCTGTACTCACAGTCCCTTCAGGCCGGGTATCGGGTGGCAGATCTGTCGCTGGTCTATCCGGTGGCGCGCGGCAGCGGACCGCTCCTGTCCTTTGCCGGTGCGGCGATGCTCCTGGGCGAGCGGCCCGGCCCGCTCGCGCTGGCGGGGTTGCTGTTGATCATTGCAGGCATCGTGCTGATCGCCGATCTGCATCACAGCTTTCGGCGCGGCGCCCTGCCCGGCCTGACCTGGGGCGCGCTCACCGGCGCCTGCATCGCCGGGTACACGCTCAACGACGGTTGGGCCGTGAAGGTCCTTGGAATCTCGCCGTTCCTGATTGACTTCGCGGGCAACAGTTTCCGGGTCATGGTCCTGTCGCGGCAGGCGCTGCGCGAGCGCAGCGCTGTGGTGCGCGAATGGCGCGCCTACCGGCGACCGGTCATGACCGTCGCGACGCTCGGGCCTTTAGGATACCTGCTGGTGTTGTTTGCGATGCGCCGTGCGCCCATCAGCCACGTGGCGCCGACGCGAGAACTGGCGACGCTGGTGGGCACTTGGTTTGGTGCGCGGCTCCTGGGAGAGCGGGCGGCCGCGCAGCGACTTGCCGGCGCGCTGTGCATCGTCGCGGGCGTGGTGAGCCTGGCGCTCTCCGGTTGATGCAGCTGCGCGGAGCGGTCAATCCGCGCGCACGTGGTCCTGCTCGCGATACAGCATTGCGACTCCAATAAACACCACGCCGAAGGCCGCCATCCAGTAGGCGAAGAAATTGAAATACTGCGGCCCCACCAATTTGTAGGTCGATACCCCCGCGTCGGCCCGATTCCATTGGCCGGTGGTCGCCACGGCCTGGCGGTGCTCGTTATCCATCAGGCGCACCACGTTGCCGCGCGCTTCGGCGACCAGGAATGTCCCCGCCAGTGGCGCCTCCTTGCCCTCACGGGTGTGCACGGTGAGTCCGGTATGCTCGTTGAAATCGATCTTCTGGCCAGAGACCATATTGGTGCCGGCCGGCAACGTGACCCAGGTCTGTGAACCGCTGAGGGCCGTGGCGCCCGGGAGCTGGTGGACCATGAAATTATTGACCGCCGCGGTCATCAGATTGCCGACGCTGGTCGACAACAGGAATAGCGCCATGATGAAACTCTTCATGCGCAGCGGCGCCTGCTTGTAGGAAAACTCGAGGGCCGTGATCGACACCAGCACCTCGGAAGCGGAGAGCACGACGTAGGCCAGGATTTGCCACCAGGCCGAGACACTGTGGCCGGTCTGGATACGTCCCTCGATCCAGCTGACGATCAGGAAGGATGCGGCCACCAGAAACAGCCCCACGGAAATCTTGCGCAGCGGCGTAACCTTCACAAAGCGGCTGCAAATCGGATAGATCCCGAAGGTGAAGAGGGGCACCATGATCAGGATCAGCAATCCGTTGACGACCTGAATCTGCGCCGGCAACAACACCAGCCCGAATCCCATGCGTTTGTCCATGAGGTCCGAGGTCGCCTGCAGGGTCCAGGTCTGGCCGTTGCTCTGGTCCCACAGCGCCCAGAACGCCGCGACAAACAGGTACACAATCAGCAGGTTGCCGATGAGCTTCAGGCCGGCCGGTGAAAGAATGTCCCTGAGCCACTGCTTTCCCGCCGGGGGCACCACCGCAAATCGGCTGCGGCCCAGGTAAAAAACGAGCGTGGCCAGCGCCATCATCGCCGCGGGCACTCCGAAGGCGACCTTGGGACCGTAGGTCTCCAGCCATTCGGGGCATTTGTAGATCGAAAAGGAAGAGCCAAGATTTATCGATAGGTAAAAGTAGCTGAAGGCCCGCTCGATCAGGTGTTTGTTGCGGTTCGTGAACTGGTCGCCCACGTTGGTCGACACGCACGGCTTGACCCCGCCGGTACCGAAGGCCATGAAGCCGAGGCCGACCGCGAGATTCAATGGCGTCGCCGGTCCGAGCGCCAGGATGGAGCAGCCCAGCACGTACACCACCGAGAAAGTGATGATGGTGCGGTACTTGCCCCAAAACACGTCGGAGACCACAGCGCCGAGCAGCGGGAAGAAATACGCACCCGCCTTGAACAGGCTCTGCCAACTGGTGGCGCGCGCCTGCCCAAAATGCAGGGTGGTGGTCATGTAGATGGCGAGAATGGCGTTGATGCCGTAATAGCAGAAGCGCTCGGCGAACTCGTTGGCAATGATGAAGGGGATGCCCTTGGGCATCTTGTTGGATTCCATCGGGTATCCTCTTGGGGTTATGCGAACGAGCCGGCCTCAGAACGGGTTGGCGTGCAGTTGCGGCGTGAAGTGCATGTAGCCGAGGTCGATCCCCTCGCGCCAGCCCACCCCAAATCGCACCGGTGCAATGACGATGGCGCCGCGCTGCAGGTAATTCACACCAAATCCGCCGGCGAAGTACAGGCTCCCCTCCGCACTTGGGAAGCGCTGGAACAGTGCCTGGGTGTCGGGCAGGTCGTAGACCAGCGCAAAGACCTTGACGGCATCGGCCCCCAGGTCAAGGCCCAGCGACGGCCCCTGCCAGTACACTTGTATTCCGGGGGCGCCCCGGTAGATCAATTCGCCGTGGCCATAGCGCACGCCCACCGCGACCGCGCCTCCGGCTTCCTCGCCGCGGATGATTGCGACCGGGTGCCCCTTCTCCTTGAGGACCTTCGCCAGCACCTTGCCGAGGTTCTCGGCGCCAGTCTTGAAGAAATCGTTGGCTTCGCGCGTCACCTCATCGTCGCTGTAAGAGGAGGGCGTCGCCGCGGCGGGAGCCGGCGCGGCCGCCGGCACGGCCGATGCACTCAGCCACGGGGCGAGCACTGACAGCGCCAGCCACGGACCCATTCTGGTAGATCGACTCATTGGACGGCTTCCCTGCAATTCGAACACGCCTCAGCGCCGCGCGCCGCCCAACAACCGCGCCGGTAACATCACGATCGCTCTCAGCAACTCGAACACACCCTCGAAGGCGATCCCTAGAATACGAAAAGGGAGCGATATTACCCAGACTACCGGCCACAGGAGCAGCGCCAGGAGCGCCAGTGGCCAACTCAGCGCCAGCAACACCAACCACAGCAGCAGTTTTAGCACCGGGCCGCCGTCGCCCGCGGCGCAATCTGCACGCTTCGCGCCAGGAGCGGTACTTCCCCGCTCAGCCCGAGTGCCCGGCGCGCAAACGTGCGGCGCGCGATGCCGGTCGCGCCGGCCAGGCCCAGGAGCCGTGCCGCGAGCCAGCCGCCCGGGCCGCTGCCGCGCGAAAACAGCTCGTTGAACGCGCTCATCGACCAACTCATCAGGGTGTCGTGTGTCAGGCGCAGTTGCTCGTAGCGAGTGAGGAGCCGTGCGGCGCCCGGATCTTCACGCTCGGCAACTCCGGCAGCCAGCACCTCGCACAGCACCGCAGCATCGAGGAACCCCAGGTTCACGCCCTGCCCAGCCAGCGGATGCACCACGTGCGCCGCGTCGCCCACCAGTGCGGCGCGCGCGCCGATCATGGTGATCGCGGTCGCACGCCGCAACGGCACGAGCGCGCGCTTGCTGAGCAGCCGCGTGGCGCCCAACACCCCATCGCTGGCGACATCAAGCCGCCGCGCAAACTCAGCGGCCGGCAGCGCCGCCAATTCTTCGGCCAACGGCTGGTCCGCTGACCAGACAATCGAACTGCAGCCGTTAAAGAGTGGCAGCAGGGCGAGCGGCCCGGAGCCGAGAAACCGCTGCCAGGCGGTGTGCTGATGGGGCCGCGTGCCCTCGATATCCGCGACCACGGCACTCTGGCGGTAATCGTGGGTGCGTAGCGGGACTTTCAGGAGCTCTCGCACCCGGGAATGCGCACCGTCCGCTCCGATCAACAGCCGGGCCCTCAACTCGCCCTCGCCGGTTTGCAGGCGCACCGCGCCCGGCTCCACCTGCAGCCCCGCGATGCGCTCACCCAGCACCCGCCCGCCCTGTGCGACAAAACTCGCCAGCCCTGCGGCCGCCAGCGCGCGATTTTCAACGATGTATCCCAGGTTCGGCTCGCCCACTTCGGCAGCGCAGAACACCAATGCCTCCGGTCCGTCGCTGGGCACCGATTCATGCCAGACCCGCATGCGCTGGTACGCGCACACCCGCTCCCCGGGCAGAGCGGACCAGGCGTCGGCATTGTGCAGCACCATTTCGCTGGCGCGCGATATGGCGGCCACGCGCATGGCGGCTGGCAACTCATCGGGAGTGTGGACCGGGACGGTGCCTGCGCTCGCGGCCGCTTCGGCATTCGCGGCAAGCTCAGGAGCAATCAGCGCAATGCGCCCCGCCTCAATGCCGCTGTAACGCGCCAGCAGCGCCGCGGCAATCGCCCCGTTGGGCCCGCCGCCGACCACGGCCACTTCGAAATCGGTGTCTATGGCGAGTTCCTGCGCATCAGGCCACCGGCAGACCGCGCATCAGACGCGGCGTATCGCCGCCAAAGCCCCAGCTCAGGCGTGAAAGCGCGCGCTGGGCTCCCGGGGACACGTCAAACAGCAACAGGCCAAGGTTGCGTGCCGCTGCCAGCAGCGGCCGGTCGCTCGCGAAGAGTTTGACCAACCCATCCGTGAATCCGATCATGCCGCGGCGATCGGCGCCGCGGCGCCGCTCGAAGCTCTCGAGCACCGCGGGCGCGCCCGGATCCGGAGCGGCGGCGATGATCTCGGCGAGCAGCGCCGCGTCGCGCAGTCCGAGATTGAAGCCCTGCCCGGCCACGGGGTGCAGCGCTTGGGCGGCATTGCCCACCAGCACGGCGCGCCGGCCCGCCAGCCCCTCAGCGCGGCTGAGCCGCAGCGGATAGGACGCGCGCGCGCCGACCTGCTGCACGCGGCCGATTCGCCAGCCAACGCTTTGCTGCAGTTCCGCCACAAACGCCGCATCGTCAAATGCCAGGACCTGCTCCGCGCGTTCGGGGCTTAGCGTCCAAACCACCGTATAGCGTCCGTCCACCAGCGGCAACACCGCGAGCGGGCCCGTCCCGGTAAAGCGTTCATAGGCCACGCCCGTGGCGGGTCGATCCGTGCTCAAGTGCACCACGACGGCGACCTGCTGGTAGTCCTCCACCAGAGCAGCGATGCCGGCGGCCGCGCGAACCAGCGAGTGGGCACCGTCGGCGGCAACCACCAGGCGGGCGGCGATCCGCTCCGGGGCGCGGCGGGTATCGGGGTGTGGCTTCTGGGAGTCCACTTCCAGCTGCACCTCATCGGCCTCCAGCCGCACGGCGCGCACGCGCGCAGGGCACCGTATGTGCAATTCCGGATGCGCGCTCAGCTGCCTCCACAGCGCCGCACCGAGATTTCGATTCGAGACCACGAAACCCAGCGCCTCGAGACCCTGGTCGGCCGCGCGCAGCCGCACGGCGCCGATGCGTCCCGCCTCACTTACCCGGATCTCACGCACTGCCCCGGCCTGGGAGGCCAGGTGGGGCCACACTCCGAGTGCCTCGAAAATGCGCCGGCTCCCATTGCCCAGAGCGCTGGTCCGATCGTCAAAACTCGGCTGCGCCGCCGCGTCGGTTGCGAACGCCTCAATCAACGCCACTCTGCGGCCAGTGCCGCAGAGCGCGAGCGCCAGACTTGCGCCGACCAAGCCACCGCCCACGATGGCCACATCGACGTCGGTCTGCAGGCCCTCGCTCATGCCGCGGCCATGAGTTTCTCGATCTGGTCCGGATCCGTCGGCGCCCCGGCGCTCAGCACCTCATGGCCCTTGGCGGTAACCGCCACGTCATCCTCGATGCGGATGCCGATATTCCAATAGCGCTTTGGGACCCCCTTGGTTCCGGCCGGGATGTAGATGCCCGGCTCCACCGTCAGCACCATGCCCGGCTCAAACACGCGCCATTGCTCACCGACCTTGTAGTCACCCACATCATGCACATCGATGCCAAGCCAATGGCCGGTGCGGTGCATGAAGAATTTTCGGTACGCCCCATCCTTGATCAGACTGGCCAGCGGGCCCTTGAGCAGGCCCAGGCGCACCAGCCCCTGGGTAATGGCCCGCACCGCCGCATCGTGCGGCTCGTTCCAGTGATTGCCCGGGAGCACCTTGGCGACGGCCGCCCGCTGCGCCGCCAGCACCACGCGATAGACCGCGCGCTGCGCGGGCGTGAAGCGCCCATTGACCGGGAAAGTGCGGGTGATATCCGATGCGTAGTATTCATGCTCGCAGCCCGCGTCGATCAACAACAAGTCCCCGTCCTTAAGCGCTTGGTTGTTGTCCCGGTAATGCAACACACAGGAATTTGCACCGCCCCCTACGATCGGGTGGTAAGAGACTTCGGCGCCATGGCGGCCGAACTCGTGCACCAGTTCGGCGCAGACCTCGTACTCGGTCCGCCCCGGCCGGCAAAAGCGCATGGCCCGAACGTGCGCGCCGGCGCCGATCGCGCCGGCCCGGCGCATGATGGAGAGTTCATTGCGGCTCTTGAACAGGCGCATGTCGTGCAGCACATGATCCAGGGCCACAATTTCGAGCGGCGGATGGGGGCCCGAACGCGCCTCGGCGCGCAACGCGTTCACCCAGCCGACCACGCGCTGGTCAAAATCGTGATACTTGCCCATCGTGTGGTAGACCCGCGCCCGGCTCTCGAGCAGGCCAGGCAGGATGTCGTCGAGATCGCCAATCGGGAAGGCGTCATCGGCCCCGAAGCGCCGACGCGCCCCGGCCGGCCCCGCGCGTCTGCCATCCCAGATCTCGCGCTCGTCATTGCGATCGCGCACGAACATCACAAACTCGCCTTGCGGCCGTCCCGGGATCAGCACTGCGACCGAGTCCGGCTCGGCAAACCCCGTCAGGTAGTGAAAGTCGCTGTCCTGGCGATAGTTGTAGTACACATCGCTGTTGCGCGTGCGTTCGGGCGCCGCCGGCAAAACGGCGATTGCATCCCGGCCCATCAACCGCATCAGCTGGCGGCGACGGCGTGCGAACTCTTCGGTCATCTTCTCGCGCATATGCGGGCTTTAGTGCAGGGACGGGCGCTGCGGCCGTGGGGACGGTGCCTGGCGCAGCGTGCCGAGCTCCTCAAACACGACCTGAACTCCGACCCGGACAAATTCCACCAGCTCGGCAAGGGCCAACTCATTGGCCTCGGCCCCTTCGCGCTCGTCGACTCCCGCCCGCATGATCTGTGCCAGATCGCGGACGATCTCACCGGCGTCTCCGGGCAGTTTCTCGGGGTCGGGGGCACCGCCCGAGCCGAGGCCATAGACAAAGCCGTTGCACCATAAGGTGAGCGCCTCGGCGCGCCGCTCGATGGGTGCGTCATCGTCGGGCATCAGCAGATCGAACTGCATCTGCGTGCCGGTGAGCGCGGCGCGGGTGGCCTCGTACAGGCCGCGCAGGCTCGAAACGGCCGTTTCCGCCGGCGCCGCGCCCTCGGGCAGGATTTCGGCCAGCCAGTCCTCGACCCCGTAACCGTCCGTGGCGCATAACGCGCCCGCCAGCGAACCGTGCGCCTCGGCAGGCTCGGTCACGGCGCGACATTCGGACATCAGGCGCTGAATTTGTGCGTAATTGCTATGGCGGGCCACTTGGTTCCGGCGACATGAAGCGACCGCCGGCATGGTAGAGCGCACCCTTGTAGCGTGCAACACCCGCCTACAGCATCACCCCACCGTTTTTCGGTTGACCGCACTCGTCACACGGCACTATAGTTTTGCATGGCCGAAAGCAGCAAAAACAGCACTCTGGACGTCGAATTCAAACGCCTGGAAAAGCGCCTTGAGGAACTGGTGTCCACGGTGCACCGCCTCAAGGATGAAAACCGCGCACTGCGGGCGCGCCAGGACACTCTGGCGGCCGAGAAGACCACGGTGATGAACCGCAGCGAGCAGGTGCGGGCCAGGGTCGAAGCGATGATCGGCCGACTCAAGGCCATGGAACGCACGGCATGAGCGAAGCGGACGGCACCCGCGTCAGCGTGCGCATCCTGGACAAGGATTATTTCGTAGCCTGCCCGAAGGAGGAACGGAACGATCTCATCGACAGCGCCGCATTTCTCAACGCCCGGATGAAAGAGATTCGCGACACCGGCAAAGTGGTCGGCGCCGATCGCATTGCGGTAATGGCTGCGCTCAACATCGCCAATGAAATGCTGCGCCAGCGTGAACAAGGTCACGGTTCGCAGGCCGAACTCGGGGCCCGCATCAAGATGCTGCGCGAACGTGTCGAGACTGCGTTGCAGAAAGGACAGCAGCTCGATCTTTAGTGTAGAGTCGGCCTGGCGTCGCCTGTGGTGCTCGACAAGCGGGCTCGGTTACCTCTCGACCCTAAGTTGAAACACCCCGGGACCTGACCTTGCTGGCAGCATTGTGCAAGTCTGCCCCGAGCAGAAAGCCTTACCTGCCGCAGGAAGTCCCACCTGTTGCTCTGGTCGAGAGCAAGAGTTCGCACCGGCATTACGGGTGACGCTTCTAATTTCCGCAGGCGCACTACCGTGAGCCCAATTGCCGGCGACTTCGCCACCTCGCGCCCTGCGCTGCGCCGCGCGTTACGGCGGGCCCGCGACGCGATGCCGCGCGCGGCGCGCGCCGCGGGCGAGCGGCGCATCCGCAACTCCCTGGCCCGCAGTCCCTGGCTCAAGCCCGGGCTGGCCATTGGCTTGTACGTGTCGCGGGGCACCGAGGTCAGCACCGAGCCGCTACGAGCGCTGGCCCGGCTGCGCGGTTGCCGCGTGTACCTGCCGCGCATCACCGATTTCGCTGCCCGGCGCATGGCGTTTCTGCCTGATGCGGGTGCCCCCATGCGGCTGAATCGTTACCGGATTGCCGAGCTGGCCGGCGGCCCATCGATCACTCCGCAGGCGCTGGCCGTGGTCTTGATGCCGCTGCTCGGATTCGATGAGGCCGGCAACCGACTGGGCAACGGCGCCGGATATTACGACCGCTTTCTGGCTGGCCGGCACGCAACACGCGGTGCGCCGCTGCTGGTGGGCATCGCCTTCGAGTGCCAGCGCTGCCCGAGGCTTCCGGCCGCGGCGCACGACGTACCGCTCGATGCCGTGATCACCGAACGCGGAGTGCAAGTCTTCAAAAGGGAGCGCTGAATCATGGCTCATTGGCTGCTCAAGACTGAACCGGAGAGCTTTGGGATAGATCAGCTGGCCAAGCTCCCGAAGCGTCGTTCCACCTGGGACGGGGTGCGCAACTACCAGGCGCGAAACTTCCTGCGCGACGACGTGAAGCGCGGTGATCTCGCCTTCCTGTACCACTCGAGCTGCGCCGTGCCGGGACTGGTCGGCACCTTGAAGGTGGTGCGCTCCGCATATCCCGACCTCACTGCATTCGATCGGCGCGACGAGCACTATGACCCTGCCAGTGATCCGGCCGCGCCGCGCTGGTTCACCATCGACGTGCAGTTGCAGCGCCGCTTCAAACGGGTGATCACACTCGATGAGCTGCGCGCGCACTGCCGAAGGGAGATTGCGCGGCATGACCCTGCTCCAACGTGGCACTCGACTCTCGGTGATGCCGGTCGACGACTCTCATTGGAGGTTTATCTTGTCGCTTGAGTGAGTGTGAGTGAGTTCACATCGACCGCCGTGTGACACACACGCTTGTTTTTTTATGTCTCGTGTATATACTCGGTCCCCGGACTAACCTGATATATGGAGATCATTCATGGCTAAGGCAAAGAAGAAGGCCAAGAAGAAAGCTGCGAAGAAGAAGTAAAGGCCTTTACTTCAAGGTGAGTGAGGATCAAACCTCGCAAGCCTGATTCAAAGCTGAGACTGTGCCCGCGCAAGCGGGCACAGTCACGTCTGGAGGCTGCAAAACATGGCACTTTCAGCTGAGGAGAAGAAGCGACAGGTCGCAACCGCAGCGCTCGAGTTGCTGCGCGATGGCATGGTGCTGGGGGTCGGTACCGGCTCCACCGTCAATGCCCTGATCGACCTGCTGCCACCCTGGAAGACGCGCCTGCGCGGTGCCGTATCCAGTTCCTCCGCCAGCACCTCGCGCCTTCAATCCCTCGGCATCCCGGTGTTCGACCTGAACGAAGTGCCCGATCTTGGCATCTACATCGATGGTGCCGACGAGGCCAACCCCAGGCGCGAGCTGATCAAGGGCGGTGGTGCCGCGCTGACGCGCGAGAAGATCATCGCCAGCGCCGCACGCACCTTTGTGTGCATCATCGACGACAGCAAGCTGGTGGAGGTGCTCGGACGCTTCCCGCTGCCCGTGGAAGTGATCCCGATGGCACGCGAACTCGTGGCACGCCAGCTCGCGGCGCTGGGCGGCAGGCCGGTCTGGCGAGCCGGCGTGCTCACCGACAACGGCAATCAGATCATCGACGTGCACGGCTTGGAGATCCCCGAGCCGCGCGCGCTGGAATCGAGCATCAATCAGCTGGCTGGCGTGGTATCGGTCGGCTTGTTTGCCGCGCGGCCAGCCGACGTGCTGATCATCGGCACTGACGCAGGCACGCGCTCGATCTAGCCCCTCGCGCCCTGGCCCCGCTCATTGGTTGCCGGCGCCCACGACGGCCAGACCCTGCGCGTGCCACTGCAGCATGCCGCCGGCGAGGTTTGCGACCTTCGTGAACCCGGCACGCTGCAGCATCAAGGTGGCCTGCGCCGAGCGGCCACCCGCGCGGCACACGGTCACCACGGGTCGATCACGATCGAACGGCGCCAGTGCGCCCGTCAGCGTGCCCAGCGGCACCAGTCGTGCGCCGGCAATGTGCCCGAGGGGACCGTCATACTCTGCGGGCTCGCGCACGTCGATCAGCTGCAAGATCTGCAGATGCTCCTCCACCCAGTGCGCGGGTACTTCCCAGAATCCACCATAGGTAAAAGCCAGCGGGCCCCAGGACGGATTGGTGTCGGCCGTCTCGGCGGCAGCGGAGTAGCCACATTTGCGATTCGCGGGCACGGCCACGTCGATCTGCTTCGGGTGCGGGAGCCCAAGATTGTCCATGTAACCCACGAAATCCGACTCGCTCAGGCGACCGCCCAGGCGCGGATTGAAGGCACGCTCTTCGGCGACCGAGGTGACGGTGTTGCCTCGGTAGTCATGGCCCGGGTAGAGAAGACATGCGTCAGGGAGCGAAAAGATCTGCTCGTGGATCGACCGGTACAGGGCGTGCGCGTCACCGCCCTGGAAATCAGTCCGGCCGCAACCGCGCACCAGCAGGCAATCACCGGTGAACGCCATGCTCTGATCGCTCAATACCAGCGTAATACATCCGGCGGTGTGGCCAGGCGTGTCCCGCGCGGCGATATGCCGGGAGCCAAAGCTGACAGTCTCGCCATGCGCGAGGTAGCGGTCGGCGCCTTGCGCTTCGGAGTGCGCGCCCACGACGATCTGGCTGCCAAGCTCCTGCTTCAGTCGCCAGGCGGCAGTGACGTGATCGGCGTGCACATGGGTCTCTACGGTGCAGCGCAGCGTAAGCCCCAGTTCTCGGATCAACGCCGTGTCGCGCCGCGCCTGCTCGAAGACCGGATCGATCAGCACCGCCTCGCGCGATTCGGGATGCGCCAGCAGATAAGTGTAGGTCGAGGACACCGGATCGAACAGCTGACGGAACAAAGGGAAGTTCCCTCCACAGGAAGTGGCTGGGGGACTAGGATTCGAACCTAGGTTAGCGGAGTCAGAGTCCGCGGTCCTACCACTAGACGATCCCCCACCCGTACACCCACACCCAGGAGCGCGAAAGCGTCGAGCCGTGCCGGCGAAGCTTGACTCGAGCTAAGCGCGCGAATCAGCGCTTGGAGTACTGCGGGCCGCGGCGCGCCTTGCGCCGGCCGACCTTCTTGCGTTCCACCTCTCGGGCGTCGCGCGTGACGAAACCGGCCTGGCGCAGAGGCTGGCGCAGCTTCGGGTCGTATTCCATCAAGGCCCGCGCGATGCCGTGTCGGATAGCCCCGGCCTGGCCGGTGATGCCACCGCCGGTGACCTGCACCGTGATATCGAGCTTGCCTGTCAGCTGCACCAGCTCAAGGGGCTGGCGCACGATCATGCGGCCGGTCTCGCGCCCGAAGAATTCATCGAGCGGCCGTTCATTGACCGTAATGCGACCGGTGCCGGCCTGCATGTACACGCGGGCCGTGGAAGTCTTGCGGCGACCGGTGCCGTAATCTGGGGTAGCTGCCATGGGGTGTGATCCTGAAGCTGTTTACAGTGCGAGTTGTTTGGGTTGCTGCGCCGAGTGCGGGTGCGCACTACCGGCAAACACATGGAGCTTGCGGTACATGTTGCGACCCAAAGTATTCTTGGGGAGCATGCCCTTGATCGCAAACTGCAATGCGCGCTCCGGATGCTCCTTGAGGAGCTTGCCCAAGGCGATCGTCTTGAGGTTGCCCATGTAGCCGGTGTGATGGTGGTAGAGCTTGTCGTCAAGCTTGTTGCCCGTGACGGCAATCTTCTCGGCGTGCAGCACCACGATGTGATCGCCCATGTTCACGTGCGGGCTGTAGTTCGCCTTGTGCTTGCCCTTGAGTCGGTGCGCAATCTGCGAGGCCAGACGCCCCAGGGTCTTGCCGGTGGCATCCACCACATACCAGTCGCCACGAGCGGTGGCGGAATTGGCGAATATCGTCGTCTTCATGGTGCGAGTCGGGCTCCAAAAGTGAACCGGAAAAGCCGGGCGGCGGGTACCCCCGCGGCGCTTCTTGGGCTTCCGGAAAAATGGCGCGGAAGTGTACTGAAGCCCCCTCCGGTTTGCAAAGCAGGCTTGGCGAGCCCGGGATTGGGCCTCGGGAGGCCGCCCCAAGCTGCCCCCCCGCGGGGACTGGCCTGGCTCCGCCGGGCAGGGCTCATTCTATAATGAGGCGATGGCGAGCCCACTGCCCCCCAGTTTGACGGTCGATGGCCTGCTGCAGGCGGCCGATAGCGCCCTGCGGGCCCTGTTCGTGCCGGCGCGGGCGGTGCGCAGCCCGGAAGAGCTCCCGGAGGCCCCCAGCCTGACCGAATTTGAGCGCCGCCACGTCGCCGGGTTGATGAGGGTCAACCATGCGGGCGAGGTTTCTGCCCAGGCCCTGTACCACGGTCAAGCCCTGATGGCGCGCTCGGCGAGCACCCGGGAATACCTTCTGCAGGCCGCGGCCGAGGAAGGGGACCACCTGGCCTGGTGCGAACAGCGGCTCGGTGAACTGAAGGCCCATACCAGCCTCCTCAACCCCTTCTGGTATGCCGGCTCGTTCGCGATTGGTGCGGCGGCGGCCGCATTTAGCGATGCCCTGAGCCTGGGCTTTCTCACCGAGACCGAACGCCAGGTCGAAAGCCATCTGGCCGAGCACCTCGGGCAGCTCCCGGCCGATGATCAGCGGAGCCGGCGCATCCTGGAAACGATGCAGAGCGACGAGGTCAGGCACGCGAAGAGCGCTGATGCGCGGGGCGCGGCCGAGCTGCCACCCTGGGCGCGCCTGGGCATGGCTCTGGCCTCCAAGGTGATGACCCGGCTCGCCTATTGGATATGAGTTTTCACAAAAACCTTGCGGCTAGATACACTTATGTAATAAAAAGCGAAGATGAATAATCTTTCACGCGACCAAAGCACACGCCCTATGGAAGAGAATGTCAGAGCATTGAGCGACATTCCGGCAATCAATCGCTTCTTGAGTTATTGCCGGGTGCGAACCGTTCCGTCCAAGACCGTGCTGATCCACGCTGGGGACTTACCCGACGTGCTCTACTATGTGATCAGCGGCTCGGTCGAAGTCATGATCGAGGACGAGGAAGGCAACGAGATGGTGCTGGCCTATTTGAACAAGGGCCAGTTCTTCGGCGAGATGGGCCTGTTCTACGAGCAACCCACACGCAGCGCCTGGGTCCGTACCCGCAGCGCCTGCGAACTTGCAGAAATGACCTATCCGCGTTTCCGGCAGGTGGCGACCGAAAGCCCTGGGCTGATCTTCGAGCTGGCGACCCAGCTCGCGACGCGCCTGGATCGCACCAACCGCAAGCTCGGCGACCTGGCCTTCGTGGACGTCACGGGCCGCGTAGCGCACGCCATCATGGATCTGTGTGGGGAACCGGACGCGATGACGCATCCGGAAGGGATGCAGATCAAGGTTTCCCGCCAGGAGCTCTCACGCCTGATCGGGTGTTCTCGCGAGATGGCGGGCCGCGTACTCAAGGTGCTCGAGGAGCAAGGATTGCTGCGCGCCACCGGCAAGACCATCGTGGTGTTCAACGCACGGCCGAAGATGAAGACCCGACCGGTCGTCATCCCCGCGCGCAGTGCCGGCACCGCCGCGGCCCGGCCGATGGCCGCCAGCGCCCGGACCGATGACGACGCGGACGAGGACGAGGACGAGTAGCGCTTTTTAGAGAGCGCGCGCCTAGGGGGCGGCCTTTCGATCCTTAGCGGCAGCGGCAACGCTGCCCGCGGCGATGCCTGCACGCAGCGCGCGAATGGTGGCCGCGTAGTCCGGGCTACCGAATATCGCCGAGCCGGCCACAAAGGTGTCCGCGCCCGCGCGCGCCACGGCCGCGATCACCTCCGGCTTGATGCCACCGTCCACTTCAACGCGAATCTCGCGCCCGGTGGCCAGCACGCGCCGGCGCACTTCGGCGATCTTGGGCAGCACACCGGGGATGAACTGCTGACCGCCAAAACCCGGGTTCACCGACATCAGCAGCACCAGATCGATCTTTTCAAGCGTGTAGTCGAGCCAGTCGAGCGGGGTGGCCGGATTGAAGGCCAGCCCCGGGCGGCAGCCTTGCTCGCGAATCAGCGCGATGGTGCGATCCACGTGTTCGCTCGCCTCCGGGTGGAAGCTAATGTAGGTGGCTCCGGCCCGCGCAAAATCCGGCACGATGCGGTCCACCGGGCGCACCATCAGATGCACATCGATTGGCGCGCTGATCCCGTGTTTGCGCAGCGCCGCGCACACCTGCGGGCCGATCGTGAGGTTGGGGACGTAATGGTTGTCCATGACGTCGAAATGCACCAGGTCCGCGCCGGCGGCCACCACGGCCTCCACTTCGGCCCCGAGGCGCGCAAAGTCCGCGGATAGAATCGATGGCGCAATCCAGTCAGTTGCCATGGGCACAAGTCTACGTGAGGGGCGCGCTCAGCGCATGCCGCGCGCCGCGCGTACCAGCTCGTAGGCCGCCTGGATCTGCTGCGTGCGCTCCTTGGCACGCTCCAGCATCGATTCGGGCAGTCCATTGGCCTGGAGCTTGTCCGGATGATTGCGGCTCATCTGCCGGCGGTAGGCCTTGACCACCTGCTCGTCGGAGGCGCCGGAAGCCGTTTCCAGCAGCGCGTAGGCCTGCCGGAGCCGGTCTGCCTCACCCGCTGCTCGCTCGGGACCGAGTTCCGCACCGCCCCCCATGCGCCAGCGCATCAGTGCCTCAAGTCGCCCGAAATCGTCGCTCGTCAGCCCGAGAGTATTCGCCGTGCGCAGCAGGCGCGCACGCGGCCGTACTCCAAGTCCGTTGCCGGCCAGCGATGCCTGCAACTGTATCTCGATGAAAAACTGCGCCAGCTGCGGGTAGGCGCGCAGCAGTGGGCGAAGTTCGGCGAGTTCCGCATCGAGCGCGAAATCCGGCCGCTTGCCCTCGCCAAAGTAGCCGATGGCCAGCCGCACCTGTTCGGGATTGAGCCGCAGGGCCGCCATCACACCGCGCGCGGCCGCGATTTCCTGCTCCGAGACCCGGCCGTCCGCCTTGGCCACATGGCCCATGACGCGGAACACCGCCGGAAAATACAAAGCGTGCACGCGCGCCGCACTGTCGGGGCCGGGCGCGAGGCCATGGGCGTCGCCGACATCGAACTGATGGCCGACCAGCAGCCCAAGGGCGGCCCCAACGGGGCCGCCGACTGCCATGCCTATGGCCGCGCCTATGATCTTGCCGTTCCAGCCCATGATTCGCTTCGCTTGACCACGCCGCCGAGCGGGCGGCAAGATGCGCGCCCCCGCGCTTCGCGCGTATGGTAACCGAGCTTGGCCACCGCACCCGCCGCCGTCTACGAGACCGCGCTCAAGACGCTGCCGCTGTTGCACCGTGGCAAGGTGCGCGACGTCTACGCCGTGGACGCCGAACACCTCTTGATCGTCACCACCGATCGGCTCAGTGCCTTTGACGTGGTGATGCCCAATCCGATTCCTGGCAAGGGCCGGGTTCTGCATCAGATTTCCGAATTCTGGTTCGACCGGACCGCGGGCATCATCCCGAATCACCGCAGCGCGCGGCGCCTCGCCGATTTGATCCCCGACCCCGCGGAACTGGCGATGCTCGAGGGACGCGCCTCGATCGTGCGGCGTCTGCACGCCTTGCCCATCGAGGCTGTGGTCCGCGGCTATCTGTCCGGCTCGGGATGGAAGGATTACCAGAAGTCCGGCAGCGTCTGCGGGCACGCACTGCCTGCAGGCCTGCGGCTCGCCGACGCGCTCCCTGAGCCGATCTTTACCCCCGCCACCAAGGCGGCCGCCGGCGCGCATGATGAGAACATCGACTTTACGGCCGTCACCCGCGCCATCGGCGAGGAACGTGCGCGCGCCGTGCGCGATGCCGCCGTTGCGCTCTACGGCCACGCCTCCGTGCATGCGAGGGCGCGGGGCATCATCATCGCCGATACCAAGTTCGAATTCGGCGTCGATGAGGACGGCGCGTTGCTGTTGATCGACGAGGTCCTGACCCCCGACTCGAGCCGTTTCTGGCCGGCCGCCACATGGCGGCCCGGAGCGAGCCCGCCGTCCTTCGACAAGCAGTACGTGCGCGATTACCTGGAGACCCTGGACTGGGACAAGCGCGCTCCGGGGCCGAACCTGCCCGCCGAAGTCATTGCACGCACCGCCGAGAAGTACCGCGAGGCGCTGGCGCGACTGACCGGCCCGCCTCTCGCCTCCGGAACCGATTCGTGATGATCTGGGAGCGCATCCGCGCTCACTTCGAACACTGGCTTTTCGCCCCGGCGAGTGACGGGGGAGCACGTGAGCGCGTACGCCGGGCCGTGCAATACCCCTACGCGCTGCTGCGCGACCTGTTCAGCGGCCAGCTCAATATCCATGCCAACGGGCTGGTATTCGCGACCATGCTGGCGCTGGTGCCCTTGATCGCCTTTAGCTTTGCGCTCCTGCGCGGGTTCGGCGCGCAGCGCGAACTTGAACCGCTGGTCTATCAATTCTTCCAACCGATGGGGAGCGCCGCGGGTGAGGTCACGCAGAAGGTGATGAATTTCGCCGACCGGGTGCGTGGCGGCTTGCTGGGCTCGGTGGGACTGACCTTTCTGCTGTGGACGCTGATCGGCACGGTCAAACGGGTGGAAGACAGCCTGAATTTCGTCTGGCACGTAGAACAACCCCGCAGCTTTATGCGCCGGATCGCCGAGTATTTCGCGCTGCTGGTGATCGCCCCGGTCCTCATCGGCGCACTGGTGGGCATGGCCAAGCTGACTTCCTCCAACAGCTCGGTGCAGATGGTCGCGCACCTGCCACTGCTGGGGAGCCTGGCGCGCGCCCTGCTGGCAATGATTCCTGTGGCCGTGGTCAGCGCCGTGTTTGCCCTGATCTACGCGCTCATCCCCAACACGCGCGTGCAATACGTCCCCGCATTGATCGGCGGCCTGGCGGCCGGCATTCTCTGGACCACCATCGGCCGCATCTTCACCGGTTTCATCCAGGTGTCCACCCAGCTGACGGCCGTGTATGCCGGCTTTGCGATCCTTATTGCCGCGCTGGTGTGGATCTACTTCAGCTGGCTGATACTGCTGCTCGGCGCGCAGCTCTCCTTCTACGTGCAAAATCCCAGCTACCTGCGAATCGGGCTGCGCGAGCCGCGGTTGTCGAGCGCCGAGAACGAACAGCTGGCGCTCAGCAGCATGTACCTGATCGCCCGCAGTCACCTGCAGGCCAGCGCGCGCTGGAGCGTCAACTCGCTCGCCTCCGAACTCGCCGTGCCGGGCGTTGCGGTGGCGCGCATGATCCGAGCGCTCGAATCCGCCGGGTTGCTCGTGACCACCGAGCACGAGACCCTGCTGCCGGGGCGCGACGCCGGGCGCATCGCGTTGCAGGAAATCCTCGCCGTCGCCCGCAGCGCCAATAGCGTGCACGCCGATGAGCACTCCCTGGCTCCGGCGCCGGTCATGAAATTGTGCAGTGAACTGGAAAGCGCGTGGCGCGAGCGGCTGAATTCGCGCACCCTGGAATCATGGGTGACGGCCGGCAGCTGAAAGGGATTTCACTCCCCGGCGATGGTCATCCCTTCCACCACCACCGAACCGCAGCGTATCGCGCCCTGGGTGTCGACGTCGGTGCCCACGGCGGCGATGCCCCGGTACATGTCGCGCAGATTCCCGGCGATGGTGATCTCATGCACCGGGTAGGCGATGGCCCCACTCTCCACCCAGAATCCGCTCGCGCCGCGTGAGTAATCGCCGGTCACCCCGTTGACGCCCTGACCCATGAGTTCGGTCACGTACAGCCCGGTGTCCATGTGGGCGAGCAGTCCCGCAAAGTCGTAGCTGCCCTGGGGTGCGCTGACCAGCAGATTGTGCACGCCGCCGGCGTTGCCGGTGGTCTTCAGCCCCAACTTGCGCGCCGAATAGCTGCCCAGCAGGTAGCCGTCGAGCACCCCGGCGCGCACCAGATCACGATCGCGGGTTGCGACGCCCTCCGCGTCGAAGCTGCAGCTGGCCAGGGCACGCGGCAAATGCGGGCGCTCCTGGAGGTGCAGGAATGAGGGCAACACCGGCTGGCCCGCGGCATCGAGCAGGAAGGAAGCGCGCCGGTACTGGCTGGTGCCGCGAATCGCCGCGATCAGATGCCCGTACAGGCCCCGCGCCATTTCGGGCGAGAACAACACCCGGGCGCGTCGCGTGCCAAGCCGCCGGGCGCCCAGGCGCGCCACCGCGCGCTCGCCCGCGCGCCGCCCGATCGCAGGACCGGGCTGCAACTCGGTGGCATCCCGCCCGATCGAATACCAATAATCACGCTGCATGTCGCTGCCTGACTGCGCGAGCAGCGCGCAGCTGAGCGAATGGCTGGTGCTGGGGTAACCGGCCAGAAAGCCGTGGCTGTTGCCAAACACGCGAACTCCGCGGTGCGTGCTGAGGGAAGCGCCCTCCGAGTTGGTCAGGCGTGGGTCGACTGCCAGGCCTGCCGCTTCGCACTCGCGCGCAATCTCCACGGCCTGCTCGGGTTCCAGGCCCCAGGGATGATCGAGGTCCAGATCCGGAAACTCGCGCGCCATGGCCTCCGCGTCGGCAAGGCCCGCACACTCGTCGCTGGCGGTGTGCCGCGCAATCGCGCAGGCCTTGGCCACCGTCAGCTGGACGGCGGCAGCGCGCAAATCCGCGGTGCTGGCCGAGCCCTTGCGGTGCCCGAAATACACGGTCACCGCCATCCCGCGGTCGCGGTGGTATTCGATGGTTTCGACCTCTCCCAGGCGCACCGTGACCGTCAGCCCCTTCTGGACGCTGGCGTCGGCATCGGCCGCCGAGGCCCCGGCGGCCTGAGCCAGCGCCAGCGCGCTGCTGACGACCTGCTGCAATTCCGGAATACGCGTCGCGTCCACTTCTTCTGACATGGCAGAATTGTAACAGTGCGCGGGCCCACGCCCTGCCGGATCCCAGCTATGACCGAGGCTGAACACGTCGATGAAGAGGGCGATTTTCCCGAGCGCCCCTCGCGCACGGCACGCAAGCGCGCCGCCGAATATGCGCAAAAACTTGGGGTGAGGCTCTGCTCCCTGCGGGAGCAGGAGCTCTCATCGCTGGATTTGCCCGCCGAACTGCTGGACGCCCTGCACGAGGCCCGGCGGCTGCGCGGCCACTCGGCGCTGGCCCGCCAGTACCAGTATATCGGTCGCTTGATGCGCGAACTTGACCTGGAACCCATTGAACGAGCGCTGGATCGGGGCGCCGGCCCGGACGGCGCGCGTGGTAAAATGCGCCGATGAAGCCCCTGGTCGGCGTCATTATGGGCTCGGCTTCCGACTGGGAGAGCCTGCGGCCCGCCACGGAGATGCTCGACAAGCTGGGCATTGCCCACGAGGTGCGCGTCGTGTCGGCCCACCGCACGCCTGACCTGGTGTTCGAATACGCCAGCGGCGCGGCCGGACGCGGATTGGAGGTCCTGATCGCCGGTGCCGGTGGCGCGGCGCACCTGCCCGGGATGACCGCGGCCAAGACCAGCCTGCCCGTGCTGGGTGTACCGGTGCAGTCGCGCGCCCTCAATGGCCTCGATTCGCTGTTGTCCATCGTGCAGATGCCCGCCGGCGTTCCGGTGGCGACCTTCGCGATCGGTGCCGCCGGCGCCACCAACGCGGCCTTGTTCGCCGCCGCGATACTGGCAGGACGCCATCCGAGCATCGCCGAAGCCCTCGCGCAGCACCGCAGCCGCCAGACCGAAGCCATTCTCGCTCACCCCGATCCGCGGACTCCGGCCGCATGACCGTCGGCATCGTGGGCGCGGGCCAGCTCGGCCGCATGCTCGCGCTCGCAGGCTACCCACTGGGCTTGGACTTCCTGTTCCTCGATCGCCAGGCGGACGTGCCGGCCGCGAGACTGGCCCCGACCCTGGTGGGGGAATTCACCGACCAGGCGCTGCTGCGCAAGCTGGCCCGGCGCTGCGAAGTCCTGAGTTTTGACTGGGAGAATATCTCCGCGCGTGCCTTGCGTTCGGCGACCCGGGGTCTGCGCACCCGCATCGCCCCGCCCCTGCGGGCGCTGGCCACCGGCCAGGACCGGCTCGCCGAGAAGCGGCTGTTTGAACGACTCGGCGTGCGCACCACGCGCTACGCGGCGGTGGCCAGCCGCGCCGATCTGGAGCGCGCATGCCAGCGCATCGGCCTACCCGGCGTGCTCAAGACCCGACACCTGGGCTACGACGGCAAGGGCCAGATGGTGATCCGCGATGGTAATGGGATAGGCGAAGCCTGGAGCGCACTGGGCGGTGCGCCGTTGCTCTATGAGGAGCTGGTGGACTTCGAATCCGAGGTGTCGGCCATTGCGGTGCGCGGGCGCGACGGTGCGGAAGCCCATTATCCGTTGACGCGCAATTGGCACGCGGCAGGCATGCTGCGCCTGAGCGTAGCGCCCTGGGAAGCCCCGGCGCTGGAACGGCAGGCGCGCGCATATATGCGTGCCGTGTTACGCGAATTTAACTATGTGGGGGTGCTGGCGATCGAATTCTTTGTGCGCGACCAACGTCTGATAGCCAATGAGCTTGCGCCGCGCGTGCACAATTCCGGCCACTGGACGATTGAGGGTGCAATCACCAGCCAGTTCGAAAACCACCTCCGCGCCATCACCGGCCTGCCCCTGGGCCGAACCACCGCCGTAGGACATGCGGCGATGGTGAATCTGATCGGGCGCATGCCACCGCGTGCCGCGGTGCTGGCTCAGCCCGGGGTGCACCTGCACGATTATGGCAAAAGCGCCCGGCCGGGGCGCAAACTTGGCCACTGCACGCTGGTGGCGCCTACGGCTCGGGAGCGGAATCTGCGCACCCGCCAGCTCTTGCGCGGCCTGGCCCGCGCCCTCGGCGGCGCACCGGGCAATACGCGCTACACTGGGCGTGGTTAGCGGCCGCAGAGCCGGCCTCGAGGCAACGAGAGACGGAATGTACCTGAGCACCTTCAAACTTAAGGAAGTGCCGTTTGAGGCCCGTCCGGACCCGCGATTTCTGTATCTGAGCAAGGCCCACGCGCGCGCCAAGGCGTACCTGGAGTCGGCTCTGTCCTCCGCCGAGGATTTCGTGGTGATCACCGGCGAGCGCGGTTCGGGAAAGACCATGCTCGTCAACGACTTCCGGGCCGAGCTCGACAAGAGTGTCGCGGTGGCGCATCTCGCGCAGGCGCCGATATCGACCAACGAGTTCCTGCAGGCGCTGCTGGAACAGTTTGGCTACATACCCTTTCGGGGCAACCGGGCGGCCCTGCTGGCCACGGTGAACGCCTACCTGGCCGAACAACGCAAGGCCGGTCGACGGGTGCTGCTGCTCATCGATGAAGCCCAGGACATGGCGCCTCCGTTGCTCGAGGCGCTCCGGGCGCTGACGAGCCACGAGCCGGGCCGTGAGAGCCCGCTGCACGTCATTCTCATCGGACAGCCTTCATTGAATCAGCTCCTGGACACGGATTTAAGACCCCTCGGAGAGCGCGCGCGATTGCGAATCCACCTGACGGCGCTGAGTCCGGATCAGACGCACGGCTACGTGGTGCATCGCCTGGCAATCGCCGGCTCACAGGGCCGCGAGATATTTCAGCCCGGATGCTTTGCGCTGATCGAGTGCTACACCGGCGGCGCGCCGCGCCTGATCAATACACTGTGCGAGGCCGCCTTGCGCCTCGCCGCGGAAGCTGGCCGCGATCACGTGCAGCCGGAGGACGTGGAGGCAGCCGCGCTCCAACGGCAAATGCCCCCGCTTACCGAGCGCCCGTTCACCCAGCACTTGCCGCCGGCTCCCGAAGCGCCGCCTGTGCCGGTTGCCGAAGCCTCGCCGGCACCCAGCCCCGAACCCAGCCCGGCACCGGGCCCGGCGCCGTTGCCCAAGGACGTGGCGGGGCCGCGCATCGGCCGCCTGCGGGTCATGAGCGATGGGAAGCTGCTCATCGAGCATGGTTTGCGCACCGGCCGGATGATGATTGGCCGCGCCGCGGATTCCGACCTGCAGATCGATGATCGCACCATCAGCCGCCATCATTGCCAGATCATCAGCAATGAATTCATCAGCGTGATCCAGGATCTCAACAGCACCAATGGCATGTACGTCAGGGACAGGCGCGTGCGCCGCCACAACCTCTGCGACGGCGATGTGGTGGTGCTCGGCTCATTCGATGTCACCTATCTCGACGAGCGCGAGGGTGAGCAGCCGGACTACCAGGGCGCATTCGCCGAGCCGCTCTCGGGGCGCCTGCGGGAATCCGACGGGGAAATCACCCAGAACTAGCGGCGCTGCGAAGGAAGGATCAGGGTGGCTCCTCGCCCGATTCGCCCACCGGACGGCCGCGCTGCATGTAATCGGCCCCGGTCGCACGGTAGTCGCTGCGGCGCATCCATACCACCAGTCCCGCGACCAGCCCCAGGAGCCCCGCCACGGCACACAGTGTGCTCCATCCGCGATCCCGGTAGCGGTAGCTCGCCCACAGCAGCGCGGCGCCCAAGAGGACATATACCACCGGCAGGCTCTCGTAGAGGCGATTGTTCAGGTAGCGCACCGGCGCATGCTAACGCGCCGGCGGCGGCCGGTCGAACCGGCCGGTGGCAAGGGCGGCGCGCGGGGCGCGGTCGGACTACTCTGCGGTACCGCCCACGGTCAGAGCATCGACCCGGAGGGTGGGCTGGCCCACGCCCACGGGCACGCTCTGGCCTTCCTTACCGCAGGTGCCGACGCCCGCGTCGAGCTTCAGGTCATTGCCGACCATCGCCACGCGCGTGAGCACATCGGGGCCGTTGCCGATCAGCGTCGCTCCCTTGATGGGCGCGCCGAGCCTGCCGTTCTCGATCAGATAGGCCTCGCTCACTGAGAACACGAATTTTCCGGAAGTGATGTCCACCTGGCCACCACCGAAGTTCACGGCATAGATGCCGCGATCCACCGAACGGATTATTTCCTCCGGGGCGTAGGGCCCCGCCAGCATGTAGGTGTTGGTCATGCGCGGCAGGGTGAGGTGGGCGAAAGATTCGCGCCGACCGTTGCCCGTGGGCTGCGCGCCCATCAGGCGCGCGTTGAGCCGATCCTGGATGTAACCGCGCAGGATCCCGTCCTCGATCAGCGTCGTGCACTGGGTCGGCGTGCCTTCGTCATCAATATTGAGCGAACCGCGCCGGCCAGCGAGCGTTCCGTCATCAACCACCGTGCAACCCGGGCTGGCCACGCGCTGGCCGATGCGGCCGCTAAAGGCCGAGGTGCCTTTGCGATTGAAGTCGCCTTCCAGCCCGTGTCCGATCGCCTCGTGCAGCAGTATGCCGGGCCAGCCGGGGCCGAGGACCACGGTCATCGTGCCGGCCGGTGCATTGACGGCATCCAGATTAACCAGCGCCTGGCGCGCGGCCTCGCGTGCCAGTTCCATCGGCCGATCATTGGCGACCAGTTCGGCCAGCGTGTAGCGTCCGCCGGCCCCGCAATAGCCCTGCTCGCGCCGACCATTCTGTTCCACCAGGACCGACACATTCATGCGCACCAGCGGCCGCACGTCGGCGGCCAATGCGCCATCGCTGGTGGCGATGAGCACCAGCTCGTGCACGGCGTGTACGCTGGCCATGACCCGAACGATGCGTGGGTCGATCTTGCGCGCCTCGCGATCCACGCGCTCCAGCCATGCGACTTTCTGCTCGTCCGAAAGCGTGATCGTCGGGTCAACCGGCTGATAGAGGCTGCGGCCCTGGACCCGGTGCCAGGCTTGCATCGCTCCGCTCCGCCCCCGACCGGCGATCGCCCGCGCCGCCCGAGCGGCTTCCTCCAGGGCCTGTGGCTGGATCTCGTCCGAGTAGGCAAGGCCGGTGCGCTCACCGGCCATGGCGCGCACGCCGACACCCTGTTCGATACTGGCGCTCCCCTCCTTGACGATGCCCTCTTCCAGCGACCAGGACTCTTCGTGCGACACCTGGAAATAGAGATCGGCCGCGTCCACCTTGGCTCCGAGCACCAGGTCGAGCGCCTGGCCAAGCCGGGCGGCGTCCAGGCCGGCGGGCTCCAGCAAGCTTTGCTGCGCAAGCTCCATCGCCTCGGGAACCTTTGCGTTTGCAGGCATGGTCATAAGCTGTCCCGATGCCCTAGCCGGCCAGCCGGGCAACGCGATGCGCGAGTGCCGGAAATTTGCGCCGCGCCGCGGCCTGCGCTTCGCGGTCGATGGCTGCCGTGACCACGCCCTCGCCCTCAGCGAGCTGCGAGAGCACCCGTCCCCAGTAATCCACGATGAGAGTGTGGCCCCAGGTCTGCCGGCCGTTGGGATGGGTGCCCCACTGCGCGCTCGCCACCACGTAGCAAAGATTCTCGATGGCCCGCGCGCGCAACAGCGTTTCCCAGTGCGCGGCGCCGGTGGCCGCGGTAAAGGCCGCCGGCACGATCAACCACAGGGCGCCGGCCGCCTCCAGGCGACGGTAAAGCTCCGGGAAGCGCACGTCGTAACAAATCGACAGGCCGAGCCGGCCGGCCGGTGTATCGACGGTCACCACCTGGTCCCCTGGCGCCATATGCGCGGACTCGCGATAGCTTTCCGCGCGGTCGGGCAGCTCGACGTCGAACATATGAATCTTGTCGTAGCGCGCGGTGCGCGCACCCTTGGCGTCGTAGACCAGGCAGGCCTGGGCGCTGCGCTCGCCGTTCGGCTGGCGCAGCGGCACCGAGCCGGCGATGATCCAGATTCCAAGTCGCATCGCCGTGCGCGCGAGAAAGTCCTGCACCGGGCCGGCGCCGTCTGCTTCGGCGTGCGCGCGCCGATCGACGTCGCGCACCGGCATCAGGGAAAAATTTTCGGGCAATACGGCGATTTGCGCACCCCGCGCGGCGGCGTCCTGCAGGAGCCGCTCGGCCGTGGCGAGGTTGACGTCGCGATCGTTGCCCGAACTCATCTGCAGGGCCGCGACCATGCTCGCGTTCTTGCTCGCTTCTGTGGGCCCGCCATCCATGGCCTTAGGCTAACACGATGTCGTATTGCTCGACGCTGTAGCGCGCCTCGGTCTGCAGCCGAACCGGCTTGCCCACCCTTTGTTCCAGATCAGCCAGCACCAGCGCTTCCTCATCGAGCATGCGTTCAACCACTTCCGGGTGTGCCAGGATCACGAGTTCACGGACCTGGAACTGGGCGCTCTGCCGCAGCGCTTCGCGGTAGATGTCGTGGCAAACGGTCTCGACGCTGCGCACAAAGCCGCGCCCCTGGCAGGTCTGGCAGGGCTCGCACAACACGTGCTCCAGGCTTTCGCGGGTGCGCTTGCGCGTCATGGCCACGAGCCCCAGCGGGGCGCCGGCGGCCAGCTGCGTCTGGGCGCGATCGGCACTCAGCGCGCGCTGAAAGGCCGCCAGCAGCTGCTCGCGGTGCACGGAGTCCTGCATGTCGATGAAATCGACGACGATAATGCCGCCAAGATTACGCAGGCGCAGCTGCCGGGCGATGGTCACCGCGGCCTCGAGGTTGGTGCGAAACACCGTATCCTCCGGATTGCGCGTGCCGACAAAGCCGCCGGTGTTGACGTCGATCGTGGTCATGGACTCGGTCTGGTCTATGACGATGTAGCCCCCCGACTGCAGCTGCACCTGGCGATCCAGGGCCCGGGAAATTTCGGCTTCCACGCCGTGCAGCTCGAACAGCGGCCGCGCGCCCGTGTAGTGCTCGATGCGCTCGACGGCCTCGGGCATGAAGGCCGCGGCGAACTGGCGCAGGTGTTCAAATTCGAGCGCATCATCGACCGCTACCCGGCGCACCTCCGGGCTCAGCTCATCGCGCAACATGCGAGCGCCGAGCGGCAGGTCGGCGTGCACCAAGGTGCCGTTGGACACGCGTAACTGCTCCTGGCGCACGTGCTCCCACAGGCGCGCGAGGTAGAGCATGTCGGCATGCAGCGCCTCGGGCGGGGCACGCTGGGCTGCAGTACGCACGATGTAGCCGCCCGCTTCGCCCAAGGGCATGCCGGTGGGCGGGGCGAGGCTGTCGGCCAGATCGCGCACCAGGCTGCGCAGCTGCTCGCGTGCCTGCGGGTCATCGATGCGGGCCGATACCCCGATTCCCCGTCCGAAGGGCAGGTACACCAGAAAGCGCGAGGGGAGCGAGATCAGCGTGGACAGCCGCGCGCCCTTGGTGCCGAGTGGATCCTTCAGCACCTGTACCAGCAGGTCCTGGCCCGGCAGCACCAGGCTGGCGATGTCCGCTACGGGCGGCGGCGGACCGTCGGAATCGGCTGGCACGGCGCGCGCGATATCCCCCGCGTGCAGAAATGCGGTGCGCGCGAGCCCGATGTCGACGAAGGCGGCCTGCATGCCGGGGAGCACGCGCGACACCCGTCCCTTGTACAGGTTGCCGACCAGGCCACGGCGCCCGCTGCGCTCGATGTACAGCTCCTGCGCGCTGCCGTTTTCCACCAGCACGGCACGCGTTTCGCGCGGAGTCACGTTGACGAGGATTTCGCGCACTAGCGGCCCGCCCCGGCGCGCACCGCGCCCGCGCAGAGCCGGCCGTGCTGCCAGCGCGGCACGCCAGCGGCGTCGAGCAAGGCGGCCGTCTCGCACAGCGGCAGGCCCATCACGCCCGAGTAACTGCCGAGCAGGCGGCTGACAAATACCGCGCCCAGCCCCTGGATGGCGTAACCGCCCGCCTTGTCGCGCGGCTCTCCGCTGTCCCAGTAGCGCGCGCACTCCTCGCCCGTCAAGCGTGCGGAAATGGACTTCGCTCTCACTCAAGCGCACTTCGCTTCCGCGCCCGTCCACGAGCGCCACCGCGCTGAGCACGCGATGGCTGCGGCCCGACAGGCGAGTCAACATGGAAAGCGCGCTGTGGCGGTCGCGCGGTTTGCCGAGCAATTGCCCGTCGAGCACCACCGCGGTGTCGGCACCCAGCACCGGCAGGCCCGTGATCCATACTTTTTTGGCCTTGGCGAGTGCCAGACGCTGGACGCAGTCGGCCGCCGATTCACCGGCGCGCGGGGATTCATCGACGCCGGCGACGGCGACCCGGTGCGCGACCCCGATCTGCCAGAGCAGTTCGCGACGGCGCGGTGATGCCGAGGCCAGCACCAGCACGGGCGCGGGCTCTGGCGGAGGGACGGGAGGCTCAGCGGAGGGGGTCATGGCTAGCCGCGATGGTACGGGTGTCCGGCCAGCAGCGTCGAGGCACGATAGAGCTGTTCCGCGAGCAATACGCGCACCAGCGCGTGCGGAAAGGTGAGTGCCGACAGGGACCAGTGGAGCTGTGCGCGGGCGAGCACCGCGCCGGATCCAGCCCGTCGGGACCACCGATGATGAAACTCAGTGGCACGCCCTGGGCGCGGCGCTCGGCCAGCCAGCGCGTCAATTGCAGGGTCGTGAAGGAGCGGCCGCGCTCATCGAGCGTCACCACGAATTCCCGCGGCTCGAGCAGGGCCAGGATGCGCTCAGCCTCCCGCTCGACGGCGCGTTTGACGTCGCCCGCACCGTGGCGCCGGGCGACGGGGATTTCCACCAGCTCGATGGCATCGGCCCCGCGCAGGCGGCGCATGTAGTCGTGGCAGGCCGCCTCCACCCAGGCGCTCATTCGCGTGCCCACCGCAATCACCCGCAGACGCATGTCACTGAAGACCGGGCGGCTGAGGGGGCCCTAGCGTCCGCTCGGCGCGTCCCGCCCGGCGCCGTCGTTGCGCCTGCGGCGCTTCCCAGAGCTGCTCCAGGGCGTAGAACTCACGGACCCGCGGCAGCATGACGTGCACCAGCACATCCTGCAGATCGACCAGCACCCATTCACCGTCGGGTTCGCCTTCGGTGCCCATCGGCCGTCGGCCGCCGGCCTTGGCCTGAGCGATGACGCTCTCGGCAATGGCGCGCACGTGCCGGTCCGAAGTGCCCGAGGCCACGATCATCGTATCGGCCACGTCGGTGAGGCCGCGCACGTCGAGCACCTTGATGTTCACCGCCTTGAGGTCCTCGAGAGCCCTGAGCACGAGCTTTCTCCAGCGCGACCAGTTCGCCGCTGCGCGGAATCTTGGCGGCCGCGCGGCGGAGCCGGGTTCGGAGGGACTTGGATTTGGACTTTTTGGGCTTGGGCTTACGCCGACCCGGGGCGCTGCCTGAGTCGGGATCGGGCCGGCGCGGACGCGGGCTGCGGCGGGGTGTGGTCATGCGTATCTGGATTACCTCTATTGCTGAGCATAGCACCCGGTCGTGACGATCAGCTCGCGGACCGCGTCGGGCACCAGGTAGCGCAGGTCGCGGTTGGCGTAGATGAGCTGGCGCAGGTCGGTCGATGAGATCTCAAGCTGGGTGACGGCCAGCACGTAGATGCGCCCGGCCTTGTTCTGGTGCAAGCTCACGCACGCTGCCGGTGCCGCGATCGACCATGACCTCACCGAGCGGTCCGGTGATCGG
This sequence comes from uncultured Gammaproteobacteria bacterium, assembly GCA_963789365.1. GTDB lineage: Bacteria > Pseudomonadota > Gammaproteobacteria > Steroidobacterales > Steroidobacteraceae > FEN-1191. The sequence goes on from CAWBKJ010000001.1 coordinate 866,636, forward strand.
CGCCTTCCAGCCCGGGACGATGGGCGACCACCACGTGGGCCAGGTCGAATATCTCCCGCCAGCGATGCCAGTTGGGCATCCCGAGGAAGGCATCCATGCCCAGCAACAGGCACAGCGAACGGTCCGGGAATTCGCGCCGCAGGTCAAGCAGGGTGTCGACCGAGTAGGACACTCCGCTGCGGCGCATCTCCCGGTCATCGACCACGAAGGCATTCTGCCCCTCCACCGCAGCGCGCACCATTTGCAGGCGCAACTCCGGGGGGCGCCTGAGTGGGTTCGCGGTGCGGCGGGTCGCCGGTGGGCAGAAACCGGACCTGCGCGAGCCGCAGCGCCTGCCACAGCTCGAAGGCGGTGCGCAGATGCCCGTAATGGATCGGGTCGAACGTGCCCCCGAACACTCCGATCGGTTCGCTCATGCGCGCGCGCGCTCCCACAGCCCGGCCGATCGCGGCAGCGGGAGTGTTCGCCTGCCGCACATTTCCACGACCAGCAGCGCCAGTTCGTCCCAGGCCTCGCCGTGCGCCTGGCCCTTGGCGATGCGATCAACCCGGGCCGCCCGCGCCACCAGCCGCGCGCTCGGCAGGCGGCGCGCGCCCTCGGGCTGGGCGCGCAGCGCGCGCAGCAACCACCACAGCACGCGTACCGGTTCGTCGCCCTCGGCGCGCAGGCCGGCCAGGATCCGCAGCGCGCGCGCGGCCTCTCCGGCGTTCGTGGCCGCGGTGAGCTGCAGCACCTGAAACCGGGCGCTGTCAGCAAAGGCGTCGCTCAATTCCTGTCGGCCCAGCCGCACGCCGGATCCGAAGCACAGACGCAATTTGTCAATCTCCTGCTGAGCGGCCAGCAAGTTGCCCTCGGTCGCCTCGGCCAGCAGCGTCACGGCCTCGGCGGACACGTCCAGTCCGGCGGCCCGCAGCCGCCGCTCCAACCAGTCCGGAAATTGCGCGCTCGCGGGCGGCCACAGCGCGAGCCATGCGCCGCGTTCCTGGACTGAGCGCACCCATGGCGCAGCTTGCGCGTCCCGATCGAGCTTGCCGGTCACGATCAGCAGCAGCAGCTCCTCGCCCGCCGCGGCGATGAGCTTGAGTAGCGTTGCGGCACCGAAGCCCGGCTTGCCGTTGGCCATGCGTATCTCAAGGATGCGTCGCTGGGCAAACAGCGATCGGTTGTATGTGAGCTCGAGGGCGTGCTCCCACACCGCGGCGCTGCGCTCGATGAACACCTGCTCGCGCTCCTCGAAACCCAGAGGCCAAGGCGCGGGCACGAATGGCATCCAGCGCCTCGCCCGCCAGGAGCGGTTCATCGCCGGATACCAGGTAGACAGGCAGCAGGCGCTCTGCAAGCTGCCGGGTGAGATTGTCGAGGCTGAGTTTCAAGTGCGGTCCTTCGGAGGTGCAGATTAACTGAATCTGCGGCCGACGCGCGACTTGCCGCAGCCCCCGGGAAGCGTCTAGGCTGCGTGTATGCCGACCCTGTTTGAACGCATTATCTCCGGCGAACTGCCGGCGGATATCGTTTATCGTGACGAGCGCGTGACCGCCTTCCGGGACATCCATCCGCGCGCTCCGGTTCACATTCTCATCGTGCCCAACAAGCCGATCCCCACCGTCAACGATATCGAGGACGCCGACGAAGCGCTGATCGGCCACATGTACACCGTGGCACGCGACCTGGCGCAACGTGAGGGAATCGCCGCCGACGGCTACCGGCTGATCATCAACTGCAACGCGCACGGCGGCCAGGAGGTCTACCACCTGCACGTGCATCTGCTGGGCGGGCGCCCGCTCGGGCCGATGGTACACACATGAGCACGCCGAGCGCGCTTTACCCTCCCATCGCCGCCTATCGCCGCGCACGACTGCGCGTGTCGGCGCTGCACGAAATCTACTTCGAGGAAAGCGGCAATCCGCGCGGCAAGCCGGTGGTATTCCTGCACGGCGGCCCGGGCGGGGGCACCAGCCCGGCCATGCGTCGCTTTTTCAATCCACGGCGCTATCGCATCGTGCTGTTCGACCAGCGCGGTTGTGGCAAGAGCCGCCCGCACGCCTCGCTGGTCGCCAACACGACCTGGGACCTGGTCGCCGATATCGAGCGGCTGCGCGAGCATCTGCAGATTCGACCGCTGGCAGGTATTCGGCGGCTCCTGGGGATCGACCCTGGCGCTGGCCTACGCGCAGACCCATCCGCGGCGCGTCACCGAACTGGTGTTGCGCGGCATCTTCCTGCTGCGCCGCTCGGAGCTCGACTGGTTCTACCAGGATGAACGGGGCGCAGCCGTCGCTGTTTCCCGACCTGTGGGAAAAATACGTGGCGCTGATTCCGCCGCGCGAACGCGGCAATATGATGCGCGCGTACTATCGCCGCCTCACCTCGAAGCCATGCCAAGGTACGCGCCCGTGCCGCTTACGCCTGGTCGATCTGGGAGGGTGCAACCAGTTACCTGCGGGCCAAGGATCAGCGACCTCGCGCAGTTCTCCGAACCCGGAGATTGCCGCGGCCTTCGCGCGGATCGAGTGCCACTATTTTGTGAACCGCGGCTTTCATGCAGCGCGAGGATCAGTTGCTGCGCGGGGTGCGCAAGATCCGGCACATTCCGGCCGTGATCGTGCAGGGACGCTACGATGTGGTCTGCCCGATGCGCAGCGCCTGGGCGCTGCATCGCGCCTGGCCGGAAGCCGATCTGCAGATCTCGGCCGACGCCGGCCATTCCGCATTCGAGCCGGGCAATGCGCGCGCCCTGGTCGCCGCCACCGACCGCTTCGCAAGCGCTGGCGCGCTAAGGGTCGCGCAGCCGCCGGGTAAGCTTCTCGGCCGCATCGATGATGCCCGCCTCCTGCAGCCAGGCGCGGGCGTCGTGCGGCGTCCTGCTCGAACCAGGCGCGCGCACTGCCGAGCCTGAAGCTGTATCCCCATTCATCCATGTCGCGCCACGCACTGTGCCGATCGCAGCCGCGGAGCTGTTCGGCCAGCAGCACCTGCAGATAGCATACGGCGCTTTCCTCGGCGTCATCGCCGCCGGCGTCGCGATCGAGTCCCACCCGGCGCTCCGGGCTCATGCAGATGTAGTGCGCCGCCTCATGAAAAATGGAATGCAGCGGCGTATCGAGGCGCGCCAGCAGCGTGCTGCCCTGCAAGACCCGCCTCGCTCCCGCCCCAGTAGGAGCCGGGAATGTCCGCGCCCGGCTCGCTCAGGCGCAGATCGAGCCCGAACTTCGCCAGCAGCCCCGACAGCGGCGCTCCGGTCGGCCTCGCGCAGGCGCAGCATGGCACTACAAGTGCCGCGAGCCGGTGCATGACCAGTGCCGACCAGATCGTCGGCCAGGGCCTGCCTCAGGTAGTCGCTCTCGCGCTGCTTGGCGAGCAGCTCAGTCTCGTCGAAGCTGTACTCACGGCGTCAGCGTGTGCTCTTCGGCCGGCAGCAGTTCCCGTCCCTGATATTCCACCGCCACCTTGATCCGGTAGCTCAGCAGGAAGGCCGTCGGTGTATTGCGCGCCGAGACCGTCAATATCCGTCTCCGAGCTTGTCTTCGGCCAGGATGTGCACGATGGCCGCGTCCGCCGCGGCCCCGTCCAGCGCGAGCCCGCCGCATTGAGCGCGGCACGCAGCGAGCTGTAGAAATCGGATTGCTCGGTCGCTGGCTTCGATGCGCGCGCTGGCGAGCGAGCGCGGCAGCTCGACGCGCCCCTGCATGTGGAAACCGCAACCGGCCATCGCCACGAACGCTGCCAGCGCCAGCGCCGGCAGTGGCCCAATGGCGCAACGTGCGAGCGGACGCGCGCATCAGACGCACAATGTTGACGAGCTTGCCGGGCACGTAGATCACGCGCCGCGGCGGCGGCCTCACCCACGAACCGCCGCACCGCGGCGTCGCCGAGCGCGGCTGCGCGCGCGCTGGCTCTCGTCGGCACCGGCCGACCACGCGCACGCGCGCGCGCAGCTTGCCGTTGACCTGCACCACCAGCTCGACGGTCTCCTGCACCAGCGCCTGCGGGTCCGGCTGCGGCCAGGGCTCGTCGATGAGCGCTCGTTCGTGGCCAAGCGCAGAACCACAGCACGTGGCAGACGTGCGGCACCATCGGCGACAGGCAGATGACCGCGGTCTCGAGCGCCTCGTGGCGCACCGCGCGCGCCAGCTCGCCCGGCTCCTCGTAGCGCGCCACCGCGTTGAGCAGCTCCATGACCGCCGCGATCGCGGTGTTGAACACCCGCCGCCGCGCGATGTCGTCGCTGACCCGCGAGCAGCGTCTGGTGCGTGAGGCGGCGCATATCCGCCGCCGCGCCCGTGCAGTGGCCCCCAGTGCAGGGCGCTGGGCAGCGGGCCGGCGACGCGGTGGTCGTACACCGCCTTCCACAGGCGGCGCAGGAACCGGTACTGGCCTTGCGCACCTTCGTCGGACCATTCGAGCGTCTGCTCGGGGGGTGAGGCAAACAGCATGAACAGCCGGGCGGTGTCCGCGCCGTATTTTTCCACCAGGGTCTGCGGGTCGACGCCGTTGTTCTTGGACTTGGACATCGTGCCCAGGCCCGCGTACTCCACCGGCTGGCCGTCGCTCTGCAAGGTCGCGCCGGTGCGCTTGCCGGCGGCGTCGTGCTCACCGACGACGTCGATCGGATTGAAGTACACGCGTCGCCCGGCGGTCGGCTGACGGTAGTAGATCTGGTTGAGCACCATGCCCTGCGTCAGCAGCTTGCTGAAGGGCTCGGCCAGCGCCACCAACCCCATGTCGCGCATCACCCGGGTCCAGAAGCGCGAATACAGCAGGTGCAGGATGGCGTGTTCGATGCCACCGATGTACTGATCGACCGGCAGCCAGTACTGCGCGCGATCATCGACCGGGCGCATTCGCCTGATCCGAGCTGGCGAAGCGCAGGAAATACCACGAGGAATCGACGAAGGTGTCCATGGTGTCGGTCACGCGGCGCGCGTCCTGCCCGCAGCCGCGGACAGACGCAGCGCACGAAGGCCTCGCACTTGGCCAGCGGATTGCCGGAGCCGTCGGGCAGCAGGTCTTCCGGCAGCCGGACCGGCAGCTCGGCGTCGGGCACCGGCACCTCGCCGCAGCGCTCGCAATGAATCAGCGGTATCGGACAGCCCCAGTAGCGCTGACGCGATATGCCCCAGTCCCGCAACCGCCACTGCACGCGCTTGCGCGCCCAGGCCGCGCTGTTCGAGCGCGGCGGCGATCGCGGCCGTCGCGGCGGCGGAGCTCAGTCCGGAGAACTCGCCGGAGTTGACGGTGATGCCGGCCTCGGCCAGCTCCGGCGCCCATTCATCGCCCAGGCAGGCGCGATCTGCGCCCGACGGGCTGCACCACCAGGCGCATCGCGATCCGGTGGCGGCGTGCGAATTCAAAGTCGCGCTCATCGTGTGCCGGCACGCCCATGACCGCGCCTTCGCCGTAGCTCATCAACACGTAATTCGCGACCCAGATTCCGACCGGCTCCCCGGTCAGCGGATGGCGCACGTGCAGTCCCGGTGTGCTGGCCGCGCTTTTCAGCCGTGGCGACGTCGGCCTCCATGGTGCTGCCGCGGCGGCATTCGTCCACGAACGTCGCCAGCGCCGGATTGCGGGCGGCGGCGGCCGCGGCCAGCGGATGCTCGGCGGATATGGCCATGAAGGTCACGCCGAACGAGCGTGTCGACGCGCGTGGTGAAGACCTTCAGGCCCTCGCGGCGTGTCGTGCGTGCGCGTCACCCGAGCACGCGCGAGCGTGTCCTCGGCGTAGGGAAAGGTCACATCGCACCCTTCGCTGCGGCCGATCCAGTTCGCCTGCATGGTGCGCACGCGTTCGGGCCATTCGCTGAGGCCGCGCCAGGGCCTCGAGCAGTTCCTCGGCATACGCCGTGATGCGCAGGTAGTACATCGGGATTTCGCGCTTTTCGATCAGCGCACCGGTGCGCCAGCCGTGACCGTCGATGACCTGCTCATTGGCGAGCACGGTCTGGTCGACCGGGTCCCAGTTGACGATCCCGGTCTTCTTGTAGGCGATGCCGCGCTCGCGCATGCGCAGGAACAGCCACTGGTTCCAGCGGTAATACTCCGGATCGCAGGTGGCCAGCTCGCGGCTCCAGTCGAGGCCGAAGCCCAGCGCCTGCAGCTGGTTCTTCATGTAGGCGATGTTCTCGCTCGTCCAGCGCGCCGGCGGCACGCCGTTGGCGATGGCGGCGTTCTCGGCCGGCAGGCCGAATGCGTCCCAGCCCATCGGCTGCAGCACGTTCAGGCCCTGCATGCGCATGTAGCGCGCCAGCGCATCGCCGATCGCGTAGTTGCGCACGTGCCCCATGTGCAGACGGCCGGACGGATAGGGAAACATCGACAGGCAGTAGAACTTGCGACGCCCGGCCTCCTCACGCGCCACAAAGCTGGCCTGAGTATTCCAATAGTCCTGAGCGGCACGCTCGACGGCGGCCGGTTCGTATCGTTCTTGCATGGGCGGGCAAACGGACAGGGCCGGGCAACAGTGGATCCGCCCTAGGATACACGAAGCGGCCGGCTCTCCCGGGCCGGGGAGCCGGCCGTCGGCGCGATTAGTCGAGCTGCACGGTCACGATGCGCTGCTGGCTGACGCCCTGCGACGGATCGTAGCTCTGCACCAGCAGCGCGATCGAGCGGCCGGCCGCGCGCACCGCATTGCGCAGTTCGCTGACCGAATTCACGCGCGTCCGGTTCGCGCCCAGGATAACCTCGCCGCTGCGCAGCCCTGCCTCCGCCGACGGGCCGTCGGTGTCGGTGATGACTACCGATGCCGGTGGTGTGCAGCTGGGATCTTCTCGGCGGCGCTGAGCTCGCGCACGCTCAGGCCCAGCGCATCGAGCTTGTCGCTGTTCTTGCCGCCCTCGCATGTGCGCGCCATGTTGCCCTTGTCCTTGAGTTCCTCGACCGTGACGTTGACGTGCTTGACGCCCTGGCCGCGCCAGACCTCCAGATCCGCGACGCTTCCGGGCTTGATCCCGGCGATCAGCGCGGGCAGCTCGGAGGACTGCTCGATCTTGTGACCGTTGACGCTAAGAATGATGTCCTCAGGCTTCAGTCCGGCCTTGTCCGCCGGGCCGCCGGCATCCACCGAGCTCACGGCCGCGCCGCGCGGTCGGTCGAGTCCAAAGCTCTCGGCCAGGGCGGCGGTGACCTGCTGAATGCTCACGCCGATGCGCCCGCGCGTCACGTGGCCGGTGGCGATGAGCTGGCCACGCACGTTGTTGGCGATGTCGATCGGGATCGCAAAGGACAGGCCGGCGTAGCTGCCCGGTGTTGCTGTAGATCTGGGAATTGATACCGACGACTTCGCCATTCATGTTGAACAGCGGGCCGCCCGAGTTGCCGGGATTGACCGCCACGTCGGTCTGAATGAAGTTCACGTAGTTGTAGGCCGAGCCGCCGCGCACCTCGCGGCCCAGCGCGCTGACGATGCCCGCGGTCACGCTGTTCTGGAAGTTGAAGGGTGAGCCGATGGCCACCACCCACTCACCGGGACGCAGCTTGCTGGGATCACCGATGCGCACCGTCGGCAGATTCTTGGCCTCGATCTTGAGCAGGGCCACGTCCGACTTGTCGTCGCTCCCGATCACCTTGGCCTGGAATTCGCGCCGGTCCGTGAGCCGCACAGTCACGCGCGTCGCCTGGTCGACGACGTGGGTGTTGGTGAGGATGTAACCGTCGGAACTGACGATGAATCCCGAGCCCACGCCTTCCTCCGGCGGCAGTTCGCGCGGCTGCTGATTCTGGAACTGGCGGAAAAAGTCGCTGAAGGGATCGTTGTCCGAGAACGGATTGCCGCCGCCCGCCAGGGGATTGCGCTGGCGCTTCTCGACGACGGTGACGTTGACCACCGCCGGGCCGACCTGTTCGACCAGCGTCGCAAAATCGGGAAGGCCGCGCACCAGAGGCGCGGCCGGCGCGCTGTTGGCGGCGGGCGCCGCGGCAGGTGCGGCCGCCGGAGCCGCGGTCGAAGCCTGTGGGGTGCAGGCCGACAGGAAGGCGGCGACCAGTACCAGCCCCACCGTGCGGGGGGCGATTGACTCATTTGCCATATCTAAATTGCTCCAGCTCCAATTGTAAGTCCTAACGGCCGCGGGCGTGGCGTCCGCGGTACCACGCCGCGGCGAGTGCGCCCAGCGCCAAGCAGACCACGGCCCAGTTGCCGACCCGGGTATACGGGGGTAGACCGCTGCGGGCCGTGACGGTTCCGCGCAAAACCGCCCTCCGGTACTCCGGGGCCACGGCCAACAACTCGCCCTGCGGGCCGATGATTGCCGAGACACCGTCATTGCCGGCACGCAGCAGATAGCGGCCCGCCTCAAGCGCCCGCATCCGACTGATCTGCAGGTGCTGATAGCGCGCCGGGGAGCGCCCGAACCAGGCATCGTTGGTCACATTGACCAGCAGGTCCGAGCGCCTGACCAATGCGAGCTGAGCGCTGCCAAAGGCGTCCTCGTAGCAGATCGAAGGTGCCAGATGCATACCGGCCGCGGCCAGCGGCGCCTGGTGGTCGGAGCCGGGCGCAAAATCGGAATAGGGCAGATTGAGCAGCCGTAGCCAGCTGCGCACAAACGCCGGCACCGGGAAGGTCTCCGCAAACATGACCAGATGGCGCTTGTCGTAAAAAGCCACCCCCCCGGTGAGTGCGATGATCGAATTGTAGTAATCGACGCCGTTGTCGCCCAGGCGCACCACGCCCATCACGACGTCGCCGTCGCGGCTGCGCGAGCGCGCCTGGATCTCGGCCAGGTAGCGTGCAATCTCGTTGGCCAGCTCCGGGACCGCAGCTTCCGGCCACACGATCAGCCGGGCTCCCAGCGCCTGATCGTTGAGCTGGCGGTACAGCTCCTTGGTCGGCCCGCGGTTTTCCTCCTGCCATTTCTCGTCCTGTGGTATCGCCCCCTGCAAAATCGCGACCGGCACGGCGGCACCGGTCGGCCGTGTCCAGTGCACCTGCCCCAGACCCCAGCCACCGGCCCATATCAGCGCGAGCACCGCCGCCGCAGCCCAAGCCGATCGGGCCCGCATCGGCCACAGTGCCGCCAGCGCTCCGGCCTGCACCAGCAACAGCGCGGACAAGCCGTACATGCCGAGCACCGGGGCATAGGCCGACAGCCAGGTGTCGGTCTGCGAGTAGCCCAGGGAAAACCAGGGAAAGCCGGAAAGGAACCAGCCGCGCCACCACTCGCACAGCAGCCACAGCGCCGGCAGGCCCACGTACCAGCGCCATGGGCCCTCCCCCGGCAGGATCTTCACCGCCAACCAGCCGAGCAATGCGTAGTAGCTCGCCATGAGCAGCACCAGAATCACAATCAGGGCCACGGCCAGCCATATCGGCGCACCACCAAAACCGCGGATCGAGATGTACAGCCACCAGGTGCCGGCGGCAAAAGTGCCCGCCCCGAAGCTCAAGCCCAGCAGGGCAGCGCGCCGCGCGCTCGCGCCCGACCAGAGCCGCATCATGACTGCCGGGCACAGGATGGCCAGCGGCCAGTATTCAAAGGGCGCGAAGGCAAACGGCAGCAGCGCGCCGGCGAGCAGTGCCAGCGCCAGTGGCCACCACGGTTGCGCGCGCGTCCCGCGCGACCAGAGGGTCACGGCGCTGACTGCACGGAGCGCGGGGCCGTGACGCGCAGACTGTCAATGCGCCGCCGATCGGTGCGCAGCACGCGAAACTCGAACGCGCCGAGGTTCACCGATTCACCGCGCCGGGGCACGCGTCCGAGCTGGCGCATGACCAGGCCGCCGACAGTATCGAATTCAGTGTCGTCAAAGGCGCTGCCAAAGTGCTCGTTGAATTCCGCGATGCGCGTGGCGCCCCGCACTACGAACTGCTGCTCGCCCTCGGCACGTATGTTCAGGTCATCCTCGATGTCAAATTCGTCGTCAATCTCGCCGATGATCTGCTCGATCACGTCTTCAATCGTGATGAGCCCGGCGACTCCACCGTATTCGTCAACCACGATCGCCATGTGATTGCGGTTGCCGCGAAATTCCTTGAGCAGGGCGTCAAGCCGCTTGGCTTCCGGCACAAACACCGCCGGCCGCAGGAACTCGCGCATGTCGAACTTCGCGGAATTCGCGGCGCTGGCCGCGCGCAGCAGGTCCTTGGCCAGCAGGATTCCCAACACGTCGTCCCGATCGCCGTCCACGACCGGGAAGCGTGAATGGCCCGAGTCCACCACCGCAGGCAGGATCCGCGCCAGCGGATCCTCCCGCCGTATGCACACCATCTCCGCGCGGGCCACCATCAGATCGCGAGCCTGCAGCTCGGCCATGGTCAGGGCCCCCTCCACCATGGCCATCGCATCGCCATCGAGCAGGCCCCGCTTGGCCGCCTCGCGCAGCAACTCGAGCAGCTGGGCTCGTTCCCGCAGGCCCCCGGCCAGGGTTCGGGTCAGGCGTCCGCGCCAGCCCCCGGTTGCGCTTTTATTCTTATTTTTCGCCTTCGCCATGTTCTACAGGCTCCGGTAGGGATTGGACACTCCAAGGGTCCTCAGCAGGCGCACTTCCCTGCGCTCCATGCGCCGCGCCTCAGAGGGCCGGGCATGATCGTAGCCGATCAGGTGCAGGGCACCGTGAATTACCAGATGCGTCCAGTGGGCGCGCACCGCCTTGCCCTGCGCGCGCGCCTCGCGCCTGAGGACATCGGGGCATATCACCAGATCGCCCAGCAGCGGGCCGGGGGCCGCGGGCGCAAATGACAGCACGTTGGTGGGGTGATTGCGGTGTCGGTAGCGCCGGTTCAGGCTGCGGCTGCGCGCCGAGCCGACCACCCATACCGACAGCTCGCGACCACCCGCCCGGCGGCCCAGAGCGAGGGTTGCCCAGCGCCTCAGCGCCGCGCTGCCCGGTACCCAGCCACGCCGCGTGGCGCGGCGCAGGTGTACCGTCAGCTCACCGCGGGCGTTGCCGGCGCCCGTTGTGCCGCGCCGCACTCTAGCCGCGCGGCTCACGGGATCCCGCTGGGGTTGAGGCGGTGTGCGCCTCGTAGGCCTGCACGATGCGCTGTACCAGCGGGTGGCGCACCACGTCGCCCGCATCGAAGTGATTGAACGCCACTCCCCGGACATCGCGCAGCACCTGCAGTGCGTGACGCAGGCCTGAAGTCCGGCCCGGCGGCAGGTCGGTCTGTGTCACATCGCCCGTGACCACGGCGCGCGATCCAAAGCCAATGCGCGTCAGGAACATCTTCATCTGCTCGACGGTGGTGTTCTGGGCTTCATCGAGAATGATGAAAGAATCGTTGAGGGAACGGCCGCGCATAAAGGCCAGCGGCGCGACTTCGATGACCGCGCGCTCGATGAATCGGGCTACCTGATCAAATCCAAGCATTTCGTACAGGGCGTCGTAGATGGGTCGCAGGTACGGGTCCACCTTTTGTGCCAGATCGCCGGGCAGGAACCCGAGACGCTCACCCGCTTCGACCGCCGGACGCACCAGCACCAGGCGGCGTACACGCTCTGCCGTCAGGGCCTCCACGGCGCAAGCCACGGCCAGATACGTCTTGCCCGTTCCCGCCGGTCCAATGCCGAAGGTCAGATCGCGAGCGCGGATACTTGCCAGATACGCCTGTTGATGCGCACCGCGCGCACGAATCAGACCGCGCGGCGTACGCACCACCGGGCTATCAAGACTCGACGCGTCGCCGTTCTCTTCCGGCGCGGCGCGCGGGAGTCCTTGCTCGACAATGCACAGGTGCACCTGTTCCGGGCTGACCTCGCCGGTGCGGGCCTGGCCGTGCAATTCACGCAGCGCCCGCTCGGCCGCCTCGGCCCGCGTACCCTGCACGCGAAAGCCGTGGCCGCGGCGCCGAATCTGAACTTCCAGACGCGCTTCTATCAGCCGCAGGTTGGCGTCCAGCGGACCGCACAGACTCGCCAGCCGGGCGTTGTCGGCCGGCTCAAGCTCAAATTCACGGGCAATGGCCACGGTGGATGGAGGCAGGTTTAGGCCCTCGCGGCGGCGAATTCGCCCCGGGGATGGGGAGCGGTGCGCGGCAGCGCCGCGTGCAGGCGCCCGCGCAGAGAGTGCGGCCGGGCTTCGGTGACGGCCACGTCCACGAAGCGCTGCAACAGGGTCGCCGGGCCGCTGAAATTCACCCAGCGGTTGCACTCGGTCCGCCCGGCCAGCTCAGTGGCGTCCTTCTTGGCAGGGCGCTCTACCAGCACCCGTTGCACCGTGCCCACCAGGCTGCGGCTGATCTGCAGACTCTGCGCGTCGAGCTGCGCCTGCAGGCGCGCCAGGCGCTGCTGTTTGATTTCCAGCGTCGCCTCATCGGCAAGCGCAGCTGCGGGCGTGCCGGGTCGCGCACTGTAGATAAAGCAAAAGGATTGATCGAGGCGCGCTTCCGCGACCAGCCGCAGCGTCGCTTCAAAATCGCGCTCGGTCTCGCCTGGAAATCCCACGATGATGTCGGTGGACACCGCGATGTCTGGCCGCACCGCACGCAGGCGACGCAACCGGTCCTTGTATTCCAGCGCCGTGTAGCCGCGCTTCATCAGCGCCAGGATGCGGTCCGACCCGCTTTGCACCGGCAAGTGCAGGTGGTTGGCGAGCTGCGGCACGTTGGCGTAGGCCTCAATCAGGCTGTCGTTGAACTCGAGTGGGTGCGAAGTCGTAAAGCGAATGCGCTCGATGCCCGGGAGGCGCGCCACGTGATGGATAAGCGCGGCCAGATCGCCCGTGCCGCCCGCGTCCAGAGGGCCGGCGTAGGCATTGACGTTCTGGCCGAGCAGCGTGATCTCACCGACTCCCTGTGACGCCAGTGTTTGCGCCTCGGCCAGCACTTGCGCGAACGGCCGGCTCATCTCGTCGCCGCGTGTGTAGGGCACCACACAGAAGCTGCAATACTTACTGCAGCCCTCCATGATCGAAAGGTAAGCGCGCGCACCCTCGGCGCGCGGGGCCGGCAAGCGGTCGAATTTCTCGATCTCCGGAAAGCTCACGTCCACGACCGCCCGCCCGCGGGACCTGCGTTCGCTGAGCAGCTGCGGCAATCGATGGATGGTCTGGGGCCCGAACACCAAATCTACGAACGGCGCGCGCGCGGTGATGGCCTCCCCTTCCTGGCTGGCCACGCATCCGCCGACCCCGATCAACACGTGCGGTCGCCGTTGCTTATGTGCCCGCCACTCTCCGAGCAGCGAATAGACCTTCTCCTGCGCCTTCTCGCGCACCGAGCAGGTGTTCATCAGCAGCAGATCGGCGCTGGCCGGATCATCCGTGGGTGTGAGGCCCGCGCTCGCGCGCAGCACGTCCGCGATGCGCGCGGAATCGTACTCGTTCATCTGGCAGCCGAAAGTCTTGATGTAGTAGAGCCCGCTCATGCATCAAAAGGGGATGTCGTCGTCGAACCCTTCGGCGCTGGCCCCGGCCGGCGCCGCTTCGCCGCTCGGCGCCCGCTCGCGTGTTTCGTAACTGCCGGTGCTGCCACCACCCCCGCCGCCGCCGCCGCCCGCGCCGCGACCTCCGATCATTTGCATATCGCTGGCGATGACCTCGGTGGTATACCGATCGCGGCCCTCCTTGTCCTGCCACTTGCGGGTTCGCAGAGAGCCTTCGATATACACCTGCGCACCCTTGCGCAGATACTCGCCCGCGATCTCACCCAGCCGCCCAAACAGCGCGACATTGTGCCATTCGGTCCGCTCCTTCTGTTCGCCGGACTGCTTGTCCTTCCAGCTCTCGCTGGTGGCAATGCGAATGTTGGCGACGGTCATGCCCGAAGGCATGGAGCGCGTCTCCGGGTCCGCCCCCAGATTGCCTATGAGTATGACTTTGTTGACTCCGCGCGCCATGGCTGACCCCTCTTGCAATCACTCGACTTCCAGGGTGCCTATTGTAGTCGCCGCGGACCCCCGCGGCGGGGCCTGTTTCGGGCGCTTTTGTGGTCCGAACAGGGCCTTTGTGGGGTCCGGGGCGCGCTGTAGCGCACTACGACCCCTTATGGGCGGGGATCCTCCGGGGCAGGCGCCCACCCCCGCAGGGGGCCGTGCCAGGCGGTGTAGAATGGCCGCAGTGCTATGCCTCCCAACAGCGATTCAAAACCCCAACCCATGAAGAGCATCCGCGTGCGCGGTGCGCGCACCCACAACTTGAAGGACATCGACCTGGATCTGCCCCGGGAGCAGCTGATCGTGCTCACCGGCTTGTCCGGGTCGGGCAAATCGTCCCTGGCCTTTGACACGCTGTACGCCGAAGGCCAGCGTCGATACGTGGAGTCGTTGTCGGCCTACGCCCGGCAATTCCTGTCCATGATGGATAAGCCGGACGTCGACAGCATCGAAGGCCTCTCCCCGGCCATCGCCATCGAGCAAAAGGCCGGGTCCCACAACCCGCGCTCCACGGTGGGCACGGTCACCGAGATCTACGATTACCTGCGCCTGCTGTACGCGCGAGCCGGCCTGCCGCGCTGCCCGATCCACGGCATCGATCTGGCCGCGCAGAGCGTGGGCCAGATGGTCGATCAGGTGCTGCAGGGTTTCCCTGACCAATCGGCCCTGTTGCTGGCGCCTCTGGTCACCGATCGCAAAGGGGAGCACGCGCAGCTGATCGCTCAGCTGGCCGGCCAGGGCTTCGCGCGCGTGCGCATCGACGGCACGGTGTACGAGCTGGACCAGGTCCCGACGCTCCAGCCGCGGCGCAAACACACCATTGAGGCCGTCGTGGACCGGTTCCGTGTCAGGCCCGAGCTTGCGCAGCGTCTGGCTGAATCCTTCGAGACGGCCCTCAAGCTCAGCAACGGTACCGCGCGTGTGGTGTTCGGCGAGGAGGCCGGCTCTGCGCCGCTGGCGTTTTCCAGCCGCCATGCCTGCCCCGAATGTGGATTCGCGGTGCCAAACCTGGAACCGCGCATGTTCTCCTTCAACAATCCGGCCGGCGCTTGCTCCGCCTGCGACGGCCTCGGTGTGCAGCCGTTCTTTGACCCGCAAAGGGTCATCTCCCAGCCCCACCTCTCGCTCGCTGGCGGAGCGGTCCGCGGCTGGGACCGACACAACAAGCACTATTTCCAGCTGTTGCAGGGTCTGGCCCGTCACTACCAGTTCGACATCGATACCCCCTGGTCGGAATTGTCCGACACTGTGCGCCAGCATTTGCTCTACGGCAGCGAGGGCGTGGAGATCGAATTTCGCTACAACGATGCGCGCGGCAGCGCGCAGCGCCGCCGCCATGCCTTCGAGGGGATCATGCCCAACCTCGAGCGCCGCTGGCGCGAGGGGGATGCGGGCGCGGTACGCGAGGAACTGGGCCGCTATCGGGGCTCCCGGCCATGCCCGGTCTGCAAAGGCACGCGGCTGAACGAGCTCGCGCGCGCCGTGCTGATCCAGGGACGCAACATCGCCGAAATCACCGAACTTACGGTCGGCCAGGCGGTGGCTCACTTTGCCGCCCTGCAACTGGCCGGCTGGCGCGCGACAGTGGCCGACCGGATCGTGCGCGAGGTCAGCGAACGGTTGCGCTTCTTGGCCGATGTGGGCCTGGACTATCTCGGCCTCAGTCGCGCTGCGGACACGCTTTCGGGCGGGGAGACACAACGCATCCGGCTTGCGAGCCAGGTCGGCTCAGGTCTAACGGGCGTGATGTATATCCTCGATGAGCCGTCGATCGGATTGCATCAACGCGACAACGCTCGCCTGCTGGCCACGCTCAGGCGCCTGCGCGACCTGGGGAACACCGTCATCGTCGTCGAGCATGACGAAGAGGCGATCAGAAGCGCAGATTACGTGGTCGATCTTGGTCCGGGCGCCGGCATACACGGCGGCGAGGTGGTCGCACAGGGCCGACCCGAGCAGATTGCCGCCAATCCGCAGTCGCTGACCGGCCGCTACCTGGCGGGTGTGGACGTCGTCCCGGTCCCCCCCCAGCGGCGCAAGCGCAGTGCGGCGCGCATAAGCATTGCCGATGCCACCGGGAATAATCTGCGCCATCTCGACGTGACCATCCCGATTGGCCTGTTCACATGTGTCACCGGTGTTTCCGGCTCCGGCAAGTCAACCTTGATCAATGACACTTTGTACCGGTACGCCGCCGCGCGGCTCAGCGAAGGCGACATGCTCGGCGCGGCCCCGTGCCGCGAGATCAGCGGATTGGAGCGCTTCGAGCGCATCGTGGACATCGACCAGAATCCGATCGGGCGTACGCCGCGTTCCAACCCGGCGACCTATACCGGATTATTTTCGGTGATTCGCGAACTGTACGCGCAGGTCCCCGAGGCGCGGGCGCGCGGATATGACGCGGGACGCTTTAGTTTCAACGTCCGCGGCGGCCGCTGTGAGGCCTGCCAGGGCGACGGGGTACTGCGCGTCGAGATGCATTTTCTACCCGACGTCTACGTGCCCTGCGACGTATGCCGCGGTCGGCGCTACAACCGCGAGACGCTGGAAGTGCGCTACCGGGGTCGCAACATCCACGAGGTGCTTGAACTCACGGTCGAGGATGCCGCGGCGCTGTTCGCCAATGTACCGGCAGCCGCCAACCGATTGCGTACGCTTCTGGACGTCGGGCTTCAATACGTGCGTCTCGGCCAGAGCGCCACGACCCTCTCGGGCGGCGAAGCGCAGCGGGTCAAGCTGGCCCGTGAACTCGCCAAGCGCACGGCCGGGCGCACCCTCTACATACTCGATGAGCCCACGACCGGGCTGCATTTTCACGACGTCGCGCAGCTCCTGGGTGTGTTGCAGCAGCTCGTGGATGCCGGCAACACCATGGTCGTGATCGAACACAATCTCGACGTGATCAAGTCGGCCGACTGGATCATCGACCTGGGACCCGGTGGCGGCGAGAACGGTGGCCGAATACTCGCCGAGGGCACGCCCGAAGCGATCGCGGCGCATCCGGAATCCCTCACCGGCCAGTACCTCGCGCCGCTCCTCGGACGAGCACCCCCTGCGGCGCGCAGTGCTTAAGCGCAGCGGCGGAGTGTCCCGACCTCGGCCATTCTCCGCTCTACTCGCGACGAGGTGCCCTCCAGGATCGCGGCGCCAATGCAGCGCGGCGCCTTGTCAGTGCGCGCGCTGCGGCCCCGACTGGAAATACTGATGGATCTCGCCGTTTTCGGCGCGCTCCTGAAATTTGCCGGCCGTGTATTCACTCACCACCCGGCGCCAGAAGGCGACGGCCTGCGGATTGCGCAGGTACTCCATGATGTGCCAGCGGCCCGAGAACCGGTCCAGTATCAGCCGCACCGCTTCCTGGCCAATGCCGCGACGGCGCCAGGTACGCGAAACGAAGAACTCGGCCATGGAAAAATCAACCGCGCCGCGGCCGGCAATGACGTGGCCGGTGCGGACGACGGCAAAACCGACGGGCTGGTGGTCCTTCAGGACGGTCAGCAGATGGGCGCTGGAATCGGCGTACCAGCTGGTGAGCTGGTCATCTTCCCGGTGACCAAACTCGGGCAGGACTGGGAACATGCCCGTGCCCAGCGGCGCTAAATCGTCCAGGTACTCGTGATAGGCCGACTCGAGCCATTGCCGGTCGCTGCGCGAGCGGCGCAGGTCGCGAACACTGATGGTCATGCCACAGAAACACGAAAACCCGCGCAGACCGGGTTGCGGTCCGCGCGGGCTTTCATGCCGGATCCGGTTGGATCAGTTCGGCGGGTTAGCCGGCGGAGCCGCCGGTGCAGCCGCGTCAGCAGGCGGAGCCGCCGGTGCCGTTGCGTCAGCCGCCGGAGCAGCCGGCGCAGCCGCATCAGCAGCAGGAGCGGCAGCAGGAGCGGCCGAGTCGGCAGCCGGAGCGGCAGCCGGAGCAGCGGGTTCCTGGTTGCTGCAAGCGACCAGCGCGAGCGCTGCGACAGCAGCGCCAAGAGCGAGCTTAATATTCATCGATGAATCCCCAGATAATCAGAAGTTATAAGCAACAATCAAACTAGTTTAATTTGCGACATCCCATCGCAGTAGCCGATTCTATAGTAGCTGCGGCGCAATTCAATCTGTAGCCAAAAATAAACCCCCGGAATACGCGTCCGACACCCCTAATTTCAGCGCTTTGCCAGCAAATTGCGGATTTCTTCCAGCAATACTTCCTGTCTCGGAGGAGCCGCTGCGGCGGGCGCGGCAGCAGGGGGCTTCTTGAGCCGGTTGATCGCCCGGATCGCCAGAAACAGCACGAAAGCGATGACTACAAAGTCGAAGACGGACTGTAGGAAGGCGCCGTATTTGAGCAGGACGGCCTTGCCGTCCGGCCCGGTCCCCAGGACGACCGCGAGGTCCGCGAAATTGATGCCCGAGAGCGCCATGCCCAACGGCGGCATGACGATGTTCTCGACCAGCGAGGAGACGATTTTGGCAAATGCGGCGCCTACTACGAAACCGACCGCCATGTCGACGACGTTGCCCTTCATGGCGAATTCTTTGAACTCAGATCCCATGCCCATATCGCTTCTCCCTGATAAAGCGCCGCTTAGAGGGGTCTACTTCTTTGTAGTCTTTGCCCCTGACTTCTTGCCTTCCGATTTCTTGGCTCCGCGCGTCGGCTTCTCATCGGTTGCCTTCGCGGCCTCGGCCTTGGCGGCCTTTGCAGCTTTGGCTTTGGCCGGCTTGGCCTTAGGCGCGGCGGTCTTCTTTTCGTCCGACTTGGCCGGTACCGACTTCGCACCACGCCCCTGTTTGGCAGCCGTGCCATCGGCGCTGGCCACGGCTTCGGGCGTCGGCCGGTCCACCAGCTGCATCAGCGCCATGGGCGCATTGTCGCCGGCGCGCGGCACCATCCGCAAAATGCGCGTGTAGCCGCCTGGCCGAGTACGGAAGCGCGGGCCCAGATCCACGAACAGCTTGCTTACGATCTCGTTGTCACGCAGGCGCGAAAACGCCAAGCGCCGATTGGCCTCGGAATCGCTCTTGCCGAGCGTGATAAGCGGCTCGACCACGCGGCGCAGTTCCTTGGCCTTGGGTAGCGTGGTGTGGATGGTCTCGTGGCGCAGGAGCGAGCCCGCCATATTGCGCAGCAACGCATGGCGATGCGGGCTATTACGCGAGAGTTGCCGGCCAGAAAGTTTATGACGCATGAAATTCTCTTGGGATCAATAGCTCAGATCAAGCCGCTCTCTTCGTCACGGCGCAGGCCAGCTGGCGGCCAGCCATCCAGGCGCATGCCGAGCATCAGACCGTGGCTCTGCAGTACTTCCTTGATTTCGGTAAGCGACTTCTTGCCGAGGTTCGGAGTGCGCAGCAGCTCAACCTCAGTGCGCTGCACGAGATCGCCGATGTAGTGAATGTTCTCGGCCTTGAGACAATTGGCGCTGCGCACCGTGAGTTCAAGTTCGTCGACCGGGCGCAGCAGGATCGGATCAAACTGCATCTCGGTGATCTTGGCAACCGCTTCGTCCTCACCCTGCAGGTCGACGAATACCGACAGCTGGTCCTTGAGGATTCCCCCGGCCCGACGGATGGCCTCCTCGGGTTCGATCGTGCCGTTGGTCTCGATGTCGATGATCAGCTTATCCAGGTCGGTGCGCTGCTCGACACGCGCGGCTTCCACAGAATAGGTCACGCGACGCACAGGCGAAAACGAGGCGTCGAGCAGCAGCCGACCGATCGGCCGGGTCTGCTCCTCGAATGCCACGCGCTGCACGGCGGGACGATACCCGCGGCCGCGCTCGATTTTCATCTGCATGTTCAGCTCGCCGGCCTTTGTGAGGTTCGCGATAACCAGTTCCGGATTCACGACCTCGACGTCATGATCGGTCTGAATATCACCCGCTGTCACGGGGCCGGGCCCCTTCTTGTGCAGGCGCAGCTCCGCGGTACTGCGCGCATGCATGCGCAGCGCCACCAGTTTGAGGTTTAGAAGCACGTCAACGACGTCTTCCTGCACGCCTTCGATGCTCGTGTACTCGTGCAGCACGCCATCGATTTCCACCTCGGTGATCGCTGCACCGGGCATGGAGGAGAGCAGCACGCGCCGCAACGCGTTGCCGAGCGTATGGCCGAAGCCGCGCTCGAAGGGTTCGATGACCACCCGCGCCTGTCGCGGAGCGATCGGCTGCACCTTGACCACACGGGGCTTGAGGAACTCGCTCACTGACGATTGCATAGCTGCTTACCTTTACTTCGAATACAACTCGACGACCAGGTTCTCATTGACGTCCGGAAGGACATCCTCGCGAGCCGGGACCGTCTTGAATACGCCGCGCATTTCCTTGTCGTTTACCTCGACCCACTCGGGAAGGCCCGCCTGGGTCGCCGAGGCCAATGCACCCTGAATTCGCAATTGCTTGCGTGCGCGCTCGCGCACCTGCACCACATCGCCCGGACGGCATTGATAGGAAGCGATCGACACAATGCCGGCATTCACCTCGATGGCCTTGTGGCTGACGAGCTGGCGCGCCTCGGCCCGCGTGGCCGCGAAGCCCATGCGGTAGACGACGTTGTCGAGACGCGACTCTAGGAGCTTGAGCAGCTGCTCGCCGGTGGCACCGGTGCGGCGCGCAGCCTGCTGGTAATAGCCTCGGAACTGGCGCTCCAGCACGCCGTACATGCGCCGCAATTTCTGCTTCTCGCGCAGTTGCAGGCCGTAGTCGGACAAGCGCTGGCGGCGCTCGCTCTTGATGCCGCCCGGCGGCACTTGAAACTTGCATTTGGACTCAAGCGGCTTGGCACCGCTCTTGAGAAACAGATCCGTGCCCTCGCGACGAGCGAGTTTGCAGGTGGGACCGAGATATCGCGCCATTTGTTCCTTCCTTAATAAGTGCGCGTCAGACGCGGCGCTTCTTGGGGGGGCGGCAGCCGTTATGCGGAATCGGCGTGACGTCCTCAATGCTGGTGATCTTCAACCCGCAGCCGTTCAGCGCGCGCACGGCGGATTCCCGGCCCGGTCCGGGTCCACCGACCCGTACCTCAACATTCCTCACGCCATGCTCCTGGGCAGCAACGCCGGCCTTTTCAGCAGCCACCTGCGCCGCGAACGGCGTGCTCTTGCGTGAACCGCGGAAGCCGCAGCCGCCCGAAGTCGCCCACGACAGAGTATTGCCCTGCCGGTCGGTGATCGTAATGATCGTGTTGTTGAAGGACGCGTGCACGTGCGCGATCGCGTCGAGCACATTCTTGCGCGCCTTCTTGGGCTTTTTGGCGCCACCCGTCTGTGTGCCTGCGGCGCCCGTGCTCGCGGATTGCTGTGTTTTCTGGTCAGCCATATAAGTTCGTGCCTGCTAACGAGTCGTGGTGCAAAACGTTCCGATCAGACCTTGCCCGGCGGGGCGTTCAGCTTTACGGCCTGCTTGCGCGGGCCCTTGCGGGTACGTGCATTGGTGCGCGTGCGCTGACCGCGAACCGGCAGACCTTTGCGATGGCGCATACCCCGCCAGGTACCGAGGTCCATCAAGCGCTTGATGTTCATCGACACCTCGCGCCGCAGGTCGCCCTCGAGCGGATAGCGGGACAGCTGCGCCCGCAGCGCGGTCACCTCAGCCTCCGTCAAATCCTTGACCTTGGTGGTCGGATCGACGCCCGCCGCCGCGCAGCTCTCTTGCGCGCGCGCGCGACCGATGCCGAATATGTGCGTCAGACCGATCCCGATATGTTTGTTCATCGGAATGTTGATGCCGGCTATGCGTGCCATGCTGCTACCTCTATCCTTGCCGCTGCTTGTGCCGCGCGTCGGAACAGATCACGTAAATGACGCCGCGACGGCGCACAATCTTGCAGTTTTTGCAGATTTTCTTGACTGATGGACGTACTTTCATTTCTCACCTGCAGCCGCCGCGTTGCGGCCGGTACCGAGCAAATTGGCCTTCTTCATCAACCCTGGATAATGATGCGACATCATGTGCGCCTGCAGCTGCGCCATGAAATCCATCACCACCACGACGACGATCAGGAGCGAGGTGCCCCCGAATTGAAACGGCACGCCCTGCGACGACACCAGCACTTCGGGCAGCAGGCACACCGCCATGATATAGGCGGCACCCCACAGGGTGAGGCGCGTCAGAACCTTGTCGATGTACTCGCCGGTCTGCTGCCCCGGACGTATGCCGGGAATGAAGGCGCCGGATTTCTTGAGGTTATCGGCGGTCTCGCGCGCATTGAATACCAGGGCGGTGTAGAAAAAGGTAAAGCCGAGAATCAAACCGGCGTACAGCACCAGATGCAGTGGCTGCCCGTAATTCAGAGACGCCTGTATCCGCTGCAGCACCAGGCTCACCTTGGTGTCCGAGCCGGTGGCAAAGAAACTCGCCATGGTCGCCGGAAACAGCAACAGACTCGAGGCAAAAATCGGCGGAATCACGCCCGACATGTTGAGCTTGAAGGGCAGATGGCTGCTCTGGCCGGCATACAGGCGGCGGCCCACCTGCCGCTTGGCGTAGTGCACGGCGATGCGGCGCTGCGCGCGTTCGACGAACACGCAGAACCCCGTGACACCCAGCACAATGGCGACCAGCGCGATTGCGAACATGGGCTGCATTTCGCCGTTGCTGACCGATTCGAAGGTGCGACTGAGCGCGCCCGGAAGTCCGGCAACGATGCCGGACAGGATGATCATTGAGATTCCGTTGCCGACGCCACGCTCGGTAATCTGCTCGCCCAGCCACATCAGAAACATCGTGCCCGTGGTCATCGTCACCGTGGCGACCAGCAACCATTGCGGGCCGCCGTTCAACACCATGCCGCCGTTTTGCAGCGCAATGGCCGCGCCGAAGGACTGGAACACCGCCAGGCCGACGGTACAGTAGCGAGTCAACTGGGTGGTCTTGCGCCGCCCGGCCTCGCCCTCCTTGCGGTATTCCATCAGGGTCGGCACGACCATGCCAAGCATCTGAATGATGATCGACGCAGAGATGTACGGCATCACGCCCATCGCGAAGATGGACATGCGCTGCAGCGCGCCGCCGCTGAAACTGTTGACGACACCGAGGATACTGTTGGACTGGTCGGTGAAATAGCGCAGCACCTGCGCCTGATCGATGCCTGGCACCTGAATGAAGGTACCAATGCGATACACCACCAGCGCGCCCAGCAGGAACAGCAGGCGCGTGCGAATCTCGCCCGTCCTGCCCGCTTCGGCCAGAGTCGCCGCTGGATTGCTGAGTGCTGCGTTGGCCATCAGTCCTCGACTTTGCCACCGGCCGCTTCAATTGCCGCACGTGCCCCCTTGGTAGTGCCGACGCCCTTCAGGTGCACGGCCTTCTTCAACTCGCCCGACAGGACGACCTTGGCGCTCATCGCGAACACCGACACGATCTGCGCCGCTTTGAGCGCCGCGAGGTCAATGACCTCTGCCTTGACCAATGCCAACTCGTGCAGGCGGACTTCGCCGCGCTGCGCCTTGAGCGCCGACCGAAAACCGACCTTAGGCATGCGCCGCTGCAGCGGCATCTGGCCGCCCTCGAAGCCAACCTTGTGGTAGCCGCCCTTGCGGGCGCGCTGTCCCTTGACGCCGCGGCCACAGGTCTTACCCTGGCCTGCCGACGCGCCGCGCCCGACCCGCAGCCGCGGACGGCGCGATCCTTCGACCGGTCTGATGGTATTCAGTCGCATGTTAATTACGCTCCACCTTAAGCATGTGGGCGGCGGTGTTGATCATGCCGCGATTCTCCGCAGTATCAGCGACCGTCACGCTCTGGTGCCGGCGACGCAGCCCGAGACCGCGCACCGAAGCGCTGATGTGCTTGAGCTGCCCGTACAGGCTCTTAACCAATGTCACTTTCACTTGTGCGCCCGTTGCCATGATCTCACCCGAGTATGTCTTCGAGGGTCTTGCCGCGCTTGGCGGCAATGTCATCCGGTGATCGCACGCTCGCCAGCGCCTTGACCGTAGCCCGAACGACGTTGATCGGATTGCGCGATCCGTAGCTCTTGGCGAGCACATTGCGCACGCCCGCGCACTCAAGGACCGCGCGCATCCCGCCGCCCGCGATGACCCCGGTACCGCTCGAGGCGGGCTGCATGAATATGCGCGTCGCGCCATGCTCGCCTTTGACGGCATAGTGCAATGTGTCGTTGGCGAGGCTGACATTGACCAGGCTCTTGCGGGCCTGCGCCATCGCCTTGGAGATTGCCACCGGCACTTCACGCGCCTTGCCAAAGCCAAAACCCACGCGCCCGGCACCATCGCCGACCACCGTCAATGCGGTGAAGCCGAACTGCCGGCCGCCCTTGACGACCTTGGCGGTGCGATTGACCGCGACCAGCTTTTCCAGCAGGTCATCGGCGCTTTGGGTCTTTTCCATTCTTGCCATAATTTCTATATCCCGGCGCAGCGCTAGAATTCAAGCCCGGATTCGCGGGCGGCGTCGGCCAGCGCTTTGACGCGGCCGTGATACTGGAACCCCGAACGATCAAACGCAGCCTTGGCCACTCCTGCGGCCTTGGCGCGCTCGGCAATGGCGCGACCGACCGCACGGGCCGCCTCGATGTTGCCGGTGTACTTCAGGTCCTTGGCCACCGCCTTTTGCACCGTGGAAGCCGCCGCCAGCACCTGTGAGCCGTCGGCCGCAAACAACTGCGCGTAGATATGGCGCGGGGTGCGGTGAATCGTCAGCCGCGGCGTACCCAGCTCGCGAATCTTGGCGCGGGTCTTTACGGCGCGCCGCGCACGGCGCTCTTTTTTGGTGATATTCATTGCCAGTGTTCCTCCGCGCTACTTCTTCTTCCCTTCCTTGAGGGAAATGACTTCGTCGGAATAGCGCACGCCCTTGCCCTTGTAGGGCTCCGGCGGGCGGATGCCGCGAATTTCGGCGGCCGTCTGGCCGACCTGCTGCCGGTCGGCGCCCTTGATCAGGATCTCCGTCGGGCTAGGCGTCTCGACGCTGATGCCCTCGGGAATCGCGTAGCTCACGGGATGTGAAAACCCTAAGGTCAGGTTCAGCGCCTTGCCGGTGACCGCGGCGCGAAAGCCGACGCCCACGAGTTCGAGCTTGCGATCGTAGCCCCGGGTGACACCCACCACCATGTTCGCCAGGTGAGCGCGCGTTGCGCCCGCACGAGTGCGCGCCTGGCCCGCATCGGCATAGCTCACCTGCAGCTGCTTGTTTTCCTGCGCCACCGAGACTCCGGCACTGACCGGCAACGTCAAGGTCCCTTTGGCTCCCTTGACAGTGACCAAGTCGGCGGCAACCGTGATGGTCACGCCACTGGGAATGTCGATAACTTGCTTTGCGACTCTGGACATATTCGAAATTCCGTCTACTTTGCTGTCGGCGTCGCCTAGGCGACGATGCAGATCACTTCGCCGCCCTGGCCTATGGCGCGCGCGGCCCGGTCGGTCATTACGCCCTTCGGGGTGGACACGATCACCGTGCCCATACCACCCAGCACGCGTGGCAGCTCTTCCTTGCCACGGTAAATGCGCAGCCCCGGACGGCTGACCCGTTCAATGCGGTCGATCACCGGCCGGCCGTCGAAATACTTCAGGTCGACGCTCAGCAGGGGCTTGCCCGCCTCGTCGCCGACCGTAAAGTCGGCGATGAAGCCTTCGGACTTCAGCACCCGCAAAATGGCGGTCTTGAGCTTCGAAGAAGCCATCGTCACGGTGGTCTTGCGCGCACTCTGCCCGTTACGAATTCGGGTCAGCAGGTCGGCAACCGGATCAGTCATGCTCATCGTTGTGGCTCCTACCAGCTCGCCTTGGCAAGCCCGGGAATCTCGCCGCGCGCGGCGACCTCGCGAATCTTGGTACGCGCCAGCCCAAATTTGCTGTACACACCACGCGAGCGTCCGGTAATCGCACAGCGGTTGCGCTGGCGGGTGGGGCTCGCATCACGCGGCAGCGACTGCAGCTTCGCCTGCGCGGCCACGCGGTCCTCCGCGTGTCGTCTTGGGACTGCGAATCTTTTCCTTCAGGCTCACGCGCACTGCGGCGTATTTCTTCGCCACCAGTACCCGGCGCTTGTCGCGTTCGATCATGTTCGTCTTGGCCATGCCAAATCCTCGGGTGGAGCTCAGTCGCTCACTTTCGAAACGGAAAGTTAAAGGCGGCCAGCAACGCGCGACCCTGGGCATTGTCGCGCGCGGTGGTGGTAATCGTGATGTCCATGCCGCGCACCTGATCGATGGCGTCATACTGGATCTCGGGGAAAATGATCTGCTCGCGCACGCCCAGCGTGTAGTTGCCGCGGCCGTCGAAGGCGCGCGGCGACACGCCGCGAAAATCGCGGATGCGCGGTATCGCGACGCTGATCAGGCGGTCGAGAAATTCATACATGCGCGCACCGCGCAGCGTGACCTTGCAGCCGATCGCCAGTCCCTGGCGCAGCTTGAAGGCAGCAATGGCCTTCTTGGACTTGCAGATCAGCGGCTTCTGGCCCGTGATCTTGGTGAGGTCGGCAACCGCGGCGTCCATCAGCTTGCGGTCGGCCACGGCCTCGCCCACACCCATGTTGACCGTGATCTTGGTGATCTTCGGCACTTGCATGGGATTCTTCAGTCCCAGGTCGCTGATCAGCTGCGGAACGATCCGCTCGCGATAATCTTGTTGGAGTCTTGCCATAATTAACCTGCGCCTATCCTTAAGAATCAGGCGTCGATGACTTCGCCGCTGGACTTGAAGAAACGCACCTTCTTGCCGTCGGCCAGTGTCTTGATGCCCACCCGATCGCCCTTCTTGGCGCCCGGGTTCCACAGCGCCACCTTGGAAAGCGCCAGCGGCATTTCCTTCTCAATGATGCCGCCGGGCTGGTTGGCCTGCGGATTCGGCTTGGTGTGCCGTTTCACGCGGTTGAGGCTCTCGACCAGCACCGCGCCCTCGGCCAGCACCTGCAGCACCGCGCCGCGCCGGCCCTTGTCTCGGCCGGACAGCACCACCACCTGGTCGCCTTTCCTGATTTTTTCCATGGTTCTGCCGCTTCTTTCCTAATCGCTCACAGCACTTCCGGTGCCAGCGAGATAATCTTCATGAATTGCACGGTCCGCAGCTCGCGGGTCACCGGCCCGAAGATGCGGGTGCCGATCGGCTCCAGCTTCGGCGTCAGCAGCACCGCGGCGTTGCCGTCGAACTTGATCAGGGAGCCGTCCGCGCGTCGCACCCCGAAGCGGGTGCGCACCACGACGGCGTCATACACCTCTCCCTTCTTGACCTTGCCGCGCGGGATCGCATCCTTGATGCTGACCTTGATCACGTCGCCGACCGTCGCATAGCGCCGACGGCTTCCGCCCAGTACCTTGATGCACATCACGGTCCGGGCGCCGCTGTTGTCGGCGGCATTGAGCATTGTGCGCATCTGAATCATGTCATCGCTTCCGTATTTGGCCTGGCCGCTCTGATCACTGGCCCGCGCGTTCGATGACCGCCACCAGGCGCCATGACTTGCGTCGCGACAACGGCCGGCACGGCGTAATCGTCACCGTATCGCCCTCGTGCGCCGAGTTGCTCTCATCGTGTGCCAGCAGCTTGGTGCTGCGGCGCAGGTATTTGCCGTAGGTCTCGTGCCGCACCACGCGTTCCACCAGGACCGTGATGGTCTTGTTCATCTTTTCGCTGACGACTCGCCCGGTCAGGACGCGCTCGCCGCGCGCCTCGACGGGCCGGGTCGTCACGGCGTCATTGGCTGTCGGGCTTGCTGCTGGGCTCATGATTTATCTCCGCTAGCCTTGGCCGAGGCGGCCGCCTGGGCACGCATCGCCGTCTTGAGGCGCGCAATGCTCTTGCGCACCTTGCCGAATTGATCGGGTTTGACGGCCTGCCCGGTTGCCCGCTGCAGGCGCAGCGCAAACTGCTCCTTGCGAAGCTTGAGCAACTCGGTTCGCTGGGCCGCCGCCGACTTGTCGCGTGATTCACTCGCTTTCATTAGCGCACCTGCCGCTTCACGAAGGCGGTGGTCACCGAGAGCTTTGCGCCCGCCAGGCGGAACGCCTCGCGCGCAATATCCTCGGTCACCCCTTCCATCTCGAACAACACCTTGCCGGGCTTAACCTTGGCGACCCAGTACTCGACGTTGCCTTTGCCGCTGCCCATGCGAACCTCGAGGGGCTTCTTGGTGATGGGCACGTCGGGAAACACGCGGATCCAGATCTGCCCGCCGCGTTTGACGTGCCGGGCCATGGCGCGACGTGCCGCCTCGATTTCGCGCGCAGTCATGCGGGCGCGCTCGGTCGCCTTCAGGCCGAAATCGCCGAAGGCCACGCTGCTGCCGCGAGTTGCCAGGCCGTAGTTCTTGCCCTTGAACTGCTTGCGATACTTGGTGCGTTTGGGTTGCAGCATTGACTTAAATTCCTAGCGGACTCCTACTGGCTCACTCAAACCGCCGCCGGGGCGGCCGCCGGAGCGGTGGCAGGCACGGTGGCTGCGGGAGCTGCGGGAGCCGCGGCGGCGGCGGCTGCAGCAGCGGCTGCGGCGGCGGCCTCGGCACCCGCCTGGGCGTTACGCTCCAGCTCCGCCTGATCAAATACCTCGCCCTTGAAGATCCATACCTTGACGCCGATCACTCCGTAGGTGGTCTGCGATTCAGCCGTGCCGTAATCAATGTCGGCGCGGAAGGTATGGAGCGGCACTCGCCCCTCGCGCACCCACTCGGTACGCGCGATCTCGGCGCCATTGAGGCGGCCGGACATGCGCACCTTCATGCCGAGCGCGCCGCTGCGCATGGTGCTCATGACCGCGCGCTTCATGGCGCGACGGAACATCACGCGCTTTTCAATCTGCTGGGCTATGCCTTCGGCGACCAATTGGGCGTCGAGCTCGGGCTTGCGGATCTCGGCGATGTTGAGACGCACGTCGGCCACCGGCATGCCCAGCAGCTTCGCGGTCTCGGCGCGCAGCTTGTCGATGTCCTCACCCTTCTTGCCGATCACGATGCCCGGCCGCGCCGTCTGGATCGTGATACTGACCTTCTTGGCGGCGCGCTCGATCAGAATGCGGCTCACCGAGGCCTCGGAGAGCTTCTTCTTCAGAAACTCGCGCACCCTGAAATCGGTGTGCACCAGCAACGGAAACTGCTTCTTGCTCGCGTACCACTTGGATACCCAGTCACGGGTGATCCCTAAGCGTATACCCAGCGGATTGACCTTTTGGCCCATCGGTTAGTCCTTCCTGCCGTCGCTGACCTGGACGGTGATATGACTGTTGCGCTTGACGATGCGGTTGCCGCGACCCTTGGCGCGCGCGGCGAAGCGCTTCAGTACCGGCGCCTCGTCGATCTCGACCCGCGCCACCTTCAGCTGATCGATGTCGGCGCCCAGATTGTGCTCGGCATTGGCGATCGCCGACTCGAGCACCTTGAGCACCAGCGCGGCACCCTTTTGAGGCGTGAACTTGAGCAGGCCCAGCGCGCTGCCCACCGGCCGGCCGCGCACCAGGTCGGCGACCAGGCGGCATTTCTGCGGGGAGATGCGCGCGTAGCGCAGTTTCGCGGATACCTGCATAAAGTTACTCCGCGGTCGCCACTTTGCGATCGCCGCCGTGCGCCTTGAACACACGCGTCGGTGCAAACTCGCCGAGCTTGTGACCGACCATGTTCTCGGTCATCAGCACCGGCAGGTGCTGCTTGCCGTTGTGGATCGCGATCGTCAGGCCGACCATTTCGGGGATGACCATCGAGCGTCGCGACCAGGTCTTGATCGGGCGACGATCGTTCTTGGCAGCCGCAGTCTGCACCTTCTTGGCCAGGTGCAAGTCAACGAACGGACCTTTCTTGAGGGAACGCGGCACGCTTATTTCCTCCGCTGCACGATCATGTTGCGCGTACGCTTGTTGCGACGCGTCTTCTTACCCTTGGTCTGCAATCCCCACGGCGAGACCGGGTGCGGGTTGCCCTGGCCGGGCTTGCCCTCACCGCCACCGTGCGGGTGATCGACTGGATTCATCGCCACGCCGCGCACCGTCGGGCGGATGCCGCGCCAGCGCTTGGCGCCCGCCTTACCGTAGGTGCGCAGGTTGTGTTCGTCATTGCCGACCTCGCCCAGTGTGGCGCGGCAATCAATATGGACCTTGCGCGTCTCGCCGGACTTGAGACGCACAATCGCGTGCGTACCCTCGCGCGAGGCGTATTGCGCGGAATTGCCGGCACTGCGCGACAGCTGTCCGCCACGACCAGGCTTGAGTTCAATGTTGTGCACCAGCGAACCCACCGGGATATGTCGCAGCGCCATGGCATTGCCCGGCTTGATCGGTGCTTCGCTCCCCGAGCGCACTTCGTCGCCATCCTTGAGGCCCTTGGGCGCCAGGATGTAGCGACGCTCGCCGTCGGCGTAACAGATGAGCGCAATGTGCGCGGTGCGGTTGGGGTCGTACTCGAGCCGTTCCACCACACCCTTGATGCCGTCCTTGTCGCGCCGGAAATCGATGAGGCGATACTTCTGTCGCGAACCGCCACCGATGTGCCGCGTGGTGATGCGGCCGGAATGATTGCGCGCACCGGTCTTGTTCTGGTGCACCGTCAGAGCCTCGAACGGGCCGCCCTTGTGCAGGTGGCCGCGAGCCACTCGCACCACGAAGCGCGTTCCCGGAGACGTCGGTTTGAGCTTGATCAGCGCCATGGACTTACCCTTTAGACCTTTCCTGCCGCCGCTTCGTAGTCGATGCTGTGGCCTTCGGCCAGCCGGACGTAGGCCTTCTTCCAATCCTGGGTCCGGCCCGGAGTCTTGCCGAACCGACGCGCCTTGCCGGGCTCGTTGACCACCTGTACGGCCGCGACCTTCACGTCGAACATGAGCTCGACGGCGGCCCGCACTTCGAATCGCGACGCGTCGCGCCGCACCTTGAACGTGTACTGATTGCGCAGCTGCAGGGCCTGCGTCGTCTTCTCGGTGACGTGCGGGGCCATCAGCACGCTCATGAGCCGCTCCTGCCCGAACTTGGCCGCCGGCGCGTGCACCTTGTGGTTCATTGCAGGCGCTCCTCGATTAACTTCACGGCGCCGACCGTCGCCAGCACCTTGTCGTGCGCGGCCAGGCTGACCGGATTGACGCGAACTCACTGCCACCACCTCGACTCCCGGAAGATTGCGCGCGGCAAGAAACAGCTTTTCATCCGGCGCCTCGACGATGATCAGCACGTTGTCGAGCGCCAGTGACTTGAGATGATTGGCCAGCAGCCGGGTCTTCGGCGCCTCGAGGGCGATGCCGTCGGTGACCAGCAGGCGATCCTGGCGCACCAACTCGGAGAACATCGAGCGCAGCGCGCCGCGATACATCTTGCGATTGACCTTCTGGCTGAAGTCGCGCGGCTTGGCCGCGAAGGCGCGGCCGCCGCCGACCCAGATCGGACTGCGGATCGAACCGGCGCGCGCCGAGCCCGAGCCTTTTTGCGCATGCGGCTTGCGTCCGCCGCCGCGCACCTCGGCGCGCGACTTCTGTGCCTTGGTTCCGGCGCGCCCGGCGGCGCGGTAGGCATTGACCACCTGAAAGACCAGCGCCTGATTGTAGGCGTGGCCGAAGGCGGTGTCGGAGACCTGCAATTCACTGCTGCCGTTGGCGACTTTGAGCTTCATGACTACTGCTTGCTGCTTGCTACTTGGTCTTGGCCGCGGCCGGTTTGGCCGGAGCGGCTTTGCCGGCAGCCGGCTTGGCTGCGGCGACTTTGCTGGGCGCGATGCTCTTGCGTCGCGCCAGCCGCGCCGCCTTGACCGAGGGCCGCACCAGGACCTGACCACCCTCCGATCCCGGCACGGCACCGCTGATCAGCAGCAGGTTGCGGGCCGTATCGACGCCGATCACGGTCAGATTCTCCGTGGTGCGCCGCACGACGCCCATGTGGCCGGACATGCGCTTGCCGGGGAACACGCGGCCCGGGGTCTGACGCTGGCCGATCGAGCCCGGTACCCGGTGCGAAACCGAATGACCATGCGAGGCATAGCCGCCGGCGAAGTTGTGGCGCTTCATGACGCCGGCAAATCCCTTGCCCTTGGTGACGCCGGTAACGTCGACGCGCTGGCCAGCGGCGAAGCGGTCGACCTTGAGCTCGGCGCCGGCCTTCAGATCGGCATCGTCCGCATTGCGCAGCCGGAACTCGATCAACGCGCGCCCGGGCGCCACGTTGGCCTTGGCGTAGTGGCCGGCCACGGCCTTGGACAGCAGTTGCGGCCGCCGCTCACCGTAGGTGACCTGCACCGCGCGATACCCGTCGCGCTCGTCAGTCTTGACCTGCGTGACGCGGTTCGGAAGCAGTTCAACCACCGTGACCGGCACCGAGTCTCCGGCGTCCGTGAACACGCGAGTCATCCCGCACTTGCGGCCGACCAGCCCAATTGCCATCTGTCGTTCCTCGTCAATGGACGTGCACTGCGATTGGCGCACGTCGCCCAAAAAAAATGGAGGTGAGACTACTGGAGGTCAGCGAGATACTCGCTGATGCTCTCGAGTGGTCTTGGCCGAATCCGCCTTGTAGGATTCAAGCCAACCTCGCCCGATGCCGCTGTAGCGCGGTGTACCTGTTGTTATCCAGGCGCCAAAAGGCCGCCTAGTATAGCAGCCAAAATCCGGGGATCAACCGGTTAATTCAGCTTAATTTGGACGTCCACGCCCGCCGGCAGCTCGAGGCGCATCAGCGCATCGACCGTCTTGTCCGTCGGGTTGACGATGTCCATCAGCCGCTTGTGGGTACGCAGCTCGAACTGGTCGCGGGCGTCCTTGTCCGCATGGGGCGAGACCAGCAGCGTAAAACGCTCCATTTTTGTCGGCAGCGGCACCGGACCGCGCACCGTCGCCCCGGTACGCCGGGCGGTTTCGACGATTTCCCGCGCCGAGTTGTCGATCAGGCGATGATCGAATGCCTTCAGGCGGATGCGTATGTTCTGACTGGCCATATATTCTGTCCTTAGCCGACGCCGCCCGTTATCCCTGCGGCTCGTTCCCGGTGCCCGCCTGGGGGGTCCAGAGCAGTGGCGGGATAGCGGCAGCGCGGCCGGCTGTTGCGATCTACTTAAGTACCTTCGAAACCACTCCGGCGCCCACGGTACGTCCGCCCTCGCGGATGGCGAAGCGCAGGCCTTCCTCCATCGCGATCGGGGCGATCAGGTCAACGTTCATCTTGATGTTGTCCCCGGGCATCACCATCTCGGTGTTGGCCGGCAACTCGATCAATCCGGTCACATCGGTGGTGCGGAAGTAAAACTGCGGCCGGTAGCCCTTGAAAAACGGCGTGTGCCGCCCGCCCTCTTCCTTGGTCAGCACGTACACCTCGCACTCAAACTGCGTGTGCGGGGTGATGCTGCCGGGCTTGGCCAGGACCTGGCCGCGCTCGACCTCTTCGCGCTTCGTGCCGCGCAGCAGCACGCCCACGTTATCCCCCGCCCGCCCCTCGTCCAGGAGCTTGCGGAACATCTCCACGCCCGTGCAGATCGTCTTCTGCGTCGCCTTGAGCCCGATGATCTCCACCTCGTCGTTCACCTTGACGATCCCGCGCTCAATGCGTCCGGTCACCACCGTGCCTCGCCCCGAGATCGAAAACACGTCCTCCACAGGCATCAAAAACGGCTTCTCGATGTCGCGCTTGGGAACCGGAATGTACTTGTCCATCTCCTCAACCAGCTTGATCACCGAGGGCACCCCAATCTCGCTCTTGTCCCCTTCCAGCGCCTTTAAGGCCGAGCCAATGATGATCGGGGTCTTCTCGCCCGGAAACTTGTACACCGACAGCAGCTCGCGCACCTCCATCTCCACCAGCTCCAGCAGCTCCTTGTCATCGACCATGTCGGCCTTGTTCATGTACACCACGATGTAGGGCACGCCCACCTGGCGGGCCAGCAAAATGTGCTCGCGCGTCTGGGGCATCGGACCATCGGCCGCCGACACCACCAAAATCGCCCCGTCCATCTGCGCCGCTCCCGTGATCATGTTCTTCACGTAATCGGCGTGTCCCGGGCAGTCCACGTGCGCGTAGTGCCGCTCCTTGCTCTGGTACTCCACGTGCGCCGTGCTGATCGTGATCCCGCGCGCCTTCTCCTCAGGGGCCTTGTCAATCTGGTCATAGGCCATGAACTGGCCCCCGTGCGTCTCGGCCATCACCTTCGTCAGCGCCGCCGTCAGGGTCGTCTTGCCGTGGTCCACATGACCAATCGTCCCCACGTTAATGTGCGGCTTGGTGCGTTCGAATTTCTCTTTAGACATACCCGACCCTCAATTACTTCTTGATGATGCCTTCGGCGATATGCGTAGGCACTTCCATGTACTTGCCAAACTCCATGGTAAAGGTCGCGCGGCCCTGGCTCATCGAGCGCACGGTGGTCGCGTAACCGAACATTTCCGACAGCGGCACGTCGGCGGTGATGACCTTGCCCGAAAGCGAGTCATCCATGCCGGTGATCTGGCCGCGGCGCCGATTCAGGTCGCCGATGACATCCCCGGAATAATCCTCGGGCGTCACCACCTCGACCTTCATGATCGGCTCGAGCAATACCGGCTTGGCACGCCGGAAGCCGTCCTTAAAGCCCATGCTGCCGGCGATCTTGAACGCCATTTCGTTGGAGTCGACGTCATGGTAGGAGCCGTCGAACAGTGTCACCTTGACGTCGACTACCGGGTAGCCGGCCACAACGCCGGTCTCGACCGCTTCCTTGATGCCCTTGTCGACCGCCGGTATGTATTCGCGTGGCACGCTGCCGCCGACGATGCCGTTGACGAACTCGTAACCCTTGCCTTGCTCGTTCGGTTCGATCGTCAGCCACACGTGGCCGTACTGCCCGCGGCCACCGGACTGGCGCACGAACTTGCCTTCCGACTCGACCTTGGCGCGTATGGTCTCGCGGTAGGCGACCTGCGGCTTGCCGACGTTGGCCTCGACCTTGAATTCGCGCTTCATGCGATCGACGATGATTTCGAGGTGCAGTTCGCCCATGCCCGAAATGATCGTCTGCCCGGACTCCTCGTCGGTATGCACACGGAAGGACGGATCTTCCTTCGCCAGGCGCTGCAGAGCCACGCCCATTTTTTCCT
The DNA here is from genome assembly GCA_963789365.1 of uncultured Gammaproteobacteria bacterium. Taxonomy (GTDB): domain Bacteria; phylum Pseudomonadota; class Gammaproteobacteria; order Steroidobacterales; family Steroidobacteraceae; genus FEN-1191. The sequence goes on from CAWBKJ010000001.1 coordinate 901,417, forward strand.
GGTCGACCTTGGTCTTCGGCTCGACCGCCACCGAGATCACGGGCTCCGGGAACACCATCTTCTCGAGCGTGATGACCTTTTCTTCATCGCACAGCGTGTCGCCGGTGATGACATCCTTGAGGCCCACGGCCGCGGCGATGTCTCCGGCGCGCACTTCCTTGATCTCGGTGCGTTCGCTGGCGTGCATCTGCAGCAGGCGGCCAATGCGCTCGGTCTTGTCCTTGGTCGGCACGTACACCGAGTCGCCCGAGTTGAGCGTGCCGGAATACACCCGGAAGAAGGTCAGGTTACCGACGAACGGATCGTTCAGGATCTTGAAGGCCAGCGCCGAGAAGGGCTGGTCGTCGTCCGCCTTGCGCGTGGCAGGTTCGCCGTCGTCATTGGTGCCCTTGACGTCCGGCATCTCGACCGGCGAGGGCATGTATTCGATGACCGCGTCGAGCAGCGCCTGCACGCCCTTGTTCTTGAAGGCCGTGCCGCACATGCAGATCACGATCTCATTGCGGAATGAGCGCTGGCGCAGTCCCTGGCGAATCTCGTCGTCGCTCAGCTCGCTGCTTTCCAGGTATTTATGGAGCAGCTCTTCGTTGCCCTCGGCCGCCGCCTCGATCATCTTGTGGCGGTATTCTTCGGCCTGCGCGCGCAGCGGTTCCGGGATGTCGCGGTACTCGAACTTCATCCCCTGGGTTTCCATGTCCCAGTAGATGGCCTTCATCTTGACCAGGTCGATGACGCCCTCGAAGGCCTCTTCGGCCCCGATCGGCAACTGGATCGGGACCGGGTTGGCGCGCAGGCGCGTGCGGATCATGTCCACGCAGCGCAGGAAGTTCGCGCCGGCTCGGTCCATCTTGTTGACGAAGGCGATGCGCGGCACGCCGTAGCGGTTCATCTGCCGCCAGACGGTCTCGGACTGCGGCTGCACGCCGGCTACCGAATCGAACAGCGCCACCGCACTGTCGAGTACGCGCAAACTGCGCTCGACCTCGATCGTAAAATCGACGTGGCCCGGCGTATCAATGATGTTGATGCGGTGCTCGGGAAAGTTCTTTTCCATTCCCTGCCAGAAGCAGGTGGTCGCCGCGGAGGTGATGGTGATGCCACGCTCCTGCTCCTGCTCCATGTAATCCATGACGGCGGCGCCGTCGTGCACTTCACCGATCTTGTGCGAGACGCCGGTGTAAAACAGGATGCGCTCGGTGGTCGTCGTCTTGCCGGCGTCGATATGCGCCGAGATGCCGATGTTCCGATAACGCTCAATGGGCGTCACACGTGCCACAATGAATTCCTCTCACCAACGATAGTGGGCAAAGGCCTTGTTCGCCTCAGCCATGCGATGCGTGTCCTCGCGCTTGCGCACCGCGTTGCCCCGATTCTCGGCCGCATCAAGCAGCTCGTGCGCCAGCCGGTGCGCCATCGACTTTTCGCTCCGTGCGCGCGCCGCCTCGATGACCCAGCGCATCGCCAGCGCCTGGCGTCGGCTGGCGCGCACTTCGATTGGTACCTGATAGGTGGCCCCGCCGACGCGCCGGCTCTTGACCTCGACGGTCGGCTTGACGTTCTCCAGAGCCGTCGACAGCACCTCGAGCGCCTCGGACCCGCCGCGCCCGGTCTTCTCGGTAATGCGATCCAGTGCGCCGTAGATGATGCGTTCGGCGGCGGACTTCTTGCCGCTTTCCATCACGACGTTCATGAATTTCGCGAGCATATCGCTCTTGAATTTCGGATCCGGAAGGATGGTCCGGCTGGGCGCTGCTGCGCGACGCGACATGGCTGATACCTCTGATTATTTCTTCGGCCGCTTGGCGCCGTACTTGGAACGGCTTTGCCGACGATTGCCGACACCCGCACAGTCGAGGGTGCCGCGCACGGTGTGGTAACGCACGCCCGGCAGGTCCTTGACGCGTCCACCGCGGATCAGAACGACCGAGTGCTCCTGCAGGTTGTGGCCCTCGCCACCGATGTAACTGGTCACTTCGTAGCCGTTGGTCAGCCGCACCCGGCATACCTTGCGCAGGGCCGAGTTCGGCTTCTTGGGCGTGGTGGTGTACACGCGTGTGCACACCCCGCGCTTCTGCGGGGAGGCCCCCAGGGCCGGTACCTTGGTCTTCTCCGCCCGCACGCGACGCGGCTGGCGGATTAGCTGACCTGTTGTGGCCATGTAAACTCCAAGAAAATCAAACGTTTAACGCTAAAGAGACAAGTCGGGCCGCCTATGGCAGGCGGCCCGACACTGCGATTCACTATTTTTGGGGCACGGCGAGCATCTGGCCGGGCCTGCAAAGGCCGGCGATTCTAGGTACCGGGGGGTCTCAAGTCAACGGCTTGCTGCCCGGGCGCAGGGCAGGGCCTGGGCTCAGGCATGCTGCGCGAAGGCGCGGCTGGCCTATTGGGCGGGTGCGCCGGCCAGGCCCTTGACCAGCCGGTACCAGAAATCCAGGTAGTCGTAGAACGACTGGACCGGCACGCGTTCGTTCAGGCCGTGCATGTAATTATCGCTGTCCTTAATAAAGCCTGAGCTGACGCCGTAGGAAGCGATGCCAATCCCCCGGGTAAACACGGCATCCGACAACCCGGGCTCCTGCATGGGCACGATGGGCACGCCCGGATAGCGCACATGCAGCGCCTTGCCCACCGCCTCCAGCACGTCCGCACGAAGCGGCGAAGCATTGCTCCAGAACGGCACACCCACGCTGGCCACCTTAACCTTGGGCCCGACGATGCCCTGCAATGTCGCTCTGACCGTGCTCGGATCGACGCCTGGGAAAATTCGGCAGTTGATGGTCACCGTGGCCGACTCGGGCAAAGCGTTCTCGGCGTGGCCGCCGCGCAGCAGCGTCGGCACGCAGGTGGTGCGCGTCATGCCCACATAGGTGGGGCTCTCGGCCAGCATTGCCGCGGCCTTCTGGTCGTGGGGATTTGCGCCAAACTGCTGCATGGCCTGGCCCAGCGGTCCCGGCGTCAGCTTGCCTATGCCCTTAAAGTAACCGAGCGTGGTGTCGTTCCACATGATCGGAAATCGGTAGGCCTGCACCTTCTTGAGGGTGTCGGCCAGCTCGTAGATGGCGTTGTCGGCCCGCGGCAAGGAGCTATGGCCTCCCGGGTTGGTCACGGTCAGGTCGTAACTCGCGTAGGATTTCTCGGCGGTTCCGAGGCTGAAGAACAATGGTCTTCCGCTGCTCTCATCGAGCGTCGCATTGCCGGCGTCGGCATTCAAGGCAAAGTCCGCGTCGATCAGGTCGCGGTGGTTTTTCACCAGATCCGCAGTCGTGTTCTCGGTGGTTTCCTCATCTCCCGTGAGCATGAGGATCAGGTCACGCTTCGGCAAGAATCCCTCGGCCTTGAGCCGCAGGAAGGTCGCCACCTCGCAGGTCAGGCCGCCCTTGACGTCAAAGGTGCCGCGGCCAAAGAAAAAACCCTTTTCCTCCACCAGCACGAACGGGTCGCGTTGCCACTCGTCGCGCTTGGCGGTCACGACATCCATGTGCGCCATCAGCAGTATGGGCTTACCGTTGCTCCCGTCACCGCGATAGCGCACCACCATCGATGCGGTCTCGCCCAGCGGGAAGATATGGATATCGGCGTCCGCAAACCCGGCGGCTCGAAATTCGTCGGCCAGGTAGGCGGCCATGACCGGCACCTGCCCCAAGCCCACCGAAGTCTTGTAGGCGATCACGCGCTCGAAGATTGCCCGGGCTTTGGCCTCCGGCGCGCTCAGCGTCGTCGCATCGCCCTGCGCGTAGCAGCTCGCAGCCGCAAGCGCAGCGATGAGCGCGCCGTATAGCGTTTTTCGCATGATGGGCCCTAATCTAGCACGCCGCGTCCCGATCGACGGCGGCGCTCACTTGATCGAGGCGATCAGCTCATCCGGGTTGTACACCTTGCCCGAGCGCACCACTCTGTAGATGCGACTGACCTTGGAAATGTCCTTCGTCGGATCGGCATCGAGCAGCACCAGGTCCGCCGCGCGACCGACGGCGATGACCCCGGCCACGTCTTCGCGATGCGCGGCGCGCGCACCGACCGTAGTGGCCGCGCGCAAGATCTGAACCGGCGTCAGGCCGGCCTGTTGCATCAAGGCCATTTCCCGGAACACCGAGGGCCCGTGCAGCGTGCCAATATTACCGGCATCGGTGCCCATGACCACGGGGATTCCGGCGTCGTAAACAGTCTTGAGATTGTGCAGCATGGTCGTCACCGGCGGCGGTTCCTTGCCGGCAGCGCGCGGGCGACGCACGCGTTCGGGGACCTTGTCATCGGGGAGCGTGCGCATGTCGTCCATCGTCGCCAGCACCTGCGGGTCGGCGAGCCGGCGTTCCGCGTCGGTGGGGCGCCACAACCCCGCGAACATGTAGTCGTAGCCCGGTCCCACCCACAGGGTGGGACAGTAGAGCGCCTTGTTTTTCTTCATCAGGTCCAGGAACTCAGCGTCCACCGGCACGTCTTCGACCGAGTGCACAAGATAATCGGCACCGGCGCGCAACGCGGCTTTCGCCGTTTCCAGTTCGGTCGCATGCACGGCCAGCGGGACACCCGCGTGGTGGGCGTCATCGGCGACCGCACGCACGATGGCCTCCTGAGCGGCCAGGTCCGTGCCGGGCTCGTGTATGAACCACACCTTGATGTAATCGGGGTGATGCGCAAGTTCGCGGTCCACGAGTGCCGTGGCCTCGGCCGCGGTTGAGGTACGGATGATCGGCGGGTCATCGAGCTCCAGGGGCGGATCGGCAATCATCGAAATCAGCGGGCCAGCGACCGCCACGGCAGGGGCAACGGCCGCGGTTCGGGCGGCGTCGCGCACCTCGAAATTCCACATCGGGCCGCCCACATCCACGACCGAGGTGACCCCGCTGGCGATCCACACCTTGAAGGTCGCCGGCAGGCGCGCCTTGTTGCGCGCGACTTCGGAAGCGTAGGGCACGACCGCCGTCAGGTCCGCAGCGTCCGGGCGGGTGTAGGGGTTTCCGGATTGGAAGAAATGCACGTGCGCGTCGATGAGCCCCGGAATCAGCCACTTTCCAGAGGCATCAATCACCTGAGCGCCAGCCGGTACCGGCGTGGATGCGGCGGGTCCAAGGCTGTCGATGCGCTCGCCCCTGACCACTACCGTTTGGTCAGGATCCACCACCTTGCCGCTCTCGCGCTCCGGATGCACCACCGCAACATGGGTGAACGCGACTAGGGCGCTCGCTGGCGCGGCGTCGGCAGCCATAGCGGTGGAGGCGCCGCCCAACACGCTGGCGACCATCAGGCACAGTATTTGCGTTTTCACTCTATTAAATCTCCCTTGTGCAGCTCGTTCACGGCGGATTGATGTTATACGCGTTCGCCACCGCCACCGGGCGGCCTGCGTGCGAAGCAACCCACGGCACACACGCCGCGACAAGCGTTGCCATCAAGGGGGCTCGGATTGTCATGCACTACTTGGCGTGCTTAAGGATACGTGTGCGCGACGGCTCCGCGCACGGGATGGGTGTCGTACACCAATACGATCGATTGGATTCTCCCGGTGCTCGGGTCAAAGTTGAACACGTCAGCACAATCGAACGAGACCCGCGAACCGTCTTTAAGGCGCCAGTCATAGAGATAGTAGGCGACGGCCCGCAAGTGACCTTCAGCGCTAACGAGCACGTCGTGCACCGTAAGTCTCGTGCCGTTCGAGGCGTCGGCGACCGTCTTGACGAATTGGCGCACCGGCAACCGGCCCAGGAACGGCGACTCGACCCAGCCGTCAGGTATGAACAGCGCGGCCGCCTTGTTCGCATCGCCAGCCTCGAGCGCCTTCAGATAGTTGTGCACTGTCTGCTGCATATGCCCTCCTAATGCCTGAGCGCCCAAGGACCGGCCGTGCGATCGCGGCGGTTTCTCCGGACGCATGGCCATCATAGTAGGAGTAAAACGGCTTGGCCAATGCCCTCGCGGCGCTGATAGCACGCGCCGGCTCAGGGCCGTGAGCGGCCTGCCGCGTGCTGCGGCAACCCGTCATTGGGACGATCCCACGGCGGTGCATCCTGCATCCAGATGTGGTCAACCGGCGCAGCCCGCTCGGGCTGCTCCAGGCTGCAGATGGTCACGTCGATTTCCGTGGGGCGTGCGGCACTGCGGTAGGTAAGCGGTGTGCCACACTGACCGCAGAAGGAGCGGTGCACGCCCGGCGAGGATTCGAATTCCCGCGGCGTCCCTGCCAACCAGTGCAGATCGGTGCGCTGCACGGTCAGCCAGCCGACCGCATGCGCACCCGCGGCGCGTCGACATGACTCGCAGTGGCACAGCGTCGGCGGGTACAGCAACTGACCGCAGCGATAGCGGATCGCCATGCACAGGCACCGGCCATTCAGGGACTGATCCATGGAGTCACGCGTCCGCCGCGGCGAATGAGGGCTATTATACGGATTCGATGAACTGTTGGAGGTCACCCCCTATGCGCCAGGCAGCGCCGCTCGCGATGATTTCGGTGCTCGCGATGTGCTGGGGCCCGGCGGCCGGCGCCGCTGCTCCCAACAGCACTTCACTGGACGTGGCATCCGCCACGCGCTTTGCAAATCTGGCGCTCAAATGCCTGCACACGGAGTACCCCAATCACGTCAGCCACACGCTGGACAGCGAGGCCGCCGCGCTTGCCCCGCACCTGCTGACGCCCGCGTTCTACGGCTGCCTGGACTGGCATTCTGACGTTCACGGCCACTGGCTGCTGGTGCGCCTGTCGCGGTTGTTTCCGCAGGCTCCGTTCGCTGCCGCGGCGCGAGCCGAAGTGGCTCGCAGCCTGACGGCGACCAACATCGCCGGCGAACTCCAATATCTGCAGCAGGCTGACCGGGCCTCGTTCGAACGGCCCTACGGACTGGCTTGGCTGCTGCAACTGTCTGCCGAGCTGCGCGAATGGCAGGATCCGCAGGCGCAGCAGTGGCTGAGCACGCTACAGCCTCTCGAATCTGCCGTGGCGCTGCGGCTGGCGAACTGGCTACCGAAGCTTCATTACCCGATTCGGGTCGGTGAGCATGATCAGACGGCGTTCTCTTTCGGGCTGATCTGGGACTGGGCGGGCGTCGCCGGCGATATGCACATGCGTCAGCTGCTCAAGGACGCGGCACAAAGGTTTTACATCAAGGACCGCAATTGCCCGTTGAGCTACGAACCGTCCGGCGAGGATTTTCTCTCGCCATGCCTGGCCGAGGCGGACTTTATGCGACGGGTTCTGGAGCCGGGCGCATTCGGACGCTGGCTCTCAGCTTTCTTGCCCACGATTCCTCGCGATGACAGCGCTCTATGGCTGCAGCCCGCGGTTGTCACCGACCGTTCCGACCCCAAGCTCGCCCATATCGACGGTCTGAATCTTAGTCGCGCCTGGATGCTCGAGGGTATCGCCCATGGGCTGGCCCAGGGTGACCGGCGCATCCCGGTATTGCAGCGCACGGCCGCGCGGCACCGCGACGTCGCGCTGCCGGCGGTGACTGGCGAGCACTACGAGGGGGGTCACTGGCTGGGCACGTTCGCGGTATACCTGAGCAGTGGCGCGGGGCTGCGCTGACCACTTTCGAGGTCCAGCAGTAGGCGCTTGCGCCACAGACCGCCGCCGTAGCCGCCCAGCTCGCCGTTGGCGTTTACTACCCGATGGCAGGGGATCAGGATCGCGAGGCGATTCATGCCATTGGCGGTGCCTACCGCCCGCACCGCCAGCGGATGGCCGACCGCGCGGGCCAGATCCTTGTAGGAGCACGTGCTTCCGTACGGAATGCGCCGCAGCTGCGACCACACTTTCTCTTGAAACGGCGTACCCGGATAGCTCAGCGGCAGGGTGAATTCCCTGCGCTTGCCAGAGAAATATTCGTCGAGTTGCTTTTGCAGCGCCGTCACCAGCCGATTAGATCCGGGCAACAGCACGGCGTGTAAACGCCTGCGCAAGGTCCGCAGCTGAGTCTCGAGCATGCGCCGCTCGCTAAATTCCAGCAGGCACACGGTCTCCTCTCTGGTACCGACGATGAGCGGACCGGTTGCGGTGCGGATCCAGCTGAGAATCACGGGATGGCAATTGCTGGCCTCGGATGGGGGGCTGCCAAACACGCGTTCGTACGCGGAGCGAAAGCCGCTTTCGGATTCGAAACCACTGGCATGGGCCACTTCGGACACGGGGCTTCCTCCTCTGATACGGCGAAATGCGTCACTCAAGCGTCGGGCCCGGCAATAGGCCTGAAAGGTCATGCCGTGGTGCTTGAGAAAATAACGTCGCGCACGCGCGGGCTCGACTCCCATGCGACGCAAATCGTGCGCCGCGATTCGCTCCGCGGGCGCCCTTTCCAACCGGCGCAGCAGCCGGTCCACCCAGTTAGGCGGCTTGCCGTCCGTATCGAGCGGCCGGCACCGCTTGCAGGCCCGGTATCCCGAGAACAGCGCTTCCCGCTGGCTTGCGAAGAACTCGACGTTTCGAGGATTGGGCTTGCGCGCACTGCAGGAGGGCCGGCAGAAAATCCCCGTGGTCTTTACGGCCGAATAGAAAATTCCGTCGTAAGAGCTATCAGCGTGCAACACCGCACGCTGCATTTCGCGGATTGTCAGCTGCAAGGGCATGGACGACAAAGTATCACTCGCCCGGTGGGTCGCCCACCTGAAAAGCGACATCAAATTCCTGCGGTGCAGATTTGGCGAGGGTACCCGTGCTGTGGACCCGATGGAGGAGACTGGCGACAATAGCCGCGTGCAGCCGCCCGCCCCGAGGATCTCCCCTATGCCAACTCTCGCGCTTGCCGCAGTCATCAAGTCCTGTCGCACCGGGCTCGTACTGGGTGCACTTGGATTGCTTGCTTTCGGGCCGCCGGCCTCGGCCACCGCGGTCGCGCCCGTCGCTGTGGATGCGGGTCCATTGCATGAACTGGTGGCCTCCGGGCGCCTCGCGGAGCTGCGCTGGCCGGATTTTTCGGACTATCGCGCAGATGTGCAGGCCTTTTACGAGGCGTCGGGCTATGAAGCGGCCTGGAGCCACGATGCGCAGGCCACGCGCCAGGCGCAGGCGATTATCGAGGCGCTGCAGCAAGCGCAGCAGAAGGGATTGGACCCTGAAGACTATGACGCCTCGCGCTGGGGCGCGCGGGAGCAGCATTTGACTGAACCGGGCGCGGTGGCCCGATTTGACCTCGCGCTGACGGTCTGTCTGATGCGCTACGTGTCCGATCTGCACGTCGGCAGAGTCAATCCCAAGCAGGTCAAGTTCGCGATCGCGGCGAGGAATTCCCGCTACGATCTTGCGCAGTTTCTGCGCGAAACGCTGCTCGTGAGCACGGATGTCAAATCGGCCCTCGAGGCGGTCGAGCCGCAGTTCCGTGGCTACCAGCGGACCTTGATCGCTCTGCAGCATTACCTCGAGATGGCGCGGCAGGACGACGGCGAGCTGCTGCCCGTGCCCTCGAAACCTCTCGAGCCGGGCGCCCGCTACAAGGGAGTGCCGCGCCTGGCACACCTGTTGCGCCTGCTCGGCGACTTGCCGGCCGAGGCGGCCCTGTCCAGCGATGAGCTGTACCAGTCACCGCTCGTGGAGGCGGTGAAGCGCTTTCAGGACCGCCACGGCATCACGGCCGATGGGCGCCTGGACACACCCACCCTGACACATCTGAATACGCCCCTGGCGGCGCGAGTGGAACAGCTCGGCCTGGTCTTGGAACGTTGGCGATGGCTTCCCACGGAGTTTCGACAGCCGCCGGTGGTGGTGAATATCCCGGAGTTCCGGCTGCGCGCCGTGGACGACAGGGGCAATATTGTTCTCACGATGAATGTCATCGTCGGCAAGGCACTCCGCCATGAGACGCCGGTCTTCACGCGGGACATGCAGTACCTGGTGTTTCGCCCTTACTGGAACGTGCCGCGCAGCATCCAGCGCAGCGAGATTGTGCCCGCCGTCGAGCGCGACCGCAGTTACATCGCCAGGAAGAACTACGAAGTGACCACTCCGTCCGGACAAGTCGTGACCTCGGACGTGATCAGTGACGAAGTGCTGGAACAAATGCGCGCCGGGAAACTCGCCGTGCGGCAGAAACCCGGACCCGCCAACGCCCTGGGGCTGGTCAAACTGATGTTCCCTAACGAGTACAACGTGTACCTGCACAGCACGCCGGCTCCGCAGCTGTTCTCGCGCAGCCGACGCGACTTTAGCCATGGGTGCATCCGCGTGGAAAAACCCGAGGAACTGGCGGCATGGGCCCTTCAGGGCAAGCCGGAGTGGACACTGGATAAGGTGCGTGCGGCCATGCAGGAGGGCCAGGACAATGTGCACGTCAAACTGGCCAAACCGATTCCGGTGCTAATCCTGTATGGAACGGCAGTGACCGACGAGACAGGCTCGGTTCATTTCTACGACGATATTTACGGACACGATGCCGAACTTAAGAATGTCCTTGCCAAGGGGCATCCGTATCGCCGCTGAGTGCAAACTCCTGCACCGGCCGCCACATGCCTGTGGAGTTTTCAAGCAGCGCGATTTCCCTGCACACGCATGAGATCGGGGCGTGACGCTCCAGCATGCTCCTGAGTTCGGCTTCAACTTCGCGATCATCAATGACGCTTTTCCGCACGACAGAGATGTGGGGCACGAGCGGCTCAGAGCCTCGTTGGTCGCGCCCATTGGTCAGCACGGCGGCGTCCAGCCGGTCTTTCAGGAGCACAAAGGGCGCGGCCGGGTCCGCTGCCAGGTACAGGGTGCCGGGAAAGCGGCCGATGCGTGTAATCCGAAAATCAAAGGCTGCCGCTTCAGAGGCGACCGCCTCGATTTGCTCCATGGCCCTTGGCTCCATGCGGTCCGCTGGCATGCTCGAGTGCAGCACCGTGATATGCGCACCCAGGCCCCGTCGTGCCGACGGGTCAAAGCGCGCGCGCAGCTTCGCCACCAGAGGCTCTACCTGCGGCACCCGCACCAAGACCAAGAAATGCGCCATCGGCGTGACGCCTACCCGTCGTATCTATGCACTCAGCTCACAGAAGCGTGCACCGGCGAAGGCGGTGGGGCGGGCCCGTACACGCGCCCGCCCCACCACGACCCTCGGCCGCGCGCGCCTTAGCCCGCCGCGCTTTCTTCCTCGCTCACGGGGCTGGCGCTCTCCTCGGCATCGGCCAGGCTGGCGCCCACGTCCATGAAGCCGCGCGGCTCGGCCGCATCGTTCTTGAGGCGACGGTGGGCATGGGCGGCGAAGCCCGTGCCCGCCGGAATCAACCGACCGACGATGACATTCTCTTTCAGCCCGCGCAGATCGTCCTTGAGCCCGCGAACCGCGGCTTCGGTCAGCACCCGGGTGGTCTCCTGGAACGAAGCGGCGGAGATGAATGATTCGGTAGCCAGCGACGCCTTGGTGATGCCAAGCAGCACGGGCTGCAAGCGGGCACCTTCCTTGCCGCCTTCGGTCGCACGATCGTTGATGGCCAGCGCACGCGCGCGATCGAGTTGTTCGCCGCGCAGTAGCGCGGTGTCGCCGATGGCCATGACCTCGGTCTTGCGCAGCATCTGGCGGATAATCACCTCGATGTGCTTGTCGTTGATCTTGACGCCCTGCAAGCGGTACACGTCCTGGATCTCGCGCACCAGGTAATTGGCCAGCGGCTCGACGCCCTGCAGGCGCAGGATGTCGTGCGGGTTCGGCTCGCCGTCGGCGATGACCTCACCGCGCTCAACCTGTTCGCCCTCGAAGACGTTGAGTTGGCGCCACTTGGGGATCAACTCCTCGTACTTCTCGCCGTGCTCGTCGGTGATGACCAGGCGGCGCTTGCCCTTGGTTTCCTTGCCAAAACTAACGGTCCCGGTCTTTTCCGCCAGGATCGCCGGATCCTTGGGCTTGCGGGCCTCGAACAGGTCCGCAACGCGCGGCAAGCCGCCGGTGATGTCGCGGGTCTTCGATGATTCCTGCGGAATGCGCGCGATGATGTCGCCGACCGACACCTTGGCGCCGTCGGTGAGATTCACCAGCGCGCCCGGCGGCAGGTTATAAACGGCCGGTATGATGGTATTGGCAAAGGTGAGCTCCTTGCCCTTGGCCGACAGCAACTTGATCGTAGGTCGCAGTTCCTTGCCGCCGCGCTGCTTGGAATCGAGCACCACCGTGCTCGACAGGCCGGTCACCTCATCGACCTGCGTGGCGACCGTCAGGCCGTCGACGAAGTCGGTAAAGCGTATGTTGCCGGCCACTTCCGTCACCACAGGGTGGGTGTGCGGATCCCAGGTGGCCACCACTTGGCCGCCGACCACCTTGGCGCCTTCTTTCGAATTGATCGTCGCGCCGAAGGGAATCTTGTAGCGTTCGCGCTCACGGCCGAACTCGTCGACCACGCCGATTTCACCGGAACGTGATACCGCCACCAGATGACCCTTCTCGTGTTCCACCGTCTTGATGTGATGAAAGCGCAGTGTGCCCTTGTTGCGAATCTCGACGCTGCTGGCGGCAGCCGCCCTCGAGGCCGCGCCGCCAATGTGGAAGGTGCGCATCGTAAGTTGCGTGCCGGGCTCGCCGATTGACTGTGCGGCGATGACACCCACCGCTTCGCCAATGTTGATGAGCCGGCCGCGACCCAGGTCACGGCCGTAGCAATTGCAGCACACGCCATAACGCGTCCGGCAGCTGATCGGTGAGCGGACGCTGATCTGGTCGACACCTTCCTGCTCGATCAGGCGCACCAGGCCCTCGTCGAGAAGCGTGTTGGCCGGCAGCAGCACCTTGTCGGTGCCGGGCTTGAGCACGTCGGAAGCCACGACTCGGCCGAGCGCGCGCTCGCCCAGGGCTTCGACCACGTCTCCGCCTTCGACCAGCGGCGACATCGACAGGCCGCTGGTGGTACCACAATCGACCTCGGTAACCACCAGGTCCTGAGCGACGTCGACCAGACGGCGCGTCAGGTAGCCGGAGTTCGCGGTCTTAAGGGCGGTGTCTGCCAGACCCTTGCGCGCGCCGTGGGTCGAAATGAAGTACTGCAACACGTTCAGGCCTTCACGGAAATTCGCCGTGATCGGCGTCTCGATGATCGAGCCGTCGGGCTTGGCCATCAGGCCGCGCATGCCGGCGAGCTGCCGAATCTGCGCCGCGCTGCCGCGCGCGCCCGAGTCGGCCATCATGAAGATGGAATTGAAGGACTTCTGCCGCTGCTTGACGCCGAGCGAGTCGACGGCGTCCTCGGTGCCCAGCTTCTCCATCATCGCCTTGGCGACCTGGTCATTGGCGCGCGACCAGATGTCGACCACCTTGTTGTAGCGCTCACCGTTGGTCACCAGACCGGACGCGTACTGGTCCTGGATCTCCTTGACCTCGCGCTCCGCCGCGCCCACCAGCTTGACCTTCTGCTCGGGAATGACAATGTCATCGATACCGAAGGAAACCGCCGAGCGCGTGGCGTACTGGAAGCCCATGTACATCAGCTGGTCGGCGAATACCACGGTCTCCTTGAGGCCCAGGATGCGGTAGCAGGCGTTGATGATCGCCGAGATATTCTTCTTGGTCATGTCCTGGTTGATGAGGTCGAAGGACATGCCTTTCGGCAGAATCTCTGAGAGCAGCGCACGGCCAACCGTCGTCGCAATCAGCCGCGACTTTGGCTCCAGCGCACCACCGGCCTCAGGGCCTCGCACATGCTCCTTGATGCGTACCTTGATGCGCGCCTGCAGATCGATCGAGCGGCTCTCGTAGGCGCGGTGCGCCTCCTGCACGTCACTGAAGTACATGCCTTCGCCGCGCGCGCCGACGGACTCTCGCGTCAGGTAGTACAGGCCGAGCACCACGTCCTGCGAGGGCACGATGATCGGATCGCCGTTGGCGGGCGAGAGAATGTTATTCGAGCTCATCATCAAGGCGCGCGCCTCGAGCTGGGCCTCGATCGACAGCGGCACGTGCACCGCCATCTGGTCGCCGTCAAAGTCGGCGTTGAAGGCCGTGCACACCAGCGGATGCAGCTGGATCGCCTTGCCTTCGACCAGCACCGGCTCGAATGCCTGAATGCCGAGGCGGTGCAGGGTCGGGGCGCGGTTGAGCAGCACCGGATGCTCGCGGATGACCTCTTCGAGGATATCCCAGACCTCGGTGCCTTCGCGCTCGACCAGACGCTTGGCCGCCTTGATGGTCGAGGCGTCGCCGCGGATCTGCAGCTTGTGGAATATGAAGGGCTTGAACAGTTCAAGCGCCATCTTCTTCGGCAGACCGCACTGATGCAGGCGCAGCGTCGGACCGACCACGATCACCGAACGGCCCGAGTAGTCGACCCGCTTGCCGAGCAGATTCTGACGGAAGCGGCCCTGCTTGCCCTTGATCATGTCCGCGAGGGACTTGAGCGGGCGGCGGTTTGTGCCGGTAATCGCGCGGCCGCGGCGGCCGTTGTCGAGCAGAGCATCGACCGCTTCCTGCAGCATGCGCTTCTCGTTTCGCACGATGATGTCCGGCGCCGACAGCTCGAGCAGGCGGCGCAGACGGTTGTTGCGGTTGATGACGCGGCGGTACAGGTCGTTGAGGTCGGAGGTCGCGAAGCGACCGCCGTCGAGCGGCACCAGCGGCCGCAGGTCCGGTGGCAACACGGGCAGCACCGTCATCACCATCCACTCGGGCTTGTTGCCCGACTCGAGGAACGACTCGGCCAGCTTGAGGCGCTTGGAGAGGCGCTTGAGCTTGGTCTCGCTCGCGGTATTGCTCATGTCCTCGCGGATCTTGACCATTTCGGCCTTCAGATCCAGCGACTGCAGCAACTCGTGCACCGCCTCGGCGCCCATGCGAGCGTCGAACTCGTCGCCATGTTCCTCGATCGCCTCGAGGTACATCTCGTCGGTGAGGAGCTGCCCGCGCTGCATTGGCGTCATGCCCGGATCGATGACCACGAAGGCCTCGAAGTACAGCACGCGCTCGATTTCGCGCAGAGTCATGTCAAGCATCAGGCCAATGCGCGATGGGAGCGATTTCAGGAACCAGATGTGCGCGGTCGGGCTGGCCAGCTCGATGTGGCCCATGCGCTCGCGACGCACCTTTGACTGCGTGACCTCGACGCCGCACTTCTCGCACACTACGCCGCGGTGCTTGAGCCGCTTGTACTTGCCGCACAGGCACTCGTAGTCCTTGACCGGGCCGAAGATCTTGGCGCAGAACAGGCCGTCGCGCTCCGGCTTGAAAGTGCGGTAGTTGATGGTTTCGGGCTTGCGCACTTCACCGTACGACCAGCCGCGCACCATTTCCGGCGAGGCCAAACCGATTTTTATCGAGTCGAACTGCTCGATCGGCGCCTGCTGCTTGAATAACTTGAGTAGGTCTTTCATAGATATTTCCTCAGTCCTGCTCGAGTTCCATGTTGATGCACAAGGATCGGATCTCCTTGACCAACACATTGAAGGATTCGGGCATTCCGGCCTTCATTTCGTGATTGCCGTCGACGATGCTCTTGTACATCTGGGTGCGACCGATCGTGTCGTCCGATTTGACGGTCAGCATTTCCTGGAGCGTGTAGGCCGCTCCATAGGCTTCCAGCGCCCAGACTTCCATTTCTCCGAATCGCTGGCCGCCAAACTGCGCCTTGCCGCCCAGCGGCTGCTGGGTGACCAGGCTGTATGGACCGGTCGAGCGCGCATGCATCTTGTCGTCGACCAGATGGTTGAGCTTGAGCATGTACATGTAGCCGACCGTCACCTGGCGATCAAAGCGCTCGCCGGTACGGCCGTCGTACAGCCAGGTCTGACCGGACAGCGGCACCTCGGCCAGCTTGAGCAGCCCCTTGATGTCGCTTTCCGCGGCCCCGTCGAACACCGGCGTGGCCATCGGCACGCCGCGCCGCAGGTTGCTCGCCAGCTCGGTGATCTCGGCATCGCTGAACTCGCTGAGCTGTTCCTTCTGACCCGAGGTCTGGTTGTAAATCTGGTCCAGGAAACCGCGCATTTCAGAGCTCGCGGCCTGCGCATCGAGCATGCGCCCGATCTTCAGCCCCAGGCCCTTGGCCGCCCAGCCGAGGTGCGTTTCAAGCACCTGGCCGACGTTCATGCGCGAAGGCACGCCGAGCGGATTCAGCACCACATCGACCGGGGTGCCGTCGTCGAGATAGGGCATGTCCTCGACCGGGACGATCGTGGAGATCACGCCCTTGTTACCGTGCCTTCCGGCCATCTTGTCGCCCGGCTGCACGCGGCGCTTCACCGCCAGGTAGACCTTGACCATCTTGAGCACGCCAGGAGCAAGGTCATCGCCCGCGGTAATCTTGGCGCGCTTCTCCTCCAGCCGCTTGTCAAAGGCCTGTTGTTGGCTGCGCAGCCGCTCACCGGCCGCTTCAAGGGCGCTGTTCGACTCCTCGTCCTCGAGTCGAATCTCGAAACACTCTTCACGCGTCAAGGTGGCGAGGTAGTCGGAGCCGATCTTGGTGCCCGCCTTGAGCTTCTTCGGTCCGCCCGCCGCGCTCTTGCCCAGCAGCATGCCGTGCACGCGCGAGTACAGGTCGTCCTCCAGAATGCGGCGCTGATCCTGCAGGTCCTTGCGAACGCGCTCGATTTCCGATTTTTCGATCGACTGCGCGCGCGAATCCTTCTCCACGCCGTCGCGCGTAAACACGCGCACGTCGATCACCGTGCCGTCCATGCCCGGGGGCACGCGCAGCGAAGTGTCCTTCACATCGCTCGCCTTCTCCCCGAAGATCGCGCGCAACAGCTTTTCTTCCGGGGTGAGCTGGGTCTCGCCCTTGGGCGTGACTTTGCCGACCAGGATATCGCCCGCCCGCACCTCAGCGCCGATAAAGGCAATGCCCGCCTCGTCCAGCTTGGCGAGCGCGGCGTCACCCACGTTGGGAATGTCGGCGGAGATTTCCTCCGGCCCCAGCTTGGTATCGCGCGCCACGCAGGTGAGTTCTTCGATGTGAATGGTGGTGAAGCGGTCTTCCTGGACCACACGCTCCGAAATCAGGATCGAGTCCTCGAAGTTGTAGCCGTTCCAGGGCATGAACGCGACCAGCATGTTCTGGCCCAGCGCCAGTTCGCCCAGGTCCGTGGAGGGCCCGTCCGCCAGCACGTCGCCACGGGCAATGCGGTCGTTGGCCTTGACCAGCGGCCGCTGGTTGATGCAGGTGTTCTGGTTGGAACGGGTGTACTTCGTCAGGTTGTAGATATCGACGCCGGGCTCGCCCGCAGAGGTCTCGTTGTCGTTTACGCGAACCACGATACGCGAGGCGTCGACCGAGTCGACCACGCCACCGCGACGCGCCACCACGGTCACGCCCGAGTCGATGGCCACCGGACGTTCCATGCCGGTACCCACCAACGGGGTCTCCGAACGGAGCGTGGGCACAGCCTGGCGCTGCATGTTCGAGCCCATGAGCGCGCGGTTGGCGTCATCGTGTTCAAGGAACGGAATAAGCGAGGCGGCTACCGAGACGATCTGCTTCGGGCTGACGTCCATGTAGTTGATGCGTTCGCGTGTCAACAGCGTGGATTCCCCCTGGGTGCGGCAGGAAACTAGTTCGTCGGACAGCATGCCCTTGGCGTCGACGCGCGCATCGGCGCGGGCGATCCCGAATTCGCCTTCCTCGATGGCCGACAGATAGTCGATCTTGTCGGTCACGTGGCTGTTCTCGACCCGGCGGTACGGCGTTTCGAGGAACCCATAGTCGTTGGTGCGCGCATACACCGAGAGGGAATTGATCAGCCCGATGTTCGGGCCTTCCGGAGTCTCGATCGGGCACACCCGCCCGTAGTGCGTCGGGTGCACGTCACGGACCTCGAAGCCGGCACGCTCGCGCGTCAGGCCGCCGGGGCCCAGCGCCGAGACCCGCCGCTTGTGCGTGACCTCGGACAGCGGGTTGTTCTGATCCATGAACTGCGAGAGCTGCGAGGATCCGAAGAACTCCTTGACGGCGGCGGCCACCGGCTTGGCGTTGATCATTTCCTGCGGCATCAGCGGCTCGGACTCGGCAATCGTCAGTCGTTCCTTGACCGCGCGCTCGACGCGCACCAGGCCGACGCGGAACGCGTTTTCAGCCATCTCGCCGACCGATCGCACGCGACGGTTGCCCAGATGATCGATGTCGTCCACGGCCCCGTTGCCGTTGCGGATGTCGATCAGCACCTTGAGCACGTCGAGGATGTCCTCCTTCGACAGCACGTTCGAGCCCGTGATTTCCTTACGGCCGACGCGGCGGTTGAACTTCATGCGGCCCACGCCAGAGATGTCGTAGCGCTCGTTGTTGAAGAACAGGTTGTTGAACAGGTTTTCGGCCGCGTCCTTGGTGGGCGGCTCGCCCGGGCGCATCATGCGGTAGATCTCCACCAGCGCCTCGAGGCGCGTCTTGGTCGGATCGATGCGCAGGGTGTCCGAGATGTACGGACCGCGGTCCAGATCGTTGGTGTAGAGCGTGTGAATGCGGGTTATGCCCGCCTCGACCAGCTTCTCAACGCTCGCGGCGGTGAGCACTTCATTGGCCTTGGCGATGATCTCGCCGGTGTCGGCGTTGACCACGTCGTGGGCCAGCACCTTGCCGTACAGGTAATCGCGCGGTACCGGCAACAGCTTGAGCCCCGAATCCTCGAGCTGGCGCACATGGCGCGCAGTGATGCGGCGGCCTTCCTCGACAATCACCTGATTGCCGATGCGGATCTCAAAGCTCGCCGTCTCGCCGCGCAGGCGCTGCGGCACCAGTTCCATCGCCACGGCATCCTTGGACAGGTCAATCGCGTTCTTCTCGAAGAACACATCAAGCATCTCGGTCTCGCTCATGCCGAGCGCGCGCAGGATGATCGACACCGGCAACTTGCGCCGCCGGTCGATGCGTGCGAACACACAGTCCTTCGGATCGAACTCGAAGTCGAGCCACGAGCCGCGGTAGGGAATGATGCGCGCCGAGAACAGCAGCTTGCCCGACGAATGGGTCTTGCCACGGTCGTGGTCAAAGAACACGCCCGGCGAGCGGTGCAGCTGGCTGACGATGACGCGCTCGGTGCCGTTGACGATAAAGGTACCGTTGTCGGTCATCAGCGGCAGTTCGCCCAGGTAGACTTCCTGCTCGCGCACGTCCTTGACGGGCTTCTTGGCGCCGGGCGCCTCCTTGTCCAGGACGATGAGCCGCACCTTGACCCGCAGGGGGGCCGCGTAGGTGAGGCCGCGCAGCTGACATTCCTTTACGTCGAACACCGGCTCGCCGAGCCGGTAGCTGACGTACTCAAGGGTGGCGTTGCCCGAGTAGCTCGAGATCGGGAACACGCTTTTGAAAGCGGCATGCAGGCCGCGATCGACGCGCGACTCCTCCGGCGCGTCGGCCTGCAGGAATCGACGGTAGGAATCGAGCTGGATGGCCAGCAGGTAAGGCACTCCGAGGATGCCCGGCTGCTTGCCGAAATCCTTGCGGATGCGCTTTTTCTCGGTGAAGGAATAAGCCATCGTTTGACCCTCTCAATACGTCAGAAAGCAGCGCGCGACCCGACATCCGCGGGGCCCAGCGGCCCGACGGACGGCAAGTAACGCGCCGTGATGCGGATTACTCAAGATCCAGTGCTTGCGGCGGTAACCGTCAAGTTACTTGACCTCTACCTTCGCGCCCGCTTCCTCCAGTTTCTTCTTCATGTTCGCGGAATCGGCCTTGTTGACGGCGTCCTTCACCACGGCCGGCGCGCCCTCGACCAGATCCTTGGCTTCCTTCAGCCCGAGACCCGTGAGTTCACGCACCACCTTGATGACGGTGACCTTCTTGTCGGCCGGATATTCCTTGAGCGTGACCGTGAATTCCGTCTGCTCTTCGGCCGGGGCCGCCGCCGCAGCGCCGCCACCGCCACCCGCAGCCACCGCGACCGGTGCCGCGGCGGTAACGCCAAACTTCTTCTCCATGTCCGCGATCAGGTCGACCACGTCCATCAAGCTCATCTTGGCGATCGCATCCAGAATCTCGTCCTTTGAAACAGCCATTGTCTTCTCCTGAACTCTTACAAATGTTTTTGGGAAATTACCTAGGTTCGTTACGCGCTGGTGGCCTGACGCTGGTCTCGCACCGCGGCCAGGGTCCTAACCAGCTTCGAGGGCGTTGCCGAAAGCGTGCCGGCCAGCTTCTGGATGGGCGCCTTCATGAGGCCCATCAGTTTGGCCAGTGCCTGCTCGCGCGTCGGCAGACTCGCGACCTTGTCCAAATCCTTGGCCGGCAACAGCTGCCCGCCAAGCGACAGGGCTCTCGCCACCAGTTTGTCGTGGTCCTTCGAGAAGGCCTTGACCAGTCGCGCGGCCGCGCCCGGGTCATCCTTCGAGAAAGCCAGCACGAGTGGTCCCTTGAGTTCGGTACCGATGTTCTCGAATGCGGTCCCGGCCACGGCCCGGCGCGCCAGCGTGTTCTTGACCACGCGCATGTACACGCCCTGGCCGCGCGCCCGAGCGCGCAGTTCGGTCATTTCAGTCACCGTCAGCCCCCGGTACTCGGCCGCCACCAGCGATTGGGCCTGCGCCGCAACCGCGTTGACTTCCGTCACCAGCGCCTTCTTGTCATCCAGATTCAGTGGCATCCGCACACCTCCAGATATGCCCGATCACACCCGGCAACCAGCGCATGCTGGTGCCGGCCCTGACGGTGATCGGCGAGCCACAGGCATTCCCGTAGATCGCGTTCACCATCTGCGCAGACGACCATTAAGGGCCCCTCGCGGCCCGTCTGCGGTCTTCGATGGAACCCAGCCCGCCACAGCTCTGTGGCCGAAAGACTGGTCCGCACCAAAACTTGTCAAAGCGTCGAATGATCAACAGCCACACCTGGCCCCATGGTCGAGGACAGGGTGACTCGCTTGAGATAAATACCCTTAGCCGCCGCCGGCTTGGACTTTTGCAGATCGGCCATCAGCGCCTGGAGATTCTCCTTGAGCGCATTGACCTCGAAATTCGCCTTGCCGATCGTGCAATGCACGATTCCGGCCTTGTCCACGCGATAGCGCACCTGGCCGGCCTTGGCGTTCTTGACCGCACCGGCCACATCCGGAGACACCGTGCCCACCTTCGGGTTAGGCATCAGTCCGCGTGGACCGAGAATCTGCCCGAGCTGGCCGACCACGCGCATCGCATCGGGACTGGCGATCACCACGTCAAAGTCGAACTGGCCGGCCTTGACCTTCTCGGCCAGGTCCTCCAGGCCGACCAGGTCGGCACCTGCGGCCCGCGCCGCATCCTGATTCTTGCCGCTCGTAAACACCGCCACCCGCACCGACTTGCCGATGCCGTGCGGCAGCACAGTCGAACCGCGCACCTGCTGGTCGGACTTGCTGGCGTCAATGCCCAAATTCACGGCCACATCGACGGCCTCGGCGAACTTGGCGGTCGCGAATTCCTTGACCAGCTTGAGGGCGTCATCCACCGGATACTGTTTGCCCGGCGTGAGCTTGGTCTTCCACGCCTGCATGCGCTTGGGAGTGGCTGGCATGTCAGAAGCCCTCCACGTCGACGCCCATGCTGCGCGCGCTGCCGGCAATGGTGCGCACGGCCGCTTCCAGGTCCGCAGCGGTCAGATCCGGGGTCTTGGCCTTGGCCACTTCCTCGATCTGCTTGCGGGAAATCTTGCCCACCTTGGTGGTATTGGGCGTCCCGCTCCCCTTTTCAATGCCGATCGCCTTGCGAATCAGCACCGACGCCGGTGGCGTCTTCATGATGAAGGTAAAGGAGCGATCCGAGTACACGGTGATGATCACCGGGATCGGCAGCCCCTTCTCGAGTTTCTGGGTCAGCGCGTTGAACTGCTTGCAGAACTCCATGATGTTCACGCCCTGCTGGCCCAAAGCAGGGCCGATCGGCGGCGACGGGTTCGCGCTCCCCGCCGGCACCTGCAGCTTGACGTAACCTTGTACTTTCTTTGCCATCGCTTTAGCTCCTTGGGTGCAAACGCCGTGAGGCTCCCCAATCCTTGCCGAAAACCTGTCAGTTAAACCTTCTCAACCTGCGAAAAATCCAGTTCCACGGGCGTCGAGCGACCGAGAATCTGCACTGCCACCTGGACGCGATTTTTCTCGTAATTGACGCTCTCGACCACTCCGTTGAAATCGTTGAACGGCCCTTGCGTCACGCGCACGACCTGCCCGGGCTCGAACAGCACCTTGGGCCGCGGCTTGTCGACACCTTCCTCGACGCGCAACAAAATGCGATTGGCTTCCTTCTCGGTGATCGGTGCCGGCTTGTCGCTGGTGCCGCCAATAAATCCAAGCACCTTCGGCACATCGCGCACCAGGTGCCAGGTCTGCTCGTCCATTTCCATCTGTACCAGCACGTAGCCCGGATAAAACTTGCGCTCGCTCCGGCGCTTCTGGCCGTCGCGCATCTCGACCACTTCCTCGGTCGGCACCAGAATTTCACCGAAGCGCGCTTCGAGGCCGTCGCGTTGAATGCGCTCCTTGAGCGCCTCGGCCACCCGATGCTCGAAGTTCGAATAGGCGTGAACTACATACCAGCGAAGCGCCACGATTATCCTCCCTGACCGGTAAGTAGCCGCGTCGCCCAGGCGAGCAGCAGGTCCAGAATCCAGAAAAACAACCCGGCGATGACGATAAATCCGAACACCACCGCGGTGGTCTGCAGTGTCTCCTGGCGACTCGGCCAGACGACCTTGCGCAACTCGACGCGCGAGTCGAGGATGAACTGCCAAAAACGCCGGCCCACGGGCGAGAGCGCAAACACCGCAATCGCCGCGATCACGCCGACGCCGGTCGATCCCCAGCGCTGCCAGTCCGGCCGCGTGTCGAGCAGGTAAAACGCAGCAATGCCGGCGATCAGCAACGCGATCGCCAGCGCGACGGTCATGATGCCGGCAATTTCGCTGCCGGCGTTCTGGTCTTGAGCCTGTTCGTTCATTCGTGTCCGCCGTTTCCCGAAGTGCGCCCCGGTTCGGGGCTGGCAGGCCAGGAGGGAATCGAACCCCCAACCTGCGGTTTTGGAGACCGCCGCTCTGCCAATTGAGCTACTGGCCTATAAATCGACTTCAGGGATTACTTGAGGACCTTCGAAACCACTCCGGCGCCCACGGTACGTCCGCCCTCGCGGATGGCGAAGCGCAGGCCTTCCTCCATCGCGATCGGGGCGATCAGGTCAACGTTCATCTTGATGTTGTCCCCGGGCATCACCATCTCGGTGTTGGCCGGCAACTCGATCAATCCGGTCACATCGGTGGTGCGGAAGTAAAACTGCGGCCGGTAGCCCTTGAAAAACGGCGTGTGCCGCCCGCCCTCTTCCTTGGTCAGCACGTACACCTCGCACTCAAACTGCGTGTGCGGGGTGATGCTGCCGGGCTTGGCCAGGACCTGGCCGCGCTCGACCTCTTCGCGCTTCGTGCCGCGCAGCAACACGCCCACGTTATCCCCCGCCCGCCCCTCGTCCAGGAGCTTGCGGAACATCTCCACGCCCGTGCAGATCGTCTTCTGCGTCGCCTTGAGCCCGATGATCTCCACCTCGTCGTTCACCTTGACGATCCCGCGCTCAATGCGTCCGGTCACCACCGTGCCTCGCCCCGAGATCGAAAACACGTCCTCCACAGGCATCAAAAACGGCTTCTCGATGTCGCGCTTGGGAACCGGAAAATACTTGTCCATCTCCTCAACCAGCCTGACCACCGAGGGCACCCCAATCTCGCTCCCGTCCCCTTCCAGCGCCTTTAAGGCCGAGCCAATGATGATCGGGGTCTTCTCGCCCGGAAACTTGTACACCGACAGGAGCTCGCGAACCTCCATCTCCACCAGCTCCAGCAGCTCCTTGTCATCAACCATGTCGGCCTTGTTCATGTACACCACGATGTAGGGCACGCCCACCTGGCGGGCCAGCAAAATGTGCTCGCGCGTCTGGGGCATCGGACCATCGGCCGCCGACACCACCAAAATCGCCCCGTCCATCTGCGCCGCTCCCGTGATCATGTTCTTCACGTAATCGGCGTGTCCCGGGCAATCCACGTGCGCGTAGTGCCGCTCCTTGCTCTGGTACTCCACGTGCGCCGTGCTGATCGTGATCCCGCGCGCCTTCTCCTCAGGGGCCTTGTCAATCTGGTCATAGGCCATGAACTGGCCCCCGTGCGTCTCGGCCATCACCTTCGTCAGCGCCGCCGTCAGGGTCGTCTTGCCGTGGTCCACATGACCAATCGTCCCCACGTTAATGTGCGGCTTGGTGCGTTCGAATTTTTCCTTAGACATGGAATGGCCTCTTGAAAACTGTGACGACTACGAATCAGAAACCGACTAGCAACAACACTCCGGTCGAATGGAGCCCACGACCGGAATCGAACCGGTGACCTCGTCCTTACCAAGGACGTGCTCTACCGACTGAGCTACATGGGCACACGCCTCAACAACCACCACGTTCGCTGGAGCGGGTGGTGGGAATCGAACCCACGCCATCAGCTTGGAAGGCTGAGGTTCTACCATTGAACTACACCCGCCAATGGCCGTACCCGACCTACCGACTGCATTGCTGCCCGAGAATTCGCCTGCCTCTGCCACTATTGGTCAGTGGTGGAGGGGGTAGGATTCGAACCTACGAAGGCGTAAGCCGGCAGATTTACAGTCTGCTCCCGTTGGCCGCTTGGGTACCCCTCCCAAGAAAAAACGAGCCGCGTATTCTGATTTCGTAACTGCGGGGTGTCAATGCAGTTTCCGTGCCAAACGCCCCTTTATTTTGCAGCGCGTTGAGAAGGATTCGAGGCGGGAGGGGGGCTTGGGCTCAGCCGCCCCGGCCATTGAGGTAGCCGTCGACGGCCGCCCGGACGGCAGGCGCGGAGTCAGCGCCGGCCGCAAAATCGAGATCGATCATTCCCAGGTCATCCATCAGGGCCCTGATCTCCAGCGGCTCGGCTTTGCCCTTGTACTGGACGCTGAACTGCCAGACCTTGGGCTCATCGGGCTTCATGGCGTTGATGTCCTGGTTGACCCGGTTCACCTCGGCCTGGCCAAAGCCGGTGCTGAACACCTTGCTGACCTGTCGCAGCACCCCGGCCGCAAACTTGGCATCGAAGCTGGTGGTGACGCGTACCGGGTCGCCCGCGTAGGATACGCGACCCGCCATTTCAAGGATTATCGCAACAAATACCCCATAGATCGCGGCAGATAACCAGGATTTTGGAGAGGATCGGCGGCGAAGGCCGGTAGGGCGGGTGTCCATACTCCTTATTATAACAGGCCGGCCCGCCCGGGCGGGAGCAGCCGCCAGGCGCCGGGGCGCAGGTCCTCGGGCAGTTCCACCGGTCCATAGCGCAGCCGGGCCAGCCGGCTCACCTCCAGCCCGACCTCCTGCCACAGCCGACGGACCTCCCGGTTCCGGCCTTCGCGCAGCGTCACCCTGAACCAGCAGTGGCTGTCGCTCCGGCCCCCGGCCACGATCCGATCAAAGCGCGCCGGTCCGTCCTCGAGCACCACGCCCGAGCGCAGACGCTCGAGAGCCTCAGGGCCCGGAGTCCCGTGCACCCGGACCAGGTATTCCCGCTCGATTTCGGCCGAGGGGTGCATGAGCCTGTGGGCCAGCGCCCCATCAGTGGTAAACAGCAGCAGGCCGGTGGTGTTGACGTCCAGGCGACCGATGACCACCCAGCGGCCTGAGGGGGGCGGCGGAAGGCGTTCAAATACGGTCGGTCGGCCGGCCGGGTCCTTGCGGGTCGTCACCTCGCCAGCAGGCTTGTGGTAGATGAGCACCGCCCGCCCGCTGAGCACCGCGCTCTTGAGCGGCTTGCCGTCGAGGCGGATGTCGGCTCCGGGCTCGGCCCGATCGCCCAGCTGCGCGATGTGCCCGCCGACGCTCACGCGGCCGTCGCGGATCCATTGCTCGATTTCGCGGCGCGATCCGTGGCCTGCCGTGGCCAGTAATTTCTGCAGCCGGTCCATCGCCGAGGGGCCGTACCCGCTAGCGGATCGGCAAGGAGATCTTGCGAAACAATTCGGCTTGACCGTCGCCATCGCGCGCATCGATCGCACGGTCGATCAGCTGGCGAACCAGATGCGGTCCAAACAGCTGCATGAACTCGTAGGCGAAATTTCGTAAGAGCGTGCCACGCCGGAATCCCACCCACGTCGTGTGGATTGGAAACAGATGCGAGGCGTCGAGCACCACCAGATCAGCGTCGTGGACCGGTTCGATGGCGACGCTGGCGACGATGCCGACACCCAGCCCCAAGCGCACATATGTCTTTATGACGTCGGAATCGCGTGCGGTCAGGGCCACCTTCGGGGTCAGGCCCTCGCGCGAAAAGACGTTCTGGAGCGATGATCCGCCCGAGAAACTGAATACGTAGGTGACGAGCGGATATTTTGCCAGCTCCTGCAGGGTGAGCTTGCGCGTGCCGGCCAGCGGGTGGCGCTTGGGCACAATCACCTGCCGGTGCCAACGATACACCGGCAACAGCACCAATCCGGGAAACAGCGCGTCCGAGCCGGTCGCGATCGCGAGTTGCACGCGATCGGTCGAGACCATCTCGGCGATCTGCTCGGAGGTCCCCTGATGCAAGTGCAGCTCAACCTCCGGGTAGCGCTCCCGAAAGGTCTGTACCACGGGGGGCAGCACGTAGCGCGCCTGGGTATGGGTGGTGGCGATCGACAGCGTGCCGCGATTGTCCTGATTCAGATCCGCGGCGACCGCCTTGAGGCTGGCGATTTCCGCCAGCGCCCGCGTGGCGTATTCCAGCACCTGGGTTCCCTGAGGCGTGATGCGCGAAAACGCCCGCCCTTCGCGCACGAACAGATCGAAGCCCAGTTCCCGCTCCAGAGCCTTGAGCGCCCGGCTGATCGCGGGCTGCGAGGTACCGAGCGCCGAAGCCGCCTGCGTGACCGACAGCCCATGATGGGCAATGGCCACCGCGTACTGAAGTTGGTGAAAATTCATGGCCTGAACCCACAGACGCAGTGATGGTCGAATTATAACAACCTGTTATCAGTGGATAGCCTTTTCTTTATCGCTTGAGGCGGAACCTGCGATTAAAGTGCCCCAATGATTTACGACAACATCCTCGGCACCATCGGCCGCACGCCGGTCGTTCGCCTGCAGCGCCTCGCACCTCCCGGCATCTCGATGTACGTCAAATGCGAGTTCTTCAATCCCATGGCTTCGGTCAAGGACCGTCTCGCGATCGGCATCATCGAAGACGCCGAGCGCCGGGGCGAGCTCAAGCCTGGACAGACGGTCATCGAAGCGACCTCCGGCAATACCGGCATCGCACTGGCGATGGTCTGCGCGGCCAAGGGCTATCCTTTCGTTGCGGTCATGGTCGAGACCTTCTCGATCGAACGCCGCAAGATCATGCGCATGCTCGGCGCCAAGGTGATCCTCACTCCGGCCGCCGAGCGCGGCACCGGCATGGTGCGCAAGGCCGCCGAGCTGGCCGCAAAAAATGGCTGGTTCCTGGCGCGCCAGTTCGATAATCCCGCCAATCCGGCCTATCACCGCAACACGACGGGCCCCGAGATCGTGGCCGACTTCGTCGGCAAGCGCCTGGATTTCTTCGTGACCGGCTGGGGTACCGGCGGCACGCTGACCGGCGCGGGCGAGGTCATCCGCCTGGCGCGGCCGGAGGTCCGCATCATCGTGGCCGAGCCTGCGGCGGCTGCGCTTTTGTCGGGCAAGCCGTTTTCGCCCCACAAGATCCAGGGCTGGACACCGGACTTCGTGCCCTCGGTGCTCAACCGCGATGTCGCTCACCGCGTCATCACCGTGTCCGATGCCGAAGCCATCGACTGCGCGCGCCAGCTCGCGGCCCGCGAAGGCATTTTTGTCGGCATTTCGAGCGGAGCCACCGTGGCCGCAGCGCTGCAGACGGCGCGTGAGGCCGAAGCGGGCGCGAGCATACTGGCGATGCTGCCCGACACGGGCGAGCGCTACCTGTCGACGGCCCTGTTCGAGGGTATACCCGATGGCTCCGACCCTGAAAGCTGAGTCGCGTCGGCCGAAAGGGCAGCCACCTCCGGAACTTCCCGCGGCGGCCAGCGGCGAGTCGCCGCCCAGCGTGCTGCTGCCCGATCCCTTCATCCTGTACCGGGGCGGGAGGCTGCGCGGCGCCCGCATCGCGTACGAAAGCTGGGGCCGGCTCAACGCCGCGCGCGACAACGCCATACTGTTGTTTACCGGCCTGTCGCCATCGGCGCATGCAGCCGCCACAGCGGCCGATTCCAGCCCCGGCTGGTGGCAACGCATGATCGGCCCCTCGCTGGCCATCGATACCAGCCGCTATTTCGTCATGTGCGTCAACTCGCTGGGCAGCTGCTTTGGGTCCACCGGCCCCTCCAGCATCAACCCGGCGACCGGCGAACGCTACCGGCTCGAGTTTCCTGAAGTGGCGCTCGAGGATATCGCGCGCGCCGGTTTTGAAGCCGCGAGGGCTCTGGGAATCGAGCGTCTCGCCGTGGTCATGGGCGCATCGCTCGGCGGCTCGGTGGTGGCGGCGTTTGCGGCATTGTTCCCGCAGGGTGCGCGGCGCCTGATCAGCATCTCAGGGTCCGCGGCCGCCTCGCCGTTCGCGATCGCGCTGCGCTCGGTGCAACGTGAGGCCATACTCAGCGATCCGGACTGGCAAGGCGGCAATTACACCACCACCCAAAGGCCGCTCAACGGCATGCGCGTGGCGCGCAAGCTCGGCACCATCACTTACCGATCGGCGACGGAGTGGCGGGGGCGCTTCGGACGCGACCCGCTCGCGGGACTCGCACTCAACGCCGACCCATTCGGACCGCGTTTTGCGGTCGAGGGCTACCTGGAAGCGCAGGCCGAGCGCTTTACACGGGTGTACGACCCGAACTGCTATCTCTACCTTTCGCGCGCCATGGATCGTTTTGATCTTGCCGAACACGGCGGCTCCTATCGCGCCGCACTCGCCCCCAGCGCCACGACGGACGGCGTGGAGAAGGTCCTGGTGCTCGGGGTGGAAAGCGATTTCCTGTATCCGATCCACGAGCAGGCGGCGATCGCCGAAGCCTTCGAGCAGGCGGGAGTGAACGTCCGGTTCACCCGGCTGCCCTCGATCGAAGGGCACGACGCGTTTCTGGTGGATATCCCGCGCTTCGATGCGGCGATACGCGCCTTCCTGAGCTAGCCCCGGCCCGCGGCCGGCGCGCCTTAGCGCCAGCAACCGCTGGAATCGGCGGGTGTGCGCTGCCCCTGTTCGTTAACCGTGAAGGTCAGGCAGGCCGCCGTGTCGTGGGTCTGCGGCCCCGTGGCCACGGCTTGCAGCGTATAGGTGTTGGCCGTGACGGCAGCGAAGCTGACGGTGTAATTGCCACCGGTGGTCACGCCCCCCGCGGTGAGATTGATCCCTAAGCCGGCCGGTGGGGCGGCAATCACCGTGGCGATGTCCGGCGCGTACTGGTTGTTCTGCAGAAAATATTTTTCCTGCGCGACCTGGGTGGCCAGCAGCGCCATGCGTCCTTCGGTACGGTTGGTGCGCAGTATGTAACTGCTATAAGTGCTGACGGCGATCGTGCCGAGAATCGCCACCAGCGCGACGACCACCATCAACTCAATGAGCGTGAAGCCATTGACGTGGCGGAGAGTGCGATTTGCATAGGGCATCGGCTGAACCATGGTAGTACTCACGATGGGCTGCGCGACGCGGCTTGCGGCCGCGTCGCGCAGGCGTTAGTTGGCCATACCTTCGCGCCAATAGGTCTTGACGCGTTGGTCAAACTTCTTGCAGATATTCAAAACCTCCACACCCGAGAGGCAGGTAACCGAACCGTTCCCTCCGTTGGCACCGCTGCCCGAGCCGCCCCCGCCGCTGGTCGAGCTGGGTGCGGGGAACAGGAACGCTGTCTCAGGGGCGATACCGCTCTGGCGCAGATCCTGGCTGCGCTCGTCGGTCGTCAGCACGTTGTCGTTGTTGCGATCGAATACCGGCGAACCATCGAACACGTCGACCGCGTAGGCCCGGTTGGTGCCCGTGCCGACACCTGAGCACGGATCGGTGGGCACCACGGTGTTCGGCGCGTAGGTAGTGAAGATGATCTGATCGCCAAAGGTCCGCGAGGCCGCCAGGGATTTCTCGCCGGCCGTCCAGTCATTGTGCGTGTTCAGATCCAGCTGCCAGCCCACCGCGGTCGGGGGCAAGGTCGGCGCGGCCACCGAGGTGATGTCGACCAGAGCCGGGGTGCCGATGCTGAGCGCATCGCGAATCACCGGCAGGAGGTTGAACTGCGCCTGCGTCATAGACGTAAAGCCGTTGTAGTCGCGAATGTCGTAAAAGCGATCGTGTACGGTCTGGTTCAGCGGATGGCCGCGGTAGCCGGAACCGATGGCGATGCTCAGGAACGGCGTGAGTTTCGGCTTTTGCTCCGCCGCGACGTCCGGCGCGCTGTAGAAGCGGCGCTGGTCGGCGGCCGGATGGGTGGCGTCCAGCCGCGTGCCGAGCGAGGCGATGACTCCACCGGCCACCAGCCCTGCCGCAGTGCTTCCGTTGGTAATGTCAAAGCGCCACAGCTGCGCCGCCATGTCGCCCACGTACATTCGGTTGGCATAGCCGTTGCCATCGGTGTCCAGCACCGCTACCGGGCTCGGAATCGCGTGGTCCATCTTGGCGTTGTTGTAGGTGGAGCCGGTCTTGCCGGCGCTCCACAGCAAGTTGCCGGTGATGGCATCGACCATGTAGATATGGTTGCCCACGGAATCGGCGGCGTAATAGGTGTTGTTGTCTTCCATGGCGTCGTAGCCGCCGCCAATGACCAGCACCAGGCGCTGCGAGTTCTGCGTGGCGCCGCTGATGTTCACCCGCGTGATCACCGGGGTCGACCAGGCCTGGCCCAGGCCCGGGAGCGTCGAGCCGTCGTCCTTCCACAGCAGCTGCGGGTTGTTCCGGTCGGTGACGTCGAGCGCGTAGTACGCCGAGGTATCGGCATTGCGACCGGTCCCGAAGTACAGGATCACGCGATCGTTGCCATTGATGGTGCCATCACCGTTGATGTCGTACTTGAGCACCGCGACCGAGCCGTCCAGCCCGTAGTGCTTGGTGGCCACCGGCAGGTCTGCGTACAGGTCCTTGAGGTGCGGCAGCATTTCCTTGGGAATGAAGGCCCACAACTCCTTGCCACTGGTGGCGGTGTCCGTGCCGGTCGGCGTAGCGCTCGCGTCGATGGCGTGAAAGTAGCCGTCGTTCGTGGGCGCAAACACCACGGTGTCATCGGTGCCATCGGACAGCCTGCCGTAGACGATCGACACCGGTTGGGTATGGATCGGATCACCCATCTGGTTGCGTGAGTCCGAAGTGCCCGCCGGCGGCACCGCATCCTGGGTATCCTGCCCGAGTGCCCAGCTCACCAGCTCATCGCGCGGCGGATCGCCGGCGCCGAGGTTGAGATCCGTGTCGGTGACACTCGAAGTGGTGAGTGGCGTCAGGCCCGAGGGAAAGGAGTTGCCTGTGTAGGTGTAGACCGTGCGCACCGAGGCATCCGGCAGATTGCTGGCGGCGCCACCTTTGGTCACATCGGCGCCGTCAACGGTCGCGCTCCAGTAACTCTTTGAGGTATCAGTAAAGAACCCGGTCGCGGGGCTGACTGCCGCGTTGCCCAGCGAGTCGACCACCTGGCCGTTCTGGAACTTGTACTTCTTGATGTTGCCCGGCCAATGAAAGGTGGCCGAGGGCGAGAACACCGACACGTACAGGTTATCGACCGTCTGCGTGCGATTGAAGGCATTGACCGTCACGGAGGGCGCCGCAAAGCTCACGTTGGTCTTGATCACGTTGGTCAGAATGGTGTTAAAGGCATCCTGCAGCTCCGTCAGATTCGTGGCGGTAAAGGCCTGACCGCCACCCGCCGAGGCCGCTGTCGCGAGGTAGTTGAAGGCTGTGGTGGGTGCGCCGCCGCTCGAGAAGTCCGCACCGAAGCCGATGAAATAACTGGTGACGTTCTGCACCTTGCCGATGTCCGGGCGCATGTCGTTCTTGTACAGATAGTCGGCCAGCGAGGCCAGGCACTTGCCACCGACGCCACCCGGGGGCGGAGTCGGATCGCAGGGCTTGCTCGGATTTAGCGCCTGGATGGCCGCATCGGATTTGCCCGCCTCGTTCGGCAAGCCATCGGTCAGGTAAACGATGAAGTTCTGCCGGCAGGAGAAGTCCGCCGGGCTGTCGTAGTTCGTGCTGGTCAGGGTTCCGCCCTTGCGCGAAGAGGCAACGCTGGGCGCCGAAAAGCCGGTCGCGGCACTGCAGGTGCCGTCCACAGCATTCCAGCTCTTGCAGGTCGATGAAAAGGAGTTCTTGCCGTAGAGGACCGCGCCGCCAGAGAAATACTCGTAGGCCTCATAGTAAGTCTCGGACAGCGGGGTGACGCCGCTCGGCGCCCAGCTCTGGACCAGGGCCGTGTCATCGGCCCGGGTGGTGCCCGTATCGATGGGCGTGATCGGCGCCAGCACCATTCCGCCCGTGCCATTGAGGTTGTAACGCATCAGGCCGACGTTGACGCCGGTCATGCTGGCCAGCAGCGAGCTCATGGCGCTCTGCATGATGGACATCTTGGAATGGATATCGATCCGCGATGAATCGTAGAGGTAATTGAGGTAATTCACGTCGTAGATAGTGCAGGCACCGGTGCAATTGGTGGCGGTCGCCCCGCCCCCGCCCGCCAGCGAGAAGATATTCTTGCTGGCATCCCAGATGCCGGTCTGGCGCTCGGGCACAGCGCTCACGCTGTCAGAGTTGACCACCGTACTGCCGGGCGGCGTCGTAGTGGTGGTCTGTATCGAGAAGGTGTCGGTCGAGGCATAGAGCTTGGTGCTGTCCACACCATCGCCGTCCACACCGGCGTCGGCCTTACATTCAACGTAGCCCGTGGTATTGGTGGAGGTGACGTTCCTCTGCCAGCCATAGGTGGTCGTATTGACCACAACGGTCGGCTTCGCCGGGGTGCCCTTGCCGGTGGTCTTGGTCACGACCGAGGAGCCCCATTGCACAAAGCTGTCGGTGAAGAAACCGGTCGAGGCCAGCGGCGCGAGCATGCTCTTGCACTTGAAGAGCTTCTTGTCGATGGTGTTCTTTGAACCGCAGGTCGGCAGACCCTTGCTGCTGTAATAGTAAGAGTTGCTGTCGAAGGGCGTGCCGCACTGGTCGGGGGTATAAGTGACGCTCGGATCGTAGGGATTGAGCGTCTTGACCAGGTCATTCATGCTGCCCGAGGTGTCCATGATGAACATCACGTTCGCCGGGATGTCGGTTCCGTTCTGGTTGAAGAAAATCTCGGTGTCGTCGGCAAACGCCGCCACCGCGGCCGCCACTGACAGCAGAGCCCCAGAAACCACCGCAACAATTCGCGACTTAGTGCATCGCATAACGTAATCCTTCAGCGCAGCGCGCTGTTATTTCTCCAGTACGGCAATTCGGCTGACGACCAGGTCGCTTAGCCGGTAGCTGATCGTGAGCGGGCGCGCGCTGGCCTGGCGCGCATAGGCCGCCATGTCGCGCAAGCTCACGGTTTGGCCAGCCAGGATGCAGCGGGTGTTCTTATCCAGCTGCAAGGTCGAATGCAGGCAGCCATCGCAGCCTCGCACCGTGACTCGTCCATCCAGGCCAGAGGGGAAAATCACGGCGTCGGTCGTGGTTTCCACCGATCCCTCGATCACCGTCGCCGGCGGCAGTTGCGCGCGGACCGCGCCACCGGCACACGCCAGGGCCAGGATCGCAGCAACCATCAAGCTTCTATACGTGCTGTTCATAATGTGCTCCAGTACTAATCAGTGCCGACCTAATGCAGTGAGGTATCGGCAAGGTTCGGATCGGCCTGCACCGTGGGGTCCCAGGGCGCGATGATCGCCACACCCTGGGTGTTCACCGCGGTCGCGTTGCGTATCGAAGTGCCCGTGCTGGTAATCTCAAAGTGGTAGGTCGCAAAGCTGTTCCAGGAATTTCCCCACAGCGCCGGCAGCGGATTGCCGTTCAGCTGCGTGTTTACGACGGTGGCCCAGTTGTCGGTCGCCGTGGCGGCGCCGTTGAGGTTGACCTGCAGAACCGCGGGATTGAAGTTGCCGCTGGACAGTGTCCGCTCGATGCCGGCTTCCGCCGCCGAGAACGCGTTGGCGCGGAATTGCTCGTTGCCGGCCATGACGAATTCCAGGCTCGCGGAATTCATTCCGGATACGGCCAGGATCGTGAGCACCAGCAGCAGCAGCAAGCCAATCACCAGCGCGGCACCGCGCTGCTGGCTTCTGGGTTTGACTTGGGTGATGGCGCGCATGATTTTAGGTTCCAAGTGCATTGCGTACCATGATGGTTCGGGATATCAGCAGCCGGCGCGCGTGCCGTGGGCCGGCCAGGGTCGCGTCGGGATTCTGTGACGGCTGATAGGCCATGCCCGCGCCGGCCGCACTGTTCAGGTCGCCGGTCACCCCGGTGGCCTGCAGACGGTCGCCGTACTGGTAGATGTGGTCGTCCGTGAATCCCTGCTCGGCCGAGTCGGCGCGGACCAGCAGCCAGAGGCGGACCGAGACGATCTGCGCGGTGGCCGGAACGGCGTCGGGGTTGACATAGCGCGTGGCGATGCCGCTGCTGCCGCTCGGATCAATGCCGAACTGGACCTGAAGGTCCTCAACGCCCGCAATGATTTCCTGATCAGCGAACTTCAATACGCCGCCGGCACTGAGGGTCTTGCGGCGCAGGGCCGGCAGGCCGGCCAGCTGCGTGGAATTCCGATCGACGTAGTACGTGTCGACGATCAGGTTGTTGAGCTGCCCTACGGGCGCTGCGCTGCAGGCACCGGTGTCGCTCTGCAGCCGTCCGGAAATGCGCGTCGTGCACAGCTCGAGTACATTGGCCGTGGGCGCGGCGTTGGTGAACACCGAAGCGCGGCGCACGGTGAGCGTATCGGCCGTGGCCACTGGCGTCGTGGGCCAGGCCGCCCCGGTGTCAAGGTCAATGAGGCTATTGCACCCTGCCTGGCGCGAGGCGCTGAGGACGTAACCGTTGTTGTCGCCCTGCAGGTTGGTGCTCAGGTCGACGGCGAAATTGGTGCCGCAGATGTTTGCCGCCGCGCCCGGCGCCACCGGCGCGGCAGCCGAGGTTTGCGAGGCCTGGCCGGTAATGGCACCGGCGCCTTTGATCAGTCCCCAGAAATTGGACATGCGCACGTCGGGTTCGATGATGGACATCGCGTAACGCGCGGTTTCCTGCATGCGGGACACGCCTTCGTTGGCGCCGTAGGCGTTGCGGCTATTCACGTACACTTGGGTGGCGCCAAAGATCAGCACCGCGCCAATGGTCATAGCCACCATCAATTCGATGAGGCTCACGCCGCGCTGTGAACGGCGGCTAAGGGCTCGCAGCAATTGTCGGTGCGTGTTCATATCTGCAGGGTCATCACGTAGCTGGGTGGGTTCGCCGCGGTGTCGCCCGAACCCAGCCAGGTAATCGTAATCGTGTAGGTGAAGGGATCGGTCGTGGCCGCGCCGGCCGCCACATTGAGCGTGCCGTTGCCCGAGGGCAGGATGGCGGCGACCTGGGTCTGCCAGACCAACAGATCGTTGGCGGCCATCAGCGCGGGGGCACAGTCCACCGCGCCGGCCCCGTAACAATTGTTGTCGGCCGCCGGGCCCTGGTAGGCGAGGTTGGCGGTTCGATTGGCGCGAATGCGGTCCGCCAGGTCACTGGCCAGGTTGACCGCCTGCATCCGATAAATGGCCCCGCCGCCCGATCGCAGCGTCGTCACGTACAGGCCGGCGATGCCCAGCATGCCGACCGCGAGCACGACCAGTGCGACCATGGCCTCAACCATCGTAAAGCCGCTGGCCCGTCGGGGCGCCTGGAGGGTGGGGAACTTCATGGGCAACTTCCACCGACCACGAGGGGCAGCGCCGTAAGTTTCACGTCCTGCCAGGTCGAGGAGACGCGCGCGCGGCCCGTGGTCGTTATGAACAGCGCACGCGCAGTCGCGGCCGCGCCGATCTGCTGTACGCCGCGTGAATCACAGACCACCAGGGTCCGCATCGGGACCTTAAGCCCTGCCGGATTGGCAAAGCCGCTCGGGGCAAAACTGATGAGACGGGCGTTGGCGTCGGTCTTGACGGTGAGGTTGGTGTTCAGCAAATCGTGACGTTCAATCACCGGCTCGGCCGCGTCGTGCTGCCAATTGTTGTTGAGGTCCTGGAACACGAACCAGCCCTTGAACGTGGCGTAGTCACAAGTCAAAGCGGTGGCCGCGACGGTGGGCGCCGAAGTGCCACACACGATGATGTTACCGGTCTGGCGCTTGATGGCTTCGGTGCGCGCCACCTGGATCGAATGCAGCATGTCATTTACGCCACCCGAAAGCTGGTTGTTGCGCAGGAAGGTGCGCATGTTCGGGATCACGGCGGCCAATAAAATGCCCACCAGCCCGACCGTAACCATGAGCTCGATGAGCGTAAATCCGCGTTGGCGAGACTTGTCCATGGGGTCATCCTAGGGGCCGGCAACCCTCGGTGCGGGCTTTGCCGACTAGCGGGCCCGGGCAGCGGACGAACGGCCGGAGCGGCAGCCGGTATTTACCTTAAGGCGCGGGACGGCTTGCCTGAGCCCGGTCGGCGCCCCATCCCCGGTCCGCAATCTGGATTCGGCGGCGCCATCGCCGCGCCACAACATGCCCTGCTACCGTTAAATCCATGCGCGGGGCGCCAGGTCGGCGAGCCCAGACGGCAGGCCCGGCCGGCCCCCAAAACACCCTCGTGGCCGCGCACCGTGCCCATCGCCCCGTCCGCGGTCGGTTCGGCACGCGGCGCCCTCGCCCGATCGACCCGTCGCCCCAGTTGCGCGCGCGCAAAAAAATTTGGGCGCAGCAAGCGCATCGAGAGATCGGTGGCGGAGGATGCACACTGTTGCCGCAGCTTGATGGCAAATGTCTCAGTCTGCCGACGATTGGTGGACACTGCAGTGGCCTTGATATTATTGGGTAGTTGCCAATCGTTTGGGTCTTTATTAAGTTAGCTTTCAGTTGGCTTTTGGCTGGACCTAGGCATAATTGAAATTGGCCGGTCCGATATAACCCGTAGCAACGGGGCGCTGCTTACAGGGGTGTTGGGAAATTCATGGAGCGACGCTTGCACACACGCCATCGGGCGCGCACGACGGTGTATATCATGATGCCCGCGGGCAAGCGCCGACTGTGCCGGGCGATTAATCTGAGCGCCAATGGCGTATTCATTCGCACCGCGTCCCTAGGACTGAAGAAAGGACAGCAGGTCGAACTCGCCTTTGCGATCGATCTGGGCGTGGTGACCAAGGTGCACCGGCGTACCGCCGTAGTGGCGCACATATCCGGTGGTGGCACGGGCTTGATGATGGACGCCTACGCCGCTCGCTAAGGAATAAGCCCGCATGCTGCAGGTGCGCGGGCTGCGTAAGTCCTACTCCGGCACTGAAGTCGTATGCGGCGTGAGCTTCGGCGTCGCCGCCGGAAAATGCTATGGGCTGCTCGGGCCCAATGGGGCCGGCAAGACCACCACGCTGAAGTGTTGCCTCGGCCTGACCGCGCACGATGCAGGCACCATTGAGCTGGCGGGGCTGTCGATTCCGGGCGCAGCGCGCGAGGCGCGCGCCCGCACCGGGGTGTGCCCTCAATTCGACAATCTCGATCCCGACTTCACGGTGGCCGAGAACCTCGTGGTGTATGGCCGCTACTTCGGGATCGCTCGGCGCACCATGCTGGAACGCGTGCCACGCCTGCTCGAGTTTGCGGGCCTGGAAGACAAGGCCGCGGCCGCGCTCAGCACCCTTTCGGGTGGCATGAAACGGCGCCTCACGCTGGCGCGCGCACTGGTGAACGATCCACAGATCATTTTTCTCGACGAACCCACCACCGGCCTCGATCCGCAGGCGAGACACCTGATCTGGGACCGGCTCAAGGGTCTGCGCGCCAGCGGCCGGACGCTGATCCTGACGACGCACTTCATGGACGAAGCCGAGCGGCTGTGTGATCGCGTCGGCATCATGGACCACGGCAGGTTGATTGCCGAAGACGCCCCGCGAAGGCTGATCGACACCCAAATCGAACCGCATGTGGTGGAGATCTACGGTGACGGGGTACGGGGTTTTGCCACCGACATCGCGCCGCGCCATGCCGAGCGCGTGGAGGTATCGGGCGAGACGGCATTTTGCTATTGCCGCG
The DNA here is from genome assembly GCA_963789365.1 of uncultured Gammaproteobacteria bacterium. Taxonomy (GTDB): domain Bacteria; phylum Pseudomonadota; class Gammaproteobacteria; order Steroidobacterales; family Steroidobacteraceae; genus FEN-1191. The sequence goes on from CAWBKJ010000001.1 coordinate 939,410, forward strand.
ACCCGGCCGGTCTTCTGGAGGCCATGCAGGGCTACGCGGCTTTGCGCGCCCTGTCCCGAGCAGCCAATCTTGAAGACGTATTCATCAAGCTGACGGGGCACGACATCCGTGACTGAACCCCTGATTGAACGATTCCAGTTGCGCTTCGCGTACGTGGTTGGTCGCAACTTCCTGGTGTGGCGCAAGCTGATATATGCCTCGATGGTGGGGAATATGGCCGACCCGATGATCTACCTGGTCGGACTGGGATTTGGACTCGGCGCCTTCATGCCGCCGATCTCCGGGATGCGCTATATCAATTTTCTCGCCGGCGGCATGCTTTGCTACAGCGCCATGAACAGCGCCACCTTCGAGGCCCTGTATTCAGCGTTTTCGCGCTTGAAGATCCAACGCACCTGGGAAGGAATCCTGCACGCGCCGATGACGGCCGCAGACGTGGTCATCGGCGAATGGGTGTGGGCGGCATTGAAGGGCACGCTTTCCGGCGCGGCGATGCTGGCGGCGATGTACCTGCTGGGGATCGCGCACGGCCTGCGGCCGCTGGCAGTGATGCCTGTGGTGCTGCTGATCGGACTCGCCTTCTCAGGACTCGGACTCGTGATGACCGCGCTGGCGAAAACCTACGAATTCTTCGTGTTTTATTTCACGCTGCTGGTGACGCCGATGATGTTTGTTTCGGGTGTCTTCTACCCGCGCGGCGCACTGCCGCACGCCGTGCAGCTGATCGCCTCGTTTCTGCCACTGGCCCATGGTGCCGACCTGGCGCGGGGGTTGACCCTGGGGGTGCCCATTGCGCACCCGCTGCTGGACGTGTTGGTGTTATTAATCTACGCGACGGGTGGGGTCATGCTGGCGATCCACTTGATCATGCGCCGGCTGCTCAATTGAGCAGCTTGACCAGGCTGGCCGCGCTGCTTCGCACAACCTCCGTATCCTGAGCGCTGAATGGCCGCCGCGAATGCGGGGCGAACGCCGCGAGCACACCGACCAATGCAAGGCGTCGTCGCAGTGGGACGCAAAGGTAGCTGAAGGGCGGCGCGGTCGGTGCGGTACGCGCCGTGTCTACGCGCCGCGGCTGAACGTCGTTGTTCGAGCGCGCCGCCAGATCACCGCTCACGATCTTGCGCAAAGCCTCAACGTCCCCGAATTCGGATGCCGGCTGTGAGAATCGGTGTTCCATGTCCTGGCCCGGAACACTCACGATGATCGTGTCGGCGTTGATCTTGGTTGCGAGCACGCTGATGAGTCGTTCAATGGTGTCGGGCGCGGCCACCGCCCCGGCCGTCAGGAGCGGTGCCAGGCGCTTCTCAAGTGCCGCCGGAAGCAGCAACGCGGCGCGCCGAAAGGGTCCGGCGATGGTCAGGGTCAGTACGCCGGCGACCGAGGAATTGGGTTCGCGCATCACGAACGCGTAGCTGGCGGCGGCATCGAATACGCAACGCATCGAGTTTGACGGTCCGCCGCTTTCGGCACCGGCCATGAGGTCAGCCGCCAGGAGCCGCAGATCTTCATGATCCTCGGCGTCTGTCGCCCACGTCAGCTGTGCGTTTCGGTCGAAAATCGCCACCGCACACGCCTGCGGCACGATGGTCCTGACCAAACCGCCGATTGTTGAGAGTTTTGCCGCCAAGACCCGCTCCTGCGCCACCTTCGCTCATGGCCATCGCAGACCATGCCTTGTCGGCAGTTCGGCCACTGCCGATGCGGTCACAGCTGCCGATTTAGCACCGCAGTAGGCGGGATTCCGGACCTGCGTCACATCAGCGCGGGTGTGCCGCTCCGCTCAGCCGCCGGTGGGCGGCTCGTGTTCGCGGTGATAGCGGTGGATCGTCCACAGGTAGCATTCCATGAGTGAGTCCTTGCCTAGGCCGACCAGCACCTCATGGCGCCGGTTCGGAGTCGCAAACCGCAGCAATTCGAGCTTGGCACGCGCGAAGTGGACGAGTTGATTGCGGTATTGCCACAGCAGCTCCCGGGTCGCCATCTTGTCCTGGTGCAGTTCCCAGGCACCGAGCAGCACGGCGAGAAATCCCATGCTGAAGGTCAGCATGTTTCTGACGTTGATTCCGGGATGCGATTCGTCACCTCCCATCTGGTCCCCGAACAGGAATAGGGCCAGGATCACCAGCAAAATGACGATGAATAGCGCATTTCTCAGCAACTTGAGCCGATGACTGCTGCTATCGAGCCTGGCGACCTTGCGGGTGAAATAACCGTATTGGCTTTCGATCCAGTGCTTCTCCACGCAGCGCGTACGCCGCAGGTCCATGTCGTGAATCGTCTCCGCCCGCACGTCTGGCACTTCGACGCCCGCCAGGACGAAACTGATCCAGCCGAAGCCGTGGAACCGGTCGATTCCCGACAACCCGAGCACCTCGGTGGCGTTCACGCGATGGTCCACACCCGCCAGTCGCAAATAGAACTTCGCACGCATGGTCTCGGCGAGGGCCCGATAGGTCAGGTGTTTGGCAAACCAATGCCTTCCGCGCAGGACGTAATAGAGACCCAGGCTTCCCAGAAGGATGAGCAGATATGCCATCAGCAACAATCTCGACTCGGTCAGCTTCTCGTAAATCAGATAGGCCAGTCCCATGGTAAAGGTCATGACGCCAAACAGGCGAAACAAGGAATCGGAGCGCAGCTGATAGTGCATGGCGAGCGAATCGGCCTTGACGTATTGCGCGTCGATCTCGGCGAGCTTCATCTCTTCGTGCACCGGGGCATCCGGGGGCAACGTCGCCAGCAGTGAATCGTTGGCGGCAAGTCCGCCGGAGGCCACCAGCTCGCGGTACTCGCGGTTATAGCGGTTCAAACCGTTGAGCTGGAATGCCAGCGACGCGGGCATGGCACGCTGCATCAGCAGGGTGTTATCGCCAACGCAGCGCAGAAAGCACGGCTGATGTTCGCTAGCGGTCTGCGTGCCGCTGCTGCGCACCGCAGGGATCCAGTACACCAGGCGCTCGGTCGAATCTGTGTCTTCTGCCGTGTCCACCAGGACGATGCTGTCGGCCGCCATGTTGACGTCCGTGCGTATTCCCAAGAAACGCAGCACCGTGTCCGCGGTGCCACCGGGTAGGGGCAGCGAGCGGCCATCCCACAGCGCCAGCAACAGGCTGCTGCGCCGAATGAGCGTGTCGGTCAGGTTGGCATACATCGCATCGCGGTGCGCGGCATCGCCGCCGTGCACTCCTCGGCCCGGATGAGGAGGGGGACGCAGTTCCGTGCAACGAACGTCACGCCGGGCCAGCAGGCTTTTCAGCAGCAGCAGGGTATCGTCGTCGAAATCCGCGGCGTAATGCTCCAGGGACATCGGCAGCACCGCCTCCACGTGCACGCCCATGTCGAGCGCCGTTTCCGCGACCAACAGGTCGGCGCCCGCGGCCATGCCGACGATGATATGAATATCCGTCTCGGGCAGATGTTGCTTGAGTTCCTGCAGAAATGCGGCGATGGAGCCGCGCAGCGCGGGGATGTCGTCGGGGTCGAGGTCCATGTGCCCCGACACGCCGACCACGAGCGGGGAATTCCCGGTAGCAATGCTATCGACTGTGCCCACGCCAGGATTGTATTACAGTCGGGCAGGACTCCTAGCCGCTCGCGGCTGAAGCTCCGGCGAGCGAGCCTGCGTTGGGCTCGCTCGCCGGTCGTTACTCCCCCCCGCTATCCTTTATTGCCTGCCCGCCCGGCCCGCTATGGGCAATTCGCGCCCGGGTATGGATCAGAAGACATCGTCATCGGATCGACTGGCAGCGGCCAATCCACATTGGGCGGCTGAAGGTTAATGCGCGTATTGATCGTGTAATACAGATTTCCCAGCCGGCGCACCACATCGCCGTAGGGATCGGGCAGGCGCAGGGGCGAAGTCGCAGGACCGAACTGGTTGAAGTTCGTGCCGTCAACCATCTGCTCGCACCGATACACCTGCTCAGCCGCGCAGATATAGTGCGAAGGCCCGCTGTTGAGCAGCGTCTGGCTCTTGTTGATGCAATTCTGCAGGTTCTTGCGGGTAGACGAGCTACTCGGGAACTTAGTAAACAGCATCACGGCGTCGAGGTTCAGGTACTTGTAATTGGCAAGCACCAGCAGCGACTGAGGGTCGGTAAGTCCGCCCCTGACTGTGGGGTCTTTGGTGCGCAATTTAAAGCCAATGCCTTCCAAGGTCAGGCCAGGGCCATGGTTGGACTTCGGCGGATCGCAGGAGGAGGTCATTTCAATGAGGAATGGCCGCCCGTCAAACGTCTGCTCTGGGGTCTGTTCTTCCACCAACGAGTTGCTCCGGGTCCCCACCGCCGCCAGGGCGCTCGTCCGGCTGGGCTGCGTGCCCGGCGGCAGGCCCTTGGGACAGGTCGGGTTTGTCGGCGATCCTGCCAGCTCGGGAACCTTTTCGACGTCCAGTTCGCTGTCCCCGTAGGTGCCGTTGAAAGTATCGATTTGCTCGGCGTTGCCGAGTATGAGCGCGAATCCGGTCCCGTTCGATGCCCCGCAAAGGTAGTCCGGAATCACTTCGTTGCCGAAGCCTTTGCATTGCGGCAGGTCCGAAACGTTCAGGCTGCGCGGTTGGCGCCCGTTGGTAGCGCCGCAGTTCGGTCCGCGCGGGTCGGCCGGCACAACGCATTGCTGCTGCGTCAGGACCGCTCCGGGGGGTATGGCGCCGGCGTTCGGGCCCTTGATCGTGAACGTGTTGCTGGGCACCAGGCTGCAGGTCTGGCCATTGGAGCAATTGCCCGCGGTCGTGGTTCCGCCGGTGTAGCCAGGGGTGAACGAGCCGTGCAAGCCGAGGTTATAGCCGTAGACCAATAGCGAAGCTGGCGAGTTCGGAGAAGAGGTGAACTGTCCATAGTCCTGCTCGTTGACTTGAGCGCCTAGGGCGGCGTAACAGTTGTTGCAGGAGCCAGCGATCACCCCATTCGGGTCGTACAGAGTATGGATGTCCTTACTACCGCCCGCAGTCGCGTCCAGGTACCACGCGTTGATATTGCCGTTGGCATCGGTGGTCACCCACGCCGTTGCGCCACTGTTGCAATTGTTCGCGCTAATCGCGTTCAAACCGTCGCTCAAACTCATGCTCACGAAGTTCTGGTTGCACAGCAGGTTGATCGGTACATTCGTGCAAGAACCTGGAGCACACAGCGGAGCGGCCAGCTGCAGAGCCACCGTGACGGAGTTGCTGGGTCCATATGGGTTGCCCGGTCCCGGGGACGAGCAATCCGTAGTCGGGCTGGTCGCGCATTCGAATCGATTGAAGGCGCGCCCTGCATACGAGTAGGTCGTCGTGACTACCGTCGCATTGAAGGAGTCATTCCCGTTAGCGGGAGTGTCATAGGCAATTACGTAGGCACTGCCATTATTGTCATAGAAAGAATAATGGCCAGGACTGCCGGGGGGCGCGTTGGTGGCCCAGATATTGATTTCATCCGAGCCATTGAAACCCGGCCCGCAGGCCTGCAGCGTGTTGGAAAACAGCAGGCCGCCGACGGTCGGAAAAGCTAGTGGCGCACCGGGAGACACAAGATCATCGAAAATGAAGGCCCCGAAAAACGACGTCGTGAACTGCCCCAGCGGGGCCGTTGCCTGAACGAGGCAGTACGTGTTGTTTGCAATGCCTCCAATGCTCGTCGACGCCATGGTCAGCGTGCCGCTCGTTGCAAGGAAATTCCCACCGCTTTCGTTGGTGGTCATCAAAGAACCGGAACCAACGTACCCGCCAATGTTGAAATTGAAGGTAATGGGCGGATCGTCTCCAGTGGATGGCTTGAGAATGGGCGACGCTCCGACAAAACCGGCCGGCGCCGCATACACCGCGCTCGGCAGAATAATCGTGGAGGCTAGAAGGAGGCCCACCACGATCAGAGCGCCGCTACCGACTACGGCAGCCGCTCGGCGCATGGCGCCTGAGAGAGCGCCCCCAGAGTTCGACAACAGGTGAGAGTTGCGAAGCGTGTTGAGGGACACCAATTTTTTTTGCCATGCGCTCACATGACGGCTATTGGCATTCGCCAATACCGATACTAGGCTTGACATCTTTGCGATCTCCCGTGAATCCTGACCGTTGTTCTTGATTGAGTCTCTGAGAGAGCCCTTTCGCGAAGCGCGTCACAAAATGAGCAAACCACCTATGGGGTTTGGATCATCATTGACCGCATTCTGTGATGGAAGCACTGTACAGGGCTCTGCAGGTTGTGGCGCAGGAGACTATCACGTGCATGCAATCAAGTGCCACAGAAGTCGGGCCTGCGAGCCCCGCCCCTGCTTATGTTACGTGCCGGCAGCCTGCGCCACGGCGGGTGGCAACTTTCTGGTCGAGCCCAATTCGTGTCGCTGCTCCCGGCTGTGAAGATTGTCGAGGTAGCTGCGGATCAGTGATCGGTAGGCGGCCAACGCCGCCGGATCCTTGCTCAGGATCGCATCGCTGCTCGCGAGCAATTTCTCGGCCTGCGGGTAATCACCCAGACCGGTGAGCGCCGCGCCCTCGGCACCGGCCGCGACCGCGGTGGTCCAATGAGTCGGCGACAGGGCGGCGGCGTAGATTACTTTCGCTTCATGCGCATCACGCGCAGCATCCGCGAACTTTCCGGTGGCGACCTCGAGAATGGCGAGGTGCGCAAGGCTGGCGGCGATGTCCGGGTGTGATTTATCGAGCAATCGACGGCGCATCGCCAGTGCGGTGCGCAGGTCACGATCGGCGGCGGCATAGTTGTCCGCCAGCGTCAGCCAGAATCCCTCCCGGTTCATGATCCGGGCCACCTCGGGGTGATCGCCCGGGAACAGCCGCTGGTACATCCGCAGCGACTCCTGCAAAGTCGCGAGCCCCTGCTTCTTGTTGCCGTTTTCGTATTGCACGAAGGCGATCTTGCTGAGCGTCTCGGCCACGTCCGGGTGATTGTCACCGAGCAGCTCACGCTGCATCGAGAGCACCTCGCGATACGTTGCCTCGGAGCGGGCCAGGTCACCTTTTTTCATGGACAGCAAGGCCAGGTTGGTTAGTGCAGTGGCGATGTACGGATGCTTGTCGCCGTACAGACGACGCATCATGGCAAGCGACTCCTTGAACAGCGATTCGGCCTGGTCGTACTGGTTATTGTCTTCGAGCATCGAGGCCAGATCGTTGATCGCTTCGGCCAACGCAGGGTGTGGAGCGGAGCCACGCAACTTACGCTGCACAGCCACGGCCCGCTGCATCAGCGGGATGGCGCTCTTGAGGTCGCCATCCTGGTCCACAGCATCGGCGAGTTCCTTGAGCGTCGCCGCCGTGTCTTCATTGATGTCGCCGTACAACTCTTGCTGCTGCGACAGCGCCGCGCTCAGGCTCGCGCGGGCCTCCGCATAGCGCCCTTGGTAACCAAGTACCACGCCGAGACCATATTGCGCCTTGGCGCGCGCCTCGCGGGTGCGCCGGTTGTCGGGTTGCGTCGCCAGGAGCCGCAATACCTGCCGATAGTCGTGTTCGGCGCCGTTGTAATCGGCCTGGGACATCAGCAACCAACCGCGGTGCGAGAATGAGTCAGTCAGCACGATCGGCTCGGTGCTCTTGATTTGTTGCCGTGTCGCTAGCGCTCCGTCCAGCAACGGGCGCGCCTGGGTGTAAAGACCGAGCCCCATGTACACCGTGCCTAGTGTGTCCTTCAAAGTGGCTTGAATCACCGGCTGGCTGGCCAGGCCGGTGTTGATTCGTGCCGCACCCTTATCGAGCATTTCGCGAGCGGTGACGCTGTTGCCGCGCGCCTCGCTGGGGTCCGAAATCTTGAAAAGGTCCACCAGGAAATTGGTCGTCTGCCGTGCGGTCTCGGCCTCCGCTTCGGCGCGGAGCGTCTGGCGCTGCGCGGAATTGCGCTGCACGAGGGCGTAGACGGCGAGTCCGCTGGTAATAACCATCCCCACCATAGCGGCGCAGGTGATCACGAACAGCCGGCGGTTGCGGCGTTGGCGCTCCCGCTGCGCCAGTGCGTCGTAGCCCAACCCCAGGACGCCGGCGACGACCTTGAGTTTGGCGCGAGCCTTACCGTCCTTGCCCGGACGCGCGTCCGCAGCGATCGGCTCGGTGCGCGCATTGCTTAAGGTACCGTCGGGCGCCAGCCGGAATCGAAGCGCTGGCGGGAAGCATTCCTCGTCTTGCCGGCCGGGCATGTCGGTAGCATTGGGTTCGCCGCCGACGATGAGGCAGAAAATTCGGTCTTCGCGGCCGAGCCGCTTGAAGGCGAGAATTTCCTCGTTGACCCATTTTGATTTCGCCGCCTGTGGAGAACAAACGACGATCTGGCAGTTGGATTGCTCCAGAGCCGCGTTGATGAGTGCGCCCAGGTCGGTGGCGCTCGGCAGCTCTTCCCGGTCCCGGAATACGGGCGACATGCGCCGAGGCACCGCGCCGCGGGAGGTGACCGTGCCGACCAGGGACTTGGGCGGATGGTAGGACTCTAAGCCGCGATGAAGCCACTCGGCCCATCGGGTATCGCGGTGGCTGTAGCTGATGAAGGCCCAGTACTTTGGCGGCTCCACGCGTGCGCTCTTCGGCATGGGGTCCGCGGTGGCCGGCTGCGTCACGCGTCTGTACCCCTCATATCCAGCATCGCAGAGGATTCCAGCGGATTGAAATTATACGTCGGCTCCTCCGTTTGTATTGCCTTCGCCTCCGGCCCCGGCCCTCTGCACTGTAGGTATCGAGCCGCCCGGACGGTGTCGAATGACTATCGCCCGCGGCCGCTCAGCACATAAGGCCAGAAAGTGCCGCGGGAACGGCTCGAGCATGCTACCCGCGACTGCAAATCGCGGCCCTCACTCGGCGCACCTCTCTTTTGCAGCCGCGGTCAAGGTGTAACTCGTTGATTGTTATCAGGCGACGCCGACGGCCCAGGAATCACGAAGAATTGATGCCAGGCGAGGAAGGAACTCGGATTTACAATAAACCGCCACTTGGATGCGACCACTATCACGATCGGAACGAAGCCACTGAGCACGTTGGGCCAGCATCTTGGGGTCGTCGTGGCGACCTAAGGATATTTCGCTTGAAAAATGGACTGTGGCTCAGCCAAAACTGGTTACGCCCAGGTGCACCTTCCAAATTGTGGTGCGGCGGCCTGATCTCTGCGATACGAGCCGCGGGCGGATTCGGAACCGTGGGGTGCCGGCAATGACCGCCGAGGCGCTGCGCAATCGTGTGGCGCGCCGAGCGGCACAAGCCTACCGTGCTAGCGGGCGATTGGCCTATTACTTTGCACGCTTCAAGCTGCGGCACGATGCCTTCTATTCCTTGCTGCTGCTTGAGGGGCTGGTTCCGGCGAACGCGCGGATCCTGGATCTGGGCTGCGCACAAGGATTGCTCGCAGCATGGCATTTCGCCGCCCGGCAGTGCTACCTTGAGGACGCTTGGGACAACTCTTGTCCCGCGCCCAATTCGATAGAGAGTTATCGGGGAGTCGATCGTAACGAAGCGGAGATTCGACGTGCCAGGCAAGCCGTGGGCCATTGTGCGGATTTTGCCGTCGGCGATGCCTTGAGCGAACGGCTGTCAGGGGCAAATTTGATTGTGCTGCTCGATGTTCTCCACTACCTCGACTACGAAGCGCAGTCAAAACTGTTGCGGCTCGTGCGCGCCGCGCTGCCCGTGCAGGGCAGCCTGCTGCTGCGCGTCGGGGACTCTGCGGGCGGCGGCCGCGCCCGGATAAGTGGCTGGATTGACCACGGGGTACAGCGTCTGCGCAACGGGGGTAAGGGCGAGCTTTACCGCCGACCGCTGACGGAATGGTTGCGTCTCCTGGCCGATCTCGGATTTACCGTGCAAGAGATCGCCCGCCAGCGCTCGCTCGGATATTCCAATTCCCTCCTACGCGCGTTCCCGACAACGCCGGCCTGACGGCCTGCGCGAATGGCTACGGTCGGAAATGCACTGTGACCTGCGGACAATGAGGTGCGCGTGGCGCGCATTGTCGTGTGCGATGTTGCTGAGCCCACTGTGCAGCTTGGCGGATACCAAGCCACTGTGGGAACTCGGTGTGGGCCCGGGCGTCGTGGTGTTCAACGACTATCCCGGCTCATCCGCTTATCGCACGTACGTGTTGCCGGTTCCCTATGTTCGCTACCGTGGCAAATTCCTGCGATCGGATCGCGATGGAGTGCGCGGTGTGGTGCTCGATGCGCCACGCGTATCCTTAAATTTCAGTCTGGGCGCCTCCGTACCGGCACGCAGCCGGGGCGATTCGGCCCGCGAAGGAATGCCGGATCTCAACGCGCTGGTGGAAATCGGCCCCTCTCTGGACCTGCATTTGTGGAATTCTGACGCCGACAGGGTGCAGGTAGACCTGCGTTTGCCCGTTCGCGCGGCCTTCACGCTGACTCTTCCGCCGCGCGATGTGGGTTGGGTCGCCGCGCCACACTTCAACCTGGACGTGCGCAACGTATGGGGATCACCGGGCTGGGATCTGGGAGTGCTCGCCGGACCCCTATTCGCCTCGCAGCGATACAACCGGTATTTCTACGCCGTAGCTCCGGCCTACGCGACGGCCCTGCGCCCAGCCTACGATCCGCCGCCCGGCTACGCCGGCACGGAAATAACGCTGGCACTGTCGAGGCGCTTTCCAATATTTTGGGTGGGTGGCTTCCTACGCTATCAGAATCTGGCAGGGGCCGTGTTCGCGAATAGCCCCCTGATCCAAAGCCATTCCGACGTGGCGGGCGGCGTGGGCATCGCGTGGATCGTCGGCCATTCGGATCGTACCGTTGAGGCCAGTGAATGATGCGCACGGCGCCGCCGTCCGGAAACTTGATCACACGGGTCGGCTAAAATAGCTGCCGATGAACGCTCCTTCTTCAACCCATCTGGTGCTAGTGCCCAGCTTCAATCCGGGCCGCAGGGTTTTCGAAACGATCGCGGGAGCACGCCAGCAATGGGCCCCGATTTGGATCGTCGTCGATGGCAGCACCGATGGCACTGGGGAGATGCTGGAGCAGATGGCGGCAGCCGACGCGCAGCTGCGCGTCATTCGCTTGGCGCGAAACCGCGGCAAGGGCGGCGCAATACTGCACGGCCTGAACCTTGCGGCGCAGGCAGGATTCACCCATGTACTTACGCTCGATTCCGATGGTCAGCATCCCGCCGATCTGATCCCGGTGTTCATGGCGGCATCCATCGCTGCGCCGACGGCGATGATACTGGCGGAACCGCAGTTCGACGCCAGCGCACCGAGCATTCGTGTCAAAGGGCGCCGCATTTCAAACTGGTGGGTAAATCTGGAGACTCTTTGGGCGGGTATCCACGATTCACTGTTTGGATTCCGCGTGTATCCGATTGCAGCGCTATTACGCGTCATGCGCAATCAGATCTGGATGCGACGGTTCGATTTCGACGCCGAAGCCGCGGTGCGGCTGTCCTGGCATGGAGTGCCTGCAATTAATTTGCCGGCGCCGGTCAGCTATTTCCGGCCCGAAGATGGCGGCGTGTCGCATTTCCATTATGTGCGCGACAACGCGCTGCTGACCTGGATGCACGCTCGATTGCTTATCGGATTCGTACTGCGCCTTCCGGTGTTGCTGCTACGCGGCCGGCCCAAGCCCTAATACGCCAATTCCAGAACCGGCCTTTTTGACCGCTCGCTTGCCGGCAAGCCGGGAAACGACAAAGCGCGTAGCGCCCCATACCGGGGCGAGCGGAGGTGATTCTTGGAGCGCGTGATTTCGTGCGCGCAGGACATTCCTCCGGTGTCTGGACGCCATTTCGAGGCGATGGCCGATTCCACGCGCTCGTAGATGCGGCGAAGCGCTCGTATTGGAGCGCTTTTCGCTACACTGCAATCGGACCGAAGCACCTTTCATGGCCCTTAGAAATGTGTCGGTATATTGGTCCTGGGGTCGATTGAAAGGCGCTTGCTTATCCATTGATTTTAATAATCTTTTGGCGATTTACAGGTATGTTGCAGGGAAGACTGTTACCTATATAATCAATTGACCGCGACAGATGAACCGGCGCGCGTCGGGTGGACGTTGTTTAGCGCGCTATCCGCGGAAGCCAGATGAAGGGGGATCGTGCAAGGCGCTGTTGTGCGGTTGCTCCCGAAAATACTCTCGCTGGAGTTTCCACCCATTTATTGGCCCAGGACTCTTGCCGTCAAGGAATCTCGTGAATTCGGAAGCTGAAAAAATTGTCCTTCCCCGTCCCGTCGCAGCGACCACCGAGCACGCCCCAATCATTCGGGAACTGGCGACTTTGATTGTCCAGGCGATCAACCTGGACGTCGCGCCCGAGCAGATTGATCCGGATGCCCCACTGTACGGGGAAGGGTTGGGGCTCGATTCGATCGATATTCTGGAAGTGGCCCTGGCGGTGGCCAAGCGCTACGACCTTCAGATCAAAGCTGACAGCGACGAGAACCACGTCATCTTTGCCTCCTTGCGCAGTCTTGCAAATTACGTGGCCGCTCACACGACGTTGGTTGGCGCGCCCCAGGTGTGAACGCGAGCGTCGGCCAATCGAAGGACGATTGAACGAAGCTATTCCTTTGCTTGGCCATACCTCACCGGAAGCACCGGTGGCGTATCGCGCGGGTAAGCCTATTGCAGCCTGGCAGTTTCTCGCCGACGTCGAGCAAATAGCGCGGTCAATCCCCACTGGGGTCGCGGTTCTCAACGCCTGCAAAGACCGCTATCGATTCGCCGTCGCGCTTGCCGCGACATTCATTGCCGATGGAATCAACCTGCTTCCGCCGACCTACACGCCAGAGGTGGTGCGCCAAATTCGTGCACTGACCCCTGCCGCCGTTTGCCTCACAGATCATCGCCACTGCAGTATCGACCTGCCTCAGATCATGTTCCCGGACGGGCATTCGCCTGGCACACGGGAACGACCAATTCCGATGATTCCGGCACACCGAGTGGTCGCCGATGTGTTCACGTCCGGTTCGACGGGTTTGCCGGTGCCGCACCGCAAGCGCTGGGGTCCTCTGATGAATTGCATGCAGGTCGCGGCGGCGCGGCTTGGCTTTGACAGCACTGGAACGATGGCGGTGGTCGCGACCGTTCCGCCGCAGCATATGTATGGCCTGGAAAATTCGGTGCTACTGCCAATGCGCAGCGGCCATGCCTTCTGTGCCGAGCATCCCTTCTACCCCGCTGACATCTGCAGCGTACTGGCGGCAGTGCCACCGCCGCGCACCTTGCTATCCACCCCGGTACATCTACGCGCGCTGGTGGCGGCAAAGGTAGCGCTACCCGAGCTGCACGCGGTCGTGTCAGCCACGGCGCCGCTCGAGGAAGCGCTGGCGCGGCAAGTGGAACAACGCTTTGGCGCGCCACTCGTGGAAATCTACGGCTCGACCGAAAGTGGACAAATCGCCAGTCGTCGCCCGACCCAGTCGGGAAAATGGCGTCTGCACACCGGTGTCACATTGACCAGAAAGGCGGAGCGTGTCTGGGCCTCGGGTGGACACATCGAAGCAGCAGTACCACTTGGCGACCACATTGAGTTGCTGGACGGGGAATTTTTTGAATTGGGCGATCGCTTGCAGGACGTGGTCAACATCGCCGGCAAGCGCAATTCAATCGCGTATCTCAATCACCAATTACTCACGATCCCCGGCGTGCGGGACGGCACTTTCTTCTTGCCGCGGGAGACTCGTGACTCGCCAACCGGGGTGGCGCGTCTGTGCGCTCTGGTGGTCGCTCCAGGGCTTGATTCAGCTACGGTGTTGCGACAGCTGCGCGAGCGCATCGATCCGGCGTTTTTGCCGCGCCCAATCCGTTTCGTTTCCTCCCTGCCGCGCAACACCACCGGCAAGCTGTCGTTGCAGATACTTCTCTCGCTCCTGGGCACCGGCTGAAGTTCGCGCCGCACTATGACGTTCGCTGCTGCAACCACCAGTTTCTGCATTCCGGCTGAGCATCCCGCGCTCCCAGGCCATTTTCCGGGGGCGCCGGTCGTGCCCGGTGTTCTGTTACTGGCGGAGGGCATGCAGCGGCTCGAGTTGCTCGCGCCGCTGCCATGGCGATGCCGGCGCATTACCAGCGCGAAATTCCTGCGGCGAGTCGCAGCCGGTGACATGATCACGGCCACCTTGTCCTTGAGCGACGACGGCGAGGGCCACATCGAGTTCTTTGTTGCTGGCGCGCTGGCGGCGCATGTCGGACTGATTACCGAAGATTTCGACGGAACTGCGGCGCGTGCATGAAGTGGTCTCACCGGCGCGCAGGCCTCCTCATGCGCAGAGCTGGGTGACGCAACCCGAGCGCGGCAACCTCCGGCTGCTGCGAGCAATGAGCGTTTTGTCACTGCGCTGCGGGCGCTCGATCAGCCGCATGGTGCTCATGCTGATCGTAACTTACTATTGGCTGCTGCCCGGCGAAGCCGCAAGCCACATCGCGCGCTTCCAGTCTCGTGTCCTTGCCCGCAAACCCACCCGTCGAGATCTATTTTCACAGCTGCTGGCATTCGCCACCTGTATTCACGACCGGATCTATTTGCTTAGCGATCGCTTTGAGGACTTTTCCGTGGAAGTCGCCAACGAAGAGCTGTTGCTAAAGGCCCTGGAAGGCGGCTCGGGATGTTTCCTGATGGGTGCGCATGTCGGTAGCTTCGAGGTCCTGCGCGCCCTCGGCCGGCAGCACCCTGAAGTCAAGGTAGTAATGGCAATGTACGCCGAGAACTCCCGAAAGATCGGCGCCGTTCTTGCCGCGATCAATCCGCACGTAGTGCCGGACATCATCCCCCTCGGCAGCATGGACGCCATGCTCCAAGTACGTGCGCGACTGGACATGGGCGCCTTCGTGGGCGTCCTCGGCGATCGCACTTTGGCTGACGAGCCGGTCATTAGTGCCACGTTCCTGGGAGCCCCGGCCAGCTTCCCCGTTGGGCCGTGGCGCGCCGCGGCGCTCCTGCGCCGACCGGTCCTGTTCATCGCCGGCCTTTATTGCGGAGGCAATCGATACCGGATCATCGTCGAGCAATTGGCGGATTTCAGCCGCACCGAGCCGGCGGCACGTGACTTGGCCATACACGAGGCCATAGTCCGCTATGCCGGGGCCCTGGAAACTATTTGCCGTAGTCATCCCTACAATTGGTTCAATTTTTTTGATTTTTGGCATGAGCGCCCGAATCAAAGATCCGCGTAGCGCGACAGCCCGATTCTCCGGCACGCCACAGCTCCGTCCGGCGACGCGCGGGCTGTTTCTGTGGGTGCCGGCGAGCCTGTTGCTGGCGAGCGTGCTTGCACTGGCGGTCACGCCGGATACGGAGCTCGATTCCATTCTCGCGTCGCTGGCCCAGCGTCGCCACGGCCACGCGCTCTATTCAGAGCGCATCGAATCTGCGCTTTTCAAGCGTCCGTTGGTCACTTCCGGCGAACTATTTTTCGATGCGCCCGATCGACTGGAAAAGAGGACACTCAAACCGACACCGGAGGACCTGCTGGTAGAGGGTGACGTCGTGACGATCGTGCGCGGCACCCACCGCACCTCCATGCGGCTAAGTGACCATCCGCAGTTGAGCCCCTTGCTCAACGGCATCCGGGCGACGCTCGCAGGGGACCGCTCGGCTTTGGAGAACACGTTCCAGCTGGCCTTCAGGACGGAGGACTCAGGCTGGGCACTTACCTTGCAGCCCCTGCCATCCGAAAACAAACCTCTCTACAAGCACATCCAGATTCACGGCGTTGGAGACAAGGTCCAGGGCGTGATGCTGGAACGAGGGAGCGGCGAGCGCACCACCATGACCTTGAGCGAAGCAGCAGACCCCTGATGCGCAGGTCGCTGTTGCTCGCTGCGCTTTGGATGCTTGCATTTGTGAGCTGCGGTTGGATTGTGCTCCGCGCGCACTACTCGACGGATCTGTCGGCCTTCCTACCGTCCTCTCCGGACGATCGTCAAAGGCTGCTGGTGACGTTGTTGCGTGAGGGTCCCGCCTCGCAATTGATATTGATTTCCATTCAGGGTTCGGACTCGGCGACGCGCGCGCGGCTCTCCCACGACCTGGCCTCTGCGCTGCGGAAACATGGCGAATTTACGAGCGTTGCCAACGGCGAACAGGCGGGTTTCGATCGCGACGCTGCCGTACTGTTCCGAAATCGCTACCTGATCAGCCAGGCCGTCACCCCGGAGCGCTTCACCGTGGCGGGGCTGACGCAGGCCATGCGGACAGCCGTCGCGCAGCAGACCGGGACATTGGGTCTTCTCGGAGCAGACCTGCTGGCTCACGATCCGACTGGCGAGATGCAACAGGTCCTCGATCAGATCGATACCGTCAACCATCCCCGCACAGTCTCTGGCGTCTGGGTCTCGCAAGACGGATCGCGCGCAGTACTCATGGCACGAACAGTCGCGTCGGGTGCGGACACCAGTGGACAGATCAGGGCAATCACGATCGCTCGCGATGCGTTTTCGCAGCTCAGCTCTGGTCTCGCGACCGCGAGCTCCGCCACCATGACTTTGAGCGGCCCGGGCGTCTTTGCCGCCGAGGCCCGCCGCTCCATCCAGCACGAGGTCGGCCGGCTATCGGCGCTCAGTACCTTGCTGATTGGAAGCCTGCTTTTGCTCGTGTACCGCTCCCTGACGATGCTGACGCTCGGATTCCTGCCGGTGATTTTCGGCGCTCTGGCTGGCCTCACCGCCGTCGCCCTGACCTTCAACGTGGTCTATGGGATCACGCTCGGCTTCGGCATCACATTGATTGGTGAAGCGGTGGACTATTCCGTGTACCTATTCGTCCAGGCAGAGCGCAGAGACACCGGCGCTGGCCCAAGGCTGACGAGCAACTGGACTGTCTCGCTTTGGCCCGTCATTCGGCTCGGAATGCTCACTTCGGTGTGCGGCTTTGCTTCGCTGTTGCCCTCGGCGTTTCCAAGCCTCGCGCAGCTTGGCCTGTATACGATCGCCGGGCTCATCATTGCGGCGATGGTGACGCGCTTTATGCTCCCACCCCTCCTGCGCAGGACGCCATCCATCCGGACGCTGGAGTTTCCAACCCGGATATTCATGCAGGTTATCGAGGCTCTCCGCCGCATTCGTTTCTTGCTCTGGCCGCTGGCGCTGCTCGCCGTCGTCGTCCTTTTCTTGAATCGCTCGCAACTCTGGAATCGCGAACTTAGCGCCTTAAGTCCCGTCTCACTTGCGGATCAGCAGCTCGACGCGATGCTTAGGGCCGATTTAGGCGCGGCCGACGTAAGCGATTTGGTGACTGTCTCGGGCCCGACTCGCGAACTGGTATTGCGCGCCGCCGAGCAAGTGACCGCCAAACTCGACGGCCTGGTAGCGAACCATGGCATCTTCGGCTACGAATCACCGAGCCGCTATCTACCTAGCCAAGCCACGCAGCAAGCTCGGCGCGACAGCCTACCGGACGAGGCAACCCTACGGGTGAGGACTGCGGCGGCCGCCGATGCCGTCGGCTTGAAAGCTAGGGGACTCGAGCCATTTATTACCGATGTAGTTGCCGCACGGCACGCGCCGCTACTAAGCCGCGAAAGCTTGGACGGCACCTCGCTGGCCACGGGAGTCGATGGCCTACTGGTGCGGGTGGGCTCCAATTGGACCGCCCTTCTTCCGTTGCGCACCGAGAATCAGCAGCAGCACTCTCCAATTGTCGGCCCCGTGCGCCTGCAGGCCGCTTTGGCCACGCTTTCGGTCCCCGGAGTAGAGATTGCCGCGTGGAATCTGAAGAACGAATCCGATGCGCTCTACGCCGGCTATTTGCGGAGCGCAAGACATCTGTGTTGCGCCGGCCTGGCCGCAATCGCGCTGCTGCTATGGGTCGCGCTGCGGTCCTTTACTCGTGCGGCGCTCGTGTTGCTGCCGTTGTCATTGGCCGCGTTGATGGTCGCAGCCGGATTTGCACTGACTCATCATCCGCTGAACATTCTGCACCTGATCGGCCTGTTGCTAATATTCGCCGTCGGATCCAATTACGCGCTGTTTTTCGATCGCGGCTCCGCCCAGCCCGTTGAGATTCACACGACGCGCACCCTGAGTTCGCTGCTGATCGCCAACCTCACCACCACCATCGCCTTTGGCGTGCTGGCGACCTCGAGCGTGCCGGTATTATCCGCCCTGGGGAGTACGGTGGCGCCCGGTGCGTTCATGGCATTGCTCTTTTCCGCGGTTCTGGCGCGTCGCCACGCAGCCATCCTTCCCGCGAACGCCGATGCGGTTTGAACTGGTCAGCGCCGCACAGGGGGCCCTGCCAAGGGCGCGCATGGTGCTGATGCCCGGAGCCAACCAGTCGCCGGAGGACTTCCGGTCCGAGGGATTTCTGGACGCGATCGGCGAGCGCCGGCTGGCCATGGACATCGTCCTTGTCGCACCGGAGCTTGCGCACCTCAGGGACCGCACAGCTTTGGCACAATTGCATGACGAAGTCGTGGTGCCGGCGCGACGCTCAGGGTGTGTTCCGTTGTGGTTTGTCGGAATTTCAATGGGGGGATTCTTGGCGCTACTCTACGCTGCGGATCATCCCGGGGATCTCGATGGTATCTGTCTGCTATCCCCGTACTTAGGCAATCGCATGATCAATGCAGAGCTCGGCCGCTTTCAGTCACTGGCAAATTGGCATGCCGGTACCCCCGACGTCCAGGACGAATTGGCCGAGGAGCGGCGCATTTGGCGTTATATCGCCACGCAGCCCTCCTGTGATCCTCCGCGACTTTATCTTGGATTTGGACGGGATGATCGCTTCGCGGCGATGCAGCTGCTGTTAGCCACTCAGCTCGTCCCGGGGAACGTCGATATGATCGAAGGCGGCCACGAGCGCAGCGTGTGGCGGCAGCTCTGGGAGCGGTTCCTGGATCGGCTGGCCGGCGCGGCGCCAGTGATTAAATGAATCAGGCGTCCCACAGGATGGAAACACCGCCCGCCCGCCGCAGCGTCGGCTTCGCGATTCAGATCAGTATTGGCGTTCACTTGCTGGCGCTTCTGTTGCTGTTGCACTGGCAGTTCTGGCCGCTGTCGCTGGCCATGCTCCTGCTCAATCACCTGATACTTGCGCTGGCGGGTTTGTGGCCACGCAGCACTCTGCTCGGTCCGAATCAGCGCCGCCTGTCGACACGCGCCGCCGCCGCGGGCCAGGTAGCGCTCACCATCGACGACGGACCGGACCCGCTTGTCACTCCGCAGCTGCTCGCGCTTCTCGATCGATTCGACTGCAAGGTCACCTTTTTTTGTATTGGTGAGCGCGTGGCGGCGCATACCGATATCGCGCGCGAGATCTTGCGCCGCGGGCATCAAATTGAGAACCATACGCAGCATCACTTCGGGTACTTCTCGCTGTTGGGCCCAAAGGGCATCCGGCAGGAAATCGACCAGGCGCAATCCACGATAGCGGCTGTCGCAGGCGAGCGACCGCGCTACTTCCGCGCCCCGGCCGGCCTGCGAAATCCATTCCTTGAGCCTGCGCTGCGCGCCTTGGACCTAAAGCTGGTCAGCTGGACCCGGCGTGGATTCGACACCGTGACGAACGATCCTGGGCTCATCCTAGCGCGGCTGACGAGGAACCTGCGCGCCGGAGATATCCTGCTGCTGCACGATGGTCACGCGACGCGCGCGCAGGATGGCTCAGCCGTGATACTCACGGTGCTGCCCGAACTACTGGCAGCTTTCGCCAGAGCAGGACTGCGTCCAGTGACCTTGAGCGAGGCTCTTTAGTGGTCGCGTGATGGTTTCGCCTCGCTCTCGCCAATGCCATCCCGTATGCTCTATCGCCCATCGAACAGTCCGCAAAGGAGCTCGCGCGGTTGACGCCTGTTACTCCGAGAAGGATTGCCCGGTCGGCGTGCGCGAAGCACCCATGATGTGCACATGAATCCGGTTGCCATCAGTGCCGTCACGGCGACTAGCTGTCTCGGTGCGGGAATGCGGGCGACCTACACATCGCTACAGACGCAACGAACCGGCCTGACTCCCTGTAACTTCGAGACTGTGCGCCTGGACACCTACATCGGGCAGGTCAAGGGTGTAGACGCCCAGGTACTCCCCGATGAACTGACAGACTTCAGTTGCCGAAACAACCGTTTGGCCATGCTTGGACTGTCGCAGGACGGCTTCGCCGACGCCGCGAGGCAGGCCATTGCCCGTTACGGCGCGGATCGAGTCGGAATGTTCATCGGTACCAGCACCTCGGGAATTCTGGAAGCCGAATTGGCCTACAGAAAGCGGGACCCGCTGACCGGTCTGCTGCCCGGAACATTCAAGTACGCCGAGTCGCAGAATTATTTTTCAGTGGCGGCGCTGCTTCGGCGGTTCCTGGGCATCGAAGGGCCCACGGCGGTCGTGTCGACGGCCTGTTCCTCGAGCGCGAAGGTATTCGGCATGGCCAGGCGATATATCAACCTTGGGTTGATCGATGCGGCTTTGGTCGGCGGCGTGGACTCGCTTTGCCTGACGACACTTTACGGCTTTCATTCACTTCAGTTGACCTCGGCGCTACCGTGTCGGCCATTCGACGCGCACCGCGACGGAATTTCGATCGGCGAAGCGGCCGCATTCGCATTGCTGGAGGTCATTTCCGGATCGCGAAGCCAGGCCCCCCTTGCGCTGCTGGGCGTTGGGGAGTCGAGTGACGCTTACCATATCTCCACTCCGCATCCGGAAGGAGCGGGTGCGCGCCAAGCGATGCAGGGAGCACTCGACGATGCCGGGCTTCGGCCCTCGGCAGTCGATTACATCAACCTGCATGGAACGGGCACGCCCGCCAACGACCACGCCGAGGCCAAGGCGGTCGAGGCGATTTTCGGCTCCTCGGTACCCTGCAGTTCGACCAAAGGAGCCAGCGGACACACGCTCGGGGCGGCCGGGGCACTTGAAGCCGCAATCAGCATGTTGGCCCTCTCGGAGGGCTTTATGCCGGGCGGCTTACACTGCGACACGCTCGATTCGGCCTGCCATCTCAACTACCTCAGGTCCAATGGCGCTCGCGGACCGCGTGTAGCACTCAGCAATTCATTCGGCTTCGGTGGTACCAATTGCAGCCTTGTGCTGGGCCGCCTCTCGTGAAAGCTGCGATCGCCATGACGGCCGATATCGTCAGCATCGGTCTACTCGGTCCGGGAATAAGCGATTGGCCGCAAGCTCGCTCGGTACTGTGCGGCAGCGTACCGTACGTGCCCCAACCGACACTCATTCCGGTAACCGCGACCCTGCCGCCAGCCGAGCGTCGTCGCGCGGTCCGGGTCGTCAATCTCGCCGTGGCGGTAGCACACCAGGCGACCAAGGACGCCGATGTCGAGCTTGCATCTCTTCCGGGTGTTTTCGCGTCATCGGTCAGTGATAGCACCAACTGTCACGAGTTGCTGCAGACACTGGCCACGGTGGAAAGGCAAGTGTCGCCAACCCGATTTCATAACTCCGTGCCAAACGTCACCGCGGGCTACTGGAGCATTGCCACCAAAAATACCGCCACTTATACAATGGTGTGCGCCTACGATGGCAGTTTTGCGGCAGGGCTCGTGGAAGCTCTAAGTCTCGTTGCCACGGAGAAGCGCAAGGTCATGTTGGTCGCCTATGATTTGGATTACCCGATGCCCCTGCGCGAAAAACGTGCGATCGGAGATGCCTTTGCCGTGGCGTTGCTGCTGCGGCCGGCCCCGAGTGTTAACGGTCTGGCCCGTCTCGCTTGCTCGTTTAGCAGACTTGCCCCGGCCCAAATGCGCCAGCCGCAATTCGAATCGCTACGTGTCTCCGCTCCGGCCGCACGCGCACTGCCGCTGTTGGAATACATCGCCATCGGCCAACCTGGCACCACGACTCTCGAGTACCTTGATAACTTGAGCCTCGCCGCGACCGTTACGCCATGCGTCTAGATCACGCCTGGATCGCCTCCCACATTCCGCATCAGGGGGCGATGTGCCTTATCGACGAGGTGATGGACTGGAACCCCACCGAAATTTGCTGCCGCACGGCCTCGCACCGCCTGATTTCCAACCCTTTGAGGACAATGGGCACTCTGAGGAGCGAGTGCGGCATCGAGTACGGCGCGCAGGCAATCGCAATCCACGGTGCACTGACCAGGCCTCCGAGCAGTGGGCCGCCAACTGCAGGGATGCTAGCCAGTATCCGAGGTGTATCGCTGCACGTGAGGGATCTCGACAACATCGCAGCGGATCTCGTTATTCGGGGCACTCGCGTGAGCGGCAATGCCAATGCACTCATGTACGATTTTGCGATCAGCGCTGAGGCGACGACGCTATTGACCGGCCGCGCCACAATCGTATTGGGCCAACCCTTGGTCGCGCCGGCGGACGTCAGCTTGCGCCAATGAACGTGGCATTCAAATACGCTTTGGTAACCGGCGGCAGTGGTGCCATAGGCGCATCGATCAGTCGGCAGCTTGCCGCTGCCGGACACTTTGTCTATGTGCACTCACACAATAATCTCGCGGCGGCCGAGGCCGTGGCCGGCGAACTGAATGCCAGTGGCTCCAAGGCTCGCGCCGTCGGATTCGACATCACCGATCCAGCGGCCACGCGTGCGGCGCTCGAGACGCTGCTGGAACGCGCTCCCATCCAAATCCTGGTTAACAACGCCGGCGTTCACGACGATGCCGCGTTTCCCGCAATGAGCGCGGAGCAGTGGAATCGCGTTATCGACGTCAGCCTGCACGGTTTCTTCAACGTGACGCAGCCCCTGACTTTGCCGATGATCCGGACCCGCTGGGGACGCATCATAACGGTCTCCTCCGTGGCGGCAATCATGGGAAACCGCGGCCAGGTCAATTACGCAGCGGCCAAAGGCGCCGTGAACTCCGCCACCAAAGCGCTGTCGTTGGAACTGGCCAGTCGGGGCGTCACGGTCAACGCCGTGGCTCCCGGCGTGATCGATACCCCGATGACTCGGGGCATCTTTGATGACCGTGCCATCGCGCAATTGATACCCATGAAGAGAGTCGGCAGACCCGATGAGGTGGCGAAAGTCGTGGCCTTCCTGGCGTCCGATGACGCCTCCTATATCACCGGCCAGATCATCTCGGTAAATGGAGGTATGGCGTGAGCGACCAATGGCGCTGGTTACTGGTGGCTGTTCTTAGTGCCGCCATCCCGTTACAAATAGCACGATCCGCCGACCCGCCGGCCCAGGATGCGACGAATGACACGATCGCCACCAAGGCCAGAGCGGTGGGCCTGACCGTAAAGCACGACGCAGAAGAATTCGCCAAGGCTGTCAAAGAGCAAGCTAAGAAGGTGGGCGCAGCCGCGCAGCAGGGAGCAAAAGAAATCCAGACTACCGTCGTGCATCAGGTCAAGATTGGCGATGATGACAAGAAAGCGCGGGCCGACAAGGCCGCGAAGACTGATAAGACCCATGAGACTGACAAAAATGAAGACGCGAAGCCCCCGAAGTGAGCGCGATGGATTGAGGTAGTCTTCAGGGGCCGCCTTTGCTGTAACCGCCCTCCGTTTCGAGCGGCAACGGCCCTTCGCGGTGCCGCACCGTGCGAGTTGAACCTGGCGGACTGGCGGCCAGGATGGCGATTGTGATCGAATTTGCACTACCGATTAGGCAGGAATGACGGAACCGATAACAGCAATTGATGAGTCCTGCGATGTGGCCGTGATTGGCGGCGGCCCTGCGGGCAGTACTGCGGCCGCTCTGCTGGCGCGTCGTGGTTATAGAGTGATTGCACTGGAGAAGGCGCGGCATCCGCGCTTCCATATCGGCGAATCTCTGCTGCCGATGAACCTTCCAATATTTGAGCGCCTCGGAGTCCTCGACAAGGTGCGGGCGCTGGGCGTTTACAAGGCCGGCGCGGACTTCGAAGCCGACAATGCCGGTGGTTATCACACATTTGATTTCGCGCAGGCGCTGGGAGACAGCCCGCCGCACGCCTACCAGGTTTGGCGCCAGGACTTCGATCAGATGCTCTTCGAGCATGCCCGGGGATGCGGTGCCGATGCGCGCGAAGGCCACCAGGTGACGGGGATCGATCAGGCCGGTCCGCGCTCCACGCGCCTCGAAGTACGCGTCCACGGCGGCCCTGGTTACCGCATCCAAGCTCGTTATGTGGTCGACGCGAGCGGTCGCGATACGTTCCTTTCCGGAAGGATGAAACTGCGACGCAAGAACCGAGAGCACCAGAGCGCGGCGATATTCGGGCACTTTCGCGGCGCCCAGACCAGGCCGGGAAACGAGGCGGGTAATATCAGTATCTATCGATTCGAACACGGCTGGATGTGGATGATTCCGCTCCGCGATGGGGTGATGAGCGTGGGCGCGGTGTGCCGGCCCGACTACCTAAAACAGCGCGTGGGCAAGACGGCGGACTTCCTGCTGGCGACGCTGCGAAAGAACCCGGCGCTCTGGCAGCGATTACAGGCAGCGGAGCTGATCAGCGACGAGGTGCGGGCCACCGGCAACTACTCCTACGACTCGCTCCGCATGGGCGCCCCCGGATGGCTGATGATCGGTGATGCTTTTGCGTTTCTTGACCCGGTGTTTTCCTCCGGTGTTTACCTGGCCATGAGCGGGGCGGAACAGGCGGCAGAAGTCGTCGATGCAGCGCTGCGCAATCCGGCCGGCGAGAAGGCGCTGCTTCGCAGACTGGAGAGGCACCAACGTGCTGGCATGAGGCGTTTTTCCTTCTTCATCTATCGATTTAATAGCCCCGTGATGCAGCAGATGTTTGGTGACCCCCGCAATACCTGGCAGATTCAGCAAGGCGTCATTTCGATGCTCGCCGGCGACTTGTTCGATACGCCGAAGGTGCTGCGGCGCTTGAGCCTTTTCAAGCTCATTTACGGCATCTGGGCTGTACGCAACTGGCGAGGCTGGCGGGCTGAGCATCGTTACCGGATAGCCCAGGCGCGCTCGGAATTCACCGGGGGCACGACACCGTTGGACAAGGCCTGACCATCGGCTGGGAACGTCGAGCGGACGGTCTCATGTCGCGAAACCAGGGCGCGTGGCTTAAATGCCACTTAGGTATGTGAGTAACGGCTAGGAGGCGTGTTGCCGCGGGAGTGGCTCGAACTCCCGACCTCCTTAAGATTGCAAATCGCTGTCCCTACCTGGCGCGACACCCGCGTGCCGCTTAGCTGTTGAAGACTCGCGATTCACTCGCGGATGACGTGGATCAACCATCGGGCGGGCACAGCGCAATCATTACGATTTCGTCACAGAATTGACGATACCGGCAGAAGGTGTTACTAGGCAAACCATTGGCGAAGGTGCACAACGCGCTTCGAACGATCAGTTCGAGGGGGGCAGCCATGGCGAAGCGAGAGTCCCGCAACCGGAACGCTGCATGGCTGGATGAGGGCTCACTGCCCGCGATATTCGCTGTGCTGCTATTTGCCGCCAGCGCGGCGTTTCCCCGCCTCAGCGCGGCGGCGGCATGCGCCGTAATGCCCAACAACATCGGTACCGGTACCGTCACGGTTGTCAACGCCGCGACCAGCGCGCCCATCAGTGGCGCGCTCGTGAACTGGACCTACGCGGGGCATCTCATGCGTACTGCGACCGATTCACGCGGGCGCATGCTCTTTCAGGTCCAGGTCACGGATGCCACTAACGGTAACCCGGTCACGATGAGCGTTCAGGACAATGGCTATAGCACGGCTAGCGCGAGCGCCACGATTTGTCCCGGCACCAACACCGCGGTTCGGGTGCGGCTCTCGGCGGTCGCGAAATTTGGCACGGTGAAGGGTCAGGTCACCGACTCGGCGACCGGACTGGGCATCGCAAATGTCGCCGTAGCAATCCTGATCGGAAATTTTCCGCAGCGTGGGCTCAGCGCGACGACCGGTACTGACGGCCGATATTCGATCCCGCACGTCGGCTTTTCGAGCGGATTGACCCTCCAGGCAACGCTCAGCGAGCCGACCTGTGTGCCACCCTCCCTGCGCAACTTCGCCGTCAGCAGCGCTATGGTCACGGAGAATCTCAAGTTCCCTGTGACCACCACGATCAGCTATTGCCCGCCAGCCGAAAGCGGCAATCTGAGCGGCGCCGCTGCACCAGCGCCGGCCGCAGCCGATCCGGTCGCGAGGTCGGATGATTCGCATGCCATGCCACTTGCGCTCGCCGATTCCGGGGTTACGTGGCAGGCCGCCACACCCAATTCGATCCTGGTGAACGAGCCGGTGAACTCGTGGAATGCTGGGCATATCAACGATATCTTGAAAACCGGCACCAGCCAGGCACTGATTGCAAGCGACACGGGCGGGGTATGGTCGCTGGCCTGGAGTTCATCGAGTGCAGCGGCGTTGCCGCTAAGCACCAAATGGGGATCGGTCGCCATGTCATCCCTGGCCCAGGGGCCCGACGGCGTCAATCACGTGTACGCCGGCACCGTCACCAACGATCGGTCGCCCGGCAGCGCAGGCGGCGTGCTGTGGGAGACCAACACTTCAGCGCTCTCGCCGCTGCAAAACTGGAAGGCGCACAACACGGTGGGTACGTGTGCACTCATCACCCATATCCTCGTAATCCCGGAATTTCGCCGCGTGGTGGTAGCGTGCGATAACGGAGTCTGGTGGTCACCGATTCCGCCCGCTCCAGCAGCGCTCGGCAAGTACCACTGGTTGCGCGCATTGCCCGGAACCGGGGTCAACCCGGCGCTATTGCAGGGGACATTCGCGCGACTCATCAAAGGTCCAGGCTGGCAGGTCTCGGGTGGCCCTCCGACTGAGGGCACGATCACCGCCGTGGCGTGGGGCGGGACTGCACCAGGCCAGCTCATTTATTGGGGCGGTTGGTCGGGTGGACAGCTGGTCCTGAACGCCGCAACCGTGGACCCGGGACTCTTCCATACGTCAATGCCATTTGGCCGTTCTACGGCCGCGGCGTGCCCCTCTGACGCACATACGATGTATGCGGCCGCGGATTCTGCCGCCCCCTACGGTGCTCCAACCTATAGTGACCTGGCGGCGGTGTGGAAATCGAGCAACGGCGGGCAAACCTGGGCAATGGTCAATCTGCCGCCGAACGGTGCACCTCCGAATGCCACGGGGCATCAGGGCTGGTACAACCAGGCCATTGCCGTTTCACCGGGCAGTTGCAATACCGTGGCCATAGCATGGTCGTACTCGAGCTTTGTCTCCTTCGATGGCGGCTCAACCTACCCAATGGCTCTCAACGGGAAAACCAGCGGCTGCAGCACGGCTGGCTGCAACCTGCACGACGATTACCACGCGCTGTTATTCGATCCCTTCGCTTCACAGACTCTGTGGTTCGGCACCGACGGCGGGCTGGCCGCGGCCAGCGGAGTGGTCAATGGCGGATCGCCGACATTCACCAGCTATTACAATCAACACCTTGGTCAACTGCAGTTCTACCATTCCTCACCCAGCTTTCGTACTTCCAACTTGGTTGCGGGGCCCTTACAGGACAATGCGGTTGTCTACAGCCTGTTGCCTGGTTCGTGGACGCACCTACCGGGCTCCGGCGGCGATGGCGCATACAGTGAATTTCTCGGCGTCGGCTCCGGAGCCGGAGCGGCAGGCCAGGGTGACACTCTGATCTGGAACAGTCCCGGCAATTCTTGGCAACAATCGCCCTGGAACGGTGGTGCCTTCCTGAACCCGAGTACCGTTCCGGTGGCCGACAGGGCCCATGCTCGTGACCCGGTTGGAGTCGTGGGTGGGCCGAACTGGAATGTACGCCAACCGTCCCATGCGAATGCCGCCGGCCAACTGATGTACGGGGTGTCAGGCCTTGGGCCGTCCGTATACGGCTTATTCGCCAACACGGACGGCACCGACCTGCATTTAGAGAGCATTGGCACGATCGGCAGCACCGATGGCGTGGCATCGGTTTCCTCGGCCGATGGCAGCACGGTGTTTGTGGGAACCGCACTGGGGAATATTTGTCAGCTGACGCCGCCCTACGCCCCAGCGACTTCGTGCGTGAACTTCGTGATCAATCAACCTGCAGGCGACAGGGTAGCGCGGATTAACGGAGTGTTGGAGTTCTTGAGCACCATCGGCGTTGCGGTGACGAACTCCTCCAACACCAGCAAAGGCGGCTACGTGTTATCGCTGTTGGGCGACAGCTGGCAGCCCACCAGCGGGCTGCCTACTAACCTTCCATACAACAGCGTCGAAGCCGCCAGTCTCAGCTCGGTGTTTGTCGCCAACACCAGCCAGGTGTATATGACGCAGGATCTGGGATCCACCTGGTTAACGGCCTCCGACGGATTGCCCAAGGTCGCTAACGGAATCGAGCTGCACTATGTGCTTCAGCCCGACGGCTCGTCCTATATGTATCTGGCGACCTACGGTTGGTCAATGTTCCGCGCACTCTTGCAGTAGTCGCGAGACACCCCGAAGAGGCATGCTGGTACTCATTAGGAATGGTGCCGAGGATAGGAATCGAACCTACGACCTGAGGTTTACAAAACCCCTGCTCTACCAACTGAGCTACCTCGGCGCGGGCGCGAATTCTACCTGCCAAGCGCTTGCGCTGCACCCCGCAGTTATTTTCCCACAGGATTGTGGCGCTTAGCGCGAAGCTTAGCGATAGCCGCGAATGCACCATCCATTCGGCTCGATCCTTAACAGAGACACCAACGCCCAGTCGGTGCAAGCGCCGAGCTGTCGATCCTTCAGCGTGTGGCACTGGGCACCTTAAACAAGGGGCTGCCGCTGTCATAGCTCCACGCAGTCGGTACCCTGCCGGCCAGCCGCAGACGGCGAATCTGGATCGACTTTGCGCTTTGGGCGCGCAGAATATGCCCTGCGCTTATACGTCTCAGCGGTGCCTCGTTAAGTGCGTTCCTCGCTTTGTGTCAGACCCGCCTTACGCCATGGAACGGGTCCGCGCCGATAGCGCGCAGCGCGCAATAGCCTAGTCTGGCGGGAACTCCAACCACCGGCCGGGAGAGCACATGAAAACTGCTAAATCGGGGACGCACGGCGAAGGCGATTACGAAGCGACTCGACGCTACCGAAAACGTACCGAGGGCTTTATCGCAAAGCATGACGTCGGAAAAATCGCGCGCCAAGCGGCGCCGCACTCCAAGGCCGAGGCGCAGGAACTGCGCAAAGCGGAAGCGAGCGGGCGCGCTCGCGCTAAAACAACGAAGTCGCAGCCAAGCCCACGCCGCGCTCGAGCGCAGTAATTTCCCTTGTAAATCAGCAGCAATTAGCTGGTTACAAGTCAGCTGCCCTGGCAGCAGAGCTACCGCAGGCCGAAGGCGCGTCGAATCACAGCGAATTCAGCGGCGGCCCGGCGGTGGAGCGCGCGTCCGGCCAATGCTGCCTACGTTTTAAGGAGTGGTCGGCGCCGGAGCCGCGGCAACGGGGCAGGCGCTCCAAGCGGGCATGGTGTCCACGTTGATGCCTGCCATCAGCGCGCCCACCGAGGGCAGCGGCACGTCGCTGGTCGAATCCACGTCGTACCAATATTCGTCCACCAGCTGGAGTCGCGGCTTGATGATGGGCTCAAGTCCAGCAGCGCGCACGGCGCTCGCACGAAGTTCGGCACCGGACTGTTCGCTGAACAGACCCACCGAGACCTGGCCGTTGGTGGGCAAGGCCGCGGCATCGCGCACCCCGGCGCGCGCCAGGCGCTTCAGGGCGCGCGCCCGGGCCTGGCTATCGTTTAGGTTATCAATGTAGACCCAGTAACCGTCGGGAGCCTCGGTCCGGGTGGCCCTTTCGCGCGGGCTGAAACTGCGGGCCCGAAGCGCTGTACCCACGGCGGCGAGCGCCTCGCGGTTGGTCAGCGGCCCGAAGCTCGCACAGTGCGAAACCGCCCTCGCCTTGGCCGCCTCCAATTTCGACAGTGGGGGCGCCAGGCGCAGGGCGCTCACCGATGCGCCCGACGTAGCTGCCGCGGCGGCCGGTCGGTCGATCCAGTGGCCCCAGCAGAAAAACAGCACATTGACCAGGACCAGAGTGAGAACAAGGGCGCGCATGCGGATAGTTTAGCGGGAATCGAATGACGCGAGCAGCGCCAGTCCCTGCAGCACCAGATGATCGGCTCGGGCGTAGGCAACGCGCAGGAGCGGGGCCACCTGCGCCGCGGCGCCCCCGGCGAGCAGAAGTTTTGGCCGCACGCGCAATGTGCTGCGAGCTTCGCCCAGTGCGCGCTCGATCAGCGCGGCACAGGCCACGGTGCTGCCGGCCAGCAAGCCCGCCCGGGTACTGCGGCCGAACAGTGCGACGCCTTTGCGGCGCGCGTCCCGCGGTACGCCACGCGGGCCCGCCCGACGTCGAACACCGGCGGTATTGTGGAGCAAGGATTCGACCATCAAAGTCGGTCCCGGCACCAGCAGGCCGCCCCGATGCTGGCCCTCGGCGTCGAGCAAGTCGAGGGTCAATGCCGTGCCGACGTCCACGACGCACAGGGCCCTGCCCGGGTACAACGCCCGCGCGCCGAGCATGGCCACCCAACGATCGGCGCCCAGCCTCCAGGTTTGCACGTAGCCGTTGCGCACGCCGGCCGAGCGACGCGTGCTGCGGATGTACTGCGGCCGCGGATTGCCACTGCGTCGCGACGCCCCTCGCAGGGCCCGCTCCAGTTCCGCACCGGCCACGCTGCAGGCCAGTACGCGCTCAAAGCGGCCCCGCAGCACCCGTCGCGACACACGCTCCAGGGTCCGCGGATTCCAGTCCACGCTGTGCACGCGGCCCAGCCGCCGGCCCGTCAGCCGCGCGTATTTGAGCCGCGTGTTGCCAGCGTCGATCAGCAGCTGCGTCATCACTGTGCCCTCACGCTCACTTCGCCCGAGTGAAAATGCCGGACCGCATCGGTACCCTGGACGCGCAGTGCGCCCTCAGAATCGATGCCGCGGGCCAGGCCAAGGTACTCCGAGTCGGCCAGGCTCAATTTCACCGGGCGGCCGATCAGCGCATCCGCCTCGTTCCACTCCGCGGCAAACGGGGCCAGTCCCTGGCGCTCGAATTCAACCACGCCCCCGATGATCTCGGTCACCAGCAACGCGGCGAGCCGGTTGCGATCGCACGCCGCCAGCCCGAGGCCCGCCAGATCGGCGGGAATGGTGCCGGCATCGTGCACACGGCGCGAGAGTGCAACGCCCAGCGCGCAGTTGATGCCCACGCCGATCACGACGTACGCCGGGCCCGCGCTCTCGGCGCGCAGCTCGATCAGGATGCCCCCGAGCTTGCCGTCTGCGGCGAGCAGGTCGTTGGGCCACTTGAGTTGCACCGGCACGCCAGTAAAGGCATACAGGGCGCGTCGCGCGCACACGCCAACTGCCAGGCTCAGGGCCGCGGCACCGCGCGGGAGGGTGGCATAGGTCCAGCCAATCGACAGGCACAGCGCGCCGCCAGGGGGCGCCAGCCATTGCCGCGCACGCCGGCCGCGCCCGGCGCTCTGATATTCCGCCAGCAGAAAATCGAACTTCCCGACCGGTGGTTCGCTGCGCGCCAGCAGCGCGCTGTTCGTGGAGGGCAGCGACCACACGACCTCGGCGCCGCGCAGACGCTCAGTCACGGCGGAGGAAAGCTGGGAGACAATATTGCTGGCCTCGAGCGGCGTGACCGGTGCCGTCAGGCGATAGCCACGATGTGGCGCGGCCTCGATCGTCAATCCAAGCTCCTGGAGCGCGCCCACCGCCTTCCATACGGCGCTGCGGCTCACGCCCCGCTCAGCAGCGAGCTGCTCGCCGGAGTGTGCCGCACCATCGGCCAGCGCGGCGAACACGCTCTGCACCAGGGTTTCCGGTGCGTCGAGCGCGGCGTCAGTGTCGGTCTCGTTCACGCGCGCACCTCCGGCACTTCCGCCAGCATGCAACGCACGCTGCCGCCGCCCACTTGCTCGATGGTCGGCACCGGCACCGCCAGGAGCGTATCCACGCAGCCCGAAAGTTGCTGGAGCTTGGGGCCCGCCAGCGCCGCCTGCGCGGTGGCCGACATCACCAGCACCGAGCAGTCGCCCAGTGCCTCGTCCCAGGTGGCGAGTTCCAGCATGTTTCCTGCGAAGGCATCCACCTCGGCGCGGTCGATGTCGATCAACTCACGTTCGCTGCTGCGCAGCTTCGCGCACACGCGCTCGCGATCAGACGGGGCGATGGCCGCCGCGCACACCATGGCACAACGCGTACCGATCCACATCATGACGTTGGTGTGGTAATAGGGCGTGCCGCGCGCATCGGTCGCATCGAACACCAGTGCCTCGAAATTCATCATCCGCGCCCACTCGTGCACCAGCGATTCATCGGTGCGCGGCGAACGGCAGGCGTAGGCAACCCGTGCGACCTGGTCGAGCACGAGGCTTCCAGTACCTTCGAGAAACCGGCCGCCCGATTCGTGGGCGCTCAGATCGATCCGCCGACGGGGCTGAAATCCAAGGGTGGTGCAGACGGCATCCACGATTTCCGCGCGGCGCTCGAGCCTGCGGCTGGGACTGTGCATGGGATAGAGCACCAGCGTGCCTTCCTCATGGAAGCTGAGCCAATTGTTGGGGAACAAGGCGTCGGGCTTCGCCGGGCTAGGCGTATCTTCGGCCATCAGGACGCGAACGCCCTCGGACTGCAGCGCTCCACGCAAAGCGGCACACTCCCCCCGGACCAATTCATTGAGGATCGCAGGATCGGTGGAGGGCTGACGCTGCATCGGATTGCTGCCCGCGGTTTCCGCGTTGAAGCCGAAGGCCGCCGGCTGAATCATCAGGACCGCTGCTGCACATTGACTCGGGCGCGGCCCCTTTCCGGGGGACGCCGGCTTCTGGCCACCGCCGAAGCTGGGATTTGAATCACTCATGGCCATCGGTGTCGTCGTATGCGCTGCGTTACAACAATTATCAAAGGGCGAAGATCATCGAACACGGAACACCCCATATTCAACATACTGAAAGGCATAAGATTTTCTTACAGGTGTTTGCGGATCGATTCGAAATGTGCGGTGACTAATTGTGCGGCGCATAGTGCCTGAGTTAGCATGCGCGCGCTTTATTTCCCTGCCAGCTATCCACGGGTCAACGTGTCCACCCCCAGAGTCATTCGCAAGTACGCCAACCGACGATTGTATGACGCGACCGCCAGCAGGCACGTCACCCTCGAGGACATTCGCCGGCTGATCGCCAGCGGCGAACAGGTGCAAGTGCTCGACGATCGCTCGGGCGAAGATCTGACTCGAGCCGTACTGTTGCAGATAATCGCCGAGCAGGAACAATTCGGGTCCCCCGTGCTGAGCGTTCAATTGCTCGAAGGCATTATCCGCTTCTACGGCAACCCCGTGCAGGACATGCTGTCGCGCTACCTGGAGCAAAGCCTGGGCGCGGTCATGCAACAGCAGCGCTCGGTACAGGCGCAGCTGGCGAAGGCGATGGAAACGCCACTGGCACCGCTCGCCGAACTGACGCGCCAGAATATGGAGATGTGGAGCCGCATGCAGGCACAGCTCCTCTCCGCGCTCAATCCTCGGCCCGCGCAGTCCCCGGACGGCGATTCCCCGGCGCCGCCCCCGGCCGACGACCATCTTCCCAAGCAGAAATAAAGGATCCGCACCCTATGGAGTTGAAGGGCAAGACGGTTGCGGTCACCGGCGCAGCGCGCGGCATCGGCCGCGCACTGGCGGAGGATTTCGCCGTCGAGGGTGCCAATCTGGCGCTGATCGACCTGCGGCTCGAAGACTTGGACGACGCCCTAGCTGCGTGCAAGGCGCACGGCGTGAAAGCGCGTGGCTACGGCGCCAATGTGGCCCGCGAAAGCGAGGTCATTACCGCCTTTGATCGCATCGTGGCCGACTTCGGTCGTTTTGACGGCATCGTCAACAATGCCGGCATTGTCAAAGACGCGCTGCTGGTCAAGACCAAGGAGGGCGCCGTCACCGGCAAGATGAGCCTGGAGCAGTGGCAGGCGGTCATCGACGTCAATCTGACCGGCGTGTTTCTGTGCGGCCGGGAAGCCGCCGAGCGAATGGTCA
The DNA here is from genome assembly GCA_963789365.1 of uncultured Gammaproteobacteria bacterium. Classification (GTDB taxonomy): domain Bacteria; phylum Pseudomonadota; class Gammaproteobacteria; order Steroidobacterales; family Steroidobacteraceae; genus FEN-1191. The sequence goes on from CAWBKJ010000001.1 coordinate 973,195, forward strand.
AGCTTGGGGCCGGCGGCGTGATCGTCAATATTTCCAGCATATCCCGCCTGGGCAATGTCGGGCAGTCCAACTACACGGCGGCCAAGGCCGGCGTGGCCGCCATGAGCGTCGTCTGGGCGCGCGAACTGGCACGCTTCGGGATAAGGGTCGGGGCCGTAGCGCCAGGCTTTACGCAGACCGGCATCCTCGATTCCATGCGGCCCGAGTTGCTCGACAAGATGATTGCCCCGGTGCCCGTCGGCCGCTTGGGCCAACCCTCGGAAATTGCCCACGCCGTCCGTTTCATCTTCGAAAATGATTTCTTTACCGGCCGGGTGCTGGACGTGGACGGAGGGCTGAGACTTTAGAATGCGCCGCGTTAGTTTCGCGTGAAATCACCGCTATAATCTAATAATGTATAAATGACAATTTGTTTATAATCAATAGGATGCTTTCTTATTTCCGGCCATAAACCTTATGCTTTGCGTTCCTCTTGCAGTGCATACAAAACTAGGTTAGGATGCATTTCGTCCTAACCCAGACCCCCAATTCGGAGCCCACCCCATGACCGACCGCAATTTCGACCCCACCGCGCTGTTCGAGACCTATCGCAACGCGTTCGCCCCCGTTCTCCATGCCCAGCACGAAGGCCTCAAGGCCATCGAGCGCATGGCCCGCTATCAGTACGCCGTGGCCGGCGACTGCATGGAATGGACCCTGGCGCAGGCGCAGACCTTCCTTGCTGCCAAGAGCCCCGTCGAGTTCGCCGCCAAGCAGGCCGAGCTCGGTTCAAAGATCGGTGAGCAGCTGCGCGGTCGCGTGCAGGAACTGACCACGATCACCCGCGAGTCACAGAGCACCCTCAACCAGCTGTTCAACGAAGCCTCGGCCAAGGTCGCCGAGCTGTCGAAGAAAGCCGCCTAAGGCGATTCCACTGCCGATGACACGGATGGCCCCGGGCTGAGTGCAACTCACCCCGGGGCCTTTTTATATATGAATACCGCTACCGTCACGGCCTCCCCGCAGCACTGCGTGGACGGCTCGCCCGCACGGGTCTCCACACCCCAGGCGGCGCCTGGCGTCGATGACTACCTGAGCGCATGGTCCGACTGGTGGCTGGCCCTCGCCACCCAGCCCGAGCAGCAGCTCTCGCTCGCGCGCTCCGCCATGGCTGCGGCGGCCGACAGCTGGCGTTTTGCCTGGCAAGCGGCCAATGCCCTTGCGGCGGGCGACCCGCCGCCCCACGGTAATGGCGACGCCGATTTCTCCGGCGAGGCGTGGAATCGTTGGCCGTTCAATCTCTACGCGCACAGCTACGCGCAGCTGGGCCAGTGGAGCCAGCAAGCGCTGGGGGCCGCCACGGGCATGTCGGCCGAAAACAGGCAACGCCTCGAACTGCTGCGGCGGTTGCTGCTGGGCGCGAGCTCACCGGCTCACTATCTGCTGACCAATCCGGAACTGCTGGTCCAGACGGCCACCGAATCGGGCGCCAATCTGCTCCGGGGCGCGCAGTACTGGCTCGAAGATGCGGCCCTCATGTTTGAGGGTGGCCGCGCGGCCGGCACCAAGCAATTTCGAGTCGGGGTGAACGTTGCCGTCACACCGGGCAAGGTCGTGATGCGCAACGAACTGGTGGAACTGATTCAATACAGCCCGCACGGCGCCACCGTGCACGCCGAACCGATTTTGATCACGCCGGCGTGGATCATGAAGTACTACGTCCTGGATCTCTCGCCGGCCAATTCGCTGGTGAGGTTCCTGGTCGAGCGCGGCCACACCGTATTCATGCTGTCGTGGAAGAACCCCACTGCCGCGGACCGCAACCTGTCCATGGACGATTACGTGGATCTGGGCCTGCGCGCGGCACTGGACGCGGTGAGCGCCATCGTGCCGGCCCAACGCGTGCACGCCGTGGGCTACTGCATCGGCGGCACGCTGTTAACGATCGGTGCGGCTGGCCTGGCCGCGGCCGGTGATAAGCGCATCGCCTCGATTACCCTGCTCGCGGCACAAACCGATTTCAGCGAACCGGGCGAACTGTCGGTGTTCATCTCGCCCAACCAGCTGGCCGCACTCGAAGTGCAGATGCAGCGCGATGGCGTACTGAGCAGTCAGGGCATGGGAGCGGCATTCGCCCTGCTGCGCGCGAACGAGCTGATCTGGGCGCCGGCGATCAATCAATACCTGCGCGGGCAGCGCGGCACCGTGAACGACCTGATGGCCTGGAACGCCGATGGCACCCGCATGCCCTGCCGGATGCACAGTGAATATCTCGCACGCCTGTACCTGCGCAACGAGCTCAGCGCCGGCCGCTACACCGTGCACGGCGCAGCCATCGATCTTAAGCAACTCACCGTGCCGATGTTCGTGGTGGGCACCGAGACCGATCATGTGGCTCCGTGGCCCTCCGTGTTCAAGACCCATGCGCTGACGCGCTCCGAGGACTACACCTTTGTCCTGACCAGTGGTGGACACAACGCCGGCATTATCAGCGGAGCGGTCAATCCCAAACGCCGGCACCGGCTGCTCCATTGGACCGCCCCAAGCGACTCGAGCCCCGCAGCGTTTATGGAGACGGCCGAATTGCGCGCCGGCTCCTGGTGGCCCAGCTGGCAGCAATGGCTGGCCGGCCATTCTGCGGCGGACAAGCTGGCGCCGCCGCCGCTGGGCCGCGCGGCGGCGGGATATCCGCCTCTCGAGGAGGCGCCGGGCCATTACGTGCGTGGCTGAGGCGCGGGCGGACTAGCCCAGGAGTGCCGCCGTCTCGGTCAGCGACTTGTCCAGGATCTCCACCAACCGGTCGATCTCCGCCTGCGTGATGATGAGCGGCGGGCAAATGACGATCGTATCGCGCACCGCCCGCACCATCAGCCCGTTGGCAATGCAGCGGTCGCGCAGGGCCGGCCCGGCGCTGCCTTCCTTGTCGCCAAACCTGAGATTGGTGCCGCGCTTGCGCACGATCTCCACGGCCCCGATCAGTCCCAGCGAGCGCGCCTCCCCGACGATCGCGTGGCTGCGCAGGCCCTGCAGCGCCTGGCTGAAATAGGGCCCGAGCACCTCGGCGGTGCGCTGTACCAGGCCTTCGCGCTCCATGATCTCGATATTGCGCAGCGCCACGGCCGCGCAGGTCGGATGGCCCGAGTAGGTGTAGCCGTGGAAGAACTCGCTGTCCTTGGCGCGCAGCAACTCGATGATTTCGTGCGACACCACGGTCGCCGAAATCGGCAGGTACCCCGAGGACAGGCCCTTGGCCATGGTCACCAGGTCCGGCTGCAGCCCGAAGTGCTGGAAGCCGAACCAGCGGCCAAGGCGGCCAAAACCGCAAATGACTTCGTCGGCCACCAGCAGCACGCCGTACTTCTTGCAGATGGCGCCGACGCGCTCCCAGTAGCTGCGCGATGGAATAATGACGCCGCCGGCGCCCTGCACGGGCTCGCCAATAAATGCCGCGACGCGCTCCGGACCGAGTTCTCGAATGCGCTGCTCGAGGGCATCGGCCGCCCGCGCCGCGAACGCCTCCTCGGTTTCCGAGAATCCATCGCCGAACTTGTAGGGCTGCATGACATGCTCTATGCCGGGAATCGGCAGGTCGCCCTGCGCGTGCATGTGCTTCATGCCCCCCAGGCTGGCGGCGGCCACGGTGGAGCCGTGATAGGCATTCCAGCGGCTGATAAAAATCTTGCGTTTCGGTTGACCGCGCAGATCCCAGTAGTGGCGCACCATCCTAAATGCCGTGTCGTTGGCTTCCGAGCCCGAGCTGCTAAAGAACACGTGTTGCAGGTCGCCGCCGGTGAGCGCGGCGATCTTGGCGGCCAGCTGCACGGCCGGCACGGTCGCGGTGCGGAAAAATGTGTTGTAGAAAGGAAGCTCCAGCAATTGCTCGTAGGCCACCTGCGCAAGCTCGCTGCGCCCATAGCCCACGTTCACGCACCACAGTCCGGCCATGCCGTCCAGTATCTTGTTGCCGTCGGCATCGTGGATGTAGCAGCCTTCGGCGCGGGTAATGATCCGGCTGCCGCCAAGGGTCTGCATCAGGCGGTAGTTCTGCTGTGCCGGCAGGTGATGCGCCAGATCGAGTTCCCGCAGGCGCGCCGTTTCCGGTACTGACTTAAGCGGATTTATTTTTGCATTCATGATTTACGCCTCGTAAGCCAATGAGTGATCGCCTGCGGCAGCTCGCGTTGCGCGCGACCGCTGACGTACATGCCGATGTGACCCACGTCCAGACCCAGGGCCACGTAGTCCGTGGTGCCGACCAGCGCCTCGAGCGCAGTCGAGGCGGACGGCGGCACCAGGTGATCCTGCTTGCCGTAGATATTCAGTATCGGCTGCTGGATATTCTTCAGATCAACCCTGCGGCCACCGATCTCGAGCGTACCCTTGAGCAGGCGGTTCTCCTTGAAAAACCAGCGCGTGAACTGCGCAAAGGCCGCGCCCGCCTGCGCCGGACTGTCAAAGATCCATTTTTCCATGCGCATGAAGTTGTCCATCTGCGCCTGATCGTTCCCCGCGTCCAGCAGGTTGACGTACTTCTGCTGCAGCAGGCGAAACGGCAGCAGCGATACGTAGGCGGCGTTGAGCACCTCGCCGGGCACCACGCCGTGGGCGGCCACGAGCGCGTCCTCATCGATGCTCTGCACCCAGCGTGACAGCAGGTTGTCGGGTGTCTTGAAATCGACCGGAGTGACCATGGTGACCAGATTGCGGACGCGCTCGGGATGCAGTGCCGCGTAGCAAAGACTGAAGGTGCCACCCTGGCACACGCCCAACAGCGTGGTCGAGGGTATCTGGTGGGTGCGCAGCACCACATCAAGGCAACGATGCAGGTAGCCGTTGATGTAGTCATTTAGGTCGGTGTAGCGATCGGCGCCATCTGCGTAGCCCCAGTCAATCAGGTAGACCTCCAGCCCGAGCTCCAGCAGACGTCGGATCAGCGAGCGATCGCGCTCCAGATCCATCATGTAAGGCCGGTTGACCAGCGCGTAGACGACCAGCACCGGGGGAAGCCCCGCGCTGTCTGCGATGGGGCGGTAGCGATAGAGCGTCAGCTTATCTTCGCGGTATACGGCGTCCTTCTCCGAGAAACCGAAGCTGACTTGCGCCGCGGCCTGCAAGGAGCGAAGCGTCGCGGACAATTTTCCCGGGATCCCGCCGAGCTCCGCGAGCACATCCGGCTGGCTTTGCGGACCGCCCATGCATCAGCCCCGCGTAGCCGCGAGTGCCGCCTTCAGATCGCGAAGCTGCTGATGAATGCTATTGAGCTCCGCGCGGGTCGGCAGATCGAATTGCCGCGCCCATTCCTCCAGGCATTCGCGCTGCGCGGTGCGCAGCAGGCTGGTGGCATTGGTAAGCTCGGCCTGGGCCTGCACGAATGAGCCGGCGCGTGCGGCCTGCGCGTATACGCTTTCCGCCGAATCCACCCACAGGTCGTAGACTTCCTTCATCGAGGCGGGGGGCGTCCCGCTCTTGAGGCGCGGCGTCAGCCGTTCGGCCAGCTCGCGCAGCGCCTTGCCGACGATGTCGTTCCACTGGGCGCTGACCTGCATCTGTGCCTGCGCACAGCGCATCCCAAGCTGGGCGAGCCGCTGCATCGATTCCTGCTGCTCCCGTGCCGGGCCAAGCGCCGGCATCCCCAATGCACTGCCCATTCCAGGGAACCCGCCCATGCCGGGCCATCCACTGAAGGCCCCAAACCCGCCAAGACCGGGGAATGCGCCCGTCCCGGGCGAGCCGGCAGCAAACGGCGATGCGCCGGGCCAGCCCGAGCCCGCAGTTGCGGGCGTGCCCAAGGATCCGGCGGCCCACAACTGCGCAAACTGCTGCTGCAGGGCACCGAGGCCGTCGGCAAAGTAGCGTGCGCGCTGCTCGGGCTCGGCGAGCGCGGCCGCCCGGCTAAGCAAGTCCCAGAGCGATCGCGACACGCCAAGGTATTGCTCGCACTGCTGCATGAATTGCTGCGCCAGCGCTTCCGCGGGCGCGGCGGGCCCGCCACCGCTTGCCGCCGGGGCCATGCCCGCCCGCAATGCGGCCTGGCTGGCTTCGGACCATTGGCGAAGGAGGTCGGCCTGGGCCTTTTGCATGGCCGCGGCCCAATCGCCGGCCGCATTGGAATCTGATGCCATTTTTTCGCCCTCCTGCCTAATTTGTCAGTGGCGCCCCACTAATGAAATCATACTGTACCCACGAGACCCCAAGGAGACCGTCGTGTTCAACAGGGCTATTCCGATTTTGGCCGTGCTTTTGGTAGTGGGCGGCGCGGCCACGTGGTACTGGTGGGCAAAGCTTGCGCCGGGCGTCCCCGCCGACCAGGTCGGGAATCCCGCACCCGCGGTGAGCAAGCCGCCTCCGCCGGTCGCCGCCCCCATGCCCGCCGCGACTTTACCGCCGCTGGCCGGTAGTGACGCGCCTTTCAAGGACGCCTTGCTCGCTTTGCCCGGAACGCAGGGGCTGGAGACTCTCCTGCGGCCAGAAAACATGATCCGCCATCTGGTGGCGACGGTGGATAATCTGCCTCGCCATAAGCTGGCGGTGGAGTTGCGACCGCTCGAGTCCATCGGTGGCAGCTTGCAGGTGAGCGGCGGGGACCTGCAGGCCAACCTGGACGAACACAACGGTACGCGCTACGGCGCGGTCATGGCCGTCCTGGAGAATCTCGACATGCATGAGGTCAACGATTTGTATCGCCACTACTATCCCCTGTTTCAGCGTGCCTACGAGGATCTGGGCTATCCGCAGAAGAGTTTCAACGATCGCCTGCTGGCCGTGATCGATCATCTGCTCGAAACCCCGCACCCCGCCCAGCCGCTGGCCCTGGTGCGGCCGAAGGTGTTCTGGGAATTCGCCGACCCGGCGCTCGAGGCGCGCTCGTCCGGTCAAAAGCTGATGCTCCGTCTCGGCTCCGCCAACCAGGCGACGGTCGAGAGGAAGCTGCGTGAATTGCGTGCGCTCGTCGCCGCGCGCAGCGCCGCCCCGGCGCGAACCAAGCCCTAGGTCCGGCTGCTCAGTACGCTTCACGTGCGACCCTCCCCATCTTGGCCCCGGCTTTCCGCCGCCACGCTGATCGCGGCGGTGCTGAGCTTGTGGGGCTGCCACTCGCTCAGCCCCGAGCCCGCGCCGGCCGCCGCGACCATGGCAGGCGATTGGCGAGTGGACCCGGCCAACAGCGACGACTTCGATCACCAACTGGTGGGGGTGCTGCGACAGGCCCGGCGCCACGACCAGCCGCGCCTCCCGCCGCAGGGCCAGGCGGCGGGCGGCGGCGCCCAGATCGAGCCCCTGACCATGCCCCCTGAGGATCCGGACAAGATGCGCACACGCCTGGGTGATGACTTGCGGCCGGCCGCGGCGCTGCGCATCGCGCTGATCGGCGAAGGTGTTGAAATTACCCGCGACGCTGAGCCCACGCGGCAGTTCTATCCCTCGCAGTCCGTGTCGCGTATCGACAGCAGCGGCGCCGCACGCCTGGAGTGTGGCTGGGACCAGGGAGCCTTCGTGATACGCGCCAAATACACGAATCACGGCTCCCGCAGCTGGCGCCTTGAACATGACGCGACCGCTGACACGCTGCGGGTCACCTTCGTGGCCACCCATCCTGAATATGGACACCTTGAACTACACACGCTCTATCGCCGGGCTACTGGAGCTGCACCGTGACAAATGGACGAGGGTTGCGCTGGCTGAGGGTGATGCCTGTTCTGCTGCTGGGCCCATTGCTCATGCGAAGCGCGCCCGCACTCAGCGGCGGTGACGGCCCCGGCTACCAGACCTTTGTGATCGGCGACGAAAACGCTCGGACGCCCGACCCTGTGGTCGGCGGGCTGCTTCTCAACGGCGGTGGCGACTGGCCCTACGACGCGTTCCGGTGGTTTACAGCGCACGCCGGACACGGGCATATCGTCGTACTGCGGGCCTCGGGGACCACGGAGTCCCAGGACGAGTTCTACAACGGGGTCAAAGGCGTGCTCTCGGTACGCACCTTTTTGTTCACCGATCGCAAGGCGGCGTCGGACCCCGCGCTCCTGGCTGCAGTCAAGGCGGCCGATGGGATCTTCATTGCGGGCGGGGACCAGTCCAACTATGTGCGCATGTGGCGCGGCACGCCCCTCAACACGCTCATCGACGCGCACGTTGCCGCCGGCAAGCCCCTGGGAGGGACCAGTGCGGGCCTGGCGGTCCAAGGACCCTGGCTCTACGGCTCCATGGATGGGGGCAGCATCACCTCGGCCGAAGCGATGGCCGATCCCCTGGGCAAGGCGGTCACCATCGAAGGTGATTTTCTCCATACCGAATTTATGGCGCATGTGTTTACCGACAGCCACTTCGACACGCGTGCCCGGCTCGGCCGGCTGTTCGGGTTTCTCGCAAAGACCCATACGCTCGACCCGGAGCGAGCCCTGGTGGGGCTGGGCATCGACGAGAATGCGGCCCTCACCGTGGAAACGGACGGCACGGCGCATTTCTACGCCCACGTTCCCGGCAAGCATGCCTGGCTCGTTCAGCCCGGTGATTTCGGCGTGCTCGAGCCCGGCAAGCCGCTCAATCTTTCCCAGGTGCGTGTCACGGGCATCGGCACCGGCAGCAGCTTCAACGTCCGGACCTTGGAGGTGGGCGCGCCCGACTTCGTGCGCAGTTACGACGTCGTCAACGGCGTGATCACCCGACAGACGCAGGGGCCGGACGAAGCCGGCGCGCCCGATGCGGCGGACACCGTCTTCACGCACGGCTACATCTACACGGTCGATAAGCTGATGCCCACGGCGCGGGCGCTCGCAGTGCGCGCCGGGCAGATCGTCTACATCGGCGATGATGAGGGCGCCCAGGCCTTCGTCGGCCCCAAGACCCGCCGCATCGATCTGGCCGGGCGCATGTTGATGCCCGGGCTGATCGACGGCCACATGCATCCGCAGTCCGGGGGCTTGCGCATGCGCGATTGCAATCTCGACTATCAGCGCCTGACGATCGCGCAATTCCAGGCCGTCATTCAGCGCTGCATCGACCGGACCGGGAAAGCAGGCGCCGATGATTGGCTGGTGGTGATCAACTGGTTCGAGCAGAACATGCAACCGGCTGGAATCGTGCTGACCCGGGAGGCGCTGGAGGGCCTGAAGACGACGCGCCCCGTATTGGTCGCCTCCTCCTACGGTCACTCGACACTCGTCAACGCCCGCGCCCTCGAGCTCGCGCACATCACGCGCAACACCCCCAATCCCAAGGACGGCATCATCGTTCGTGACGCCGGCGGCGAGCCCACGGGCCTGCTCGAGGACGCCGCGCAGCACCTGGTAAGACAGCTCATTCCACCACCCTCGCCCTCAGAACAGCTGCAAGCCACGCGCAGCGCCCTTGCCGCCATGCGTGCCCAGGGCATCACGAGCTTCCTCGACGCCTCGACCGATACCGAAACGCTGACGGCGTACACGGGGGTGCAGTCGGCGGGCGAGTTGACCGCAAGAGCCCATTTTGCGGTGTTGATCGACTCGGTCGAGAACTACGACCCCGACGCCGCGGTCGCGCAGGTGCTCACGCAAAGACAGCACTTCGACCAGGGTGCCCTGAGCGCCAATCCGAGCCTGAGCGTAGACACGGCCAAGCTGTTTCTGGACGGCGTATTTAATGCGCCATCGTATACGGGCGTCATGCTGCAACCGTACTTCGAGAACACCGGCACCGCCGACAAGCCCGATTGGCGCCCCGGCGACAATCTCGGGCCGCCCGCCTACTTTACGCAACGCCAGCTCGACGCCACGCTCCTCAAGCTCGCTTCCGTGGGGATCAATCCGCACATGCACGCCGATGGAGACGGCGCGGTGCGCGAGGGCCTCAATGCCATCGCCGCGATGCGCGCGGCCCATCCCAGCGACGATGTGCGCCCGGCCATCGCCCATGACGAGGTCGTCGATCCGGGCGACTATCCCCGCTATGCGGATCTTGGCGCCCTGCCGGTATTGTCATTCCAGTGGGAAAAGCCGGCCGCCGACATCAACTCATCGGCAATGCCCTATCTCGGTCCGGTGCGCGCCGCGCTGGTTGAACCCTCGGGCCTGCTGAAGGTCTACGGCGCCCGGGTGGTTTTCGGCAGTGATTGGCCCGTGGATCCACTGGATGAGTGGCTGGCGATGCAGGTGGCGGTCACTCGATCCGCGAGCGGGGAAGACGCGCTGCGCTACCCCGGTCGCCTGGGGATCGATCCGGGGCTCACCGTGGCCGAGGCCATACAGGCGATGACCATCAATGCGGCCTACAGTTTGCGGGAAGAGGCCGTGACCGGTTCGCTCCAGCCCGGAAAGTTCGCGGACCTCATCGTCATCGACCGGAACCTGATGCAGATTGTGCCCGAGAAGATCTCCAAGACGCAGGTCCTGCTCACCATGGTAGGGGGCCGGGTCGTGTTCCAGTCACCTGTTCTCTGAGCACTCGCGGGCCCGCCGCGGCCTGCGAATGGCGTGGGCGAGCTAGAGCGCCGAATCGTCCAATTCGCCGGTGCGAATGCGCACCACGCGGCGAATATCGGTGACAAATATCTTGCCGTCACCCACCTTGCCGGTCTTGGCCGCCTTGACGATCGCGTCCACCACCTGATCGACCAGGTCATCGCGCACCCCCACCTCGATGCGCGTCTTGGGTACGAAATCCACCACGTACTCGGCGCCGCGATACAACTCGGTATGTCCGCGCTGACGGCCAAAGCCCTTGACCTCGGTCACGGTCATGCCGGATATGCCGAGCTCCGATAGCGCGGAGCGCACCTCGTCGAGCTTGAAGGGCTTGATGACGGCAGTAATCAATTTCATGGCGGCTCCTCGACAGGCAGGCGATCGGGGTTCGGTATCCTAGCTCAAAACCCTTTTGGAATGACCGTCATGCGCGGCCTGTGCGGCGCTGACCACGGCATCGACACTGCCGCCGCTCAGCGCGCTGCCGCTCACTCCGGGCAAAGCCGCTGTGCTCAGGACTTCGAAGACCGGATCCTTGAGGCGTGCAAGTCGCAGTGCGCACCCGCTGGCGCGCAGCTGCGCCGCGAACTGGCCGAGCGCTTCCACGGCGGTGCCGTCCAGGTCCGGCGATTCCTCGAGGCTCAGCACCAGCGTATGTACCGAGGGCTGCGTGGCCAGACGTGCCGCGGCGCTGTCCAGCACCGCCTCGACATTGGCAAAGAACAAGGGTTCTTCGGGACGCAGGATCAGCAATCCGGGTACCTTCACGACATGCGGGTGGGCCTCGGCGCTGACGAAATCGTGCCCATCGCCCAAGCGGCCGAGCACGCTGAGTCGCGGCTGCGAAAGTCTGCGTATCAGCATTGCCAGGCTGACCGCGATCGCGACGATCAGCCCATTGAGCACGCCGAGCACCAACACCGCTGCGACTGAGGTGGCCATTACCATGCGATCGCGTTTCCACAGCATATAGGGCCGCAGCGGCTTGAGGCTGGCCGCGTGGCGCATCGCGAAGATGACGATCGCGGCCAGCACCGGTTCCGGAATCCTCGCCACCCAGGATCGCAGGAAGCACAGCGCGGCACCCACGCCCAGTGCGGCGGCCACTCCGGCCAGGCGCGAACGAGCGCCCAGGGACTCGTTGGTGTAGGTGGCCGAATAGCCGGCGCCCACCGGCACTCCCTGAAACAGCCCCGCGGCCATATTGGCGACCCCGAGCGCAAACAGCTCGCGGTTCACGTTGATCGAGTCACCGTGCCGCAGGGCGCAACTGCGCACGGCGCCGTAGCTCTCGGCAAACAGAATTAGCATCAGGGCCAGCGACAACTCCGCGACTCTCGCCCACTCCTCGAATTGCAACGACGGCAGGCGCGGGTGCACGGCGCTCAGTTCGATATTGCCGACCAGTGCGACGCTGGCCGCGTGTGCGCCGAGCATGGGAATGCAGGCGACTCCCAGCACCAGCACCAGCAAGGTTGCCGGAAGTCGCGGCCAGCGCCGCAACAGCACCAACAGCGCCAGCGCCACCCCACCGATCAGCAGGCTGACCGATTGCCACTGCGAACGCCTCTGGAACAGCTCGATCAGCAGCGGACCTAAGGCGGTCTGCACGGCGTGCAGGCCGCACAATTTGGCCAGCTGCCTGGCGGTGATCACGATGGCGATGCCGAGGGTAAACCCACGCACCACGGGCCTGGCGATGTACTGCGCCAGGCGTCCGAGCTGCAGGGCACTGCACACCATGAACAGCACGCCGGCCATCAATACCATGCCCGCCGAGATTTCCAGTGCCTGCGCTCCCGGCCCACCGGTCAGCGCATGCAGGGCGCTCGCCAGAACCGCGGCGGAGGACGAGGTCGCAGCGACGATGGCGAAGCGACTGCTGCCAAAGATCGCATAGGCGGAAAGTCCGGCCACGGCACCGAGCAGACCGCAAAGTGCCGGTACTCCGGCGATCCCTGCGTAGGCCACGGCCTCGGGCAGGACCAGCCCGGAAATCGCGAGCCCCGCCAGCAGGTCAGTCCAGTGCAGCTTCACCGCGCGCGCCCCGCCCAACCCGGCAAGTAGCGGGCCGCCGGGGATTTGGCGAGCCTGACGCCGGCGCGCACCGCCAGCGGTGATCGTTGCCTCACCTGGCGGGCGCTCACGTGTTCACGAAAAAAATCCGCCCACAGGAACTCGGCAAAGGGCATCGCGCTCTTGGCGTAGCCGCCCGCCTCGTGGACGCGGTTGGCAAGGCTCCGGTACGGGTCGTCGTGCAGCTGCGTGAGCTGACGCGGAATCTCACGGCATTCACGGCGCCGGCCGCGGGCGTCGAAGGGATGGGCCCAGGAGCGAAACTCCATCACGCGCCAGAAAACATCGGCGCTCAGCCAGGACAGATCATCCTGCACTGCGATCCATACCTGGTGCACGCGCTCCTCGATCAGCGCGAGCCCCAGGTGATGGTGATCGATGATGTAGTAGCGCTTTTTGAGCCCGAGGACCGCCGGAAACACCTGCTGCTGCAGGGCCTCGTGACGTTCCTTCTTGTCGAGCGCGGCCCACTCGCGCCGCTTGATCGCCACCTCCGCCAGGCCCACCGTCATTTGCGTCGGCCGCAGCCGCTTAGGGTCTTCACTCACCAGGTGATGATGGAGATGTACTTCCGGCCACATGTGCTGCTCTCCGCCTCGAACTTCGGGAGCCCCAAGTGTACGACAGGGGCGCAATTGCCTTGTTTGCGCCACCCGGTGCAAGATGCGCGCACCAGTCCACCCGCGTGGGCCTGAGGATCTGCACGCCCTGCCGCACCGTACCCATCTCGCCTTCCTGCTCGCGCTCCTCGCAGCCCTGTTCTGGGGCTTGCTGCCGCTAGCGCTGCAAATTGTGGTGCCGGTGCTTGATACCTATACGATCACCTGGTGCCGCTTCCTGGCGGCGGGCATCGTGGTCGGCATGTTTCTCGCGCGCCGCAACGCGCTGCCCAGGCCATGGCGGCTGGCGCCGGGCCTGCGCCCGCTGGTCGCCATCGCCATCGTCGGTCTGACCCTCAATTACACGCTCTTCGTGGTGGGCGTGCACCTGACCTCGCCGGCAACCGCCCAGGTGGTCATCCAGTCGGCCAACCTGTTCGTGCTGCTGGGCGGACTGGTGGTCTATCGCGAACGCTTCAGCCATCTGCAGTGGTTGGGCGCGGCGATCCTGGTCGGCGGGCTGCTGCTGTTTTTCAACCGCCGCCTGCCCCTCATGTTCGGCGCCGCGCATGAACTGGGGCTGGGTGTGCTGTTATTGCTCGTCGGCTCACTGACCTGGGCCTGCTACGGGCTGGCGCAGAAGCGCCTGCTGCGGGAATGGAATTCGGCGCAATTGCTGTGGCTCCTGTACGTGGGCGGGGCGCTGCTGCTTACACCCTTGGCGCAGCCCTCGCACTTGCGGCTGCTGAACACGGTGCAGGCCGGCGCATTGCTGTTCTGCTGCGCCAACACACTGATTGCCTATGGCGCTTATGCGGAGGCCATGCACCTGGGTGAGGTGAGCCGGGTCAGCGCCACGGTCGCGGTCTCGCCCCTGTTCACCTCGCTCGCCAGCGTGGCGGCCGCCGGTTGGCTGATGCCCCTGCCGAGCGCAGAAGTCCCAAACCTGTGGACCTGGCTTGGCGTGGCGGCCGTGGTTGGCGGATCGGCCCTGTGCGCCCTGGGTGCCGCCCAGCAGGCTCCGGCTTGAGTCACAATCCGGCCCTTTAAACCATTGGCGCGAGCACCCACTCCAAGAACACATGGTCGGCGATGACTTCGAGGGCTTGTACCGTGCGCACTTGAGCCAGGTCTATGGCCTGTGCCTGCGGCTCACGGGGCAGCCCGCGCTGGCCGAGGACTGCACGCAGGATTGCTTCATCGCCGCGTGGCGGGCCCTGCCGAACTTCGAAGGTCGCAGCCAGCTCTCGACCTGGCTGCACCGCATCGCGGTCAACACCGTGCTCGCGCACCGGCGGCGGCGGCCGAGTGATGCCATGCGGGAGGCGGATCAGTTGGATGAGGTGGCCGCGCAGGTGCCGGATGCAACGGAGGCCTCGGGTACCGTGGACATCGAAGCGGCGCTCGACCGGCTGCCACCGGGCGCGCGTGATGTCGTGGTGTTGGTCGGCGTGTACGGCCACAGCCACGAGGAGGCGGCGCAGATGCTGGGAATAGCGACCGGCACCAGCAAGGCGCAGCTGCACCGTGGCCGCAGGCTGCTCGCACAGCAATTGGGTATCGCGATGGAGGCGGCATGAACCAGCCTAAATACAACTCCCTGGACCACGCCCTTGCCAGCGTGCCGCGCGAAGTTCAGCCCACGCGCGATCTTTGGCCCGGCATTGCCCTGGCGCTGCGCGAACGGGGCACGGCCGGGGGTGCGCCCGCGAATCTCGCCGAGGTCCGCGCGGCCCGCGGCGTTCGCGCGGCGCGGCTGCAATGGCCGCTGGCGCTGGCGGCCAGCCTGGGCGTGGTTTGCCTGGTCGGCGCGCTGTGCTGGTCCGTGATCCGCCAACACGACGCCTCCGACTTGACGGCGCGCACCGCGCCCCCGGCGATTGCCGGCAGTACGCCGGTGAGTTTCGGGCCTCCGCAGACGGCCGCCTACGTCGCGGCGAGCGCCGATCTGGAACGCACGTTTAATGAACGCCTGAAACTGCTGGCCCCGGCCACCCGGGCCAGGGTGCAGGCCGATCTGGACACCATCCGCCGTGCCAATGAAGACCTGCGCTCGGCACTGGCGAAGGACCCCGCGAGCCCACTGCTGCTGCAGCTCCTGCACAGCACCTGGCAGCAGGAAATTGATCTGTACACGAATGTGGCGCAGTCCACCGAACCGTTACTGATGAGGAAAACCTGATCATGAAAAACACAATCCACTTGGCAGCTCGCCCGCCTCGGTGGGCGCTGGCCGCGGCGGTTTTGCTCTCCAGCCTGGCGCTCCCGGCCTGGTCCGCCCCGCGCTCATTCACCGCCCAAAAGCCGGCCGATCCGGCCGGCACCGTCGAAGTCGTGAACGTCGAGGGCGCGATTGAGATCAGCGGCTGGGACCAGCCCATGGTCGATGTCAGCGGTACCATCGGCGAGAAGGTCGAGCGTGTCGATGTGACCAGCGGCGCCAATCGCACCACCGTGCGCGTCGTGTTGCCGTCCGGAAACACCTGGAACGGTGACAGTTCCGCACACCTGAAGATTCGCGTACCGCAGAAAAGCGCCCTGGAAGTCTCCCTGGTCAGCGCCGATCTGCGCATTTCCGGAGTGACGGGGAACCAGCACCTGCAGACCGTGAGCGGCGACATCGCCGGCGATGCCGGCGGCGACCTGCAGGTCAACACCGTCAGCGGCGACGTACGGTTGAGCACACGCAACAGCCACGAAGCGCAAATCAAGACCGTCAGCGGCGACGTCAATATCAGCGGCGCCGATGGCAACGTGCAGGTCAACACCGTGAGCGGCGATGCGATGCTGACGCTGGGCACCTTGTCGCGCGGGCACTTCGAAAGCGTGTCCGGTGATATCAGCGTCACCTCGGCCGCGCTTGCGGCCTCGGGCCAGTTCGAGGCCACATCGGTGAGCGGCGATCTCGGGGTTCATTTCGCCGCACTGCCTGACGCCGACATCGACGTGCAGACCTTCAGTGGGGACATCCGCAACTGCTTCGGCCCCAAGCCCGTCGAACAGCAGTACGGCCCGGG
This sequence comes from uncultured Gammaproteobacteria bacterium, assembly GCA_963789365.1. Classification (GTDB taxonomy): domain Bacteria; phylum Pseudomonadota; class Gammaproteobacteria; order Steroidobacterales; family Steroidobacteraceae; genus FEN-1191. The sequence goes on from CAWBKJ010000001.1 coordinate 989,299, forward strand.
CAGCCGCCTCAATTTCCGCAACGGCAAGGGCGGCGCTCACGTGCACGTCGACACCAAAAGCGGCGACGTCGCACTCTGCGGCAGCAAGTGAAGCCTGCGGGGGCCGGCGCCCGTCGGCGCCGGCCCCACGGCCTGCCCCAGCGCCATTTTGGGCCGCTTTAAGCGCTCCCTTAGGGCCGCGGTGCTGGTCGCCACTGCCGGCACCAAAAGGCCCATAATCGGCCCCGCGCCGCCGCTGCGTCCCTTTCGGCGCGCCGGTGGGTGTTTTAATACAAGCTAACCTATTGATTCATATTGTCATAATAATGAAACTTTATACCTGACCGTGGGTTATGCATTTAAGTGATGACACAGCAGTGCAACCCCCTAAGCAGGAAGCCGAACGGCACGCCGAGTTCACCAAATTCATGCGCACCTACCAAAACATGGTTTTCTCGACCGCCGCGCGCCTGAGTGGGAATGACGCGCAGGCGGAGGACATTGCCCAGGAAGTGTTTCTGCGCGCCCACCGCAAGTTCGATGAATTGCGCGACAACCCGCGCGCGGCGGGCTGGCTGAAGACCGTCGCCACCAACCTGACCTTCACGCACCTCACCCGTTACCGCAAGCGCTGGGTGTTCTTCTCGCAGCTCCAGCCGGCCGACGAGACCGAGGACGATCCGGTGCTGGATTTCGCCTCCGATGAATCGGTGGTGGAGGAAGTGCGCGATGACGAGCGCCATGACTATGTCGAAGCCGCGCTGAGCGAGTTGCCCGAGCATCAGCGCGTGCCGCTGGTACTGTTCCACTTCGAAGAGATGCCCTACGAGGATATCGCCCAGCGCTTGCACGTTTCCTTGCCGAAGGTGAAAACTGATATTCATCGTGCTCGCCAGGCTCTGGCCAAGATACTTGAGCGGCGCGGCATCACGCCCGATCAACTGGAGGCTTGAATGTCCAAACTGAACAAGCCACCGCGCGACGAGCGCCAGCTCGAGCAGTACCTGAGCTCGCTCCTGGGCCGCCAGCCCTTGCGCCAGGCGCCCGCCAGCCTTGAGGCCCGCGTGTTGCGGGAACTCGCGCTTCGAGCGGCCAGGCCCTGGTGGCTGCAGGGATTCAGTCGCTGGCCGTGGATCGCGCGCCTGCTGTTCCTGCCCATTGGACTGGGCCTGGTGGAACTCTCCTTCCTGACCACCGAGCGCCTGAGCTCGCTGTGGCAGTCGCTCCAGACCTCCGTCCCCGCCAGCACCGCGCAGTCCGGACTGCGCATGCTCGGCAACCTGAGCCAGGCCGCGCAGACGCTCGCCAACATGGTGTCGCACCAGATATCCCCGGTGTGGATCTACGGCGGCGCCGCGCTGGCACTGTTCCTGTATGCGGCCTTGTTTGGACTTGGCGCCGCCGCCTTCCGCACCCTGCTCGTTACTCCAGAACCCGTTCGGAACCCCACATGAAAAGAACATCTGTGCCCGTGTGTCTTGCGCTGGCCGTGGCGAGCCTGCTCGCCTGCGTGCCCTGGGCGGGCGCGACCACCACGCCGCCGGCCGCCGCCGCGGCCCCGCACCAGGCGGACACATCGCACAGCGTGGACATCACGATCAAGGCCGGCACAGATTCGGACGAGGATGCCGATTCCAGTAAAGGGGCCGACAGCGGGGACAGCAACGAGCGCGACAACGCGGTGGTCGCCATCGGCCACGACGCCACGCTCGCCAGCGGCAAGCACGCCACGAGCGTGGTGTCGGTGCTCGGTTCCTCGACCAGCGCCGGCGATGTCGATGAGGCCGTGGTGTCGGTGCTGGGCAATACGCACGTCACCGGACCGGTGGGCGATGCGGCCGTGGCGGTGTTCGGAAACACCTACGTCGACAGCCGGGTGGGCGACGCCGTGGTGGCGGTGTTTGGCAACGTCGAGCTGGGTCCGCACGCCGACGTACACGGTGATGTGGTCGCGATTGGCGGTGACTTGATCCGCGACCCGGGGGCCGTCGTCCATGGGGACATTCAAAACGTGATGCTGTTCGGGCACATGGGCAACTATGAATGGTTGCGCACCTGGGTCCACAACTGCCTGATGTACGGGCGGCCCCTGGCGTTCGCGCCCGGCCTGGGCTGGGCCTGGAGCATCGCGCTCAGTTTCCTGGCGGTGTATCTGCTGATCGCTCTGCTGTTCCCGAGCGGCGTCAACCAGTGCGTGCGCACCATGGAGGACAATCCCGGTCGCACCACGCTGGCCTCGCTGTTCACGTTTATCTGCAAGCCGATCGTGTTCCTGCTGCTGGTCATTACGGTGATCGGCTCAATTCTGATTCCCTTTCTGGGTTTCGCGCTCTTTATCGGGGGACTGTTCGGCAAATCCGTGGCGCTGGCCTGGTTCGGGCGGCGCGCGCTGCCGGCGCGGGAGCCGGGCCTCGAGTATCCGCCGGTACTGGCCGTGTTGGTCGGGGGAACGATCGCCCTGCTGCTGTATGTGGTACCCGTGCTCGGATTCATCGCCTACAAGGCGCTCGATGTGCTGGGATTGGGCATCGTCGTCTACACGCTGCTGCTCGCCTTCCGTGCCCGACGCGCGGCCGGCACCGCCCCGCAGCTCACGCCCCTTCCCACCGGGCAGGCGGAAGCCGCGGCCGCGCCGGCCGATGCGCCTGCGCAGCCCACCGGCGCCCCGGCCGCGCCAACGCCGCCCGCGCAACCGCCCGTGTCCCTCGAGCTCGCGAATCGCGCCGGCTTCTGGATCCGCATGCTGGCGCTGTTCCTCGATTTGATGTTGGTGGCGATCGTGTGCGGCGTCGTCAGCCTGCCCATACACCACAGCCTGCTGCTGATCCTGGCGGCCTACGGTGCGGTGATGTGGAAGCTCCGGGGGACGACGATCGGCGGGATCGTGTGCGGCCTGCGTGTGGCGCGCCTGGATGGGCGCCCCATCGACTGGCCTACCGCGGTGACACGGGCGCTGGGCAGCTTCCTGTCCTTCTTTATCGTCGGCCTGGGATTCATCTGGGTCGTGTTCGACGCCGAGCGCCAGTCCTGGCATGACAAGATTGCAGGCACGGTGATGGTGCACGCGCCGCGCGGCACGCCGCTGGTATGAGCGACCCGTCTCGCTATTTCAGATTCTGGTCGAACCACCGGTAGCCGTAGTACAGGCCCGCTGCGCCGGCCAGTGCACTCAGCAGCACGGCCGCCAGCAGCCCGGCGCGCGCGCCGAGCCACCAACCCAACGCGCCCCCGACCCAGGCGGCACTCCAGCCGATGATATTGCGCATTGTGGTGCACCACCCTTCGATTCCGTCATTATAGAGCTCATGCACTCTGCGGACCGGTGGCCCTTTGGATAGCGGGACATAGACATGCCGATGGTCGAGGGCCACTTGCCGACCACTTCGGGCGCGCGCGCGCTCTGGCTCACGCTCGCCGTGCTGCTGGCGCTGGCTGCCTTCACGCACTGGGCCGACCGACCTCCGGCCCCGCAACCGGCCAGCGCTCCCGGGGATGTATTTTCCGCGCAGCGCGCGGCCAGCGTCCTTAAGGAGCTGGTCGGTACCGGTGCGCCCCACCCGCTGGCCAGCGCCGCCGATGCCACCATCCGCGCGCAGCTGGTGCGGCACCTGAATGAGCTGGGCATAGCGACCGAGCTGCAGGAGGGATGGGCCTGCGACACCTCGCTGGCCTGCGGGCGCGTTGTCAACATCATCGGGCGCATTGAAGGGACCGAGCCTGCGAGCGCGAGCGTGCTGCTGGCCGCGCACTACGATTCGGTGCCGGCGGGGCCCGGAGCCGGCGACGACGGTGTCGGCGTCGCCTCGATCCTCGAGATCGCACGCATCCTCAAGCAGCAACCGGCCAGGCGCCATCCGATCATCCTGCTGATCGACGAAGGCGAGGAAGCGGGCCTGCTCGGTGCCCGATTGTTTGTGGCCGAACGCCCGGAAGCGCACGCCATCAAGGCGGCCGTCAATCTGGATGCGCGTGGCGACACCGGCCCGAGCCTGATGTTCGAGACCGGCCAGGCCACGAACTGGTCGCTGCGCATGTTTGCCGACGTGGTCGCGCGACCGATGAGCAATTCGATCTACTACTTCGTCTACAAGCTGCTGCCGAACGATACGGACTTTACCGTCTTCAAGGACGCTGGCTATGAGGGTTTCAATTTTGCACTGATCGGCGACGTCGAGCGCTACCACACGCCACAGGATCGTTTCGAGAACCTGGAATTGGGCAGCCTTCAGCACCAGGGGCAAAACGCCCTCTCGGTCGTGCAGGCTTTGGCGATGGCGGACCTGGCCTCTCGGCCCACGGCCGGCGCGGTGTTCTTCGATGTCTTTTCCCGCACCCTGTGGCACTGGCCGGCGAGCTGGTCTCCCTGGCTTGGTCTGGCGCTGACCGCGGCGCTTGTTTATGCGCTCATTGCGATCAAGCGCCGCGTCGGCGTCTCAGTGCCGAGCATTGCCTATGCGCTAGCCGCACTGCTGCTCGGCTGGGCCGGTGCGGTGATCTCATGTGCCGTGTTGCTGACGATCGTGCGTGCCGGGGGTGGCGTGCCATCGGCCTCAGCCTATTCCTGGGCGGCGTTTCCCCAGGGCATGCACGCCGCCTGCATTGCGCTGGCGCTGCTGGCCCCGGCTTGGGCTGCGAAGATGTTCCGCCGGCGCATCGATGCGTGGAGCCTGTGGCTGGCGTACCTCAAGCTTCAGGCCGCCCTGGCGCTGGTGTGCGCGTTGCGATTTCCCGAGCTGAGCTACCTGTTCTTCTCTCCGGCCCTGGCGGGCTTGATCGCAGCGCTCCTGACGATAGGACTCCTGCGCCTTGGACCGCCCAGGGCGCAATTTCCGCGGTTGAACGCCGCGTTGCCCGTGGTGGGTGCCGCTCTGACGTTCATACCCATATTGCTGCTCCTCTATCCGGGACTGGGCGCGGACGCGTGGCCCGCCATCACCGCGCTGGCGGGCCTGGCAGCGCTGGGCCTGGCCCCGCTCTTACTCCAGGCGCCGGCCCGAGACTGCCGGATCTACCTTTGGGCCAGTGCCGTGGTGGTGGTTGCGGGCTGTGGCATGACATTGCTGATGCCGGAGTATTCCTCGCGCATGCCGCAGCGAACGCTGCTGTGGTACCTGCTTGACGCCGATGCGGGCAAGGCGGCGTGGCTCCTGCAGCCTGATTCGAAGAGCCTTCCGCCGCAACTTGCATTGCACGGCATGAGCGAGCCGCAGCAAGCGGCACTGCCCGCCGGCACCATCGCCGGTCCAGTCTCTGCACCGGCCCCTCAGCTCGACTACCCGGCACCGCTCCTGCAGGTCCGTAGCGTTGAAAACCAGTCCAATACCGTGCTGTATCACCTGCACCTCAGTTCGGCCCGGAACGCGCCAGAGATCGAACTGGCTGTAGCGGAGGATCGCTCGATGGGGGCGACGCTCGATCTGGGCCCAGATCAGAAATTGCCAGCGCGCTTCTGGCGCTCCGCCGATGGCAGCCGCTGGCTGCAGCTGATCGGGGTGCCTCCCGAGGGCATTGACCTCACGCTCAAGACATCGAACGCCACGGATCTGGCCTTGACGATTTTGGATCGTTCTTACGGCGTGCCGGCGGCGGGAGCCGCGCTGCGAAACAGGCGACCGGCCCTGACCACAGCATCCCAGGACGGGGACCTGACCATTGTTTACAGGTCCGTGCGCTTAAGCGCCGCTGAGCCGGCGCCCGGTACTTAACACTTCCTCGACCAGCAGGCCGAGATCTTCGGTACGGGTGCGGTGATTGACGATGGCGGCGCGCAGGCAGTAGCTGCCCGCAAGCGTGGTGTAGGAAGGCGCCACCTTGCCACCCTCGTGCAGGCGGATGAGGAGTTCCTCGTTCAAGGTGTTGAGCTCCTGCCGTGAGCCGCCGTCGCCGCGGTAGCGGAAACACACGATATTCAGGACCACGGGCGCCATGAGCTCGAGCTCCGGGGCCGCGCGCACCAGCTCCGCCAGATGCCGCGCCTGGGCGACGTTCTGCTCGATCAGCCGCCCGTACTTTTGCAATCCGTGTTCCTTGAACGAGAGCCAGACCTTCAGCGCCCGAAAGCCGCGCGACAGTTGCACGCCGTATTCGCTGAACCAGTCAGTGCCGCTCGCCAGGCCGCGCTGCGCGTGGGCGAGATATTCCGGGGTCAGCGAAAAAGCGGAGCGGTGTGCCTTGCGATCGCGCACCACCACGCAGCCGGCCTCGAAGGGCAGGTGGAGCCACTTGTGCAGGTCAAGGGCTACCGAATCGGCCAATTCCATGCCACGCAGCAGATCACGCTGGCCCGGGGCCAGCGCGGCCACGGCGCCGATGGCGCCATCGACGTGGAACCACAACCGCTCGCGCGCACAGAATGCCGCCAGTGCGGCCAGGTCATCGACCGAGCCGGTGTTGATGGTGCCGGCCGATCCCACCACCGCACAGGGCTGCAAGCCTGCGGCGCGATCGGCAGCCACGGCGGCGGCCAGCGCCGCCATATCGATCCGGTAACGCTCATCGACGCTTATCTTGTGCAAGGACTTGGCGCCGTGGCCGAGCAATTCGACCGCCTTCTGCATGCAGCTGTGCACCTCGGTCGAGGCGTAGAAGCGAAGCGGCTTGGGGAGCGCCGCCACCCCTTCGCTGCGCACGTCAATCGTTCCGGCCACGTTGCGCGCCACGGCCAGGGCGACGAGGTTGGCCATCGAGGCGCCGCTGACCAGCAATCCGCTGCTGCTGAGTGGCAGCCCGACGATTTCCTTGCACCAGTCCAGCACCTGGCTTTCGACCAGGTTGCCGACGTGGTTGCCGCCGCCCATGTTGGGATTGACCGTGGCCGCCAGGAAATCACCCAGGGCACCGAAGGCGGTGCCATTGCCCATGTACCAGCCCCAGAAGCGCGGATGCGTGTTGCCCATCTGGTAGGGCATGACCCAGTCGCGAAAATCCTGGTAGGCGCTCTCGGCGCCCTGCGGGAGCTGCGGCAGCGGGGCGTGAAATCGGGCGGCGATCTCATCGGGGGTCGGCTGCCATACCGGTCGATCCCGGGTCTGGCGCAGATAGTCGAGCGCGTCATCGACTGCGCGATGCGCCAGCTGCCGCAGCTCCGGCCAATCCTGCGGGTCCAGGGTTTCCTGTGTTAGCTCCTCGCTCATGATTCCCTCTTGCTTTCAGTGTCGACACTGGCGCGCGGCGGCGTAGATAATCGCGATTATGCGTCGCTGCCGCAACACTTGAGATGGAACGATTATCGCCGAGCGTGGTGCGGGTCGCCGACATCGCACCGCTCCCGTGGCGCAACGGCGGCGGAGTAACGCGCGAACTGCTCGCATGGCCCGATCCGCACGATTGGCAGCTGCGCGTGAGCGTCGCCGATATCTGCGCGTCCGGGCCGTTTTCCGTTTATCCGGGCGTGGATCGCTGGTTTGCGGTGCTCGACGGAGGCGGCGTGTGCCTTAAGACCGCAGGCGCCGAGCCCAGGGAATTGACGCCTGCGCAACCGGCCTTGCACGCATTCCCGGGCGATGTGCCCACGCACTGCACGACGCACGGACCGATCACGCGCGATTTCAACCTCATGGCGAGGCGCTCGAGCATCCGATTGCGGCACCACGCGCTCAAGGACTGCTCCCGGCTCGAGACCTGCGCGGAGGGCGTGGGGCTGTTCGTCGTGCACGCAACCGATATTCGCGAGGAAGCCGGCCCGGTGTGTCCAATTCCGGATATGGCCCTGGCCTGGTGGCCTAACCCACAACGTGCGCAGCTATCGCTGCGTGTTGAATCGGCGGGCAGGCGCGGCTGGTGGTTTGAGCTCGATACGAATTGGCAGCGCGCGCCCTAGCGGAACCGTGATCGGCCACCGGCCTTCCTCTGGGCCGCAGTTACTAGAACACCCGCTCAAGGAACGCGGCGACGGCCGCGAGCTCCTCGGCGCACACCGAATGCCCCATCGGATAGCTGTGCCATTCCACCGCGTAGCCGGCCGCGGTGAGCAGCGCGCGCGAGCTCTCGCCCAGCTGCGGTTCGATCACCGGATCGAGCGATCCGTGGGCCATGAAAATGGGCGTGCCCTGATTGGCGCTGTGGCGCTCGGCCTCAAAGGCTGCCACGATCGGCAGATAGCAGGACAGGCCGACCATGCCGGCGAGCCTTTCGGGCATGCGCGTACCGCTGTACAGCGCCATCACTCCGCCTTGCGAGAAACCGGCGAGCACGATCTGTCCGCTGGGCACGCCGCGCTCGTTCTCGCGAGCGATCAGCGCGCGCAGCGCGGCGTTGGAGCTGCGCACGCCGGCCTCATCCTCCCCGGCCCGGCGATTGAGCTCGATGATGTCATACCAGGCGCGCATCGGCAGGCCGCCGTTGAGTGTCACCGGACGAACCGGAGCGTGCGGAAAGACAAAGCGCATCGCGCGGCTCCGTGCGCGCACGAGCTGTGGGACGGCCGGCTCGAAATCATGGCCGTCCGCACCGAGGCCATGCATCCAGATGACCGTGGCCATGGGGTTGGGGCCGGTTGCGACTTCGACGGTCGCCAGGACGGAGTGGGTCATGGTGGGCAAAGGTGCATCTTTCGATCCTGCAGTTCAACCCCGGGCGGGCAGATAAGCTAAAATCAAGGCGCAGCAGAGGCAGTCCACATTCGGCGCCGAGGCGATTCCATCTCGCCATTGCTGCGATCCCGGCCGCTGCCCCCAAGGTACTCTGATGAGCGATCTCTCTCTATATCTCGCCACGGTGCTCATCTGGGGCTCGACGTGGTTTGCGATCAAACTGCAGCTGGGCTTGGTCCCACCGGCCGTGTCGGTGACCTGGCGCTTTTTGGCGGCGGCGGCCATGCTGCTGGGCTACGCCGCAGTACGGCGTTTGCCGTTGCGATTTAGCCTCCGGGATCATTTGTGGATGGCCTTGCAGGGCCTGCTGCTGTTCTGCCTGAACTACGTGGGTTTTTACCTGGCCGAGCTGACCCTGCCCTCCGGCCTGGCCGCGGTGATCTGCTCGATGCTGACGATAGGCAACATCATCGGCATGCGTGTGTTCTTCAATGTCCATACGCACCCGACCAACCTGTGCGGCGCGGTGCTTGGAATTTCGGGCGTCGCGTGGCTGTTCTGGCCGGACCTGCGCTCCATTTCGGCCACCAATGCCACCGCCATGGGTGTGGCCCTGGCCGTGGGCGCCACTCTCAGTGCCTCGCTGGGCAACATGGTGGCCACCCGCAATCAGCGTCAACAGCTGCCGATCCTGCAGCTCAATGGCTGGGCGATGCTCTATGGCGCGGCCATCACCGGCGTGGCAGCGCTTGCCTTAGGTGAGAGGTTCAGTTTCGATCGCTCCTGGCGCTACGTAGGTTCGCTGGCTTATCTCGCGGTGTTCGGATCGGTCGTGGCCTTCGGCGCCTATCTCACGCTGATGAAGCGGATCGGAGCTCATCGCGCCGGCTATACGATGGTCGCCATCCCGGTAGTCGCGCTGCTGATCTCCACCTGGCTCGAGGATCTGCACTGGACTTCAAATCTGTGGATTGGCGTTGCCCTCTGCTTGCTGGGCAACGTGTTGGTCCTCGCCCGCCGGCGCTAGCACGGCCAGGCGCCTGAGCGCTAAAAGTCGGCGGTAAGCGTCAATGCAAAGTTCCTGCCATGCTCGCTCAGCACGTGACCGGAGGAGTCGATCGTCATGGCCCCCGAGTCGCCCACGTTGTCTGCGTCAAGCCTTGCCTCGCCCGGGTGTCCGAACACGCGGAAAGCGTAACGCACCGTAAACGACAACTGCGAATACGCAGGCAGCTGCATGGTATTCCCGGTGGTTTCCGGGCGCGCCGAGGTACCCTGCCAACCACAGCTCAGCGACCACGGCTTCCAGCTCGGCGGTGCGTAATCAAGATTGGCGTTGAGCACCAACGGCACCGAGCCTAGGGGTGTGCCGTTCGCTGCCCCCGCGTCGCCGGAGTTCCCTTGCACCTGCGCCTGCAGCCACACGCCGCCCAGCACCGCCACCAGCCCTTGGCCGCTGTTGATCGTGGCGGACGCCTCGAGGCCGCGATGGCGAATCTGCCCCAGTTGCATATAGACATCGGCCGCGTTGAGGTTGAAGTACGCCTTGTTCACCTCGAAGACGCCCAGCAGAAACTGTGTCCCCGACCGCGGCATGTAGCGCACGCCGCCGTCCAGCTGCCAAGTGGTCGTCGCCGGCGGTGACTCGCCGCGATTCGCGGCGTTCGCCGGCGCCAGTGCCGAATCCTCCAGTCCGCGCGTGTAGCTGCCATACAGCAGGAACTTCGCGGCGGGACTCAAGGTGAAGCGGAGAGTGGGCAGCAGCGGATCGGACTTGTCCGTCGCGGTGGGAAGGCCGGGAGAATCAATCGAGCGCTGATATTTCACTTTCTGTACGCCCACGCCGAGCGAGCCGCGCCCAGCCCACCGTTCATCCAGCGAAACGCCCAGATCGTACTGGCGCACGTGATCTTCGCTGCCCGCCGTGAAGTGCACCGGCGGCTGGGGCAGCGGCGAGTAATCATCGATGCTCATTCGCCCAAAATCCGAGATCGAATCACCGCCGAAGGTGCGCGACACGGTCCGCCCGCGCATGGTCACCGTCCACACCTGCGTGCGCTGGCCGCTCGTGCTCCGGTACGCGAGGCGAATCTCGCCCGAGGTCGAACGCGCATCAAGCGGCGGCAGCGCGTCGATCTGGTGCGCTGTAGTGCGGTCAGGAGTCACATCCAGGAACAGGTCGTCGTAATTGGGCGGGTTATCCCGGATCGAGCGAAAGACTCCAGCGGCCAGCGACCATGCCCCGCTCGTCGCGGTCCGCAGGATGGCTCCGGCCGTCGTGTCGTGCCAGGTCCAGTGAGTCCAGTCCTGCGTAGGCAATCGCAGCTGATTGAACGTCGGTATTCCCTCAACGCCCCCGGTGTACACGAGCGGCAGTTCGTTGTGTTCGTCGGCCCGGGTAGTGCCGCCAAACCCGATCAACTCCAGATTCCCGGGCAACTGCGCGCGCACGATCAAGCCGGCGTCGTTGATCTGCGAAACCTGCGCGAAGTCGAAATCGAAATTGAGGTGGCGATGGAAACACAGGCTTGCGCTGACCGGCTGGTCCGCCCGGCCGTAATGCCCGTCCAATTCCAGCCCGGATTCGTCAAACGGGCCCCTCGAGATCACCACGCTGGTCAGGTTTTCCGAGCCCGGAAGGCGCAACGAGTTATCGGCGATTCCGGTGGGCGCGGGAAAATCAAAGGACTGCGCGGCCAATCCCACCCGGATCGTTTGGCCGGACATCAGGCAGTTGTTGGAATCGTAAGTCTGCTGGTCGAAATACAATCCCTCGATGCGCAGGTTTCCGGCCTGGCTCGGACTGAAGCCGCGTACGTCTTGCGCATCGTACAGGCCTATGGCCTGCGTCCCTACGGTTGTGCCAAACGCATCTTCTGCGGCGGTCACGGGATTCTCATTGACCCGCTGCGCCACAGCAGCCAACGGCAACATCACTGCGCCGAGCAAACAGCGGCGCCATGGCCCCGCGCTAACGGTCATGATCGAGGCGCGGATTGGTGGCCATGATTCGTCTGGACGCCTGCTCAGGGAAGTCCGCGCAGCCACGCGAGGACGGTCTTGACGAACTCAGAAGGGTCGGGGACGCCCCCTTGTTCGTGGTACGCGGCGACGCGCGAGGGGTAGCGCGTAAAGTGGTGGTTGAGTCCGGGGATCTCCCGGAACTGCGCGCTGCCCGGGCGCTCTCGATTCACGATGTCGGCAATCAAACTCACGGCATCGCGACTTTCAAACCAGTCGTACTCGCCGTACGTCGCAAGCACCGGCGCCTGCACCCGCGCCCAGGCCGCCGGCCAGTTCTGGCGCTGTGCCTGCTGGTGAAAAGCCAACGGCCGCCCGTAGTGCAGATTGCCACTGGTGCCGACCAGCCGCGACCAGACCTTGCCCAATTCCGGGTCGCTACGGGCAATGGTCTCGGGTGATTCGCCCTGCAATAAATAGCGCGCGAAGTAATTCGCGCGCGCGCTCATCTCGACGCTGAGCCGCGCCGGGTCCGTGCCGCCCAGTTCGAGTGCGTGGCGTTCGAAGGCCAGCATGCGCTCGAACCACGTCGTGGCGCCCCCACCCCACACGATCACGCCTGCGAGCTTGCGGCCGGCGGCAATCAATGGCGCGTAGGTGGCGCCCATGCTGCCGCCAAAGATCACGACGTGCGCCGGGTCGACGTCGGGACGCTGGGTCAGGGCCGTATAGGCGGCCTGGTACTGGCTCAGTTCAGTTTCGTAATCCAGCTCAGCGCAGGGCGTGCCGGTGCTGTCGCCCACTCCGGACTTGTCGACGCGCTCCCACAGCATCTTGGACTGCGTAATGAGCTGCTTGAGCATGAGCGACCAACCGTCGGTGCTGCTCGCCGAGAAGTCCACGGAATCGCAGGACAACCACGGTATGAACAGTACCGCGGGCAGTCGCCCGGTCCGGCCGGCCGGCTTGGTGACGATGGTGCGCAGGCGCGCACCGCCCTGGGCATGGATGACCCCGTACTCCGTGTCGATGCCGGCCAGTTCCAGCAGCGGCTGCTGGCCTTGATGCGGTAGATCTCCGAGCAGCTGAGCCGCGGACAGCGCACACTCGGGCGCCGCGGCGCACAGCGCCAGGCAATAAAACACCGCTGCAATACACGCCCGCCTGTTCATGGTGCGCCCCTCCCGCAATCAACCGACCGATAGGCGGTGGTGCCGGGCCGCCGAGTGTCGCGGCACGCCGCTGGAGATGATGAACACCCGGCCGGAGTGGTTGCCGTTGACCCCGCTCCATCCGGAGGTGATGAGAAAATCCACGGTCCCATCTCCGTCAACGTCCCCCAGGCCCACGGCGTCAAACCCGAATGTGTCCCCGGGAGTGCGGCAAGTGTAGGTCCTCAGCAAGCGGCCCGTCCTGCCGGAATACAAGTACGCGCGCCCGCCGGAAGTCGCGACCTTGCCATATTGCCATGCGCCCACGATCAAGTCGGCTCGCCCGTCGCCGTCGACGTCGCCGGCCATCGACGGGCTGGTGCCGAAGCCATCTCCGGCCGACTCGCCCGTCATCACGAGCAGGCGCTTCCCGGTGCGTCCAGAGTGCACGTACACGCGCCCGGTGGATGGCCCCTTCGCTTCGTTGCTCCAGTCGGATGAATAGACGTCGCTGACGCCGTCGCCGTCCACGTCGCCTGGCACCGAGACAAACATGTAGCCGAGCTTGTTGCCGGTGGCGTCCGCGTCGATGGTGAACTTCGGCGCGGTGGACATTCCCTCGTAGACCAGCACACGGCCATGGTGTTTCGGGCCCGCGCCGGGGGCACCGACCACCAGCAGCTGCTGCTTCGCATCCGAGTAACCCGCGACCGTGCTGCCAAAGGCGTCCCCCCGCCGTTCGCCCGAAAGCGTCAGCAGCAATGTCCCGTCCTTGCCCGAGTACACGTAGGCATGGCCTGCGATCTTGGTTTCGCCTTCCTTGCCCGGCGCGCCGACGATCACATCCGCGTGGCCGTCCTGGTTGACATCGCCCGCGGCGGAGATGTGATTGCCAAAGGCCTCATCCGGGTTGACGGACTTGAAGCTCTGCAACACGCGCCCGTCTTTCCCCGAGTAGATGTAGGCCACGCCCGCAGCGCCGGGACCGCTGGCGATCACATCGGGAATGCCATCGCCGTTGGTGTCGCCTGCCCCCTCGACTCCGGTGCCCAGCTGATCACCGGGCATGCCATCGGCGGTCCACAGCAGCCGCCCGCTGCCTACGGAGTAGACGTATATTCGCCCGGCATTTGAGCCTTGCTCGCCGTGCGTGGGAGCCGAGGTGACGATGTCGCTGATACCATCGCCATCGACATCGCCGATCTGGCGGGCGATCCAGCCGAACTGATCGCCCGCAGCCTCCCCGCGCCACTCCCGGATGATCTTGACCGGTTCCACAAACGGATGCTCAAACTGGGCGGGCGTGGGAAGCAGCGCCACGAATCGCGGATCGGTGCGCAGCTCGGCGAGTGCAGCATCCACGCTCATCTGCGTCATGTCGTAGCGATGCGTAGCGGCGGCGCGAGCGAGCCAGTCAAACGCGCGCTGTGAATCATGCTTTGCCGCGTAGGCGGTGCCGAGGCTGTAGAAGTCGCGTGGCGAGTCGGGCTCAATCTGCAGCGCGCGCTGGTAGGCGGCAATCGCCTGGTCGTAGTTGTGGAGCTGCTGTTCGGCCGTGCCCAGCGCGCGCCAGGCCTGGGCACTTCGGCTCTCCCGGGTCACGATCACGCGCAGCACCGAAGCGGCGCCAGCCGCATCGCCCGCCTGGAGCCGCGCAAGCGCGGCGCTCAGTGCAGGATCCGGAGCGCTCGCCGCGGCCGGCGCGAGTGGAGCGCCTGCCATCCCCGCTACCAGCAGAACGATCAGCGCGGCAACACCGGCATTAGCGCGCATATAACAGCCCCTCCAGCCTGGGTGCACGGGTATAAGGCGCCCGGCTTCTGGCGCGCTGGCGCCCACTCTTTCCACATTCACCCTGGCCGGGCCAAGCGAGCGTCGCCAGCGGATATAATAAATTCATGAGCGACTATCTGTATGCCTATCAGGGTTCGACGACCCATGCGGGGTTTCTCAGAGCGCCCCCCCTGCCCAGCAGGCCCAAGGCTCGGTTTGTGACAGCCGGCGTGCCTTGGGATGGGGCGACGACGAACCGGCCCGGTGCCCGCTTCGGGCCGGACGCCATCCGGCGCGCCAGCCATATGCTGTGTGACGGAACCCATCCCGCCTACGGCATCTCGCCCACTGCGGAGCTTGCCGACCGCGGCGACCTGACGCTGCCCAATACGTCCATAGAGCGCATGCGCGCGGCACTCATGCCGCAGGTCGATGAGCTGATCCGCCAGCATCATATGCTCTGGCTGGGCGGCGATCATTCCATCACCCTGCCGCTGCTTCGCGCCTATCGCGGCTATTACGGTCGCCCCCTGGCAATGATCCATTTCGATGCGCATTGCGACACCTGGACGAGTCATTTTGACGAGCCTTCCGGCCATGGCACCTGGGTGTATGAGGCCCTCAATGAGGGGCTCATTGACCCAAGACTGTCGATACAGCTCGGCATTCGTTCGGCCGCCGTACCCGAAACGGCCAACTATGTCGCGGATAAGGGCGGCCTGATTTTCACGGCGCGCGAAATGCGCGGGCGGGTGAATGCCGAGCAGCTCGCACCGGTCCTCTCAGCCGTGCGCGCGCGCCTGGCCGATGCCGCTAAGGTGCCGCTGTACTTGACCTTGGACATCGACTGCCTGGATCCGGCCTATGCGCCGGGCACCGGTACCCCGGAGCCGGGCGGACTTTCCACCGCGCAGATCCTGACCGTGCTCGAGGAGCTGGACGACCTGAACTGGGTCGGCATGGACCTGTGCGAAGTGGCACCGCCCTACGACCACGCCGAGCTCACCAGCAATGCCGCGGCGACCTTGATATGGACTTATTTGTGTGGCCGTGTCGCCCGGCTTCGATCCTAAGAAAAACCAGCCAATGCAAGGCAGTGAATAAGCCACGCCAGCCCGACGGATTACCGGGCAATGAAGAGCTTATTTAAAGCAACCGTCGAGGGCTGCCTCGCTCAGTGCTCACAGCCCCGAACGACGGCAACGCCCACAGTCCCAGTACCGCGAGCGTAGCGAGCATCGCCCCGGCGAGAAAGGTGCCCTGAGAACCGACCGTATCCCACAAACGACCGGCGAGGATACTCGCCGCCAGAAGTGCTGCTCCTGTCAGAAGATTGAACATGCCAAACGCCGTTCCGCGCAATTCGGGCGGCGCACAGTCGGCGACCAGGGTCGCCAGCAGGCCTTGCGTAAAGGCCAAATGCAGGCCCCACAACGCCGCGCCGCCCAGCGCGCCACCGAGCCCGGGCGCGAAGGCCAGCACCAGATCGGCGAGCACCAGGACCATCAGACCGATGGTCAGCACCCGGCGGCGCCCATTGGTGTCGGCAAGCACCCCGGCTGGATAGGCGCCCGACGCGTAGACCAGATTCATTACGACTAATACGAGTGGGACCAGCACCAGGGGCAGGCCCACCGCCCGTGCCCTCAGCACCAGGAACGCCTCGCTGAATCGGGCCAGCGAGAACACGATCGCGATGGCGATCACGAACCAGTACTCGCGCCCCAGGCGCGCGAGTTCTTCGCGGTGCAGGGGAAAGCGCGCCTGGCGCAGCTGCGCGGCGCGTGGAGGCTCGCGCACCGCAAACACAATCAATGCCAGCGCGAGGACCGCCGGCAGCACCGCCACCCAGAACACCAGTCGGAATTGATTGGCGCTGCTCCACATGACCAGGATCGCCAGGAATGGTCCCAGGAACGCACCGACCGTATCCAGCGCCTGGCGCAAACCGAAGCAGGCGCCCCGAAGCTGCGCCGGCGCGAGATCGGCCACCAGTGCATCGCGCGGCGCGCCACGGATGCCTTTGCCGATGCGGTCTATGAAACGCGCCGCCATAAGCCAGCCGACCGTGGTGGCCAGCGGAAACACGGGCTTTGTGAGGGCGGCCAGCCCGTAGCCCAGCACGGCCAGAATCTTGCGCTTGCCGATCCAGTCGGAGAGCGCGCCGGAAAACACCTTGGTAACCGCGGCGGTCGACTCCGCGATGCCCTCGATGACACCGACCGTAGTGGCCGAGGTCGCCATCACCGTAATCAGGTATACGGGCAGCAGGGCGTGGATCATTTCCGAGGAGACGTCCATCAGCATGGACACAAAGCCCAGAGCCCAGATGCCGGACGGGATGGCACGGAGCGTGGCGCGATCAAACCGTGCGGGATTGTGACTCAACAAAGGGCTCGTAGCCGAGGGAGGTGAGAGGGCAGCTCATCGTAATGCGGATCAGTCTCAATCAGCACCACTATCGAGATGGCAGCGGCCAACGAGCGGGAGCGGTACTTGCTCCCAATGCCGTTGAAGGCGATCATCGCTGGCGCGCACTCGGCGGTCAATTGAGGCCGGGTGCAGTTCCATATACCAGTGCGGACAAGCCAGAAAACATGAATCGGCGCACAACTACGGCTTCCCGGCGGACGATTCTCCTGGCCACGACGATGGGCTGTGTGGCGGCGGCAACCGCCGCCGATACGACCGCGCCGGCGGCGCCCCGGCAGCCGGTGACCGAGACATACCATGGCGTCCCGGTCCAGGATCCGTATCGTTGGCTGGAGGATTGGGCCGACCCGCGGGTGCAGCATTGGAGCGCGGCGCAGGATCGACGCGCGCGCGCTTATCTCGATGCCCTCCCGTATCGCCAGGCGATCTACGATCGACTGTACCGCCAGATTTCTGCCACCTCGGCTTCCTTCTATGCACTGCGAGCAGCCGGCGGCAGGATTTTCGCGCTGTACAACCAGCCGCCCAAAAACCAACCGATGATTTCCGTCTTGGGCGGCAACGCCGATCCCGCCGGAGCGCGCGTCGTGGTCGATCCGAATACGCTCAATCCCAAGGGCACGACGGCGATCGACTGGTTCGTCCCCTCACCCGATGGCAGTTTGTTGGCGGTGTCGATGTCCGAAAACGGGAGCGAGGACGGGTCGGTGCACATCTTCGCGGTCGACAGCGGCAAGCAGGTCTATGAAGTCTTGCCGCGGGTGCAATACCCCACCGGCGGGGGGAGCCTCGCCTGGCGCGCCGATAGCCGGGGGTTCTGGTACACGCGCTATCCGGGCACGGAGCGACCGGAAGCGGACCGCCATTTCTACATGGCGGTCTATTTCCACGAGTTGGGCAAGGATCCGGCACGCGACGCCTACGTGTTTGGCAAGGGGCTGCCGAAGATCGCCGAAATCGCGCTCAGCAACCGTCACAACAAGCGCTTCGTTCTGGCCAGCGTGGCCAATGGGGACGGGGGCGAATTCGCTCATTACCTCATCGACCGCGACGGTCGCGTCACTCAGATCACTCACTTCGCCGACCGCGTGGTCGCCGCGACCATCGGCGCCGATGACAACATCTACCTGGTTTCGCGCCAGCAGGCGCCCCGCGGCAAACTATTGACACTAC
Source organism: uncultured Gammaproteobacteria bacterium (assembly GCA_963789365.1). Classification (GTDB taxonomy): domain Bacteria; phylum Pseudomonadota; class Gammaproteobacteria; order Steroidobacterales; family Steroidobacteraceae; genus FEN-1191. Next base: position 1,007,300 of record CAWBKJ010000001.1, read on the forward strand.
CGGCGGCGGCTCCGGTGCTCGCGCGCGCCCGAGTGCTGGTTCCGGAGTCCGATGGTGCCTTGCTTTCGGCCGGCGAGTCCGGCGGCTCCCCCATAGTGATCACCGACCGTGCCCTGTATTTGCGCGAGATCGTCGGCGGCCCATCGCGCGTGGAAATATTCAGCCACGACGGCAAGCGACTAGGCGAACTTCCGCTGCCGGAGGTGGCCAGCGTGGACGAGATCGAATCCCTCGATGACGGTACCCTGCTGTGCGAGATCGAGACCTATCTCAGGCCACCCTATTTCTCCCGATACCGGGAGGCTACTGGCAAGACTGAAGAGACGGCCCTGGTGCAGACCAGCCCGGTGAGCTTTGAGGACACTGAAGTGTTGCGTGCGTTTGCAACTTCCAGGGACGGCACACGGGTGCCTCTGAACATCGTGCGCCGCAAGGGCACGGCGCTCAACGGCGAGAACCCGGTGCTGGTGTACGGCTATGGCGGCTATCACGCCAGCGAGGTGCCCTATTTCCTCGGTCCCTCGACGCGCCTGTGGCTCGATGCGGGCGGCATCTTCGTGGTGACCAATCTGCGCGGCGGCGCTGAATTTGGCGAGGACTGGCATCGGCTCGGGGCCCTGACCCACAAGCAGAACGTATTTGATGATTTTATCGCCTGTGCGCGGTTCCTCATCGATCAGCATTACACCGACCCGCAGCACCTCGGCATCATGGGCGCCAGCAACGGCGGACTGCTGATGGGCGCCGCGCTAACGCAGCACCCGGAACTGTTCCGAGCGGTGGTGTCGGACGTGGGCATCTACGACATGCTGCGCACGGAACTGGAGCCCAACGGCGTGTTCAACACCACCGAGTATGGCAGCACCCGGGATCCCGGGCAGTTCAAGGCGCTGTATGCGTATTCTCCCTACCATCATGTCGTCGACGGCACCCGCTACCCGGCGATTCTGATGGCCACCGGACTGCACGATGGCCGGGTGGCGCCCTGGCAATCGCGCAAAATGATCGCCCGGCTGCAGGCGGCAAGCACACCGGACAGCAAGATCTTCCTCACCGTAAGATCCGACAGCGGGCACGGCCACGGCAGTTCATTGAGCGTGCGCACCAACCAGCGCGCCGACACCTACAGCTTTCTCTTTGATCAGCTCGGGCTGCGGTTTCCGGGGACCGATAAGGCCGAGGCACAGGCCCCCTGATGCCGCGACGCGCCGTGCTTGTGGCGATGACGACGGCCGCACTGTCCACGCTGTCCGCGACGATGCAGGCGCAGCAGGAACCGTCCGCGCCGACTCCGACGTCTATCCTCGGTTTCGCGCCGGCGCACGCGCTGGCCGAACGTCGGCTGGAAGACCAGTTTCAATCACTTCCCTCCGCCGAGGCGGCCCGCTCCTGGCACCGTGAGTTCACGCAGGCGCCGCATCCGGCCGCCTCCCCTCAAAATAACCGGCTCGCCGAGCGGGTGGCGAGCGAGTGGCGCAAGCAGGGCTGGGAGTCGGTGCAATTGCGCCGCTACCAGGTGCTGCATTCGAGCCCGCGCCACGTGGCACTGGAGATGGTAGCTCCGCGCCGCTACCGCGCCACACTCGCCGAGGCGAGTTACGCAGTCGATCCGGACACCCACAGTCCGGCCCTGGCCAGCACCTATTTTGGTTACTCGGCCTCCGGGCACGTCACTGCGGAACTCGTCTACGCGCACAACGGCAATCCTGAGGACTACGACCTGCTGCGCCAACACGGCATCAGCGTCCGCGGCAAGGTGGTCATCGTCCGTTATTCCAATCCCTACAGCTATCGCGGCTTTAAGGCGCTGACCGCGGAGCGCGAGGGCGTGGCCGCATTGCTGATCTATTCGGACCCGGCCGATGACGGTTACGCAAAGGGCAAGGTCTTCCCCGACGGTCCGTGGGGCCCGGAGACGCACATCCAGCATGGTGCCATCACCTACGACTTTATAGTTCCCGGCGATCCAACCACTCCGGGGTGGGCCTCGGTTGCGGGTGCGAAGCGCATCCCGGCGAGCGCGGCGCGCTCGCTCCCCAAGATAATCGCCCTGCCGCTCTCCTGGCATGACGCCAAGCCCTTACTCGAGAACATGTCCGGGCCCGAGGTTCCGCCTGAGTGGCGTGGGGCGCTGCCGATCACCTACCGCTTTGCCGGGAACGTGCGCGTACACGTCGATGTCGACATGGATACCCGCATCAAGCCGTACACCGTTGTGGAGGGGCGCATCCGCGGCAGCGAACTCCCGGACCAATGGGTGCTGATTGGCAACCATCGCGACGCCTGGGTCTACGGGGGCGTAGACCCGGTCAGCGGGACGGCCTCGATGCTAGAGCTCACGCGCGCGCTCGGCGAGCTTAAGCGACGAGGACTGCGGCCGCGCCGCACGATTGTCGCCTGCAGCTGGGATGGGGAGGAATATGCGCTGACCGGCTCGACCGAGTGGGGCGAGCAGTTCGCCGACGAGCTCAGCCACAAGCTGGTCGCCTACCTGAACGTGGATGAGTCGGTGAGCGGCGCCGCCACAACGGCAGGAGCGGAAGGACTGAGCTTTGATCCTTCGGCGGTGGCCTCGCTCGCGCCCATGCTCGTCGAAGCGACCGCCGACGTGCGGGCTCCGTCCGGAAAATCGCTGCACGACGCGTGGCTGGCCACCTGGATGCGCGACCACAAGTCCGCCTCGGCACCGGCAATGTCCGACATGGTGGAAACCCGCATCGGGAGCGGTTCGGACCATACGGTGTTCCTGAACCATCTCGGCCGCCCCGTCATCAACCTCGGATTTACGGGCGATTACGGCGTCTACCATTCAGGCTACGACGATCACTACTGGATGGCCCACATCGGTGATCCGGCGTTCGCGTACCACACGACGGTCACCAGAATCTGGGGACTCACGGCGCTGCGGCTTGCAAACGCCGACATCCTTCCCTTCGACTTTGAATTCAATGCCGCCTCACTCGAGCAGTTTCTGACCGAGCTCGAGATCCGGGCAAAGATTGACCCCGCACGCCTATCGCTCCAATCGCTCCACGCGCACCTGGCCGACTTTGCGGTCGCGGGCCGGGACTTGCGCGAGGCGACACTCAATGATCTGGCCGGCGGAGCCGCGAATGCGACCCAAATGCGCAGGCTGAACGAGGAACTTTTGCAGGTGGAGTCCAACTGGCTGGATCCTGCCGGAATTCCGGGGCGCCCCTGGTTCAAGCATCTTCTCTACGCCGCACGCTACACCTACGATCATCTTGAATTTCCCGGCCTGACCGAAGCGACGGAAGCCGCCGACTGGCAGCATGCGGCCGAGCAGGCACAGATTCTCGATGCTGCAGTCGTACGCAACACGCAATTCTTGCGAGCGGCGCAGGCCGGCTGGAAGGCGTCGGGCATTGCAGCGGACCGAGACGCAAAGGCTGCGACTCCATAGCGGAACGGGACTCGCCAGCGCCCAGGCCCTAGCGTAGGAACCGCCTGACCAGTGACTGCGGCCCCGGACTATCGCAGCTTTCCGGAAGAATTCGGAGACTGGACGTGGATGCTTTCATTATCTTGTGAGGAGAAATCCATGAAATCAGTGCTCGCGCTTTCGTATTTGATTGCCGGCGCGGCGTTATATCCGGCGGCGGGTTTCGCCCAGAGTGCCGCGGATCCGCAGATTGCCACCGATCAAACGCAGGACACGACACAGGCGGCCACCAACTCGCCTATCGTCTCGAAGATCAAGGCTGAAATGGCTGCCGAACACGTGCCCAGCATGAACAGCATCAGCGTGGATGCCGATGCCTCGGGTGTCGTATCGCTGACCGGTTCTGCGACCACACAGGCTGACGTCGACAAGGTCGTGTCGATTGCTCACAACACCGCGGGCGTGACTTCCGTCAACAATAACGTGACGGTCCAACAGTAAGCCACCCCGGGGCAGTCGTTGCGCGATCGACCGCAGAGATCGAGCAGCGCGGCCTGGCAATTGACACCCGTGCCGGACTTCGGCGCTGCACCGCCCCCTTCAGTGCAGCGCCGGGGGCCGCACGGCCTAATTCAAGCGGATTGAAGAATCGATCCTACTTCGGATCTAAGGAGCGGCGTTGCGGGTGCTCTCCGCGGCGCTCTTGGCCTTGTCGTAGGCGCTGTTGGCCGCCCCGATGCAAGTATGTCGCTCGGCCGCGTCGCCCGAATCGCACAGATCCCGGGCCCGCACGCGATCGGCCTCTGCCGAGGCGATGCTGACTTCGTAGCTCGGCACATTCACATCGGGCGGCGCAGGCTTCCCGCCCGGGACTGTAGCGGCGGTCGGGGAACCGTGCGTCTGGGACGCGCCCTGCATGGACTTCGGTCCGCTGGCCTCCGGTGCGCAAGCGCAAAGTAGTCCGAGGGTGATAGGAAGGAGCGCTGCGACCCTCATGTAGATTGCTCGATAGCGGCAGGATCCACTGCCTCATCGCCAAGGGCGCGTTCCCTTGGGATCGTCACGTCCACTATGGTGCCGCGACCCGAGGGTGCGCGTTCGATGGACATCGTGCCGCCGAGTGCCGAGACCCGGTGCTGCATGCTCGCAATCCCGTACGAATGTGACAGCCCCACCCGCTGCGGCGCGATGCCCTGGCCGTTATCCTGCACGATCAGACGCACGTCGAGCTCGTTGCAGCGCAGCTCGACGTCCACTTTGGTTGCCCGCGCGTGCTTCATGATGTTCGTCAGGCACTCCTGCACCACCCGGTAAATGGTGATGTTGGCCTCGGGACTCAGGTCCGTGAGATCTTCCTCGGCATATTCTTCATGGCAGATTAGCCCGGATCTTCGGCCAGTCTCGCCCACCAACCACCGCAGCGCCGCCACCAGGCCGAGATTGTCCAGGAGGGTGGGCCGGAGATTCTCGATGATGCGGCGCTTGAGCTCCACGCCCTCGTCGAGGGATTTCAAAACCCGATTCCAGCGCTCCACAAGTTGTGGATCCCCGGTATCGAGCTTGCGACGCAGCCACATCAGGTCCATTTTCGTGGCCACCAGCAGTCCGCCCAGCTCATCATGCAGCTCCCTCGCCAGGGCAGACTTCTCGGCTTCGCGCACGTTCTGCAGATGGCTCGATAGTGCGGAGAGGTTCCTGGTGCGCTCCTTCACCACCTGATCCAACTCCCGGTTGCGCGCATCCAGCGCCACGGCCTCGGCCTCCCGGCGGCGCACGTTTCGTCCCAGCAATGCGCCGGAAGCAATCAGAAAGGCAATGCCCAGCACCGTCGCGAGGCCAATCAGTATCCTCGTGAACCGGATGCCACGAATCAATGTATCGTTGGTGGCCGCGCGCAGTTCCCCCTCCAGGGCCAGAAGTCCGACCGCGCCGCGTCGTATGTCGTCTATGGTTTTCTTGCCCAGATCGGTGTACACGAGCGCGACGGCTGCGGGCCGGCCGAACTGACCGTAGAGCCGGAGCGAAGAGTTCAATTCCCCGATCTTCATGCCGGACTTGAGGCGCAGGTCGCGGATTGCCGTCAGGCCCTTCTGCGAACCGATCTCGCGGTAGCTGGCTTCCAGGCTGTCGAGCAGCTGCGGCACGCGGCGCACGGAAGGATCGTAAGGTGCCAGATACGACTTATCCTCGGTGAGCAGGAATCCGCGCTGGGCCGCCTCGGCATCGAGCACGGATCTCAGGAATTCCTCCAGGGTCGCCTGGCGCCACTGGGATGCCGTCAACTCTGCGCTCGCATCCTGCAGCCGCGACTGCCCTAATTCGGCATAGAAAAACAGCACGATGGGGAGCACCACCGCCAATGCCACGGGCGCGAACACCCAGAACTTGCGACTCCACCGCGGATAGTGGCCGGGCGCCGCTGCAGGGGGCTCGAGCGCTGCGTGCTGGCTTGCTGGCGAGGCGACGGGCTGTTCGCGGAGTAACATCTTCAGGCTCTGGAGCGGGCCTTGGCGACTAGCTCGTTGAGAACTTCGGGCAATCGATCGTAGTCACGAATTTTATCCATGAAGTGGGCCGCGCCAAGGGCCAGCGCTGCGTCCTTATACTGCGGCAGGTCGTAATTGGTCAGCACAACGACAATCGGCCTCTCGGGGATCTGGTTAAGTGCACGCAATACTCCAAAGCCATTGCCATGCTTCAGATGCAAATCAAGAATCATGACGTCGACGCGCTCGCGCGCCACTGCGGCACGCGCGGCCTCCTCGGTATCGACCGCAGGCAGGAGCTCAATCTCAGGGATCTGCCTGATTACCTCGCTCAGCCGCTCCGTGAGCACCTTCGAGTCTTCGACCAGCAAAAGGCGCAATGGTCGTGCCGCGACTCCCATCACCTCCGCAGCTCGCTTCGGCTGAGGGTGCGCGTTCATAGTACCCAATGCCCCCGCCGGCTACTTACGGTTGCCGACCCATTGCATTGTAGGATCGCTCTGACATTAGGCTTCATTGAATCAGTCCATGCCGCAAGGCGTAGGAAGTGAGGTCCGCGTTGGTCTTGAGGCCCATTTTTTCCAGCACCCGGCTCCGGTAGGTGCTGACGGTCTTGACGCTGAGCTGCAGCTCTTCGGCAATTTCCGAGACGGCACGGCCCGCCGCGAGCTTGCTCAACACCTGGAACTCGCGCGTGGACAGCCGCTCATGTTGCTGCCCACCAGGGTTCTTATCCATCCCTGCCACCAGCAGCTCGGCCACCTCGGGGCTGACGTAGCGACGCCCGGCCAGTACCGTCAGCACCGCCTTGATTAATTCCTCGGGGGCGCTCTCTTTCGGCAGATAGCCGCTGGCGCCCGCGCGCAGCACGCTCAGCGCGTACTGCTCCTCGGGCAGGCCGCTCAATATGAGTACCCGCACCTTTGGATAATTGCTTTGAATCTCCCGCAGAATATCCAGGCCGCTCTGGTCCGGCATGAAGATATCGAGCAGTACCAGGTCCCATTCGCGGGCGCGCAGTTGATCCAGCGTTTCGCGGCCGCTGGCGGCCTCGCCAATCTCACGTATGCTGGATTCAGCCTCCAGGTACTGACGGATCCCCGCCCGCACCACGGCATGATCGTCGGCTATGAGGATTCTTGACACGGCGTCACCCCATGGTTGGCCGGATCGGTTCCCCCCGCCGGTCCGCGAATTATATGCGTACTACGCACGGGTAACTATCGACTGGCGCTGGCGAATCCGCGCGATGTCCACGAGCATGCGGCCAGCCCAGCGGTAAACATTGTTTTCCCTGACGGTCTGGCGCATCAGGCGCATCCGCTGGCGTCGCTGCTCGCGGGGCATTTTTATGGCCGCCGCGATGGCCGCCGCCGTCTCGGTGACATTGAAGGGGTTGACGATCAATGCCTCCACCAGCTCACGGGCGGCGCCGGTAAAGGTGCTGAGAATGAGCACTCCGTCCTCGTCGTCCCGTGCCGCCACAAACTCCTTGGCCACCAGGTTCATTCCATCATGCAGGCTCGTGACCATGCAGAAGTCGGCGGCGCGGTACATCTCGAACACGCGCCTCGGGTCCTGATGCGCCGGCACCAGAATGATCGGCCGCCAGGACGCGGTCTGAAAACGCGCGTTGATCCGGTCCACTTCTTGTACCGTGCGCTCCTGCACGGCCCGGTACGCCGGCAACTTGCTGCGGGAGGGCTCGGCGACCTGCAGCAGGGTCACGCGCCCCTGTTCCTTCGGGTGTCGATCGAGATAGGCCTCCAGTGCCTGGCAGCGTTCCACGATTCCCTTGGTGAAGTCCCAGCGCTCCACCCCGACCCCCAGGATGACCGACTCGTCGATGCCAAACTCCTGTCGAATCTGCGCGCGGGTCACGGCGAAGTCGGGCAGTCCCTGCAGCCAGCGCGGCGGCCACTCGATTGATATGGGATAGGCCGCCACCCGGCACACATGCCCCTGCAGGGTCACGCTCATGTGTTCGCGATCGATCTTGCATTCGATCGCACGATCGACGGTGTCGAGCAGGTTGTGGCAGTGGTAGAGCGTATGGAATCCGAGCACGTCGGCCTGCAGCATGCAGGTCAGCAGTTCGCGTTGCCACGGACACACCCCAAAGGTCTCGGCGTTGGGCCAGGGAACGTGCCAGAACAGTCCGATCGTGGCGCGCGGAATGCGCTCGCGCAGCAGCTGCGGCAGCAGCGCGAAATGAAAGTCCTGGATCAGCACGACCGGGTTCGATGACTCGGACTCCTGCACGACCGCGTCGGCGAACTTCCGGTTGACGCCCTGATAGCAGCGCCAGTCGGCATCCCGAAAGGCCGGGCGCACGTAGGCCTGATGGCAGAGCGGCCACATGCCTTCGTTCGAAAACCCGAAGTAATAGCCCTCCTCTTCCTCGGGCGACAGCCAGACGCGCCGCAGTGTGTAGCTGGGCGAGTCAGGCGGCACGGCCACATGATCCTGTGAGTCCACGACACTGCGGTCCGCGGTGCCGCTGCCATGCGCGATCCATACGCCAGAACACGCGCGCATGATCGGTTCCAGCGCCGTCACCATGCCGCTCGCGGGAACCTGAACCTGGACCTGATCCTCGGCATCGCGCCAGTGGCTGTAGGGCTCGCGGTTCGACACCGTGATGACCTGGCTGGATTCCAGCTGCTTCTGGACCACCTGGCGCAGCGCCTGCGGAGTCCAGTTTTCGCGATAGTCGATTTCCAGGCGTTGCTTCTCTTCCGCGTCGCGTAACAAACGACGCACCTGGGAAAGGATCGGCCAGGAGACCCCGGGGGAACGCGCGTCATCCAGCAGCCGGCCACTCCTGATGTCGCTGAGCAGCAGCGTTGCCCAGCGCCGCAGCAGCCACCAGATCACAAACGACACCAGAAGTGCCAGGCCAAGTGCCGTCAGGCCCACGAAGGCGACGACGAAGCCGCGCCACCCGGACTGGCTCCAATCGGCAAAGCCCAGGTCCTGGACTACGACGGCTCGAAACGGCGCATGACCGTTCCCGGCAATCTCGTAGTCGGAAATCTGCAGCCGTCCCGCGGTGGTCTGAATCAGTTGACTGGAATCATTGCGCGGATGGTCCTCCGGCCTGCACACCACATCACTCGGCGAGTGATCGCTCTGGCTGATGATCGTGCCATCGCTCCGGCACAGCACCAGGCTCTGGAGCCAGGAATGCTCGGTGACGCTCAACGCCAGGAAGGCGCGCAGGCCGGCCCGGTCGTGGCGTTCTACGAGGTTGCGCAACTGGTCTTCGCTCGCCCGGAGCAGCGCGCCGGCCCGGTGTTCGGCCTGCATGCGATAGCCCGCGGTCAGAGCGTCACTGATGTACGGAACGCCGAAATAAGTGACCACGGCAGCCGCGGCCGCCAGAGCCAGGAATAAGCGAATGATCGAATGCCGAAACATAACTGTGCCGTGGACTGAATCCAACCCTCCCGAAAGTCATCGTTATAATCTCGCGCCGCACTGCGGCTACACGACCTCCTCCCAGGTGCGGCTGAGTCGCAATGCACTTGAGATGACCCCGACCAAGCTGTAGGTCTGTGGATAGTTGCCCCAGTGCTCGTGGGTGGCGGGGTCGATATCCTCAGAGAACAAGCCGACGTGGTTGCAACGTGACAGGAGCCTCTCAAAGGTCTCGCGAGCCTCGGCGGTGCGCCCGAGGTGCGCCAATGCATTGACGTACCAGAACGAGCAGACCGTAAAGGCGTTGCGCGGAACACCAAAGTCATCGGCATGCCGATAGCGGAAAATGTAGTCGCCGTTGCGCAGTTCGCGGCCGATGGCGTCCACGGTCGCCGCAAAGCGTGGATCGTTGGCGCTGATCAATCCCAATTCGGGCAGCAGGAGCGCGGTGGCGTCCAGATCATGGCCGCCGAAGCGATCGACGAAAGCATTGCGCGCGCCGTTCCAGGATTGCTCCAGTATGCGATCCTTCATCGACGAGGCCCGTGATTGCCAGTGCGCGGTACGTTCGTGCAGCCCCAGATGGGCCGCGATTCTCGCCAGCCGGTCGCAGGCGGCCCAGCACATGGACGCCGAATAGGAATGGATCTGCTCGATACCCCGGAATTCCCAGGGACCTGCGTCGGGCTGCTCAAACACCGCGCTCGCGTGAGCGCCCAAGGCCTCCAGGCGCGTAAAGAATGCGGCGTCCCCCGGCGAGATCAGGCGGGCGTCGTAGAAGCATTGACTGGTGGCCATGATCACCGCGCCGTACACATCGTGCTGCATCTGCATCAGCGCCGAATTGCCGACCCGCACCGGCCCCATGCCCCGATAGCCCGGCAGGCTTTCGAGCAGCACCTCCTCGCCGCCCGAGGCTCCGGCCAGGCTGTAGGCCGGACGCAGCGCACCGGTCGGGGACTGCGCGATCACGTTGTTGAGGTAATGCAGGAACCCCTCCATGGTGCGCGTTGCACCAAGGCGGTTGAGCGCCTGTATCACGAAGAAACTGTCCCGCAGCCAGCAGTAGCGGTAGTCCCAGTTGCGGCCCGAACCGGCGGACTCGGGGATCGAGGTGGTGAGGGCCGCCAGCACGGCACCGGAGTCCTCGAAGGTACAGAGCTTGAGGGTTATGGCCGCGCGAATCACCGCGCCCTGCCAGTCCACCGGCACGGCCAGACTGCGCACCCATTCCTGCCAGTAGTCCACGGTCTGCTCCAGCGTGCGGTGCGCCAGTGACAGCGGCGCGGCGGCGACCGATTCGTCAGGCCCGAGGATGAATGCCAGCGGCCTATCCAGTATCACGACCTGCTCTTCCACCAGGGCCGTGAGCGAGGCGTCCGTGGTCAAGCGGAATACCGCATCGGCCCCAACCACCCGCAGATGGTGGCTGCCGGAAGTCCACTCCGAGGGACGCGATCCATACTCGTTCCGGGGCCGAAAGCGCATCCGGACGCGCGGCTGACCTCGCGTGGGCTCCGCGATGCGCACGTACATCATGGGTTTGAAGATCCGTCCACGTTCGCGGTAGCGCGGGCAGAAATCCGTGAGCCGCATCTGATTGCCCGCTGCATCGTCCAGCACCGTCTCGACCACGGCGGTGTTGCGCAGGTAGCTTTGCTGCCCGCTGACGACATCGAGCAACTCAATCGCAAACACTCCGTCCTTGGCATCGCCCCCCTGCGGGTCGAGCAGGCTGCAGAAAGTGGGGTCCGAATCCGGCCGCGGCATGCAGGCCCACACCAGGCGGCCGAGGCTGTCCAGCAGCCCGGCGACCTGGCAGTTGCCGACGACGGCCAGGTCGAGCGACGAGCGGCTGCCGTTGGTCGTCATCTCGGATTCAATCCCACCAGGGTCGACAGCCAGCGCCGCGCGGCCTGGCAGTTCTCCAGGCAATGATCTCCAAAAATCCGGCGGCCTACGGCCAGGGCGAGGCCGCCGTGGCGATGCACGGCGGCAAAGGCGTCGCAGTCAGAGTAGTCGTCCCCGAGTGCAATCGGGATCCGGCTCGCGAAGGGGGGCTCGACCAGGAACTCCTCAATCGCGGTCGCTTTGCTGGTGCCGGCCGGGACCACCTCCACGACCATCGAACCCTCGATGACCTGATACAGCGGCCACAGCCCGGCCGCCGCCGCATAGACAATGCGTCGGCACTCCGCGCCCAGGCCCGGGACCCGGCGATAATGGAGCGCGATCGCCGTGCCTTTGTCTTCCACGACCAGGCCGGGATGTTCCCCCGCGAACTCCACGATGCTGACGCGCGCCGCATCAAGGGACTGCAGGTTGGAGATCTTGCGGTGCACCACGCCCCGCGAATCGCGGCGCTCGAGGCCATACAAACCCGAAGCGGGCAGCCGCAGCGGACTCAACATGGCATCCAGGGTGGCCACCAGGCGACCGCTGACCAGCGCCAGTGCACCACCGAAGCTCTTCTCGGCCCGCTGCAGCAGCGTCAGGAGTTCCTCATCGGCGACGGCGCTGCTCGGATCCGCCCTGAATTCGATCAGCGTTCCGTCAACGTCGAGAAACAGGCAACAGCGAGAGAGGATTTCGGAGGGCTCCGATTTGAACCAATCCAGGATTTGGTCGGCGCTGCCAGGCCGATGCAGTGGCTTCTGGGTCATGGCCTTGAATGCAACCCCGCATCGGGCAGTGGTCGTTTATTTTCCCGATGCAGCAATGGAAGTGCCGTCCGGGCCTGCGATGTCTGTCGGATTATGCTCCCAGATGTGCCCTTCCGACTCACTGCGCGGCTGCTTACGGCCAGTTAGCCAAAGGATGAATCCAAATACCGCCAGCAACAGGACGGCGCCGAGCAAAAGGCTCGCCATGAGCCACAAAATTGGTCCGATTGCCACCGTCATTGCATCACCCTTCCGGATCCGAATTTAGACCCAATCCAATAGTCCCTGCCTACCGCAGCGCGAGAACTATGAGGGACACCGACTGGCCTCGCCGTCAGCATCTCGGCTATCCGCCTGTCGGGGCTCGCCTACAAGAAGCCCTCCAGCCCATGTTGGACGAGAGGTGAAGGAGGAGGGATCTGCGCGGCCGCCTGGAGCCGCCCAGGGGCCGCGCCCGGATCGAGGCGCTCAATGACGGAGCCGTTCCACCTGCAAAGGTGCCGGACCTACCCCGAGCGCTAGAAGTTCGTCGGGAAGCTTGCGGCCCAATATCGTCGCCGCAGCAAAGGCCCCAAGCGCCGGTGCGGTCTGTATGCCAAAGCCTCCCAGCCCGGCGTGCCAATAGTAGCCGGCCTGCCCAGGCTCGAAGCCCGATACAGGTTCGCGATCCGGCGCGAACACGCGCAGCCCGGTCCATGACCGGAGCACGCGCCTCACCGGGTAGTCGATGACCCGTTCAATGCGATCGACAGCGACGGCGACGTCCAGATCGTCGGGCTGTGCATCCACCGGGGGCGAGGGAACCTCCTCGGCGAGCGAACCCAGCAGGCGGCCCGCGTCGGGCTTGAAATAAAACTGTCCCCCGGCGTCGGTCACCATCGGCCAATGCGCGACCACGGCGTTTTCCGGCGGATCAAAGATAAAGGCCGTACGCCGGTGCGGCAGCAGATCCAATGGCGCAATGCCCGCCCGGCCCGAAGTCTCATCGGCCCAGGCGCCGGCAGCGTTCACCACGACATCTGCCCGCAGGTCGTAGCCTGGCCCGCCGATGCGCCACGCGCTGCCCTCGCGCGCGATCTCGACGGCTTCCCGCGAGGTGTGCACGGTGGCCCCGTGGCTGCGCGCGCCGCGCAGGAATCCCTGCAGGAGCGCATCGACATCGAGGTCCCAGGCGCTCGGATCGAGCAATGCCCACTCGCAGCTCTGCGCGCGCAACACGGGCACGAGTTCGCGAGCGCCCTGCGGGCTGAGGCGCCTGGTTTCTAGCCCGGCGGCGAGTGCCTCGCCCTCATATTGCTCGCAGGCCGAAAGCTGCGCGTTCTTCCCGATCAGCAGGAAGCCGCGCTCGTGCAATAGCGGCACGGCCGCAAAGCCCATGGGCGGCCTCGCCAGGAACGATTGGCCAGCCAAGGTCAACCGGCGGACCAGTTCGCTGCAGTAGTTGGGCGCGTACAGAGCGGCTGATCGTCCGGTGCTGTGATAGGCGAGATGCGGTTCGCGCTCGAGCACCGTGACGCGCGCGTGGGGCGCAAGATGGAAGGCCACCGAAGCCCCCGCCATGCCGCCGCCTATGATGCACACGTCGATCCGGTCCATAGCGCTCCCCAAAAAGACAAAAGCCCCGACGCCGTGAAGCGTCGGGGCCCTGTCCTATGAGAAGCCTGGCGGTGACCTACTCTGGCATGGCAACTGCCACACTACCATCGGCGCAGAGCATTTTCACTTCCGAGTTCGAAATGGGATCGGGTGGTTCCTGCTCGCTATAGCCGCCAGGCGAAACCGGAAGATTCTTAAGGTTCGACGCTTGTCGCGTTCATCAATGTGATGGATCGCTCCATCGTTGCATCGGTCGACCTCGCACGCTTGGCTCGGTAGCCAAACTGCTTGAGGTTATATGGTCAAGTCTCACGGGCAATTAGTACCGGTTAGCTGAAGTCATTACTGACCTTACACACCCGGCCTATCAACCACGTAGTCTACGTGGGCCCTTTAGGGGAATCGAGTTCCCAGGGAGATCTAGTCTTGGGGGGGGCTTCCCGCTTAGATGCTTTCAGCGGTTATCCCGTCCGCACATAGCTACCCGGCAGTGCCACTATCGTGACAACCGGAACACCAGTGGTGCGTCCATCCCGGTCCTCTCGTACTAAGGACAGCTCACCCTCAAATCTCCAACGGCTACGGAAGATAGGGACCAAACTGTCTCACGCATGTCATTCCACCATTTCGGGTGGCATGGACTATACCTTCACCCTCAACTTGCAATGAGGGGACTGGCGTCTTAGCCGCTGCTCGTCTCAGCGACTCTCTCCATAATGGATCAGTCTCTACAGGGGCATGATGCTGACCTGATCCGACGAATCATCGTCGTATCGTGTCTTTACAACCTGTCAACGCAAGGGTTGTATCGACATCAACACCAGCCTTCCCTCGGTATTGCCCTTTGAAGCCAGTTTTAAACTTCAGGAGGGTTTCACCGATATGAGCCAGTTAAATTTATCAGGGAATTGCTTCCCGGCAACGCAGTGTTACTTACGTTTTGAACCCAGCTCGCGTACCACTTTAATCGGCGAACAGCCGAACCCTTGGGACCTGCTACAGCCCCAGGATGTGATGAGCCGACATCGAGGTGCCAAACTCCTCCGTCGATGTGGACTCTTGGGAGGAATAAGCCTGTTATCCCCGGAGTACCTTTTATCCGTTGAGCGATGGCCCTTCCATACAGAACCACCGGATCACTATGACCTGCTTTCGCACCTGCTCGACATGTACGTCTCGCAGTTAAGCACGCTTATGCCATTGCACTCTGTGCGCGATGACCGACCGCGCTGAGCGTACCTTTGCACTCCTCCGTTACTCTTTGGGAGGAGACCGCCCCAGTCAAACTACCCACCATACAGTGTTCCCGACCCGGATTACGGGTCAAGGTTAGAACTCCGAACTTATCAGGGTGGTATTTCAACGTTCCCTCCACGAAAGCTAGCGCCTCCGCTTCAAAGGGTCCCACCTATCCTACACAAACAAGGTCAAAGTTCAGTGTAAAGCTATAGTAAAGGTTCACGGGGTCTTTCCGTCTTTCCGCAGCTACGCCGCATCTTCACAGCGATTTCAACTTCACTGAGTCTCTGGTCGAGACAGTGTGGCCAGCGTTACGCCATTCGTGCAGGTCGGAACTTCATGAACTTCCACAGTTTCCCGTGGCATAGACTATACGTTCACCTGATCGGAACGAGCTGAGTATCTCGTTGCCGGAATATTTTCGTTTGCCCGATGGATTCATCTCCATCGCCATTCGGACGATCTGCTCAAAACCCGTCAGTTCTAGATGTCCGCCTTCGATTACGATTTTGCAGATTTTCGAAAATCTGACGAAATCGGCTCGTTTGGATGACATCAGGGGAAACAATCGGAAATGTGGCAGCACTTTCGCAACCAAATCCCCAATGTTTCTAACCTCGAACTTGACTGTCTTGTCTGATCGATCCGGCCGGATGGATCCGCACTCCCATTTCTCGTGGATCACGTACAGCAGTTCAGCTCTATCAGCGTTCTGGCTAACCGAGAAACTCGGTCTCACCTCCCACCCGAAGCGATATCGCCTGCTCGGTTGGAACGAAACGCAGAAACAGCCTTCACCGTCTACGAATCCAGAGATATAAGAATTCATATCCATAGGCAAAGATCAGGGCCGGCGTGTTATGGCCTTTCGGCCATCCAGGGATCTCAACCCCTGAGTCGTTACGGGGATCGAACTTGCGCTCGATCTTACCCTCGGTATTGCCCGTGGCGCCCTGCATGTCGCGCCGTGTGGGTTCCACCGATTTGAGCCGGTTAAATGGAACGGTGTTGCCACCGTCCCGGGCAATGTTACTTACCCGACAAGGAATTTCGCTACCTTAGGACCGTTCTACTTGTTACACCAACACGCGTTTTAAGCGTGTTTGCGGAGTAATGCATTGCACACCACTCCTGCATGTCGCCATGCAGATCGGACTATCTCATCTCTCCGAAAAGAGAGCCTGGCGTTTAGTCTCTGAGGATTCCGGCGATTGCCGGTCTTTCCTGCTGATTGCCCGCGCCTTGCAGTTTGTTACTGCAGCTTGCGCTGCGAGTACTGAAGGATTCTCGGGGTTTCCAGCATATGGCCAAGTTTATTTACGTAACTACAACGTTCAGTCCTACTCACTCTAACTCTGCAGCTTTAACTGTTACCAATTACCTTCCTATAGTTACGGCCGCCGTTTACCGGGGCTTCGATCAGGAGCTTTGCCTTGCGGCTGACCCCATCAATTAACCTTCCGGCACCGGGCAGGCGTCAGACCCTATACATCCACTTGCGTGTTAGCAGAGTCCTGTGTTTTTGGTAAACAGTCGCAGCCACCAATTACCTGCGACCTACGGAAGCTCATGGAGCAAGTCCAATCACCTCTGTAGGCATACCTTCTTCCGAAGTTACGGTATCAATTTGCAGAGTTCCTTAACCAGAGTTCTCTCAAGCGCCTTGGGAGATTATCTCCCCACCCACCAGTGTCGGTTTACGGTACGGTCAGAATTCACCTGAAGCTTAGAGGCTTTTCCCGGGAGCGTGGCATCAATCACTTCGAAGACCGAAGTCCTCTAGTACTCAGTTCTTGGGGATAGCGTACCTCCGGATTTGCCGAGAGATACCCCCTACGACCTTGAACGGCAGGACTGCCGCTGATCTAGCCTTCTCCGTCACCCCATCGCAGTGGTTCTGGTGCAGGAATATTAACCTGCTTTCCATCGACTACACCTTTCGGTCTCGCCTTAGGAACCGACTCACCCTCAGCCGATTAACGTGGCTCAGGAAACCTTGGGTTTACGGCGAGCGGGTTTTTCACCCGCTTTAACGTTACTCATGTCAGCATTCGCACTTCTCATACCTCCAGCATGCCTCACAGCACACCTTCACAGGCGTAGAGAACGCTCCCCTACCGCGTGCATTGCTGCACACCCATAGCTTCGGTACTCGGCTTGAGCCCCGTTAAATCTTCCGCGCGGACCGACTTGACCAGTGAGCTATTACGCTTTCTTTAAAGGATGGCTGCTTCTAAGCCAACCTCCTGGCTGTCTATGACTTTCCACATCGTTTACCACTTAGCCGAAATTTTGGGACCTTAGCTGATGGTCTGGGTTGTTGCCCTCTTCACAACGGACGTTAGCACCCGCTGTGTGTCTCCCGGTCTGTACTTCGAGGTATTCGGAGTTTGCATAGAGTTGGTAGGCCGAGATGGCCCCCGTCTCTAAACAGTGCTCTACCCCCTCGAGTAATAACCGAGGCACTACCTAAATAGCTTTCGGGGAGAACCAGCTATCGCCAGCCTTGATTAGCCTTTCACTCCTATCCACAGCTCATCGACGCACTATTGCAACAGTGGTTCGTTCGGACCTCCAATCAGTGTTACCTGATCTTCATCCTGGCCATGGATAGATCGACTGGCTTCGGGTCTATTCCCAGCGACTGTGGCGCCCTATTAAGACTCGGTTTCCCTACGGCTCCCCTATTCGGTTAGCCTTGCCACTGAAAATAACTCGCTGACCCATTATACAAAAGGTACGCCGTCACCCCTTGCGGGGCTCCGACTGCTTGTACGCATACGGTTTCAGGTTCTATTTCACTCCGCTCACCGCGGTTCTTTTCGCCTTTCCCTCACGGTACTGGTTCACTATCGGTCGGTAGAGAGTATTTAGCCTTGGAGGATGGTCCCCCC
>CAWBKJ010000001.1:1030000-1666501 GCA_963789365.1 uncultured Gammaproteobacteria bacterium
ACGAGGAAGTCGACGATTTGCGCCGCGCACTCGAAGGCGAACTGGCGCATCGCCGCTATGGCGCCGCGGTGCGGCTGGAAACCGCGGCCAATTGCCCGCAGCAGGTCGTCGATTTCCTGCTGCAGCAATTCGCGCTCGAGGCGCTGGACTGGTATTCGGTGCCCGGGCCGGTCAACCTGAACCGCTTCTCGGCGATCTACGACCTGGTGGCGAGGCCGGATCTGAAATACCCCGTGTTTACGCCCGGGCTGGCCGAAGGCTTTAGCGGCGCCTATGACCTTTTCGACGCTATCCGCCAGCGCGACGTGCTGCTGCACCACCCGTTCCAGAGCTTCACTCCGGTCATGGATCTGCTGCGCCAGGCGGCCGCCGATCCCATGGTGTTGGCGATCAAGCAGACGCTGTACCGCACCGGCGATCAGTCTCATATCGTCGATGCGCTGGTGGCGGCGGCTCAGGCCGGCAAGGACGTCACGGTGGTCATCGAACTGCGCGCGCGCTTTGACGAGGAAGCGAACATCGAGCTTTCGACGCGCCTGCAGGAAGCCGGCGCCCACGTCATGTACGGCGTGGTCGGGTACAAGACCCACGCCAAGATGATGCTGATCGTGCGGCGCGAGGCGCACGGGATCCGCCGCTACTGTCACTTAAGCACCGGCAACTATCATCCGGGAACCGCCCGCACCTATACCGACTACGGTCTGTTCACGGCGGACGAGGCGGTCGGCAACGACGTGCATGAAATCTTCCTGCAGCTCACGAGCCTCACCCAGACGCCGCGCCTGCGGCGGCTCCTGCAGTCGCCCTTCAAGTTGCACGAGGCCCTGCACGCGCTGATCGAACGTGAGATCACGAACACGCGCGCCGGCAAGGGCGGGCGCATCATCGCCAAGCTCAACGCCCTGGTCGATCCGCAGACCATCGAGTGTCTGTACCGGGCGTCCGGCGCCGGCGTGCAAATTGACCTGATCGTGCGCGGCGTGTGCGCGCTGCGACCCGGGCTTCCCGGCGTATCGGAGAACATCCGCGTGCGCTCGATCGTCGGCCGGTTCCTCGAGCACTCGCGGGTCTTCTGGTTCGAAAACGGCGGCCGGCCGCAGTTGTACCTGGCCAGCGCCGACTGGATGGAACGCAATTTCTTTCGCCGCATCGAGGTGGCGTTTCCCATCGCTCAGGCGAAGCTGCGCACCCGCATCCGCGACGATCTGGAGAGCTACCTGACCGACACATGCAACGCCTGGCTGCTGCAGAGCGACGGCAGCTACGTGCGCGCGACCGGCGCACCGCAGCTCGATGTTCAGGAGCAGTTGCTCGACGCTTACGCCGCCGCGGTCCGGCTCCCTGAATAGACCCTGAGCTTCAGCCCCAGCTCACGCAGGTGCTCGATCTCCTGGTGCAGATCTTCGGCGGTCAGCGCGTGATCGTTGAGCCAGCGCGCCGGAAAGCGCATCTCCAGAGTCCGGCCGCTCGCGCTCAATTCTATCGGCGGCAGCGCGGTCGTGCTGCGGCCGCGATGCAGCAGTACCGCGATTCGCAACAAGGCGATCAGGTATAGGGCCCGCCGGTCCCAGGGCGGAATCAGATCCTCGATGCCGGTCAGTATCGGCTTGCGCCGATGCGTACCGACCAGGCGCGCCAGCAGCAGTTGTTCCTCGCGCGCAAAGCCGGGAAGATCGGCATTTTCCAGCAGGTAGGCGCCGTGGCGGTGATAACCGCTGTGCGCCACGTCCAGTCCGATTTCGTGCAGCCGCGCCGCCCACTTCAGGACCAGCTCGGCGTATTCATCCTCAAGGTCGCAGTTCTCGGCCACCTGCTTGAGAAACGCCATCGCCGTGGCCTCCACCCGCTCGGCCTGGGCGGTATCGACATGATAGCGCCGCTGCATCGAACCCACGGTGCGTTCGCGCGGATCCTCGTCGGTCAAACGGCCCACCATGTCGTACAACAGACCGTCGCGCAGCGCGCCCTCCGCCATGCGCAACTGCTCGATGCCGAGCGCGTCGAAGAGCTCGGCGAGGATCACCACGCCACCGGGAAACACCGGGCGCCGTTCCTCGGTCAGTGAACTCAATCCCAGCTCACGGCAGTCCCCGGCGCGCTTCATGTCATTCAGCAGGGCCTCGAGGCCCTCGGCGGTGACACCCGTCAGTTGCGGGTCGCGTTCGTGCAGGCATTCGCCGATGGCGCGCACGGTGCCCGAACTGCCGACCACCTGTTCCCAGCCGCGCTGCAGAAACGAGGTCTGCATCGGTTCGATTTCCACGCGTGCCGCAAGTTGTGCGCGCTCGAAGCGCTTCGGTGACAGTCGCTCGTCGCTGAAATAACGCTGGCTCAACGACACGCAGCCCAGTTTGAGACTGGCCAGGAGCTGTGGCTCGTAGCCTTCGCCGATGACGACCTCGGTGCTGCCGCCGCCGATGTCGATCACCAGCCGGTGGCCGGGCTCGGCCGGCAAGGTGTGCGCGACACCCGAATAGATCAGTCGCGCCTCCTCCATGCCCGAGACGATTTCAATCGGGTGGCCGAGAGCATCGCGCGCGCGCTCGAGAAAAGCCTGCTTGCGGCGCGAAATACGCAGCGCATTGGTGCCGACCACACGCACGCTGCGCGCGTGCATGTCACGCAGGCGCTGGCCGAATCGTTCCAGACAGGCCAGCGCCCGCGCCGCCACCTGCTTGTCGAGGCGGCCATCCGGGCCCACGCCGGCGCCCAGCCGCACCATCTCGCGCATCCGGTCAATGACGACCAGCTGGCCGTGCGTGTAGCGGGCAACTACGAGGTGAAAGCTGTTGGAGCCGAGGTCCACGGCCGCCAGCACCTCGGGCACTGCGCGGGCAGGACGACTCATGGGAAAATCAGGCGGTGGTAAATGACGACCCGCAGCCGCACGTGGTGGTGGCGCTGGGATTGCGGATCACGAACTGGGCGCCGTCCAGCCCGTCGCGAAAATCGATCTCGGCGCCCCCCAGGTAGTTGACGCTCATCGGGTCGATCAGCAGCTTTACGCCGTGATTTTCGATGCAGGTATCCCCATCCTGGAGCTGCTCGTCAAACTCGAATCCGTACTGCAGGCCCGAGCAGCCGCCGCCCTGAACGAACACCCGCAGCATCAGCTTCGGATTGCCTTCGTTGCGGATCAGGTCAGCGACTTTGAGGGCCGCGGCGTCGGTAAACACCAGCGCCGAGTCGTTGGGGGAGGTTTCCTGCACTGCGGTGTCCATAGTGCCTGTCAGTGTAGGCGTACCGCCCGCACTCGTCAAAAAGCGCTCTGGAATATGCGAAATGCCCTGAATCTAGCCGGCTTGTGCGGTCGCATCATTGGCCGGAATGAGCCGTCCGGTGATCTCGGCGCCGAGCGCCATCTCGATGACGCCATAACTGACGTTCCCCCGCACCCGCGCCTTGGCGCCCAGAACCACTCGGTCCGAGGCGACGATGTCGCCATTGACGGTACCGTTCAATACCACCTGCGGCGCCTCGATCGAGCCCTCGATCACGCCATGTTCACTGACCGACACGGAGGCGGCGCCTCCGGGCACCACCCGCACATTGCCGGTGACCTGGCCGTCGATGTGCAGTCCTCCGGAAAACTCGACATCGCCCTGGATGCGCGCTGAGCGACCAATCAAGGTGTCAATGCGGGCGGCATTCTTGTCACTGCGGTTAAACATGGCGTCTCATTTATGTGGCGTCGGGATTCCATACAAAGATCTGGCGATAGGGCGGCGTGTTCTTCTGGGCCGAGCGGATTTCTATGGTAACGCGCTCGGCCTTGAAGTCCGCGGGAAGTGTGACCGATTGTTCGATATTGGTGAAATAACGGAAGCTGTAGGCCATCTGCTTGTTCTTGTCCGCCGAGAGTGAGGCCAGACTGAGGCTGGCGGCGGCACCGCCGCGTTCCCCATCGACCGTCACGCCCAAGGTTCCGGCAATGGTTTCTTCCGGGCGGGTGGGTCGGTTGAGTGCAAAGCGCAGCGTATAGGTGCGCGTGGCTGCATCGACCGTCAACACCCTGAACTGCTGTACGCGCACCGAGCCCTCGCGGTTGGCGGCGGCCGGATTGGCGATGGCGCGATAGAACTCCAGGTCCTGTTGTGCGCGGGCCAGTCCGGCCTGCAGATCCCCGATGGTGCGCGCGAGCTCGGTGCGTTCACGTACCTGGGAGACTTGCGCGCTGGCCTCGGCGGCGAGCTGGACACGCAGCTCGTGAATGGTCTGGTCCTGGGCGGAAATCCGCCTCTCGAGCGCGGCCCGCTGTTGCACGGCCTGGAGGCCGTCAAAGCCTGCCTGCTGGTGTCCCATCTCAAAGGCCAGCAACAAGGCGATAACCCCGAGCAACAGGGCCGAGCCCAGAAGCGTCCAGCGGCGCACAGGCGCATAGGTGCGCACGACCAGTTTGCCGGGCATTTGCATCTAGAGTCCGCTCGCGTGGCTGGGCGCGAGAAGCTTGGATTCGCTGTGCCACCAATCTGGATAATCCGGCAGACCCTCGGGGAAAGCGTGCTCGCCCAGCTCGTGCAGGGCGCGGGTGTACACGGTGCGCTTGAAATAGATGACCTCGCGGATCGGCTCCCAGTAATCCACCCAGCGCCAGCGGTCGAATTCAGGCGCACCGGTGAGGTCGAACCGGAAGGCCGGTTCCGGGCGCCTGAGCCGCAGCAGGAACCAGCGCTGCTTCTGCCCGATGCACAGCGGCCTGGAATGGCGCCGCTGGTAGCGGGCGGGCAGGCGATAGCGCAGCCAGCGCTGGGTCTGGCCGATGAGCTCGACGTCCTCCTGGCCGAGCCCGATCTCCTCGTTGAGTTCCCGATACAAGGACTCCTCGGCCTTTTCCCCGCGCTGCATGCCCCCTTGTGGAAACTGCCAGCCGCGGCCGCCGGAACGCCGGCCAATAAACAGCCGGCCGTCGTCCTGCATCAATATGATGCCCACATTGGCCCGAAACCCGTAACGGTCGATCACATCACCCATAATCTGCTCGTTTTACCCTGTCCCGGTGCTCCGGCTCAAGCGATTGGGTCTTGTTCTCAACCGGGGGCGATGCTTAGGCTCCACATATGATCAGGCCGATGCAATTTTGGACTCTGGCCGCGCTCTGCGCGCTGGCGCTCGTGTGCCTCTCGGCTTCCCTGCTGGCCGGCTCGGCTCATCTGTCCCTCAACCAGGCACTGGCGGCCTTAGGCGGCGGGGGCGATGAACTATCGGCCACGATCGTGCGCACGATACGCCTGCCCCGCACGATTTCCGCCTTTGCGGTCGGAA
Source organism: uncultured Gammaproteobacteria bacterium (assembly GCA_963789365.1). Taxonomy (GTDB): domain Bacteria; phylum Pseudomonadota; class Gammaproteobacteria; order Steroidobacterales; family Steroidobacteraceae; genus FEN-1191. Next base: position 1,035,263 of record CAWBKJ010000001.1, read on the forward strand.
GCCTCCTGGGGCTGGCGGGTGTGCTGCTGCAGGCCCTGTTTCGCAACCCGCTGGCCGATCCATTCGTGCTGGGTGTATCCGGCGGCGCTTCGGTCGGTGCGCTGGCGGGCATGCTTGCCGGCTTTGCCCTCGGCGGCCTGGAATGGACCGCCACAGGCGGAGCGCTCGCCATCGGCGCGCTGGTGTACTGGATGGGGAGCGGTGGGGACTCGGGCAGGCTGCTGCTTTCCGGCGTGGTGCTGGCGAGCGCCTGCGGGGCCGTCATTTCGGTGCTGCTCGCGATCGCCGATAACGGCCAGTTGCGCGGCATGGTTTTCTGGCTGGCGGGCGACCTGGGCTGGGCGCAGCACCCCTGGTTTGACCTGGCGGCAGCCGGGCTTGGGCTGCTTGCCTCGCTGGCGGGCGGACGCGCCCTCAACGTGCTCGCTGCCGGCGAGCTTCGCAGCGCCATTCTTGGTCTGGATGCGAGAATCGCGCGGCCGGTAGCGTTCATGGTCGCTGCGGCCTTGACCTCGCTCGCGGTGCTCGCGGCCGGACCCGTGGGCTTCGTGGGCCTCGTGGCTCCGCATCTGGTCCGGCTGGCGTTGCGGACTTCCGATCACCGGCTGGTGGCTCCGGGCGCCGCGCTGTGCGGAGGCGCGCTGCTGTGCCTGGCTGACATCGCCAGCCGCACCATCGCGGCACCCCGGCAGTTGCCGGTCGGGGCCATCACCGCGCTGATCGGCGCACCGGTGTTCCTGCTGCTGTTACGCCGGCAACGCTAGGCGCGCCGCTCCCTCACACTCTGCCGGCCCTGCGTGTACTCGCGGCCGGCGTGCATCAGCGCGGCGAAGCGCGCCTGATCGCCGCTTTGGACCGCGCTGCGCAAACTGTCGACGGCCTGCGCCAGCGCATCCAGCGATTCGGCGCCGTACTCGTTCAGGCGCTGGATCTCGAAATACAGGTCGGCACTTTCCCCGGCCACCGCGCTGGCAATGTCGAATTGCGCGTCGAAGGTGGTGCTCGACATCTGCACCAGCCGCGGCGCACGCTCCCCGCTGCCCGCCAGGGCGGTGAAAAACGCGATGTTCACGGCATGCGAGAGACCCAGCACGTAGGCGATCAAGCGGTCATGTTCATCGAGGCTCATGACCACCTGCTCGACCATGGTCGGTGCAAACAGCGCTCGCGTGCGTTCCAGCGCGTCGCCCTGCCCGAGGTCCACAAAGACCACGTGCCGGCCGGAGAGCAGCTCGGTGTTGGGCCCGAACATGGGATGAATCGAACTCACGCGCAGACCCGCCGCGCGCAGCGCCTCGAGACCGCCGCGGAGCGGCGTCTTTAATGAACCGACATCGAAGATCACCCCGCCCGGTCGGCGCTCGGCCAGCTCGCGCAGGATCGCATTGGTGGCCCCGAGCGGGGCGGCGACCACGATGTAATCGTGGTCGAGCGGGCTGGTGTGCCAGTCCTTGAGAGCAGCGGCGCCGCCGGCCGGATCGGCGATCTCCACTGCAAAACCCTGCGAGGCGAGAAACTGTGCGAACCAGCCGCCGATCTTGCCCGCCCCGCCGATGACCAACGCGCGCTGCCCGCTGCCGGCACCCTGCGCCGCGACGCTGGCTTGCTCCTGGGTCGTCAGAGAAGAGCGAATCAGCACCCGCATGACCTCCTCGGCGGCGTCCGCGGGCACACCGAGCTGCGCCGCGCCGGCGCGCACCGCCAGGATCACTTCGCGCTCGCGCACGTAGTCTCGGGTCGGATAGCCGGTGGCGCGCTTGACGCGCGCGATCTCGCGGCTGGTGGTCTGTCTTTCGGCGATCAATTCCAGTAGGCGCCGATCGAGGCCGCTAAGGTGCTGGCGAAGTTCATCGAGAGTCATGCGGGGATATCCGATGGGATGAGTACCGCACTCTTTGTAAAGGCAAAGACTGCGCACGGCAAGTGCGCCCGGTGCAGCGGCCGGTCTGCCTCCGCTGGAGCGCTCGTGGAGGAATATGCCATGGCGTAACATGCACGCCATGAAATGGCACCGCGAGCATTTGCCCGATCCACTGCCGGAAGAGCCGCTGGAGCTGGCGGCGAGCTGGCTTGCCGAGGCCACGCACAAGAAGGTCCAACCCAATCCCAACGCGATGGTGCTCGCCACGACCGATGCCTCAGGACAGCCTTCAGCGCGCGTCGTGCTGTGCAAGGAAATCTCACCGCGCCCGGGTTATCTGACGTTCTACACGAACTACCAGTCGCGCAAGGGCCGAGAACTGCAGCACAATCCGCGCGCCGCCGTCGTCCTGTACTGGGACGTGCTGCATCGGCAGGTGCGCGTGGAGGGCCGGATCGCGCAGCTGCCCGCGGCCCAGAGCGATGCCTACTTTGCGACACGCAACTGGCAAAGCCGCCTGGGAGCCTGGGCAAGCCAGCAGAGCGAACCGATCGCCTCGCGCAGTGAACTACTTGGCAAGGTGGCGAAGGCGGCGCTGCGTCTGGCGCTGCCGGTGCCCGCGGACGAGCAACAGCAGGATCCCGGGCTGCGCATCGCGCGCCCTCAGTATTGGGGTGGCTACCGCTTGTGGGCCGAGGCCGTGGAACTGTGGGTCGAAGGCAGTGCACGCATCCATGACCGCGCCCGCTGGCAGCGCCGCCTCAACGCGCGTGCCGATGGCTTCGATGCCGATCCGTGGTCTGCCACGCGGCTACAGCCGTAGCCTCGGCGCCAGGCAGGTTACATGTGGCGCAACATACGCCTTACGATCCTGGTCGGGATCCTGTTTTTCGTGGCGGTTGGCAGCTGGCTGGATCAGCATCGCACGACCGGCTGGCAGAACACGGTGCGTATCGGGGCATTTCCAGTCAACGCCGATGGCAGTGCCGTGGCGGCGACCTACATTGGTGCATTGGACGCGGCGCGATTCCAAGCGGTCAGCGACTTCGTTGCGCGCGAGGCTCACCGCTACGGCGTGGCTATCGATGAGCCGATCGAGATCAAGCTGTATCCGGCAATGGCCCACGCGCCGCCGATCCTGGATCCCGAGGCCGGCCCCTTCGGGCGCCTGATGTGGAGCCTGCGACTGCGCTACTATCGCTCGCAGGCCGTCGCCAGCGTTTCGCGTTCGCGACCACAGATCGCCCTGTTCCTCGTGTACCACGATCCAGCCCGCGCCCCGGTGCTGCCGCATTCCGTTGGACTGCAGCGCGGCCTGACGGGCGTCGTGCACCTGTTTGCGACGCGCTCGCAGGAAGGCCAGAATGCCATCGTGACCGCACACGAGCTGCTGCACACCTTCGGTGCGACTGACAAGTACGCCGGCCTCGGCACGCCCTTATACCCGGATGGTTACGCCGAACCGTTCCGCGTCCCGCGCTTTCCGCAACGCTACGCGGAGATCATGGCTGGGCGCATGGCGCTGAGCCCCGATCGCCAGGAAATGCCCGATGACCTCTCGCAGGCGCTTGTCGGCCCGGCAAGCGCGCGCGAAATCGGCTGGATTAAGCACTGATGGGCGCGGCATTGCTGGCCACGGCCGGGCTGGGTGTGAGCGCCGGCAAGCGCGACTTGCTGGTGGATTTTTCGTTCGAGCTGCGACCGGGCGAATTCATCGCGGTGTTGGGCCGCAATGGCTGCGGCAAGAGCCTTACCCTGCACACCCTCGCCGGGCTGCGCGGCGCGGCTGCGGGCTTCGTTGAGCTGCGCGGTCAGAAACTGCAGCAGCTGCGCCGTGGCGAGATCGCCCGCCAGCTCGCCTTTCTGCCGCAGGATCGCGAGGATTCGCTGCCGCTGTCGGTGTTCGAAGCCGCGCTCCTGGGGCGCCATCCGCACATCGGTTGGCTGCGGAGCGAGAGCGCCAGCGACATGAGGATCGTCCACGCCGCTCTGGCACGCATGGGCGTGGACGACTGTGAGGAGCGCGCGCTCGCAACGCTCTCCGGTGGCGAGCAGCGGCGTGCGGCCATGGCCGGCCTGCTGGCACAGGAACCACAGGTATATCTGCTCGATGAACCCACTAATCACCTCGATCCCCACCATCAGGTCGACGTGCTGCTCGCTTTCCGGGAACGCTGCAGCGGCGGAGCGGGCGTGATCGCGACGCTGCATGATCCGGCGCTGGCCGAGCGCTGCGCCGATCGCGTGCTGCTGATGTACGGCGACGGGCGCTGGCGCCTGGGCGCCACCTCCGAGTTGCTCAACGCCGCCGAGTTGTCCCTGCTCTACGCGACGCCCATGAACGAGCTGAGCGGTGGCGGACGCAGGGCTTTCATCCCCGCCTAGCGGCCGGTTGCCGAACACGGGACCCGCCGAACCGCCGCGCTCGCGCGGTTGACAGCTTTCGCACTCGTCCATAGAGTGCCGCTCGTTGTCAGGTGCTCGGGAAGCCGGTGACGTGCGCAGTATTCCAACTGCAAACCATTCCGGCGCTGCCCCCGCAACGGTAAGCGAGAGTCGCTGCGTCAATTGAGCCACTGCGCGCCACGTCAGATTTTCTGGTGTGGGTGTGGGAAGGCGATGCGGCAGGTCATTCCAATGACCGCTCGTGAGCCCGGAGACCGGCCTGGCACGTTTCAGTCCCTGTGGCGCGGTGGGCGTCGGGCTGGCTGCTCTTCAGCCATCCTCCGCCGCCAGCGTTACCGGGCCTATCAGCCATCTGGTCACGCGGGCGGGCGTGCGGGAGTCTTCTATGCGATTGCGAGATTTGATATGGACCGGCGCATGGGTAGCGGCGCTGGCGGCGGCGCGTGGCGCCGCGGCGGAAACCAACGCTTCGGGTGCGGCGCCGTTGAGTGAAATGGTCATTACCGCAACCCGAACGGCGACCACGGTCGATGAGCTGGCCATTCCGGTCATAGTCATCACACGCGATGACATCGAGCATGCGCTGACCACGGATCTCGCCTCGCTCCTCATCGGGCACAGCGGCATCGAGATCTCGCGCGCCGGAGGGCCCGGCCAGCCGGCCGCCATATTCCTGCGAGGCACGGAGAGCGATCACACCACGGTGCTGATCGACGGGGTACGGATCAATCCGGGCACCATCGGGGGCGCGCCGCTCCAGAACATCCAGCCCGAATCCATCGAGCGCATCGAAATCGTCAAGGGCGCTCGCTCGAGTCTCTACGGCACCGATGCGATCGGCGGCGTCATCAACATCATCACGCGCGCCGGCGCCTCGCCCGGCGCTTCGCTCTACGCCTCGGGGGGCCGCTACGACACGCAGGTCGCAGCCGCGGATGCGAGCGGCATGCTCGGCGAGCACTTCGGGGCCGGCGCCAGTTACGCCTACCAGAGATCCGATGGCTTCCCGCCGGTCGAGGGAAGCACCGATCCGGGCGATTACACCAACCAGAGCGGCAATGCGCAGCTGCGCTACATCGCCAGCGACGCGCTGACTCTGCGCGGGCAGCTGTGGCGAGCCTCCGGAAAATCCGCGTACTCCGAGTTCGGCACACCATCGCAGGAGGATTTCCTCGATGCCAGCTACGCTGCGGGCGCGGACTGGAAAGGCGGCGCCGGGAGTCAGGCAAAGTTCACGGCGAGCCGTGCCATAGCCGAAATTGAACAGCGGCAGACGCCGGATTTCGACCGCACGACGCGCGATGCGATCGATGCGCAGTTCAGCTGGCGCGCCGACCCGGCACAGCAGTGGACGATCGGCACGGTGGTGGCGAACGAGCACACGCAGTCCCTGTCGTTTGGCCTGCCCTACGACGTGCACACGCATACCACCCTCGCCTATGCTCAGGATCAGCTGCGTTACGGCGCCAACGATCTGCTGCTCGCCGTCGGCTACAACCATCACGAGACTTTCGGCTCGCACACCACCTGGAACCTCGAGTACGGCCATACGTTCAACCCGCAATGGCGCGCGACTCTGGCGGTCGGCACGGCCTTTCACGCGCCGGACAGCACCGATCTGTACGGCTTCGGCGGCAATACGGCCTTGCAGCCCGAGACTTCGCGCCAGGGCCAGCTCGGCCTGCAGTGGCAGGCCACCGCCGGCCAGTTTCTGCGATTGTCGGCATTTGAAAACGACATCGACGATCTGATCGACTACGTCCTGATCGACCCGGCGACCTTCACCTACCAGGCACAGAACGTCGAACGCTCGCGGATTCGCGGCGCCGAACTCGAATACCAGTGGCAGGGCGCGGCCTGGCAGGTCCACAGCAACTACACCTTGCAGGATCCGCAGAATCTGACCACCGGTCAGCAACTGCTGCGCCGCTCGCACTATAACTTTGCGTTTGGCACCCAGTACAACCAGGGGGCACTCTTTTTTAGCGGCGACTTGCAGTTGTCGGGTCCGCGCACGGATTTCGTCGGCTTTGACCTCGGGACCGTCGGCGGATACACCCTGGTCAATCTCGGTGTCGGCTACCAGCTGGCGCAGCAATGGTCTATGCAGCTGCGGCTCGACAATGCCCTGGACCGCCGCTACGAGCTGGCCAGCGGCTACAACACCGCCCGCCGCAGCCTGACGCTCGCCATGCGCTTCCACATGAGGTAGCTTCCCGCCCATGGGAAACCGCCTGTCCAAGATCGTGACGCGTACCGGCGATGACGGCAGCACCGGGCTGGCCGACGGCGGGCGCGTGCCGAAGGAGAGCGCGCGCATCGAAGCCTGCGGCACGGTTGACGAACTCAACAGTGCGCTCGGCGTGCTCCTGGCCGCCGAAGAGCTGCCCGCACCCATGGCCGCGCAACTGCTCGAAATCCAGCATGACCTCTTTGACCTCGGCGGCGAATTGGCCATACCGGGAAGCGTGGTCATTTCAGCCCGCCAGGTCGAAGGGATCGAGGCTCTGGTGGACAGCTGGAACGCCGAGCTGCCGCCGCTCCGTGAGTTCGTGCTGCCCGGCGGCGGCGCGGGCGCCGCGAGCTGTCACCTGGCGCGTGCCATCTGTCGCCGCGCCGAGCGGCGCTGCTGGGCGCTGTCGCGCAGCGAACCGCTGGGCCCGCAGGCGCTGCGCTACCTGAACCGTCTCTCCGATCTGCTGTTCGTACTGGCGCGGGTGTTGGCGCGGCGTGCCAAGGGGAGCGAGGTCATGTGGCGTAGCGAGCGCTCGAGCGCGGCCAAGCCTTCAGGCCAGTAGCGCCCTCAGCAATTTCCACTCGAATCTCGACCCTGGATCGCTCTTGCGCCCGGGCGCGATATCGCTGTGGCCGACCACCCGTTCCCGCGCCAGGGTCGGGTACACATCGCACAGTGCGCTGATGAGCGCCGAGAGCGTCCGGTACTGGGCGCTTTCGTAGGCCCCTTCGTCGGTTCCTTCCATCTCGATGCCGATCGAGAAATCATTACAGGCGCTGCGACCCTGCCAACTTGAAGCCCCGGCGTGCCAGGCCCGCAAGCCGAACGGTACAAACTGCACCGCTCCGCCGTCGCGTCGCACCAGTACGTGCGCCGAAACGCGCAGCGCCGCAACGGTCGCGAAAAAGGGATGGGCGTTGCGATCCAGGCCCCCCGTGAACAGCCTTTCGATCCACGGGCCGCCGAATTCCCCCGGCGGCAGGCTTATCCCGTGCACCACGATCAACTCGGGCACCATACCCTGGGGCCGCTCGTCGCAATGGGGCGAGAGCACCTGACGCGCCTGGCGCAGGAGCCCGGAGATCGGATCAATTGAAAAACCGGACTGCATGGACTCGCTCATGATGTCAAAATGCCCCCGTGACCCATAGCACCCGCGAAGGCAGCTCGCAGGCCCCCAGCCCTGCCAACAATGCCACATTCGCGGCGCGCGATCTGCGCCACCTGTGGCACCCCTGCACACAGATGAAGGACCACGAGACCATGCCGCCCATCCCGGTGCGCAGCGGCAGCGGGGTGTGGCTCGAGGACTACGACGGCAATCGCTACCTCGACGCGATCAGTTCCTGGTGGACCAACCTGTTCGGGCACGCCAACGAGCGCATCAGCGGCGCGGTCGCGGCACAGGCTCACCGACTCGAGCACGTGATGCTGGCAGGCTTCAGCCACGAGCCGGCCATCGCACTCGCCGAGCGCCTGGCCGCGCTGGCCCCAAGGGGCCTGACGCGCTGCTTCTACGCCGACAGCGGCTCGGCGGCGGTCGAAGTGGCGCTGAAGATGAGCTTCCACTACTGGCTTAACCGCGGCCTGGGTGACAAGCGCCGTTTTCTCACTCTTAACAACAGCTACCACGGCGAGACGCTCGGCGCCCTGAGCGTGGGAGACGTGCCGCTGTACCGCGAGATATACCAGCCCTTGCTTTTGCCCGTGATCACGGTGCCCTCGCCCGATTGCTATCTGCGCGCGGCCGGGGAGAGCTGGGCGGACCATTCGCGCCGCAGTTTCACGGCCATGGACGCAGCGCTCGAGCGTCACGCCAGCGAGCTCGCGGCCGTGATCGTCGAGCCGCTGGTGCAATGCGCCGGAGGCATGCGCATGTACGATCCGGTCTATCTGCGCCTGCTGCGCGCCGCCTGCGACAAATACGGAGTCCACCTGATTGCCGATGAGATCGCGGTCGGCTTCGGGCGCACCGGCACGCTCTTCGCGTGTGAACAAGCCGACATCGCGCCCGATTTTCTGTGCCTTTCCAAAGGACTGACCGGAGGCTACCTGCCGCTCTCGGCGGTGCTCACCACCGAACTGATGTACACCGCGTTCTACGATGAGTACGTGTCCTTGCGCGCCTTCCTGCATTCGCACAGCTTTACCGGCAACCCGCTGGCCTGCGCCGCGGCGCTCGCAACACTCGACATCTTTGCCACCGAACCGGTGCTGGAGCGCAATCGCGCGCTGGCCGCCTACATGGGGGCGCGCGCCGCTCCCCTGGCTGAGCACCCCTGCGTCGCCGAAGTGCGCCAGTGCGGCATGATTCTCGCCATCGAGACGGTGCGCGATCGCGTGACGCGCGAGCCCTTTCCGTGGCAGGAACGCCGGGGCCTGCGCGCCTATCGGCACGCGCTCTCGCGCGGCGTGTTGCTGCGTCCGCTGGGCGGCGTCATCTACTGCATGCCCCCGTACGTGATCACGCCGGCCGAAGTCGATCTCATGCTCGATGTGGCCGCCGAATGCGTCGAGCGCGCCTGCGCGCCCTAGCACCCGCCTGAACGCCAGGCACTCGGCCAAGCTCCATGCGCACCGCCCGGATCTACGTCGACCTCGAGCTCGTCAGCGACCAGGAGCTGCTGCTGCCGGCCGCACAGTCAACTCACCTGCTGCGCGTGCTGCGGCTGCGCACGGGCGCGCTGCTTACTCTATTTAATGGTCGCGGCGGCGAGTACGCGGCCGAACTGATCGCCTCGGGCAAGAGCGGCGCACGCCTGACGGTGCGCGCCCACCTCGCGCTCGAGCGTGAATCGCCGCTTCACTTGACGCTGCTGCAAGGCGTCGCGCGGGGCGAGCGCATGGACGCGATCGTGCAGAAGGCCACCGAGCTCGGGGTGCAGCGCATCGTACCGCTCTCCTGTGAGTTCAGCGTGGTGCGGCTCGATCCGGCAAGCCGCGAGCGCCGCGCGCAGCACTGGCGCGCCGTGGCGATCGCCGCCTGCGAACAGTGCGGCCGGAATCGCGTCCCGGATGTCGAGCCCATCGGTGATTTCGCGCAGGCCTGTGCCGCCAGCAGCGCCGAGCTGCGCTTGATGTTGCTTCCCCAGGCGCCCGAATCGCTGGCCGCGGTGGCGGGCGGCCTCAGCAGCGCAGTGCTGCTGGTCGGTCCGGAAGGGGGATTGAGCGGTCGCGAGCAGCTGCAGGCGCAGCGCAGCGGCTTCCGGGCCTGCCGGCTCGGGCCGCGGATATTGCGCACCGAAACCGCTCCGCTGGCGGCACTGGCCGCGCTCCAGGCGCTGGCCGGCGATTTTCGCTAGGCCGGGGCCACCGTGGTCTCATCCGCGATCAGCACTTCCAGGCGCTCGAGGTCGGGGATCCACGGGGTTTCGTTGAGCATGCGGACCCGACACACGACCGGGTCGTCCTCCGGCACGACGTAGCCGGGGTCGGGCCGGATGACCTCGGCACTGACCCGCACCAGCTGCGGGAAGCCCTGCGACACCAGCGCATAGGCGCCGGCATCGACACGCTCGCCGATGGCGTGCATGACAACCAGTCGCGAACGCGAACTGACCGCCGGGGTGGGTTGTCGGCACAGCCCTTCGAAGGAAACGAGCGGCACGGCGCGTCCGTTCCACTGCACCAGCCCGAGATACCAGGGCGGCGCGCCCGCCATGGTGGCGGGGATCTGGTAGCCGGCGATTTCCGCCACGCAGGCGCGCGGCACCAGCAGGCGCGCGTCGGCCAGTGGTATCAGCAGACTGTAGATTTCACTGCTGCTCTCGCTCATCGGCCCGAGCCAGACATTTGCATCGCGCCGCGGCGCCGCGCCACCAGCGGCGCGATCGCGTCGATGAGCTGGCTTTCCTGATACGGCTTGCCAAGGTAATCGTCGACGCCGAGCTCGATGGCGTGAGCGCGGTGTTTCTCGCCGACGCGCGAGGTGATCATGATGATCGGCACGTCCTGCAGTCGCGGGTCTGCGCGCACCTGCGCCGCGACCTCGTAGCCGTCCATGCGCGGCATCTCAATGTCGAGCAGGATGACGTCCGGTATCTGATCGGCCAGCAGCGCCATGGCATCTGCGCCGTCGCGCGCCGTCATGACGCGCATGCCGTTGCGCTCCAGCAAGCGCTGGGTCACGCGCCGCACGGTGATCGAATCGTCCACAACCAGCGCGAAGGTACGGCGGTCGCCGCGCTCGCGCAGCGGCGTGGTGGCGGCCCGCACCCGCCATTCCGCACGCACCAGCGCGGTGATGTCCAGGATGATCACTACGCGCCCGTCGCTCAGTATGGTTGCGCCCGAAATGCCGCGTATCGATGAGATCTGGGGGCCGATGGGCTTGACCACGATCTCGCGGCTGCCGATCAATTCATCCGCCACCAGCCCGGTCGAGTGTTCGCCGGCGCGCACCAGCACCACCGGAATTGCCGCGTCGGTTTCGGGGATCGGGGAGGATTCCATGCCGACGTAGAGCGCCAGTGGCTGCAGCCGGTATTTGTGCTCGCCGTAGGTGAAGGTGGCGCTGTCGCTGCGCAAGTGCGCCGCCACTTCCTCGCGCGGCAGGCGCACCACCCCTTCGATGGTCGGCAGCGGCAGGGCGTAATATTCATCGCCCGTGCGCACCACCAGGGCGTGGCTGACCGCCAGCGTCAGCGGCAGGCGAATTGTGAAGCGCGTGCCCTGGCCCGGCTTGCTGTCCATGTGCAGGGCGCCGCCGAGCTTCTTCACTTCGGTCGCGACCACGTCCATGCCGACGCCACGGCCAGCCTGCTGCGTCAGCGCCCCGGCGGTCGAGAACCCCGGCTCGAGCACCAGCTGCATCACGTCGTCGTCGGTAAGCGTCTGATCCGCCGATATCAATCCCAGCGCCAGACCCTTGTCGCGAATCGCGTTCAGGTTCATACCCGCGCCGTCGTCGCTCACATCGACGATGACCTCCGCGCCCTCGCGCTGCAGGTGCAGGTTGATGCGGCCCGTTGAGGACTTGCCGCGCAGGCGACGCTCATCCGGGGCCTCGATGCCATGCACCACCGCGTTGCGCAGCAGGTGCTCAAAGGGGGGCAACATGCGCTCGAGCACCTGGCGGTCAAGCTCGCCGGCGGCACCTTCCACGACCAACTCCGCGCGCTTGTCGGTGTCGGCCGCGGCCTGACGCACAATGCGGGCCAGTCGTTGCACGTGACGCTGGAAGGACACCATGCGGGTGCGCATCAGCCCGTTCTGAAGCTCGGTGACCGTACGCGCCTGTAGCTGCAGCTGATTTTGGGTGTCGCCCACCAGGTTCTCGAGCAGCTGCTGGAGGCTGGCCACGTCGTTGGCCGACTCGGCCAGCGCCCGCGAATATTGCTGAATCGCGGAGTAACGGTCGAGTTCCAGCGGGTCAAACCCCTGCCGGTGGCCGGTGTCCTGATCGTGCCGATGCAGCACCTGGGCCTCGGTCTCGATCTCGAGTTTCCGCAATTGTTCCTTGAGGCGCGTCACGGTGCGCGAGAGCTCAGCGAGGTTGAAATCCACCAGCCCGAGCTGCTGTTCGAGCCGCGCGCGCGTGATGCTGACCTCGCCCGCATGATTGAGCAGTTCATCGAGAAGTTCGGCACTGACGCGGGCCATCTCGCCGCGCTCGGCGCCGGCGACCGGCTCCCGGCCAGGGGGCACGGGGGCGGCTGCCCGCAACGGGAGCGGCGCGAGCGTTTCGACCTGTTCGACTGAATCGGGAACCTCCGCCTGGGCGAAGGCTGCGGGCGGCCGTTCCATGCTGGGCCGCGGCGGTGCCGCCTCCTTCGCCGCAACGGCGGCCGCTACCGGCAACGGCTCCGGAGGGGGCGGTGCGGCCACGGCCACTGGTGTCGGCGGGGGCGGGGGCGGCGCGGTGAGGGCTTCCGCGCCGCGCGCGACGGCCTGTATGCGCTCGATCAGCTCGGTGGCAGGTAGGGCCGCGCGACCACCCGCCACCTGCTCGCGCATGCGCGCCAGCTCATCGAGCGCCGCCTGGGCAATGACCCGGGCGCGTTGATCGCCACTGGCCGTGCCAAGGCCGATTTGAATGATCAGGCTCTCGAGTTCATGCGACAGGTCGCCCATGGCGCTGACGCCCGCCATCCTTGCGCCACCCTTGAAGGTGTGGAGCGAGCGTTTGAGCGAGGCGAGATGATCGGCTCCGTCCGTGGGCGAAGCATTCCAGGCCTGCAGCGCCGACTGCGACGCCTCCAGCAGCTCGCTGGCTTCCTCGCAGAATATGGCGGCGACTTCCGGGTCAAAATCGATGGCCGGGACGCCCGCCGGCGCCTCCGGCGCGCCGCGCGGTTCGGCCTGGCGCAGCGCCTGCATCGCCGGAAGCGCATGCAGTCCCGTGCGCTCGCTGTGCTCGGTGGCTTCGGCAATGCGCCGGTCGAGCTCGTGCTCGGCACGCGCAATGCGCGCGCGCAGCGTGTCGTGCACCGTGAAATAGACCGTGTCCTCATCAAGGTGGTCCGCGACCGCGGCCATCGCGGACATGCAGTCAGCCAGCAGCACCAGATCCGAGTCATCGAGTCCGACGCCGCTGTCGAACGACTTGCGAAGCCAATGATTGAGGGGCTCGGCCAGGCGCGTTCCGTGGCGCGCTTCGGCCATTCGGGAGCTTCCCGACAGCGTGTGGCAGGCCCGATAGACCTCCTCGGTGAGCACGTGCGGCGCGGGGTGTGGCTGCTCGCGGGCCAGCCAGGAGCGCACCGTGAGCACATGGCTCGAGGTCTCGCGCGCGTAGATCTCGCGCAAGGCCGCATCGCCACCCGCGGCCAGTGCGCCCTCGCCGTCGGGCGGAGAAGTCACCGCCTCACTGGCCGCACTCTCTTCCGTAGGTTCGGGCGCTGCCGACGGGGCCAGCTCGGGAAGCTGGCGCGCAGGCTCCGCGCGCGCTGCTGGTGCCGGCGCGGCCTGAAATGCGGGCACCTCATGTCCGGCGGCGAGCGCGTGCGCGCGCGCCACCAGTTGCGCGGGTTGGGTTCGCGAGCCGGAGCTCTCCGCCAGTTCAGCCACCAGTTGGGGGAGCAACGCCACGGCGTCTCGCAGGGTGCCAAGAATCTCGGGTGAACGTGCCAGCGTGCCGTCGAGGAGCCTATTGACCAGATTTTCCATCGCCCAGGAGAACTCGCTGAGTTCACGCGCGCCGACCATGCGGCCGCTCCCTTTGAGGGTGTGGAACGAGCGCCGTACGATGCCGAGCGCCTCGGCCGCCAGCGAATCCTGATCCCAGGACGGGTAGTAGCGGCGAATCTTTTCCATTTCTTCGCGCGCTTCTTCGGCAAACAGGTTCAGCAGTTCCGGGTCGCTGACCGAGGCACTGTGGCGAGGTGCCGCCGTGAGCACCGGCGGGGTGAGCGCGTGGCCGGTGCTCTCCAGATCGGCGGCGCCGGCGGGCGCCGCCTGTGGCGGTGGCCCGATGCGCACGGTGCGCGCAAAGTTCGCGGGGCTGACCGCCGGTACGGTAGGCACGACCTGCTCGGGCTCGCGCTGCAGAACCTCCAGGCAGGCTTGCGCGTTGTCGAGCATGTACCAGGGATCGCTCCGTCCCGCCTGCAGCGTCTCTATGTAGTACTCGAGGCTGACCACCGCGTCCGCCAGCCGGTCGAGGTAGGAGCCTGACAGCGGCATGCCGCCCGGCTGCATCACCCGCCGCAGTTGCTCGGTGATGGCATCCACCACATCAACGGCGCGCGATTTGCCGAGCATCAGCAGTCCGGCCTTGATGCCGCGCATCAGTTCCAGCCAGCTGTCGAAGCCGACGGCCTCGAGCGTGCCGCTGACACTCTGCGCGATGCTTTCCTTGACGCGCGCCAGATTGACGACGCATTCGCGCAGTACCGCGCCCTGCACCGGTCCGAAGTCCTGGTCGGCGGCCTCGGCGGAGCCCCCCAGGGGCGCCTGCTTCGGCATGATGAGCCCGACCAGTTGCCCGTCCAGGTGATCTTCGACCCGGATCAGGCTGGCAGCGACCTGCACCAGCGTCACCTCATCGGCGCTCTCGCGGCCAGCCACCACGGCCTCGAGGCGCGCGTTGGCATCCTGCACCCGGCTGCGCAGCTCGCCGAGTCCGAGCACGCCGAGCGTGTCGCCGATCTTGCGCAGCAGCGCGATCTGCGGGCTGAGTTCCTCGACCTGTCCGCCGCCACGGCGCACGAACATGTCGAGCACATCCTTGACGCGCGTCAGGTCCTCGCGGATCGCCGCCGCCACCGTATGCATGAGCTTGACCGACGGCGCGGACAGGTTCTCGCGCTCCTGCTCGACGCTGTCATCGATCGGCAGCAGCTCGTTGAGACGGAATGAAGCGCGCACCGCCAGCACGCGCGGGCCCGCGGTCGTGGAGCGCGCCACGTAATAGAGCAGGTTGTTCAGCAGTTCAATGGGCGGAACCTGCGCATAGCGGGTCTCGCCCTGTTCGTAAAGCCGCCGGATTTCGCGGTCGGACAGGCCCAGCAGGCGCTTCACCGATACGCTGCTCTCCACGCCATGCTCGCCCAGCGCCTCGAGCAATGCGCCGACCACCCACCAGAGCTGGAATACGCACTGTTGCGTCGCCACCTGTTCCAGGCGAGTCGCCACGGTCGCCAGTATTTCGAGGTTCTGCTCCAGCCGCTCGCCGCGTATCCAGCCGACCAGGCCGGCCTGGAAGCGTGGCCGCAAGCGCCGCGCCCACTGCGCCGGGGTAAGCGGCGGCTCGCCGGGCCCGGGCGAGGTGGGCTGCGCCTGGCGGTCGGACTTGAGATTGAGAAGCAGCAATGTGCCTTCGGACAGCAGCGCACAACCGCGCACCGCGCGCAGATCATTCAGCAGCGGCAGCAACACCAGCGCCAGGTCACGGCTCCCGGCGAGCACGCGCTCCAGGTAGCCGGGCAGCTGCACCATGGCGCGCATCAGCGCGTCGAGCGATTCGGACTGATTCTTGCGCTCCTCGCGGGCGCCGATCAGGTAGCGCGCCACCTGCTCCATCTCTTCGGCCAGCAGCGCCGCGCCGTAAATCTCCAGCACCCGCAGCGCGCCTTGCACCTGGTGCAGTTCAAAGCTGCAGCGTTCCAGCAGCGCGTTGTTCTCGGGCTGTTCAACGTGCGCTTCCAGGGCGTTGCGAGCCTCGGACAGCGCCGCGCTGATTTCGCGCGCGGCGTGCTGCATGGTCTGTGTGGCGAGTTCCGTCATGACAGCGACAATCGCTCTAGATTCCGCCGAGCTTCTTGAGACGTGCCTGCGGGCCGCCGACCTCGGTGGCCGGCGGTGGCGCCGACGCCGTCACGGCGGGGCGCACCGCGGTGGCGCCGCCCGCGCCGGGCGCGGGGGGCAACCTGAAGCCCGAGATTGACTTGCGCAGCTCGCCCGCCAGATCAGCCATCTTGATGATCGCCTGCGCGGTGGCGTGAGTGCTGTCGGCCGTCTGCGCGCTGATCTCGCGCAATACCTGAGTGTTGCGCGCGATATTCTGCGCCGCCACGGACTGACCGCGCGCGCCGCTGGAAATGTTCTGCACCAGGCTCGCGATCTGGTTGGAGACCTGCTCGATCTCCTGCAACGCGGCACCGGCGTTCTCGGCCAGCAGCGCCCCGCCAACCACGTCCGTGGTGCTGCGCTCCATCGAAACGACCGCCTCGTTGGTATCGGTCTGAATCGTGCGCACCAGCACGTCGATCTGCTTGGTGGCGGTGGCGGCGCGTTCCGCCAGCCGCTGGACCTCGTCGGCCACGACCGCAAACCCGCGGCCAGCCTCCCCGGCCATCGAGGCCTGGATCGAGGCGTTGAGCGCCAGGATATTGGTCTGCTCGGCGATGTCGCTGATGAGCTCGACGATATTGCCGATTTCCTGGGAGCTTTCGCCCAGGCGCTTAATGCGCTTGCTGGTTTCCTGAATGGTTTCGCGAATCGTGTTCATGCCATCGATCGTACGGCGCACGGCGTCGCCGCCCTTGTGGGCCACGTCGACCGAATGGCGCGCGACATCTGCCGCGCGCTCGGCGTTGCCCGATACCTCCTCGGTCGAGGCGGCCATGGCAGCGATCGATTCGGTCGCCGAGGTGATCTGCTTGGTCTGCACTGCGCTGGCCTTGCCCAGCTGCGCCCCCAGCGCCTGGGTCTGCCGGGCCGAGGCGTCGACCTGCATGGCCGAGAGATTGATCGTGGCCACGAGTTTGCGCAGGGCTTCGACGGCATAGTTCACCGAGTCGGCGATGGCGCCGGTAATGTCCTCGGTCACGGTGGCCTGCACGGTCAGGTCGCCGTCGGCGAGGCTGGCCATCTCATCGAGCAGCTGCAGAATCGAGCGCTGGTTCCGTTCGCTTTCCTGGCGTTGCGTCGAAGTAGCCTGCAGCTGGCGTTCCGCGGCCCGGCGCAAGGCCTGAAGCTGAGCCAGCATCAGGCCCAGGGGCACCAGCGCCAGCAGCACCAGCACGGCGCCGATCCAGCCCAGCGCCCCATTAGCCGCCCCGGCCAGCCACAGCACGCTGCCGAGCACCACCAGGCCCCCGCTTGCCAGCGCCAGGTTGCGCAGCCGCTGGGTGTCGACCAGATCCTCGGAGTTCACGCGGAAGCCGCCAAAAACGCCGGGTCCTCGAGGAGCCTCCGCAGGCTCAGCACCGGGAACTGATCCTGCTCCTGCCGGAATGATCCGGCCAGGTAGCGCCCGCAGGGCACGATCGTGGTCGGCACCTCGGCGCTGAATTCCGATTCCTTGAAACGCCGGAAGCCCAGGACCTCATCGACCACCAGTCCGGCGGGCACGTCGCGATGATTCACGACCACAATTCGCGTCAGGCGCGTCACCGGCGTGGGTCCACCGCCCAGGTACAGGCGCAGGTCGATGATCGGGAACAACTGGCCGCGGATGCTGGCCAGTCCCAGGACCCAGGGCTTCGCGCCGGGCACGCGCGTCAGGGGCGAGGGGATTCCAAGCACCTCGCGCGCTTCCTCGCGGGCCACCAAATAGAGTTCGCCGGCCATGCGCGCAGCCACGCCGACCCATTCCGCGCCGGCCACGCCCGGCATTTCGGGACTGGCGGTCGCATTGCGGCCACGCCGTTCGAGCTCCGCGAGGAGTTCATACGGCTGATCGCGCAATGCCTTTAACGGAGCGCTCGCCAGCATGTTCAGGCGGCGAGCGCGGCCTGCGCCTTCTCAACGAGCTGATCCATCGATACCGGCTTGACCATGTAATCCACGGCCCCCTGACGCAAGCCCCAGATGCGATCGGTTTCCTGTCCCTTGGAGGTGACCATGACGATGGGAATTGCGCGGGTATTTGGGTCGTTCGAGAGCGTGCGAGTGGCCTGGAAGCCATTGACGCCGGGCATGACGATATCCATGAATATGAGATCAGGATGCATCTGCCGTGCGAGCCGAATGCCCTCTTCGCCGTCGCCGGCGACCGCAGTACGATACCCGTGGCGCTCGAGCGCCTTCTTCATCACGTGCACTTCGGTAGGTGAATCGTCGACAATGAGAATTAGCGCCATGGGCTATCTCCCGATGTGCGCTTCGATGGCGCCAAGCAGCTCGTCCTTAGTGAAGGGCTTGGTCAGATAGTGCTCGGAGCCGACAATGCGCCCACGGGCACGGTCAAACAGCCCATCCTTGGAGGAAAGCATGATGACGGGAATCGAACGGAACACTTTGTTGTGCTTGATCAGGGCGCAGGTCTGATAACCGTCCAGTCGCGGCATCATGATGTCCACAAACACGATGTCGGGCTGGTGGTCGGCGATCTTAGTCAGGGCATCGAAGCCGTCGACCGCGGTGAATACCTCGCAGCCTTCCTTCGCCAGCAGCGTCTCGGCAGTGCGCCGGATCGTCTTGCTGTCGTCGATAACCAGCACTTTAAGGCCGCGGAATGGCGAGGCATCATCGCTCACGTCCGGCTCACTCCTTTGGGCATTGAATTCCATGGTCGTTCACCTGTGGGCCAATATGCTGTGACCTGCGCTACGCCCTCGATAGATATGAGCTTTTTAACATATCGGCACCCCCCCGGCTATGCCACCTGCGTCACGTTTCAGAGAGCTGGTGGCGCGCGGCGAAGACATAATTCGCAATCGGGCCGGTTAGCGGCCGGGTGCAAGTCGAGGGCAGGACTATGAACAAGCCGATTCGCCTGCTGGTGGTGATGGATCCGATCGATCACATCAAGTATCCGAAGGACACAACCTTGGCGCTGCTGCTGGCGGCACAGCAGCGCGGCTACGCCCTGCACTATGCGGAGATGGCCGACCTGAGCCTCGCAGACGGTGAGGCCCGGGCGCGCGCCCGCGCGCTGACGGTGCGCGCCGATGCGAACGATTGGTTCACCCTGGGCGCGGCCGAAGCGAGCAGGATGGGCGAATTCGACGTGGTGCTGATGCGCAAGGATCCGCCCTTTGACCTGGAATACATCTATGCGACGTACATTCTCGAGCGCGCAGAGCGCTCCGGCGCGCTAGTCGTGAACCGGCCTCAGGGCCTGCGCGACATGAACGAAAAGGTCTACACGGCGTGGTTTCCACAGTGCTGCGCGCCCACGACGGTGACGCGCGACATGGACGAGATGGCGGGATTTGCCGCCGCCCACGGCACCATCGTCTGCAAGCCACTGCACGGCATGGGCGGACGCTCAATCTTCGTGGTGGCGCCGGGCGACAAGAATGCGCGCGTCGTGTTCGAGACCCTCACTGACTATGGCCAGCGCTTTGCCATTGTCCAGAAATATCTGCCGGAAATCTCGGTCAGCGGCGATGCGCGCGTGTTGCTCATCGACGGTGAACCGCTCCCCTATGCGCTGGCGCGCATCCCCAGCGCACAGGACCACCGCGGCAATCTCGCCGCCGGCGCCAAGGGTGTCGGCCGAGCGCTCAACGAGCGCGATCGCTGGCTGTGTTCGCAGATCGGACCGGCCATGCGGGAGGCCGGCATGATGTTCGTCGGTTTGGACGTCATCGGCGGCTTCGTCACCGAGATCAATGTCACCAGCCCCACCGGCGTGCGTGAGTTGCAGCAGCAATTCGGGGTCGACGCGGCCGATCTGCTGCTGCAGGCGATCGGCGGGCGCCTCGAGCAGGGCGGGACCCGCCGCATCCCGTGAATCCTGCGCTACCACAGCGGCGTCCGACGCTCCGCGGGCTGGCGGGGCTGCGCGAAGGCCGGGCTCCGGTGCGCGAGCGACTGATGACGATGCTGTTTCTGGCTGGCATCGCGCACGGCATCGTGATTCTCGGCCTGAGTTTTGGCGCCGGCGGCAGGGCGGGCGGCACGGCACCGGGCATGGAAGTGCTGCTGGTTTCGAACGATCTGCCCGAAGCGCGCCGCAACGATCGGGCCACCTACTTGGCGCAGCGCACCCAGATCGGCTCTGGCAACACGCGCACGCTCCCAACCGGGAGCCCGGAAGCCCACGCCTCGGGCGGGGGAGAGAGCCTGCTGGGCGGGCTCGAACAGTGGGCGGCGGCCACGGAGGTGAGCGGCGATGAGCGCATGGTGGCCACGCAAGCGCCGCAACCGCAGATCGTCTGGTTTGGACAGGCCGGGCACCGGGCCGCCACCACGGCACTGGAGCGCAAGCCCGATGCGGGCAACGCGCCGCGCCACGGGCGCGGCGATGCCCCGGAGCTGGTGCTGCGCGGGGATCCCAAGACCGGCCAGTGGATCAGTCCCGACACCAAGGCCTCGAATCTGGCCCCCTACCTCGACGCCTGGCGGCGCAAGGTGGAGCGCGTGGGCACGCTCAATTTCCCCTCGGCGGCGCGGCGACCCGACTACTCGGGAAGCCCGGTCATCGAAGTGGCCCTGGGATCCGACGGTCGTCTGATCGAGGCCACGATCCAGCGGCCCAGCAGCCATGCCGAAATCGACCAGGCGGCCTTGCAGATCCTGAGGCTTGCCAGCCCCTTTGAGCCGTTTCCGCCGGCCCTGGCGCACCGCTACGGTGCGGTGCGATTCGCCTACCAATGGGATTTTTTCGGCGGCCAGCTGGGCCAGGGTACGGTGACTGCCGAAGGGGGCGCCTCGTCCGCCCCTTGAGAGCGCGCAAAGCCGCCCCCATACTTCAGCCATGAGCCAAACCACCTCGCTTGCCAACAACCTGCTGATCGCGATGCCCTCCCTGGCGGACGGCAATTTCGCGCAAAGCGTGACCCTGATCTGCGAACACAGCGACAAAGGGGCGCTCGGCATCGTGCTGAACAAGCCTCTGGACATGAAGCTCGGCGACGTGCTGGCGCAGATGAAGCTCGACACCGTGCAGGCGGCCACGGCCGCACAGCCCGTGCTGCGCGGCGGTCCGGTGCATACCGATCGCGGTTTCGTACTGCATCGGCCCGGCGGTGAATGGGATTCGACCCATAAAATATCCGAGTGCATCCAGGTGACAACCTCGCGCGACGTGCTGGCCGCCATTGCCAGTGGTGTGGGCCCGCGCGACGCTTTCGTGGCACTGGGTTACGCAGGCTGGGAGCCCGGTCAGCTCGAGCGGGAAATACTCGATAATTCCTGGCTGTCGGTGCCCATGAACGAGCAACTGGTGTTCGAGGTCCCCTTTGAGCAGCGCTGGCAGGCCGCCTGGCAGCTGCTGGGCGTGCACAGCTCGCGTGTCAGCCTGGTGGCGGGCCACGCCTGAACGGCGCTACCGCGCTCGGCTTTGATTTTGGGCTGCGCCGCATCGGCGTGGCGGTTGGGGATTCGCTGACCAAGTCCGCCTCGCCCTTGGCGACCGTAATCCATGGCGAAAAGGGGCCGGATTGGGCCACCATCGATCGCCTGCTCGCCGATTACAAGCCTGCCAACTTGGTGGTGGGCTGCCCTTATAATGAGAACGGCAGTGCGGGGAGCCTGGAGGGCGCCGCGGGCCGATTCGCCGAGGCCCTGGCGCGGCGTTCCGGGCTGACGGTGACGCGGGTGGACGAGCGGTATTCATCCCAGGAAGCGAGCGCCCAGCTCAAGCAGCGCCGCGCCGCCGGAACCCGCCGCCGGCGCGTGCAGCGCGCCGACGTCGACAGTCTCGCGGCCGCCATAATCCTCGAGCGCTGGCTGCGCGGCGAGAGCTAGAGTCGCAACGGGAGCGTGGACTTAGGTCGCATGACAAACCAACGGCGCAACGACGGCTCTCTGCAGCACCTGATCACGCTCGACGGGCTGGAACGCGCCGAACTCGAAGCGCTCCTCGACCACTCGCAGCGCTACGTGCGCGCCCTAGGTGAGCGCGCGCCCAGCAACCGCGCCCTGGACGGCATGACGATCGGAAACCTGTTTACCGAACCCTCGACGCGCACTCGCGTGTCCTTCGAGCTGGCGGCGCGCCGTCTTGGCGCTGCCGCGGTCAATATCGAGGTGCAGCTGTCCTCCCGCGCCAAGGGCGAGACTATGCTCGATACGATCTACACACTGGAGTCGGTGCATTTTGACGGCTTCGTCATCCGCGATGCCGAACCGGGCGTCATCGCCCACGTGGCCGCGCACGTGGCCCCGCACGTCAGCGTATTTTCCGCCGGCGAGGCGCACCTGTCACATCCGACCCAGGGCCTGCTCGATGCCCTGACCGTGCGCCAGCACAAGGGCGAGCGCTTCGAGAAACTCTGCCTGGCGATCGTCGGCGACATTCGGCACTCGCGCGTGGCGCACTCGGCCTACTCCGTGTTTACGATTCTGGGGCTCGGCGAATTGCGGCTGATCGCCCCGCCGATGCTGATGCCGGAAAACAGCGAGTTCCCGGCAGCCAAGCGCTACCACTCGCCCGAGGAGGGCCTGCGCGGTGCCGATGTGGTCATGATGCTTCGCATCCAGCGAGAGCGCATGGCGCAGGCGGACATTCCCGACGGCGACGAGTATTTTGCGCGTTACGGCCTGACCGAGCCGCGGCTGCGGCTCGCCCGAGCCGACGCCATCGTCATGCACCCGCAGCCCATGAATCGGGGCATCGAAATTGATTCCGAAGTGGCCGACGGACCACAGTCCGTGATTCGCGACCAGGTGCGCAACGGCGTCGCCGTGCGCATGGCAGTGCTGGAAACCGTGCTGCGGCCGCGCGCGATGCGCGCATGAGCGCGGCCGCTGACACCCTTACCGGTGGTGCACCGCGCGCGCATCGCGGCAGCATTGAATTTGAGGACGGCAGGATCGTGCAGCACACGGCGTACGACGCGCTTCAATACGTGCTGCGCATCCACGCGCCGCGGGTCGCGCAGCGCGCCGCGCCGGGCAGCTTCGTGCACCTGCGCTGCGATCGGAAACTGCCGATGCGGCGGCCGCTGTCGGTCATGCGGGCGGCGCCCGATGCCGGCTGGATCGAACTGCTGTACAAGGTCACCGGCCCGGGCACCGCGGCGCTCGCCAGCCAGGCTGCCGGAGCCTCGCTCAGCGTGCTCGGGCCGATTGGCAAGGGATTCAGACTCCACGCCGATCGCCCACGCGTGCTGGCCATCGGCGGGGGCGTGGGCATACCGCCCATGGTTTTCCTCGCCGAGAGCCTGCTTAGCGACACTCGCGCTCACTGGAAACCACTGGTGCTCATGGGATCGGAGATTCCCTTCCCGTTTCGTGCCCGCCCATCACGCATTATGGTGCCGGCAGCGCCGGCCGAGGCCATCGCCTGCATGCCTTTGCTCGATGAGTGGGGAGTCGCCTCGCGGCTGGCGAGCAACGCCGGTTACGCGGGCTGTTACGGCGGCCATGTGACGGAACTCGCTGCCCGCTGGCTTGCGGCGCTGCTGCCTGCGGCACGCGCCGAGGTCGCCATCTACGCCTGCGGCCCTGCGCCGATGCTGGCAGCGACCGCCCGGCTGGCTCGTTCACTCAGCCTGCCATGCCAGCTCTCGCTCGAGGAGTACATGGCCTGCGCAGTCGGGGGGTGTGCAGGCTGCGCGGTCGAGGTGCGCACCGGCCAGGGGCGAAGCATGCAGCGTGTCTGCGTCGACGGGCCCGTGTTCGAAGCCGACAGCGTCTTCCCCGAGAACTAGACTCCGCCGGCGGACCGCCCGGTAGTTGTGATAGAACTTGCGCTCGCCGTGCCGGTGCGATTTCCAGGCTTCGCCCCTCGGGCACCTACGTGCGTGCAAAGAGCGCTACACCGCACCCCGGTTTCGCCGCGCGCAATCACGGGACCAGGCCCTTGGCCGCAGCGGTGGCGACGCCCCGGGAGGCGTATTTGGTCACAACGAAGGGGCCCTTTGTGCTAGGGTGGATTGCTGCATCCGCGCCACATATTTGAAGACGGGATGCTGCCTCTGCGCCGGTTTGCTCGCCTTGGGTGTTTCGGCGCGTCTCCCTTTAAGACTCAGGTGGATACGATCTTGGCTAAGCCTAATTATCGTCATCAGAAGAAGCAGAAAGAGCAGGCTCGAAAGCTCCGGCAGGCCGAGAAGCAAAGCCGCAGGTTGGCCGCTCGCGCCGACGCGCAGGGCACGGCGGGTCCGGAGGATTTGACCGTGGCGAGCGAACCGACGGCTACCGGCCAGGCCGAGACATGAAACTCACCTCGCGCAAAGTACCGACTTTTGGCGAACAGCGTCGTGCCGGGCGTCAAAACGACCGCCTGCAGGCGCCGACGCTGCGCAGCCGTTACGCGACGATCGCCAAGCTGCAGATCGACCTGGCCTTTGCCGGAACCAGCCGCCCGGTACCCTCGCCGCAGTCACACAGCTTCTTTCCCCCCGCGCGCGCCTTCTTTCGCTTCGCCTGCCCCTGCTCGGAGTGCGACGGTGAGTTCGACCTGAGCGCCAACGTGGCCGAGCTGGCAGAGGTCAAGCGCCCGTCGGCGCGCACGGCCTCCGGGCGCGTGAATTGCGAGGGCGTACATTTCCGTGAGCGCGCGACCGCCGCGCCTTGTCCCATGGCGCTGAATTGGCGTCTGGTCATCGTCCGTTCTGACTGAGCCCCTGTAGCCTGGGAAAAGCACTATGACCGAGCATCTGCCGCTAGCCGGCGAACCCAATGCCGACTACCGAGCGCGCATCGCCCGAAGGCAGGCCGAGGCCGCCGAGATCCGCCAGCGGGAGCTTATCGAGCAGACCTCGACCATCAACCCGCCCGACCTGCGGATCCGAATATGGGAGCGACTCCATGAAATCACCATGCCGCGCGATGCCTCGCACCGCTTATTGCGTGTGATCGCCGCCCAGACCGGGCTGACAATGGCCGAAGTGCAGGCGGAACTGCACAACCGCGCCAACCCCACCCCCGCCGCGGCCATCGAGCCGGGCCAAAATCCGCCCGGCACCCCCCCGGGAGCCCCCTAGCCCCCTCCCCGGACCCCCTCCGGCGCTGTTTTCCCGCTACTTGCCGCCCACAGCAAAGCCCGGGCAGCTGTGGTAGTCTACCCGCCGATCGTCTATGTCCGTGTATCGCCCCTTGCGCCTCATTTGGCGCCATGAGCCCGAGCCGAACTTCCTCGATCAGGTGACAGGATCATTGGTTCGATGGCTCGCGGGAGTCCCCTCCTCAAGACCTCTTCCGAGTTCCTGCCGTGTAAGCAAGGGTGCGGTTTGCATTTTCTACGGCAGCCGCCCCATTTGAGTTGGAGAGTGTCAATTTATGGCTAAGATTTACGTGGGCAACCTGCCCTTCACTGCTACGGAAGCGGAAGTCCGCACACTGTTTGCCGAGCACGGCACGGTTGAGTCGGTGTCCCTGCCGACCGATCGCGAGACCGGCCGTCCGCGCGGTTTCGGATTTGTCGAAATGAGCCAGGCCGATTCGGCCCGGGCGATCCAGAACCTGAACGGCAAGGAACTGGGCGGCAGACCCCTGCGCGTGAACGAAGCGCAAGATAAGCCCCGCACTGGCGGCGGTGGCGGCGGTGGCTATCGCGGCGGTGGCGGCGGTGGCGGCGGCGGCTATCGCGGCGGTGGCGGCGGTAGCGGCGGCGGTGGTGGCGGCGGCGGAGGCCGCTGGTAACATCAGCTAAGGACCAAGAAAAGCCCGGAGCAATCCGGGCTTTTTTTTAGCCGAAGTTGATCTTGGTTTCGAGGTTGCTGCGCGAATCGGCGGCGGCCAGCGCTTCCTCGAGCCCGATCATGCCGGCCTGGTAGAGCTTGAGCAGCGCCACGTCGAAGCTCTGGATGCCGCGCTCGCTGCTGATCCCGATGGCCTCCTTGATGCCGACCACATCGCCGCGTTTGACAAGTTCGGCGATGTGCGGCGTGTTGAGCATCACCTCGACGGCGGCCACGCGCCGCTGATCCTTGCCCTGCACCAGGCGCTGCGCCAGGATGGCGCGCAGGTACTGCGACAGGTCGAGGGTCACCTGCTTCTGCTGGTCGTGCGGAAACATGTTGATGATCCGGTCCAGGGTCTCCGCGCAATTGTTGGCGTGCAGCGTCGCGAGCACCAGGTGCCCGGTGCCCGCGAGGTTGATGGCTGCCATCATGCTCTCTCGATCCCGGATTTCGCCGATGAGTATCACGTCCGGGGCGGCGCGCATGACCCCGCGCAGCGCCCGCTCGTAACTGCGGGTATCGAGCCCCACTTCGCGCTGGTTGACGATCGAGCGCTTGTTGGCGTGCAGGAATTCGATCGGGTCCTCGATGGTGACGATATGGTCCGAGCTCTGCTCATTGCGGTGGTTGATCATCGCCGCCAGCGTCGTCGACTTGCCCGATCCGGTGGCGCCCACCATGAGTATCAGCCCGCGGCGCATCACCGTCAGATCGCGCAGGACGTCCGGGAGCCCGAGCTGGTCGAGCTTGGGCATGTCCGCCGTGATATAGCGCAGCACCATCGCGGGATAGCCGCGCTGGTAAAATACGGCCACGCGGAAGCGCCCGAGGCCGGGCTCCGAAATGGCGAAGTCGATTTCCAGTTCGCGCTTGAAGTACTCGAGCTGTTCGGGCGTCATCAAGCCGAAGGCTGCGGCCCGCACCTCGTCCGGTGTCAAGACCTGCTTGTTGACGGGCATGATCTGCCCTTCGATCTTGATCTTGATCGGCGCATTGCAGGTAAAAAACAGGTCCGAGGCGCGCCGCTCGACCATGAGCTTGAACAGCGGCTTGGTGTTGAGCGTCGGCTGTGAACCGCTGTTGGCGGCCTTGAGATCGGCGAGGTTGCTCACGGCGTCGTATCGGCCAATTATCGTCCCCGACCCTCGGCTTCATCATCGACGATCATCAGATCGCCATCGCCTTCGATCGGCTTGTTCTCGCGCTTGCTCTCCAACTTGACCCGCAGGCGCAGCTCATTCTTCGAGTCGGCGTTGCGCAATGCATCCTCGTACGAAATCATGCCCTTTTCGTACAGGTCGAACAGGGCCTGGTCGAAGGTGTTCATGCCGATGCGGGTCGAGCGGCCCATGACTTCCTTGATCTTGGCAATTTCGCCGCGGAAGATGAGATCCTGAATCAACGGCGAATTGAGCATGATTTCCATGGCGGCGATGCGCCCGTTGCCCGCCTCGCGCGGAATCAGCCGCTGCGAAATCAGCGCGCGGACGTTGAGCGACATGTCCATGAGCAGTTGCTCACGGCGCTCCTCGCTGAAGAAATTGATGATGCGGTCGAGCGCCTGGTTGGAGCTGTTGGCGTGCAGTGTCGCCAGCACCAGGTGGCCGGTCTCGGCGAACTGGATGCCGTACTCCATGGTCTCGCGATCGCGGATCTCGCCGATCAGGATGACGTCGGGCGCCTGGCGCAGGGTGTTCTTGAGCGCCGCGTGCCAGGAATCGGTGTCCACCCCTACCTCGCGCTGCGTGATCACGCAGCCGCGATGCGGGTGGACGTACTCCACCGGGTCCTCGATCGTGACGATGTGCCCGCGGGTCTTTTCGTTGCGGTACCCGACCATCGCGGCCAGTGTGGTGGACTTGCCCGAGCCGGTGCCCCCGACCACGATCACCAACCCACGTTTTGACAGCACCACTTCGCGCAAGATGATCGGCAGGTCGAGTTCTTCGAAGCTCGGGATCTTGGCATTGATCAGTCGAATGACGCAGCCGGTGTGGCCCTGCTGCACGAAGGCGCTGACGCGAAAGCGCCCGATACCCGGGGGCGAAATCGCGAAGTTGCACTCCTTGGTGGCGTCGAACTCCTTGGTCTGCCGGTCGTTCATGATCGAACGCACCAGCAGCGCCGACTGCTCGCCGGTGAGCGCCCGGTCCATCTGCGGGCGCACTTCGCCATCGATCTTGATGGCCGGCGGGAACGCTGCGGTTATGAACAAGTCGGAAGCCTTGCGCTCCACCACGCGGCGAAGCAGGTCCTGCATCAAAGTTATGGCTTGTTCGCGATCCACGGTGGCAACCTCGCAACGTAGCGCCTAGAGCGCATCCTTGTTTTGGGCCTTGTAACGGGCCTCTTCCTTGCTGACGTGGCCCTTGCTGACCATCTCGGCCAGGCACTGATCGAGCGTCTGCATGCCAGCCGCGCCGCCGGTCTGGATGGAGGAGTACATCTGCGCAATCTTGCCTTCGCGAATCAGATTTCGGATCGCGGGCGTGCCGATCATAATCTCGTGCGCGGCAATACGCCCGCCGCCAGTGCGCTTGAGCAGAGTCTGCGAGATGACCGCGCGCAGCGATTCGGACAACATCGAGCGCACCATGTCCTTTTCCTCGCCCGGAAACACGTCGACGATGCGGTCGATGGTCTTGGCGGCCGAGCTGGTGTGCAGGGTGCCGAACACCAGGTGGCCGGTCTCGGCAGCGGTCAGCGCCAGGCGAATGGTCTCGAGGTCGCGCATCTCGCCGACCAGGACGATATCGGGATCCTCGCGCAGCGCGGAACGCAGCGCCTCGCTGAAGCCGAGCGTGTCGCGCTTGACCTCGCGCTGGTTGATCAGGCACCGTTTGCACTCGTGCACGAATTCAATCGGGTCTTCGATTGTTATGATGTGATCGGGGCGATTGTCGTTGCAGTGGTCAATCATGCCGGCCAGGGTTGTTGACTTGCCCGAGCCGGTCGGCCCGGTGACCAGCACCAGGCCGCGCGGCAGCATGCACAGGTCGCGGAATATCTTCGGTGACTGCAGGTCATCGAGGCTGAGAATGGTCGAGGGAATATTGCGAAACACCGCGCCGGCGCCGCGATTCTGGTTGAAGGCGTTGACGCGGAAGCGTGCCAGCTTGGGGATTTCGAAGGAAAAGTCGGTTTCGAAGAATTCTTCGTAGGTCTTGCGCTGCTTGTCGTTCATGATGTCATACACCATGGCGTGCACTTCCTTGTGGGTGAGTGCAGGCATGTTGATGCGCTTGACATCGCCATCGACACGGATCATCGGCGGGACTCCTGCCGACAGGTGCAGATCCGAGGCGTTGTTTTTAACGGCAAACGCCAGGAGTTGTGCGATATCGACTGCCATCAGTATTCCTTGCCGTGTTGCACGCTGCGAGTGCAGCGAGCCGCGTCAGTATAACGGAGGGTATCGGCTCTCAATATGTTAATCGGTCCGCAGAATTCGTTAGCCACGGAGGATCTTGCCGCACGTTACCGCGAAGTGCGCGCATCGATTGCCGCCGCGGCCAAAGCCGCAGGCCGGAATGAGGACTGCGTCACGTTGCTGGCGGTGAGCAAGGGGCGCAGTGCCAGCGCTGTGCGAACCCTGGCGCACCTCGGCGTCGAGAATTTTGGCGAGAACTACCTGCAGGAGGCGCAACCAAAACTCGACGCGCTAGCCGGCATGGAACTCAGCTGGCACTTCATTGGCCATCTGCAGTCCAATAAGACGCGCGCCGTGGCCGAGCGCTTCGCCTGGGCGCACGGTGTCGATCGTCTGCGCGTAGCCGAGCGGCTCGCCACGCAGCGGCCTGCCTCCATGGCGCCGCTCAATATCTGCATTGAGGTCAAGCTCGCCGATGTCGGCGTCCGCAGCGGCCTAAGCGCGGCGCAAGTCCCGGCACTGGCTCGGGCCGTCACGGCGCTCCCGCGGCTGCGACTGCGCGGACTGATGTGCATGTTGCCCGAGGGACAGGATCCGGAGCGGCAACGCGCACTGTTTGGCGAAGTGCGCGCACTGTACGAGCAACTCAACCGCAGCGGCGCCGGGCTCGACACCTTGTCGATGGGCATGAGCGGTGACTACCCGGCGGCCATTGCGGCCGGATCCACCCTGGTTCGCATCGGCACCGCCTTGTTTGGTGCGGCACCTGTGAAGGGCGCCGCCCCGCGGGAAGTATGAAAGCCGCAACCAAGCTGGCCTTTCTGGGCGGTGGCAACATGGCCTGGGCGCTCATCCAGGGCCTGCTGCGTCATGGCGTGGCTGCTTCGCAATTGTGCGTCGGGGAGCCGTTCGAGAAGCAACGCGACCGATTGCAGTCGGAACTTGGAGTGCGGGCCGTGGCCGACAATCGTGTTGCGGTACGGGATGCGAATCTGGTGGTGCTGGCCGTCAAGCCCGAGGCGGCCTTGAACGCGCTGGCCGAAGCGTGTCCGGCGCTTGCCGCGCGCCGATCGCTGCTGCTGTCGATCGTCGCCGGCACGCGCATCGCCGATCTGGCCTCGTGCTGCGCGGGACTGCCCATCCTGCGCGCGATGCCCAATCGTCCGGCGCTCGTGGGCGCGGGCGCCACGGCGTTGTTTGCCGGACCCGAGGTGGACCACGCCGCGCGCGCGCTCGCCGAAGAAGTGTGTGCCGCGGTCGGGATTACGGTCTGGGTGCGGCGCGAGTCCGACCTTGATATCGTAACGGCGCTTTCGGGTAGCGGGCCGGCCTACTACTTTCAGCTGGCCGAGCACTTGGCGGCCGCAGCCACCGCCCTCGGCCTGGATGCGCAGACCGCAAGCCTCCTGGCCACGCAGGCGCTACGGGGCGCCGGCGCCATGCTCGAAGGAACGGCCCACCCGGGAACGCAGCGCGAGGCGGTGACCAGCCCGGGCGGCACCACGGCCGCGGCACTGGCGACGCTGGCCGCCGGGGGCTTCGATAGACTGGTTGCGCAGGCCCTTGCGGCAGCGACCATCCGGGGCGCGGAACTCGCCGCGGCTAGCGGGCAAAGCGCAAGGTCCGACCGTTCGGAATGACTGCCTGGGGAATGATTGCACTATGGCCGCACTGCTGTATCTGATCGACACGCTGCTGAGCCTGGTCCAGCTGTGCTTTATGCTGAGGCTCCTGCTGCAGTGGGCGCGCGCGGACTTCCGCAACTCGCTGCTGCGGGCCATCGTGCAACTGACCAGTCCGGTACTGACGCCGCTCCGGCGCGTACTGCCCGCCATCGGCCGGCTCGACACCGCCTCGGTCGTGGTGGTAATCGCCCTGGCCATGCTGCGCGTGAGCATGGCCAGCCTGCTGAGCGGCGTGGGACTGCCGCCGGTACTCCTGTGGATCGAGCTGGCCGCACTGCAGCTTGTGCGCCTGGTGTTGTGGACATATTTCTTTGCGATCTTTCTGTACGCCACCCTGTCGTTCATCGCGCCGGGCACCTATTCACCCGCGCAGGCTCTGCTCACGGCGCTGTGCGAGCCGGTTTTGCGGCCATTTCGCAGGCTTATCCCGCCACTGGCCAACCTTGATCTCTCGCCGCTCTGGGCGGGAATTCTTATCCAGGCGCTGCTGATCCTCGTGCGCTGAGCCCGCGCGGCCGGTGATCCACGTGCGCGTGCGGCTGCGCCGCAACTGCCAATCCAGCCATAGGTTTAGCCGCTCATTTGCATTGCCTGTCGAGCAGCGAGACGCATGCATTCGCATTGCAAACCGGCGTCGCTCTCCAAAGCCTAGAAAAAAAGGCATTTGCGTCGTGCGCTGCTTGTGCTATGTTGCGCCCCGATTCACGAAATACGTGATTCCTAGTTCTGAACTGACAGCCAAACTCGAGGAGATTCAGCAATGGCGAAGAAAGGTGGGGCGCCGACCAAGTCGGAAATCCTGGCGACAATTTCCAAGGACACCGAGCTTTCCCGCAAGCAGGTAAACGAAGTGTTCGACTCGCTGAACGGGATCGTCAAGAAGAGCCTGCGGGGCAACGGGTTGTTTACTCTCCCGGGCCTGCTCAAGCTCAAGGTAGTGAAGAAGCCTGCCACCAAGGCGCGTGAAGGCGTAAATCCTTTTACCGGCGAAAAGATGATGTTCAAGGCCAAGCCAGCGAGCAGAAAGGTCCGTGCGCTGCCGCTCAAGAGCCTCAAATCAATGGTGAACTAGAGCCCATCCAGGCGCTCGCCCGGGCATGAAGCCCTGGGCAATCGATCGCCATTCTGAAGGGCCCGCGACTGCTCAAAAGTCCGGGCCCTTTTTCTTGAAGAATGCAGGCGCACTTGCCATCGGGCCGCCAATGCGTGTCCCATACCCCGTTGGGTTTTGCAAAGCATCACCACGAGGGGAGTACCGTGTTCAATTTGCGTCGCCTCCGTGCCAGGGCGCGGGGATTCAGGAAGCACTTTGATTTGAGCGCGACGGCCGGTCTGGGCGCATGGCTGGTGATTGCACCCATACCCGCCGCGGATGTCGCGGCGGGCCGACAGGCGGATGTGGACTACGCCCGGTCCGAATACATCCTGAAGAGCCAGGCTCTCTTGCCTGAACAAAGATCCCGGGCCCTCACCTACCTGCGGCAGCTCGGCCCACGCGTTGCGTCCATGTCGGAGGCCGAGTTTCTGCTGGCGATGGCCCGGGTCCCGGCGTTTGCGGACAACGGCCACGACGTGTTTCACAGCGGCAAGGCGGCCTGGTGGCCCAAGAGCCGGCTGCCCTTCAGCCTCGTGTGGTTTCCCGACGGCCTGCTCATTGCGCGGGCGGCACCCGAGCGCAAGGAGCTACTGGGGGCGCGGATCACCCGCATCGAAGGCCTGACGCCCGAGAATCTCCTCACCAAACTGCATGCGGTTTGCGGCGGAACGGAGGCCTACCGCCGATGGAATGCGCTCTGGGTAGTCAGCAACGGGCAATTCATGCACGCGCTCGGGCTCGCAAAATCCGAGGAGCGACTGCAGTTTGACGCGCTGCTGCGCAACGGTCAGAGCCGGTCCTTTGCGGTGGACTATGTGCCCGAGTCGAGTGTTCCCGCTGCTACGCGCCCGACCCGCCTGCTGTCGGGTGAATTGAGCAAGGAGGAGGCCGAAAAGGGCTGGACGGCCGCCGTCCCCGGCGATTCGGAGCCGCTCTACCAGCAACAGGCGGACCTGCTGTTCCGCAGGGTCCGGCTGCCGGAACTCGACGCCATCTATCTGCAGCTGCGCAGCAATATGGACGAGGACAATCAAGCGTTCGAGCCGTTTCTGGAGGAAACCCTGCGCGAGCTGCGCGCCGCGCCGGCCCGAAACCTGGTATTCGACCTGCGCTTTAACGTCGGCGGGGACATCAGCCAATCTCGCGACTTCCTGCGCGAGGTCACAAGGCTGGTACCCGGCAGGATTTACGTGCTGATCAGCCGCTATACCTTTTCCGCGGGCATCGTCAGTGTAGCGGCGCTCAAGCACGACGCGGCCGGCCGGGCGATTCTGGTCGGGGAGGAAGTGGGGGACCGACTGCGATTTTGGTCCGAGGGCGAGCGCGCCTGCCTGCCCAACTCCCACTTCTGCCTGCGCCAGACCTCCGGACTTTGGGATCTGGAGCGCGGTTGTAAATCCGAGCCGGCCTGTTACGGCGACCAATTTGACGCCACAGTAGGCTCGTTGCGCCCGCAACTCGATGCCCCACTGAGCGCCGCGGCATGGTTGACGGGCCGGGACCTGGCCATGGAGTCAGTCAGGAAGGATCTACTTAGTCCGGTGGGCGCATCGCCTTAAGGACCCTAGGCCTGGGGGATCCCATCTCCCTTGAGAGCGCGCGGCCATTCCTCGCGCAGGCAGGCCTGCAGTTCGTGCAACCGGCCGTGAAAGAAGTGCCCGACCCCGCTCAACACACGCACCCGTGCCTGCGGCGCCCAGCGCGTCATCCACTGCAGCACCGAGTCGGGCGCGACCACATCGTCCGCATCGCCCTGGACCACCAGCCAGTCACAACGGGGCAGCTCGAGCGAATCGAGCTTGATCCGGTCGACCGCCGGAGCCACGGTGATCAGCCAGGCGGCAGCGGCGGCGCTGGCGGCCTGGATGGCCACCGCGCCCCCGAATGAAAATCCTGCCAGCACCAGCGGCGCGCCGGGCCAGCGCAGGCGCGCCCACGCCACGGCGGCGAGTGCATCCTGGATCTCGCCCGCGCCGCCATCATGCGTGCCTTCGCTCGCACCTACCCCGCGAAAATTGAATCGCAGCGTCGCACCGCCGGCCGCCCTGAGGGTTCGGGCCAGGGTGTGCACCACCTTGTTTTGCAGCGTGCCGCCAAAGAGCGGGTGCGGATGACAGACCACCGCGGCCACCGTCGGGGATCGGGACTCGGCGGAGGGCTCCTCGATCAGCGCCTCCAGGCGCCCGGCTGGCCCCGCAATGGACACACTCTCGGGCACGGCGGCCCGCAGAAGGGCGTTCACTTGCCCTTGGCCGCGTCCGGCTGGAAATCGAGCGAGGCTGAGTTGATGCAAAAGCGCTGGCCGGAAGGCTGCGGACCGTCCTCGAACACGTGGCCGAGATGGGCCTCGCAGCGGGCGCAGGTCACCTCCGTGCGCACCATCCCGTGCGAGCGGTCAGTCTGCGTGCGCACGTTTCCGCCGGCCAGGGGCAGCCAGAAGCTCGGCCAGCCCGAACCGCTGTCGTACTTGGTGGCGGAACTGAACAGGTCCGCGCCGCAGCACACGCAGCGATAGACGCCGGCTTCCTTGTGATGGGCGTACGCTCCGGTGTGTGCGCGTTCCGTGCCCTTCTCGCGCGTGACCTGGTACTGAAGCGGGCTCAGGCGCGCGCGCAGCTGCGCATCGCTGGGGACGGTTCCCTCCTTGCGCTCGGTCATGTTCGCTCTCCTAGGGGCTATTGCACCGCAGCCAGACGCACCAGCAGGCCGTTGAGTCGACGCGAGTATTCCGCCGGCTGCTCTATCTGACCAGAATCGTTCAGGCGCGCCTGATCGTAAAGCACCTGGATGAGCTCGTCGAAGGTTTCACCCTGCGGGAGCTGATCGAGGTAGCGCAGCAGCGGGTGTGCCACGTTGAGTTCCAGCGTCGGGGCCGTCGCCGGTGGCGCCTGCCCTTGCGCCTGCAGCACGCGTCGCAGCGATTCGGACAGGTCGGCCTCATCGCGCACCAGGCATGCCGGGGAATCCTGCAGCCGTGTGCTCGGCCGAACTTCGCGCACCCGCGCGCCCAGCGCATCCTTGCAGCGCCGCAGCAGGCCCTTGCTTTCCTTCAGGGCGGCCTCGACACGCTGCTGCTCGGCGGCGTCGGCCAGAGCGCCCAGTTCCAGATCGCCACGGGAAGCATCCTTGAAACGCTTGCCGGAATACTCCGTGAGCTGGCCCATCACCCACTCGTCGATGCGATCGCCCAGCAACAGCACCTCGATGCCCTTCTCGCGCAGGCGCTCGATGTGCGGGCTGCCGCGCGCCGCGGCGTGGTTCTCGCCCATCACGTAGTAGATGCGCTCCTGGCCGGAGCGCATGCGGCCGGTGTAATCGGCGAGGCCGACGGTTTCCTCGTCGCTGTCGGTGGCGGTGCTGGCGTAGCGCAGCAAGGGCAGGATGCGCTCGCGATTGCCGGGATCCTCGGCCAGACCCTCCTTCAGCACCCGGCCGAATTGCTTCCAGAAGCTCGTGTACTTGGCGGGATCCTCACTGGCGAGGCGCGTGAGCAGCTCGAGCGCGCGGCGCGTGAGCGCCCCGCGCATGGCCTCGACCTGTTCATCCTGCTGCAGCAGTTCGCGCGACACGTTGAGCGGCAGGTCGCTGGAATCGACGATTCCCTTCATGAAGCGCAGGTAAAGCGGCAGGAACTGCTCGGCGTTGTCCATGATGAACACGCGCCGCACGTAAAGCTTGAGGCCACGGACCGCTTCCCGCTGCCACAGGTCGAAGGGCGCCTGGGAAGGCACATACAACAGGCTGGTGTATTCGCGCTTGCCTTCCACGCGATTGTGGCTCCAGGTCAGCGGATCGGCCCCGTCGTGACTGACGTGGCGATAGAAGTCGCGGTACTCCTCATCGCTGATCTCGGTGCGCGGCCGCGTCCAGAGCGCCTGGGCCTGGTTGACGATCTCGTACTCGAGGTTGGCGCCCTCCTTGGGCAGGCGCACCGGGAAGGCGATGTGGTCGGAATAGCGGCGAACCAGCCCGCGCAACCGCCAGGGGTCGGCGTACTCGCGGGCGTCCGGCTTGAGATGAAGTATGACCGTGGTGCCGCGCTGCGCCCGCTCCAGCGACTCGATAGTGAATTCGCCGTTGGCGCTCGATTCCCAGCGGATGCCTTCCGAGGGGGCCTCGCCCGCGCGGCGGCTCAGGACCTCCACCCGCTCGGCCACGATGAACGCCGAGTAGAAGCCGACCCCGAACTGGCCGATCAGCTGCGCGTCGCGCTGCTGGTCCCCGGTCAGGCGCCCGAAAAACTCCGCGGTTCCCGACTTGGCGATGGTGCCCAGGTGCGTAACGGCTTCCTCACGGCTGAGGCCGACGCCATTGTCACGGATCGTGAGTGTGCCGAGCTTGGCGTCGAAGTCGATCCAGACGCCCAGCTCCGGGTCTTCGGCCAGCAGCTCGGGGCTGCCCAGGGCGAGGAAGCGCAGCTTGTCGTTGGCATCGGAGGCATTGGAGATCAGCTCCCGCAGGAAGATCTCGCGGTGGCTGTAAAGCGAATGGATCATCAGCTGCATGAGCTGACGCACCTCGGCCTGAAAGCCGTGCGTCTCGCGCGGGTTCGACATGGAAATACGCCCTCTTCGGCCGGGTTAGGCGCCGGCTTTGGGCGTTATATGGGGCTCGCCGCCCCGTAAATCAAGTCAGATTACGTAACACGTGCCGGGCCGCCCCGAGCCAGTCGTCCATTTCGTCCCAGATCAGCAGCAGAACTTCCAAGCACGATTCCTTGTGCAGCTGCCGGGTATCGTAGAAGTCGACCACGGGGTGCACCGTGTTGCGCCTCACAACATCGCGCCACGATCGGAGGTCGCGCGGCTTGCAGCACTGCGCTACGCTGCGTAGGCTCAGTGTTTCGAACATAAGCGGGCGCGCCCGCCTCGGGGATCATCATGCAGAGAATCGTCGTCCTAAACCCCAAGGGTGGGTCGGGCAAGACGACGATTGCCATCAATCTGGCAAGCTACTACGCCCTCAGCGGCGAGCAGCCGGCGCTTTTGGATTTCGACCCGCAGGCCTCGGCCGCCCGCTGGGCGCGCAAGCGCCAGGTTACCCAGGCGCCGATCCACCTGATCACTGCCTTCGAGAAGGACAGCCGGGTGACCCGGGCATTCCAGCTGCGTATTCCGGAGGCCACCCGACGCGTCATCATCGATACCCCGGCGGCGATCGACGCGACGGAAATGCCAGCACTGACCGCCAATGCCGATAAGATCCTGGTGCCGGTGCTGCCCTCCGATATCGACATCCAGGCCTGCGTGCGCAGCATCGCCAGCCTGTTGCTGGTGGCCAAGGTACGGCGCACGGACAATCGCTTGGGCATCATTGCCAACCGGGTGCGCCGCAATACCCTGATGTACCAGTCGCTGACCCGATTCCTGACCACGCTCGACATCCCGATCATCGCCACGCTCCGTGATTCGCAGAATTACGTGCGCGGCGCCGAGCTGGGGCTGGGAATCCACGAAATGAAGCATTACCAGGTCAGTGAGGACCTGCAGAGCTGGGAGCGGATGCTCGCCTGGCTCAATGAACCAACGGGCCGGGTCGTGGCGCCGGTAGTCGCCGCGCCGCCCTTATTTGCCTGATTCCGGATCCCAGGACGTGCGGACCTTGTCGGCCCAGGTCTTGTAATTCGACCAGGTGTAAAGATTGCGGGTTATGGCCGCGTGACGCCCGCGAGTGCGCTGCATGTGCTGGAGCCAACGCGCGTAGGCTTCGGCACCCCCTTCGAGCGACGGAGCCTCTTCGGTGGTGGTTTTGCCACCGTCCGGTCGGGAGGGAGGATCGGTCTTATTCATAGGGGTCACCTGTTGGCTGCAAGCAGCGTACGATGCCGCGAACGGCCAAGTGAGGAACTGGGTCACATCCGCACGTGCCAAAAAAGCGGCGGATTGCGCTATTTTTGCGGCCCACCGGCCGATTTGGCCCTAGGCCACCAGCCGGTAGCAGGGGCGGTAGCGGCTCCCCGGCAGCTTCATGCGCTGTTGCTGCACGAACGCCGCCAGCAACCGATCCAGAAGCGCCATCACCGCAGGGTCGCCCGCCAGCTCGTAAGGTCCGTGGCGGGATATTGCCGCCACGCCCTGTTGCTTGACGTTGCCAGCCACTATCCCTGAGAACGCCCGCCGCAGATCGGCGGCCAGCTGGTGCACCGGCTGGTCGCGGCTCAGGTTCAAAGCGCGCATGGCCTCGTGCGTGGGCTCGAAGGGAAGTTGCAGCGAGGGCGGCACGGTCAACAGCCAGTTGAAATTATAAGAATCGTTGCGGGTGCGTCTAAATTCACGGACTTCCTGAAATGCCTTCACCATGTGGCGGGCCACGGCTTGCGGATCGTCCATGATGAAGGTCAGGCGGGCCAACGCTGAGGCGCCCAGGGTGCCCTCGATGAACTCCGAGACCTGCTCAAACCAGACGGCGCTCTCCCGGGGCCCCGTAAGCACTACCGGGAGCGGCAGGCTGGCATTGGCCGGCTCGAGCAACGCGCCCAGCAGGTACAGGATCTCTTCGGCCGTGCCCACCCCGCCCGGAAACACCACGATGCCGTGCGCTAGGCGCAGAAAGGCTTCGAGTCGCTTCTCGATGTCCGGCATGATGACCAGCTGATTGACGATCGCGTTGGGCGGCTCGGCGGCAATGATCCCCGGTTCGGTCAAGCCGAGGTAGCGTCCGTTGGCGATGCGCTGCTTGGCGTGCGCGATCGCCGCCCCTTTCATCGGGCCTTTCATGGCCCCCGGACCGCAGCCGGTGCATACATCGAGGGCGCGCAGCCCGAGCTCGTAGCCGACCCGCTTGGTGTAGTGATATTCGCCGTCCGCAATCGAGTGACCGCCCCAGCACACGACCAGGTTGGGGCGCGCCTTGAAATCCAATACCCGGGCATTGCGCAGGATGTGGAACAGCGCGTTGGTGATCGACGCCGGCTCGGTGCTGTCCAGCCGGCCCGTACCGACGATCTCGTTGGCGGTGTAAACGACGTCGCGCAGCACCGCGAACAGGTGCTCCTTGATGCCGCGGATCATTTCCCCGTCCACGAAGGCTGCGGCCGGGGCGTTGGCGATCTGCAGCTTGATGCCCCAGGCATGGCGCACGATCTGCACCGTAAAGGCGCGGTAGCGCTCGAGGATCTCCTGGGCGTTGTCGATGTCGCTCCCGGCATTGAGCACGGCGAGCGCACAGCTGCGAAATAACGGATAGAGCCCCTGGGCGCTGGTATCGAGAAGCTTGTCGATTTCCGCCTGGGAGAGGTTCTCGAGGCTGCCCCGCGGACCGACGCGGGCGTCCACGGCGTCGGCGATCACGACACTGGTTTCCATGACGATTAGTATTCCCGCTGGGGTTCGATCGCGCCAGTGCGCCTCAGGGCGTGATCTCGATCGTCATGTTGTCGGGGGTGAGCAACCAGAATTCGACCATGTCGGAATTCGAGAGCGCGATGCACCCGTCCGTCCAGTCGGCGGTGGCGTAGTAGTCCGGCGAGTGGCGCAGATTATTGGGCCAGCCGTGCACCATGATCTGCCCACCGACTTCCCAGCGGTTGCGCTGTGCGCGTTGCAGGTCCTCGGCGTTGGGGTAGGAGACCTGGATCGACAGGAAGTACTCGCTGTGCGCGTTGCGCCGGGTCAGCTGGTAGATGCCTTCGGGCGTCCTGAAATCTCCCGATCGTTGCTTGGTGCCCGCCGGCATGAGCCCCAGGGCGGCCCGGTAAGTGCGCAGCACGGCGCCGTTTTTCATCAGGTACAGCCGCCGCTCGGATTTGTGCATGACCGCACGATCGGCCATGGGGAGCGAGGTGGGCTCGGGCAGGCGAGCGCCCCCCTCCGCGCCGATCGGCACGATGGTGTTGCTCACTCCCGGTTCGGCCAGCGCCACGCCCGCGGCGAGCAAGCCAGCGGCTATTCGCAAATACAGCGACATGGCGGCAATTATAGGGATCGGGGGTCCGGGTCGCGACCGTGCAGGGCTCACAGCTTTCACGATGCGGCTTCGACCCGCGGCAGCACGATGACGGTACCGGGTCTGAGCATCGCAAAATCCACGTCCGGGTTGTACTGCTGCAGGAGCCATACCGGCATGGCGCCGCGCTGTGTGACGCTCCACAACGAGTCACCGCGGCGGGCCACGTAGGTGTCGCTCCCGGTGATACGATGGGCCGCAAAATACTCCGACTCAAGTTGCTGGTGGTACTCGCGCCGGCGCTGTTCAAACTGGGTGCGTGTCACCTTGGTGAAGGCCAGCTTGAAATGGCTCCCGATCAGCATCGCACTGCGCCCGCGCTGGCGATTGAGGGAACGCAGGGTGGCGACGGGGACATCAAGCCAATCGGCGTAGTGGCCGATGGTTTCTGCAGCGACCACGACCACCCGGTCGGCGCTGTCCACCCCGTAGTCGATCGGGTCGGCCGAGGGCGGCGGCACCGCGTCCGCCAGCAGTGCGGGCCCCTGCGCCTGCGCCTGGGCCGCGGAAACCGCGGGCTGGGTTTGCGCAGCCACCATCTGCGCGCGGGCCTGGTCCTGGCGGTCCTCGGCCAATGCGCGCGCCGCCAGCAGAGCGTCGGCACCGGCGCGCTCCGATCCGCCTTCCAGTTCCAGGCGCTGGCCTTCGTAAATATGCTCGCTGTCGCTCAGGCCGTTGATCACCATCAACCGGGAGGGATCAACGCCGGTTCGCAGGGCAATCATCGCCAGCGTGTCCCCGCCGCGCACGATATACATCGCATCGTAACCAGCGCTGGCGGCGGCCAGCTCGGCCGCGCTCAGGGTGGCGCGGGAGCTCGGGCCATTGCCAGCGGGCGGGAGTGCCGCGAGCGCCGGCTCGGCCGGGGCGGGTTTGGCCGCCATCACACGGGTGGGCGGGTGCGGTGGTAGCGCGGCCAGCACCGGTACGGCAGTTGCGCCGCCGTGGGACAAGCGCGCGGCCAGAGACTCGCCGGTCCAGGATTTCATGCTCTCGGGCAACCGCAGGCGGTATCCGCTGGGGATCATCCGCTGCAGGTTCCACACCGCATTACGCAGCGCGGGATTGAGGGAGCGGAGGGTATCGCGATCCAGCTGCAGCGCGGCCGCCAGCGCGTCGGCGCGCGCCGGCGCGGTCAGCTGCAATTCGTGCGAAGCGGCCACCGTCGCGGGCGTCACGTTGCCGAAGAATTTCTCCGGATCGCGATCCAAGCGAAGCGCTGCCAGGAACGAGCAGTAGTAATTGCGCGAGGCAAACCCGAAGGTCGGGCTTTGGTACTGGCGCACGATGCGCACGATATCGTCGGTGCCCAGCTGATCACGCGCGCGGCGCATGCCCTCGGCGCCATGATTGTAGGCGGTGATCGCCAGCGGCCAGCTGCCGAGCAGCCTGTAGTTGTAGGACAGCAACTGGGCGGCGGCTTCGGTTGACCGGTACGGATCCAGGCGCTCGTCCACGGCTCCGTCGATCCGCAGGTAGCGGCGGCCGGTCGAGCGGATGAACTGCCACATCCCGGCAGCCCCGGCCTTGGACATGGCGGTGGGTTGAAAGGACGACTCCACGTGCGGGAGTGCGGCGATTTCCGGGGGCAGGCCCCGCGCGGCCAGGGTCTGGGCGATATGGCTTTCCCACAATCCGGCGCGCTGCAGTCCGGCGCGGAACCGATCGGACTGTCCAAGCTGGAAGCGAACGTCGTCGGCCGCTTGCGTCAGGCGCGCCGGGCCGGCATCCGTCCACAGCTCGCGCACGCGCTGTTCCTCGGCGTCCTGCGGGGCCGCGCCGCCGCCGAGGCGCCGCAGTATGGCCTGGTAGTGCTCGCGCGCCGCGGTGACCTGCTGTTCGCGTGCCTTGGGTGCCGAGCCGGCCCCAAAATGCAAGGTCTCGTAGACAATCGAGAGATTGCGCTGATCGTGGATGAAGCCCTCGTTGGTGGAAATCTCGCTGTAGACCCGCATCCAGAAGTGGATGTCCGGCTCCAGAGCGGCAGGCTCCGGGATGGCCGGAACGGCGCTCGCGCCCAGGATGGGAAACATCAGCAGCAGGCAGGCCAGGCAAGTCTTCATTCAGCAGCTGAATACCATAAAACCGCGACCGACTAGCGCGGCCAAGTTCATATTTCAGAAAAAAACGGGAAGCGTCTGAGGCGCGCCTCCCGTAAGTCGCGACGTCGAGGAGACGTCGCGTGATCAGCTGATTGGTTGAGCGTGGCTGATCATCCGCATTTTGAGTCACCGCAGTTCAGGCAAGTCTGGCAGTCATCCAGCATCACCACCGCCGCCGTGCTGCACTTGACGCACAGTTGCGCACCCTCCGGGAAATGCGACTTGGCGAAGGCGTCCTGCTGCTTGCGGCGAGCCTCGTACTCGCTGCGCTTGTCATCGATAAGCTTCTTCTGGTGCTCGTCCAGCTGTGGCTTGCGCAGCAGGCCGATGGACTGCAGGTGCTTCTCGATCACGTGGCCGAGCTCGGCGATGATCGAGGGCATGAACTTCCCGCCCGGCTGCCAGTACCCGCCGCGCGGATCAAACACCGCCTTGAGCTCATCGACCATGAAGGTCACGTCCCCGCCCTTGCGGAACACCGCCGAAATGATGCGCGTAAGGGCCACGATCCACTGGAAGTGGTCGAGATTCTTGGAATTGATGAAGATCTCGAACGGCCGGCGCTGCTCGTGGTCCGTGTCCTCGTTCAGCAGGATGTCGTTGATGGTGACGTACATGGCGTGATCGGAGACCGGGGTCTTGATCTTGTAGGTCGAGCCAATGAGCATCTCCGGGCGCTGCACTTCCTCGGTGAGCCGGATGACTTTGGCCCGGCGGCCATCGCGGCCCGTGCTCATGTCGGCTTCCAGGGCGGCCTTGGCGGCGGCCAGCGCGGCATCCTCGGGCTTGCGGACCCGGAATTTGACGATGCGCTTGTCGATTCGCGTATTCATGTTCAAAGTTTTCCGTAGTAACCTTCTTTCAGGGCGTCGAACAGGTTGGCGGCGCTGTGTTGTTCGCCGTCATATTCGATCTGCTCATCGCCGCGCACCTCCAGCTCGGTGCCGTCTTCCAGGGTGAACACGTAGGTGGTGTTCTTCAGATCTGCCTCCTTGACCAGTACGCCCTGGAACGCCTCTGGATTGAAGCGGAAGGTGGTGCAGCCCTTGAGCCCCTTCTCATGCGCATACAGATAGATGCTCTTGAACTGCTCGTAGGGAAAATCGGTCGGCACATTGGCGGTCTTGGAGATCGATGAATCGATCCACTTCTGCGCCGCGGCCTGGATATCGACGTGCATGCGCGGCGAGACATCGTCGGTGGTCGTGAAATACTCGGGCAGCGCCTCGGCCGCCGTGGTCCCCCCCGGCATGGCGCGTGCATTCACCAGTTCGCGGTAGGCCAGCAATTCGAAGGAGAAGACATCGACCTTCTCCTTGGTCTTGCGGCCGGCGCGAATCACGTTGCGAAAATAGTGATGTGCGAAGGAAGGCTCGATGCCGTTGCTGGCATTGTTGGCCAGTGACAGGGAAATGGTGCCGGTGGGCGCGATCGAGGAATGATGCGTGAAGCGCGCGCCGACCTGCGCGAGCTGTTCGACCAGCTGGGG
Organism: uncultured Gammaproteobacteria bacterium; assembly: GCA_963789365.1. GTDB lineage: Bacteria > Pseudomonadota > Gammaproteobacteria > Steroidobacterales > Steroidobacteraceae > FEN-1191. Next base: position 1,078,357 of record CAWBKJ010000001.1, read on the forward strand.
TGCCACGCCTGCCACGCGCTGCAGGTAGCGGCTGTAGCGGGCGTGCAGCAGGCGGCCCGGAATCTTGGCGCCCGGCTTCCAGCCATCGCGCTCCATCTCCGGGCGCTTGCGCAGCATCTCCTTGGTCACCACGAACTCTTCGTTCATGATCGGCGCCGGGCCCTTCTCGCGCGCCAGCTCGAGGCCGGCCTCCCAGCCGGCTACGGCCATCTCGCGCGAGACGTCTTCCGTGAACTGGACCGACTCGGCCGACCCGTACTTCATGCCCAGCAGCGACAGCGTCGAGCCCAGGCCCAAAAAGCCCATGCCGTGACGTCGCTTGCGCAAGATTTCCTGGCGCTGCGGCTCGAGCGGCAGCCCATTGATCTCCACCACGTTGTCGAGCGCGCGTGTGAAGATGCGCACCACTTCGCGATACTCATCCCAGTCAAACTGCGCTGCGGCCGTGAACGGCTCGCGCACGAAGCGCGTCAGATTTATGGAACCGAGCAGGCAGGATCCATACGGGGGTAAGGGCTGCTCGCCGCAGGGGTTGGTGGCGCGGATATTCTCGCACCACCAGTTGTTGTTCATTTCGTTGACGCGATCGATGAGGATAAAACCGGGCTCGGCAAAATCGTAGGTCGAGGCCATGATCAGGTCCCACATGCGCCGCGCCGGCACGTGCTTGTAGATGCGGCAGGCGACCAGACCGGCGTCATTGACCACGTAGCCCTCGTGCTCCGGCCACTCGCGCCACACAAACTTCTCGGCGTCGTTCAGGTCGGGATGCTCGGAGGCGAACTCCCCTTGGGCCAGCGGAAAGGCCATGTACCACTCGCGATCCTCGCGCACCGCCTGCATGAATTCGTCGGTGACCAGCAGCGAGAGATTGAACTGGCGCAGCCGGCCGTTCTCGCGCTTGGCACGGATAAAATCCATGGCGTCGGGATGACCCACTTCGAAGGTACCCATCTGCGCGCCACGCCGCCCGCCCGCCGAGGACACCGTAAAACACATCTTGTCGTAGATATCCATGAACGACAGCGGCCCGGAGGTATAGGCGCCGGCGCCGGAAACATAGGCGCCGCGCGGCCGCAGCGTGGAGAACTCATAGCCAATGCCGCATCCGGCCTTGAGCGTCAATCCGGCCTCGTGCACCTTGGCGAGAATGTCGTTCATCGAATCGCGAATCGTGCCGGACACGGTGCAGTTGATCGTCGAGGTGGCCGGCTTGTGCTCGAGCGCGCCGGCGTTGCTGATGACGCGGCCGGCCGGAATCGCGCCGTGGCGCAGCGCCCATAGAAAGCGCTCGAACCAGGACTCGCGCAGTTCGGGTCGTTCGACGTCCGCCAGCGCGCGCGCCACGCGTTTGTAGGTGTCATCCATCGAGCCATCGATGGGCTTACCGTCCTTGGAGGTCAGGCGGTATTTCTGGTCCCAAATATCGAGTGACGCTTCCTGATACGGAATCGCATCGATACTTTTATGCTCGATTTTCACCACGGAATTCATCTCTTCTCAGGACTCCCCTGTCAACGCACAAACGCCCGGGCTTCTTACAAAGCCATGGCCGCTCCGGTATGTGCCCCCTGCCCCCGTCAACTACAAGATGTAGTTGGTTTAAGTCGCGAGACTAAACACGCGCGTCAGCTTGGTCAAGATTGGGGCGGCCGGCCGGGCAACTGGAAATATATTTACCATTCATAGGGTTATCGAGATAGAGGCCACACTGAGTGGAAAAAAAATGCTCGGCCGGAGGTCGCTTTTGGCCATGGCGGAAAATCAAGATGTGGTGTCCACCCCTGTCGCACAGCTAACGCACACTTTATACACAAGCAGCACCCCGGGCTTGAAAGTCATGGGCGCGACCGCACATCTGGGATCAGTGCCGCAATAAAGCGGATTTGCAATCGGAGCATCTGACATGAACATCGTGCGATTTGAACCGTGGAGACTGATGGGTAATCTGCATCGCGAAATCGATCAGCTGTTCGGCGATACGCCGGCCACTCCGGCCAGCGCCGGTGAGCGAGCGGCTTCGTGGATTCCTGCCGTGGACGTACACGAGGAGCCGGAGCGCTTTACCGTGCACGCCGATCTGCCGGGCGTTTTGCCGGCGGACATCCAGGTCACGGCCGACAAGGGCGTGTTGACGATCCAGGGCGCGCGCCGCATCGAGAAGCGCGAGAGCCAGAAGCGATACGAAAGACTCGAGCGGATCGAGGGCGATTTCCTGCGGCGTTTCACGCTGCCCGAAAACGCGCGCGCTGACGAGATCACGGCCCGCCACACCAATGGTGTGCTCGTAGTTGTGATCCCGAAGCAGCCGGTGGTCGAGCCGCGCCGCGTCAACGTGGAAGTCAACTGAAGTGAATCGCCTGCGACAGCCGGTCAGCTGGCCGGCTGTCGCTCGCACAATGCCACACGTGCCGCCGCCGGGCCTCGGCCAAGGGCGCGCACCGCCGCGTAGTACGCGCCCAGCTCGCCATGCTGCTGCGCCAGCAGGCGCTCAAAACCGGGCACACAGTCAAAGTACGTTGCGATCGAGGCCAGGTGGGCATTGTTGAGGCCCGCATCGAGCCAGGCGTCATAGCCCGTGTGCACCCCTAACTGCCGCTCGAGTTCGCGCACCCCGGCGGTCACGGCGTCGAGCGATTCCTGTTTGCGGGCACGGCGCTCCTCCAGCGGCAGCGGCTCGCGATACAAAGCAGCGAGCCTGGCCCTGGCATCCGCAAATCGCTTGATGATCAGCGCCTGTTGCTCCTGGCGGCTGCGGTAAGTCAGCAGCTCTTCGCTCCGACCCTTGGACTTCAGCCATCTCGCCAAGCCCTCGCGTTCCACGCTCATCGCAAACGCCTCGTTGAACTCGCTGGCGTCCTTCACGTAAATGAGCTGGTGCGCCAGCTCGTGGAAGATCGTGCCCACGAGCTGCAGATCGCCATAGGGCAACATGGTGTCGAGCAGGGGGTCGTCGAAGTGGCCCAGCGTCGAATAGGCCGTTACGCCGGCCACCAGCGTGTCGTAGCCCTCGGTCGCCAGTCCGTCGGCAAAGCGCCGCGCGTTGGCTTCGCGAAAATAACCGCGATAGGCCACCGAGCCGGTGATCGGGAACCACCAGCGTTTGGGCTCGACCGAAAACTCCGGTGCCGCGACGACATTCCAGACCACATATGGACGCCCGACCACGCTGTAGCTGCGGTAGCTGCCGTTGTCGGGCAGGCCGAGTTCGCGGCTGGCGAAGTCGCGGGCATCGCGCACCATTTCCAGGCGTGCCCTGAGTGCCGCATCGGTCGACTCGCTTGCGATTACCTTGTCGAGCGGCTGGCGCGCGTGCAGCACCTGCCACTGGCCGTGGCCCGCTTGCAGCAGGTAGCCGATTCCACAACCCGATAGCGTGAACGAACTCATCACCAGCCAGGCTCCTGCGAGACGGCGAGTCGTGCGGGCACGGGCCTCGGTTAACATGTGCAGATGCAAGTCTACCTCGTGGGTGGCGCCGTCCGTGATGAACTGCTCGGTCGCCCCGTCAGGGAGCGCGACTGGGTCGTCGTGGGCGCCACGCCCGAGGAATTGGAGCGGCTGGGGTATCGCGCCGTCGGCCGTGAATTCCCGGTCTTCCTGCATCCCGAAACCCAAGAGGAATATGCACTGGCGCGCTTGGAGCGCAAGGTCGCGCCCGGTTACCGAGGCTTTATCACCGAGCACTCGCCCGCGGTCACGCTCGAGGAAGACTTGCTGCGGCGCGACCTGACCATCAATGCCATGGCGCGCAGTGCCGACGGGCGCATCATCGATCCCTACGGCGGCCGCGCCGATCTGGGGGCGCGCCTGCTGCGGCACGTCTCAGCGGCATTTGCCGAGGACCCGGTGCGCATCCTGCGGGTCGCGCGCTTTGCGGCGCGCTTTGCGGATCTGGGATTTACCGTCGCGCCGGAGACCATGGCGCTGATGCGCGTCATGGTGGCGAACGGGGAAGCCAATGCGCTGGTCAGTGAACGTGTCTGGCGGGAGCTTGAGGGCACGCTCGGCACGGCATCGCCGCAGCGTGGCTTTGAAGTATTGCGTGACTGTGGGGCGCTGCCCGTGTTGCTGCCGGAACTTGCAAACTCCACTGATGCGCCGCTGGCCATGAAGGCGCTCCAGGCGGCGGCTGCCACCGGTACGTCCAACCCGGTTCGCTGGGCGGCGCTGCTGGCCGGGCTGCGCGCTGCGGACGTTGAAGCGCTGTGCGCACGCTTGCGGGTGCCGAATGAAGCCCGGGAACTGGCGGTGCTGTCCGCACGCCTGGGCGAGAATGACTCGCATCGCCCTGAACAGGCCGTGGCCGACCCGCATTTGCTGCTGCCGCTGTTCGAACAGGCCGACGCCTTCCGTCGCCCGGAACGCTTTGCGCAGTGGCTCGAGGTGCTCGCCTCAAGGCGCAGCGCGGCCAGCCGGCCTGCCGACGAGACCGCAGCGCTCCTGCTACGCCTGCGCCGAGCGCTGGCGGCAGCCTCGGCAGTGCAGCTGAGCGCCGCTGAGCTTAAGGCACACCGGGGTCCGCAAATAGGCGCACTGCTTCGTGAGCGCCGGCTCGCCACGTTGCGCGCATCCGATGGGTAGCGCTGCGGGCCTCATCGGCCGCAAGCATGGCCGCCGATCGGACCGCTACAGCAGGCGGCGCAGATCCTGCATTCGAAAGGCCGGGGGGGTGGGGACCGGGCCGCGCGTGAGCAACATGGCCTTGACGGTCTCGCCCATTTCACCGGGCATCAGCAAGCTGCGCGCCGCGCTGGCCGCGCGCGCGCGTTCAATCGCGCTGCCTTCGGCGGGGAGCTCGGCGTCGATGCCCGCGCCGAGCAGGAAGGCCGCCTGGGTGCAATAGCCGGCGACCTCCAGTCCGGCCGCGCTGGCCGCCTCGGCCACCCGCGTAAAGTCGACCCACGCCGAGATGTCCTGCAGCCCGGGATGCAGGAACGGATTGTCATGCGCGCGATGACGATAGTGACACCGCAACGTCCCAGCGTCGCGCTGTGGGTGATAGAGCTCTTGCCGGCCCAGCCCGTAATCAAACATCAAAATGCACCCGGAATGCAGCGCCGCTGCGAGACCGTCCACCCAGGGCCCGAGCCGCAGGCACACCTCGCTGTGATAACCCGCCGCAAAGGAGCGTGAGATCGAGTCCTCGAGACGTGTGATTTCCGCTTCCAGTGGCGTGGATGCCGGGCGAGCCGCCCATGAGAAGTCGCCCCAGGCATCGATCCCCACCCCGCGCTCCTCATGCCCGTTGCCGTTGGCCGCAAAGCACTGGAACGGAAGGGCGTCTGCGACTTCGTTGGCCAGGATGACGCCGCGCAGGGGGCGCTGCGGCAGGGTGTCGAGCCATTGCAGGCGCGCGAACAGGTCGGGCGGCAAGCGACCCAGGCGCGCGCGCTGCCGATCACGCAAATCGGCGCTCACTTCAAGAATTGAGTAGCGCGCCGGCGCTGCCCCGGCGGCGGCAAGGCGGAGCAACAACACTTCCGCGAGAGCCCCCGTTCCGGCGCCCAGTTCCAGCAGCTCCCCGCCGTCGGCCAGGAGCGGCGCGCACTGCCCGGCAATGCAGGCGCCGAACATCGGTGAAATCTCCGGTGCCGTGGTGAAATCTCCGGCGCGGCCCAGCTTGACGGCGCCGGCGCTGTAGTAACCCAGGCCCGGCGCATACAGCACCTGCTCAAGATACTCATCGAATCCGATCCAGCCGCCGCACTTGGCAATGCGCGCGCGCAGCGCCGCGCGCATTGCCTCCAGCTGCGCCCGCTGCGCGCCCTCGGGTGCGGGCATTGTGGATTCTGGCGTTGACGTCATAAGCTTGGGCTATGGGTACCGAGTCACTCGCACTCTCCGGTCATACCGCGCTGGTTACCGGGGGCGCACGGCGTGTCGGCGCCGAAATCGTAAAGCATCTGCACGCCGCCGGCGCAACAGTTGCAATTCACTACCGCAATTCGCAGGCCGCCGCGCAGGACCTGGCCGGCGAACTGAACGCCCAGCGGGCAAATTCCGCGATGAGCTTCGGTGCCGACCTGCTGCAGCCGGAAAGCATTCCCGACTTGGTGGCCGCCGTCACAAGCCGCTGCGGTGGCCTGCACATTCTGGTCAACAACGCTTCCAGCTTTTACCCCACTCCGCTTGCGAAGCTCACCGACCCGCAATGGAGCGAACTTATGGGGAGCAACCTCAAGGCACCGCTGTTTCTGGCGCAGGCCGCGACCGCTGAGCTGCGGCGCGCGCGCGGAACGATCATAAACATCGTTGATATCCATGGCTTGCGGCCGCTGCCCGGATACATCGTCTACTCGACCGCCAAGGCGGCGCTCATCCATTTGACCAAGGCGCTGGCGCGGGAGCTCGCCCCCGATATTCGAGTTAACGGCATTGCACCCGGTCCGGTGTTGTGGCCCGAGACCGGTGTGGATGCGGCCCAGCGGCAGGAAATCATCAGCAGCACGCTGCTGCAGCGCGCCGGGACGCCCGCGGATGTGGCCCGCGCAGTGTGTTTTTTCGCTTCAGACGCGCCGTTCGTGACCGGCCAGATACTGGCCATAGACGGGGGCCGGAGCTTGCGTTGGTAGTCCGTCCGCGGCACTTGCCACCACCGGCTAGGCCCCGAGTGTGAGCGCTACTTTCTCGAGGGAGTGCGGTTCCCGCGCCAACTCTTGCCAGTGATCGGCGATCGTGCGGGTGGTAATCGGATGACGAAGCTGGGGCGCAATTTCGGCGAGCGGTCCGAGCATGTAGCAGCGACGCAGCAAGTCGGGCCGCGGCAGCCGGTAGGCGGCGGTCTCGGCGACGGTATTGCCGTGCATCAGCAGGTCGACATCCATGACTCGCGGCGCCCACTTTGGATCGTCGCGCCGCCTCCCGCAGGCCGACTCTATCTCGTGACAGTCGGCCACCACCAACTCCGGCGAGCGTGCGCTGTCAAACCCCGCGACCGCGTTGAAGAAGTCAGCACCCTCGAACCCGTAGGGCGGATTTCGGTAACAGGAGGAGAACCATGCGCCAGGAAAACGGCCCCGCAGCTCCCGCGCGGCCACCGGAAACCAGCGCTCAGGATCGACGTTGCCACCGATTGCGACGTACACCCGCGCCATGGCCGGTCGGGAAGCGCTAATCGACTGCGGCTGGCTCGCCACGCCGCCGCATGATGCTGACACCCACGTCGCGCGAATGACGAATGGCGCCGGGCTTGTTGAGGTCGATCTTGATCCACTCGAGTGAAAACTCGCTGAGCAGCAGCAGCGCCAGGCGATGCGCCAGGGTCTCGATGAGCTGGAATTTCGAGCCTTCCACAAAGGCCAGCACTCGCTTGGCCACCTGTTTGTAATCCACCGTATCAGTCACCGAATCGCTCGCCGCAGCGCGTGCGCAGTCACACGGAAACTCCAGATCGATCATCACCGTCTGCGGCACCTGGCGTTCCCAGTCTATGAAGCCGATGATGCACTGGCACTTCAGGCCACGCAGGTGGATGCGATCCTCAGTGGTCATGGTCGGAAGACTCCATTGCTGCCGATCGATATTGCCCGGGAGCTCATGCGGACGGCGGGCGCAGTTCGTCCAATGGCCAGCGTGCGCGCACTTCGATACCGGCCCCGCCGCGCTCCCCGGCTTTCATGCGCATCAGGCCCGCGACCGCGATCATCGCGGCGTTGTCGGTGCAGAACTCCGGCCTGGGGAAGAAGGCCCTTCCGCCGCGCGAGGCCAGTTCACGGCTGAGCCGCCCGCGCAGCTCGCGGTTGGCGCCGACGCCCCCGGCCACCACCAGCTGTCGGTGGCCCGTGGCATCGACCGCACGCAGACTCTTGATGCACAGGGTGTCGACAATCGCATCCTGCACGCCGCGCGCGATGTCCGCGCGCCGCTGCGGGTCGAGAGGGGCGGCACGCACCGCCAGCGACACGGCGGTCTTGAGCCCGGAAAAACTGAACTCGAATCCCGGCCGGTCGACCATCGGTCGCGGCAATGGGCAGGCGCCCGGCCGGCCGTGCTGCGCAAGCTCGGCCAGCTGCGGTCCGCCCGGGTAGGGCAGCCCCAGCAACTTGGCGCTCTTATCAAAGGCCTCGCCTGCGGCGTCGTCGCGAGTCTCGCCCAGCAGCCGATAATCGCCTAGGGCGAGGGCTTCGATCAGCATCGTGTGTCCGCCGGATACCAGCAGGGCGAGGTGCGGAAACCCAGGCGCCGGGGTTTCCAGGAGGGGCGCGAGCAGGTGTCCCTCCAGGTGGTGCACACCGATGGCCGGCAAACGCCAGCCGTGGGCCAGGGAGCGGGCCAGAGCGGCCCCGCACAGAAGCGCGCCGACCAATCCTGGACCGGCCGTGTAGGCCACCCCCTGCAGATCCTCGGCTCGCGTCGCCGACGCCTCGAGTGCGCTGCGCACCAGCGGCAGCAGGCGCTGGACGTGGTCGCGCGAGGCCAATTCCGGCACTACCCCGCCAAAAATGCGGTGCAGGTCAACCTGACTCCATAACTCGTGCGCCAGCAATCCGCGCTGCTCGTCCAGCACGGCGACGGCGCTTTCATCGCAGGAGGATTCGATGGCAAGGATTCTCATGGGCGGGTCCAAGTATGACCCATCGACGCGACCCCGAAGAGCCCTAAGGAACCCCTGTTTTGCCTTTTGCCGCCAGCCTCTTTAGAATCGCCGGCCCCGCTTGTCCGGGCCGTGGTATCCGCGGTGGCTGCCAGCTAACAGAGGTCGAGATCGATGCCGAGTGTCAGAATCCGGGAAAACGAGTACTTCGATGCCGCCCTGCGGCGCTTCAAGCGCGCTTGCGAGAAGGCCGGGGTGCTGGCGGAACTGCGCCGGCGCGAGTTCTACGAGAAGCCCACCCAGGAGCGCAAGCGCAAGAAAGCGGCGGCTGTTAAGCGCCACATCAAGCGCGTCTCGCGCGATTTCGTGCGCACCGCGCGCTAGCGCGCTTCCCGCCCCGGAGATTCTATGACGCTCAAGGCGCGCATCCAGGAGGACATGAAGTCCGCCATGCGCGCCGGCGAGAAGGATAAACTCGCCAATATCCGCATGGTCATGGCGGCGATCAAGCAGCGCGAAGTCGACGAACGCATCGAGCTGGACGACGCACAGGTGCTCGGCGTTATCGACAAGATGGTCAAGCAGCGCCGCGAATCCATCACCCAGTTTGCCGCCGGCGGCCGCGCCGACCTGGTGGCCAAGGAAGAGGCGGAACTGCGCCTGCTGGGTGCCTACCTGCCTGCGCCGCTCACCGACAGCGAGATCGACGCCCTGATCGGCGAGGCGGTGGCCGCTACCGGCGCCGCTTCGATCAAGGATATGGGCAAGGTCATGGCCGCAATCAAGGCCAAGGCCGCGGGCCGCGCCGACATGGGCGCGGTTGGCGCGCGTATCAAAGCGCGGCTCTCCACCTGAGCAACAGGTAAGCGAGCACGCTGGCGGTCATCACGACCGCCAGTCCCGTGATCTCGGCGCGCGAGGCCAGCGCAATAAGCACCAGCATGCTGACTCCCGCCAGGATCGTCGCGCTTCCAAGCCAGCGAAAATTGAGCGGTGCGCCGGTCTCGGCCACGCCGCGGCGCGCCAGGTACCAGGCCGCCACGCTGCCGCCAATGTACAAAGGCGCCACCGCAAGCGTAGAAAGCACCGCCAGCTCCACGAAGGTGCCCGTCAACGCCAGCACCATCGCGATGGCTGCGTGACAGATTATCGCCACGTGCGGAGCGTGACTGCGCGGGTGTACGCGCCCCAAGGGTGAGGGCAACAGTCCGTCACGTGCAAATGCAAACAGGATGCGCGGGCCGCCGAGCAATTCGATGCTCATCAGCCCGAACATCGAAATGGCGGCGCCGGCGAGCATCAACAGCCGCAACGCCGGGCTGACGCGAGCCATCGCATCGGCCAGTGGCACCGTGGACTGAGCCAGGGCCGGCCCCAGGATCCCCTGCGCGACCACCTGAATGGCAATGTACAGCAGCGTCACGACCAGCATGGCCAACATCAGCGCGCGTGGAATGGTACGTGCGGGCTGGGCCACCTCGCCGCTGGCTGCCAGCGAGGTCTCCATGCCCGTGAATGCGAACAGGGCGAGGATCAGGGCGCGGCCCAGGCCTGTGGTGCTGAGCGCGACGGTTTGCGCAAAGTTATCGCCATGGATGGCGCCCACGCCGACGATGACGAAGATGGCCAATGGAATCAGCTTGACCATGGTGGCCGCGCTGACCAGCCGCATGCCGCGCATGACACCGCCGGTATTGACCCAGGCGATCCCGCCGATGACCACGATGATGACCAGCACGTGCGCCGGCGCCTTGACCGGCTCCGGCAACACGCTCGCTACGACATCGGCGAGCGCGGCGGCCACGCCTCCACATGCAAGGATATTGCCGAACCAAGATAGGGTGCCGGCCACGAAGCCGGCGAGTGGCCCAAACGCGGCGGCCACGTAAGCATAGCTCCCGCCGCTGCTGGCAATGCGGCTCCCGCCCTCGGCAAAGCAGATGGCCACGGCGCCGACGGCAAGCGCGCACACCAAAAGCGCCAACGGCGCGTATGGCCCGACGCTAGCGGCGAGCGCGCCTGGAACAGCAAAAATGCCCGCTCCCACGACGTTGCAAATCGTGCTTGCGGCTAGGGTCCAGGGCCCCACCGCGCGCAGCAGTCCGGCGTCACGTTGCTTCGCATCCACGCTCATACCGTAACATCAACACAATCGAGGGGTCGGTGAAATCGAGGGCATTGGCAGCGGGACTCACCGATTCCGGACTCTGCATCTATTTGGAAAGTCCCATCCTCTGCAAAAAGTTCGAATAGCGCGGATCCGAGACCAGCTCTCTTAATAAGGGCTCTCCCTGGATATAGACCAGATCACCTTCACGTTGGCGGAGGGCGCGGTCAAGCCACGCAAAAGCCCGGTCTGGGTCTTTGCGCGCAGCGTAGATCAAGGCGATCAAGTAAGACTTCTTGCCAGCATAGGTGGCCTCTGCAGCTGCGAGTGCCTGATCCGCCTCGCGCTTGCGTCCCAGCGCATCCAATGCCAGCACCAATCCGCACTGCCGAAATCCGCCATCAATCTCGCGCTGCATCTCGACGAGCGCCTGGGACGGCTGGCCTCGGACCAGCAACAGAGTTCCGCGCACGTAGTGGAATTTTGCACTGATAGGATTGAGCTCGAGCGCCTTGCGATAGTGCCGTTCGGTGCTGTCGAAGTCGCCCATGCGATAAGTGGCGTAGCCCATGACAAGGAAATTCCACGATTGGAGCGGATCGAGCGACGCCGCCCTGTCGAGTAGTCGAAGCGCTTCTTGGTAGTGGCCTTGCGTGATTTCTATATACGCGGCGAGTCGATAGGGGTCTGTGTTTCCGGGCTCCAGTCCTATGGCCTTGTGAAGTTCAGTTTTGGCTGCGTCCCAGTTCCAGTCGATCTGGGACAATACGCGCCCCAATGCCACGTGAGCTACGGCCGATTCCGGATCGATTTCGAGCGCCCGATTCACCGCGGCATGCGCCTGGGCGCCGGCCTGCTCAAATCCGATGGATCCGAACAACGAATATTCAACCGTGAGAATTTCCGCCAGCCACGCCCACGCGGCGGCAAAGTTCGGATCCAATTTTACCGCCTGCTGCAGAAATCCTCTGGCACGAGCAAGGTCGGGCGCCGTGACGGCAAAATAATTAATCGATTGGGCCTGGAGATACAATGAATAGGCCTCGGTGTTCGCGGCCCGCGTTGCCTGTGGGAGCTTGCGCCCGAGCAGCGACACCCTAAGGCTGTTGACCACTGATCCGGCGATGTCATCCTGGATTTTGAAGATGTCATCCAGCGACCGCTCATACGTCTCGGACCAGATGGGGTAGCCGTTGTCAGCACGCACCAGCTGCGCGGTGACCCGCAGGGTCTTGCCCGACTTGCGCACACTGCCCTCAAGCACATTGGCAACACCAAGTGTCTTGGCGACGTCCGCGATCGTCGTCTGCTTCCCTTTGAAGTAGAACGACGAAGTCCGCGCGGAAACATGCAGTTCCGGAATCTTCGCCAAAAGGTTGATGAGTTCCTCGGACAGGCCATCCGAGAAATATTCCTGCTCCTTGTCCGAACTTAGGTTGACAAACGGCAGCACCGCGATGGATTTCTCTGTGGCGGTGATCTGTGTGTTACCCGCGGGCGGCAACGCCGATTTGGGGGTGCCTCCTGGCTTCGAGCCGTGGCTGAAGGGCATTAACCGATCGACCGCGAAATACCCTGCCGCGATAATTGCGCCCGCGGCCAGCAGCAGCGCGCTGCGAGTTCGCCATACGGCGCTACGGTCCCCGGTTTCGCCCTTTGGCCTCGTGTGCGCCGCTTCCCGGGCCGGATCGGCGGCTATGCGATTCATGCTGGCGGCTGTGACTGCCGGCTCGAGAGACAGCAAGCGGTGCACGTGCCCAACAAATTCCTCGGACGCGGCCCGATCCGGAAGGTGCGTCCAGTGCACCTCGCGAAACTGCTCCGGAACGCGGGCGGTGGCCTCTATCGTATCGTCAACGACAACAGGTAGTAGAAACGGCGCATCGTCCGCCATGTCATGAGTGCGCTCGACCGCCAGGCGCCACTCTCGGCGAAAATAGCCCTCGGTCCTTGCATTGGTGTTTCTGGAAATAACTGCGACGAACAATGCGCAGTCGTGCAGCTGCTTGCGGATCTGCCGATCCCAGGCGTCCCCGCCTCTCAGTTCACTCTGGTCAAGCCAGACCTCAACTCCCGCAGCACGCAACGCTTCGCAGATCCGCAGGGCCGCCGCCGAGTCCTCGGAGGCATGGCTGAGAAACACCGCCTGCTTGAGTGGGCTCACCATTCCTTAAGTGTCCAGTTGCCCCCTTCAAGGTCTTAGGATGCAGGACCGTCCGCTCCCAAGCAATGTCTCTTACTTGACGGGCTGTGAGGCCTCCGGCACCCGTCAGATTTCGCCTTGGCGCGCGAATTCACCGATATAGTGCGCGGCACGAAAGGCGAGTGCCTGGATGGTCATGGTGGGCTGACCGCGCCCCGATGTGACCAGGCTGCTGCCATCGCACACGAATAGGTTCGCAACATCGTGCGCGCGATGGTACTTGTCGACCACGGAAGTGGCCGGGTCATTACCCATACGGCAGGTGCCGAGCAAATGCATCGAAAAATTCTGCGCTGTGACCGGCGCCTTTTCGACGCTCAGCGCCCCCGCGGCTTCGAGAATCTCGGCAGCGCGATCCTGCAGGAAGCGCGCGTTCGCAAGATCGTCGGCATGATCCCTGTAGGTCACGCGGATCGCCGGCAGGCCCCAGGCGTCCTTTAGCTCGGGGTCCAGGCTCACGCTGTTGGTCGCGACCGGCAAAGAGGTGCCGTGTCCGGCAACGAGCATCGTGCGCGGAAAGTCCGCCAGGCGCTTTTTGTAAGCGCTGCCCCATGCCGGCCCGTAGTCGGCCAGTCTCTGCGCCCAAATTATCGGCTGAGGTCCGATCCGTGCATCGAGGCCGCCCCCGCCGTAGAAGCCGCGCTTGGGATCGGATCGATAGAAATCATGGAGTATGCGTGTCGCCTGTACACTCTTGTACTCGTTCAAATCGTGCTCGAACACTCCTTGCGCGCGCGAGCTGACGTTGAACATCAGATATTTGCCCACAAGGCCGCTCGAGTTCGCGAGCCCGTCCGGATACCGCGCGTTGGCCGACATCAGCAGTAATCGCGGGCTCTCCGCACCGTTCGCGCTCACCACCACCGCCCGCGCCTTTTGGAACAGTTCGCGCTTGTGGCGATCGAAGTAGGCCACACCGGTCGCGCGGCCCTTCGCGTTGGTGTCGATGCGAACCACATAACTTTCGGAGCGGACCTCGCACCTTCCGCTCGCTTCGGCCTCCGGAATCATGGTGGTCAGGGTCGACGCCTTGGCCATGACTTCGCAGGCAAAGCCGTGGCAGAAGCCGCAGTGGACGCATGCCGGGCGACCACGATAGGGCTGCGAGTTGATCACCAGGGGCGCCGGAAACGGGTGGAGGCCCAGCTTGTGTGCGCCGCGTTCGAACAGCACCCCCGATGACTTGACCGGCATTGGCGCCATCGGATATGGCCTGGAACGCGGCGGATCGAATGGGCTCGCGCCGGCCAGGCCCGAGACGCCAATTTCCCAGTCCACCTTGGTGTAGTAGGGCTCGAGGTCGGCATAGCTGATTGGCCAATCCGCAAATCCGGTTCCCGCGAGCGGACCAAGTACGCTGCGCTCGTTAAAATCGATCTCGTGGAAGCGCCAGTAGTTCGCTGTGTAATGCAGGCTGCTGCCACCGACGGTGCGCGCGTACCACAGAGCCGGCCTGCGAGCGACCGGCTCGGCCTTGGTTGCGGAATCGCTCCGGAAAGTCTGCGGGCTGTCTACCGCGCTGTTCGTGATACCGCCAAGAAACCAGTATTTGAATTCATCGTGCTCGAAGTTTGCAGGGCTGAGGCGGGGCCCCTGCTCAAACAGCACCACGGAAAAGCCTGCCTGGGAGAGTTCGCGTGCCATGACCCCGCCGGCGGGTCCCGACCCGACGATGGCAAAGTCGACCGTTTCGGAATTGCCGTACCGGCGCGTGCTCACGCCGGCTTCGCGGGCTCGGTGAGAAAGCCTGGATAGTCTCGGTCGTAATATCCGAACGGCGGCTGAAAGGCGTGCAGATCCTCAAATCCCAGCAGCTTCCACCCCACGCCATTGCGATTTCCCCCGTAGGCGGGCATGGCAAACATGCCGATAACCGTCAACAGGCGCATCGAATCGAAGAACGGCGTGTGATCCACGGTGCGCAGAAATTCAATCTGCTGAGCCGGCGGCAGCGCGGCGAAGGAACTTGCCTGAGGACGCCACTTACGACACTCGTTTTGGAACTCCCGCAGTGCCAAACGAAAAGCGCCGGCTTGCGGTGCAAAGAAACTCGCGAGCGCCCGGTCAACAAACACCAGTACGCCGGCTTCGCGCGCCCCGGGCGTGGAATCCGTCGGGATGATCTGCGCGCAGATCGCCTCGACGTCGGCCGCCTCCGCAGCCGTCAGGAACTTCGTGCCGTGCAATCCCGATGCGTGGTCATTCGCCGCCTGGCTGGCCGCCGCCGCAATTTCGCTCCAGTTGAGCGCCAAGCATGAAGCGCCCAGCGTGCCACCCATCAACCCCAGAAAGGACCGACGGGCCAGCCCTGCGTCGTTCTTGGGATGCAAGCCAATGCCCCGCGCCGGTCAGGTAACCTATTTGCTGCTCGACTCGTGCCCTTTCACGGCGACTCCCTGGACTTCAAAGTGCGCGCCGCCCAGCAGCTGCGCCACGCCTACAAATGCGCGCGCCGGATAGTTCGCGTGAAAGTAACCTTTGTACACCGTGTTGAAGCTGCCATAGAGACTAAGGTCGGAACAGTAGACCGTCACGGATACGAGATCATCCATGGTGAGGCCGGCACGTTCGACGGTGGCCTTTACCGCATCGAGCACGAGTTTTGCTTCGAGCGCCGGATCCGCAGGGGCTTTCTGGGTCGTGGGGTCCGCACCGATATGCCCCGCTACATAAAGCGTGTTGCCGCTCCACACCGCCTCACTGAAGGGCAAGCCGGCGCGCGCTCCGGAGCGATCACCGACGATGTAGCGCGGTTCATCGGTGGCCGCGCGCGCCGCCAACGACACGGCTAGGAAAACTATGGTGATGGCGATTCTCGGTATCATGAGTGTTCCTCCGCTGGAAGTGGCCGGTGTCCGCGAGTTTCCGGAGAGTCACTTTATCACGTGGTGGCCCGGCCATGGCCCGATCTCCCCGCAGCTGGATGGCCCTGCGAGCGGCCGGCCAGCTGCGCCATGAGCTGAATACACCGTATCGGCACTCGATGTCGGTCGCAGGCGGGCGAGCCCGCTAATTCGTCAGCTTCAATTTCCGCAGCAGTGCCTGGTAGCGCGGGTCACCGCGCAGATTAGTAAAATATCGATCGTAGTTCAGATACGTCAAACCACCGTCATGCCTTTGATACGAACGCTCAAGCCATTCAAAGGCCTTGTCCTTCTCGCCTCGCCATGCGTAAACCTGGGCGATCTGATAGCCCCACACATTGGCATGGTGGGTCAGCAGAAAATCGAGCGATCGCTGAGACTCGGCGGCGTGGCCGAGCGAGTATTCAGCCAGCGCCCTCGCGATGTTCTGGCCTTCATTGTTATCGTTTGGAAGCGCGGCCAGCGCCTCGCGCGGCCTGCCCGCCAAAATCTCGATCTGGCTCGCGTAGTACAGCGAGTCGCCCTGCGGGTCAATTTCCAGGACCCGATCTATTTCCTCCCGAGCTTGCGAAAACTGTCCGTCGTGCATCAGCAGCCAAGCCAGGCGGCGGCGCGCCAGAACGGACATGGGATCCAGCGCAAGTGCCTTGCGCATAATTTCGATGCCTTCCTGCATGCGGCCGATGGTCGCGAGTAATAGTGCCTCGTCCACTGATGCGCGCACGTAGTTTGGATCGAGCGCGAGCGCTTTCTCGAAGTCGGCCTGCGCTCCGTTCCAATCGAAGTAGTAGACGTTGCGCATCTGCCCACGCGCCCAGTAGCCTTCGGGCGAATCGGGTGCCAGCTGAATCGCCTTGGCCGCCGCGGCTGCCGCACGCTCATAGCCGGCCGCCTCGCCTGTGGATTGATCGGCGATGCGCCATTCCGCGTCCGAGAGTCCGCTGTAGGCTGCGGCGTAGTTCGGATCAAGCGTGATCGCTTTCTGGTACGCCGCCAGCGCTAGTCGATTGGGTTCCGGCGCATCGCGGAGCCTGTATTGGTTCCCCAGCAAATACTGCGTATAGGCCTCGGTGTTGGCGGTCCGGTGGCGGCTCGCGAGTCCTTGCGCGGGTAGCAATTTCGCCTTCAACGCCGCAACCACGGCCGTAGCAATTTCGTCCTGGACCTTGAAGATGTCCTTGACGTCCCGATCGTAGGCCTTCGACCAAAGGTGGTAGCCGTTGTCGGCGCGTATCAGCTGCGCCGTCACCCGGATCGTCGTGCCTGCCTTGCGGACGCTGCCCTCCAGCACGTGGGCCACACGCAACTTCTGGGCAATAGTCGCGACGTCCTCGGCCTTGCCCTTGAAGTAGAAGGACGAGGTGCGGGCGGGCACATACAAATCCGGCACCTGCGAGAGCAGGTCGAGCAGTTCCTCGGTAAGCCCGTCCGAGAAATATTCCTGATCGCGCTTCTCGCTCATGTCCACGAATGGGAGCACCGCGATGGATTTTTCAGGAATGGAATTTTGTGCGGGTGGTGTCGACTGGCCAGCGGTCGGCGCAGCGTGCGCGGCGTCGGATAAATGCCTGTTTGACGTCCAGCGGCTGACGGCCGGATAGCCAATCGCAATGATGGTCACCGCCACGATCAGCACCACGCTGATGCGGATTTTGGGTGGCTTGCCAACGACCTGAGTCGCATCGAAGGAGCTCGCCGCGCGCTTCTCGCCTGAGGCGCCGGTGGCCGGCACGGTCGTTTCGGGTGGCCTCGGAGCGGCCGCCAACGGTGGGCGTTCGGTCGCAACCAGCCGCAGTACGCGCTCGACAAAAGCGGGTGGAGTTTCTCCGGCGGGTAACCGGGACCACTGCAACTCGCGGAATCTGTCGGGCACCTGTTCATCGTCTTCGCCGGTCTCGTCGATCGCCACCGGCAACAGGAAGGTCCGGCTGGTGGTCATCAGATGCGAGCGATCGACCGCGAGCTTCCACTCCAGGCGGAAGTAGCCCTCTTCACGGACATGCGTATTGCGCGAGATGACGGGAATAAACAGCGCGCAATTCTTGATCTGTCGCCGGATCGCCGCGTCCCAGGCATCGCCACCGCGCAGCGCGCTCTGGTCAAACCAGACTTCGATGCCCGCTGCCCGGAGCGCCTCGCAGATGCGCCGCGCAGCCCCGGCGTCCTGCGACGCGTAGCTGAGAAACACGGCCCTCGAGGACTCGGTCATGACCAATATGCTCCACGCGAACCGCGCCGGGATCGCCGCCGGGCCGGCCTCAACTGGCTGCTGACGGATGCCATCTTAGCGGAATTCCAGGCAGCGCTCGCAGGCTGGATCCGCTGCCGCCTCGGCATTCGCAGCCGCAACCGCTAAGCCTGAATGGGCGCAGCATGGCCCGCGGCTGGAGCGCCAAGCGCCGAAAAAACTTGTGGATGGCAGTGTCGTCAATCACTCTTACCGCGTTGGTTTAAGGGAGCAGGTCATGGCCGAGCGCGGAACAGCGGTAGCGACGATCAAACTCGATGAGCCGCACGTCCGGGTCATTGAATACCGGTTTGCGCCCGGAGCGGAGACCGGATGGCATCGCCATGGCTACGACTATGTCGTCGTGCCGCTGCTCGATGGCAAGCTGCTGCTCGAAGAGCCGAACGGATCCTCGCGCGTCGCCGAGCTGCGAACGCATGTACCGTATGAGCGGCGCGCGGGCGTCGAGCACAATGTCATCAATGCCAACAACTATGAATTTGCCTTCCTTGAGATTGAAATCCTGCGTTGATCTTCCGAGGGCGCTTCGCTATTGCTGGCCCGCCGCGGCCGAGCTGAGCGTATCTTCGTGGGCTATTTGACGGCAGGGGAGATTGATCATGACAAATCGCTGCGCGCCGGCGTGGCTCGCGGGGCGTAGCCGCGGCGCGGCCACCATGGAATCCCCCCGGAACGCAAACCCCGCAGCACCGGCCTTCACGGGGCTCGTTCCGGGACTCGAGGCCCTCAATGAGGACCCGCGTCATCATCCCGGGCTGGCTTTCCCCAAGCGGCGGGCGGTCTGTGCGCTCGACACCCCGCCCTCAAGCACTTGATCGCTGGGGTAGACTCCTAGGATTATGGCCGGCCGCATTCCGCAAACTTTTATCGACGAGCTGGTCGCGCGCGCCGATATTGTCGAGATCGTCGGAAGCCGCGTACCGCTGAAGAAAGCCGGGCGTGAGTTCAAGGCGTGCTGCCCGTTCCACGACGAGAAGACACCCTCGTTCTGGGTGAGCCCGGACAAGCAGTTCTATCATTGCTTTGGCTGCGGGGCGCACGGCACTGCGCTCGGCTTTCTCATGCAATACGAACAACTGCCGTTTCCGGAGGCGGTCGAGGAAATTGCCACCCGCCTCGGGCTCGAAGTGCCGCATGAGGGCGGCGGCCCGGCGGCACCACGCGCTCATGAGGAGCTCAGCGATCTGCTCGGACGGGTGGCCGGCTACTACCAGGAAGGCCTGCACGGTAACGAGCGGGCCCGCGCGTACCTTCAGGGGCGCGGACTCGACTCGACAATCGTGGAGCGCTTTCGCATCGGCTATGCGCCCGACAGCTGGAATGAGGTACTGCGGCGCTTTGGCGCGACCGACGAGGCCCGACATGCGCTATTGGCCGGTGGGCTCATCATCGAGCGCGAGACGCCGCGCGGCGGGAGCGAACCTTGGTACGACCGCTTTCGCGATCGCATCATGTTTCCGATTCGCGATCCGCGCGGACGGGTTTTGGGATTTGGCGGCCGGCTGCTGGGTGCGGGTGAACCCAAGTACCTGAATTCCCCAGAAACCGCGCTGTTCCACAAAGGCCAGGAACTCTACGGCCTGCACGAGACTCGCCTTGCGCGTACCAGTCTCAAGCGGCTGGTCATCGTAGAGGGCTACATGGACGTGGTGCGGCTGCATCAGGCCGGAATCACCTGCGCGGTGGCGACGCTAGGCACCGCCACGACGCCTGAGCACCTCAAGCGCATTTTCCGACTGGTCAGCGAGGTTGTGTTCGCATTCGATGGCGACCGGGCCGGGCGCGCGGCGGCATGGCGCGCGCTGCAAAACGTGCTGCCTGAGCTGCGTGAGGGTCGTGAGGTGCGATTCCTGTTTCTGCCCGAGGCGGAAGATCCCGACAGCCTGGTCGGCCGCGAAGGCGCTGCCGCGTTCGAGGCGCGGCTGGCAAGCGCGCAGCCGCTCTCGGAATACCTCGCGGCACAATTGCGAGAACAGGCCGATCTCAGCCATGCGGATGGCCGTGCGAAGTTCGTCGCCCTCGCCCGCCCGCTGCTCGCGAAGATTCCACCGGGGGTGTACCTGGAACTGCTGTCGGCCCGCGTTGCACAGGATGTGGCATTGAGCGCCGATCGGCTACGCGAGTTGTTGCGCGCCGATGTGCCCGGCACACCGCCGGGGGGCCAGGCTCCCGCGGATGGGGCCCCACGCGCGAAGTCGGGGCGCTCGCAGCGCGCACCGCCGCGCGAGGTTGGCCGGCGGGGCCTGGTCACTCAGGCGATTCAGACCCTGCTGCATTTTCCCGCGACCGCGAACGCCATAGCGCCCGCGACCTGTGCCCGGCTGGAGGAGATCGACGAGGAGGAGCTGGGCGGCATTACCACGCTGTGCGAATTGCTGGAGGCGCTGCGCGAAGGTCCTGGCCGCACCGGTTCCCAGCTTCTGGAGCAGTGGCGTGAGCGCCCCGAGCACCGACGACTGGGCGAATTGCACGCCGAGCGCCTGCTGCTCAATGCCGGGCAGGCCGGACCGGAGTTGATCGGCATTCTCGAGCGCCTCATTGGCCAGGTAGCCTCAGCTCGTAACTCCCAGCGCTACGACCAGCTGCTGCAAAAGCTCGATTCGGGTCAGGAAACTGCCGAAGAACGTGCTGAATTTCAAGCACTTAACACGCGCCCGACGAAGCGCCCCCCTTAGGACTTCGGAGGTGGGAGAGCGGTTCGGCCACCCGGCCTTGAGGCTTCTGAGGAAGTCCCCATGTATGGCCTTTGGTCGTGGAAATTCCGTATAATTGCAGGATTTTCCGCACCCCTTTTGCCCCTTCCGGCGCGTTCCTTCAATAATCGGGAACTACGGTCGAGGAATTCTTGTCCTGACGTCCATATATAGAGATATCAATGCCGACGACCCGCAAGTCCAAGCACGCCCCGAGCACAAAGCATAAGAGTGCCGCACACGCGGCGCCCGCCAAGAAGACGCGCGCCGCGCCGGCGGCCGCCAAGCGCGCCGCCGCGCACGTGAAGGTTGCCGCGGTTTCGCGCGCAGCCGCGGCGGCGTCCCCGGGCAAGACGGCCGGCAAGCCCGCGCTCAAGCCACCCGCGGCCGGCAAGGGCACGGTGGTAGCACTGCCCAAGCCGGCAGCGCAGGGCAAGTCGCACCTCAGTCCCCCGCTGGGCAAGGCCGCGGTTACCGCCAAGAAGGGGGCTGCCGTGGCTGCGGTCACCGAGCGGCGCGTCAGCATCGTGCCGGAAGATCGCCAGTCGCAGCTCAAGCTGCTGATTGCGCGAGGCAAGGAGCAGGGCTATCTCACCTACGCGCAGGTCAACGATCACCTGCCGCCCGAGATCGTCGATCCGGAGCAGATCGAGGATATCGTCAACACCATTAACGACATGGGCATTCCGGTCTACGAGAAGGTGCCGGACTCGCAGTCGTTGCTCGCTTCGGATCCGGCATCGCCGGCGGACGAGGAAGCCATCGAAGAGGCGGCCGCGGCGCTGGCCGCGCTGGATGCAGAACTTGGCCGCACCACCGACCCGGTGCGCATGTACATGCGCGAGATGGGCACGGTCGAACTGTTGACGCGCGAGGGCGAGATCCGCATTGCCAAGCGCATTGAGGAGGGCCTGGACGCGGTGCGTCTGGCGCTTGCCAACTATCCGGCCACTCACGAGCACCTGCTGAACACCTACGAGCAATTCAAGGCGGGCCAGGCGCGCATGGTCGACCTGGTGGTCGGCTTTATCGATCCGAATGCCCCCGACATCATTGCCCAGCCGCAGAATCCGACCAAGGTCGATCTGGTGGTCGAGGGCGAGAAGCCCAGCGAGGAAGAAGCGGAGGACGGAGACGACGAGGATGAAGTCGTCGACACCGGCCCGGATCCGGAAGAAGTCGCGCGCCGCATGGCTCTGATCCGCAAGCACCTCAACACGGTGCTGGCCGGGCTGGCGAAGCAGGGCGCCGACGATCCGCGCACCCAGAAGGCGCGCAAGAAGCTGGCCGACGAATTCATGGAGCTTAAGCTTTCGCCGCGCATGTTTGATGCGCTGACCGCACAGCTGCGCCATCACGTCGGTGAGGTGCGCCAGATCGAAAAAGAGATCATGAGCATCGCGGTGCGCGACGCCGGCATGCCGCGCAAGGATTTTATCAGCAGCTTCCCGCGCAATGAGACCAGTGCCCGCTGGATTGCCAAGCATGTCAAGGCCGGCAAGAAGTATTCGGCGCCGCTCGCGCGCCTGAAGGACGAAATCGAGCGCCGCCAAAAGAAATTGCAGGCGCTCGAGGTCAGCTACCACCTGTCGATCAGCGGCATCAAGGATATCAATCGCGAAGTTTCGATCGCTGAGGCCAAGGCGCGCCGCGCCAAGAAGGAAATGGTCGAGGCCAACCTGCGTCTGGTGATCTCGATTGCCAAGAAGTACACCAACCGCGGTCTGCAGTTCCTCGACCTGATCCAGGAAGGCAACATAGGCCTCATGAAGGCGGTCGATAAGTTCGAATACCGCCGTGGCTACAAGTTCTCGACCTACGCGACGTGGTGGATACGCCAAGCCATCACTCGCTCGATTGCCGATCAGGCGCGCACGATTCGCATACCCGTGCATATGATCGAGACCATTAACAAGCTCAACCGCATCTCGCGTCAGATGCTGCAGGAGATGGGCCGCGAGCCGACGCCTGACGAGCTGGCCGTGCGCATGGAAATGCCCGAAGACAAGGTGCGCAAGGTGCTCAAGATCGCCAAGGAGCCCATCTCCATGGAGACGCCGATTGGCGATGACGAGGATTCGCACCTCGGCGATTTCATCGAGGATACTTCGGTCACCTCGCCCATTGATCAGGCCACCAATGAATCTCTCAAGGAAACCACCCACTCGGTGCTGGCGCAACTCACGCCGCGCGAGGCCAAAGTGCTGCGCATGCGCTTCGGTATCGACATGAATACCGATCACACGCTCGAGGAAGTCGGCAAGCAGTTCGACGTCACGCGCGAGCGCATCCGGCAGATCGAGGCCAAGGCGCTGCGCAAGCTCAGGCACCCGAGCCGCAGTGAGCAGCTGCGCAGCTTCCTGATGGACGACTGAACCGGCGCGGTTGGCGATTCCCAGCAGGTGGTAACTGTCCGAGGTGGCGGCGATGAGTGATCTGCTCCAGGCGGTATGGCTCGGGGTTATCGAGGGCGTCACCGAATTCCTGCCGATCTCCAGCACCGGGCACCTGCTGATCGCCGAGCATTGGCTCGGTGCGCGCTCGGAACTGTTCAACGTGGCCATCCAGGCCGGCGCGATACTGGCCGCGGTGCTGGTTTTCTGGCCGCGACTCAAGAGCCTGTTTTTCGGACTCGGCGAGCCCAGCAATCGCGCCTACCTGGGCAAGCTCGCTCTGGCCTTCGCGGTCACCGCGGTGGGCGGACTGATCGCCAAGAAGCTGGGCGTGGGCCTGCCGACGACCGTTGCCCCGGTGGCGGGTGCGCTGATCGTAGGCGGCGTGATCATGCTGCTGGTCGAATGGCTCGTGAAGGATCGCGCGCCGGTGGCCGAAGCCACCTGGTCGGTCGCCTTCTGGGTGGGCGCCTGCCAAATACTGGCCGCGGTATTTCCGGGCACGTCGCGCTCGGCGGCCACGATCTTTGCCGCAATGCTGGCCGGCATGACCTCCCGACCTGCGGCCACCGAGTTCGCGTTCCTGGTGGGAATCCCCACGATGTTTGCGGCGACCGCCTATGAGTTCTTCAAGGCGCGCGGAGCCTCACCGATACACGAGAATTGGACCGACTTGGCGGTGGCGTTCGTGGTTTCGGCCGTTGTCGCCTTCATCGCCGTGCGTTGGCTGCTGCGCTATCTGCAGACCCATCGCTTCACGGTATTCGCCTGGTACCGAATCGTCGCCGGCATCGTCCTGCTGGCGATCGCCCGCTGAGCCGTCTGCCCGCTTACCCCGTCAAGCGGCAGATGCGCCGGCCGTCGGCGCCTTGGCTCGGAATTGAACCGCAGCGCCGCGCGCTGCCTTGCAATATTGCCGAATGACCGAACCATTAGACGCCCCGGGCACTGAACCCCGAGGGTCCGTGCCCTGTGCGGCACGAACCGCTCGGCTTTCGGCGCTCAGAACGCGTAGACGAGATTGAGGGTCGTGACCGTATCCGTCTTCTTCTTGTCGCAAATAGGAGTGGAGAGGCAGGGATCGGTGTTCTGGCGTACGTCGTATCCGGCGGACAGCGCGAGCTTGTCAGACATCTTCACTTCGACTCCCGCGAAATTTTCCAGCAGCGTGTTATCGGAGCCGGCTTCGAGGTGGAACTTGTCGACGAGCTTGGTCGTCGCCGTTACCTTGTACTCGTAGTCCAGGCCGCCCACAAAAATCGCGTTTCCGGAGGTCTCGCCGGTGGTGTGGACCTCGATGCGCCGGTAGCCAACACCCGCCTGCCCTGAGAACTTGACCGTATCGGTGTCGAAGAACTTGTAGCCCAGACCGGTGCTGGCGCTGGCCTGATAACCGAAGCCGCTAAACTCGTCGTGCTCATAACGTAGGGCGCCGAACGCGAAGGTGCGGGGGGCGAAGTTGTAATTCGACTGCCAGCTGCCCACGAAGCGGTTCGCGTCGGTCGCCCCCTCACTGGTGCCGTGCAGATATGACATGTCGAGCGCGTGCTTCCACTCGTCGATCTCCTTGCTCATCGCCAGCTTGAGATTGATGCTGGTGGTGTCCGTATTGCCGCTCGCCCAGACGGCACCGGCCTCTCCCTTGCCCTTCCACGGGTCGGCTTGCGCCGCGGTGGTGGTAAGCGCCACCGCAACGGCGGCCGCAATGATTCGATTAAGAGTCATGTCTGCTCCACGAATTGAAGAAAATGGCCGCGGATTATCGGGAGCGAACCGCGCCGTGGCAACCCCAAGTTGATATTTAGAGTTGGCGGCCCCAAATTAGCCAGCTGTCGGACAAATCCAAGGTTTGGTTATGGAGCAGGGCAGTTCTCACCGCAAGCCGGCGTTTCCGATTAATTCGCTGTTCCTCGATCGCTGGTCGCCACGTGCGATGTCCGGCGAGGCACTGAGCGAAGCTGAGTTGATGAGCCTGCTCGAGGCCGCGCGTTGGGCGCCGTCGTGCGGAAATTTCCAACCCTGGCGATTTCTATACGCCCGGCGCGACACGGATTTCTGGCCCGCTTTTCTCGATTTGCTAAAACCCAGCAACAAGGTGTGGGCGGCCCGGGCCGGCGCGTTGCTCGTGGTGATCTCGCGGACTCAATTCGACGGCGACGGGCGCGCGTGTGTCACCCATTCCTTCGACAGTGGCGCCGCCTGGCAAAACCTCGCGCTCCAGGCCTGGCTCAGCAACCTGGTGGCGCACGGCATCGCGGGCTTCGACTATGAGCGCGCACGTCGTGTACTGCGGGTGCCGGCCGCCTACGCGGTGGAGGCCATGATCGTGTTGGGACATCCCGGCAGCCCAGCCGAGCTCGGCGAGCTGTTGCAAAAGCGCGAGCACCCGAGCGCGCGCCGGCCGCTCGCAGAGACCGCCTGCGAGGGGCCCTTCGGTTTTTAGCCGCGGGCGGCTGCACGGCAAGACGGTGAGGGAGGAGACGATAAGGCCCGCGGCACGGCTCGAGAAAGTGGTCGGACCGCCCTTCAAACGCTGCCGTCGCGGCGGGTACCGAAAGCCTCGGCCTGAGTGTTGCAGCCGGCCGTGCGTGCCTGGCGCCCGTCAAGCGGGTCAGCACACGGCATTGCGATCGGCGATCCAGCTTGCACACCCAACCATTGCGCCGGGCAGGCGGCGTCACACTTCCAGCCGATCGTCCGGACGCGCCACCAGGGCGTAGAGCGCCGGCATCAGATAGATGCTGATCAGCAGACGCGTGAGCAGGCCGCTGACGATGACCAGTGCAAACGGTTTTTGGGAGTCCGTGCCCACCCCGGTGGCCAGCGCGGCCGGCAACAACCCCAACGCCGCCACCAGCGCGGTCATTATTATCGGACGCAGTCGTAGAATCGCGCCGCGACGAATGGCCTCCTGCAGGGGGACTCCGTCGAGGCGCAATTCGTTGACATAGGAAATGTAGACGACGGCCGTCAGCACCGAGACTCCGAACAGCGCCAGAAAACCTACCCCCGAAGACACCGAGAATGGCGTACCGGTGAGGCAAAGCGCCACAAGCCCTCCCACCGGCGCCGACAGCAATACGCCCAGAATAGTGATGAATGGGAATGCAAAATTGCTGTACAGCACGAAAAGCAGAAAGAAAATTAGGAACAAAGTCAGTGGCAGAATGACTCGCAGTTGCTGGCTCGAAGCCGTGTACTCCGTATATTCGCCGCCCCAATCCACGCGATAGCCCTGTGGCAGGCTGACCTTTCCGTTGACTTGCTTGATGGCATCTTCCACCGCGGCCGCAAGGTCACGCCCCTCGACCGAAAACTGGACTCCGACGTAGCGCGAACCGTCTTCGCGATAAATGAACGAGGCGCCGTTTGCTACTTGGATGTCCGCCAGTTCTTTGAGGGGAATCTGCTGTCCTGCCGGCGTCGGCACCGGGATATTGCCGATTTCCTGGGCGTTATCGCGATATTGGCGATCGAGGCGTACCAGGAGATCGAACTCCTTTTCTCCCTGCACCACTTGCGTGGCGACATCCCCGCCGATGGCCGTCTGAATCAGACCATTGACATCGGCAACATTTATGCCGTACCGGGCGATTCGAGCTCGGTCGATTTTGACAGTAAGACTTGGCTGGCCGAGCTCCTGTACCAGGGTTACATCACGGATGCCGCGCACCTGCTCCAGGATCTTCTTGATGGCTTTGCCCCTTTGCTGGAGCGTAACCAGATCGCGGCCAAAGACCTTGACGGCAAGCGCGCTCTTCAAGCCCGTTTCCGCCTCGTCGACCGCATCTTCCGCCGGCTGCGTGTAATTGAAGATAATGCCGGGAAAGGACATGAGCTTCTGGTTGATGGACTCAATCAACTCGGCCTTGGTGCGATAAGGGCCGTTCCACTGCGAGTAGGGTTTGAGCCCAACGAAAAATTCGACGTTGAAAAACCCGGTTGGATCCGTGCCGTCGTCGGGCCGGCCCAGTTCCGAGGAGACAATGGTGACCTCGGGGAAGGAGTGCAGTATTTCCCGCACCTGCGGCGCGATTTTCGCCGATTCGTCGAAGGAAATGGTGGAAGGCATGGTGGCGCGCACCCACAAGGCGCCCTCATCCAGGTGCGGCATGAACTCGGCGCCAATGAAGGGGATGAGCAGCAGCGAAGCGGCCAGCAGCAAGGCCGATGCAATCGTCGTCCCCCAGGGACGCGCGATGCAATAGTCCAGTCCCCGGGAGTAAACCGCCACAATGGATTCATAAACGGCATTGCGTCGTTCCTGCACGCCTTTGCGCATAAACCACGAGCACAGCACCGGCAGCACCGTCAGCGTGATAATCAAGGAGCCGACCAGCGCGAATACCATCGTGTCTGCCATTGGTTTGAACAATGCGCCGGAGGGCCCAGACAACACGTAGATCGGAAGGAAGCTGACCACGATCACTGCGACCGCGTAGACAAGTGGGCGGTCAACTTCGGCCGCCGCGTCTTTGATGATTTCTATGACGTTGAGTGGAGTTCCCTTACGGGCGGCGATCTGGCGGAAAATATTTTCCACCATGAAAATCGCACCATCCACCAGGATGCCAAAATCTACCGCGCCGATCGAAAGCAAATTGGCCGAGGCATTTTGAATATTGAGACATAGAAACGCGAACAACAGCGACAGCGGGATGGTAACGGCGACGATCAAGCCAGCGCGAAAATCGTAGAGGAAAAATATCAGGACCACGACCACCAGCAACATGCCTTGCAGCAGATTTTTCTCCACCGCTCGCGTGGTCTCCGCTATCAGATCGCTGCGGTCGTAGAAAGCATGAATCTTTACATCCTTGGGCAGAATATCGGCGTTGAGTTGCCTGGTCTTCGCCTCCACGCGATTCAGGACGTCTTGAGTCTTCTCGCCCTTGCGCATCAGGATGACGCCCTCCACGGCGTCATCCTGCCTCTCGTAGCCGAACTCGCCCAGGCGCGGAGCTATGCCAATGGCCACGCGGCCGACGTCCTTTAGTAACACGGGGGTACCGTCGTGTACCGCCAGCACTACATTGGCGATGTCTTCCAAGGTCTCTACGCGTCCGACCCCGCGCACGTAGTAGAACTGACCGCCTTGCGAGTAGAAGCCGCCGCCGGCGTTGCTGTTGTTGGCCGCCAGCGCGCTCTCGACCTGCAGCACCGACAGGCCGACTCCGGCAACCCTGGCCGGATCGAGCAGCACCTGGTATTGCATGGTGCCACCGCCAAATCCTGAATCGTCGGCCACGCCGGCGACGGATCTGTACTGGGGCTCGACGATCCAGTCCTCGAAGGTCTTGAGTTCCATCGGCGACCGGTCGGTGCTTTGCAGCACGTAGCGATAGATGAGACCGGAGGGAGATGTCAGCGGTGACACCGAAGGAGTGACGTCGCTGGGCAAATCGAGATCGCTCAGTCGGTTGAACACTTCCTGTCGCGCAAAGTTGTTGTCCGTATTGTTCTCAAAGGTGAGGACGATATCGGACAGCCCATACAGAGAGATCGAGCGAATACTGGTGGTCTTCGGAATTCCAGTCATCCCCCTTTCGGCGGCTACAGTGATCAGTCGTTCCACTTCCTCGGCGGCATGTCCGGGCCATTGGGTTACGATCTCCACCATCGGCGGCGAGAGATCGGGATAGGCATCCACCGGCAGGCGCTTCAGCGCCCACGATCCCGCGCCAATCAAAAGGACTGATACCAGAATGACAAAGATTCGCTGCCGCAATGCGGACGCCACGATCCGGTTAATGATTGACACCGGTCGCGGCGGCGGTGGCGGTCCACCTGGGAGCCGATCCAGGCTCATTGACTTTCCATGAACTGAATAAAGATCGCCCCATCAACTACAATCTCATCGCCGGAATTGAGACCAGCGGGGATAAGGTATTGATCGTCGACCCGACGACCCAAAGTTACCTGCCGTCGCGCAAATCTCCCGCCGGGCTGGGCGACATAAACAAACGGCAGGTTTTCGTCGTCGCGCAATATCGCCGACACCGGGACCAGTATTCCGGTGCTCTCGTCGCGAGCCCGAATGAGTACGCGGACGTACATCTGCTTTTTGAGAAAGTCTCCTGGATTTTCGACGACCACGCGCACCACCACCGAGCGGGTGTCGGGGTCGATCAGTGCCGAGATGTTGTCCACCTTTCCGGCAAAGCTCTTCGGAGTAATGCCGGTCACTACTTCGGCAGGGTCGCCGACCCCGACGGCAGTAAGATCGGTACCAAAAATTTGCGCCATCACCCAGACGCGTGAGAGATCAGCGACAGTAAAACACGGCGTGGTACCCGCTTGCAGAAGCTGCCCGGGCGTGATCAGTTTCTCGACCACAGTTCCCGTGATCGGCGAGCGAATTGTTCCCTCGAGGTGCGTGACCTGCCGGCCTTCCGCAATGCTTTTGATGTCTTTTGGGTCAGCGCCCAGCGAGACTACCGCTTGCAGTGCGGCCTCTCGGTCGGCCTCGGCATTGGTAGCGTCAGTTTCCGCCTGCTCCTCTTCTCGCCGGGAAACACCCTGGTGTTCGAGTACGTCCTTGTCGAGGTCTGCAAGCCTGCGGGCATTCTGGGCCGTGGCGCGTGCCTTGCGATAATTGCTGATGGCGGCTGCAAAGTCCGGTGAATTTGCCATCGCCAGCGGGTCCCCCTTCTTGACCTGTGCGCCGGGGGAAACGAGCAGCCTCGATACCGGACCGGAAAATGGCGCCAACACGCTTGTGGCCTGATCGTTGTCAAAGTCAACCGTCCCGGTGGTCTCGATCGCGTTGTGAAACCTGGAAGGCGCGACAGTGTAGAGATGAATTTTCTGCCGCTGGGCGCTCGTCAATGTCACATTGGCGGCTGTTGCTGAGGAGCTCTGCGCTTCATTGGGGGACTTAGCTGCACAGCCGACGCACAGCGCTACGGCTGACAGCATCACGACTGGAGCGGCAATAACCCGGGGCAAGCCGACCCGACGGTATTCAGAGCTCATTTCGAATCGCGATTTATTTTCCACCTTTATTCTCCACCAAGTCCTCGCGACCCCACCAGCCACCGCCCAGCGCAAGAAACAGCGCCGCCGTATCAGCAAAGCGATTGGCCTGGGCCTGCACGAGGTTGATCTGGCTCTGCCCGTAGCCCTGTTCGGCGCTTAGCAGCCCGAGATAGCTGACGTAACCGTCCTGCGCCTGTCTGCGCACCAGATCCAGCGTCGTCTTGGCTGCGTCGTCGGCAATTGCGGCCGCTTTCAAGGCCTCGGCGTCCTGCTCAAGTGCTGTCAATGTGTCGGCGACATTTTCAAAGGCGACCAGGACCGTGCTGCGATATTGCTCGGAGGCTTGAACGTAGGCGTCCTCGGCAGCGCGCTGTTGGTGTCGCAGCGTCCCGCCTGAGAACAGAGGCGCCGTCAGCGCCGCGCCCAATCCCCAAAAGCCCGTGCCCGACGTGAACACCTGCTCAATGGCCAGTCCCGTGCTGCCGACATCTGCGGTCAACTGAATATTTGGCAGTCGATTCGCCGTGGCAATCCCGATCTGGGCGCTGGCGGCGTGCATGTTTTCCTCAGCCTGGAGCACATCCGGGCGTTGCGCCACGAGTTCCGAGGGCAGGCTTACAGGCAGTTGCTCGGGCAGTTGCAGGCTTGTGAGCTCAAGGTTTACAGCCGGAGCGCGGCTCGGAAACCGGCCGGCCAGAACCGCAAGAAGATCGCGCAGCTGGGCCGATTGCTTAACAAGGGGAGGCAGCGTAGCGGTGACCTGCGCGAGCTGTGATTTCTGCGCGGCAAGATCCACGCCGCTGGCATAGCCCCTTTCGAACTGGTACTGCACGATACGGACGATGTTGGAATTTATGTCGATCAGTTGGCGGGTCGCGTTGATCTGCATCTGTACCGCTCCCTCCTGGATTGCTGTCACCGCCACATTGGCGGCCAGCGTGGTGTAGGTCGCGATCATCTGGTAACGCGCAGCCCGCTGCTGCGCATCCAATGACTCCACCGTCCGGCGGTTCAACCCGAACACATCAGCCACGTACGAAACGCTGACCTGCGCGGTGAAGAGGTTGTACAGAGAGGCGTTGGTGCTGGGCACGGGCGCCAACGACCGTGATGGGTCCTGCTGGCGGTTGGCCGACAGCCCTGCAGCGACATTGGGATAGTAGGCCCCCCGCTGAGACAGCACGTTTTCCTGTGCCACCAGCAGTGCCGCTTGCGCGGCCTTGAGATCGTGGTTGTTGGCGAGCGACTCTTCTATCAGGTCATTGAGAGGCTTGGAATGAAACAGCGTCCACCAGTCCGCGGCTACGCTGCCGCCGTTGGCAAAGCGTTGCGCCTGGCCTCCGGCGAGTTCCGGACTGCTGGCGGTAGTCGAGAGTGGAGTGGCCGTGTAATCGCTGACATCCGGGGCCGCAGGTTTCTCAAATTCGGGGCCAACCGCGCAACCGGTGACCAGCAAGGCCAGCCCCGCGATGCAAGGCGAAAGGCGCGATGGCGACAACATGACGGGCGAAGAAGCACACGTTTTCGCGGCCCTATCTCTGTTGCCTTCGCTGTTGGCAAACAAATTGGTCGGTACGAAGTAGGGCAAGCGTTGCCCCTTGCTGCCATTGGCTGTCATTGGATGCATCCGTTCTTTGCCCGC
The DNA here is from genome assembly GCA_963789365.1 of uncultured Gammaproteobacteria bacterium. Classification (GTDB taxonomy): domain Bacteria; phylum Pseudomonadota; class Gammaproteobacteria; order Steroidobacterales; family Steroidobacteraceae; genus FEN-1191. Next base: position 1,110,021 of record CAWBKJ010000001.1, read on the forward strand.
GTGGGGCGAGATTCGGGTTTCAATCGGAGATGGCAGCCAAGGCGCGTTTCAGGTGCGCCTTCGCTGCAACCGGCTCAAAGAAGTAGAGTTACTCTTGAGGAGGTGCGCGGCTTTGCCAACTATGGCGGACCGCGCCGAGAACGCGGGCGCTCTCGGTATAGGCGATGAAAATGACAGTTATGCAGCAGCGAAAGGAAGCCAGGACCACGGTACTTGCAACTAACTGACTTGAGTGCCCCAACTGCTGGCAGAACGGGCACTTCGAGGGGTCTTGATCGTCCGGATATTTGTGATGTTGCGCACGCGAAGAATGATCGGCCCCGGCCCCGGCGCCCGCGAGATGTCCGCTCAGGCTAAGGCTTAGAACATTGTCGGCAGCTCGCGTGGGGTGTACGTGGCTCTGGACGGCCAACATCTGAATCGCCAAAGCCAGCAACGCGAGAATTGTCAGCAGAATGCGCGAGCACGGCGTTTCCCGCAAAGTGTGCACCGCGGACGCAGCACTGCGCGCGGCACTTCGTCGTTCGTGGCGATTGCTGGACATCTGGTCTTTAAACGTGCTCTGAGTCCCAGAATATACCGCAGACTGTCAGTAATGCCAGTGAAACCAATCGCATAATCGCCATAGCAAGGACGGCGACGCCCCCGGGGATGTACGAAGCTGAGGGGCCGGCGGGAAAATATTGCCTGCGAGCCCGGAACCAACGGTGCCTTGCCTCCAAGCAATGCTGCGCGCGAGGATCCGACGGCCATAATAATCACGCAGCCCGCGCCCACCTCACGTCGCGCGTCTGATGCGACCGGAGCTATGCGGCTCTGCTATATCACGGCCCCGCTCGCGAAGTTGCGTGTCCGGCGCGTCATTCGTGCGCCGAGCGCTCAAATAGACCCACATGCCGCGGCTGTGCGGCAACGCGCTCCAACCAGGCGCGTATCTGCGGAAACGGCGCCAGTTCGAGCCCACCGTCTTCGGCCACATGGGTGTAGGCGTACAAGGCGATATCAGCAATGGTGTAGCACTCGCTGACGAAGAAATCGTGCTTGTGCAGGTGCGCCTCCATCACCGCCAGCGCCTCGCGGCCGCTTGCAAGCCGCTTGGGCAGCTCCGCGCGGCGCGGACTGTCGGCAGGGAAGTGACGCATGATGAAGCGTGGGGTGGCGACATATGGCTCGTGGCTGTACTGCTCGAAGAACATCCATTGCAGCACCTGAGCGCGCGCGAGACGCTCGGCAGGCAGGTAGTTCGTGCCTTCGGCCAGGTACCAGAGAATGGCGTCCGATTCGGTCAGGTACTGCCCATCAGCCAGTCCGAGCACCGGGATGCGCCCGTTGGGATTGATCGCCAGGAACTGCGCGGTGCGGGTCTGTCCGCGCATGATGTCGAGTTCCACATGACGATACGGCAATGCGAGCTGCGCCAGCAACAGGCGAATCTTGTAGCCGTTCCCGGAGTCCAGATAGTCATAGAGCTCGAGCATCTAACTGTCCACGGGCGTGTCATCGCGCCCGCCCCATTCCGCCCAGGAACCGTCGTACAGGGCGCCTGAGCGGAAACCCGCCACGGCCAATCCAAGATTCAGCACGGCAGCCGTGAGACCGGAACCGCAGCTGGTGATCACCGCATCGCGTTCATTCACTCCCGCCTGGCGAAATCTTGCCTGGAGCGCCGCGGGCGGGCGCAGCGTGTGTTGAGCCGTCAGTAGCTCGCCGAACGGCAGGCTGCGCGCGCCGGGAATGTGGCCGCTGCGCAATCCCGGCCGCGGCTCGGCAACGCGCGCGTGGAAGCGGTCAGCGGAACGAGCATCGAGTAGCAGCTCGCCCCGCGTGAGGATGTTGTCGCGAACATCGCCCAGACCCCGCAGCAGGGATGCGCGAAGGGCGCTCTGAAACCGGCCAGGCGCGGCGGCCGGCGGCGCACCTTGCTCCACCGGGCGCTGCTCCGCCCGCCACTTCGGCAGACCGCCGTCCAGGACCGCCACCTGATCGTGTCCAAACAGGCGCAGCATCCACCAGGCGCGCGGTGCGGAAAACATGCCGAGCTGGTCGTAACACACGACGCGACTGTCATTCGAGATGCCGAGCGCCTGCATCTGCTGCGCAAAGTAATCGGCCGTCGGGACCATGTGCGGGAGCAGGGTGTGCCGATCGGCGATCAGATCAATGTCGAAGCGGCGCGCGCCCGGGATGCGCGCGAGCGCAAACTCACTGCGCGCATCACGCCGATCGCCGGGCGGAAATATCGTGGCGTCCAGCACCACCAATGCGCCCTCGCCCAATTGCGTGGCAAGCCACTCGGTACTGACCAGAGGATCCATGGCTAATCATCGGCGCGGCGCGCCATGCACCGCAACTGCCGCTCGAAGTCCTAGGGCTGCCGAACCTGCCGGCCCACCTGGGGCTGGGCATCCTGGGCGGCGCTCACGGCCGCAGGGGGCGCCGCCGCGGTCGCACTGTGCGATGGGGCCGCAGAGTACTGTCGGATCTCGGGATCACCCGCCGCGGGCGCCATTCGTCGCCCCGCCTCGGGCTGGACGTCCCGGCCCGCGGCAACCGCCGCCGGAGGCGCAGCCACAGTCCGCACCGGCGCCAAGGCGTATGAATGGGGTTCGGCCGCGGTAGCGACGGGCTGTATCGGCCGGGTGGCCTGGGGCTGCGCGGGGTGCGTTGCTGGCGCGGCTCGTCCCTCGATCGCCTGCACTTGTCGCGGCGGGCGGTCGGCGGGCGCCGAGGATTCGGCACGACTGCGCAGCGGGGCCTGTGCGTGCGGCCAATCCGAGGTCGGCGCCGGAGCGTAGTCCACCGGATGCGCCACGAGATGCGCCACCGGGCGGTCGACCGGCGAGGCCTGCAAGGTCTCGTGGGTAGCGAATCTTGCCCTTAGCGCATCGTTAGGATCGGCGATCGCCCGCGGCGGCCCGATGGCTTTGGCCGCAGCGAAGGCCTCCCGCGGCGCATCGGCGTAGGCTCCTGCCACCGTGTCGTTGGCATATCGCCGTTCCGGACCGCGCGCTCCGCCCTGCTGCCGCGCATCGATATACCGGTCGACCTCGCCGTGAGCCAGGTGCGTGTTGGATAGGTTGGCGGCGCGAACGTAACTGCGGCTGGCCTGGAAGGGCGGGTCGTACACTTCGTTGAAGCCCAAGGGAATCCAGCCGACTTTTGGACGGTGCATGAGGTCCGGATTCGTCTTCGCATTGGATTCGCCGCGCCAGGCCACGAGTGCCGGTGCGTACACGGGCCGGGGCCCCGACCGTGGACCGGGGACCCAAGCCCAGCCGTAGCGCGGCGCGTGGACCCACCGACCATAATGGCAGGGCGCGAATCCCCAGGGCTCTCCGGCAATCCAGGTCCAGCCCCAGGGCGCGATCCAGTTCCAGTAGCCGTTGTGATAGGGCGCCCAGCCGACCGCGACCGCCGGCACCCAGATCACGCCATAGGAAGGCTCGCTGACCCATTGACCGTAACCATCGAGATCCTGGTAGCCGACCACATCGCGCGAAACATATTGCGCAGCACTTGACTGGTCTTCGCGTTTGTCCCGGTCCTCGGCCCACAGATCGAGACTGTCGACATCACGGGCGGTCGTGGTATCGATCGCAGGTTCAGTGCCTGCAACCAGTTCGGCGAATTGTCCCTGGCGCACCGGACGAACCCCGGAGGGACCGCCGACTTCGGCGTTGCCGCTCCAGACGGCAAGGTAGGCACGGCCATTGGTGTCGTCGACATCGAGTCGGTAACCACCGGGCTCCTGCAGCGATACCTCGCCCGCAGGCGTCTGGATGGCAAAGTAATCGCCAGAATCGAGATCACGAATGCGCACGCTCAGCGAGCCGGCAGTCATCGACAGCCGCACGGTGCGATCGTCCACCGTGAGAATCTGCACCGCGGTGCGCGAGCCGAGCCGCAGCGCCGAGGAGCCCACGTGCATCTCGGCACGTGAACGCTCGTCGATCCAGACACGATCGCCGCCGGTCAGCGGCCGATTCAAGAGATCGTCGGTCCAGCCGTCCACGCCGGCGGCCTGCATCGAACCGCTTCCTTCGAGAAAATTGACGCGCGCTACGCGCCCGGGGGGATCGGTCGCGGCAGCACCCAGGGCGCTGGCGGCCAGCCAGATCAGGGGGATCATCAATTGAACCAGACGGCTCCGGACATGAGCAAACGGGTTGTAGTGCCTCATGACTGCTCTCCTTGGCCAGCTTCGCGGCGAAGGTAATCATTTCGACCGTCAGGCACATCGATGGTGCCTTAAAAATGGCCCTTTGGCGCACTTTCGGCAATATTTTTCTTGAACCGCGCCGGTTCAGCCACTGTTAAGCGAACGGCGTTATTTGGGGGCGGCGGGAGCTGCTCCGGCCGGCGGGACGGGCCCTTAGGGCGGTACCGGCAGCGGCTGATCGGATCGGCCTGATGAGAGTTCGGGCCCAAAAAAACAGGGCGCCCCATGGCGCCCTGTCTTCGGCTCGCGAGCTTAAGCTCGCTAGCACATCCGCCTTACTTCGAGGTTGAGCTCGAGGCAGCAGCATCCGTCTTCGGCTTCTTGCTGCTGTGGTGCTTCTTCTCGGTCGCCGGCTTGGTGGCCGAGGCGTCCGCCGGGGCCGCATTCGCGGGCTTGGCGGGGGCGGCGGCGGCAGCCGGGGCTGCGGCCGGGGCTGCCGTGGTGGCCGCCGAGGCGAACATCGGGGCAGCGGACAATGCGGCAACGGCCGCGGCAACAATAATCTGAGACTTCATATTTACTCCTGGTTAAATAGCAACCCCATGCGTCTGGGGTGAGCAAATAATGCCGAATTCTCAGCGAGCCATCGTGAAATGCGGTTAATGGTGACACCCACTTAATCGCTTCAGGTCCCGGGCAGGGGCCCCCACGCCCCTTAGGATTTACGCACGCTCGAGCCAAGCGCCAGAGGCGGGAATTTCTGGAAGATCGCCGTGACGGCCGCCTTGATGCGGGCGTCGGCCTCAGCGCCGGTGAGCTCGGTAACGTCGGTGTCCACGTACGCGTGCCACAAGGCTTGGCGCGAATGGGCATCGTACAGATCAATGGTGACCCTGCCCTCGCGACGCGCATACGGAGCCGGGCCCCAGCCCACCGCGCCGCCGGGATAGGGTCCCCAATAGCCCAGCGGAGCGCCCACGCCATATCCCCAACCGTACTGGGGCCAGAGAGGATCCGGGGCCAGACGCGAGCCAATCGCGTAGCTCACCAGACAATCAGCGCCCGTGCCATCGACGGCGGCCGGCACATTGCGGGCGGCCAGATTGGTCGCGATGGCATCGCGCATGCGCTTCGCATTCACCGGATTATCAAAGGCTGCGGCCATCGGTGCCCCGTCGCCCTGCTGATCTGAGAAGGCGTAGCTGTGGCAGGTAGCCACCGTGAATTTGGCATCACGGTCGGTCTGCGCCTCCAGAGCGCAGCCGTCCAGGCCGAGCAACGCGGCGGCGGCTATCGCGCTGATGATGCTGATGCGCTCCACTGCAAATCTCTCCCGTACCCGGTGGCTCAGAGGCGCGGCCTTGCCGCGCAGCCATCATATTAGAGCCCAGGTCGGCCGTGGAAGTTCATAGCGGGCCCCCTTTCGGAGGCTTTAGGAGTGCAGCGTAATGTACAGCGCAAACACGCCGACGGCGACGATCGAGCCAATCACCACAAAGCGCATGAAACTGTCTTTCGAGTCCATAGAGCCACAGCATGCGGCGACGCGCAATGCGCTCGCCATGAAGGTGCTCACGTAAATCAGCATCTACGCACTTCATTCGCCGTGGCCGCGGAATTATGCAATGGCGGCGCGAGATTATGACCGCGCCGTGCCCCTAAACAGCACCAATGCAACACCGGCCAGGATCAGCAGCACTGCCAGCACCACGCTCGGCGTGATCTTCTCACCCAGCAGAACGGCACCGAGAATGAGCGCCACCAGTGGATTGACCAGCGCATAGGTGGTCGCCGTGTGCGGCGAGACCTGGGTCAGCAGCCATAGAAAACAACTCAGTGCGACGATGCTGCCAAACAGCGTCAGATAACCCAGCGCCAGCCACGAAGCGAGCGTCACCTGCGACGGGTGCAGGGCGTGCCAGTCGCCGTGGACCAGCGCCATCAGCGACAACAGCGTCGCGCCGACCAGCATCTGCACACAGGTGGCGGCGCTGACCTGCGCGGCCGATACCGTCCCGCTCGAAACCAAGGTTCCGCTGCTCCAGCACAGCATGGCGCCGAGCAGCGCCATGACGTAAGGCGCGCGCACGGCGCCCGATTCGGTGTGCAGATGCAACACAACCACCGCCACACCACAGACGCCCACGAGCATTCCGACCAGGGAACGCGCGTCCGGCGCACGACGCGCGAAGAACAGCCAATTGAGCACCACCACGAACACCGGGACCGAGGAGATGAGCAGCGCGGCGATTCCCGAGGGCACGCCCTGCTGCGCCCAGACCGAAAACCCGTTGCCACCCGCGACCAGCAGAATGCCGGCCAACACCAAGCGCCGCAGCGGCAGGCCCTGAAAGGACTGCGGCCTGAATAGCAGCAGAAAGATGAGCAGCAATCCGCCGCCGAAGCTGTAGCGCATGGCCGATCCGGCAAAGGGCGGTATGGTGCGCAGCATGATCGCCACGGCCAGAAAGGTCGTGCCCCATATGAGGTAGATCGCCGCCAGCGCCATCGCCACCCGGGCGCGCTTGGTGGAAGGGTCCATGGAGGACGAATTAGCTCGGAGGTCCGTCAGTGCCAGCCCCGAGTCTCCCCGGCGCCGTGGCGGAAACCGCTCATCGCGCGCTCCAGAGTGTCAAGGCCAGCGCCGCGGCCACACCCACCGCGCCAGCGGACAGCACCAGCACGGCCGCGGCGGCGCAATCCTTGACGATGCGAATCTGCGGATGCGATGCAGGCTGCAACTGGTCGGCAAGCCGCTCGATGGCCGTGTTGAACAACTCGGCGGCGATCACCGCGCTGCTGATGAGCAGCACCAAGGCCCACCACACCGGCGCCGGACGCCAATAGCCCAATGCCGCCAGCACAACCACGAGAAACATCAATTGTGTGCGGAGGCTCCGTTCATAACTGACGGCATGAGCGAGGCCGGCGAGCGCGAACTTTAGGCGGGTGAAAAAGGACTGGTTCTTCAGATTATCCACGTGGTTCCCCGGTGCACCACCCAAGGTTCACCGCGCCGCTATACTAGCATCCGTCGCGCACGCCGCCGACTCTGAGCAGTCAAAGAGCGCGATGGATTTCCGCCCCCGGTCGGGTCTAATCATGGCAAGCGCGGCATTTTCCCCGCCCGCCAACTCTCAGGATGGTCCATGAAATTCTTGCATATTGCCCTAACGCTGGCCTGTTGTATGGCGTTGCTGATGACGCCGGAAGCGCAGGCCGGCAGCGGCCTGCTCGGTCTCGATCACTACGTGCCCAAGGACGATAGCGGCATCTGGGCGCGTAACAACCAGACGCTGTTATTCAACACAATGGTGGTGGGGGAAGGCGTACTGGCTGTGTGGGCAGGCGGTGAAACGCGCTTCGGGCGCACCATGTGGAAATCCATCGACGCGACCGTAATCAGTGGGGCCGCCGCCCAGGTGATGAAACGCGCTTTTTCCCGCTCGCGTCCCAGCCAAAGCACGGACCCGAACCAATGGTTTCAGGGCAGCGGCCACGAGAGTTTTCCGAGCGGGGAGGTCACAGTGATAAGCGCGATCGTCACGCCGATCCAACTCGAGTACGGTCACGAACATCCAAGCGTTTATGCCCTGGAGTTGCTACCGGTGTACGACGCCATCGCCCGAGTCAAGGCGCACGGGCACTGGCAATCCGACGTGATTGCCGGCCTAGCGCTCGGCACGGCCGGCGGATACTTCATGCAGCGGCGGACCCAGACCCCGTTTGTGCTCAATGTCATGCCGCACGCCATCTACGTCGGCCTGAGTAAGAGCTTCTAGCCCACACTAGTCGGCGCGGCAAGCCTCCACCAGCTGGCGCGCGGCCGCTTCCATGCCGGCCTGATCGACGGCAGCGAAACGATGGGGCCGCGGGCTATCCAGATCGAACACGCCGATGAGCCGCTCGCCATCGATCAGCGGTACGACCAGTTCGGAGCGCGATGCCAGGTCGCAGACGATGTGATCCGGGAACTGGTGCACGTCGGGCACCAGCACGCTGCTGCGGCGCAGCGCCGCGGTTCCGCACACCCCGCGCCCCATGGCGATTCGCACGCAGGCGGGCCGCCCCTGAAACGGGCCGAGCACCAGCTCCTCGCCGCGCAAAAAATAACATCCGGCCCAGTTCAGCTCGGGCAGGCTGTGGTACACGAGCGCGGTGAAATTTGCGCAGTTGGCGATCAGATCGCGTTCGCCGGCAAGCAAACCGGCAATCGCCCGCTGCAAGTCCGCGTACAGGGTGGCGGGAGAGGCAGCGCTGTCAATGGCGCCTTGCGGTTTCACGGACGGGCCTCCGGTCGACTGAGGGGGCCGCCATTATGAGCCACGCTTCCCGCATGCACAGCGGACTCTAATGGCCGCCCTGCACAAACAGGCCTTCGGCCCCCAGCGCCACGGCCAGGCGCTCCTCAATATCGAGCGCCTCGGTCCGCGCTATGCCCTGTAGGTGGGCCGTGGGGCCCGCGAGCAGCTCCAGGCCGCGGCGCAGCACGCTGCCCGCGGCGCGAATTCCCGCCTTATGCTGATCAAATCGGTCCGCGGGCGGATAGCGCGTGGCGCCCACGTACACTCCGTAGGGTTCCGGCCGGCTGTCGCTGTAGTCAAGCAGCACCAAGTAGATGTTGGACCGTCCACGCCGCCGTGCCTGAAAGCGCGCGGCGACTTCGTAGGCCAAAGAAAGCCATTCGATATGTCGCATCGGCAACCAATCCGGGATTGACGCGCCCGCCGTTCCCCACAGGCGCTCCAGCGCACGCTCGATGTGCACCGCCAGCTCACCCCGCATCCATAACTCGTGGATACAGTGAGCCCCCGTGAGGCCATCGCGCGCTGAGATGGCCGACTCGAGAGTACTCGAAAGAGCACTGGCTGCCGCCAGGCGCAACGGCCGGGTGGCGGGCGGGCCCGACACGCCTCGGGCCGCGTTCTCCTGAATTGCGCCGCTCATGCACGCTAGAATACCCGCCTGATCCCACCAGGAGAGCGTTCATGACCCGAATTTTTACGCTGCTGTTGCTGTGCGCGGTACCGGCAGGAGCCTTCGCTGCAACCGCCACGACCAGCAAGGCGCCGATGACCGAAGACGAGAAAGTCATCTTCGCCGTCGGTGAAATTCTCAGTGGCAGCGTCAAGCCCTTCGCCTTCACCGAACACGAAATGCAACTCGTGCAGGAAGGATTCGAGGCCGGCATGCACGGCAAGAAAACCGGCGTTGACGCCGACAGCTACCGGCCCCAGATCCAGACGCTGCTGACCGCCCGCGTCACAAAGGGCGTCGCCACGGCCAAGGCCGCCGGCCAGGCCTACCGGAACCAGGCGGCCGCCGCAAAGGGTGCGACCACGACCGCCAGCGGCCTGATCATGACCACGCTCCAGCCCGGCTCCGGCCCCAGCCCGACCGCGGAGGACTCGGTCAAGGTGCAGTACGAAGGCAGGCTGATCGATGGCACCGTCTTTGACAGCTCCAAGCAACACGGACAACCCATGACCTTCAAGGTCTCTGGCGTAGTACCGTGCTGGTCCGAAGCACTCCAGCTCATGAGCGCCGGCGCCAAGGTCAAGCTCGTCTGCCCGCCGGAACTCGCCTACGGCGATCGCGGCTCCCCACCGCAGATCCTGGGCGGCTCGACGTTGGTGTTCGACGTCGAGTTGATGTCGATCGAAAAGGCCCCGGTCGCGGCCGCTCCGGCCGCTCCGGGCGCGCCCGCAACCCCCACGGAGCCCGCGGCTCCCCCCAACCCGAATTGAAGCAATGAAGTACCTGCATACCATGGTGCGCGTCGCCGATCTGGAGGCGGCGCGCCGTTTTTACTGCGAGGCCTTGGGCCTGAAGGAACTGCGCCACACCGATTTCGAAAAGGGTCGCTTCACGCTGGTGTTTCTGTGCGCACCGGGAGACGAATCGGCGCAGGTGGAACTGACCTACAACTGGGATGCCGAGCAGTACGCCGGCGGTCGTAACTTCGGTCACCTCGCTTACGAGGTGGACGACATCTACGCCACCTGTCAGCGGCTCAAGGACCACGGCGTGGTCATCAACAGGCCGCCGCGCGACGGCCACATGGCATTCGTGCGCTCGCCCGACCAGATCTCCATCGAGATCTTGCAACGCGGCGCGGCCCTGCCGCCGCGGGAGCCGTGGGCTTCGATGCCCAATGTGGGGAACTGGTAGTGAGCGTAAGGAGGATCCTGACGGCCGCCGAGGCTCGGGTCATCGCCTGTCTGATCGAGAAGCAGATCACGACGCCCGATCAGTATCCACTGTCCCTCAATTCGCTCACCAACGCCTGCAACCAGAAGAGCAACCGCGATCCGGTAATGGCCCTCAGCGAATCCGAGGTGCAACAGCTCCTCGACGCGCTGGTACGTAAGCATGTGGTCATGGAGCGCAGCGGCTTTGGCAGTCGCGTGCCCAAATATCAGCACTGCTACTGCAACACGGAATTCTCCGACCTGAAGTTCACGCCGCAGGAACTGGCAATCGTGTGCGAGCTGCTGCTGCGGGGCCCGCAAACGCCCGGGGAACTGCGCAGCCGCGCCGCGCGCATGGCCGCATTCGCGGACAGCGCCGAGGTCGAACAGGCACTCGAAGCGCTTGCAGCGCGCGCCGAAGGCCCGGTGGTGCAGCGCCTGGCGCGCCAACCCGGCCGGCGCGAGGCCCGCTACGCTCAGCTGCTCACCGGAGCGTTGTCCGAGCAGCTAACCGCCCCGTCTGAGCCCGCGATGGCCGGCGCGGCGCCCGAGGCACCCGGCACGGATGAGCGTTTCTCGCGCCTTGATGAGGAAGTTCGCCTGCTGCGCGCCGAAGTTGCCGAGCTGCGCGCGCGCTTGATACCGTCCGCTTAGGCCGTTCAGCACCGCGGTCAAAAGAGGGAGGCGCCATGGCCACATCAGTCAAGGTTCCCTGGAAGGCCGTGGTCATTGTGGCCGGTGACTCCTCGTGTGCGGCGGCAATACAACTGCGTGGCAAGCGCTTCCTGTCCCGCGATGCGCCGCGACTCCCGCTGCCGGAGTGCACCCGACAGGACCAGTGCCAGTGCAAATACCGCCACCTGAGCGACCGACGCGGCTCGCAGCGCCGTTCCGGAGAGGAAGCTCGCATCGTTCCGGCCCAGCCCGTCGCAAAGGAGCGGCGGCGGCCCGGTGAACGGCGCGAGCGCGGCCGCTAGCTACGGTCCGCGACGGCACTGGTTGCGCGCCGCAGCCATTTCATAGCTACCCCAGAGTGGCGCCGTGTGGAGCGCGACACAGGGCGATCGCGAGCCTCGTGCGATACTTCTGCCATGAGCAATGGTCCTCCTCGGCGGCGCCGCTTCGCACTGTTGCTGTGCGCCGGCCTGCACGGCGCACTGGCCTGCGCAGGAGAGTTGACCGAGCTTGCGCCGCTCGCCCGATCGATACTGGGGGAGGACCAGGGTGTGTACGTCGAGGCCGCGGACGGGACCGTGTTGCTCGCGCAAGCTGCGAGCGTGCCAGTCCACCCCGCTTCGGTGTCAAAAATCCCGACCACCCTGGCGCTGCTGCGCAAGCTTGGGCCGGACTATCGCTTCCTCACCAGGTTCGCGGCGAGCGGCCCGGTGCAGGATGGCACGATTCAGGGCGATCTGGTGATCGATGGCGGGGGCGACCCCTATTTCGTGGACGAGAATGCGCTGTTGGTTGCGCAGCGGCTCAACGAAGCAGGCGTGCACCGGGTGGCAGGAGTGCTGCGTCCGCGCGGCCAGCTCCTGTTTGACTGGCAAACCGAGGGCGCGGCCGAGCAGCTCCAGGACGCGCTGGCGGGCAAGGTGTCGGTAAGCGCGTGGACCACCCTGCAATCCCTCTCGCCACAGCTGCTGTCGCCGCCCGCCCTGAGATTCAGCGGCGCGACCCCTGGAAGCACGGCGCAAACGGCGGATTCCGGAGCGGCGGTGCCTTTGCTGGTGCACCGTTCGCAGCCGCTGCTGTCACTGATCAAATCGCTGAACGACTTCTCCAACAATGTCTTCAAGCCTCTGGCGGACGCGGCCGGCGGTGCCGTTGCGGTCGAGAGCCTGGCTCGCGACAGTGTTCCCGAGGCGATGCGCTCCGAGATCACCTTGGGGGACGGCGCCGGAACGGACCCACGCAACCGCCTCAGCCCGCGCGCCGCCGTGACCTTGCTGCGGGCGCTGGAGAGCGAGCTTGCTCTCAGCGGTCATGCGCTGACGGACGCCTTGCCGGTGGCTGGAATAGATGCCGGTACGCTGCATGAACGATTGAACGGGCCCGGGGAAGCCGGTCGCATCGTGGGCAAGACCGGAACCTTTGGCGACTACGGCGCCTGTGCGCTGATTGGCGCGATACCGACCCGTGACCACGGTACGGTGTATTTCGCGATTTTGAATCACGGTGTGCCGGTGACGCGAGGCGCGGAGTCGCCAGGACCGCTTTCTGCGCGCCTTGCTGGCCAGACTCGACAGCCTCGCCATGGAACTATCAGCCGGACTTGCGACCGGCCTTGGAGCGAGCTCAGGCGCTGCTGATCGACAGTAGCGCACCGACAAAGGGTGCGACCCCGTGAATTGCACTGTGCGGCTCAATTGCGTAGCGTTATGCTGGTGACCCCCGCTGCTCCGGCCGATTCCGACGCCACCGCTGTCGATGTCTTTCGCGACGTGCCTTTGGTGGCGCACACGCTCAACGGCGCCGGCCCGGTGCGCTCGCTGGCGGTTTCCGGTGCGCTGCATGCGTCGGGCAGCCTCACGCTCGAGTTTCAACTTGCCGCGGAGCTGCGCGCGGTGCGCCTTGTGCCCTCGGTCTGCCAGCCGCAACGCCGTCACGAGCTCTGGCGCCACACCTGCTTTGAGCTGTTCGCGCGTCGCGGCAACGGGCCCGGATATTGCGAATTCAATTTCACGCCCTGCGGCGACTGGGCAGCCTACGAGTTTGACGACTATCGTGGCAGTCGGCGTGACGCCGCACAGCGACCGATCGAGGTATCCATGCAGACCCTGGACGTGGCGCACATACAGCTGCGGGCGCGGATTGACCTGCGCACGGCATTTGCGATCGAGGCCGCCGTACTTGACTGTGCGGATTGGCGATTGAACTGTGCCGCGGTAATCGAAAGCAGCAACGGTCTGCTCAGCTATTGGGCGGTCCATCACCCGCGACCGCAACCGGATTTTCATGACGCCGGCGGCTTTTGCCTCGGCCTGAGCGACGCACGCTCCGGGCATGGCGCCGAGGTCGCGCGGCAATGAAATTCGGCATCGACCGGCTGATTGGCGATCCAATATTGCGCCGGCCGCTCGCGGGCCGCCGCCTGGCGCTGGTTGCGCACCCGGCCTCCGTGACCGCCAGCATGACTCACTCTCTCGATGCGCTCGAGGCGCTCCCGGACTTACGCATGGCCGCGGCCTTCGGTCCGCAGCACGGCCTGCGCGGGGACAAGCAGGACAACATGATCGAGTCGGACGATTATCGGGACCCGTTGCTCGGCATCCCAATATTCAGCCTTTACGGCCGTGTGCGCCGTCCCACGCAGGCGATGATGGAAAGCTTCGACGTGCTGCTGGTAGACCTGCAGGACGTCGGCTGCCGCGTCTACACCTTTATTACTACGCTCCGTTACCTTCTCGAAGAGTGCGCCACTCACGGCAAGCCGGTTTGGATACTGGATCGCCCCAACCCGGCCGGACGTCCCGTCGAGGGGCTGCTACTGGAGGCGGGCTGGGAGAGTTTCGTCGGCGCGGGCTCCGCACCGATGCGCCACGGCCTGACGATCGGCGAAATTGCCCGCTGGTTTGTAGCCACCCTCAAACTCGACGTCGAACTCCAGGTTATTGAGATGCAGGGTTGGGAACCCGCCGCGGCTCCCGGTTACGGTTGGCCCGTTCACGAGCGCTCCTGGATCAACCCCAGCCCCAACGCACCCAACTTATCGATGGTGCGTTGCTATTCCGGGACCGTAATGATCGAGGGCACCACACTCTCCGAAGGCCGGGGCACGACGCGCCCACTGGAGCTCGTCGGCGCCCCACAGATCGACGCGCGCGCACTGCTGCGTTGGCTGGGAAATTTTGCTCCGCAGTGGCTCCAGGGCTGTACCTTGCGAGATTGCTGGTTTGAACCGACCTTTCATAAGCACGTCGGAAAACTGTGCAATGGAATCCAGCTGCACGTCGACGCGCCCAGTTATGTGCACCAGGCGTTCCGACCCTGGCGACTGATTGCAGCGCTGCTTAAGGGCTGTCACATGCTGCAACCCGAGATCGTGCTCTGGCGCGACTTTCCGTACGAGTACGAGCATGCCCGTCTCGCCTTTGATCTCATCAATGGTGGACCGCGGCTACGGCAATGGGTGGAAGAACCCCACTCGACCGCGGCTGACCTGGACGCGCTGGCGACGGCCGCGGAAGCCGTATGGCGCGAAACCAGCGAGGACGTGCTGATCTACCGAACCTGAGGGGCACTCGCGCCGGAGCGCAGGCCTGCCTCCGGGACCGTCCGTCCTGACGCAGCGCTCCCGGCGCGCTAATCCTGAGCGCCGGCCCCCACGGCGACCCAGGCAAGGTCCGCGTTCGAAACCGAATCGATCTTGAATCCCTTGGCCGCCGCGGTCATTCGTGTCAGCGCCTGTCCAATGGGCATGGCCGGTTTGCTTTCGCCACGTGCCTGCTTGATGAACCTCACCGGATTGATGCGCGCGACCACGTAGTTGCGAAGATAGGGTGACTTGAAGCCGCGCGCGGTGAGCGCGGCGATGATCCGCTTGACCTCGGTGTCGATGCCGAGCAGCCGCGCGGCGTAGCCCTCGCGCTCGCGCAGGGACACCGTCAGGGAGCGATCTCCGAACCGGTCGATCTTGCGCAGGAAGGAGCTGTAGGCTCCGCCCGCGAAGCGCGGATTGCGTTCATACAGTATGCCCAGCGTCAGCAATTCTGCGGCTTCGAACTGGTCCTGATACTGCGTCTCGCGCGCACCGCTCGCGCGCTTTGCCAGGTTGCGCGCCATGCGGATCACCTCGAGGCTGCGATCCTTGAGGTTGTGCGCCTTTTCGGTGTTGAGCGCCAGGATCCGGTAAGCCAAGCTCTCATCCGGACAGATGAGCCCGGTGATCTGCTTCAGCCCCAGCACCTTGGCCGCCGCAAGTCGGTGGCGGCCATTCGGCGTCCAGAATTGTCCGTCCTGCCCAAGCACGATGATCAGGGGGTCCAGGAACGCGCCGGCCTGATCGATCTTTTCGGCCAGCCGCTTGGTGTGCGTGGGCGACAAGTCGCGCTGGAATGGGGTTGGCTGCACTGCTTTGAGCGGCAGGGTCGCCAGGAGCAGCGACCGGCCGCCCAACGGATCTCGATAAGTACCAATCGAAACCCCGCCGGCTTCCTCCACGCGAGCGACCAGGTCAGCCAGGTCGGCATGTTCGCGCGGGAGTGCGATCTCGGTGGCCGCCAGGCCGCGTTCCCCTGCGGCGGGCTTGAGGCGGCGGCGTGTGTTAACTCGTTTTGCCGGCGCCGCCTTGGCGCGTCGCGCCGTCTTGGTCTTCTTAGCCATGGAGCTACTCCTTGCTTACGGGCACGCCGCGCGACAGTGCCCAGAGTCGCAGGTACTTGCGGCGCACGTAACCGGCCTCGGCGATGTGGAACAGCCAGCCACGCCAGCCATCGAGGACACCTCGCTTGATGAACAGTCCGCGCAGCAACCGCCATGCCGGATGGATCAGCACCTGAACCAGTCCGGCGCGGCGCCCGGACGCGTGCATTTGCGAGGCCATCAAGCGGGCGTAACGATCGAGTTTCGCGAGCTGATCGTCAAGATTCCGGTAGGCGTAGTGTTCCAGTGGCTGCCGCAACGATCCGACCGGACCATCGACCGCGATTTTTTCGTGCACCTCGTAACCCACCCAACGGGCCGCGCGACGGTCATACAGACGTATTTGCCGCTCCGGCCAGGCATTGCCGTGGTGCAGAAATCGGCCAAAATACTCGGTCAGGCGCGGAATCGTCCAGCCGCGCGCGCCCGCAAATCCTGTGGCTCGCAACGCCTGGACCTCGGCGCGCAGCGCCGCTGTGACGCGCTCATCAGCATCCACGCTCAGCACCCAATCGTGGCTCGCCGCGTCGGTCGCAAACTGCTTCTGGGATCGATACCCGGGCCAGTCGCGCTCAATGACCCGGGCCCCGAGCCGAGCCGCAATGGCACGGGTCGCGTCGCTGGAGTGGGCATCCACCACCACGATCTCATCGCAAAAATCGAGGGCGGCAACGCAGGCTTCAATGCGATCGGCCTCGTTGAGGGTGACAATGCAGGCGCTGAGCTTGGGCGCGTCCACGCACGGGACCTGAGCTTATTGCCGGGAAGTCGTCGACGGTGCGATGCGCCTGAGCACGCCCTGCTCCTCCAGTTTGGCCACCAACTGGTCGAGTTGCTCCTTCAGGTTGATGGCCGCATGCGGCGGCAGCGCCAGCCGAGCGGTCGGGTAAACGCTCGCCTCGGCACGGTCCGGGCCGGCGACGCGCGGGCGCACCACGGCAAATTCGAGTCGCACCGAGTAGCCGTCGAAGTGAATGAGCCTTACCTGGTCGGCAAAGACTTCCTGGAGCTCAGGCCGATCCACGTACGGCAATTCCGTCATGGGTTCGCTTGTCATCGAGGTTCTCCTGGGCCCGCCGGCGGCATCGGCCGGAATGATACCGCCTGCCCTCGGCAATCCGTGACAATTTCTCGATACGGCCTAGAGCGCTTGTGCGCCGTCCAAAATCTGGATGATCTTCTTGCCGCGATTTTCGCCGCGATAGATCGCCGCGAGCGCGGCCGGCGCCTGGTCCAGGCCGGCTTCGATCTCCTCGTGAAAAACGATGGCACCCGCCCTCGACCAGGCAGCCAGCTGCTCGATCACCGACGGGAACTGCGCCCGGTGATCAAAGACAATGAATCCCTCGTGGCGCAGACGCTTGGTCAGGACTTCGCGCTCGTGCCGCGGTCCCAGCGGCGGTGGATCCCAGCCCGCGATGGCCGCGGTGCCACACTGCACGATGCGCCCGCGCGTATTCATCAGCGGCCACACGGCGTCGGCGATGTCGCCGGAGGTATTGTCGAAGAATACATCCACGCCCTGCGGGCACACGCTCCGCAGTCGCTCCCGGTCCAAGCCTAGATGATAGTTGAGCGCCGCGTGATAGCCGTATTCGGCGACGCATCGCGCCGCCTTGTCGTCGCTCCCGGTCAATCCAACCACCCGACAGCCGCCGCGGCGCGCGATCTGGCCTACGACGCTGCCGACCGCCCCGGCGGCCGTGGACACCAGAACCGTTTCGCCCGTCTGCGGCCGGCCAATCCCGCCCAGCGCCAGCACCGCGGTGAGGCCACTAATGCCGTAAATCCCCAGACCGGCGCTCAGCGACCCGTTCTTGAGTTGAACTCGCGCCAACACCATCGTTTCGGTGGCCAGACAATAGTCCTGCCAGCCAAACCAGCCGTAGAGATATTCGCCGACGGAAAATCGCGCGTTGCGCGAGGCTTCGATCCTGCCCACCGCCAGCGAGCGCATAACTCCGCCGATTGCCACGGGCTCGGAATAATTCGAACCGGCGCTAATCCAGCCGCGCTGCGCAGGATCGATCGACAGGTATTGATTGCGAACCAGAAATTCGCCGTCTTCAGGCGCGCCGATTGCTTGGTCGTCGCGCCGGAACTGGGCGGTGCCTTGATAGCCGGCGGGCCGTGCCGCCAGCACGATGCGCCGGTTGCCGGAAGTGCTCAAGGGCGGCTGCTCAGGACTTGAGCATGGCGGCCCGGACCAGAGTCTTCTCGGCTCTGCGCAAGTGGGGAATATCCACCATGCGGCCATCGAAGGAAAGCGCCGCCACGCCTGGACTGGCGGCAAACAGCGCAACGATGCGCTGCAGCCTCCGAGACCTCGGCAGCACTGGGTATGAAGCATTCGTTGATTACCGGTACCTGGTCAGGGTGGATGGCGAGCTTCCCGGCAAAGCCATCGCGCCTGGCCTGGCCGCAGCTCGCCCGAAGGCCCTCCGCATCGCGATAATCGGCGTGCAGCGTGTCGATCGCGGCCACGCCCGCCGCCGCGGCCCCGAACAGGCACAGCGAGCGCACCAGCTGGAAGGGCGCGGTCCATGCACCTTGCGAGTCCTTGGTTCCGATCGCGCCAATGGCCGCGCTGAGATCCTCTGCTCCCCAAGTCAGGCCGTAGAGCCGCGAACTGCAGTGTCGGAACCCACCGAGCGAAAATACGGCCTCGGGCGTTTCGGTCGCGACCGGCAAAATGCCGATCTTTCCGGAATCGAGGCCGTGCTGTGCCTCGAGCTCATCAAGTCGCCGCCCGAGCCTGATCACGTCATTGGCCGAGCGCGTTTTGGGCTGCACGATGCCGTCAGGTCGCGAGCCCACGATGGCCTCCAGATCCGCGGCCGCCTCCGGTGTATCCAGCGGGTTTATTCGCACCCAGAGTCGGGGCGTGGCGTGTTGGGCACGTGCCGCAAGGTACTCGCCGACCCGCAGGCGCGCTGCGGTCTTTTGCGTCGCGGCCACCGAGTCTTCGAGATCCAGAATGACGATATCCGCGGCGCTCTCGGCGCACTTCGCCAGCTTGCGGTCGCTGTCACCCGGGACGAACAGCAGCGAGCGTGCGCTCACGCCGGTGGCTTCCGCAACATCAGCGCAGAGCGCTTGCAGCTCGCCACCAGCACGTCGTGTTGATTGTAGGCACGGTGCGCAAAGATTACGATGCCGTTACGCGGCCGCGAACCGCTGTTACGAATTTCCACGACTTCGGTCTCGCAGTGCACGGTATCGCCGTGGAACAGCGGCTTTGGAAACCGCACCTCGTCCCACCCCAGGTTGGCTACGGTGGTTCCCAGCGTGGTCTCACCGACAGATATTCCAACCATCAGACCCAGAGTGAATGCGCTGTTTACGATGCGTTGTCCAAATTCGGTCTGTGTGCGGCAATATTCGGCATCGAGATGCAGGGCCGCCGGGTTATGCGTAAGCGCAGAGAAGAATACGTTATCGGCTTCGGTAACCGTGCGCCGCAGCGCGTGCTTGAACGTCTGGCCCACGGAGAATTCTTCGAAGTACAACCCGGCCACGGTGGCGCTCCTTTGCGAGAGGCATGTTCAGCACTATCTTACTACATGGTCCGCGGCGGGACTCCCGCGGGGCCGGGCCGAGGAGCGGCGGCATGACGTGCCGCGATAATATGGGCCGGGCCCGTCCGAGCCGCGGCCCGCAGCGTCGCGGTACTGGAGGTTCACGTCGCTGAGCGAGAGAGCAGAAAGCTGCAGTTGTGGCCAAGGTACGTGTCGGCTGCAGCGGCGAGCCCACAAGAATATCGATGTGCCATTGCCTTGCCTGTCAGCGCCATACCGGCGCTCCGTTTGGGATGCAGGCATGGCTCCGGAAAGATCAGCTCAGTATTACGGGCACGAGCAGTGCGCACGTCCGCACGTCCTCTGGCGCGAGCCGAGCTTTCGGTTCTGTCCGAACTGCGGCTCGTACGGTGTACTGGGAACTGAGCTCCGTCCCGGGGCGCATCGCCGTCGCGCTCGGCCTGTTGCCGATTCGCATTTCCCCGCGCCGCGTGTGTCGGTGTGGAAACGGTGCCGTCACCCGTGGACAGTTCACATTGCTGACATGTCAAATGGAGCATAACGCCTGAATCACTGGCGTCCGTCGGGCCGGCTACGCTTCCGTGTTCATACCAACGTTGCTATAGTTCTTGGTCAGTGAATCCCCTATTGCCCCGAACTGAACAAGGCGCCTGGTCTTGGGTCCGCGCCGCGACGGCGCCCTATGATTCGCCGCACGCTGCCGGACTCTACGGCATTGGCTGTGGCGTGATGGCCGAGATCGAACCCTCCTTTCAAAGTGATTGGACATGCAACTGACGCACCTGCAACGCCTTGAAGCTGAGAGCATCCATATCTTCAGGGAAGTGGTGGCCGAGGCCGAAAGGCCGGTGTTGCTGTACTCGGTAGGCAAGGACTCGGCGGTGATGCTGCATCTGGCGCGCAAGGCATTCCATCCGTCGCCACCGCCGTTTCCGCTGCTGCACGTCGACACGACCTGGAAGTTTCGCGATATGTACGCGCTGCGCGACCGAATGGCGACGGAATCGGGCATGCAGCTGCTGGTTTACCAGAATCCGGAAGCGAAGGAGCGTGGAATCAATCCCTTCGACCACGGCCCGTTGCATACGGACATGTGGAAGACCGAGGGTCTGAAGAAGGCTCTGAACAAGTACGGCTTCGACGTCGCCTTCGGCGGTGCGCGTCGCGACGAGGAAAAAAGCCGCGCCAAAGAGCGCATTTTCAGCTTCCGCTCGGCGAACCATCGGTGGGACCCGAAGCAACAACGACCCGGAGCTCTGGCGACTGTACAACGCCAAGAAGGCGCGCGGCGAGAGCATCAGGGTATTCCCCATTTCGAACTGGACCGAACTCGACGTCTGGCAGTACATCCACCTGGAGAAGATCCCGATCGTGCCGCTGTATTTCGCGGCAATGCGTCCGACCGTGGAGCGCGACGGCCTGATCGTGATGGTGGACGATGAGCGCTTCCGCTTACAGCCCGGCGAGAAGCCGGTGATGCGATCGGTCCGTTTCCGCACCCTCGGATGTTACCCGCTCACCGGTGCCGTGCTCAGCGAAGCGGCGACGCTTCCGCAGGTGATCAAGGAGATGCTGCTCACGACCACCTCCGAACGCCAGGGCCGCGCCATCGACCACGACCAGGCGGCCAGCATGGAAAAGAAAAAGCAGGAGGGATACTTTTGAACCGCGCTCCTGACCCACGCGGCTACCAAGCGTCCGAGCTCATCGCTAAGGACATTGACGCCTATTTGCTGCAGCATCAGCATAAATCGCTGCTGCGCTTCATCACCTGCGGCAGCGTCGATGACGGTAAGTCGACGCTGATCGGCCGCCTGCTCTACGACTCGAAGATGATTTTCGAGGATCAGCTGGCCGCGCTTGAGGCCGACAGCAAGCGCGTCGGCACGCAGGGCCAGAACATCGACTTCGCGTTGCTGGTCGACGGCCTGGCGGCCGAGCGAGAACAGGGCATCACCATCGATGTCGCGTACCGCTTCTTCTCGACCGACAAACGCAAATTCATCGTCGCCGACACGCCCGGCCACGAACAATACACGCGCAATATGGTCACCGGAGCCTCGACGGCAGACCTGGCGGTGATCCTCATCGATGCGCGCAAGGGCGTGCTGGTCCAGACACGTCGGCATAGCTATCTCGCGCACCTGATCGGCATCCGCAATATCGTTCTTGCGATCAACAAAATGGACCTGATCGGCTACGACCAGGCCAAGTACGACAGTATCGTCAAGGATTACCGTGCCTTCGCGACCCAAATCGGCATAAGCGATTTTGTCGCCATGCCCATTTCCGGGTTGGGCGGGGACAACATCGCCAGTCGCTCGGACCATATGCCCTGGTACACGGGTCCAACGCTGATGGAGCACCTGGAGACCGTGGAGCTGGACGTCAATGCCGACCAGGCCAAGCCATTCCGCATGCCGGTGCAATGGGTGAATCGTCCAAACCTTGATTTTCGCGGCTTCAGTGGGCTCATCAGCGGCGGACGCGTCAAGCAGGGTGACGCGGTTCGCGTGCTGCCCTCGGGCAGGAGCACGACCATCAGCCGCATCTCGACCATGGACGGGGATCTGCAGGAAGCGGTCGCCGGCCAGGCCGTGACGCTGTGCTTCAATGACGAGGTCGATTGTTCGCGCGGTGATGTGATCTCGCAGGCCGACCTGCCGCCGGAGGTTGCGGACCAATTTGAGGCGACCATCGTCTGGATGTCGGATGAGGAGATGCTGCCTGGACGCCCCTACTGGCTGAAGCTCGCCACGCAGGTCGTCAGTGCGCAGATCCAGGCGCCAAAGTACCAGGTGAACGTCAATACCATGGATCACCTGGCGGCCAAGAGCCTGGAACTCAACGCCATCGGGGTGGCCAACCTCTCCACAGACCGGCCGATCGTGTTCGAAGCGTACACGCAAAGCCGGGATCTGGGCGGTTTCATCCTGATCGACAAGCTCACGAACGCCACGGTAGCGGCCGGCATGCTGCATTTCGCATTGCGGCGATCCAGCAATATTCACTGGCAGCGCCTCGACGTCACTCGGGAGGTGCATGCTGCACTCAAGAACCAGCGACCGGCAGTACTGTGGTTTACCGGCATATCGGGCGCCGGCAAATCAACAATTGCGAATCTGGTTGAGAAGAAGCTGGTGCGGATGAATCGGCATACCTTTCTGCTCGACGGCGACAATGTTCGGCACGGCCTGAACAAGGATCTGGGTTTCTCGGACGTCGACCGCGTGGAGAACATCCGACGCGTTGGCGAAGTGGCCAAGATGATGACCGACGCCGGACTGATCGTGATCACTGCATTTATCTCGCCGTTCCGCGCCGAGCGCGCTATGGTGCGGCAGATGATTGCGGCCGGAGAATTCTATGAGATTCACGTCGACACCGCGTTGGCGACTGCGGAGGCGCGCGATCTCAAGGGGCTGTACAAGAAGGCGCGCGCCGGCCAATTGAAGAACTTTACCGGCATCGACAGCCCTTACGAGGCGCCGACCGCGCCCGAGATCCGGATCGACACCTCTAAGCTCAGCGCCGAGGAAGCCGCCGATTTAATCGTGGACCAGCTGATCCTATGAACGACACTGAACTCGCGCGGGAAATTGCCGAGACTGCCGGACGGCTGCTCATCGATCTGCGCAACTCGGGGCTGTTTACCGGCAAGGTGCTTGGCAAGGTCGGCGACCAGATCGCCAATGCCTTTATCATGGAGGCGCTGCGGGTCAACCGTCCCGCAGACGCGATCCTTTCCGAAGAAGAGACCGACAACGCCGCGCGCTTGAGCGCCGGACGGGTCTGGATAGTCGACCCGCTGGATGGAACGCGCGAGTATGGCGAGGCGCGCGCCGATTGGGCCGTGCACGTGGCGCTGGCCGTGGACGGCGTGGCCACCATAGGTGCGGTGGCCTTACCCGGATTGCCGCTCACACTGAGCACTGACGAACCCTTAACCCGCCCTCACCACAGCGGTAAGCTGCGCATGCTGGTCAGCCGCACACGCCCCGCCGCCGAGGCTGTTGCGGTCGCCGAGGCGCTCGGCGCTGAACTGATACCGATGGGATCGGCCGGCGCCAAAGCCATGGCGGTGGTGCGCGGTGAAGCCGACATCTACCTGCATTCCGGCGGCCAGTACGAGTGGGACAGCTGCGCGCCGGTTGCCGTGGCACGCGCCGCCGGCCTGCACACATCAAGAATGGACGGCAGTCCCTTGCTCTACAACCAGCCCAATACCTTGCTGCCGGATCTGTTGGTGTGCCCCAAGGAGTACGCGGCGCGCGTCATCGAGCTCGCCGCGCAGCATCAGCCCTAGCGGCCGGCTACAGGGCGCCAGCGGACACTGCCTTGATTCCGACGCGTCAGGCCCTCAACATCCTGGAATTCTGGTTCGGCAACCGACCGTACTCGCGCGAGGTGATAAAGCGACAAGCGCGGATCTGGTTTGGCGACGCCAGCGCGCCTGAACTGCGGCCGCAGGTCGATGAAGCGCTGCGCTTGCGTTTCGGTGCGCTCGCCGGCGCGGCGGCGCGCGGCGATTTTGACGTCTGGGAGTCCAGCCCGCGGCGGCGGCTGGCACTCATCCTGTTGCTCGATCAGTTCCCGCGCGCCATATTTCGCGGCACCTCGAAGGCCTTCGCGCAGGACCACCGGGCGCTTGCGCTCTCCGTGAGCGGCACGCAATTGGGGGCCGATGCGGCCCTGGATCCGGTAGAGCGCATTTTTTTCTATATGCCGATGCGGCACGCGGAATCGCGGGAGCTGCAGGAGGAATCGGTAAGCGCGTATCGGCGCCTGGCCGCCGAGGGGCCGGCCGAACTTGCCCCGATATTCACGGTGGCCGCGCGACATGCCGAGCAGCATCGTGACATCGTCGAACGCTTCGGTCGCTTTCCGCACCGCAACCGTGCGCTGGGTCGGGTCTCGAGTACCGAGGAGCGCGATTGGCTCGCTGCCGGGGGTGAGCGTCGGACCGTGAGCTAGCTGGCAGCCTGGCCCGATCGGCCGCTGCGTGCTCGGTCCCCCACCGCCGCTCGGCGCGCTCCTAACGGGCGCCGGGAATTGGCGAGTAGCCGGGGGCTGAGAGCGACATTTTCGTCACCGGGCCGAGTTTTGCGGCGACACCCCCGATAGAGGCAGCATCGCCAATGAGCACGATGTCCAGGTTATCGGGTGATGGAAACGCCGTGTCGATCACCGTGCGGATGCCTGCGGGGTCGACCTTGAGCAGATCCGTGCCGAACTGAGCTATGTAGCTTTCAGGCAGGTCATACAGATCGAGGTCGCCCAATGCAATGGCCCAGTCACCGGGCGTTTCGAAGGCCAGCGGATACTGGCCCAGCAGATAGCTTCGAGCCGAAGTAATGGCCGCGGTGGCCAGTGAGTCCTGCTTGAGCTTGCCCAGAGTTGCCAGCGCCAGGTTGATGGCGCGCTCCGTATTTGCGGTCTGAGTAAATGAGCTGATCGCGAACTCACCGGCAACCGCGCCGCGCACAAAGCGCGAGCTGGCGTCGTAAGTCAGGCCCGACTTGACGCGCAGCTCCTGGTTCAACATCGAGCCCAAGCTCCCGCCAAACGCCATGTTGGCCATGTTGAGCGCGGCGCGCTCCGGGTAGCGGCGCGGCACCCCGACGTTGGCCAGCCAAAAATAAGTCTGCGCCGAGCCCGGGGCGTCGACCAGCAACACGCGCCGGCCGGTGACGCGTGCCGGCGCCACCAGCACCGGCAATGGCTGAGCCGCGTGCTGCCAGGCGCCAAAGACTGCCGTTACATCCTTGCGAATCTGTTCCACATCGATATCGCCGGCAATCACCAGCGTGGCCCGATCGGAACCTGACTGCGAGCTGTAATAGCGCGTGACCTCCTCGTGCGTGATCCGAGCCAGGCTGCTCTCATCACCTCCCACCGGCCGGCCGTAGGGATGCCCGGCGAACAACAGTGCTTTTCCATAGCTGCTCAAAACTGCATCCGGCGATGAATCCTTGGCGGCCTTGAGCTCCTCGATGCGACGAATGCGCAGCTTCTCAAACTCGGCGGGTGCAAAGTGGGGGCGCAGCACAGCGTCGCCCAGCAGCTCGAGCATCAGGTGGCTGTCACGGGCAAGGAACTGGCCCTGCACTTGGATGGCTTCAGCGCGTGCCGTGGCCTGCATATTGCCGCCGGCGCCTTCGACCGCTTCGACGAAAGCGCGGGCATCCCGTGCCCCCGCGCCATGCGTCAGCAGATCGGCCGCCAACGCGGCCGTGCCGGAACGTCCGGGCGCGTCGAGCAGTGCGCCACCGCGCAGCAGGAGATTGAATGCCACCAGCGGTATGTCGTGGCGCGGAACAAGTATGAGCTTTAAGCCATTCGCCAGCGTGATGCTCTGATGCTCGGGCATCGGGACGTTGACGTGGTCTGCGGCCTCATCGGCCGAGACTGCAACTGTTCCGCCAGCGGTGCCAGCCAGAATCATGACTGCAGTCATCAGCGCGTACCTCACTTGCTCAGTGCTCCGCCGCCGGCTGCGGCCGCAACACACCCACGGTGCGCTGCTGCGCCTTAAAGACGTCGCGCGCTACTGCAAGCACCTGCGGGGCGGTCACGCGCTCATAGGCCGCCGGTGCGGCGAATAGCTTGCGGTAGTCACCATGCAACACGGCATACTCGCCCAGCAGCTGTGCCCGGCCATCGAGCGTCGATACGCCACGCCAGAATGAGGCAGCAACCTGGTTCTTGGCGCGCGCCAGTTCAGCCTGGCTTACGCCCGATTCGAGAAGCCGCGCAATTTCGGTATTGAGCGCCTTTTCAAGTTCGGCGGTCGAGGCGCCTTCGGCAAGTGTCGCGTAGACCGAATAGATGCTCGGATCGAATCCCTCAGGCCAGCCGCTGCCAACGTCGACCGCCAGCTTTCGATCCTCCACCAATACCCGATTGAGGCGCGAGGCGTCGCCCTCGGTGAGTATGGTTTGCAGCAAATTCAGGGCCGGCGCGCGTGGATCGTCCGCCGATATCCCGTGCCAGGCCACCTGCAGCAGCGGATTCTGCGCCCGCCGCTCGATTTCTATGCGCCGCTCGCCAGTCTGTTCGGGCTCGACGGTGCGCACCGGGAGCGTGGACGGTCCACGCGCAATGGGTCCGTAGTACTTTTCGGCGAGTGCGAATACTTGCTGCGGCTCGACGTCGCCGACCACCACCAGCGTGCAATTATTAGGCGCATACCAGGTGTGATAGAAATTCTGCAGGTCGGCCAGCGTCCAAGCCTTTATGTCGGAAGGCCAGCCGATAGTCGGTATGCGGTACGGATGCGCGATGAACGCGGTGGCCTGCACCTGTTCGCCCAGGAACGCGGGGTTGTTGTCCTCGACGCGCAGTCTGCGCTCGGAATAAACCACTTCGCGTTCGCTCTCCACCACCTTGGGATCGAATGCCAGGCTGGCCAGCCGGTCGCTTTCGAGATCGAAGACCAGCTCGAGCGCGGAGCGTGGAAACGAGTCCTGGTAAACAGTGACGTCCTGCGATGTGTAGGCATTGTTGCTGCCGCCATTGCCCTCGAGCAGTCGGTCGAATTCGCCCTGCGAGCGGTGCGCGGTACCGTTAAACATCATGTGCTCGAAGAAATGCGCCAGACCGGTCGTGCCAGTCCCTTCGTTGCGGCTCCCGACGTGCACCCAGTTAAACAGCGTTACGCTGGGAATCCTGTGGTCCGGCCACACGATCACCTGCAGACCGTTAGCGAGCGTGTGGGTCTGAATCGCCGCGCCGGCCTCGGCAAAGCTCACGGGCGGCTCTCCGGCGATCGACAGCCCCGCGACCGCGAGCGATACCGCCCCCAGCGCGGCGGCAAGTCCCTGCTTGATGCTTGATTTCGTCGGCACCCGCCGCAGCGGCTCAGTCGTTGTATCCACGCCGGCACTG
Source organism: uncultured Gammaproteobacteria bacterium (assembly GCA_963789365.1). GTDB lineage: Bacteria > Pseudomonadota > Gammaproteobacteria > Steroidobacterales > Steroidobacteraceae > FEN-1191. The sequence continues at coordinate 1,137,161 of CAWBKJ010000001.1, forward strand.
TCAACTAAGAGGGATGCAGGCTTGGGATTGTTTTTTCAATTCCGTGCACAGGTCGTGCGCCCGCTGGGTCGAGGACAGAGAGACCTGCAGGCGCACGAGCGGCTTGGAGTTCGCGCCCGACGCCGTCGCATAGTGCGGTTGCAGGGACTTCAATTGCGCCGGAAAACGGGCGCTCAGCTGGTGCCATGCGGACTCTGCGCTGGACTTTGAGCTGTACGCCCCCAACTGCGCATAGTGCCTGGTGCCGGATTTCCCGGTGGCCGGTGCACTACTGCTTTGGGCCGCGGACTTCGAGTTGGTGCTCGACTGCGGCTTCGATGCGCTGGCGACCGCAGTGGGCGCCGGAGCGGCAGCCGGGGCGGTCGCTTCGCTCTCGCCGCCCGGCACGGTCGGGGCGGTCTGGCCGCCGGAGCCGAGCTGGAAATTTTCTATGCGTACGCGCGCTTCCTGGGCCCACTTTCCATCCGCATGCACGGCGACAAATTGCTGGTAGGCGTCGAGCGTGTCCGCCTTGGCGGCCTGTTGCCAGTCGCGGTCCTCGGCGAGCTGGCGGACACGTTCCTGGGCGGCCACGCCGTATTCGCTGTCCGGGTGCTGGCGCAAAAAGTCCTGGTAAGCCTCGGTGGTGTCGGCGGCCTGCGCGGCCTTCCAGTCTTCCCCGACGTGACTGCACCCGGCAATGGTAAATAGGACCGCGGTCAGCAGCACGAAAAATCCAATATGAGACTTGCGCATCCTTTCCTCCGAGGGCAAGTGGATATTGTAACAGCATGTCCCAGTCGCCACGCCGCCGCCTCCTTGACCGACTCGGGTCGACACCGTCGCTCATCGCCCAACATACGCGCCTGCTCGGAGACATCGAGACCGGAGGTGCGCTGCTCGTCAACGGCATGGTGCAGGGCAACGGTCGCATCGGTGGCGAAGTCTCGATCTCCAGCGGCGCCCAGTGGGAAGGCGACGTGCACGCCGATTGCGCGGTCATCGCTGGAACTGTAATCGGCAATCTCACCGTCGACGACAAGCTCGAGATCGGCGCCAGCGCCCGGCTGCGGGGTCGCGTCTGCGCCAAGCGTATTGCGATTGCCCTCGGTGCGCAGGTGGAAGGCGAGATGATCTGCACCAGCGCGGAACCGATCGTCGAGTTCACGGAAAAGCGCGCAGAAACGCCGGAATCCTAGCCTCGCCTGGGTCCACGGCCGCGTCCACCGCGGGCGGCGAGTATGGCGCGCTAATTGTGTCGTTCATCTGGCTATACTTTGCGGCTGGGACCCGGACGCCCGCTTTCGCCCCGCCCCCGACGGTGCAGGCGGCAGTCCCGGATGTGGCCGCGCTCTGCGCGGTCGTCGAGCGCACGGAACGGAATCATTGAACGCAGCGCGGCTCATACACCTGGTGGCCCATCGCGGCAATGCCGCGGAATTCCCGGAAAACACACTGCCGGCGTTCGTATCGGCGCTCGAACTGGGAGTGCGCTTCCTGGAGTTGGACGTCCAGCTGAGCCGCGACCGGGTGCCGGTGGTGATACACGATCACACGCTGCTGCGCACTACCGGGCTCCCGGGCAGCGTTTTCGAGCACGACGCCGCCGAGCTGGTCCGCATTGACGCGGCGGAAACCCAGCGCTTCGGTGATCGCTACGTCGGCACTCGCCTGCCGCTGCTGCGTGACGTGATGCGCTTGCTGACTCGCCGCCCGGAAATCACGCTGTTCATCGAGATCAAGCGCGCGAGCCTGACGGAATTCGGACACGACCAGGTGGTATCGCAAGTGCTCGAGGTCATCAAGCCCTGGCGCATGCAATGCGTGATAATTTCATTCGACCTGGCGGCTATCCATCGGGCGCGCCGCCTGGGTGATGCGCCCATCGGCTGGGTGCTGGAGGATTACGACAATCACAGCCGCCTTAAGTACGAGGCGCTCCAGCCGCAATACCTGTTTTGCGACCACGAAAAACTGCCGCCCAGCGGACGCCTCTGGCACGGCCCGTGGCGCTGGGTCATCTACGAAGTCACGAGCCTGCCGCTGGCCCTGAGTCTGGCAGAGCGCGGCGCTGATTACGTCGAGACCATGGCGGTACGCGCAATGTCGGGGGCCCTGCGCGCCCGGCCCACCGCCCCATGAGTCGCAGCTGGGATGTGGTCGTCGCGGGCGGCGGCATACACGGGGCGGGCATCGCCCAGGCGGTCGCCGCGGCAGGTCATTCGGTGTTGGTGCTCGAGCAAGAGGCGATCGCGGCCGGCTCGTCCAGTCGCTCAAGCAAGCTGATACACGGCGGCCTGCGCTATCTGGAGTCTGGGCAATTCAAGCTGGTCCGGGAGAGCCTGCAGGAGCGGGCACTGATGTTGCGGCTCGCGCCCGATTTGGTGCGGCTGCAGAAATTCTTTATTCCTATCTACGATCACAGCCGGCGGCGCCCGTGGCAGCTGCGGATCGGGTTGTCCCTGTATGCCCTGCTGGCGGGCATGGACGCCGCAGCGCGCTTCGGCACCGTGCCACGCAACGAGTGGGACCAGCTGGACGGCCTCGATACCGGCGGGTTACAGCAGGTTTTTCACTATCACGATGCACAAACCGATGACGCGCTGCTGACCGCGGCGGTCATGCGCTCCGCGCAGTCACTGGGAGCGGCGCTGGAATTGCCAGCGCGCTGCAGCGGCGCGACGCTCACCGACAACGAGGTGGTCGTGCGCTACCTGCGCGATGGTCGGGAACTGGAGTGCCGCGCGCGCGTGCTTGTCAACGCTGCAGGTCCGTGGGCCAGTGCGCTCGCCCGGCTCGTCACCCCGAAAGTCCCGGTACCGGCTCTGGAGCTCGTGCAGGGCACGCACCTGGTGCTCAGCGGGCCACCCCAGGCCGGCGTCTACTATTTGGAGAGCCCGCGCGATGGGCGGGCGATATTCGTCATGCCCTGGCGTGGGCAGATGCTGCTGGGCACGACCGAAGTGCGATTCCACGGCGACCCGGCCACGGTAGCGCCGGGCTCTCATGAAATCCACTACCTGCTCGGGGTACTGCGCCACTATTTTCCCCGTTTCAGGGATGCGGCGGCCTCTCAGGTACAGCAGGCATTCGCAGGACTGCGCGTGCTGCCGGCCAAGGGCGGACACGCCTTCCATCGTTCGCGCGAAACGCTCCTCGTATCCGATCGCGATTCACGGCCGCGCATGCTGTCGATTTACGGTGGCAAGCTCACCACCTGGCGTGCCGTTTCAGCACGGGCTCTGAAGCAAATTGCGCCCTCGCTGCCGCAGCGCCGGGCGATAGCGCACACCGATCAGCTGGAACTGCATCCCTCATGAGCCGTGGCGTGCTCGCCCTCGATCAGGGGAGTCACGCGAGCCGCGCTTGCATCTTCGATGATTCCGGCGCGCTTTGCGCCACTTCCACCGTACCGGTATCGACACGGCACCCCGCGGCACTGCATGTTGAACACGACGCCTTCGAATTGGTCAGCACGCTGCGGACAGCCGCCGGCAATGCCTTTCAGGAGGCAAAGGAGCGCCAACCGCGACTCACGCTGGCCGCGGCCGGCTTGGCCGTGCAGCGTTCGACAATCGTGTGTTGCTCCCGGGTTGATGGCAGCGCCCTGTCGCCCGCGCTCTCCTGGCAGGACCGTCGGAATGCAGAATGGCTCGAGCGCCTGGCGCCGCACGCGGCGCGCGTTCGCGCCCTCACTGGGCTGCCCCTTTCACCGCATTACGGCGCCAGCAAGATTCGATGGTGCCTCGACAATCTGACGGCGGCGAGGCGCGCGGCGCAGGCGGGCGAATTGCTTGCGGCGCCGCTGGCGAGCTACCTGGCATTGCACCTGGGCGGCAGGGCGCGGGCCGGCACGGCAGGCGCCGACGCGGCCAATGCCGGACGCACCCAACTATTCGATTCGCAGGAGCTCGATTGGTCCAGCGAACTGCTGGCCCTGTTTGAAATCGAGCGCGCCTGGCTGCCCTTGTGCACTTCCACACGTGCGGACTGGGGCAGGCTCGCCCTGCCTGACCACGAGGTGCCATTGCGCGCCGTCACCGGCGATCAGTCGGCGGTGCCCTATGCCAGTGGCGAACCCGACCCCGCGGCGGTTTATGTGAATCTGGGCACCGGGGCGTTCATCCAGCGACCGCTTCAGTCCCGTCCGCCTACACCTGAGCCGCTGCTTGGCAGTGTTCTGAGCCGCGATGGCGATGCAGCGATCTACTCCCTTGAGGGCACGGTCAATGGCGCCGGTAGCGCCGTGAGCTGGTTTTGCGCGCAGGAACAATGCAGCGAGCAGGCGCTGTGGGCCGCGCTGGAGGTCCTCCCGGACAGTGTCGGGTTGCCCGTTTTTGTGAACGGCATCGGTGGGCTGGGTTCGCCATGGTGGCGGGTGGCCCAGGACTCGCGCTTCGTCGGCGACGTGAGCTTCGCCGCAAATCTGCACACTGCGGTACCGGCGGCCACCGTGCTGCGCTTCGCGGCACTGATCGAGAGCATCGCCTTCATGATCGCCGTGAATGCCGAGGCGATCGCACGCCAGGCCGGACGCCCAGCGCGAGTGGTGCTGGCCGGTGGCATGAGCCGTTCCCGTTGGCTATGCCGACGGCTGGCTGCGCTAATCCAACTCCCTGTGGAGGCCATCGACGCCGAAGCCAGCGCGCGCGGCGTGGCGCGCCTCGCCGCGCCGGAGATCAGCTCGAACTGGGAGCAGGCCCCGGTGCAACGCTACGCCGCGCACTCCGATATGGGCCTTGCCAGCCGCTATCGGCGTTTTACCGAGCTGATTGCCGAGACGTCCTAAAACTGAGCGAATCTCTCGATGGCAAACTGATCGCTATAGGCGGGGCCAAGCAGGTCCCAGAGAAATCCGCAGTGTCCACCATGGGCGGTACGCGTGATGCTCAAACACGGCGTCGGCGCAAGTCGCACCTGATCGGTCGCGGGGATCATGGGATCGTCATCGGCGATCAGGATACGCGCCGGCACACTGAGTGTCTGCAGACGCGCGCCAGTAATCGAATAGCCGTCGAGGTAGCAGGACATATCGGCGAAGTCCGTGCACTCGCGCACCAATGCATCGGTCATGAGCCGCAAGCTCTTGGTGCGTAGCAGTTCCTCAAATCTGTAGGTACCCGGCCATTGGCGCTGCTTGCGGCGCAGCGAACGCGACCAGTGATGCACAAAGTACCTGTGATAGATCGGCCACCCCTGCTCGAGTGCGCGCAGCGTGTGGGCGGGTTCCAACACCGGCGATACGCCGACCACCCCCTTTACGCTCGCAGGCAGCTCCGGCTCGGCGCAAGCGCGCAGCAGAAAATTACCGCCCAGGGAGAAACCCGCAAGGTACAGCGGCGCTGTACCGCATCGCGCCGCGATCGCGCGCAGCGCCCCGGTCACATCATTGAGTCGACATGAGTGAAACAGACCTTGATTTAACGCCTGCGTGCGGCCGTGATCTCGCAGGTTGAGCCGCACGATGGCGTAGCCCTGCGCGAACAGCAGTGCTGCAAGCGATAGCACGTAGCAGGAACCGGCGCTGCCTTCCCAGCCGTGCAGGAGTACTGCGGTGCGCCCCTGGGGCGCGTCGCGGGCGCTGTGCCAGGCCTGCAACCGCACTCCGCTTCCGCAATCGAGCAGCCAGGATTGCGCCGCCGCGACCACCGCGCGGGCCCGCCAATGCGTCCATTGTCGGCGTGGCGGGAAACTTGGCAGTATCGACTGGAGATGGGCTTCGCGCAGCCAGGGACGGGGCAGAAAGCGCCGCTCCAGCTCCGGTCCGCTGGTAACGACCGGAGCGCCCGTCAAGGTAGCGGATGCGCGCGCACTTCGACGCGATTATTTGCCGCTGCGGCGCGGTTCCACTCCCCCGCCGTCAGCGCCGCTGACGCAACCGGGTAGGGCACCACCACCTCGTCCCCACCACCGGTAGCGAGCTGCACATCAAACGCGCCGCGGCCGTGACTGTGCTGGGCGCTGAGCATATTGGCAAACGCGACGGATTCGCGGCTCGCAACTCCACCGGTGTCCACCGGATTGCCGACCAGGTCGCACTTGGAGAAATTGAGCTCCGCAGCAGGCAGCGTGACGGTGTCACTCGTGCCCTGCAGACAGAATCGCCCGGGAACGCTGCGAATCTCTACCGTACCCCGAAAGCCCGCGGCGGCCAACCGCGCCAGAATGTTCTGCACGGCATCGATGCGCGCACCTGCAAGAGGCGATTCGCCGTAGGGCACGGGCTCGACCAACACGGGCGCATTACGCGCCGCCGCGCTGCGGGCAATATCGGCGGCAACCACGGCCGGGGCCGGGTTGCGGTGGTGTCGCGCCGCGGACGAGGGCGCGGCGGGGGCGCGCGGGCTCTGGGGTTGGTCGGTGCTTCGGGTCCGATCGTTAGCGGCGTAATACCAAAGCACCCCGGCGAACAGCGCGATGGCCGCGGCCACCGCGCCCAGCCATAGCGTGGCGCCGCCCGCCCCCCCGGGCTCCTGCGGCGCGGCCGTGGACTCCGGAAGCATGGGCGCCGCCTGATCGTTGCCGCCGGCCATCAGCGTGCGCACCTCGCTTATGATCTGACCGGTGTGCTGGCTGAGCGACTGGGCCACGAAGCGTCGCAGCTCAATGCCGTGATCGCGCAACATCAGGTCGAGCTGGGCACGCATTTCCGGTGTCATTGCGGTGGCAGCTGGTGGGGGGATTTTGGCCGGTAGCGGTTCGCTGGCAGGCTCGGACGCTGCCTCGGCACCGCGCAGCGAGGGCACGCGCACGGTCGCGATTTCGCTCTCGGGCCGGTGCTCTCCGAGCAGCCGCAGCTGCTCGAGCGCATGGCTGACGTCGGCGGGCCGGGTCTGCTTGGGCAAAACGCCCATCGCGCCGAGCGCCCGCGCCTGGCTGAGGTACAACTCGCCTTCCTGCGAGGTATACATCATTACCGGGATCGTGGCGGTGCGCGGGTCGTTCTTGATCACGGTCAGGGCCTGGAAGCCGTCCATGCCTGGCATCAGATGATCCAGGAATATGACATCCGGGCGCTGTCGGATCAGGTATTCGATGGCCTCTTCGGCGGATGCCGCGCTATCGACCTGCAGATCATAGCGCTCGAGAACGCGGGTCAGGAACGTACGCGCGGAACGTGAATCATCGACTATCAAGGCACGTTTTGCGCTCATGCGATTCCCCGGACGCCACTGGCGTGGCCGGCTCCGGGTCAATCTTAGCGCGAGCGCACTGTTCCGCGTAGAACTCTCGCATCCGCCATGCCATAACGTGGGACGCCCAGCCCCGAGCGTACGCCTGGGCAATCGCGCCGCAGCGAGCGGCCTGCAACGGGTCGTTGAGAAGGTCAATCACCGCCTGTGCGAAAGCGCTGGGATTCTCCGGTGCAACGCGCGCGCCGCAGCCTGTCTGCAGGATCGAGGCCGTGCCTAAGCACGCCGTCGATACCAGGGCGCAGCCCTGCGCCATCGCCTCGAGCAGCACCAGACCCTGGGTTTCGGTCCGCGACGCGAACACGAACACCGCCGCCGCCGCGTAGCAGTCCGCCAGCGCCTGCCCGCGATCGAGATAGCCGACAAAGGCCACATCGCGCCCCAGCCCGCAGTGCAGCGCCTGCGTGGCGAGCGCGGTGCTGGCCGGGCCTTCGCCGGCAATCACCAGCAGCGCATCCGGGCGCGCGCGCCGTACCTCGACGAAACTCTCGATCAGAAACCCGATGTTCTTCTCATGGGCAACGCGCCCCAGATACAGCACCAGCGGCCGCCGCTCGGGCAGCCCCTGCTGTTGGCGGAATCGCGCTGCGACACCGGGCGCGAAACGCGCCGCAGGCAGGCCCGTCGGTATGATCTCCACGGGCTTGTGCACTCCGCAGGCCGTCAATATCTCCAGCATTGGTTCCGAGGGCGCAACGATCGCGTCTACCTGGTTGCACTGTGAGCGCGTCAGCGCGCGTGCCGCCCGTCTGCCCAGCGCGCGCGGCAGGAGCGGTATGTAGTGGTGCAGGTATTCTTCGAAGTGGGTGTGGTAGGTCTCGATCACCGGGATGCCGGCGGCGCGCGCAAATCGCAGCCCGGCATAGTGCGCCAGAAACGGCGTATGGATGTGGACCATCGAAAAAGGCTGGTCGCGGATACTCTGCAGGGCCGACTGCAGCGCGCGCCAGCGCATGCTTCGGTCCTCCGGGTCCCGTGGCACACGTCTCGAAGGGACACGCAGTATCTGCTGGTCATCGGCATCGGCGGGCTCGGTCTCGTATTTCGGAACCACCAGAGTGGTATCGACCCCGATTGCGGCCAGGTCGGCCCGAAAGGTGGCGATTGAGGTGGACACGCCGTTGACGCGCGGAAAATAGACATCCGAGAGCCACAGAACGCGCACCGCCGGGGGATTCAGGCGAGCGCCAGTCCACTGCAGGCGAGCAGCGCGCCGATGGCTGCCCCGGCCAGCACGTCGGTCGGATAGTGCAATCCGAGCACCACGCGCGACAACGCGATCAGGGCGGTCACCGGCACCAGCACCCAGCTCAGTGCGGGGTAATGGGCCACGGCCTGCCAGGCAAAACTCACCGCATGCATCGTATGACCCGACGGAAAGCTGTAGCGATCGAGCGGAGGCATGGCCAGATTGATCCCCGGGTGGCGTATAAAAGGCCGCTCACGCACCAGGGAGGATTTGAGACGTCGATAGATGAGGTGTCCGCTCAGCCCGGTGGCGGCCATGATCATGACCACTCTGAGTGCCGAACTGCCGTAGAGGAGCGGTAATGCGGCGAGCAGCCCGATCCACAGCGCCCCGTCCCCGAGCCGGCTGGCGATACGCATCAGCTTCAGGAACCACGGCCAATCAGCGGCGCGATTGAGACCGAGACAGAGGCGGTATTCGGAGCCGTCGAACCGAGCAAGTAGCCACTGCGCGCGATTCATGGCCATCATGATCGCCTTGCAATACTACGGGCCGGTTACCATGCGGTTGCTGTTATGTGACAACCGGCGAAATACCCGTCCCAGGGCTCGAACCACCCTATTGTTTGCGACTCCAGGGGGGCTCTTTGCCGGTCGCGCGGTGCGGGTGGCCACGCATATAATGGTGGTCGCAGCGGCAGAGCCGGTCGCACTGGCCGGACCGTCATCAAAACAAAGCCCCAGAGGTTGACTGCCATGACCAAAAGACTCGTGCCCATCGCCTGCGTCGCCTTAGTGGCCGGCGCCGCCGCACATGCTGACGTGACCATCCAGGAGCAGACCACCCTGAATCTCTCGGTCATCAAGGCACATGTCTCAAGCACCAAGCGCATCACCGACGACAAGAAGCGCACTGAGTCCCAATTCACCTGTGACGGATTCATGTCGATGCTGTGCGGGAAGAATGACTCGCTCGAGATCGTCAGGCTCGATGAATCGGTCACCAAGCATGGCGACGCCAAGAAGAAAACCTATACCGAAACGCCCTTTCCCACCCCCGAAGAGCGTCAGGCCATGGAGCAGCACATAAAGGATGTGATGGAAAAGATGAAATCCTGTCCCACCCCCGTGGCCGACACATCCCCGAAAGTCGACACCTCAAAGTGTGAGATGACCCCGCCGACCACGAACGTCGTCAATGCCACCGACACTGCAACCATTGCCGGTCACGCAGCGCACCATTCGATCCTGACGATGACCCAAAGTTGCGCCAACAAGGACACCGGCGACTCCTGCGACATGGCCTACACCTTCGACCTCTGGCTGGCCAATGACGAGCTGCCCGAAATGGCCACCCGCCAGACTTTCGAAAAGAATTACGTCCATAAGCTCGGGCTGGATGAACCCGGGGCCATGGCATTGCCTGCGACCCTCACCCAGTTCATGGCGCCCTACAAGGACGCCATGCAGAAACTGGGCAGTGAATCCAGCTCACTGAAGGGCTACCCCCTAAAGTCCACATTTCGCTTTGCCTTTGGCGGCCCGCATTGCGGCTCCACCAAGGGCAATGGCTCATCCCAGAGCGCGTCATCGGGTGGATCTTCGGGCGGGCTGATTTCAGACGCCGGCGGCGCAGCGGCGGGGGCCGCCGCGAGTTCCTCCCAGAGTGCGGCGGATACGGAGGCCGCTCAGGCCATATCCCACTCCACCGGGAGCGGCGTCGGTGGCTATATCGCCGGGTCGGCTGCCGGAGCGTTTGCCAACAAGATGATCGGCGGTTTGTTCAGCAAGAAGAAGACCGCGGACGCGGCGCCCCCCAAGGATGCCACGACCGCCCCAGCCGCAACGGCAGCGCCGGCGGCGCCCGGAATGATGACGGTAGCCGAGATGACCGTGGAGACCACTGAGATCAGCACCGGCGCGATTCGGCCCGAGCTGTTCGAGATGCCCGCCGACTGGAAAAGGGTCATGCCGAAAGAGCGGGAGGCGAAAGAGCCGACCTGCCCGCAAGCGGGGGAACAAGCGGGGGGATAGACTTCCGCGTTGCGCTCGATTTGCGCGATATCCAGCTCGCGCATCGACTCGCGCCCGTCAGTCGCGGATGCCCACGCCTCGATTCATCAGGATCAGTGCCGTCAGGAACAGTCCGGTCACCAGACTCACCATGATCAGAAACGCGCCCGGTACGCTGACATCGCTGAAGCCCAGGAAACCGAATCGGAAAGCGTTGACCATGTACAGAATCGGATTGATATGCGATAGCGCACGCGCCCACGGCGGCAGCATCGATACCGAGTAAAACACACCACCAAAATAAGTGAGTGGAGTGAGTACAAAGGCCGGAATCCAATTCACCTGATCGAAATTCTTGGCAAACACGGCATTGATGAGACCGCCGAGCGAGAAGGTCATCGAGGTGAGCAGCACGGCGGCAACGACCAGGCCCAGGTGCCGCACCGGCAGGTGCGCGAATACCAGCGAGACCACCGTGACCACGCAACCGACCATCAGGCCGCGAAGCAGCCCGCCGCTCGCGTAACCGGCGACGATGATCCAGTTTGGCAGCGGCGATACCAGCAGTTCTTCAATATGCTTGCCGAACTTGGCTCCGAAGAACGAGGACACCGAATTGCCGTAGGAATTGGTGATTACCGACATCATGATCAGTCCGGGGGCGATGAACTGGGTGTACTCAAAGCCCGCCATCTGTCCCACGCGCCGACCGATCAAGCTGCCGAAGATTACGAAGTACAGGATCGCTGTCACCGCCGAGGGCACCAGCGTCTGCCCCCAAATGCGCACGATGCGGCTGTACTCACGAATGATGATCGTGGCAAAGCCCGTCCAGCGCGCGGCATTGAGCGAGGGCTGGCTGCCTGACTCCTGGGTCGCCAGCTCACTCATCGGGCCCCCGGCGCTCGACCAGGCGCATAAATACCTCCTCCAGGCGATTGACCTTATTGCGCATAGAAAGGACTTCCAGCCCTAGCGCCGCAAGCTGCGAAAACAGTCCGTTCAGGCTCTGTTCCTTCGACACCTCGGCCTCGAGCGTGTGATCATCGATCAGTTTGATCGAATAGCCAGCGATGATCGGCGCCGCCTGCACCGGATCGCGCAGATTCAGCACGAAGGTCTCGATGCGCAGGCCGCGCAACAAGTTACTCATGAGGTCACGCTCGACAATATGGCCGTTGTCAATGATGGCGATGTTCCGGCACAGGCTTTCCGCCTCCTCCAGATAGTGGGTCGTGAGGATGATAGTCGTGCCGCTGGCGTTGATGTCGTTCAGGAACTCCCACATCGAGCGGCGGATCTCGATGTCGACGCCGGCGGTGGGCTCATCGAGCACCAGCAGGCGCGGTTCATGCATCAGGGCACGGGCGATCATCAGGCGCCGCTTCATACCGCCGGACAGCCCGCGCGCCATGCCATTGCGCTTATCCCATAGCTGGAGCTGTCGCAGGTATTTCTCGGCGCGAACGCGCGCCACCGGCCGCGGGATGCCGTAGAAGCCCGCCTGATTGATCACGATGGTGAGTGGGGTCTCGAACTGGTTGAAGTTCAGTTCCTGCGGCACGACGCCGATGCAGGACTTCGCGCGCTCCAGTTGCCTGTCCAGGTCGTAGCCAAAGACTGTGGCGGTGCCCGCCGTCTTGTTGACCAGTGAGGTGATGATGCCGATGAGCGTGGTCTTGCCGGCGCCGTTGGGGCCGAGCAAGGCAAAAAAGTCGCCCTGCTCCACGTCCAGGTCCACACCGCGCAGCGCCTGCACACCGTTGTGGTAGGTCTTAGTCAAGCCGCGAATGGAAAGCGCCTGCATAGAGCGCGTCAACGCAACATCATGAGAGCTTTTTCTGCCCAGCGGGCGGCGGCACCGCCCCGTGCATACCTGTCGCCGTTGTGTTGTTCGCCAATGACCATTAATTCCCTGCCCTTAGACTACCTTTGCCGCGAATAGTGCCCGGTCCGCTTGGCGCTCAAACTCGAGGTTCAAACACGATGTGCGACTTAGACTGGACTCGTCGAGCCGAATTATCGCACACCCGCTGCGCCTGGCGGGCCCCGGGGCGCCCCACCAAGTTCAGCCAGACTGGCGCCTGACTTCGGCCGCAATCTTCTGCAACCCCCACAAGTGCAGGCATTCAAGACCATGGGGAGATTCCCTGGACGCGGCGACCAGCCAGGTTCCCCACAGCTCTGAGTACCGCTCCCAGCGTGGCCGGATCCAACCCGGTCGGCGCTCGGCAAGCGCCTCAAGCTGCGCGGGGCGGCAGCCGGCGAGCGTGCCGGCGCAAGATCCGCTCATCCCAAGGACGATGCGTGCGCTGCTTCGGTCCGCGCGCGCGATGTGCCATGCCAGGAGCAGCACGCGTCGCAGCAGCGGAGTGGGCAGTGTGCTGCGGTTTGCAAGCAGCGCACGTAGCGGCAAGGCTTCGCGGACGCCGAAATTTGGAAACGCCGACCAGAGTTCTGGTTGGGCAAAGCCTGCATCAACCAGCAGAAACGGGCAGCCCGCAAGCCGCAGGCGGGCGGAGCTGCTGAGCGCATGCCATTTTTCCTGCAGGCCCGGCACCGTGACGAGGTGAGACTCGAGAATCTCCATGTTCAGCTCGGCTATCAGCTCGCGCAACGCCGCACCCAGCGCTCCGCGCAGGTCCGGCTTGGAAGTGTGGCGGTTCAATCATGAGTTTGTCGGCGCTCGGGCGCGATATTCACCATCCCGGGGGCTTGGCTGCCAGCCAGAAATTTGGGATATTTGACCCAATTCTACCAGAAGGCTCCGGAGCCGGCCAGCGACACCGCGATGCGTATCAGTGATTACCGCTACAATCGTGATTGGCTGCGGCTCGACATCGCCATGCAGTTCATCCGGCACGAAGCGCGCACCCGCACAATCCGCCAGTGGACCGGGCTTACCGACGACCGCATCCGGAAGCTCTACCACTCCTACCTGCAAAGCGGCGGCCACACGACCCGCCATCGCGGCAAATCTCCCCGGCAGGCGAGCTATTTCCTGCGTACCTCCCGGATGCGGGCCGAGGCCAGCACGCTGGCGAGCCTGTGTTGCCTGGTGGGTCTGCTCGACAGGCGCAGCCATGGTCCATTCCCGGGGCGCACCGGCGACGTGGAGCGCGCGGCGTCATTGTGCCTTGCCTATGAGGGATATCGCGCCGCGGTTCGCGATCCTGCCATTACATTCGAGCATGCGGTTTTGCTGCTTAACACGCTGGCAGGCGGGAGCGAATTGCGTATAGGGGACTGCCAGGACTGCGGGGCGCTGCAGGTGGTCGACTCGTTGGGGCTGCGCCCTATCCGATGCTCCCTGTGCATGACGCACATGCCGGGTGCGAGCCGCCCTCCCCGTCCCACCATGCCGCTTACGTGGAACAGAGCGAACTCCCGGAGCCGTTAACACTTGGGGGCGCGCATACGGCCAACTGATAATATCGGGTCATGCAACGGATCATCCGATGACAGCCGATCTCAGCCAGAATCCATTTACCGGCTCCTGGCTGGATCGCCGCTCAGAGGCGCGCTCGGAGGCCGATTGGGCGACCCGGGCACTGTCCGAACCCGGCACGCGCTTTTTGCTGTCCAGCGGCACGCAGCACCTGGTAACGCGCGGCCCTGGTACGGCAATCGCCTTTCTCGACAGCTCAGAGCCGTTGGTCCGTAGCGCCGATCCCGAGCAGCTGGTACAGCTAGGTTGGTACCAAGGTGAGCGCTGCGTGCTGGTCAATGTGCCGCCCGGGCCCGCGCAGTGGCCCGCCGGCACGCAGCTTGAAGAATTGCGGCCACTGCTCACCGAGCTTCCGGCCGCTGAGGCGGCCGTGCTGGCGTGCGCGCGCGCGCTGCTTATCTGGCGGGCGCGTCACCTGCATTGCGGAGTCTGCGGCGCACCGACCAAGCCCCGCCTGGCCGGGCACTGCCTGCGCTGCACCAGCAGCGAATGCGGCGCTGAGTTCTTCCCGCGGCTCGATCCCGCAGTGATTGTGTTGGTCACCGATGGCGATCATGCCCTGCTGGGCCGACAGCCGTCGTGGCCCCCGGAGCGCTATTCGGCGCTGGCGGGCTTTGTCGAGGCCGGCGAGAGTCTCGAGGACGCCGTGATACGCGAGGTCCGGGAGGAAGCCGGCGTGCTCGTTAACACCGTAAACTACTTTGCTTCGCAGCCCTGGCCCTTCCCGTCTTCGCTGATGCTGGGGTTTCATGCCGAGGCCGACCGCGGCGGCACGTTGCAGCTGGACGGCGAGCTTGAGGACGCCCGTTGGTTCAGGAGCGCGGAACTCGCGGCCAACGCAGCGCGACTATTGCCGCCCAGGTATTCGATTGCACGCCGCCTGATCGAAAGCTGGTATGCGCGGGTCACGGGCGGCGTGCTCGCCGCGCCGCGGTGACGCCGGGAACCTTGGGCGGACCCGGTACTCCTATTCCAATGACACTGCGCGAGCGAGCCCCGTGTGTGCGTGCCGGCATGTTCGTGTTGGTGCTGTTGTGCTACGGCTTCCTTACGCCGCCCGCGGTGGCCGCGATCCAGGTCGAGGTCAACGGCGTGGACAGCACACTGCGTCGCAATGTTCTGGCGCTGCTGAGCCTGGAACGCTACAAGGACCGTGACCGCATCGAGCCCGACGCCGTGACCCGACTGTTCCGACGTGTCAATGACGAGGTGTCTGACGCGCTCAGGCCCTATGGCTACTACGCGCCGACCATTCAACCCAAACTCAGCACGGAAGATAATGGCCGCAACTGGCACGTGGTCATCAACATCAAGTTGGGCGAACCCGTGTTGCTCGACAATATCAGCGTCATAATCCGCGGCGCTGGCGCCAATGATCCGGTGTTCACGCGCGTCGTCGCCTCTCGTACCCTCGTCAAGGGCAGGCGACTGGAACACGCAGCCTATGAGAAGGTCAAATCGGATCTGCAGCTGGCTGCCGCAACCTACGGCTATCTGGATGCGCGCCTGCTGCGCAATGAACTTCAGGTCGACCCCCCGGCGCATCGTGCCAGCGTCTTCCTGGTGCTAGACAGCGGCGAGCGTTACAGGTTTGGCGTCACCACGCTTGATCAGTCCGCGATTCGCGAATCTCAGTTGCGGCGCTACCTGCGCTATCAGGAAGGCGAGCCCTACGATGCAAACAAGCTGTTGCGTACCCAATTTGCGCTCGATGACAGTCAGTTCTACTCAAACGTAGAGGTCACGCAGGGCGAGCGTGACCCGGTTGCGCACACGGTGCCCATCAATATCAGCGCCACGACAGCCCGCAACACTTATTCCATCGCCGCCGGCTACGGAACCGACACCGGAGTGCGCGGCACGCTCGGCTGGCTCAACCCGCGTGTCAACGACCGTGGCCATCGCCTGCGCCTGTGGTGGCAGGCCTCGCAGCGCGCCGACAACGTAAATGCGCGATACGATGTTCCTATCGGCGACCCGGTGCTGGACAAATTTTCGGTGCAGGTTGTGGATCAGGCGGAACAGGTCAACACCGGAGTCGACACCCGTGAACGTTCCGTGACCCCGAGCGTCACCCAGAGCCTTGGCAGCTGGCAGCGCGTACTATCACTCAAGTTCATGCACACCGTGACCTCGGATGCCATCAATGGGCGCCTGGTCGATGACCTGGTTGTACCGGGCATCACCTATGCCTCGGTACCCGAAGGATATCTCGGGGAGGACCTTTTCTCGCGCGGGCTGTACGCCGAGCTGATCGGCTCGCACAGCGCGCTGGGCTCCAATGCCAACTTCCTGCGCCTGGATCTGCGCTCCGAGCGCGTGCTCAACATCACAAGACGCTGGCACCTGTTGCTGCGCGCCGAGGCGGGCACCAGCGCGGTCGGCAACTTTCAGGACCTGCCGATCACCTTCCGCTTCTACGCCGGCGGCGATCGCAGCGTGCGCGGCTTCGCCTACAACGAGCTCTCGCCGGTGCAGTACGCCGCCGACGGGACGCCGGTGCGCACCGGCGGCCGGCACCTGCTGACCGGCACCGTGGAGGTGGAACGGGATCTGCCGCGCAGCTTTGGCCTGGCCGCGTTCACGGACTTCGGCAATGCCTTCAATCGCTTTGGTGATCCGCTCGCGGTATCGGTAGGCGTCGGCTTTCGCTGGCGCCTGCCGGTGGTCACCGTGGGCTTCGACGTAGCGCAGGCCATACAAGCCCCAGGCTTCAACCCGCGCCCCGGCCCTCGTCTGCACCTTAATATCTCGCCGCAACTCTGATGCGCCGCCTGCTGCACACTTCGTGGATTTCCTTGCTGGCGCTCGTGCTGCTGGTGTTCGGCTCCATCTATTACCTCGGCTGGACCGAGGCAGGCCTGCAGCGCCTGGTGTCGCTGGCCAATCGGCGGCTCGGGCCGGTGACCCTGTCGCTCGCCGGGGCGCGCGGCACGCTGCACGGTGGAGTGCACTTGGACCGGGTGGAAGTCGACCACCAGCGCGTGCAGGTCATCGCCACCGGAGTCGAGGGCCGCGTGGCATTGCTGCCGCTGCTGTGGCAAACGATAAGCGTGACCCAGCTGGACATCGGCGACGTACTGGTCCACGTGCTTCCCCACGTAAGCCAGCCTGGCGATGTCTGGGAACCGCATTTTCTGGTCGGCCTTCTTAACATCGAGGCCGTGAAGCTTCATGCCGATCACGCCAAGCTGATCTCTCCGGGCGGCACGAGCCTGGAGGCCGAGCAGCTCCATGCTGCGGCTCAAATCGGCACCCGCGAAATCCGCATCTTTGACAGCACCCTGAACTACTCCGGATTCGAGGTCCGCAGCGCCGGCACGGTGCGCGCGGCGCAATCCATCGGGCTGCGGGGGCACATTCGCCTGAGCAGGCCGGCGCCCGCAGGGGAGGCGCCCTGGCTGGCCGACGGTCAAATCAACGGCAACCTGGATCTTCTGAAAATCAATGCCGTGTTCCTCTCTCCATTCGGCGCGGATTTCCACGGGAATGCGCAGGCCCTTACCGGCGACTGGCACTGGCAGGGCGACCTGAAGGTACAGAAACTGGACCTGCGTGCCTGGGGCGCGGGCAATGCATTGGGCCTGATCAGTGGTCCGCTGCAAGTCAGCGGCAATCGCGACGGCTTCACGGCGCGCGGCACCCTCGACCCCAAGGGGCTGAGTTCCGGACCTCTGGCGGTGGATTTCGCGGGCAACTATGCGGCCCGCGCGCTAACGATCGCCCGCCTCAATATCGGGCATGCGCCGTCGGGGGCCCAGTTGAGCACAGCCGGGGTGATCGGCATAACCGATGCTGGACCAAAACTCGACTTGCGCGGCCAGTGGCGCCAGTTCCGCTGGCCGTTGGGCGAAAATGCCGCGCCAGTGCACAGCAGCGGCGGGGATTACACCCTCGCGGGCATGAAGCCGTACGCATTTACCGCCAGTGGCGGTCTGCAGGTGCTCAGCGAGCCCGCGATGCAATTTCGCGCCGACGGTCACCTGGCGCACGACGGCGTGGACATACCGAGTGCCACGCTCAACCTGCTCGGCGGCCAGGCCCAGCTGCATGCCGCGGTCAACTGGTCTGGGCAGGTGCGCTGGTCGGCGGGCGGCGAAATGCGCTCCCTCAACGTTGCGAGCCTGCGGCCCACAATCAACGGCCATCTCAACTTTGCATTTAGCGCCAATGGACAGGGGTTTGGCGCGGATCGCACGCTGCGCGCCGCCTTCACGGATATCAGCGGACAGGTGCGTGGCCAGAGTGCCAGCGGCCACGCCGGCATCGCGCTGGACGGCGACGAATGGCTGCTGCAGCAGGTGCGGGTACAGCTCGGCGCCACGCATATTGAGGCGGACGGGCGCATCGGTGTGCAACCGGACCTGACCTTTGCCGTCGACGTTGCCGATCTCGCCTTGCTGCAGACGGGTGCACACGGCCGACTGAAGGCCAGCGGCCATCTGCACGGTGATTCCCACAATCCCGTGTTGCGGGCCCGGGTCAGTGGCTCCGAGCTGGGCTTCGGGCGCCTGAGCCTGCACGATCTCGAGGCCCATATCGACTTCGACCCGCACGGCAGCGGGCATGCCGACATCAATGTGCAGCTCAACCGACTGCGGATCGCTGAGCGCGAAGTGGAACGGGCGAGCTTCGTCACCAACGGCACGGCACAAGCGCACCGTTTCACCATGCAAGTCAACGCCGCACCTCTGGTGGTGCACGCTGCGGGGAACGGCAGCTTTGGGGATGGCGTTTGGCGCGCGCAGCTCAATGAAGTCACGGCCAGCGACGATGCCGACATGCATCTTAGCCTGGCGGCCCCGGCGGCGTTGGTCGCGGCCCTGGACGGCGACGAATTGCGTCTGGAGCGGCTGTGTCTGCACGATGTCGCCGCGGCGTTTTGCGCCACCGCGGAGCGCCTCCACGAGCACAGCACGTTCACGCTGAGCGCGGCGCGGGTGCCGCTGCGGGCGTTGACCGCGGGCGTGGCCGGCGACACCACCTACGAAGGCCAGGTGTCGCTGGATGCACGCGGTGAATCGCTGCCTGCGGGGCCGTGGACCGGAACGGTCATCGGCGCGCTGGACAATGCCGTTCTGCGCCATCACCTGAGCGGCGGCCGGCTAGAATCCTTCAGCCTGGGCAATGGCAACGTGCAGGCGGCGCTGGACGCCAACGGCCTCGCCGCCAGCGTCATCCTTGACGCCGGATCGGCCGGCAATATCTCCGGCCACCTCGCGGCAAATGGCAGCGGCACGATCAACGGCGCCTGGCCGATGTCGGGTGAGTTGCGCCTGCAGACCCAATCGCTCGGTTTCATTGACTCCTACGTGGCGGTAGTCGATCGGGTCAGCGGTCAACTCGATGCCAATCTGAAGCTCGCCGGCACTCTGGGGGCGCCGGTTTTTAACGGCGAACTCAAGGTCAGCCACGGCGAAGTCGATGCCTACCAGATCAACATGGCGTTGCGCGAGCTGAACCTCGACGCGCGCCTCAACGGCACGCAGCTGCAAGTCCACGGGGACACCAAGGCCGGCGCCGACGGTCACGGACAGATAAACGGCGTGATCGACTGGCGCAACGCACTGCCCTACGGCCAGTTGCATCTGACGGGAGAGAACTTGCGTGTCGTCAACATCCCCGAGGCGCGCGTGCAGGCCTCGCCCGACGTATATATGAAGCTCAACGGCCATCGGATCGACGTCACCGGCACGGTCACGCTTCCGTACGCGCGCCTGCTGCGTCCGGACACTCTGGCCAATGCGACGCGCGCCTCCAGTGACGAGATCATCGTCACCTCCAGCCAGGGACCCGCCGCCGAGACCTTCCACGTCTTCAGCGATCTGACGCTGAAGCTTGGGGAGCGCGTGACTATTGACACCCTGGGACTGGTCGGCCGCCTGAGCGGGAGCCTGCGCACGGTGACCGATGATACGGGTTTCAATCGCGGCACCGGCGAACTGCAGGTCGAGGAAGGCAAATACACGGCTTACGGCCGCAAGCTCGACATCGAGCGCGGACGGCTCCAGTTCAAGGACGGCCCGCTGAACGACCCGATCATCGACCTACGGGCCGTCAAGGCATTTCCGGATATCACCGCCGGCGTCAACGTACGTGGCACGCTGCGCCAGCCGCGTCTCACATTCTTCTCAGACCCCCCGATTTCCCAGTCGCAAATCGTCTCGCTGCTTATCGCCGGTGGCTCGCTCGACACGGTCCAAAATGCCCCCGACTCGGCACAACGCAACAGCGCCGCGCGCAACAACATGTTGCTGCAGGGCAGCGCTGTGCTGTTTCAGCAATTTGGCAGCAAGGTCGGGCTGGATGACGTCAGTGTCGAGACCGACACCAACAACGACACCTCACTGGTCCTCGGCCGCTACCTGTCACCGCGTCTATACGTCAGCTACGGCGTCAGCCTGATCGAATCAATTAATACCATCAAGGCGCACTACACCATCGGCGATCACTGGACGGTCCGGACCGAAGCCGGCACCAACCAAAGCGCGGACCTGGTCTACACTATCGAGCGTTAGGGGGCAGTAGCTTTTCGATGCGGCGGTCGGGCACCAGCCACATGATGGCGACTGCGCAGTAGCACAGTCCGGCCAGCCACGGCCATCTAAAGGCCACAGCGATGGCCAGCAGATAGATAACGATTGATACCTGGCCCTTAAGATCGCTCCCCATGGCGCGCGCGAGCAGCGAATCGTGCGCGTGGCTGCCCAACAGCAGGCGCACCAAAATGAAGTAGGCGCAGCCCGAACCCAGCAGCACCACCCCGTAGAGCGCCACGGGCGCGGCCGCAAAGTGGTTTTCGCCCATCCAGGCCGTGACGAAGGGCACCAATGACAGCCAGAACAGCAGGTGCAGGTTCGCCCACAGCACCGCGCCGGTGACGTGCTCGACCGCCTGCCACAGGTGGTGGTGGTTGTTCCAGTAAATGCCGATGAATACGAAGCTCAACAGGTAGCTGAGGATCTTCGGCCACAGCGGCCAGAGTGCAGCCATGGTCGGCTCGTGGGGTGCCCTGAGCTCGAGCACCATGATCGTGATGATGATGGCGAGCACACCGTCACTGAACGCTTCAAGCCGGGATTTCTTCATGGGTCGAGCGGCCCGCCGACTTTCATGTCGAGCGCAACGGCAGGCGCGAGCGCTGAGCCTGCCACTGCGCGCGCGATTGGCCCCAGACCTCGACGGTAAGATTTGCGTAGGGCGCCTGCAGAGTCGTCGAGCGGAGCATGCAGGAGCCAAGGCGCTTGGCGACCGCGCGGGACATTAGATTTTCCGGCGCAATGGCGTGGATCACCTCGCTCCACCCCAGCTCGGCAAACGCCCAATCGATCGCTGCGATTGATCCCTCGGTCGCATAGCCGCGCCCCCACGATTCGCGGCGTATCCCCCAACCCACTTCGGTGCCCGGCCAGCCCTCGGGATACCAGGGGCCCAGGCGACCAACCCACGCGCCGCTCGCCTTCTCCAGCACCGAAAACATGCCAAATCCCATCAGCGACCATGATCCGGTCATCATCGCCATGGACCGCCACACGACCGAGCGGGGCTGCACGCCTCCGATGTGATTCGCCGTTTGTGGATCGGCCATGAAATCCGCCCAGTCGTCCAGCTCGCTCAGGCGTGGCTGGCGCAGGATCAGACGCTCAGTTTCCAGCTGCATGGTTGGGTCATACATAGAAGCGCATGGTAATCGCAATAATCTTGGCGAGGCAGCTCCGGGTGCGCCCGTGCCGGGCTAGCGGCTGGAGTACTCGCCCTGGCCCTCTGGAAACTGCTTTTCCCAATCTCGGCCGTCACAGGCGACCGTACGCACGTCGCTCACGGTGCCCTCATCGAGACAGCGCGCATTGACGCTGTAGCCGTCGGGATGCGAGCGGGGCACGTAAAATGATTTGATGCCGCACACGGTACAAAAGAGGTGGCGCGCCGTCCCAGTGTTGAACTGGTAGTTCGTGAGCGCGGCAGCGTCAGTCAGCAGCCGAAACCGCGCAGCCGGGACAATCAAGTGCAGGTAGCCCGTCTTGCTACAGATCGAGCAGTTGCAGTCCAGAACCTCGATTTCGGCCGGAGCCTGCACCTCAAAGCGCACGCGTCCGCAGTGACATCCGCCGCTATGAATGACCACGACAGCTCCCGAAATGCTCGCATCCATAGTAGCAGACGCCAATGGCTGCACCGTACTGTGACCCAGCTAACACCGGCGCCACTTACCGCTCTGCGACACTGCAACGATGGACGCCACTATTCCGGAGCGAGCGGTAAAAGCCGACGACTACCAGATCGTTTCTGAGGACGTAATCCTCAGTGCCGAGCTTCACAGTTCACTGGTGGTCTGCCTGTACGACGAGGTCGAGGAAGACGGCGCGCTGCTGCACCTGCGGCTGGCCGCTCCGGGACAATCGCGCGATCCGAATCTTACCGACAACACCTTATCAAGCGACCTGGCTCTACTGGATCGCGCGCTGCGGGAACTTGCCGCCGCGAGCCCCAGGGCCCAGCACTGGCAGGCGAAGTTGGTGGCCCAGTCCGAAGATCAGGCCTCGGCGCGGGCGCGTTGCGACGGGCTGCAATCATTCATCAGCGCATTTCTGCAAGATGCGCGGATCAAGGTCGTGAGTTCCGTGGCGCACGTGGAGAGCACCGTCAGCGTGCGCTTTCGCCCGGCCATGGGCCAGCTGCGAACGCAGACCGGACCGCTCAGCTAGTCGGCAGTCCGGTGCGGGCGCCCTCGATGCGCAGCAGGCGGAATTTAGTATCGACTCCGCCGTGCGCTGAGAATCCAACGGCCCGACCGTGCGCGCCCATCACGCGGTGACAGGGCACCACCAAGGGAAACGGGTTTCGCGCCATCGCCTGCCCCACCGCGCGGGCGGCCCCCGGACGTCCTGCGCGCGCGGCCAGCGCGCCATAGGTCCAGGTCTCACCCGCCGGTATGGTGCGGGCAATCTCGTACACGCGGCGATGGAATGGACTGCAGCGCGAAAGGTCCAGCGGTATGGTTGCCAGCGTGTCGCGTCCGCCACTCAGCAAGCGCTCGATGGCCGCGACAGCCTGGCGCACGCGAGGCGGCGGGCGGCCCGCGCTGGCCCCGGGGAATCGGCGATGCAGGCGCGCCCGCGTGGCTGCGGCGCTGGCCTCGGGCAATTGCACGGCGACCAGCCCCGTGGCGTTCCACGCCAGGGCGCAGCAGCCCACCGGGCTCTTGAACAACATGTATTCGATCTGATCCATGTCAGCGCTCATGATAGCCGCGATGCGACCTCAGCGTGCAGTGGCTCAGCGCGTACGCCACAAGTACAGGGCAGCGACTGCGATGCCCAGCAGCACCACCGTGCGGCGCAACCACAGGGCCGAGAGCCGGCCTGCGACCCGCCCGCCCCACAAGCCCCCCAGCAAGGCACTGAGCGCGAGCACCGCCACCACGCGCCAGTTCACGGGCGCGCGCAGCGCGAGCCAGAACGCCGCCGCGCTGTTTGTGGCCAGCGCCAGGGCCTGTTTGAGCGCATTGAGGCGCGGTAGCGGATCGGCAAGCGCCACACCTAGCACCGCCAGAATGACCACGCTCATCCCGGCGCCGAAGAAGCCGCCATACACCGCCGCGGCCAGCACCAGCGGCAACAGCCACAGGGGCGTCGGCGGCGCGCCCGGCGCTGATTTCGCTCCCGCGCCATGGCGTCCGGAAAGCGCGCTGCGCAGGCGCTCTTGGAGCGCCAGCAGCGCACATGCCCCCAACAGCAGCCATGGCACGGCGTGGGTGAACCTGCGATCGCCGGTATGCAGAAGCAATTCGGCCCCGAGCAGGCCACCGAGCACGCTCAGGGGCAGCAAAAGGAACAGGCGTGCGCGCTGGCCGCGCAAGTCCGCTCGCTGCGCGTAAGTGGCTCCCAGATATCCGGGACACAAAGCGATGGTGCTGGTGAGATTGGCCGCAATGGCCGGGAACCCTGCGGCCACCAGCACCGGAAAGCTGATCAGCGTGCCGCCGCCGGCGAGCGCGTTGACAACACCGGCCGCAAAGCCGGCGATGGCGATCAACGCGAGTTGCGCGTCGGGCATGTAGGCCTCAATGGCGGCGCTGGAACCCGGGCATGACCACCAGCTCGAGCCAGTTGTGCAGCTCGGCCAGCTTCAGCCGTTCGTCCTGCATGGCCGGCCCAAGTCCATACTTCCAGCTCAGGGACCGCTCCTGGGGTCGCGCCTGCAAGGCCTTCAGGTCCGCCACGAAGAGGTCCAGCGCGCTTCGATCCACAAACCAATGCTCGCGCAGCAGCACGTCGGCGTAACGCAGCGTGGTCGCGGCAATCTCGGCGTAGCTGTACTCGGGATGGTACTGCACGCCCCAGCAGCAGCCCTGGGCGTGCCGCAACTCCACGGCCTGCACGCCCATGTCGCTGCTGGCAAGCACCACTGCCCCGGGCGGAAGTTGCTCGATGTCATCCCGGTGCACGGTCACGGCCTCAAACACCGCCGGCTTCTCCCGGTACATGGGATGTTGACGCCCGGGTTCGGTCAAGGCGATGCGGCGGCCAAAGCCGAACTCTCGCCCGAGCGGATTGGGGCGCACCCGCCCGCCCAGCGCCGTGACCGCCACCTGCATGCCCCAGCAGCTGCCGAAGCACGCCAGGCCGTTGTCGAAGACGGCGCGCGCAAGTTCGATCTGCCGCTCGATGTGGGCGCCCCCGTCATAGACATTCAGTGCCGAGCCGGTAATCGCCACGCCATCGTAGTCACCAAGCCCGACGCCGGCAGGAAACTGCACGGCGCCATCGGCGGGTCGCACGATGTCGCAATCGAGCGGTGCAAGCCGCTGCAGCACGTCCACGTAGCCTTCGCCGGAGGGTTGGCCGCCGGCCGCCACTTGCTGTTCGCGGGTCGCGGCGCGGTTGCCGTCGACCACAAGAATGCGCGGCTTGCCCATCAGCCCTTAAGACCCAGGTCACCCTTCACTGCGGAGCGAAACAGCCGCGCGTAGGTGGCCGCGTCGGTGGGCAGCGGGTTACCGCCGGCCGAAGGGTCGAGCGAGGCCTCGTGGCCGATGGTATCCGGATTGCTCAAGTCAACGCCGATTTCGGCGAGCGTGTGCGGAATGCGCAGTTTTTTGCGCAATTCCAGCACCCAGTCATACACGGCCGCGAACGGCTCGCCCGGCAGATTGAGGACTCGCGCGATCACCTCGAGCTGCGGCCCGATGGCGGGCCGGTTATGCACGATCACGTAGGGGAGAATGACCGCATTGGTAAGGCCGTGATGCGTGTTGAAAAACGCGCCCACCGGGTGCGCGATCGCATGCACCGCGCCCAGGCCTTTCTGAAACGCCGTGGCGCCCATGCTCGCGGCCGCCAGCATCCGTGAGCGCGCTTCGAGGTCCCGGCCATTCTCGCAGGCGCGCGGCAGATAGGCCTGTATCAGCCGCATGCCCTCGAGCGCGATGCCGTCGGCCAGCGGATGAAATCCAGGCGCGCAGAACGCCTCGAAGCAGTGCACGAAGGCGTCGATCCCGGTGGCGGCGGTCACGCCCGCGGGCAAGCCGACCGTGAGTTCAGGATCACTGATGACGACGCCGGGCATCATCCGTGGATGAAAGATGATCTTCTTCTGGTGCGTCGCTTCATTGATGACGACGCCGGCGCGACCGACCTCGGAGCCGGTTCCGGCCGTGGTCGGCACGGCGACGATGGGCGCGATGCCACGCGGGTCGGCGCGCGTCCACCAGTCACCGACGTCTTCGAAATCCCAGAGCGGGCGGGATTGGCCGGACATCAAGGCAATGACCTTGCCGGCGTCGAGCGCCGAGCCACCACCAAAGGCGATTACGCCATCGTGTCCGCCTGACCGGTAAGCCGCCAGGCCCGCCTCGATGTTCGCGCCCACGGGATTCCCGCGAACGTCGGCGAACAATCCGGCGCCCGGCACCAGCGCGCGCGCCGCGCGGACCATCGGTGCATCGCGCAGTCCTTCGTCGGTCACCAGCAGCGGATGCCTGATGTCGAGCGCGGCGCATGCCGCCGGCAGCTCGGCGATGCGCCCGGGCCCGGCCCAGATGCGGGTCGGATAATTCCAGTTGGCCTTGAGGATCACGCTCACGTGCTCACCCGCAGATGAAAGGATTTGGGACGCGTCAGATGTTCGTAGCCGATGACGGACAATGTGCAGCCCCGACCCGGAGTCCTTCACGCCCACCCAGGCCAGCGCCGGATCGAGGTAGTCAGCGCGGTTAATGAAAAAGGTGCCGGTTTGCACGGCATCGCCGAGCGCCTCGCCCGCCGCGGCGTCGCGCGTCCAGACCGCCGCCGTCAGGCCGTAGGCATTGTCATTCATCAACGCCACGGCCTGCGCATCGGACTGCACCTTCATGAGACCGGCCACCGGACCGAAGATCTCCTCGCGCATTACCACCGAGTCAGGCGGAGCATCGAGCAGCAATTGCGGTGCCAGATACGGTGTGCCGGGCTTGCTGAGCGGAAAAGCGCCCTCATCGATGACGGGGCGCGCGCCGGCCTGGATCGAGGCCTGGATCTGCGCGCGGATCGCGGTTGCGGCACTGGCGCGCACCACGGGTCCTAAGGTGGTTTGCATGTCGAGTGGATCGCCGAGCTGGTATTGCTGCACCAGCGCGGTGCACCCCTTGGCGAATTCCTCGTAGACACTCTCATGAACGTAGATGCGTTGCAGTCCGCAGCACGATTGGCCCGAATTGAAGAACGCGCCATCGACGATGTTCTCGATGGCATGCGGCAGGTCCGCATCATGGCGTACGTACACCGGATCGCAGCCCCCCAGTTCCAGGCCGACGCCGATAAAGCGCTCGGCGGCCACGCGCTGTACGGCGCGGCCTCCGGCGACCGAGCCGGTAAAGGCCACGAAATCAATGCGCGGATCGCGAATCACCCGTTCGGTATCGGCATGTTCAAGGTGCAGGACCTGGAACACTCCGGGGGGCAGGCCCGCGGCCGCGAAGCATTCCGCGAAGCGCTCGGCGCAACGTGGCGTCTGCGCCGAGTGCTTGAGCAGCACGGCGTTCCCCGCCATCAGCGCAGGCACCACGCTGTTGACGGCGATCAAGTAGGGGAAATTCCAGGCGGCGACGGTAAAGACCACACCGAGGGGCTCGCGCCGCAAGAAGCGCCGAAAATTCGGCTTTGGCCCCACGTCGATGTCGGCGAGCGCGCCGGCGGCGATCCCGCTCATGTAGCGCGCGCGCTCGATGGTGCTGCGCACCTCGTTGGGTGCGTAACGCAGGGGTCGACCCATCTGCCAGCTCAGCTCAGGAGCCAGCTCAGCGCTGCGCGCCTCGAACGCGCTGCAGAAGCGCTCCATGATGAGGGCCCGTTCCGGAACCGGCACGCGGCGCCACGCCGCCTGTGCACCGCGGGCACGCTCCAGCGCGGCGTCAATCTCGGCAGGCGTGGCCGTGGGGCGCTCGAGGTAAACGCGCCCGTCGACCGGACTGATGGTCTGCATAGTTGCGCCCTAGATGATCTCGAAGTAACGGGCCAATTCCCAATCGGTGACGGCGCGGCGGAACTCGCGTTCTTCCCATTCACGGCTGGCCGCAAAATGTTCGACGAAGGCAGCGCCGAACAGTTCCTGGGCCGGCTTCGAGCGCGCCAACAGTCCGGCGGCATCGGTCAGCGTGCGCGGCAGTTGGCGCTTGGCCGGGAGCTTGCGCTCATAGGCGTTGCCCACCATCGGCTCGTCGGGCTCGATACGCTGTTCGATACCCCACAGGCCCGAGCCGATCGCCGCGGCGATCGCGAGGTAGGGATTGATGTCCGCCGCAGCGATGCGGTACTCGACCCGCTGGCTCTTGGCACCGCCCTGGATCACGCGCAGTGCGCAGGTGCGGTTCTCGACCCCCCAGGTGGCCGAGGTCGGCGCCCAGTATCCAGGCACCAGGCGCGAGTAGCTGTTTACGGTCGAGGCCACCATGGCCAGCAGTTCCGGCATCAGCGCCTGCTGCCCGCCGACGAACCAGCGCATCTCGTCCGACATGCTGTGGGGCTTGTGCTCGTCGTAAAAGACGGCCGAGCCGTCCTGTCGCGTCATCGATACGTGCAAGTGACCGCTCTGCCCGGGCAGCTGCTGGGACCACTTGGCCATAAAGGTGGCCATCAGTCCGCGTCTTTGCATCAGCACCTTGGTAAAAGTCTTGAACAGTGCCGCGCGATCAGCCGCCTCGAGTGACTCGGTGTACTGGAGCGCTGCTTCCATCACGCCCGGGCCGGTCTCGGTGTGCAGGCCCTCGATGGGCATGCGCATTTCAGCCGACAACTGCAGCAGCGCCTGATAGAGCTCGGCGTGCACGGAGCTTCGCAGCAAGGAATAGCCAAAATATCCGGGAGTCATGTTGTTCAAAGCGCGGTAGCCCTTGGCGCGTACGCTCTCGGGCGTCTCGTTGAAAACAAAGAACTCGAACTCCGCCGCCGCCGAAGTGCTGTAACCCATGTCCGCCGCGCGCCGCAGCACGCGCCGCAGCGTGGCGCGCGGGCAGACCTGCTCGGCCGTGCCGCTAAACTCCAGGAGAAACAGCAGCATGCTGCCCTCGAGCGGCAGGGCACGGCAGGTGCCGGGCAAGGCGCGCAACATGGCATCGGGGTAGGCGGTGTGCCAGCCGGTAAACTTTACGTTGTCGTACTGCTGGTCGTTGGAATCCCAACCCAGCACCACATCGCAGAACCCGATGCCCTTGTCGAGCGCTGCATAGAATTTTTCACGGCTGATGTACTTGCCGCGCAATATGCCGTCGTTGTCGAAGACGCCGACCTTGATGTGGTGCAGCCCACGTTCCTCGATGATCGCACGCGCCTGCGCGCTGGTTCTTACCTCTTCGGGCAGCATCTACGCGACTCCTGATTGGGGGCTTATCACTTGTTTTTGATGGGACGCGCCGCAACGCGCTGAATTGCCCGTGTACCCGGAAATATCCACCACTGCACGGCAACTGGCAACACGGCCGCCAGCGGGCGGCGTTAAGTCCATGATGCCAATGACACTTTAACTGGCTCGATCACGAACGCCATTCATTCAGATTCTCGATATCACAAAGCCTCTGCCAGCTCTTGCGCTGACGCATCAGGGTTGCAAACCGCTTGAGCGCCGGCCAGTCAAGCGCGCTGCGCGGCATAGCGCGCGACCAGCGCATATACATAATGAACAGCAAATCGACGGCAGAGAGCTGCTCACCGAGCAGGTACGGACCGCGAGCGCTCAACTGCGCGTCCACCCGCGCCCACAGACTCTCGATGCGCGCCTGGATCGCGGCACGCACGCTCGGCGGATGCTCGGTCGCGCCCAGATCGGGAGGATAGAACCAGTTGCGGTAACTCGCGCCGAAGGAGTTGCTCCCAAAGACCAGCCACTGGCACCACTCGTTTCGCTTGGGCGTGGCTGGCGCCGGAGCCAGATGCGCCTCCGGATGCCGGTCGGCCAAGATCATCAGCAGCGCCGCCGACTCGGTATAGGCCTGACCATCGATGATCAGTGTGGGTACCTGCCCTTGCGGATTGAGGCGCAAGTAGGCCTCGGTGCGCTGCGCCTTATTTTCAAAGTCCACCAATTCGAGCTGGTACGGCGCTCCAATCTCCAGCAATGCCAGGTGCACGGCCATACTGGCGCTGCCGGGAGCGTAATAAAGCGTGTACATGGCGCTAACCGGCAGCTGCAGGCTCGAAGCGCGGATCTTGCGGATCCATGGAGCGGCCGGGCAGTTGTGTGCAGCACTGCCTGCTGAGCCGCAGATCAGCTGCTGCATCAACTGCGCTAGGAAGTTCGAGCGGCATCTCGCCTCTCAATGAATGCCCGACGGTGCACGAATCATCCACTGCGCCGCCGCTGCCGGCAAGTCGCCCGCCGGCCCCGCCAAGGCCGGGTGTGCCGCGCATGAGATGGCCTTTGGGGGAACTCCGGTGCATCGCGACGGCTGGCTATAATGCGGCGGCCGCGCACAGGGGCGGATTTGGGGGAGGACCCATGTCAGGTTCCGGATTGGGCATATTCTGTCTCGTGTACTTTCTGGCCGTGGCGACCCCAGGCCCCGGGGTGGCCGCGGTTCTCGCTCGCTCCCTCGCCCACGGCAGCCGTGGTGCGGGCGCCTTCATTGCCGGCTATCTGGTGGGCGACCTGCTGTGGTTTACGGTCGCTGCGGCCGGTCTCGCCGCCCTCGCGCATTCGGCCCAGGCCATATTCGTGGCCATAAAATATCTCGGAGCCGCCTACCTGCTGTATCTCGCCTATCGGGCCTGGAACAGCCCGGTCGCGACGCTCACCCCCGACGCGCGCGCTCCCGAGCAGCGCCCTGTGCAGTTATTCCTCGGAAGCCTGTCGCTCACTCTGGCTAACCCGAAGACGATCGCGTTCTTCCTGGCATTGCTGCCGACCGTCGTACGACTCGATGCACTGACGATCTCCGGATATTGCGCGATAGCGCTCGTCATTTGCATCGTCCTGCCCTTGACTCTGGGTTGTTACGTGTTCCTGGCCACGCGTACCCGCAGATTGTTTCAAAGCGCACGCTCGATACGCACGCTCAATCGCGGCGCTGGAATTGCCATTGCCGGAGCGGCGGTGGCCATCGCCACACGCCAGTGACGGACCGGTTACTCATTAGCTTGTGGCTATGACTGCCGGCCAAGGCCCAGCGGTGCCCAAGCCCAAAGCACCGGCGGAACGCCTGAATACCCGTGCGGCGGGCATCGTCGGGCTCGCCGTCATGTGCAGCCGCATTCTGGGGTTGATACGCGAGCAAGTCTGCGCGGCGCTGTTTGGCGGCGGCGGAGCCATGGACGCCTTCACTGCCGCGTTCCGAATTCCAAACCTGCTGCGTGATCTGTTTGCCGAAGGCGCACTGTCGATGGCCTTCGTGACCACCTTCAGCAAGACGGCCGTGCACGGCAATGATGCGGCCGCCTGGCGGCTCGCGAACAAGATCGCGACCATGGTGGTGGTGGTGCTGGGGGCACTGTGCGTGCTGGGCATCGTGTTTTCCGCGCAGCTGGTCGCCACGCTGGCGCCCGGATTCGATCCGGCCAAGGCGGCCCTGACCGTCACGCTCACCCAGATCATGTTCCCGTTCATCCTGCTGGTGTCCCTGGCGGCGCTCGTCATGGGCATGCTGAATGCCAAGAACGTGTTTGGCATGCCGGCCATGGCCTCCAGCTTCTTCAACGTGGGTTCGATCGTCGGCGGTGTCGTGCTTGGCTATTGGCTCGACCCCCAGTTTGGGCCGTTGGCACTGTATGGCCTCGCGATCGGGACCCTGATCGGAGGCGGACTGCAGCTGATTGTGCAGCTACCGCATCTGCATCGCCTCGGCTTTCGCTACCGCCCCGATTTCCACTGGCGTGATCCCGGGGTTGCGGCCGTGCTCTCACTCATGGGCCCGTCGGTCATTGCCGCAAGCACCACGCAGTTCAATGTGTTGGTCAACTCGATCTTTGCCTCACACCTGGGCGACGGGCCAATCTTCTGGCTGGCCATCGCCTTCCGGCTGATGCAGCTGCCCCTGGGGCTGTTCGGCGTCGCGCTGGGCACCGTCACCTTGCCGCTGCTCTCGCGCCTGGTGGCGGTCGGCAACCTGCCCGCATTCCGCAGTGAGCTCTCGCGGGGCATGCGGCTTGCATTCCTGCTGACCATCCCCTGCACCGTCGGGCTGATGATGCTCGCCGAGCCCATCGTCTCGGTGCTCTATCAGCACGGTCGCTTCGACGCTCACCACACCTCGGAGGCCGCGGGCGCATTGCGCTATTACGCCATAGGGCTGGCCGGCTATGCCGCGCTCAAGGTTCTGGTCAATGCCTTTTACGCCCTGGACCAGCGGCGCACCCCCATGTACGTCAGCTTCTTCGCCGTGGCGCTGAATCTCCTGCTCAACTGGATATTCACCCGCCAGCTGGGCTGGGGCCACCGGGGTCTGGCGTTTTCGACCGGTTGTGTGGCGACCTTTAACTTCATCATTCTGTACCTGCTTATGCACCGGCACCTGAAGCGCCTCGAAACCCGGCGCCTGGCCACCCTGGTGGTCAAGGTCGCGCTCGCCTGCGCGGCCTTGGGGCTGGTCTGCTGGAGCGCCCAGCGCTGGGTGCTGGCGGACTGGGCGCACCTGGCATTCTCCGCCCGCCTCGCTGGGTTGCTGATGACGATCGCGGTGGCGATCCTGGCCTTTATCGGCTGCGGGACGGCGCTGCGCATTGAGGAGCTGCGCGAGCTGATGGCGGCGCTCCGTCGCCGCGCTCAGCGCCCCTAAGATCCCGTCTTTAATCTTGATAATGAGATAAATGGCCTCTTTTCTCCTATGTTTGTAACAATAGTGTTTCAATCTTGATTTTACGGAATAGCACTCGGAAGCCTAGAGCCGGCGGGGCTATGATTGCCCGTCAGTGCAGTCTCACTCGCACGAGGGAGCATCGCCTATGGTCGACGGCGTCGATAAGGCCGGCTCATCAAGGCCCGAATCCGGGCTGGTGGGCTATACCCATCTCATCTACGGGCTGCACGCCAGCGCGGTGCTGACGGGCCTGCTGACCAGCTCCACGATTGCGGGAAGATTCCTGTTCGGGCTCCCCTCCTTACTCGCGGTCATCCTCAACTACGCGCGCCGTGCCGAGGTGCGCGGAACCTGGCTCGAGTCCCACTTCGACTGGCAGATCCACACGTTCTGGTACTCGCTGCTGTGGATTGGGGTCAGCTTGCTGATTGGCGCGCCACTGACGCTGATTGTCATCGGCGTCTATATCGTCGCCATGGGCTTCGCGATCGTCGGACTCTGGGTGGCCTACCGGGTGGCGCGAGGATGGCTGAACCTTCGGGAACGACGCCCCATGCAGCGAATTCTGGCACCCGCTGCGGTGGCCGGCACTTGAGACGCCTCCTGGGGATAACGGCCGCGGGACTCGGGCTTTGGGCCAGCAGCGGTTGCGGCCAGAAGGGAGCCTTGTACTTGCCAGACTCAAAGCCGCAGTCGGTAACCACCCCGGCCCAGGCGCCGAGCCAGGCGCCGGCCCAAGCTCCGGCCCCCGATCCAGCCTCCGCCCGGCGCAAGGCGCCGCCGGCTCCCGATCCTGCTACGACTCAGTGAGACCCGGCAGGTCGCCCGGCCGGTCAATGTCCGTAGCCGCGCTCGGCATCGGCACGCCGATCAGTTCGATGGCCGGAGATCGCAGTAAGGCCTCGGCACCCTGCTCACCGCGCAGGCGCATCAACGCCGGAAACTCGGCGCGGGGGAAGATCGCGGGCAGGCCATAGCCCCCGCCGTACTGCGCAGCGACTATGGCCCTGGGGCTCCGTCGCCACTTATCGATGAGGCGCTGCAGGTCGGCACTGGTCACGGCGCCCTGGTCGGCCAGCAGCAGCAGGACCGCAGCGCAGCTGCCCGGCAGTCTCAACAGGCCCGCGCGTATCGATGCGGCGATGCCCTCGCTCCACTCGCGATTGACCACGAGCGATACCGCCGAGCGTCCCAGGGCGGGCACGATCTGGGCGCAGTGCGCCCCGAGCACCACGCTCACCGCGTGGCCCGCCACGGCGCCCGCCCGACTCAGCATCAATGGCAACAGCGGCCCACCGTGGACCGGCGCGAGCTGCTTGGGCGAGCCGAAGCGGGTGCTGGCGCCGGCCGCGAGCACGATGATCTGCAATTGTGCAGTATCCAAGCCGGCTCCTCCCTCTGGCAGCACGCCGGGCGCGGCCTTAAGTTCACTATACTGCAGCGGCCGAGGACGCCAAATGATTCCACCACCGAACCTGCTCCTGGTCGACGGCTCGTCGTACCTGTACCGGGCCTTCCACGCGCTCCCGCCGCTGAGCAGTTCCCGCGGCGAGCCGACCGGCGCGGTGCACGGCGTCCTCAATATGCTCAACAAGCTCCTTCGTGATTTTCCGGGCGCGCGCATCGCCGTGGTCTTCGACGCGCCGGGCAAGACCTTCCGCGATGACCTGTTCGCCGAATACAAAGCCAACCGGCCCTCGATGCCCGACGACCTGCGCGCCCAGGTCGAACCGCTCCTGCAGGCGGTGACCGGCATGGGCCTGCCGCTGCTGCGCATCACCGGGGTCGAGGCGGACGACGTCATTGGCACGCTGGCGACTCGCGCCGCCCAGGCCGGTGAGCAGGTCCTGATCTCGACCGGGGACAAGGACATGGCGCAGCTGGTCAATGAGCGCATCACGCTGATCAACACCATGAACGACAGCGTGCTGGACCGCGCCGGGGTCAAGGCGAAATTCGACGTCTA
This sequence comes from uncultured Gammaproteobacteria bacterium, assembly GCA_963789365.1. Classification (GTDB taxonomy): domain Bacteria; phylum Pseudomonadota; class Gammaproteobacteria; order Steroidobacterales; family Steroidobacteraceae; genus FEN-1191. The sequence goes on from CAWBKJ010000001.1 coordinate 1,171,210, forward strand.
CCCGGAACAGATCATCGATTACCTCGCCCTGGTCGGCGACAGCTCCGACAACATCCCGGGTGTCGACAAAGTGGGCCCGAAGACCGCCGCCAAATGGCTCAATGCCTACGGCACGCTCGATGCGCTGCTGTCCAATGCGGGTGATATTCCCGGCAAGGTCGGGGAGAACCTGCGCGCCGGCACGGCGATCGTCGCACTGTCGCGCCAGCTCGCCACGATCCGCTGCGACGTCGCGCTGGACATCGAGGAGGCCAGCCTGGTGCGCAAGGCCGCCGACCTGGGCGGCCTGCGCGAACTGTACACGCGCTTGGAGATGCGCTCGTTCCTGCGCCAGCTCGACGGGGGCGAGGCGGGAGCGGGACCGGCGGCGGCAGCGGCGGCGGCCAGCGCCCCGGTGCCTGCAGCCGAGGCACCGCCCGCCGCCGACGCCATCGAACGCCAGTACACGCTGATCGCGGACTGGACGCAGTTTCTGGCGTGGTGCGAGCGGCTGGCGCGCGCTCCGCTGTTTGCCTTTGACACCGAAACCACCGGCCTGGACTACATGCAGGCCCAGATCGTGGGGGTCTCCTTTTGTGTCGAGCCGGGTCGCGCCGCCTACGTGCCGCTGGCGCATCGCTATGCGGGAGCCCCGGAGCAGCTCGATCGCGAGCGGGTCCTGGCCATGCTGCGGCCGCTCCTCGAGGACGCCGCGCACGCCAAAGTAGGCGCCCACATGAAGTTCGACATGCACGTACTTGCCAATCACGGCATCAGCTTGCGGGGCCAGCGCTACGACACCATGCTGGAATCCTACGTGCTCAACAGCACCGCGACCCGCCACGACATGGACTCGATGGCCGCTCGGTACCTTGGCATCAAGACGATTCATTTTGAGGACGTGGCCGGCAAGGGCGCCAAGCAGATTGGCTTTGATCAGGTGAGCGTGGAAACGGCCGCGGAATACGCCGCCGAAGACGCGGACATCACGCTGCGCCTGCACCGGCACTTATGGCCACAGCTCGAAGCGATCCCGGAGCTGGCGCGGCTGTACGAGCAGATCGAGCAGCCGCTGGTCCCGGTGCTGCAACGCATGGAGCGAGGCGGAGTGCTCATCGACCGGGCGAAGTTGCGCCAGCAGAGCATCGAGCTGGCCGTGCGCCTCAAGGAACTGGGCGCCGAGGCCCAGCGGGTGGCGGGACAGGAATTCAACGTCGAGTCCCCGCGGCAGCTGCAGCAGATCCTGTTCGAGAAGTTGCAGATCCCGGTACTGCGCAAGACTCCGACCGGCCAGCCCTCGACCGCCGAGGACGTGCTCGAGGAGTTGGCGGCCGAGCATGCGCTGCCCCGACTGATTCTCGACTTCCGGGCGCTGGCCAAACTGCGCTCGACCTATACCGAGAAGCTCCCCGAACAGATCGATCCGACCACGGGTCGTGTGCACACCTCCTACCACCAGGCGGTGGCGGCCACCGGCCGGCTGTCTTCCACCGACCCGAACCTGCAGAACATCCCAATCCGCAGCCTCGAGGGCCGCCGGATTCGTCAGGCGTTCATCGCGCCGCCGGGCCAAGTCCTGGTATCGGCCGATTATTCGCAGATCGAGCTGCGCATCATGGCGCATCTTTCGGGCGACGAAGGCCTGCTGCGTGCCTTCGCCGCGGATCAGGACATCCACCGCGCCACGGCCGCCGAGGTATTTGGCGTCGCTCCCGAGCAGGTCAGCACCGAGCAGCGCCGCTCCGCCAAGGCCATCAACTTCGGGCTCATCTACGGCATGTCCGCCTTCGGCCTGGCGCGCCAGCTGGGCATCGAGCGCGCCGCCGCGTCCCGGTATGTCGAGCTCTACTTTGCGCGCTATCCGGGCGTGCGCCGCTACATGGACAGCACACGTGAGCGCGCCAAGCGCGACGGCTACGTCGAGACCGTGTTTGGCCGGCGCCTCTACCTGCCTGAGATCAATTCACGCAACCGGCAGCTGCAGCAATACGCCGAGCGCAGCGCCATCAACGCCCCGATGCAGGGCACGGCGGCGGACATCATCAAGCGCGCGATGCTCGGGGTGGACGACTGGTGTCAGCAGCCCGGCGTCGCGGCGCGCCTGCTCATGCAGGTGCACGACGAACTGGTCCTCGAAGTGAGCGAGGATTTTCTCGACGAGGCCACCGCGCAGTTGCGCGCGCTCATGGCCGGCGCGGCCACGCTGCAGGTGCCGCTGCGGGTCGAGGTGGGCCACGGGTTGAACTGGGATGAGGCGCATTAACCTGTAGGAGCTCCCGGCCCGTCGCCATGGGCCGACACTGACGAGCCTGCCATGGCGGGCGCGGTATAGTGCTGCAATCGGGCGCATCGCGCTCAGCATGTGCCAGGTGAGCAAGATGAGAATGCAGCGTACTTGGGTGGCTTGCGCGGGGCTGGCGATGTGCGCCGTCGCGGGGAATGCCTCGGCGGTCGAGCACGGATTTTATCTGGGCGGCGGCCTGGGCCAGTCCGAGAGCGGCCTGCGCGCCGGCAACGTGAATTACTCGGACAACGACCTGGGCTACAAACTGATCGCCGGTTTCCGCGCTCTGAAGATCCTGGCGGTTGAAGCCAACTACGTGGACCTGGGCAACACCAGTTCGGGCGCCGTCGAGGCCAAGACCAAGGCGTTGGATGTTTTCGCGGTGGGCTTTCTGCCGCTCCCCGTGATCGACATCTACGGCAAGCTGGGTGTCGTGTACTGGAAGACCGACGCGCACTCGCCGAGCTCCGTCGGGTATAGCGGCTTCTCTTTAAATCACAGCGGCAGCGATCTGGCCTACGGCGCTGGCGTGCAGATGCATTTCGGCGCCCTCGCCGCGCGGCTCGAATACGAGGGTTTCGACGTGCAACAGGCCTCCACGCCATCGTTCCTGTCGATCGGGCTCACCTACACGTTCCTGTAGAAAACGAGCCGGACCGCGGGAACTATCCGGGCGGGGTCTGCTCCAACTCTACGTGAGTGCGTAGAAGCGCTCCCCGCTCCCTCCCTAAGCGGGCTGATACGCCCCGGTGGCCAATTCCCCCCAAGTCCGGCCACCGGGGCTATTTTTTAAGCCACTGATTTAATTGCCCTCGCGCCTGCGCGAGTCCGGTGCCGTCGACGGCGGAAAAGGCCTGCACGGTGGCCCGGCCCTCGAGCGCATGCTGCGCCGCGGCCAGGGTCCTTGCGAGCTCGGCTCGCTTTAATTTGTCGGACTTGCTGAGCAATACGTGTACCGGGCAGTGGGCTGCGCCTGCCCAGGCGATGAGTTCCTCGTCCCCCGAAAGCACGCCGCGCCGACTGTCGATGACCAGGAACAGCCCGTGCAGTGAGGCGCGCTGGCTGAGCGCCGTGGTCATGGATTCCCAGGCGGCACGTTCCTCCGCGCCGGCCGTGGCGTAGCCGTATCCGGGCAGATCGACGATTCGGCAACCGGGAGCGAGCGCAAAAAAGTTCAACAATCTGGTGCGCCCAGGCGTTTTGCTGGTGCGCGCCAACGCGCGCCGCCCGGTCAATGCATTCAGGGCGCTGGACTTGCCCGCGTTCGAGCGCCCGGCCATCGCGACTTCGGCGCCCTCATCGGGCGGAAAATGGCGGGCCTGCGCGGCACTCAGTAGTAGGTCGGCCTGGGGGTAGGTGCTCATGTGTGGCTGCGGGCCGGGCCTGCCATGCGGCGAGACGGGATTTGCCTAGTGTACAATTCCGGGCCTTGTTGGCACGGATAACCCCATGATTGCCTCAATTCGCCTGGCTTGCTGTGTGTTTGCCCTCTGCGTGGCGCCGGTCTGCTGGTCCCTGGGCTCAGTGGAGGGCGGCGCTGCCCTGTCCGCCACCTGCATGGCCTGCCACGGTGCCAACGGCAACAGCAGCAATCCCGAATGGCCGAACCTGGCAGGCCAGAACTCGGCCTATATCGAGCACCAGCTGCACCTTTTTCACGACGGCAGGCGCACGGGCAAGATGGGTGATGCGGGCGCCTCGATGATGCCGGCCATGGCCACCACGCTGACCAACCAAAATATCGAAGACGTCGCGGCCTACTATTCGCAGCAGACGCCTGCAGGGCTTGAGGCCGATCCTTCCTATTGGCAGGCCGGGCAGAAAATCTATCGCCATGGCGATCGGGCGCGCGGCATTCCCGCTTGCGCCGCCTGTCACGGCCCCTCCGGCCGCGGCAATCCCGCGGCAGGCTACCCGGCGCTGCGCGCCCAGCATGCCGTCTACGTCGTCAAGCAGCTCAATGCCTACAGCGGCGACGTGCGCTATGCCAAGAATGAGCACGGCGCGAGTTTTGGCGGCGACAACGCCACCATCATGCACACGATCGCCGCACGCCTGAGCGACGAGGACATGCGCAACGTGGCCTCGTACATTCAGGGAATGCGCTGACATGAAACTTCTCAGGGCGCTGATCCCGGTCGGCATTCTCATCTTCGCCGCCTGCTCGAAGTCGCCCGAGCCGGCGGCCGTCACGCCGCCGCCCCCCGCTGCTGTCAGTGCACCGCCGGCAGCGGCGCCACCGCCTCCCGCGCCCGAACCCGCCGCGGCGCCGAAACCTGCCGCCAGCGCACCGATCGAGGAATCAAAGCTCGAGAAAGTGGCCGCACTCCCCGCTGCAGGCCAGTTGCCGAAAGGCAAGTGGGTGGCAGGGGTCAATTACCGGCCTTTGGTGCCGGCACAACCGACCGATGCCGCGCCCGGCAAGATCGAAGTCGTGGAAGTGTTCTGGTACGGCTGCCCGCACTGCTACGCGCTCGATCCCTACATCGAGAGCTGGCGCAAGACCAAGCCCGCGTATGTCGAATTCAAGCGGGTGCCGGTCACCTGGCAGGTGGTGCACCAATCGCACGCGAAACTCTTCTACACCCTGGAAGCGCTCGGCAAGGAAGAGGCCCTCCACACGGCCGTGTTCTCGGAGATGCACGACAAGAAAAATTACATGTTCATGCAAGGGGATCCGAAGGAGACCCTGAGCGCGCAGGTGGCCTTCGCCAAGGCGCACGGCATCAGCGAGTCAGATTTCACCAACGCCTATAACTCCTTTACGGTGCAGACCGATATGGCGAAGGCGGATGATCTGGTGCACCGCTATCACGTGGACGGCGTGCCCTTGCTGGTCATCAACGGCAAGTACGTCACTGACGTCAACATGGCCGGCAGCCAGGCCGACGTCATGAATGTCGTCAACGACCTGGTCGCCACCGAAAAGAGTCACTGAGTCCCGAGCGCAGCGCGCGCCCCCATGCTCAACCGCTACGCGCTGCAGGGTCCGGGCCTGGTTAGTCAGCCCAACGCCGCGCTGAGCGATACGCTGTGGATCGACCTGTTCGAACCGACCCCGGAGGAAGAGCGCACGGTCGAAGCCGAATGCGGCATCGACGTGCCCACGCGCGAGGAGATGCTCGAAATCGAGACCTCCAACCGCCTGTACGAGGATGAAGGCGCGGTCTACCTGACCTTCACCATTGTCACCCGACTCGACACCGACCTGCCGCAGAACTCGCAGGTGACCTTCATCCTCAAGGACGGGCGGCTGATCACCAACCGCTACGCCGATCCGCTGCCGTTCCGGCGCTTTATCAGCTACGCCGAGCGCCACGGGCCGAGCTGCGCCTCCGGATCAGCCGTGCTGGCCGGCCTGATAGAGGCCATCATCAACCGCGTCGCCGACGTCATCGAGCGCCTCAGCGCCGACCTGGACGCCATTTCGGCCGAGGTATTCACGCGCCCGAGCAAGCGCCGGCGTGGCCGCGGCCGCGACTACCAGGTGGTTCTGGAGCGCATTGGCCAGAGTGGCGAGCTCATCGGCAAGACCCGCGAGAGCCTGGTCAGCCTCGGCCGCGCCCTGGCTTTCGTGCAGCAGTCCGCTTCGGCCAATCTGGGCAATGACGTGCGCACCCGCCTGCGCACCCAGGCCCGCGATGTCATTGCGATGAGCGATCACGCCTCGTTTCTCGGCAACAACGTCTCGTTCATACTCGATGCCACGCTCGGCATGGTGAGCATCGATCAGAACAATATCCTCAAGATCTTCTCCGTGGTCACGGTTTTCCTGCTGCCACCCTCAGTCATCGGCGCCATCTACGGCATGAATTTCGATCATATTCCCTGGGCACACGAGTCCTGGGGATTCATGGCCGCGCTGGCGCTGATGCTGGCCTCTTCGGTCATTCCCTATCTGTTTTTCAAGCGTCGCCGCTGGCTGTAGGCGCAGGTCGCAGCCGGCTCGGGGTTCAGGTAACCTTGCGCGCCGCCGCGCCCGTAGCTCAGCTGGATAGAGTGGCAGCCTCCGAAGCTGCAGGTCGTGGGTTCGAATCCCGCCGGGCGCGCCAATTCCTCAGAGTCTGTACCGGGCACATCCTTAAGACAGGCTATGGCGATGCCTTGGTGGACGAGTCCACAGCGGTGGCCTCAGCGCCCGCCGCCCAGTCCGGCCGTGAACCAGGAGTAGTAGGGATTTCCCCGCGCCTCGGCGGAGATTCCGGCCATGTCCTCAGGAAGGCAAGCCGGTCGACATCCAGATGCGCATCGGCCGTCGGCCCATCGCTGCGTTCGGCAATTCGCACGGCGACCTGCAGATGCTGCAGTGGACTGCCGCCGGGCCGGGTCCGCGCTTCTGCCTCTACGCGCATCACACCGATGCCGCGCGCGAATGGGCGTATGACCGTGCCTCCAGCATTGGTCGACTCGACAAGGGACTGGATCAAGCCCAGGCCAAGGGCTGGACGGTAGTCGACATGAAGCACGACTGGAGGTTCATCTACCCGTCCGATGCGGCGCAGGTTAAGACCGAAGTCCGCTGACTGTCCTCCATCCATTGGCTCCCTTGGACCGCGGGCACGCAGCGCAGCCATGCCGATGGTTGAGGGCGGGGCGAGTGCCCCGGCACGGGGGAAGAGCCGCCGCGCCAGCATACATCCGCTATAATCGCGCCCGATTCCAGGCCACCCATTGGACCGCCCGTGAGCAAACACGACACGCATTTCTTTAATAATTTCAGCATTGTCATCGGCGGACTGATCGTCGTCGCCCTGCTGATTTTCGCGCTGGCTCGCGCGGTGGCCGGGCGCACCCAGGAACCCCAGCTCTACTCCGACCCGAAATACGTCGCCGCCCTCACCGAGCGCGTCAAACCCTTCGCGGGTGTCGCGGTGGCCGGCGCGGACAATTCCGCGCTGAAGATCCAGGCTCCGGCGCAGGCCGCCAACGTCGCCCTGGCCACCCCGAAGGATGGCCCGGCCCTGTACGAAGCGGTCTGCAAGACCTGCCATGCCACAGGCCTGATGGGTGCGCCGAAGTTTGGCGATCATGAGGCCTGGGGCCCGCGCATTGCGGAAGGCAAGGCGACGTTGTACATGCACGCCCTCAAGGGATTTACCGGCAAAGTCGGGGTGATGCCCGCCAAGGGCGGCCGTGCCGACCTGAACGATGACCTGATCAAGTCGGGCGTCGATTACATGGTGTCCAAGGCCGAGTAAGTCGGCAAATCTCGGACCCTTTCTCTGGAGCCCTCTCTATTAATTAGAGGGTCGCGGTGCGTACCGGAGGATTGCGGGTCGCTGCGGCCAGGCTCCGCATTCGCGCTAAAGCTCGAGGAGCCGATTCGATCCGCCTACTTGAGGAATTGATGATCCAATTGCGGTGCCGACACTCGGCCGTCGCAACTTTGTATCCCCCGTGAAACAATACACAGAGTGCGGTAGCTGGGGAAGGAGTTTGCGGCGACTGATCGGCGCCTCTAAGGAGCCGGCGGCGGCTGGAGTTTTTCGAGCCGTTCCTCGAGAGCTGCGAGGCGGGCCTCGAGCTGCGCGATGCGCTCGCGCGAGCGCTCCAGCACTTTGGCCTGCACGTCAAATTCGCTGCGCGTGGCCAGATCGAACTGGCCGGCAGCTCCTTGCAGGGCCGCGCGAAAATTGGCCTCCAGCTCGGTGCGCATGCTGCTCAACGCGGCGGGCAGACCGGAGACAAATTTCCGCGCCATTTCCTCGACCGTCACCTTGTCCATGGCACAACTCCATTGCATTCTGCCCGGCACCGAGCGCCCCGCCTCGCGTGAGCGGCAGGATACGCGCAACGGCGAGCGGGCGGAACGGCGTATTTACAGCGGATTATTGGACTTTGCGCCTGCCGGCCGATGTCAAATCGGGACGGTGCCAAGCCGGTTGCAATCATCGCCCGTTAATCTGTGATCCGGCTCACTTTTATGCCCAACTATAACGCTGATACTCTTGGACTCATTGCGGAGGCTCAACGATGCGGTATCCGACGGCCCTGTCCCTGGTCATCGCAGCCCTGTGCGCGAGCGGCGTCGTGGGCGCAGGCGACATTTATTGCAACAACCAGGGTCGTGATTGCAGCGACCGATGGAGCCCGAATGCGACCGTCGTGCACATCAACAGCAGCACCTCCAGCCCCAGCAATGACTCCGCCCCGCCGGATACCAGCAGCAAGGCGCCACCGGTTCAGCCCAGTGCCGACGCCCGGCTCAAGGACAATGCCACACGCCAGGCGGTGCAGAAGGACGTCGCTGCAACCCGCGCAGATCAGTGCAAGCAGGCCCAGGATAAGTACCAGAAGGCCGTTGCGGCGCGACGCGTCTACCGCCTGAACAAGGCCGGAGAGCGCGAATACCTCTCCGACGCGGAGATGGAACAGGCGCGCGTCGAAGCCCGCCTCGAAGTCGATCGGACCTGCGGGAGCCCCGCCTCCTAACAAGCGTTCGCGCCCCACCGTCGCCCCCTGCTAAATTGCACCGGCGGCAACGGGGAGTGGAACGATCATGCGAACGGGATTCGTCGGACTAGGCGCGATGGGCAGCTCCATGGCGCGTAACCTGCATCGCGCGGGCCTGCTGCATGGCGTTTGGAACCGCACCGGCGCAAAGGCGCAGGCGCTGGCCGCCGAGCTGCAGTGCGCGGCGCCGGGCGAGCTCGCCGAGCTCGCGCAGGCTTGCGAGGTCGTGGTGATGTGTGTCTCCGCGGATCGCGATGTCCTGTCGCTCGTGGCCGCGATGGCCCCGGCGCTTCGCAAGGGATCGATCGTGATCGACTGCTCGACGGTGGGCGCGGACACAGCGCGCGCCGCGAGCGCGCAGCTTGCTGCCCGGGGGGTCGAGTTTCTTGATGCGCCGGTAAGTGGCGGCGTCGAAGGAGCCGCCAAGGGCACGCTCGCGATCATGGTGGGCGGCGAGGAGAGCGTCCTGGCGCGCGCGCATCCCGTCCTGAAGGCCATGGGCGCGACGATCACGCATTTCGGCGCGCAGGGTGCCGGCCAGGCCGCCAAGGCCACGAACCAGATCATGGTGGCTGGGATTAATCGAGCCAATGCCGAGGCGCTGGCCTTCGCCGCCGCCCATGGCCTCGATCTCGCCAAGGTCATCGGCACGCTCGGGCAGGGTGCAGCCGCCAACTGGTACCTCAGCCATCGTGGGCCCAACATGGAGCGCGGCGCTTACCCGCCCGGGTTCCGGGTGCGGCTCCATCAAAAGGATCTGAACATCTGCCGCGAGATGGCGCGCGCCCGCGGTGCCAAACTGCCCGTGGTCGAATCGACGCTGAATGACTACGCCCAGCTCATCGAGGCCGGCCACGCGGATGAGGACATCTCGGCGATGTATCGCCTCACGACGACCCTGTTCACCCGCCCGGAACCGAGCTGAGCATGGATGGCCCTGCCAGCAGGGACTCCCACTCCCTGAACTTGCCCGACTTCTGCGCCGCGCGCGCGGTGCTGGCCGTGGTCCTGATCGTCACGCTCACCGCGATCGTATTGGCCGTTGCGCGCCAGAGCAGCGGGCTCGGCTTCTGGCTGGATCTGGCGCGCAGCTCACTGTTCATGCTGTGGGCGGGGATGGGCAGTGCCGCGGCACTGTGTCTGCTGCGCGTGCGCCTCGCGGCCCTGCCGCTGGCGGCGGCCAGTGCGCTGGCGCTGGGCAGCGTGCTGGCGGTCATCGCGGTGGTGTCGCTCGGCGTACTCTGGCTCGGCGGCAGCGCCCTGATCGGGCCGCGCGCTGCCAACCTGCTGCTGCCCGTAGCGCCGCAGCGCTTCTTTGCCGCCAACCTCGGCATTGGCGTGATCGTCGGCGCACTCGCGCTGCGCTACTTTTACGTGAGCGGGGAATGGCGCCGCAATGTTGAGCTGCAGGCCCAGGCGCGGATGCGCGCCTTGCAGGCGCGCATCCGCCCGCATTTTCTGTTTAACAGCATGAATACGATCGCCGCGCTCACGCGATCAGACCCGGCGCGCGCCGAGGAAGCCGTGGAAGATCTCGCCGACCTGTTTCGCGCCAACCTCAACGAAAAGCGCAGCCGCATCACGCTCAAGGAGGAACTGGAGGTCGCGCGCATCTACCAGCGCATCGAACAGCTGCGCCTCGGCGAACGCTTGCGCGTGATCTGGGATGTGGCCGAGCTGCCCATGCGCGCGCTGGTGCCCGGACTGCTGATGCAGCCGCTCCTTGAGAACGCGATCTACCATGGTATCGAGCCGCGCCCGGCCGGAGGCATCGTGACCGTGAGCGGATCGCTCGATGGCGACACGGTCGGCCTGACGGTGCGAAATCCCCTGCCGGAGGAGGGCGAGGCCGCGCACGCCGGCAATCGGGTCGCGCTGGAGAATATTCGCGAGCGCATGGAGCTGATTTACCCGGGGCGCTCGTCCGTCGAAGCGAACCGGGTAGGCGATGAATACATCGTGCGACTGCGCTTCCCGCACGTCGAGGACGCGGAGCGCAGCCTCTCGCTATGACGCAGCGCGTGCTGATCGTGGATGACGAGCCGCCCGCGCGCGAACGGCTTCGGCGGCTGCTGGCCGAGCTTGGCGACATCGAAGTCAGCGCCGAGGCGGGCACCGGCGTGCAGGCGGTGCAGCTCGCCGGGGAACTGCACCCCGACGTCGTATTGCTCGACGTACGCATGCCCGGCATGAACGGCCTGGAGGCCGCGCGCCACATGGCACTGCTCCCCGAGCCACCGGCGGTCATATTCACTACGGCTTATGATGCCTATGCGGTGGACGCCTTCGACGCGCAGGCGGTCGGTTACCTGCTCAAGCCCGTGCGCGCCGAGAAACTCGGCGCGGCGCTCCAGCGCGCCGCGCGCCTGGCCGGCAAGCAGCTGGAAGGCCTCGCCGCGGGCGATCCTCAGCAAGGAGCCCGCACCCATGTGGCGGCCAGGCTCGGCGACCAGGTGCGGTTGATCGCGGTGCCTGAGGTCTACTATTTCGTGGCGGATCAGAAGTACACGACCGTCAGGCACAAGAACGGGAGCGATCTGATCGAGGATTCGCTGCGCACGCTCGAGGAAGAGTTCGGCACGCAGTTTGTGCGCGTGCATCGCAATGCGCTGGTCAGCGTCAGCCGATTGGCCGCCATCGAACGCGACTCTCAGGGCCAATATCACGTCGTCCTGCGGGACATCAACGAGCGCCTGGCGGTCAGCCGGCGACTGGCGGGCGAATTGCGGGACCGGTTCCGACTCTAAATAAAAGGAGAGCTGGATGGAAAGGATGACTAAGGAGTGCCCCGGCGGGCGGCTCGGGCCGCCTCGATGCCAGGCAGTGCCCTTAAGGGGCTAAGGGCCGATGAGTCCGCGCGAGAATTCTGCAGTGGCAGTGGATGATGACGTCCGCATGCTGCACGACATGGGGTACGCGCAGGAGCTTTCGCGGCGCCTGAGTCGCTTCTCCAATTTCGCAATTTCCTTCTCGATCATCTGCATCCTCGCCGGCGCCGTGAACTCGCTCGCCCAGGCGACCTCTGGCGCGGGGGGCGCCGCGCTTGGGCTTGGCTGGCCGCTGGGCGTAATCATGTCGGGCACGTTTGGCCTCGCCATGGCGCAGATCGCATCCGCGTTCCCGACGGCGGGCGGCCTCTATCACTGGGGTTCCATTCTCGGCAACCGCTTCACCGGTTGGCTAACGGCCTGGTTCAATCTGCTGGGACTGATCACCGTGCTGGGGTCCATCAATGTCGGCGCCTATTATTTCTTCATGGGTGCGTTTGGCCCGGACCTCGGCCTGACCGATTCGATGTGGATGCTTATGGCCTTCATCACGGTGCTGGGAGTCGGCCAGGCGTTGATCAACCACTTTGGCATTTCGCTTACCGCGAAGCTCACCGATTTTTCCGGCTACCTGATCTTCGCAACCGCCACCCTGCTGGCCATCGTGTGCCTCGCCTGTGCCCGCAGCTACGACCTCTCGCGGCTGTGGACCTTCACCAACTACTCGGGCGGCGCCGGCGGAAATGTATGGCCCCGGGTTCCCCTCGGCTGGACTTTCCTGCTGGGCCTGCTGCTGCCGATCTACACCATCACCGGCTACGACGCCTCGGCCCACACGTCGGAGGAAACGGTGCAGGCGAGCCTGGCCGTGCCGCGAGGCATCGTCTCATCGATCGTGTGGTCGGGCATCTTCGGTTACCTGTTCCTGGTGGCCTTCCTGCTCATGATCCCCAACATGGACGAGGCCGCCAAACAGGGTTGGAATGTGTTTTTCTGGGCCATGGCACAGCGGGTTCCCTACGCCCTCAGGGTCAGCCTATTCGCGCTGATCTTCCTGTCGCAGGCGCTGTGCGGACTGGCGACCGTGACCTCGACTTCGAGAATGATCTACGCATTCTCGCGCGACGGCGGCCTGCCCGCCTCAAGGCTCCTTGCCCGTGTCTCGCCCGCTCACCGCACTCCGAATGCGGCGATCTGGACCGGCACGACACTCGCGCTGCTGTTTGTTTGCGGTGCGAAATGGCTCGAAGCAGGCGGTACGCCGGTGTACACGGTGGTCGTGTCCTGCACGGTGATTTTTCTGTTTTTCTCGTTCGCGATACCCATCGCACTCGGGCTGGTGGCCTACGGCGGACCGCGCTGGCCACGGATGGGCCCGTGGAACATGGGCCGCGGGGGCTACACGCTGTTTGCGCTGCTGTCGATCCTGTCCATGGTGCTGATTTTCATCATTGGCGTGCAGCCGCCCAACGCCCTGGCCTTTGACGCCACGATCGGCTTTCTGGTCCTGACCGCGGTGGTCTGGTTCGCCTTCGAGAAGCGCCGCTTTGCGGGGCCGCCACTGGGCGAGATGATCGCCAAGCGCCAGGCGCAGATCGCCGCGGCCGAAGCCGCGTTGCTGCGCGCTCCGCAGTAGTACTCGGGAATGGCGCGGGTCGTGCCGACCCTGACCACGCCTGGCTGGGCCCGTCAGGCCCTCAGCACTTGATACGCGCCATCTGCGGATCGTACAAGGCCGCCAGGTGAATCCCGCAGGGCACCCGTTCGGTGGCCACCTCGAGTTCATAGCGACCGGCGAGCAGGTACTCGCGCGTGAGGCCCTCGGCACGGCGCACATAGCCGTAGCCGATGCCGGCCTGGAGGGTGTGCCCGTAGCCGCCGCTGCCCAGCCAGCCTACCCGTTCATCGTCGCGGTAAATCGTCTCGCGACCGAGGAGCATCACCCCGGGATCATCCACGGTAAAGGCGCACAGGGACTTCTTGAGCGGACTGCCGGCCTGCGCCTGCAATGCGTCGCGGCCGAGGAAGGGCGTCGCGCTCTTGAGCTTTACCGCCCAGCCAAGACCGGCTTCGAAGGGCGTGTAATCGGGGCCGATGTCCACACCCCAGGCGCGGTAGCCCTTCTCCAGCCGCAGGGTCTCGATCGCACGATAGCCACCGTTGGCGATTCCGAACTCGGCACCGACCTGCATGAGCGCGCCGTAGACCGTCGCGGCAAATTCCACCGGCACATGCAGCTCCCAGCCCAGTTCCCCCACGTAGGTGACTCGCAGCGCCATCACCGAGGCGCCCGCGACCTGGAGCCGCCGCAGCTGGCCGAAGGGAAAGGCCGCATGACTGACGTCTTGGCGGGTGAGCCGCTCCAGTACGAGCCGCGCGCACGGCCCCATCAACGCCAGCACCGCAAACGCCGAGGTCACATCGCTCAGGCGCGCCTCCAGACCGATAGGCAACTGGCGCGTGATCCAGTCAAAATCGTGGCTGGCAAAGCCGGTGCCGGTGACCAGGTAGTAGGAGTCCTCATCGAGCCGCGCCACGGTCAGGTCGCACTCGATTCCGCCTCGGGCATTGAGCATCTGCGTATAGACGAGAGCGCCCGGGGGCCTGGCAACGTCATTGGCACAGATCCAGCTCAAGGCTCGCTCGGCATCGCGGCCGGTGAGCTGAAATTTGGCAAATGAGCTCTGGTCAAACACCGCGACCCGCTCCCGGGTGGCCCGATGTTCGCGCGCGACGGCCGAAAACCAATTCGGGCGCCCGAAGCTGTACTGGTCGCGTGGCGCTTCGAGGCCGGACGCAAACCAGTTCGGTCGCTCCCAGCCGAGCTTCTCGCCAAACACGGCACCCTGCGCCTTGAGTTGCTCGTACAGCGGCGAGCGGCGCAGCGGCCTGCCGCTCGCGTGCTCCTCGCCCGGCCAGGCGATCGTGTAATGCTTGCCGTAGAGTTCCAGCGTGCGCTGTCGCACCCAGTCGACGTCGCGGTGCGGCGCCCCGAAGCGGCGGATGTCGACCGGCCAGACATCGAAGGGTGCTTCATTGCCAACGATCCATTCGGCAAGCACCTTACCGGCGCCCCCGCCTGAAGCGATGCCAAAGGCGTTAAAGCCAGCGCCCACGTAGTAGCCGGTCAGTCCCGGCGCCGGCCCAATGATGAAATTGCCGTCGGGGGTAAAGCTCTCCGGCCCGTTGATGAGTTCCTTGACCCCGGCGGTGGCCAGGGCCGGCACGCGCGGCATGGCCAGATCCAGAATCGGTTGAAAGTGGTCCCAGTCCGGGGCCAGCAGCTGGAAGTTGAAGTTGTCTGGAATTCCATCGAGGGCCCAGGGGCGCGGATTGGGCTCGTAGCCGCCCATGACCAGACCGCCGACTTCTTCCTTGTAATAGGTCAGGCGATCGGGATCGCGCAAAGTCGGCAAGCCGCGCTCGATGCCGGGGATGGCGTCGGTGATGAGATACTGGTGCTGCACCGAAACCAGCGGCACGTTCACGCCGGAGAGCGCGCCCACCTCTCGCGCCCATTGGCCCGCACAGTTGACGATCACCTCGCACGCGACCCGTCCGCGACTCGTCAGCACCGCGCTGACACGGCCGTGTTCGAGTTCCACCCCGAGCACCTGGGTGTCCTCGTAGATCCTGACACCGCGCAGGCGCGCGCCCCTGGCGAGGGATTGGGTGATGTCTGCGGGGTTGACCTGGCCGTCGGTGGGCAGATACGCGGCGCCCACCAGGTCAGAAACATCCATCAGCGGCCACAGCTCCTGCGCTTCGCCGGGCGTCAGCAGGTGCATTTCAAGACCGAAGGAGCGTGCGCTGGTGGCCTGCCGCCTCAGTTCGGTCCAGCGGTCCGCGTTGCAGGCCAGGCGCAGCCCGCCGTTCATCTTCCAGCCGCTCGCCAACCCGGTCTCGGCCTCGAGCGAGCCGTACAGCGCCACCGAGTAACCGAGCAGTTGGGTGATGTTGGCGCTGCTGCGCAGTTGACCCACCAGCCCGGCCGCATGGTGAGTGGATCCCGAAGTGAGCTTGTGCCGCTCGACGATGATCGTATCGCGCCAGCCGAGCTTCGCCAGATGATACGCCGTCGAGCAGCCCACGATGCCGCCACCGATGACCACCGCGCGCGCCGCGCCGGGAAGTTCAGTCATGCGCGGCCCGAGCGCTGAGCGGCGAGCTTGCCATTCGCGCGGCACGGAAGGGCGCTTCCGATCCTGCCGGACTCGCCTGAGCGCTTGGCCAACGCATCGCTCCTGACTTGATCCTGCATGCCCGAGCTTCCCGGATTTTGCGGCGGCTGATTATACTGGAGCGCATGAGCTACGCCCGGCACCGTGATTGCGCGCGCGCGCTCGCGCTCGCGAATCAGCTCGCGGATGCGGCGCGCGCCATCGCGCGCAGCTATTTTCGTTCCCCCATCGCCGTGGAACAGAAGGCCGACCGCAGTCCCGTCACCGTCGCCGATCGGGCCATCGAGACCGAGATGCGCCGCCTGATCCGTGCCGAGTTTCCGACTCATGGGATCCAGGGTGAAGAGTTTGCCGCCGAGGCCGGCGCGGAGTTCACCTGGGTGCTCGATCCGATCGACGGCACCAAGAGCTTTATCAGCGGCTTTCCGCTGTTTGGTTCGCTGATTGCGCTCACTCAGGGCGCACGCGCGGTGCTCGGGATCATCGAGGCGCCCGCGCAGAGCGAACGCTGGGTCGGCGTCGAGGGGCAAGCGAGCCAGTGCAACGGCGCGCCGATCCGCGTCAGTGACTGCACATCCATCGAGCACGCGCGCGTCTACAGCACCACCACCGATGCCTTCGACCCGGAACGACTCCGGCGCTACGACGCCTACACGCGTCGTGCGAGCATTCGCCGTTACGGCGGCGATTGCTACCTGTACGGCCTGTTGGCTGCCGGGCATTGCGACCTGGTCATCGAAGCGGCCATGAAGCCCCACGATTTCCAGGCGCTGGTGCCGGTGGTGGAAGGCGCGGGCGGGCGCATCAGCGACTGGAGCGGCCGGCCGCTCGATGCTCATTCGGGTGATTCGGTGCTGGCGGCCTCGACTCCGTCCCTCTGGGCTCAGGCGGTCGAGGCGCTGGGCGGCAGCTGAGTTCGGTTATGATTTGTGGATGCGCATCGCCTTCACGAAGATGCACGGCCTGGGCAATGATTTCCTGGTGATGGAGGCTCCCGCCGGCGGCGCCCTGCCCAGCCCGGCCCAGTGGCGCCAGCTGGCCGACCGGCACGCCGGCGTCGGTTTCGACCAGGCGCTGGTGCTCGAGCCACCGCGCGCGGCGGGCTCTGCCGCTCATTACCGGATCTTCAATGCCGACGGCGGCGAGGTCGAACAATGCGGCAACGGCGCCCGCTGCATCGCCCACTACCTGCAGATGCACGGGCGCGCCGGTGCCGAGGGCGCCGTGGCCACGGACGGCGCCGGCGGAGCGGTCAGCGCACGGGTACTGGCCGACGGGCGCGTCGCCGTTGATCTGGGCGTCCCGGACTTCGAGCCGCGCTCCCTGCCCTTTGCCGCCCCGGCCACGGAAGCGACCTACACATTGTCGGTGGCCGGCGAGAATCTGGACTTCGGCGCCGTGGCGGTGGGTAATCCGCACGCGGTGCTGCGCGTAACGGCCGTGGAGAGCGCCGCGGTCGAGCGCATCGGTCGTGCGATGCAAGCTCATCCGAGTTTTCCACGCCAGGTCAACGTCGGCTTCATGCAAATCATCGACGCCGGCCACATTCGCCTGCGCGTCTACGAACGTGGCGCCGGTGAGACCATGGCCTGCGGCACCGGAGCGTGCGCCGCGGTCGCGGTCGGGCGAAACCTCGGTCTGCTCGGGCCCGAGGTCGAGGTCCATGTTCGGGGAGGCCGGCTCGGCGTACACTGGGAAGGACCGGGCCAGCGCATCTGGCTGACCGGACCGACCGCGGTGGCCTACACCGGCCAGGCCGATATCTGAGTGTTGGCAAATTTGCCGTCAGAGGAAACCTTAGGATGACCAGCAACATCGCCCAGGACCTGAAGCCCGAGGCCATCGACGAACAGACGATCACCCAGTACCTGCAGCAACACCCAGACCTGTTCGACCGTCATCCGCAGTTGCTGACGCGCTTGCGTCTCCAGCACCCGCGCCACGGCACCACGATCTCGCTCATCGAGCGACAGGTCGAGGTGCTGCGCGAGAAACACGCGGCGCTGGAACAGAAGCTGGCCGAATTCGTGCGCGTGGCACGCGACAACGACTCGCTCGTCGACAAAATCCACCGCTTTACGCGCCGGCTCCTGCGCACGACCACGCGCGCCCAGGCCCTGACGCAGATCGAGTCCAGCCTGCGCGAGGATTTCGATGCCTACCATACCGTGCTGGTGTTGCAGGTACCCAAGGGCACCGCAAGCGCGCCCTCGGGCGATTCGGCCAGTAATTTCCTGCGCGAGGTGGCCACCGACAACCCCATCTTCAAGAGTTTCGAGTCCCTGTTCAGCAACGCGCGACCGCGCTGCGGCCAGGTCCGGGACAGCCAGCGGGATTTTCTGTTCGGTACCGAGGCCGCAGACATCGGCTCCGTGGCCCTCATCCCGCTCACGGCCATGACACCTCCCGGGTTGCTGGTGCTCGGCAGCGTCGATCGCGATCGGTTCCATCCGGGCATGAGCGTCGAGTTCCTCTCGCGCATGGCCGAGTTGATCGCGGACTCGCTGCTGCGCCCCTAAGCGCGTCCTAAGGTCGCCACGCATGGGCGCTGAGGCGGCCTGGGTTGAGCGCTTCGAGCAGCATCTGGCCGCCGAGCGCCGGCTGTCGGCGCACACGGTGTCCGCGTACCTGCGCGAAATCCGGGCCTGGATGCAGTGGTGCAAGCGCGCCGGGCTCAGGGACTGGAAAAGGGCCGACTCCGCCCAGCTGCGCAGCTTTGCCGCGCGCAGCCACGCGGCCGGCCTGCAACCGCGCAGCATCCAGCGGCGGTTGTCGGCGCTGCGCACCTTCTTCGGCTTCCTGGTGCGGGAAGGCGAGCTCAAGCACAATCCCGGCGTGGACGTGCGGGCGCCTAAGGCCGGCAAGCGGCTGCCGCACACCCTGGATGTCGATCAGATGGGCGCACTGCTGGCGCTCAAGCCTCAGGGTCCCCTGGGCGCGCGCGACCTGGCCATGATGGAGCTGCTGTACTCCTCCGGATTGCGGCTTGCCGAGCTGGTGGGCCTCAATCTCGCCGACCTGCATCTGGCGGATCGCACGGTGCGGGTCACCGGCAAGGGCAACAAGACCCGCATCATGCCGGTGGGTACCCAGGCGCTGTCGGCCCTGAAGCTATGGTTGCGCGAACGGGCCGCGCTGGCGAGTGCCGGAGAGGACGCGCTATTCGTCAATCGGCGCGGGGGGCGGCTGGGCGGGCGCGCCGTGCAATTGCTGGTGGCGCGCCACGCGCGGGCTCAGGGGCTCCCCATGAACGTGCACCCGCACCTGTTTCGTCATTCCTTCGCGACCCATCTGCTCGAGTCGAGCCGTGACCTGCGAGCCGTCCAGGAGCTGCTGGGTCACGCCAGCATCGGCACCACGCAGATCTACACCCATCTTGATTTCCAGCATCTCGCCCGCATCTACGAGAGTGCGCATCCACGCGCCCGCCGACGCGGCTAACCCTTTGTTGCCAGGGGCTGTCCATGAGCCAGAGCTTCGATCCCCATTCCACCACAATCCTGGCGGTGCGCCGCAACGGCACCATTGCCCTAGGCGGCGATGGCCAGGTGACCCTGGGCGCCACTGTCATGAAGTCCAATGCCCGCAAGGTCCGGCGCCTGGCCAGCGGCAAAGTAGTGGCCGGATTCGCCGGCGGCACCGCCGACGCGTTCACGCTGTTCGAGCGCTTTGAAGGCAAGCTCGAGAAATTCGGCAACCTGACCCGCGCCGCCATTGAGCTGGCCAAGGACTGGCGCGCCGATCGCTACCTGCGACGGCTCGAGGCGCTGCTGCTGGTGGGCGACCCGCAGAGCCTGTTCGTGATATCTGGCAACGGCGACGTGATCGAGCCCGAGCACCCGCTGGTGGCCATCGGCTCGGGCGGCCCGTATGCGCAGGCGGCGGCTCTGGCGCTGCTGCAGAACACGGAGCTGCCTGCGCGCGGCATCGTCGAGCGCGCCCTCAACATCGCAGCCGACATCTGCATCTATACCAACCGCAACCTGATCATCGAGGAGCTCGGCGCGTGACGCCCCAACAAATCGTCGCAGAACTTGATAAGCACATCATTGGCCAGGGCGCGGCCAAGCGCTCGGTGGCGATTGCGTTGCGTAACCGCTGGCGGCGCATGCAAGTGGGCGAGCCGCTGCGCCAGGAAATAACGCCAAAGAATATCCTTATGATAGGCCCCACCGGCTGCGGCAAGACCGAGATCGCACGCCGCCTGGCGCGACTGGCCAACGCCCCGTTCGTCAAGGTGGAAGCCACGAAATTCACCGAGGTGGGCTATGTCGGTCGCGAGGTCGACTCGATCGTCAAGGAACTGGCGGACGTGGCGGTCAAGATGGCGCGCGAGCAGGAAGTGTCGCGCGTACGCGAGCCGGCGCGCCTCGCCGCGCAGGAGCGCGTTCTGGATGCACTGCTGCCCAAGCCCAAGCTCACCGGCTTTTCCACCGACGAGCCCGTGCAGCCGCGCGACGCCGAGACCCGCCAGAAATTCCGCGAGCTGCTGCTGCGCGGCGAGCTCGACGAGCGCGAGATAGAGCTGGAGCTGCGCTCACTGCCGACCGGGGTGGAGATCATGGCTCCGCCCGGCCTGGAGGAAATGCAGCAACAGCTCCAGTCCATGTTCCAGAACCTGGGCAGCACCCGCACCAAGCCGCGACGCGTCAAGATCGGCGAGGCGCTCAAGCTCTTGACCGAGGAGGAAGCCAGCAAGCTCGTCAACGAGGAGGAGCTCAAGAGCCGCGCGCTGGCCAATGCCGAACAGAACGGCATCGTCTTCATCGATGAGCTCGACAAGATCTGCCGGCGCCAGGAGACGATCGGCGCGGACGTTTCGCGCGAGGGCGTGCAGCGCGACCTGCTGCCTCTGGTCGAAGGATGCACCGTGAGCACCAAGTACGGCCAGATTAAAACCGACCATGTACTGTTCATTGCCTCGGGCGCGTTCCACATGGCCAAGCCCTCGGACCTCATCCCCGAGCTGCAGGGCCGGTTTCCGATCCGCGTCGAGCTCGACTCGCTCAAGGTGGAAGACTTTGTACGTATCCTGACTGAGCCCGACGCCTCGTTGACCGCGCAATACAAGGCGCTGCTGGCCACCGAGGAGGTGCAGCTGACGTTTGCTGCGGATGGTGTGCGCCGTATCGCCGAACTGGCTCATCACGTCAATGAGCGCACCGAGAACATCGGCGCCCGCCGACTGCACACGGTGATGGAGCGCTTGCTGGAGGCGATCTCCTACGAGGCGAGTGAGCGGCGCGGCAGCGCGTTGCAGGTCGATGCCGCCTACGTCGATGCGCACCTGGGCAATCTGGCCCAGGATGAGGACCTGAGCCGCTACATTCTCTAAGGGTTCACGGTCGCGGCGCCAAAAGTATGAACCCCGTCACACTTTCACGCATTGGACCCCCATTTCGAATTGACTTTCTGCCATAGCGCCCCTTGTAGGACTGTCGGATAAGATAACGTCAGTGCATCGCATTCGCGCGGCACGTCCGGAATTGATCGTGTATCGTTGTGGCACAGTAGTCCTAAGTGAACATTCATGGTCAATAGCGCGATCCTAGCCAATCGGCGTGTGCTGGTTATCGACGATGACCCTGCGGTTCACGAGGAGATCCAGAGGATCCTGGGCCCCGAGCACGGGGCGGAGAAGGCGCTGCTGGATGCCGAGAGCGCGCCGCGCAACCCAAGCGAGACACGCAGCCCCCGCCAGTGCTTCGAGGTCGACACCGCCCTGCAGGGCAAGGCCGGGGTGCAGCTCGTGCAGGGCGCGCTCGAGGCCGGCCACCCCTACGCGCTCGCATTCGTGGAAATGCACCGGGCCTCGGGCTCCGAGGATCTGGAAACCATCCAGCGCCTCTGGGCGGTAGACCCGCATCTGCAGGTGGTCATGAGTTCGGAGCATGCCGACTATGACTGGGACCAGGTGATCGCGCGGCTGGATCACCCGGACAAGCTGTTGGTGGTAAAGCAGCCCTTCGACCCGATCGAAGTGCGGCAGTGCACGACCTCGCTGGCCCGCAAATGGCAGAACGAGCAGACCCTGCGCCGCCACGTCGAGAGCCTGGAGCAGGTTATCGAGGATCGCACCCGCGGCCTCGAGGCGGCCAACCGTCAGCTGCGCCATCTCGCCACCCACGATTCGCTCACCGGACTGCCCAATCGCATCCTGCTCGAGGATCGCCTGTCACAGGCCATCGCCCACGCCACGCGCGATGGGCATATCTTCGCGGTCGCGATTTTTGACCTGGATCGCTTCAAGGACATCAACGACTCATTCGGCCATGGCATCGGTGACGAGCTGCTCAAGGAAGTCGCGCGGCGACTGCAGGGCATCGCCCGCAGCATCGACACCGTGGTGCGCCTGGGTGGCGACGAGTTCGTCATGATCATCGATCACCTGGCGCAGGCGGCCGACGCACAAGTGGTCGCGCAGCGGGCGATTTCGGCGCTGCAGAAACCGCTGAACATCGGCAGGAAGAACATACAGTCCTCGGCCAGCGTCGGCATCGCGCTGTTTCCGCAGGATGGCAGCAGCGTGGAGACGCTGATGGCGCATGCCGACGCGGCGATGTACTTCGTAAAGCAGCACGGGCGCAACAACGTCCAGTACTTCGAAGCCGGCATGGATGCCGACACCCAGGATCGCGGCCGGCTGGAAAGCGATCTGCAGCACGCGCTCAAGCGCAAGCAATTCGAGTTGCATTACCAGCCCAAAGTAGATGCCCAGACCGGTCTGATAAGCGGCGCCGAAGCCCTGATCCGCTGGCGCCATCCGTTGCGCGGCTTGGTGGCGCCCGGAACTTTTCTGCCGCTGGCGGAAAATTGCGGCCTAATCGAGTCGATCGGCAACTGGGTTATTCACGAGGCCTGCCAGCAGGCCACCGCCTGGCAAAGGCAGGGCCTGCCGCCCACGCGCGTGTCGGTCAATCTTTCGGCCTTCCAGTTCCGCGATGGCAAGTTACTGGGCACCATCCGGCGCGCGCTGCACGACGCCCAGCTTGATCCGAGCTACCTGGAGGTGGAGGTCAGCGAGAGCACGCTGATGAGCGATCCCGAGGAATCGGTGAACATCCTCAAGCAGTTGCGCGAGATGGGCGTGCTGGTGTCGGTCGACGACTTCGGCACCGGCTACTCGAGCATGAGCTACCTGCAGCGTTTCCCGATCGACAAACTGAAAATTGACCGCACCTTCATCAACGAGGTGACCTCAAGCTCCGATGACGCCTCGATCGTGAGTGCCATTGTCTCGCTCGGTCATACCCTGAAACTGAAGGTTATCGCCGAAGGGGTCGAGACTCCCGAGCAGCTGGAGTTCCTGCAGATGCTGGGTTGTGACCAATACCAGGGCTACCATTACAGCGCGGCCATGCCCGCCAACGAGCTTGCCGATCTGATCCGCCGCGGCGGCCACCAGCCGGAACCTGCGGCCAAACAGGACCCCGAGCGGACGCGCCGCGCGCGCGCGCTGCGCCGACCGGGCTAGCCAGCAGCCCCGGGCCGCTCGCTTCCTCGGGCTAAGTTACTTGCGGACTGGCCGCTTTGCGGCCGCGGACTTCTTCTTGGCCGGATCCTTGGGACGGGATTTTCCGAACGAGCCGGCGTAAATCTTGCCGCGACGAGTCTTGCGATCACCCTTGCCCACTCGGCTACTCCTAATCTCTGACGACGGGCCGAGAGTCTAGTGATTCACGTGCGCCGGCGCAAACCGGCCTGCCCGCTGAACTGACGCTAGCGAAAGCGCGCCAGGGTCTTCGCCAGCGCCGCCGCGCCGGGATTGAGCGTGGCGTAGGGAATCTGGTTGAGCGGCTGCTCGGGCGTGGCATTGAGCTCGTGGAACTCCGGCTGATTGGTGCTGATGTGCAGCAAGCCGGTCAGATACTCCTGCACGCGCAGGCGCTCGCGGATTCGCGCCAGGGCGGCGCCGCGGTCGGTCGGGTCGTAATCCTTGTCGACCTTGCGCAGCACGATGCGGCTCCCGTCGTGCATGGTCACGGGCACCGACTCGCCCTCGGCGTACTGCACACTGATGTTGGCGGCCGGGGCCACGAAATCGGTGTGCACGGCCTCCTCGTAGTGCTCGCGCGTATATTCGTAACTGCGGGTCGAGCCCTCGTGGTCATTGAAGGTGACGCACGGCGAGAGCACGTCAATGAGCGCAAATCCCGGGTGATGCATGGCCGCCTGAATCAACGGCACCAACTGCGCCTTGTCGCCCGAGAAGCTGCGGGCCACGAACGATGCGCCCAGGGTCAGCGCCAGCTGGACCGGATCGATCGGCGTCTGGTTATTGACCTCGCCCTTCTTCGCGGTGCTGCCAACGTCCGCTGACGCGGAGAACTGGCCCTTGGTCAGGCCATAGACTCCGTTGTTCTCAATGATGTACACCATGTTGAGGTTACGGCGGATCGCGTGTATGAACTGCCCGAGCCCGATCGAGAGCGTGTCGCCGTCGCCGGACACGCCGATGTAGCCCAGCTGGCGATTGGCTGCGTTCGCCCCGGTGGCCACCGAGGGCATGCGTCCGTGGACGGAATTGAAACCGTGCGAGCCGGCCACAAAGTAGGCCGTGGTTTTCGAGGAGCACCCGATCCCGGAGAGTTTGACCAGATTCTTGGGCTCGATCGCGTTGGCCCAGCACGCCTCGACGATGGCGGCGGTGATTGAATCATGGCCGCAGCCCGCGCACAGGGTGGAATTCGCGCCCTCATAGTCGCGCCGCGTCAGACCCAGCGCGTTCTTCGGCAGATCGGGATGCGCAACCCTGGGTTTTGCCATGAAGCTCATTTGCGCACCAGTTGCGCCGCAGGGCGCGAATAGTCCTGTACTTCCGCCATGACGCCAGCGATGACGTAATTGGCCGCCAAGGGCATGCCGTTGTAATGCAATATCGAGCGCATGCGGCTCTTCGCGACGCCGGTCTCCAGCGTCAGCAGCGCGCGCAGCTGGGCATCCCGGTTCTGCTCGACGATGAAATTGAGCTGGTGCGCGTCGAGAAACTGCTCCACTTCCTCGCCGAACGGAAAGCCGCGCACCCGCATATAGTCGAGCTTGACGCCCTGCGCGCCAAGTCGGGCGATGGCCTCGCGCACCGGTGCATCGCCGCTCCCGAGCGTGACGATACCCAGCTCGGAGCTGGCGCCCGATTCGATCACGGCCTTGGGCACCATGCGCGCGGCGGTCAGCCATTTCTTGCGCAGCCGATCGATCACGACCTGGTATTCGCGCGAGTCCTCGGTGTAGGCCCCGTACTGGTTGTGACCGGAGCCGCGGGCGAAATAGGCACCCTTGGCGCTGACTCCCGGAATCGTGCGCTGCGGAATGCCGTCGTCGTCATGATCGTAGTAGCGCCAGAACTTGCTGACCTTGGCCAGCGCCTCTTCATCGAGCACCTTGCCGCGATCCGGCACGTAGCTCTCGTCCCACTTGAACTCGGGGCACATCCAGTCGTTCATGCCGATGTCCAGGTCGGAGAGCACCATGATCGGCGTCTGCAGCCGCTCGGCCAGATCGAAGGCGACCGGCGCGAATTCAAAACACTCCTCGGGGTTGGCCGGGTACAGGCACACCTGACGGGTGTCGCCGTGCGAGGCGTACGCGGCCGAGTGGATGTCGCATTGCTGGGTGCGGGTCGGCATTCCGGTGGAGGGCCCGACGCGCTGCACGTCGAATATGACAGCCGGGGTCTCGGTGTAGTACGCCAGGCCGATAAATTCCTGCATCAGCGAAATGCCCGGGCCGGAGGTCGCGGTAAAGGCGCGCGCACCATTGAACGAGGCACCGATCACCATGCCGATCGACGCCAGCTCGTCCTCGGCCTGAATCATGATGTAGTTCTTGCGCCCGGTCGCAGGATCAACCCGCAGGCGGTCAGCAAAGCTCTTGAATGCGTCCATCAGCGAGGTGGAAGGGGTGATCGGGTACCAGGCTCCGACCGTGGCGCCAGCGTATATGCAGCCCAGGGCCGCGGCGGTATTGCCATCGATGATGATCTGGCCGCGCGTGGCGTCCATCTTCTCGATGCGCAGCGGCAGCGGACAGCTGAAAGCCTGCTGCACGGCGTCGAAGCCGAGCTGGATGGCTTTCATGTTGTTCTCGACCAGCTGCGGCTTCTTGGCGTAGGTCTCGGCCAGCAGCTGGCGGATGATGTCCAGGTCAATGCCGTGCAACGCGGCGAGCGCCCCGGCGTAGCAGATATTCTTCATCAGGATGCGGGTGCGCACGCCGGCAAAATTCTCGTTGCAGAGGCGCGCGAACGGCACGCCCAGCACGGTGACGTCGTCGCGCAGCAGCAGTGCCGGACGCGGCCAGGTGGAGTCGTAGAGAAAATAGCCGCCCGAGCTCACTTCCTGCAGATCGCGCGCGTAGGTCTCGACGTTGAGGGCCACCATGATGTCGACCTGGCCGCTGCGCGCGCGGTGGCCGTCGCGCGTCACGCGAATCTCGTACCAGGTGGGCAGTCCCTGAATATTCGAGGGAAAGTAGTTCTTGCCGACCACCGGCACGCCGCTCCGGAACACGGCTTTCATCAGCAGACCGTTGGCGCTGGCCGAGCCAGTGCCATTGACGGTCGCAATCTTGATGACGAAGTCGTTTACGCGATTTGGCGCTGCGTACGGCATGCGGGTTCACCTTCTCCGGCGTGGGGCCAGTGAATCGTCGATTTCTGCATATCCCAGGCGGCCGTCGGGCAGCGCTCCGCGCACAGCCCACAGTGCACGCACAGATTTTCGTCCTTGACCATGACGCGGCCGGTTTGCGGCAGGGCTCTGGAGACATACAGGGGCTGCGTCAGCACCTTGGCGGGAGCCCGCAACCGGCTTCGCAAATCCTCTTCCTCTCCGCCCTCAGTGATCGTCAGGCAGTCGACCGGGCACACGTCGATGCAGGCGTCGCACTCGATGCACAGCTTGGCCTCGAACACGGTCTGCACGTCGCAGTTGAGGCAGCGCTGCGCCTCCTGCGCCGCCTGCTCGGGCTTGAATCCCAGTTCCACTTCGATATTGACCTTCTTGAATCGCTCCTTGAGAGATACGTGCGGCACCAGTCGCCGCTCCAGAGCCGCGTAGTCGTTGGAATAGGCCCATTCGTGCATGCCCATCTTGACGCTGCTCAGTTTCACGGTCGACGGCGGTCGCTCGCTGAGCGGCTTGCCCTGCAAGTAGCCGTGGAGGGAGATCGCGGCCTGGTGGCCGTGCTCGACGGCCCAGATGATATTTTTTGGGCCAAAGGCGGCATCGCCGCCGAAGAACACGCCCGGCCGCGTCGATTGAAAGGTCTTCGGGTCCACCCTGGGCACGCTCCACTTGTCGAACTCGATGCCCAGGTCGCGCTCGATCCACGGGAAGGCATTTTCCTGGCCGATGGCCAGTATCACATCGTCACAGGGAAGCAGCTCTTCGCCCAGCACGCGCTCGGCGGTGATTCTGCCGTCAGTGAGTTCGTACTCCATCTGCTCAAACAGCATGCCCGTGAGCTTGCCGCCCTCGATCACGAAGCGCTTGGGCGAGCGATTGACGACGATCTCGACGTTCTCGCTTTCCGCGTCCTCGAGCTCCCAGTCGGATGCCTTGAAAAACCCGCGCGGCTTGCGCGCCATGACCTTGACGTTGTGGGCGCCCAGACGGAGCGACGTCCGGCAGCAATCCATCGCCGTGTTCCCGACCCCGATGATCAGTACCCGCTCGCCGATCTTGTCGATGTGTTCGAAGGCCACCGACTCGAGCCAATCGATGCCTATGTGGATGCGGTCGGTATCGCGTCGACCCGGCAAATCCAGTTCCTTGCCCTTCGGTGCGCCCGAGCCCACGAACACCGCGTCGAACCCCTGCCGCTCGAGCAGGTCGCGCATGCCGCTCACCGGCGTGCCGAGACGCAGATCGACGCCCATGTCGAGAATCATGCCGATTTCCTCGTCGAGCACCGATTGCGGCAGCCGAAAGGCCGGGATATTGCTGCGCATCAGCCCGCCGGGTGTATCGAGCCGCTCGAAAATCACCACTTCGTAACCGAGCGGTGCCAGATCATTGGCGACCGTGAGCGAGGCGGGGCCGGCGCCGACGCAGGCGATGCGTTTGCCGTTGCGTTCGAAGGGAGCGCGCGGGATCCGGCCGGTGAGATCGCCCTTGAGATCGCCTGCCACCCGCTTGAGGCGGCAGATCGCGACCGGTTTGTCCTCCACCCGACCGCGCCTGCAGGCCGGTTCGCAGGGGCGGTCGCACACCCGGCCCAATATGCCGGGAAAAACGTTGGAATCACGATTAAGTAGATAGGCGTCGGTAAAGCGCCCCTGGGCAATGAGCCGGATGTACTCCGGTACATCGGTGTGCGCGGGACAGGCCCACTGGCAGTCTACAACGCGATGATAATACTCAGGATTCGTGGTATCTGTAGGATTCATCTAGTCACTGTGTATAACAAAACACCGGTCTGTATAACGAGAACGTGCAATGAGTTTACCCGCCCCGGTCGAGATTCGCCTGCGCACCCGGTCGCGTCTGCTGGAAGTATCCTTTGA
This sequence comes from uncultured Gammaproteobacteria bacterium, assembly GCA_963789365.1. GTDB lineage: Bacteria > Pseudomonadota > Gammaproteobacteria > Steroidobacterales > Steroidobacteraceae > FEN-1191. The sequence continues at coordinate 1,199,380 of CAWBKJ010000001.1, forward strand.
CGACGGAACGCGCTACGAGTTGCCTGCCGAGTACCTGCGCGTGCACTCGCCTTCCGCGGAGGTGCAGGGCCACGGTGCCGGTGAGGGCGTGCTGGTGAGCGGCAAGGAAGAGGTGGCCATCAAGGGCGTGGAACCCATCGGTCACTATGCCGTACGCTTGCTGTTCGATGACGGGCACGACACGGGCCTGTACACCTGGAAGTACCTGTACGAACTTGGTTCAGAGCGGGAGGCGCGTTGGCTCATGTATTTGCGTAGACTGGAAAAAGCCGGCCTCAAACGGCGCGATCCGTGACTGCTGGAGCCTGCGAAAGAAAGGCCGGGTAATTACCCGGCCAAATCTTAACAAGACCCCCACTGATCAGCCCTCAGGCGGACCGACCGGGACGGGATTTTAAACAACTGACGCCGAAATGATACAGGCAGCCGCAATTAGTTTTCCTTATTGCAGCGCATTAAAATAGGGCCCCGACCTGCGCTGGCGCGGCCGGCCTGGTCTTCGCACCAGCCTTTGGAGTTCAGCTTTGAGTTCAAGCGACCCGCAAACCACCGATTTCGGCTTTCAGGAAGTGCCCAAAGCCCTGAAAGCACAACGTGTGCGCGCGGTATTTGATTCCGTGGCCAGCCGCTACGACCTTATGAACGACCTGATGTCCGGCGGCGTGCATCGGCTCTGGAAGCGCTTCGCCTTGTCGTTGACCGGATTGCGGCCGGGGGCCCGCGTGCTCGACGTCGCCGGTGGCACCGGGGACCTTGCTGTTGGGCTGGCGCGACAGGTCGGGAAGTCCGGGCTGGTCGTACTCACGGACATCAACGCCGCCATGCTCGATGCCGGACGTGATCGGCTCATTGACGCAGGGGTCGTCAGCAACGTGCTGTACGCCCAGGCCGATGCGGAGCGCTTGCCCTTTGCGGACGAGAGTTTTGATTGCGTCACGATCAGCTTTGGCCTTCGAAACGTCACCGACAAAGCGCGCGCCCTGGCCGCTATGCGGCGCGTGCTCAAATGCGGCGGCCAGTTGCTGGTGCTGGAATTTTCGAAGCCGACCAATGCCGTCCTGGAAGATGTCTATGACGCTTACTCATTCCGGATCCTGCCGCTGTTAGGCCGCCTGGTTGCGGGCGATGCCGACAGCTACCGCTATCTCGCGGAATCGATCCGCCGCCATCCCGACCAGAAAACCTTGCTGTCGATGATGGAGGCGGCCGGACTTGAAGAGTGCCGCTACTACAATCTGACAGGCGGGATCGTCGCGGTGCATCGCGGCTACCGCTTCTAGATGATCGCAGCACAACTCAACCTCTACCTGGCGCGCGCGCTCAAGCGCTCGCCGCGTGCTCAACAGTTGTGTGTCGCGCTCGATGGCCGGCGCCTGCGCCTGCAGGTCAATCACGTACCCGGCGCGCTGCGCGTGGCCGTGGCCGACGGCGCGCTCCTGGCCACGCACGGTGCGGCCAGCGCCGCAACCGACGGCGAGTCCGCCGACGTCACGATTCATGGCAGTCCCTTAGCCCTGCTGGCTCTGGCCGGCGGCGACGCCAGCAGCGTCGTCCTGCGTGGCAATGCCAGCGTCGAGGGCGAAGAGCTGCTCGTACAGCAGTTCCAGGAACTGGCACGACTCCTGCGCCCGGATATAGAGGCCGCCATGGGCCAGCTGGTCGGCCGGGTGCCCGCGCATCTGGCCACGCGCGCACTCACAATGTTCACGGGCTGGGCTCGAGCGGCAGGAGAATCGGTGGCGCGCAATGCCGCCGATTTCCTCTCCTATGAAAGCCGCGATCTGGTGCCGCGTGCCGAGGCCGAAGGCTACTTCTCGGGAGTCGAGGCCCTGCGCTCAGCGCTAATGCGTGCCGAAGAGCGCGCGGCACGGCTTGCCGAGCGAGTCGAGGCGCTCGACGGTCGGAGCACTTCTTGAAGCTGCGCGTGGTCGGCCGACTGATCGAGATCCAGCGGGTACTGGTGCGCCACGGGCTCGATGATTTCGTGCGCGCCACGCACCTGTACCGGCCGCTGCGATTCCTGTTTTATCTGTCGCCCTGGACCTGGTTTCAGCGCCGCCGCGGCGCGACGCGCGCGGAACGGCTCCGCCTCGCGCTCGAGGAGCTGGGCCCGATCTTCGTGAAGTTCGGCCAGGCGCTCTCGACGCGCCGCGATCTGTTGCCCACGGACATCGCCGACGAGCTGGCGATGCTCCAGGACAAGGTTCCGCCGTTTCCGGGCCAGCTGGCCCGGGCCGGCCTGGAGCGCAGCTACGGCCGGCCGCTTGGCGAACTGTTTGCGGATTTCAGCGTTGAACCGCTGGCGGCCGCCTCGATCGCGCAGGTCCACGTGGCCCGCCGCCTCGACGGACGCGAAGTGGTGGTGAAGGTCCTGCGCCCGGGCATGCGCGAGCAGATCGGTCGCGACCTGGAGGTGATGGCGGCGATGGCGGTTCTGGCCGAGCGCTGGTGGCCGGAAGCACGCCGACTCAAGCCCATCGAGGTGGTGCGCGAGTACCGCAAGACGATCTTCGATGAGCTCGACCTGATGCGCGAAGCGGCCAACGCCTCGCAGCTGAAGCGCAATTTTACCGGCTCGAACCTGCTCTACGTTCCCGAGGTGCATTGGGATCTGTGCCGCGCCGAGGTCATGGTGATGGAACGCATCCACGGTGTGCCCATCGGCGAGCTGGCGGCACTGCGGGAGCGCGGTACGGACTTCCGGCGGCTGGCTGAAAACGGGGTGGAGATCTTCTTCACCCAGGTCTTCCGGCACAATTTTTTCCATGCCGACATGCACCCGGGAAATATCTTCGTGATCGTGGATGACCCGAAGGCGCCACGCTATGCCGCCGTCGACTTTGGGATCGTCGGCTCACTCGCCGCGCGCGACCAGCGCTACCTCGCGGAGATCTTTCTCGCGGTCTTTGACCGTGACTATCGGCGCGTCGCCGAGCTGCACCTTCAGGCCGGCTGGGTGCCCGCTAGCACCCGCGCCGAGGAGATGGAATCGGCGGTGCGCACGATCTGCGAGCCGATCTTTGGTCGTCCGCTGCGCGAGATCTCCTTCGGGACCGTGTTGCTGCGCCTGTTCGCGGCCCTGCAGCGCTTCGACGGACATATCCAGCCGCAGTTGATCCTGCTGCAAAAGACGCTGCTCAATGTCGAGGGCCTGGGCCGCGAACTCTACCCGGAGCTCGACATCTGGAAGGCCGCCGCCCCGGTACTGCGGGCGTGGCAGCGTGAGCGGATCGGGCCGCGCGCCGTATGGCGCGAACTGCGCCAGGGCCTGCCCGACGTGCTGGAGGTGATGAAGGCGCTTGCCGACGATCGCCAAGGAGGCCGTCGAACGCGCGCAGGACAGCGCCGGGCGCCCACCCGCCGCGCCCGCGCCAAGCGCCGTGCAGGCCTGCGCAGCGCCAGCGGAAAACACCCGGCGCGATCTGCTGATCGCCAGCGCGGCTCTGCTCCCGGCGGGCGTGCTGTGGCTGGGCCTGCAGATCGACCCGCAGTGGCCCGGTCTGCTGTTTGGGGGCGCCGGAGTGCTGACAATGGCCGCGTCGATCTTTCGCGATTAGGGGCCGTCCGCGCCTCGTCACCGGAACTGTCGACATCACCGATTTAGTCGCCATGAGCACCGACGTTCGTCCATGACTGAATCAAGGCAAGCCGTGTTCCTGAGCTACGCGTCGCAGGACGCGGAGGCGGCGCTGCGTGTCTGCGTGGCACTGCGTGCCGCCGGCATCGAGGTATGGTTCGATCAGAGCGAGCTACGCGGCGGAGATTCCTGGGACCATGCAATCCGCCAGCAGATCAGGGATTGCGCGCTCTTCATTCCGATCATCTCCGAACACACACAGGCGCGGTCGGAGGGTTACTTTCGCCTGGAGTGGCGCCTGGCTGAAGAGCGCACGCACCTGATGGGTCGCACCAGAGCGTTCATCGTGCCCGTGTCCGTGGACCAGACGCCCGAACGAGACGCTGATGTTCCCGAGTCGTTCCTAAAAGTCCACTGGACCCGGTTGCCGGGCGGGGCAACGCCGGCGATCTTTTCCGCGCGGATCGCGGCGCTCCTGGCCGGCGCTGGAGCGGCCAGTCCAACTCCGATGTCTGCGCACACGGCATCGCCCGGAGCCTCACACCCGCACCCCTGGAAGCGGCTGGCGTTGACTGGGGCGGCTGTGGTGGTAGCCGCGCTGATCGGCACACAGGCGTGGCGGATGTCGCAGCGCAAGCCCGCTGTCCACGCCACCGTGACCGCCCCAGCAGCGGTGCCGGAGAAGTCCGTGGCGGTGCTGCCCTTCGACAACCGCTCGGGCGAGCAGGCGCAGGATTTCTACGCCGACGGTCTGACCGATGAATTGACCACCGCGCTGGCACGCATCTCTGCGCTCAAGGTGATCTCGCGCAACTCCGCAGCGCGCTACAAGGGCTCCGGCAAGCGCCCCTCGGAAATAGGGCGCGAATTGGGGGTCGCCACCTTGGTGACCGGATCGGTATTGCGCGCCGGCGGGCGCGTCCGTTACAACGCCGCCCTGGTATCAGCGGACACGGAGCGCAATCTCTGGGCCGAGAGTTATGAACGGAGCGAACGCGACGTGCTCACGCTGCAGTCGGAAGTGGCGCGCGCGATCGCAAAGGCGATTGCGGTACGGCTGAGTCCAGCCGAGTCCGAGCGGCTGGCCGGGACGCGCACCGTGGACCCGCGTGCCTTCGACGAATATCTGATGGGACGTGCGCTTTGGAACCAGCGCACCGAGCAGGGGGTGCGGGCGGCGCTCAGCGCACTTCGAGACTGCGACCCGCATCGCGCCTGAGTTTGCGCTTGGCTATGCGGGAGTGGCCGATGGCCACATCATTCTCGGCGTCTATGGCTATGATCCGCCACGTTCGGCGTTTCCGCTTGCCAAGCACGCGGCGGTGCAAGCGATGCGGCTCGATCCAGGCGCAGGCGAACCGCACGCTTCGCTCGGTGACATCCTGTTGCATTACGATTGGGATTGGGAGGCCGCCGAGCGTGAGCATGCAAGGGCGATTTCGCTCGCTCCCGCCTTCGCTACCGCCTACCTGTGGGACTCTGAAGCAAAGGTACTGAAAGGCGACCTGGCTGGCGCACTGGCCCAGCTGCAGCGCGCGCAGCTGCTGGACCCGTTGTCGATGACGATCCGCAGTACGCACGCTGCTACTCTCGGATTGCTCGGTCGGCGCGAGCAGGCGGTGGCCGAATTGCGCGAGGCGATCGCCCTGGATCCCTCCTTTCCGCGGACCCAGCGCGAACTCGCATTGCAACTGCTCGCTCTTGGCCGTGCCGACGAGGCGCTGGCAACGGCGCGCAGACTGGCCGAACTGGCGCCGGATAATCTTCCCGCGGTGGCCGTGTTCGGTCTGTGTCTGGGTCGCTCGGGTCACGCCGATGAGGCGCGCGCGCTGCTGAGACGGCTGGAATCTGACCGGAGCAAGCCCTTTATTTCCTCACTCGAGCTGGCGCGCATCGCCGCGGGGCTGCGCGACAGTGACCTCACCATTCGCTATCTCGAACGGGCCGTCGAGGCCCGTGAGGGCTTCCTGCCTTTTATCGCCCGTGACGACGAGTTCGCCTTCCTGCAGCACGATCCACGTTTCCTCGCCATCGAACGCACGATCGGGATCGGGGCAAGCCACGGCACGCCCGTGGCACCGGCCGCCGGCGGTTGATCTGAGGGGCTCGATCGGCCTGCGACCGGATCGCTTGCCCTCAAGAAAGTACCACCGGGAAGCGCCGTTGGTACCAACGCGCAAGCCGCCATACGCACCAGCCGGCGGAACTGAAAATGAATGCGGTGAGCGCGAGACGTTGCATCGACTGCGACAGCCACGGGGCCAGCGCGCCCATCATCAGCGCAGCGAGCACCAGCAGAAAGAAGGTGTGCGCTGAGGTGGCGGCGCCGCGCGAATGACCAAACAGGTCCAGGATGCGCAGCGTAATGATCGGGAAACAACAGCTGCAGTCCGAACGCCATGCTGGTAAGCAGCAGTTGTTGCGCGAACACCGGCGGGTGGTCCACGAACCGCTGCAGCACCAGCATCGCACCGGTGGCGGCCAGCAGCAGCGTGTAGCCGTAGTTGGCCTGGCGTGCGGGCGGCAGGCGCCCGGCCATGCGTCCGGAGGCCACGGCTCCGATTGCGTACCCGGAAATGATGGGCACCGTCAGCATGGCAAAGCCGACTTCGCTCCCACCCCAGTGGTCGAGAATGATCGCCGGCGCCGAACCGACGTAGATCTGCAGCACCACGAAGCACAAGCCGCTGGCCGTGGTCAGCAGCAGGAACTCCGGGTGGCGCGCCACGCGGTACAGATTGCCCGCCAGGGCGCCGAACTCGAGCGGCGTGCGATGCGCCAGACCCAGGGTCTCCGGCAACTTGCGATACACCATCCACGCGAGCACCAGGGCGTATAAGGCCATGCTGCCAAAAACCGCGCGCCAGCCGAGCCACACGTGGATCCAGCCGCCGATTACCGGGGCCAGGGCCGGCCCGAGGCTGAACATGATGGTGATCGCACTCATGACGCGCTGCGCCTGGGCTCCGCTGAAGCAGTCGCGCACGACGGCCCGACCGATGATCATGCCGACGCCGCCCACCATTCCCTGCAAGGCGCGACAGAACAGCAGCGCACCAAATCCAGGCGCCAGCGCACAGCCCATGGAAGCGAACGCGTACAGCACCAGCCCCACCAGCACGACGCGCCGCCGGCCCACGGCGTCGGAAAGCGACCCATGTACCAGCGACATGCAGGCGTAGGGCACGAGGTAGACCGTCAGGGTCTGTTGCACCTGCCAATAGCTGATGCCGAATTCCGCCGACATCGCCCGCATCGACGGAAAGAACGCATCGATGGTGTATGAGCCCAAGCGTCGCCAGCAGCGCCAGCACCAAGGCCAGGCGCGGCGTGGCGGCGGCCGCGGAGCGGTGCTCCGTCACTGGGTCCGGGGACGGAGCGCTGCCAGCCACGCCTGCGGCGACTCGCCGCGCTCTAGCACCTCCACCAGCGCCGATCCGACGATGACCCCATCGACGGCGCCGCGCAGCGCCTCGACCTGCTCGCGGCTGCGAATGCCGAATCCCGCGCATACCGGCACGCTGGCCGCGGCCCGCACGCGCGCGAGATAGCCGAGCACGTCGGTCGGGTTGGCGACGTTCTTGCCGGTCGTACCGGTCATGGTCACTGCGTACACGAAGCCCTGGCTCGCCGCACACAAGCGCGCAAGTCGCGCCGCTGGCGTCACCGGCGTGACCATCTGCACCAGCGCGATGCCCTCCCGGTCCAGCGCCGCGCGCAGCGATTCACTTTCATCCAGCGGCAGGTCCGGAACGATGTAGCCGCATACGCCGGCGGCCACGCTGGCGGCGGCAAGTCTCTCGAAACCGTAGCTGAGCAGCGGATTGAGGTAGCTCATCAGCAGGAGCGGCGCACGCGGTAGGCTCATCGCTTTGAGCTCATCGAGTATCCACTGCAGGTTCACGCCCTGGAGGAGCGCCTCCCGGCTGGAGCGCTGGATGGTCATGCCATCGGCCATCGGGTCGGTAAACGGCACGCCGATCTCGACCACGTCTGCGGCCTCGGCGACGGCTCCCAGCTGCTCGCGAAACCGCTCACGTTTCGGATAGCCCGCGGTAAGGAACGCCACCAGCGCCGGCTCGCCGCCGCGCGCGCCCTCCCGGAGCGCCGTCGCGATTCGCTCACGTGGCGGCCTCAACTGGCCCCCGCGAGCAGTCGTTGCGTGAGCGTCAGCATGTCCTTGTCGCCGCGTCCCGAGAGCCCGATTAGGATGCGCTTGCCGGCATTGGCCTTTGCCCAGCGCCGTGCCCCAGCCAGTGCGTGCGCGCTCTCGATCGCCGGCAATATTCCCTCGCTCTCGCAGCACTCGCGCACTGCCGCGAGCGACTCGGCGTCGCTGGCGACTTCATAGCGTACGCGCCCGCAATATTGCAGGAACGCATGTTCCGGCCCAACGCCCGGGTAATCGAGGCCCGCGGAGACCGATTCGGTTTCCTGGATCTGCCCGTCCCCGTCCTGCAGGAGCATGGAGTAACTGCCGTGCAGCACGCCGGGCCGACCGTAGCTCAGCGGCGCGGCGTTCTCGCCGAGGCCCGGGCCGCGCCCGCCGGCCTCGATGCCGAGGATCTCGACGTCGCGATCTGCGACAAAGGGATAGAACAGGCCGATCGCGTTCGAACCACCACCGACGCAGGCGATCACGGCATCTGGCAGGCCGCCCGCCTGGTCCTTGAGCTGCGCACGCGCCTCGCGGCCGATCACGCTCTGCAGTTCACGCACCAGGTAGGGATACGGATGCGCCCCGACGGCCGAGCCCAGCAGGTAGTAGCTGCCTTCCGGGTCGGCGACCCAGTCACGCATCGCTTCATCGATGGCCGCGCGCAGTGTCTGATCACCGCTCGTGACGCTCACCACCGTGGCACCGAGCAATCGCATGCGCCCCACATTGGGTGCCTGGCGCTCCATGTCCACGGCCCCCATGTATACCGTGCAGGGCAGGCCCGCGCGTGCGCAGGCCGCCGCGCTCGCCACACCGTGTTGTCCGGCGCCGGTCTCGGCGACGATGCGCTTCGCGCCCAGGCGCCGTGCCAGCAGCGCCTGACCGAGCGCGTTGTTGATCTTGTGCGCGCCGGTGTGCGCCAGGTCCTCGCGCTTGAGCCACACATCCGCGCCCCACAGGCGCGAGAGCTGCGGCGCATGGCTCAATGACGTCGGCCGCCCCGCCCAGCTGCTCAGCTCCAGCTGCAATTCGCGCTGGAAATCCTCATCCACCAGCCACCGCCGGACGCCCTGCTCCAGCCGCTCATGCGCGGGCACCAGAGTCTCGGGCACGAAGCGCCCGCCAAAAGGGCCGTAACGGCCTTGCCGGTCCGGAAATTCTCCGGCAATAAGCCGGGCCAACAACTGCTCGCGCTCGGCGGCCGGGAGCTTGGCGCTCATGGTTCGATCTCCCCAAACGCCTCGCGTGCCGCTCGCACGAAGTCCCGGATCTTGGTCGCGCACTTCACGCCCGGGCGCAGCTCCACGCCGCTCGAGGTATCGACGCCAAAGGGTCGCACCACTCGAATCGCCTCGGCGACATTCCCGGGATGCAGTCCGCCGGCCAGTATCACTCGCGTGTGTCCGGAGAGCTCGGCCGCCTGCCGCCAGTCGCTGAGCTCACCGCTCCCGCTGCGCGCCCCCTCGAACAACAGCCGCATCGGATATTCCGAGAGCGGCGGGCTCCCGGCGCGCACGACGGGCAAGCGTGCCAGCCGCTGCGGCAAGCGCAGATGCGGAAAATCCTCCAGATCGGTCTGCAGAAGATCGGGGCGTAGTTCGCGGACAATTTCATCCACGGCGTACTGATCGGGATGCTGCGTGACAGCGACGCAGGTCAGTTGACGGCGTGCCGGGAGCGCCAGCTCCGCCGCGCGCTCGGCGCTCACGCGCCGCAGCGAAGGCGCCAGCACGAAGCCAATCGCGTCGACGCCGGCCGCAACCGCCGCGGCCACGCCATCGGCCGAGGTCATGCCGCAGATCTTTATCCAGCCTGTCACGAACCGCGCACGCCTAAGTCCGACCGCTGGCCGCGCGCCTTGTTCATGAGCGGCGCGCGCGCTCGCTGCGCGCGGAAGACAGCATCCCGCGCACCAGCTGCAGGGGTTCGAGCGCATTCATCAGCGCACTGCCCACCAGCGCGATGTCGTAGCCGGCAATCGCGATCCGTCCGGCATCCTGCGCGGTGGCCACCCCGCTCTCGGCGACGCGCGGCACGGTGTCCGGCAGACGGCGCACCAGCTCTTCAAGCCTTCCCGGGACGACCTCGAGGGTCTTCAGGTCGCGGCAATTCACGCCCACCAGCAACTCCGCGCTCGAGCGGTATTGCTTGATCAGGGCGGCCGCCCGCGCAATATCCTGCTCGTCAAAAGTCTCGATCAGGACGAACAGGTGAAGCCGTGTGGCGCATTCGATCATTGCCGCGGCCTCCGCGTCATCGAGCATGCGCACGATCAGCAATACCCCGCCGGCCCCGAACAGCCGCGCCTCGCACACCTGGTAGGGGTCGACCAGGAAGTCCTTGCGCATGGCCGGAATGCGACCATCCAGAGCGCGCACCGCGGTTTTGAGGTGCGACAGAGAGCCGTCGAAATGGCTGGGTTCGGTGAGCACGGACACCGCGACCGCGCCGGCCTCCGCGTAACCCGCGACGCGCGCGTTGACCTGCAGTTCACTGCCCGCCCGGAGCTGGCCGGCCGCAGGTGAACGAAATTTAACCTCGGCAATGACATCAAAGCGCCGCGCCGACAATTGCAGGCGGGGCGGTGCGGGCGTATCCAGGGCGCGCGCCTGGATCTCCGCATCGCCCAGCTGGCTGCGCGCCAGGGAGACTCTCTGGCGGCTGCGCTCACTCATTTCGGCAAGAAAGTCGCCAGAATTCGCGGACTCCGTCATACCGAACCTCCCCTAGGCGCTTGCCGTCGCATGAAACCGAGCCAGCCTGTCCAGCAGGGCGGCGGCGGCGCCCGAATCAATGGCCTGCGCGGCGCGCGCGATCGCAAGCCGTGGCGCGGTCTCCACGCCGCTCACCTCAAGTGCCAGCGCCGCGCCCAGCAGCAGGGCATCGCGCGGCGCCCCTCGTTCAGCGCCCGAGAGCGTACGCTGCAGAAGCTGCGCATTGTGTGCGGCATCCCCGCCGGCCAGGTCAGCCGGAGCGCAGGGCGCCAGGCCGTAATCGGCCGGATCACGCCTCTCGCGGCGCACCGCGCCCGCGCGCACGTCGAAGAGTTCGAACGCACCGACCGGCGTCGGCTCGTCCCAGCCCGCCGCGCCATGGATGACCAGGGCGCGTTCGACGGGCATGCCCGAGAGCGCCTGCGCCATGAGTTCCGCGGTCGGCAGGTCGAAGGCGCCCACGACCTGGAAGGCCGGCTCCGCCGGATTGCTCAGCGGACCGAGTATGTTGAATACCGTGCGCACGCCCAGCGCCGCACGCACCGGCGCGATCGATCTCATCGCCGGATGGTAATGCGGCGCAAACAGGAAAGTGAACCCCGTGGCGGCCAGGCAATCGCCGGCGCGCTGCTCATCGAGCGCGATCTGCAGCCCCAGGCTCTCCAGTACATCCGCGCTGCCGGCGTGACTGGACACGGCTCGGTTGCCGTGCTTGACCACGGCAAGGCCGCAGGCCGCCGCGAGCAGGGCGGCGCCCGTCGAAAGATTGAGGCTACCGGACTTGTCTCCGCCGGTACCGACGATGTCGACCGCGCGCAGTCCCGCCGGCAAGCGCGGCCGGCGCGCCAGCGCCCGCATGCCCGCCGCAAGGCCCCGCAGTTCGGCGGCCGTGACCCCTTTGGCTCGCAGTGCGCCCAGCAGCGCACCGGCCATGGCGGGGGCCACGTCGGGCGCGGCCAGCGCCGTCAGCAATTCGCTGGCCTCGCGTTCCGGCAGATTCTGCCCGTCCAGCAGGCGATCGAGAGTGTTGGTCAGTGTCGTCGGCACGGGGGCGCCTCTAGGTGGCGGACGACGGCGCGCGGCGCCCGCCGCTCACGGCCAGGAAGTTCTTCATCATCGCAGGCCCGGCGGGCGTCAACACACTCTCGGGGTGAAACTGCACGCCCTCGAGGTTCAACGCCACGTGGCGCAGTCCCATGATTTCTCCTTCCACAGTGCGCGCCGTAACGTGCAACTCGGAGGGGAGCGATTCGGGTTCGGCGATCAGCGAATGGTAGCGGCCCACCTCGCAGGGACTGTCGATCCCGGCATAGACGCCCTGGCGGTCATGCTCGATCGGTGATGTCTTGCCGTGCATCAGGCGCGGCGCACGCACGATACGACCGCCGAAGGCCTCGGCAATCGCCTGATGACCGAGGCAAACGCCCAGCACCGGAATCTTCCCGGCAAACGCACGTATCATCTCGATCGAGATCCCCGCCTGTGCCGGGGTCCCCGGCCCGGGCGAGATGCACAGATGCGTCGGCTGCAGCGCCGTGGCGGCCGCGACCGTCAGGGCATCGTTTCGATGCACGATCACTTCCGCGCCCAGCACCATAAAAGCCTGCACCAGGTTGTAGGTGAAGGAATCATAGTTATCGATCAACAGCAGCCGCGCGCTCACAGCCCTTCCTCCGCGAGCCGCAGCGCCTGCACGGCCGCGGCACTCTTGGCGAGCACCTCATCGTGCTCGGCCGCGGGCTGGCTGTCGGCGACGATGCCCGCGCCGGCCTGGTAGCTGTACTCATCACCGTGAAATACCAGGGTACGGATCGTGATGGCCTGATCCATGTCGCCACGCGCGCCGAAGTATCCGACCGTGCCTCCGTAGAGACCGCGACGCACCGGTTCGAGTTCATCGATGATCTGCATGGCGCGCACTTTGGGTGCCCCCACCAGCGTACCGGCAGGAAACGCCGCCGCAAACAGGTCGAAGGCGTCGCAGCCCGCGGCGAGGCGCCCCCGCACGCCGCTGACGATGTGCATGACATGACTGTAGCGCTCGATCGCGCGGTACGGTTCGACGCGCACGCTGCCCGCGCTAGCGACACGTCCCAGGTCGTTGCGCGCGAGATCGACGAGCATGACGTGTTCGGCGTTTTCCTTCGGATCGGCCAGCAATTCCGCGGCCCGCGCCGCGTCAAGGTCGGCCTCGTCCGAGCGCGCACGCGTGCCGGCGATGGGCCGAAGCTCGGCCTGCCCCGCGCTCAGCTTGACCAGCGCCTCGGGCGAGGAGCCGACCACGGTGAGGGCGCCGAGCTCGCAAAAGAACATGTAGGGCGAGGGATTGACGAGTCGCAGGGCGCGATAGGCCTGGAAAGGATCGAGATCGTGCAGACCGGAGAAGCGCGAGGACAACACCAGCTGATAGGCGTCGCCGGCGGCGATGTATTCCTGCGCGCGCTGCACGCCGGACAGGTACTCAGCGCGGCTCAAGGCCGCGACCGGCGGCCGATAGCCGCCGCCACGCCGCGGGCCGCTCGGCATCGGCCCGCGCAATGCCTGGATCACCTCACTGCGCAGCGCGCGGCGCTCGGCCTCGCTGCCCGCATGGAGCAATGCGATGGCGCGGCTCAGGTGGTCGAACACCAGGAGCGATCGGGGCGCGAGGTAATGCAGGAGCGGCGGTGCATTGGGCAGGCGGGCGGCAAGCTCCGGCAGGCGCTCGAAGTAGCGCACCACGTCGTAGGCGGTATAGCCCACCAGGCCACCGGCGAGGGGTACCGTGCCTAGCTCGGGCAGCGGGCGCGGCGCGGCGGCCAGCGCCCGTCGCAACCCGGCCAACAATTCCTGCGAGGTGCGCGGGACAGCCAGTTTCTCGGCCCCGATGCTGAAGCTGTGCTCGTCGAGCCGCACCTCGAGCGCCTCACCAAAACCAATAAAGGAATAGCGGCCCAGCCGCTCACCGCCTTCCACGCTCTCGAGCAGAAAGCGCGGCCGGAATGCCGCCAGTTTCGCGTACGCCGAGACCGGCGTATCCAGGTCACCTGCAATGTCAAAAGGCGGCTTCATTCAATCACTTGCGTCCAAAAAAAAGACCCATCCCGGCGCAGTTCCGGAGATGGGTCTGGTGTTCGGGAGAAATTTAGGAATTGATCGAAAATAGCCCGGCGCCCACTCCGTTGCTGGAGCAGGGCCACCACCGATGAGTCACGGCGGAATGGGCGAAGCTGTGCATATCTGGGGAGTATGGCGATTGGCCGCTGCGGCCGTCAAGGGTGGCTCACGGGCGATCCGAATCGCGGGGCGCGTCCGAAAAATGAAGGCTCTGCGCGCCGCTGCCGCCTCTATGGTCGCGGGGAGGAGCCGGCTGCGAGCGTCCTGCACAGCGCCTCGGTGGCGCTGATCACATCGGGCCCCATGCGGCTCAGGCGCGCATCGACAAAGATGATCACGCGCTTGTTTTTCACCGCGCGCAGCGCCGGGAGTGACTGCCAATGTTCGACCCACTGCTGCGCAGTCGGGGCGTCCGCGGCCAGGACCAGAATGACATCCGGGTCGCGCGCGGCGATCGATTCCAGCGAGACGGCCGGTGCGGCATCGCGCAGCTCGGCGTACACATTGCTGTAGCCGCAGGCTTCCACCGCGTCGGAAATGATCTGGCCGCCCCCCAGCGTGTAGACGGGCCGGTCCCAGACCTGCAGCAGCAAGCGTGGCGCCTGCGCCTGACCATAACGAGACCTGATGGCGGCAATGTGCGAGGCCAGCGCGCTCGCCGATTGACGGGCCTGGCCCTCGGTATCCAACAGCCGGCCGAGGCGTTCGACGGCACCGGGCAGATCGTCGAGCCGGACCACGTGATGCCGATATACCGGAAGCCCCGCGCGCAGGAACGGTTGCAGCTGCGCTGCAGACGCCCCGCCAGTCCAGGAGACGATCAGATCGGGGTGCAGGGCGAGGATACGCTCCACGTCGAAGCCGTGACTGTCGCCGATGCGCGCGATGGCGCTCGCCGCATCGGGCTCGACCGAGAATTCCGGCGTGCCTACGACCCGCCCGCCGCCCCCGGCCGCAAACAACATCGCAGTTGCACCCGGTGAGAGGCTCACGATGCGCTGAGGGGTGGCCTTGAGCGACACGAGCTGCCCCTCGTCGTCGCGAACCTGCCAGCCCGCCGGGAGGGCGGTCCCGGCCGCCAGTAACAGCAGGCCCAAGGCCAGGAGCGTCCGTCTCAGCATGTGCTCAATCCCGTGTCTGATCAGTAGCGCGGCGCCCGGACAATTCTACGTGCCTGGAGCGACCGTACCTAAAGCGCGCGCTTCGGTGGCTAGGCTGCGGCGGCGAAACTGCAGCGGACCCGCAGTCCGGGCTCGGCACTGAGCATCTCGAGCTGGCCATGGTGCAATCGCACGACGGCTGCGACCAGACTCAGGCCGAGCCCGCTGCCCGGCGCGCCCTGGTCACGCTCCAGTCGCCGGAACGGCAGCAGCATGGCCCCATGCGCCATGTCCGGGATTCCGGGCCCGTCGTCGCTGACCGTCAGGGTGATCTGCGAGTCCTTGCCGGCCACCTGCAGATCGACGTTGCCTCCTGCGGGCACGTACTTGATGGCGTTTTCCAGCAGGTTGGTAAGCAGTTGCGCGAGCAGCTGCCGGTGGCCGTCGACGTTGGCCGGCCCGTCCGCGGCGACCCGCAAGGTCAGGCCCCGTTCGCGCGCCTCGAGTGCATAGAGTTCTCCCAGTTCCGCGGCCATTTGCGCAAGATCGACGCGCTCGGGCGGCACACCGCCGCCGCCGGCTTCGGCCTGCGCGATCTGCAGGAGCGTGGCCAGAGTGCGTTGTACCCGCTCGAGATCCTCCAGGGTCGCCTGCACCGCGCGGCTGGCCGCGCCGTCCACGGCCTCGCCCTGCAGGGTGGTCTCCAGGCGTGCCCGCATGCGATAGAGCGGCGCGCGCAGGTCATGGGCGGCACTGTTAAAGGTCACGCGCACGGCGCTGGTCTGTTGCTCGATGCGATCGAGCATGCCGTTGACCGTTCCGGACAACTGGCTGAATTCATCCGCGCTGGGGCCCAGTGGCAAGCGCCGCGTCAGATCGCCGGAGATGATGCTGTCGCAGGCCTCGGCCATCGCGCGCACGCGCGCCGCGAGCCGACGGCTGAACCACAGTCCCGTGATCGCAATCAGGGCGGCCGTCAGGCCTATGCCCCAGAAAGTGGTCGCGCGCAGGCGCTGCGTGAAGCGGCGCCGTTCCGACACGTCCGTGCCGACCAGCAGCCGGTTGCCGTCGAGCGCCACGACCGCGGCGCGGACCGGATGATTGACCGCCTGGCCCTGCTCGTTGACGCTGATGTCGAATTCGCGCCAGGCACCGATCGAATGGGACATGGTCGGCCAGGCCGGAAGGTTCCCCGCCAGAGGCGTGCCCTGCTTGTCGATCAGCAAGTAGGCGGCGCCCAGCCGGCCCCAGTCGTCGGTGCGCTTGTCGAGCACGTCGATCAGTCGCTTGCGTCCACCGCTCCGATAATCCTCGCGGAGCGATTCGATCTCGGTCTCGACCACCAGATCGACCTGGCGCTCCATGGCGCGCTGTGTGAGCAGGTAGACGCTGAGCAGCAGGGCACTGACGCCGATCGTGACCCCGCACATGTACCAGATGGCCAGCCGCGCGCTGGAAGAAAACAGCCGCGGTCGGCTCAAGCCTTCTCCCCCGGATCCCTGATGCAGTATCCGGAACCGCGCACCGTGTGCAGGAGCGGCGGGCTGAAGTCACGGTCGATGGCCTGGCGCAGGCGGCTCATGTGCACGTCGATGAGATTGGTCTGCGGGTCGAACTGCAGATTCCAGACCGACTCGAGCAGCATGGTGCGCGTGACAATCTGGCCGACGCGACGCGCCAGGTACTCCAGCAGCTGAAATTCCTTGGTGGTCAGGTCGATGGTGCGGCCGGCGCGCGTGACACGCCGCGCCAGCGTGTTGATCTCCAGGTCAGCCACCCGCAAGGTGCCCACGTGACGATTGTCGCCGGAGGCGCGCCTCAGCAGGGCCTCGACCCGCGCCAGCAATTCGGCAAACGCAAAGGGTTTGACCAGGTAATCATCGCCGCCCGCACGCAATCCCTCGACCCGATCGTCAATGGTGCCCAGAGCGCTCAATACCAGGACCGGTGTGGGCACTTCGGCCTGCCGGAGCGCTGCGACCAGTGCCAGGCCATCCATCTGCGGCAGCATTCGATCGACGATCAGCAGGTCGTAGCGCGCGGCGCGCGCCGCCGCCAGGCCCGTGGCCCCGTCTTCGCAGTGCTTCACCGTGTAGCCGGCCTCGCGCAAGCCACCGCCCACGTGGCTGGCCGCCTCGACGTCGTCTTCGATCAGCAGTATTTGCACAGGCTCTCCGGTGATATCCGAGATCGTAACTCTGACGTCAACGATACGCGAATGTTCCCTGATTCGCCGTGCCGGCGGAGCAGGGCCGAGCGCTGCCGACGATGCCCGATGGCATTCGGCAATTGAATCTATAATCGCCAGAGGCAGGGCCTAGGGCGGTATCTGTGTCCGATCTCAAATCCAAGGAGAGGCAATTTCGGGCGGTGCGCGGCGCCCTTGCACCCGCCCATGGCGCCGCCTGCAAATCGCTCATCGGGCCCCCGGGCTTCGGGCCCGGCTCGTGAACGAGGCACTCGCCGCCGCCGTCTCCATCTACGATCGGCTGCGGCGCGGCGATGCCGAGCTCTCAGAGTTGCTCGCCAGCGGCGCGGCGCGCCGGGAGCTGACCGCGGTCTTCGGTGCCGCCGAATACGGCGTGCTCGCCGCACTCGCCCGCCAGGCGCAGCGCGTCCGGCGCCACCATGCCGAGCCGGTCTACCTCCTGCCCGGCATCATGGGCACGCAGCTCGGTGCGGACCGTGAATCGCCCTCACCGGCCGACCTGCTGTGGCTCGATCCTCAGGACGTCATCGATGGCCGGCTGGAACGGTTGCGGCTCCCGGAAGCCTCGAGCCTGAACCCACTCGGTGCCATTCCCTACAGCTATCTGCCCCTGCAGTTGCGGCTGCGCGCGGCCGGATACCGCGTCGTGATGCACGATTACGACTGGCGCGCGAGCCTGCACGGTCTGGCGCATGCGCTGGCCCTGCGGCTGAGCGCCGATCCGGCACCCGGCATTGCCATCGTGGCGCACAGCATGGGCGGCTTGATCGCGCGCGCCGCAATGCGCCTGCCGGGCTTCGAGCGCGTGCGCCGGCTGATCGCTCTCGGTGCGCCACACAGCGGTTCATTTGGCGCCGTGCAGGCGATTCGCGGCACCTATCCGGTGGTGCGGCGACTGGCGGCGCTCGACCGGCACCATGACGCGGAATCACTGGCGACGCGCGTGTTCAGCACCTTCCCCAGCATCCATCAGCTCCTGCCCGCCAGGAAACTCAGCCCGGGCGCGGATCTGTTCGATACCGGCCATTGGCCCCGCTCCGGCCCGCAACCCGATCGGCAATTGCTGCAGGAGGCGCGCAGCTTCGTGGAAGCGCTGCCGGCCAGCGACGCGCGCTGGATTGCGATCAGCGGCACGCACCAGCGCACCGTCGTCGACCTGCGCCTCTCGGAAGACGATTTTCACTATCAGATCGGCGATGCCGGCGACGGCACGGTGCCCCTGGCGAGCGCGCAGCTGGACGGATGCGACAACTACTACGTGCGCTGCGAACACAGCGCGCTGCCGCGCAGCGTCTCTGTCGCGCGCGCGGTGGTGGAACTGTTGCGCCACGGGCGAACCTCGCGCCTGTCCACCCATCGCGGCCCGCTGCTCGGGCGGCAGGTGACGGTCAGTGATCGGGAACTTCGCAGCACCTGGAACGAAAAAGTTGACTGGGCAAAGCTCGGGCCGGCCGCACACCGCGATTACCTGAACTGCCTCAACCAGCCGCCGCCGCATTACGCGGCGCGTCGGGCACGCCGCCGCCGGCGCTAGGCGCTCAGGGCATCGCCGGGAGATGCGGCGATCATGGCGGCGAAGGCAGGCCGGCCAGACTGCTGAGCGCGCATCTGCGCCAGCAGTTCGTGGATCCCGACCGGATCGCCGAACAGCCGGCCCTGCGCCACATCGCACCCCCATGCCCGCAGTTGCTGCACCTGACTGAGCTTCTCGACGCCCTCGGCCACCACCTGCAATCCCAGGCCGTGCCCCATGTCGATGATGGTGCGCACCAGGGTCGCATCGGCCGGATCATCGGTCAGATCGCGAATGAAGGTCTGGTCGATCTTGAGCGAGCCGATCGGAAACTGCTGGAGCGCCGAAAGCGAGGAGTAGCCCGTGCCAAAATCATCGATCGACAGGTGCAGGCCCATGGCGGCCAGCTGATCCAGCATCTGCACGGTGCGGCGTGGATCGGCCATCAGCGTGCTCTCGGTGATTTCGAGCTCCAGGCTCTGCGGCGAGACGTTGTGACGCTCGAACAGTGAACGGCAGTTGAGGATAAAGCCCGCGTGCCGCAGTTGCTTGAGTGAAAGATTGAGGGCGATGCGCCCGGGCTCGCTGACTGCGCTGCGCAGCACGTTCAGATCCAGGCACACCCGTTCCAGGACCCACTCGCCGATGTCGCTGATGAGATTGTTTTCCTCTGCCATCGGGATGAACTGCGAAGGCGGAATGTCCCCGTGTCCGGGCAGGCGCCAGCGCAGCAGCGCCTCGGCACCGACGATGCGGCCATCGCGCAGGTTGATCTTCGGCTGGTAGTGAACCAGGAACTCGTCCCGTTCGATCGCGCGCCGTAACTTGCTGCGCAACATCAGCCGCTCGACCGCCGCCGCGTTCATCTCCTGCGAGTAGTGGGCGTAGGTATTGCCGCCGTTCTGCTTGGAGTGATACATGGCCGCATCGGCGTTGCGGATCAGGTCGATGACGTTGTCCGCGTCGCGCGGGCACAGCGCGATGCCGATGCTGACGGTCAGGAACACTTCCTGCTGGTTGATGTGGAATGGCGCGCCGGCGGAATCGAGCACCGTGCGCGCCAGCTGCGACACCTGCTCGCTGGTCTCCTCCGCATCGCCGCTCAGGCCGTCCACGAACAGCGCAAACTCGTCGCCCGCCAGGCGCCCCAGAACCGACTCGCTGCTCAACACCCGCGTCAGCCGCTCGGTAAGCGCCTCGAGCACCCGATCGCCCGAGGCATGACCAAAGGTGTCGTTGACTTCCTTGAAATGGTCCATGTCGACGTACAGGAGCGCCACCCCCTGGCCGACCCGCCGCGCCCGCGCTATCGACTGCTGCAGCAGGTGCTGGAACTGCATGCGGTTGGGAATCTTGGTGAGCGCGTCGTAGCGCGCCAGATAGCGAATGCGACGCTCGGCGCGCTTGCGTTCGGTGATGTCGCGCGCCACATAGATGTCGCCGGCGAACTGCGGGTCGGTGCTGGCGACCGAGGAGACCACGAACGATACCGGTATGGTCTGCCCCGCCCGGGTGCGCAGCACCGTTTCGCCCGTATCGCGGGCCGCGGCCAGCGGATCGCCGCCGCCCTCGCCGGCCGCCGCCAGCAGGGCCGCGACGCGCGTGCCGATCAGCTCCTCGGCGGCGAATCCCGTCATGCGCCGCGCGGCCTCATTGACCAGCCGAATGACCCCGTCGGGAGAGGCCACGAATACGCTGTCGCTCATGCTGTTGAGCACGCTGTCCAGGTAGTCGCGGCTGAAGGTGGTTTCGTTCAGGGCTACGCGCGTGCGCTCGAGCGCACGCTGCAGGCGGCCCAAATGGCCCGCCAAGCCACCGTCCGCGGGCTGCGAAAATTCCCCGCGTCCCAGGCGCTCGAAGGCGCCGATGAGTTGCTCAACGCCATCCTGCAGGCGCTGGCGTTCGCGCCACGACCAGAATGCGGCTGCCGAAGCCCCGGCAAGCGTCAGCAGGCCGGCCAGCCAGATCATCGGCCCCGCATCCAGGGGCCGGACCAGAGCGATCGCAACCCAGCCGCCCAGCGCCAGCGCTAGAGTCAGCGAAGCGACGTGTCGGCTGGTAAGTTGCAGACTGCGCACGCGCGTCCCCTCTGTAGCGGCATAGAATCATGCCCCATGAGTGAGCAAACCGCCAATCCCGCCCCGCGGAGCAACGCGCTGTCGGCTCTGGAATTGACCGGCCGCGCCCGGACTCATGTGCACTCGGTGGCCGAGCTTGGCTGCGTGCTGCACCCCGAGGCCGCCAGCGCCTTGCTGGCGCTGCGCACCGCGGCCCGAAAAGAGGGCATCGACGTGCAGGCGGTCTCCGGATTTCGCGACTTCGGGCAGCAGCTGGCCATCTGGAATGGCAAGTTCTCCGGCGCAAGGGCATTGCTGAGTGCCCAGAATCGGTCGCTGCAGGCCAGCGAACTGGGCGAGGCCGAGCGCGTCGCGGCGATCCTGGTGTGGTCGGCGCTCCCGGGGGCCAGCCGCCATCACTGGGGGAGCGAGTGCGACGTCATTGATCGCAACGCGCTCGATGTGGGCGCGCGCGTCGAGCTGCTGAGCACCGACTTTGGGCCCGGCGCTCGCTATGCGCGCTTGTCCGCCTGGCTCAGCGGCCATGCCCGGCACTACGGCTTCTTCCTGCCCTACGACCGGGATCGCGGCGGAGTGCAGCCCGAGCCCTGGCACCTGAGTTTCGCACCCGTGGCCGGACCGGCACTGGCGGCCATGAGCGTCGAGCTGCTGAGCGAGGCGCTGGCCAGCGCGGAACTGGCGGGGCGCGCTACGGTGGTGCAGGAACTGCCGCGGCTGTATGAGCGTTACGTCAGCGCCGTCGCCGCAGTGCCGGCGGAGGCCTTGGCGGCACGAGCACTCAGTCGCGAAGCCAGGCTCGCTTGAAGTAACCGAGCATCTGCCCGCGCACGTCGGTAAGGGTGTTGGGATCGGCCGCATAGAGCGGCGGATTGCGACGCAACATCCGCCAGCTTTCACTGCGCAGTACCTGGGCGAGGAAACTCAGGTTGCGCTCGATGGACTCCATGTAGGGGTTGTGCCCATCGAACAGGATCTCGAGGTAGCGGTAGGCGCGGTTGAATTCACCGTCCAGACGCTTGCTGCGGGTTTCGGCGACAAAGCCCGGCGTGTGGCGCAGCAGGTCGACGCCAGAGGCATAGCGCACCTTCTCGGCGCTGGCGTTGCTGTAGGGCAGCGCCATGCCGGCGAGCACGAATTCCGGGTACAAGCGGTCGCGGCACTTCTCGAGGTAGCAGCGGTCCGCCATCTGGGTGATCATGTCGGCGGTGCCCAGCAGGTGCCCGAGCCGGATATCGCGCGCGTCCTCCATAACCAGCTCGCTGAAGGGCACTTCGTAGCCGGTAAAGTGCAAAATCCGGCCGGCCGGTTCTACCCACTCGGCAAGTCCGATCTGCGGCAGGTAGCCGCGCAGAAATTCGATGCCGCGCGACACGTGCGTGCTGGTAAATTCGGCGCCGTTTCGCTGCGTGGTGTCCGTGGTGCGCCGCAGATACCCCACGTCGTGGAACAGCGCCATGACGACGCCGGCAATGGCGCGCTGCGCGCCGAGCTTCCAGAGCGCGTCGACCTGGCGCTCGTACCCCGCGCACAGCCGCGCCATGGTGAGCGTCACGTCGAGAGAGTGCTGCCGGTCGTGATACACGGTGTCCACGCCCGCAAACCCGGGCGTGCGCCCGGAAAACATGTCGTCGAACTGCCCGATGGCGCGGCGCAGTGCTTCCGTCGAGGCATCAGGCCAGGTCCCGGCAAACAGCTGCTCGATGGCCTGCAGTACCGCGGGCGGGGAACTTACCCGCACCGTATTGGTAATGTCGAAGTCGCTGCGCCGGATGTTGCTCATTCCGGAACTCGCCGGCGTGGCGTTCGGCCGGTCATTTTCCGCAGTTCCCATGGAATGAGCAGTTTAGGCGAGCTGGCAAACCGGTACCAGCGACTTGCCGCACACTTATTGGCCCGGTCGGCGCAGCGTCGGCGAGTGCCGACAATCTATATGTCAAACGTGCCAATGACCGGCGCGTGATCGGAAGCCTGCGCCACGCGGCGTGGCTCTCGATCGATGCTGCAGGCGGTGCAGCGCTCGGCCAGCGCCGGCGTGGCCAGCAGCAGATCGATGCGCAGGCCGTTATTTCTCTGGAAAGCGCCGGCGCGGTAGTCCCACCAGCTATAGGAGCGTGGCGGCTGCTCGAAACGACGAAATACGTCGACGAGCCCGAGCTCAAATGCGGCCTGCAGGGCCTCGCGTTCCTCGGGGCTGACCAGCACCGAACCGACCCAGGCGGCCGGATCGTGCACGTCGCGGTCCTGCGGCGCGATATTGAAATCACCGAGCACGATCAGGCGCTCGTGCGCCGCTATCTCCTGGCGCAGCCAGTGGCGCAGCGCGCGCAGCCAGCCCAGCTTGTACAGGTACTTGTCCGAACCCACGCTCTGGCCGTTGGGCACGTACAGATTGATGACCCGCAGTCCGCCTAAGCTCACCGCCAGCACCCGGCGCTGCGGATCGTCGTAGCCGGGCATGTCGCGCAGCACCTCGCCTGCCTCGGCATGGGACAGGACGGCCACGCCGTTGTAGGTTTTCTGGCCCGACCACACGCTCCTGTAGCCCGCGGCCAGCAGTTCCGCGCCGGGAAACGCGTCATCCGGGAGCTTGGTTTCCTGCAGCGCCACCACGTCGGGCGCGGTGGCGCGCAGCCACTCGAGCAGTTGCGGCAGGCGCACGCGCAGCGAGTTGACGTTCCAGGTGGCGATGCGCACGCGGTCGGCCGCTAGGCCACCTGGGGCTGGGCGATGCCGTGCAACTCCAGCAGCGGGCCAATCTCGGGCTTGCGACCCCGGAATTCGATGAACGCCTCGAGCGGATCGCAGCTCCCGCCGCGAGCCAGGATGGCGTCCAGGAAACGCGCGGCCGTCGCCCGGTCAAAGGCGCCGGGCACACGGAACGCCGCAAAGGCATCGGCCGCCAGCACTTCCGCCCACTTGTAGCTGTAGTAGCCCGCCGCGTAGCCGCCGGCAAAGATGTGCGTGAAGCTGTGCGGATAGCGATTCCATTCGGGGATGCGCGTCACCGCGACTTCACTGCGCACTTCGGCCAGCAGTGGATAGACGCGGGCGCCGCGCGCCGGATCGTACTCAGCATGCAATCGCATGTCGAACAGCGCGAATTCCACCTGGCGCAGGGTCTGCAGCCCGGCATGGAAACTGCGCGTCGCAATGAGCTGGCGCCGCTTGGCCTCCGGAATCGGCTCACCGCTCACGGCGTGGGCACCGATTCGAGCCAGCACCTCGGGCAGCCAGGCGTAGTTTTCCATGAACTGACTGGGCAGCTCGACCGCGTCCCAGGCGACGCCGTTGATGCCCGCGACGCTGGGGTAACCGATGCGCGTCAACATGTGGTGCAGCCCATGGCCAAACTCATGGAACAGCGTCACCACGTCGTCGTGCGTGAGCAGCGCCGGCCACTTATCCTGCGGCGGCAGCGAATTACAGACCAGGTAGGCGACTGGCAGCGTCAACGCGCCCGCCAGCTGCATGCGCCCCACGCAGTCGTCCATCCAGGCGCCACTGCGCTTGTTGGGCCGCGCATAGGCATCAAGATAGAAGCTCGCGAGCGCTGCGCCTGCAGGAGAGCGCACTTCGAAGTAGCGCACGTCCGGATGCCACACCGGCACGCCGGTGCGCTCCTGAATCTGGATCCCGTAGAGGCGCTCGGCGACCCCGAACAGGCCATCCAGTACGCGCGGCAACGGCAGGTACTCGCGCAATTCCTCCTGCGACACCTCAAAGCGGCTCTGCTGCAGGCGCTCGGAATAGTAAGTGATATCCCAGGCGTCGAGTGCGCGTCCGGCGAAGGCCTCAAGTTCAGCGAGCTCGGCCACCGCGCTGGCGCGCGCGGCGGCGGCCAGCTGCCGCAGGAAGCTCAGCACCTCGGGCACCGTGTGCGCCATGCGATCGGCGAGCGCGTACTCGGCGTAGGATTTGAAATCCAGCAGGCGGGCCGCCTCGTGGCGGAGCCTGAGTATGTGCTCCATGACCGGCGTGTTGTCGAAGCGTCCGGCGCTGGGCCCGCGATCGGACGCGCGAGTGCTCCAGGCTTCGTAGAACACGCGCCGCAACGGCGCCGATTCCGCGTCCGTGATCACGGCCACGTAGGTGGGCTGATCCAGCCCCAGAATCCAGCCCGATACGCCCTGCGCTTCGGCGCGCCGCGCCGCCTGCGCCACGATGCCGGGGTTGATACCCTTGAGCTGCGCCGCGTCGGTGAGCTGATGCGACCAATCGTTGGTGGCATCCAGCACCTGTTCCTCGAATTTGGACTGCAGGAGCGACAGTTCGCTCATGACGCACCTTGAAGCGCGCCTTGCGCTCGGGCGCCAGCGCCACCCCGGCCAGGCGGAAATCGCGCAGCGCGTGCTCGAGCACCGCCAGCTGCACGGCATCGAGGCTCGCCGCTTCGTGTTCGCGGATATGCTGGTAGGCGCGGTACAGCGGCTCGCTCTGCGCAAGGTCGGTGTAGTACTCTGAGAGCAGCGGCAGGCAGGTGGTGTAGGCCGCGCGCAGTGCCTCGGAATTCATCACCGCGTTAAGATGGCCGACCGGTGACCAGATTCTCGAGAGCCGATGACGCAGCTCCTCGAGCGGCACGACCACGGTGGCGAAGCTCGGCGGTCGCAGCTCGGCGATGGCCGCCAGGCGCCTACGGCCCTCGTCGAGTATTTGCCGGATCGCCGGTTCGATGTGTTCCGGCCGGATTTCGGCGAAGCGCGGCAGCTGCGTGTCGGCGAGCAGCGGGTTGGCCGGCGGCGGCGACCGGCTGGGGGGCGGTTGGCATCCGGCTAGACTGCCAGAGCCCGGGCTGAATAGGAACATCCGGTCGCAGCGGCGGCCGATGAGGACGGGCACATAATATGGCGACCGATTTCGACCTGATAGTCATCGGCGGCGGCAGCGGCGGACTGGCCTGCGCGCAGCGCGCCGCGGACCACGGCGCGCGTGCGCTGGTGATCGAATCGCACCGGCTTGGCGGCACCTGCGTGAACGTTGGCTGCGTGCCGAAGAAGGTGATGTGGAATGCCGCGCAGCTGGCGCACGCCGCGCACGATGCCCACGACTATGGGTTTGACCTGAAGCTCCAGGGTCACGATTGGGCGCTGCTCAAGCGCAAGCGCGATGCCTACATCGAGCGGCTCAACGGCATCTACGCCTCCAACCTCGAACATCGCGGCGTGACGCTGGTGCGCGCGCGCGCCAGACTGACGGCCGCGAACACGGTGGTCGCCGCGGACCAGGAATACCGGGCTGCGCACGTCGTGCTCGCGACCGGCGGGCTGCCGGTGGTGCCCTCCATTCCCGGCGCCGCGCACGGCATCACCTCGGATGGTTTCTTCGAGCTGCCGGAGCGGCCCGCAAGTGTCGCGATAGTCGGCAGCGGTTACGTGGCCGTTGAGCTGGCGGGCGTGTTCTCGGCGCTGGGCACGCGCCTGAGCGTGGTGCTGCGAGGCGATCGCCTCCTCAGATCCTTTGAGCCCTTCCTGGGCGAACACTTGCTCGAAACGATGCGCGCGGATGGCGTCGAGATCGCCACCCAGGCGGCACCCAGAGCCCTGATCCGGGACGCGGCAGGACTACTGACGCTGGAGGTCGCCGACGGCCGGCAGATGGGCCCATTCCACTGCGTGCTGTGGGCGATCAGCCGGATTGCAGCCTGTTCCGGGCTGGGCCTGGAGCAGCTGCACGTCGCGCGCGACGCGGCTGGGTTTGTGCACACCGATGCCTACCAGGAAACCAATGTCCGAGGCCTGTACGCAATCGGCGATGTGACCGGCCGCTTGCAGCTGACACCGGTGGCGATCGCGGCAGGCCGGCGCCTGGCCGATCGCGTGTTCGGCGGCCAGCAGGGACGGCGACTGGATTACGAGAATATCCCGACCGTCATCTTCAGCCATCCGCCGACGGGTACCGTCGGGCTTTCGGAAGCCGAGGCGCAGCGCCGGTACGACGCGCCAGTCAAGGTGTACACGCGAAGTTTTGTGCCGCTGTTTCACGCGATCACCGCGCGCAAGCCCAAAACCCTGATGAAGCTGGTGACGGTCGGTGCCGAGGAAAAGGTGGTCGGCGTGCATATCATCGGCCCCGGGGTCGACGAGATGCTGCAGGGGTTCGCCGTGGCGCTGCGAATGGGGGCCACAAAGCGCGACTTCGACGACACCGTCGCGATCCATCCCACCTCCGCCGAAGAGCTGGTGACGATGCGCTAGGGCGGAAGCTCGCGGGCCAGATCGGCGAGCGCCGCGGCCACCGCATTCTGAAAGGCCGCGACCACCGACTGCATGCGGTTTTCGGCAGCCGGTACCGAGCTTTCGACGTTGACCGTCGCCAGCACCGAGCGGTCATTGCGACGACCCAGCGTGGCCAGCAACTGCACGTGCACGACCGGCGCACCCTCGCCCGCGTATTCGGCCTGAAAGCGGCGGATTTCGATCTGCAGCACTTGCTCGGCGGCGAAGGTCGGCGCGATCGGGCTGCACGGTGCGGAACTTCCCGGAGGCGCGCAGCGCCTCGACCGCCAGCGACTGCAGAAACTCCGGAAGCGGCGCCGGCCAGCGGCTGGCGGCGTAGTAATCCAGGCGCTGCGCGCTGCGCCGCAGCGCGATGTGCTCGGAATCCAGGCCCGGTGCGGCCTGCGGCCGCGGCACCAGCAGACTGGGTGCGTTGCTGGCGACCTCGGACTTGGGCTGCGCGTACACGGGATCGAGCGTGTACACCTGCGTGGCCGGTTGGTTGCTGTGAAATCCCCCGCAGCCGGCCAACGCCAGCACCGCGCCGGCGAGCAGCCCAGGGACGCTGTGCGTCTTGAAGCTCATCTTGGAATCTCCACAGCGGCGCTGGGCGACTGGTACAACACCTGTGCCGGGTTTTCGCGCAGACTCTTCGACAGCTGCTCGAATTCGCGCGCCGCATCGCGGCTGTCACGCAACAGGGCGTCGACCTGCGGCAGGCTCTCCTGCACAAAGCCGTGCAGTGCGCCGCGGTCATCGGTCAGCAGGCCGTCGAGCTGCTCGCTGGCCGAGGCCAGGTGCTCGGCCGAAGTGCGCAGGCGCGCCACGGCTGCCACCATATCGGGACCTGCAGTCTCGGTGGCCGCGTTGATTTTGGCGATCAGCGCCCGGCTGGCGGCGGTGGCATCGCGCAACTCCGCGATCAGTTCGGCGGCATCGCGCGCCGCACCGGGTAGCGTGGCGCCGGCGCGATCCAGATTGGCGACCAGGCGGCTGAATGCCGCCAGGTTTTCGTTGGACAGCATCTTGTTGCCGCGGGTCGCCAGTTCGCCGATCTGTCCGGCCACCTGCGGCAGGCCGCTCAGGAAGATGTCGAAATTCGAGCGTATCGATCGGATCACCGGATAGTGCTCGCTCGCGACCGGTTCCATGAGCCGCTCGGGCAGCGCGCCCGGATGCTGCAGGAACAGGTCAATAAAAAGGAGCCCGGTGACCCCCTGCAGCGACAACTGGGCGAGCGTGCGTGCGGAGATCGGGGCGCTGGCGTCGATATCCACGACCACCTGAACACGATCAGCGGCACGCTGATCCAGCTTGATGCGCACCACCCGGCCGACATCCACACCCAGGTAGCGCACCTGGCCACCCACCGCCAGCCCGCTGACGCTGCCGTCGAAGTACACTTCGTAGCGCTTGAAGTCGCGCTGATCGCGGGCGTCGCTGTACCAGTAAACAAATAGCGCTCCCATGGCCACGACCAGCAGCACAAAGGCGCCCACGGCGACGTAATTGGCTTCACGCTCCATCTTGAACTCTCCGGCGCAGCGCCCGCGGCCCCTGGAAGTATGCATGAATCCAGGGTTGCGGATTGCGGGCGATGTTGGCCAAGGTGTCGCTGATCATACGCCCATCGACGAGCACGCCGACGCGTGTGCAGACCCCGAACAGGGTATCGAGGTCGTGCGTGATCATTACCACGGTCAGCTTCAGCTCGCGCTGCAGGTTTTTCACCAAATCATCGAAGGCCTGGGCGCCGATAGGATCCAGCCCGGATGTCGGTTCATCTAGCAGCAGCAGCGGCGGGTCGAGGGCGAGCGCGCGTGCCAGCGCCGCGCGCTTGACCATCCCGCCCGACAACTGGGACGGATACTTGCTGGCGGCGTCCGGCCTGAGCCCGACCAACTTGAGTTTCAGCTGCGCGAGCTCATCGAGCATGCGCCGCGGCAGCTCCAGGTGCTCGATCATCGGCAGCTGCACGTTCTGCAGCACTGTAAGCGCGCTGAACAGCGCGCCTTCCTGGAAGGTCACGCCGTAGCGGAACTTGACGCTGCGCAGCTCGGCAGTGTTCATGCGGGTGATGTCGTGCCCAAAGAGCTTCACGGTGCCCGCACGCGGCGATCTGCAGTCCGAGGATACTGCGCAGCAATACCGATTTGCCCGCGCCCGAGCCGCCGACGATGCCAAACACGTCGCCTTCCTCGACCGTCATGTCGAGGTTTCGATGCACGATCTGCCGACCGAACATATTGGACAAGCCGCGCACTTCGATCACCGCGCCCATCAGATGTCCATCTTCATGAACAACACCGCGAACAGGGCATCGGCCAGGATGACCAGGAAGATCGCCTCGACCACCGCCAGCGTCGTGTAGCGGCCGAGCCGCCGCGACGAGCCGCGCACGCGCAGTCCGCACCAGGTGCCGGCCAGCGCAATCAACAGTGCGAACACCGGTGCCTTGAACAGTCCCACCCAGAAGGTCGTGTCGGCAATGGCATCGTTGGCCCGGTTGAGGAATTGCGTCAACGGCATGTCGAGCAAGAATCGGCATAACAGCGCACCACCGGTGAGGCCGATCACATCGGCGATGATCGTCAGCAACGGCAACGCGATGACCAGGCCCAATAGCCGCGGCAGCACCAGCACTTCGAACGGGTCGACCCCGATGGCGCGCAGGGCGTCCACTTCCTCGTTCAGGCACATGGCGCCTATCTCGGCGGCAAAGGCGCTGCCCGAGCGGCCAGCGACAATGATTGCGGTCAGCAGTACGCCCAGTTCGCGCAGCACGCCCACGGTGACCAGGTCGACCACGAAGATGTCGGCACCGAATTTGCGCAGCTGCTGTGCGCCCATGTAGGCCAGGATCACGGCGATCAGGAAGCCGATCAGCGCCACGATCGGGATCGCGGCGATGCCGGTGTCGTACACATGGCGCGCGATCGAGGTCAGCCGCCAGTGTTTGACGCGCGGGGCGGCACGTGCGGCTGCGAGACCGACTCGCCCGAGAAATCCCAATGGCGCCTCGAGATGACGCCAGGCGCGGACCGTGCGACGCCCCAGACCCTCGACCGCCGCGGCTGGATCCAGCCACACGGTGTGCCCGGTCTCGTGCACTTCCGGGGTGGAGCGGTCGGCCTTGAGCGTACGATCGATGAACTGCAGCACCGGCGGCGCGGCACCGGTGAAGTCTGCCTTGATGCCCCCCGCCGTCGCGGTGCTCAGAAAGTCATTGAGCAGCCAGGCACCGGAGAGATCAAAGGACGCGTCGCTGGCATCGACCTGCAAACGGCTGCCCCCGCCCAATGACAGCGTCGCGAGTTCCGCCTGGATTGCGGGCAGCGTCGCGGCCTGCCAGTGCCCATGCAGGCTCAGCTCGAGCCGGTCGGAGTGACGCTGCGAGGCGCAATACACGGCGCTAGCGGCTCCCCGGCCCATCAGCGGCAGGCAACGGCCCGGACCGCAGGATCCAGGCCTCGCAAGCTCGGACAAGTGTGAGTTCCACGAACACTCGCGCGCTGGCTAGCATTCGAACCATCCGCCGGAGCCCTAGCGGGCGCCCTGCAAGCGTCCTTCCAGAAACCAGGGGTATCTGTCGAGGTCGCGCGCTGGGGCGCTGAGCAAATCCGAGCTGTCGGCGAGCCCGTGGGTGCGCAAGCTCTCGAGGCGGGTGCGGCTGCGTGCGGGCAGGTCATTGCGCGTCGGGTGCATGGCGAAGTCCTTGGCCTCTTGATGGCCGCAGGGCGGCATGCCGGTAGTGTGCACCGGCAACTCGCCCGAAGGCCAATGGTCCGATTGGGGCGCAACGATAGATCATGTCCATTAGAATCAGCGTCCTTTTTTCGACTTCCTGCCGGAGCATTCTATGAAGAAGCCCCTCAACGTCGCCATTACCGGCGCCGCCGGCCAGATCGGCTACGCGCTCGCCTTTCGGGTGGCCTCTGGCCAGATGCTGGGCGCCGAGCAGCCGGTCAACCTGCACCTGCTCGAGATCACCGCGGCGCTCCCGGGCCTGGCGGGGGTGGTGATGGAGCTGAACGACTGTGCGTTCCCGACCCTCAACCGGATCATCGCCACGGACGAGGCCACGGTGGCGTTCCGCGACTGTCACGCCGCGCTGCTGGTGGGCGCGCGCCCGCGCGGGCCAGGGATGGAGCGCAAGGACCTGCTGCTGGCCAATGCGAAGATCTTCTCTGCGCAGGGCAAGGCACTCAACGCGGTCGCCGATCGCCAGGTGCGCGTGCTGGTGGTCGGCAACCCGGCGAACACCAACGCGCTGATCGCGCGCAGCAATGCGCCCGAGCTGCCCGGCGCACACTTTACGGCCATGACGCGGCTCGATCACAACCGCGCCCTCTCGCAACTCGCCGAGAAGACCGGCACGCACGTCAATGACATCCGCCGCATGACGATCTGGGGCAATCACTCCGCGACGCAGTATCCCGGACATCAGCTCACGCACTGGTGGCGGGCAAGAGCGCGACCAGCCTGGTCGAGCGCAGCTGGGTGGAGCAGACGTTCATCCCCACGGTGCAGCAGCGCGGAGCCGCCGTAATCAAGGCGCGCGGCTCATCCTCGGCGGCCTCGGCCGCATCCGCGGCGCTCGATCACATGCGCACCTGGTTTACGGGCACTGCCGCGGACGACTGGGTCAGCATGGGCATACCCGCCGACGGCAGCTACGGTATCCGCGAAGGCATCATCTATTCCTACCCGGTCACCTGTCGGGACGGTCGTTACCAGATCGTGCCGGACTTAAGCATCGATGAGTTCAGTCGCGCCAGGATGAATGCCACCGAGGCGGAATTGCGCGAAGAGCGCGCCGGAGTGGAAGAATTACTCGGCTGATCGCCGCAGTGCACGCGTGCCGCCGCACGCCCCGCAGGCTCGCGCCCTGAGGGCGCGCGGGCTAGTATTGTGTCCATGTACGGCGCGCTGATTACCTTTCTTTTCGTATTAGCGGCGATCTATCTGGCGTACCGGCGGCTGCCGCTGCTGATTTACTCGCTGACCTTCACGGTGCTGCTGGCGGCCTACATGCTGCTTGGCAGTCCGGGCGGAATCTGGCAGGGCTTCCTCTGGCTGCTGCTCGCGCTGCTGTGGCTGCTCAATGTGCGCCCGCTGCGCAAGGCGATCATTAGCCGGCCGTTCCTGCGCACCTACCTGCGCCTGCTCCCGACCATGTCGGATACCGAGCGCGAAGCATTGGAGGCCGGCACGGTCTGGTGGGATGGCGAGCTGTTTAGCGGCAATCCGGATTGGTCCAAGCTGCGCAGCAATCCGCCGGCCCGGCTGTCCGCGGAAGAACAGGCATTCATCGACGGTCCCTGCGTCGAGTTGTGCCGGATGCTCGATGACTTCGATATCACGCACCGGCGCGCGGACCTGCCGCCGGAAGTGTGGTCGTTCCTGAAGTCACGCGGCTTCTTTGCGATGATCATCGGCAAGCCCTACGGTGGTCTTGGGTTCTCGGCCTACGCGCATTCCTGCGTATTGGTCAAACTGGCCAGCCGCAGTGTGGTGTGCGCATCGACGGTCGCGGTACCCAATTCGCTCGGCCCCGCGGAACTGCTCAATCACTATGGCACCGAAGAGCAGAAGGCCCATTACCTGCCGCGCCTGGCGCGCGGCGAGGACATCCCCTGTTTCGCGCTTACCGGTCCGCGCGTCGGCTCCGACGCCGCCGCCATTCCCGACACCGGCATCGTCTGCCGCGGCCAGTGGCAGGGCCAGGAAGTGCTGGGCCTGCGCCTGAATTTCTCCAAGCGCTACATCACCCTGGCGCCGGTGGCGACCATCATCGGACTGGCATTTCGCATGTACGACCCGGAGCGGCTCCTGGGCGGCGCCAGCGATCTGGGTATCACCTGCGCGCTGATTCGCCGCGACACGCCGGGTGTGGAAATCGGCAAGCGCCACTTCCCGCTCAATGTTCCGTTCCAGAACGGCCCGATTCGCGGGCACGATGTGTTTGTGCCCATCGACAGCATTATCGGCGGAGTCAAGATGGCGGGCCAGGGCTGGCGCATGCTCGTCGAGCAGCTTTCAGTGGGGCGCTGCATCTCGCTGCCCTCCAACTCGACCGGCGGGGCGAAGGCGGCGACCTTCGCCACCGGCGCGTATGCCCGAATCCGTCGCCAGTTCAACACGCCGGTGGGCAAATTCGAGGGCGTCGAGCAGGTGATCGCGCGCATGGTCGGACTCACCTACATCATGGATGCGGCGCGCAGCGTCACGACGGCGGCCATCGATGCGGGCGCGCGCCCGGCGGTGCCGGCCGCGATCCTCAAATATCACGTGACCGAGATGGGCCGGCGCGTCGCCAACGACGCCATGGACGTGCAGGGCGGCAAGGGCATCATGCTGGGGCCGCGCAATTACCTGGCCCGCGGCTACCAGTCGGTGCCCATTGCCATCACCGTCGAGGGCGCGAACATCCTCACCCGCAACCTGATCATCTTCGGCCAGGGTGCGATCCGCTGCCATCCCTACGTGCTGCGGGAGATGAGCGCCGCGCGCAATCCGGACCGCGAGCGCGGGGTCGATGAGTTCGATCGGGCGCTGTTCGGTCACATCGGCTTTACGATCTCCAACGCGGCCCGCTCGCTGGTTATGGCGCTCACCCTCGCGCGCTTCGAGACCGTTCCTGATACCGGACCCACGCGCCGCTACTACCAGCACATTGAGCGCTTCAGCGCCTCCTTCGCCTTCGCCACCGACGTGGCGATGCTGACCCTGGGCGGATACCTCAAGAAAAAGGAGAGCATCTCGGCGCGCCTGGGGGATGTGTTGTCCTCGATGTACCTGGCCTCGATGGTGCTCAAGCACCACGAGGATCAGGGCAGTCCGGCGGCCGACCTGCCGATCGTGGAGTGGTCATGCCGTGAACTGCTGTACGAGGCGCAGGAACAGCTGCACAGTGTGCTGCGGAATTTTCCGGTGCGTTCGATGGCGTGGCTCATGCGTCGCTTTATCTTCCCGCGCGGCCTCACCTACTTCGCACCCGACGACCGTCTCGGCGGCGAGATTGCCGGACTGGCGCAGACCGCAGGGGAATCGCGCGCGCGCCTGGCCGCAGGCATCTACAACGAACCGCGCGACCACAGCCCGCTCGGCCAATTGCAGCAGGCCCTCGAACTGAGTCCGGATGCCGAGCTCATTGAGAAGAAATTGCGGATTTCCGGCGTTAAGATGAAGCTGATCACGGCCCTGGATCTGCCGGGGCAGATAGAGCAGGGATTGGCGCTGGGCATCATCACGGCCCCGGAGGCGGCGGCACTGCGCGAGTACGACAAGCTGGTCATGGATCTCATCGACGTCGACGAATTTTCGAGCCACGAACTTTCGGCTCCCGGCAGCGCGCCGGCCATGGCGTCCTAGAGCGGTTGCCAGCACCGGACGGACCCTATGTATCTCGCCTTCTTCGGCATCGCCGAGAAACCCTTCGCCATCACCCCCGATCCGCGCTATCTGTATCTGGGCAGGCACCACGCCGATGCACTGGCACACCTGGTGTACGGCATCAACGATGCCGGTGGCTTCATCCAGCTGACCGGCGAGGTCGGCACCGGCAAGACCACTACGATCCGCTCGCTGCTGGCGCGGGCGCCAAAGCACGCGGAAATCGCCCTGGTCATCAACCCGCGGCTCTCGCCCCTGGAGTTCCTGCAGACCATCTGCGAGGAACTCGGCGTCGGCGTACCCGACGAGGCCGTCGACAACACCAAGGAACTCGTCGATCAGCTCAATCGCTATCTGTTGCGCGCCCACGCCGGCGGCCGGCGCGTGGTGCTGATCGTCGATGAAGCGCAGAATCTGAGCGTCGAGGTGCTAGAGCAGGTCAGATTGCTCACCAACCTCGAGACCGAGTCGCAGAAGCTCCTGCAAATCATCCTGATTGGCCAGCCGGAACTGCGTGAATTGCTGGCCCGCAATGACCTGCGCCAGCTCGCGCAGCGCGTCACCGCGCGCTTTCATCTGCAGCCGCTGGCGCGCGAGGAGACGATCGCCTACGTGCGCCACCGACTGCGCATCGCCGGGGCAACCAGCGAAATATTCTCCGGGGGCGCGCTGCGCGAGGTGCATCGCTTGAGCGGCGGTGTGCCCCGGGTCATCAACATCATTTGCGACCGCGCATTGCTCGGCGCCTACACCGAGGACCATCACCACGTGGGCAGCGCGCTCGTGCGGCGCGCGGCCAGCGAGATCTTTGGCGAACGCCTCGCCCCGGTCTGGCTGACGCCACTGGTCGTGACACTATGCCTGCTCGTGGCCGTGGCTGTCGTGACGCTCCTGTGGCGCCAGGCCTCCCTGGCACGCGCGGGCGCCGCGGCGAGCAGTGCCGCACCTCAGGCCGCACCGGCACCGGCTCACCTCAACGCTCCGCCGCGCCCGCCCCCGGCCCCTACGCTGGCACGACTGTTCGCGACCGCGGGTGACTCGACGTCGGCCGATACCGCCTTTGCCGGACTGTTCCAGCTCTGGAATGCCCACTACCGGCCCGGTCCCACGGACCCTTGCACCCAGGCGGAGACGCAGGGGCTGTACTGCGTAACGCTGCACAGCTCGCTTGCTCAGCTGCGCGAGTTCGGGCGCCCGGCCATCCTGATGCTGGGTGAAGGCGGCGTGCCCGCCCACCAGGTGGTGCTCACGGGCATCGGCACCGACGGGGTGGTGCTGCAAATGGGCGCGCGCACCGTGCGGGTCGCCATCGCCGACCTATCGCTCTACTGGTTCGGGGATTGCGTGCTCTTGTGGCGCCCGAGCACGCCGCCGGTGCCCGAGCTGCGCCCCGGGATGCGCGGACCGGCGGTGCGTTCACTCCGCACCCAGCTGTTGCAGGCGAACGGATCCGCCCCTACCCGCGTGGAAAGCGCGACCTTCGATGCCGAGCTGACCCGACTGGTGGAAGACTTCCAACGCGAGCATCATCTCACCGTGGACGGCATCGCCGGGCTCGAGACCCAGTTGATACTGGACGGGGTACTTGCCGCGCCGGGCTCGCCATTGCTGCAGACTCTTGCTGCGGCCCCCACTGCGACACCGGGTTGACACATGTCATTCATCCTAGATGCCCTGAAAAAATCGGAAAATGAACGCCAGCGCCAGGCGGGCCCGGCCCTGCTCGAGATGCGCATTGTGCGGCCGGCACGGCGACTGCCGATCTGGGCCCTGGTGGTCGGAGTGCTGCTGATCATCAGTGTCGGCGTCCTGGCCTGGCTGGCGTTGCGCCCGGCCCCTGCCCCTGCCGCTGCCGCCACCACCGCCCTGGCGGCAGCGCCGGCCAGCGCCGGGGTGTCCAGCAATGCACCCGCCGCCGCCGGTGGCGCCGGCGCACAAGCTCAGGCGCGCGCCGCACCCGACACTGCCGGCACCGCCATGCCTCCGGCCGACCTCGGCGGCGCTCCCGCCGCGGCGCCTGCGGCGGTGCAGCCGCCCGCGCAGACCGCCAACATGGCCGCTGAGGGCAACCCGGCTGACAATGAACCTGCGGTGGCGCCACCTGCGGGCAGCACGCAGGAAGCCGGCGGCGCGGGCAACTTGCACACCTATGCCGAATTGGGCGGCTCACTCCCGGAACTGCGCCTCGATCTGCACGTCTATGCGGCAAATCCCGCCGAACGCTACGCGTTTATCAACATGCACAAGGTGCGCGAGGGCGACGTCACCGCCGAGGGCGTGCAGGTGAAGGAAATAACGCGTGAGGGCGTAGTGCTGGAGTACCACGGCACCGAGTTCCTGCTCGGACGCCAGTGAACCCTCGAGCCCGCCGGCCCTAGGCGGCGAGCAGCTGGTGCAAGTCAAAATCCTGGTCGGCGGCCTGATCCGGCGTCGGTGACAGGCCTCGATCGAGGAGCTTGCGCGCCACCATATGATCCGGGATCCGGCTGAGCGAGTCCACGGCGATCAAGGCGCCGGAGCGATAGTAAAACGCCGAAAACGCCGGTTTCGCCGTATCGCCACGGGTGACGACCTGGTCGTAACCCGCGCTCAGGCCGACCATCTGCAACTTGATGTCGTACTGATCGGACCAGAACCACGGTGAGGCCAAAAATGGTCGCTCGCGGCCCAGCAACGAGACCGCGGCCGACATTCCCTGTTCGGCGGCATTTTGCACCGACTCGAGCCGCAGCAGCGTGCCATCGCTGCGGCGGCGCGCACAGCAATCCCCAGCCGCCACGATCAGCGGATCGGAGGTACGCGAATAATCGTCGACGACAACGCCCCGATCGCAGTGCAGCCCGGCTTGCTGCGCCAGGGTATCGTCCGGATCGATCCCTACGCCCATGACGACACAGCCGGCGGGGTATTCCTGGCCGTCCGCCATGCGCACGGCGCGCACTTCGCCCTCGGCCCCGACCAGCTCGGCGACACGGGCGTCGAACACCAGCTTTACGCCATGGGCGCGATGCACCTGAGCGGCGGCCTCGGAGACGATCGGCGCGACCACTCTGGACATCAGCCGGCTCAGCCCTTCCAGCACCGTGACCTGCAAACCAAATTTGCGCGCCGTGGCCGCCACTTCCAGGCCGATAAATCCACCGCCAATGACCATGAAAGGGGCGCCCTGGCCCGCGCAGCGATCGAATGACGCCGCAATGTGCAGGGCGTCTTCGATGGTGCGCAAGACATGTACGCCGCGCAGCCCGACGCCCGGCACGGCAAGCGTGCGCAGGCGCGCGCCCGTGGCCAGCGCCAGGCCGCCGTAGGAAATTCTCTGTCCGTCGGCGCAATGCACTGCTTGCGCCATCCGGTCGATGGCCGTGACGGTGGTGTTGACCCGCAGGTCAATGTGCCGCCGCTGAATGGCCTCGAGTCCTCGAATCGCAAGTGCGGCCGGGGCGCGGCGCTCGAGCAGCCATTGCTTCGAAAGCGGCGGCCGGTTGTAGGGTGCGTGTGCTTCGGCACCCAGCAGGATCACCGGGCCGTCGTATTTCTCGTGGCGCAGTGATTCGGCGATCTGCAGTCCGGCCTGACCGGCACCGACGATGAGGTAAGGTCCTGGCACGCGGAGCAGATTAGCTTTGTCTGGCCCGAAACGCGACTCTGGAGGCGCGCTGCGGACCGCCGCCCGGCGAGCGGCGAGGGGTGATGCGCGTCACAGTTCGCCGTCCGTCGGCCTCACGCAGCTCACAGATTGGGGTCCGCAGCCGGTGGGCTGGAACCAGAAAACGTAAAGTTCCTAAAGCTCTTCCGCCACGCCCGTCCCCTATCTGCCGAGTAACGCCATTGTCAGAAACCGCGCCCAGCCCTCCTTGCTGCACGGCACGCGCATGACACCGCGGATACTCATCGCCGGCAAGGACCAGCAGCAGCGCCGATGGCTTCGCCATCACCTGCAGACCCTGTGGCCCGATGCCGACCCGCCCAGCTTCGACCTGCAGCAGTTCGCCCATCACCTCGATACGATCACGCGGCGCAACTATGACCTCGTGCTGCTGTGCGCTTACTTCGGCAAGGCGGCCCAGGAACCCATCGAGGGCATCGAGTGGTTGCGGGACTTGCGGCGCGAGCGAAGGCTGCCGCCACTGGTCGCGGTGGCTGCCGACGGCAACGAACTCACTGCCGTGCAGGCCGTAAGGCTCGGTGCCGCCGCCTACCTGCCCTGTGACCTGCTCGACGCGCAGTTGCTGGGGCGAACGCTTCGCAAGGTCCTGCACGCCGGCGACCGGCGGCTGCGCCGTAGTGCCAGCGCGCGGCGCCGGCACGGCGAGCGCGCCGCGCCGGGGCCGGAATTGCCGAACTACACCATGCTGCGCCAGCTCGGACGCTCGGCCCGCGCCAGCGTGTGGCTGGCGCGCAGCGACTCGCTGCAACGGCTGGTGGCGCTGAAGATCAGCGAGCCTCTTGACGCCACGGCCACCGATCAGCAGCAGTTTGCCCGTGAATACGCCGCCATCGCGGCGCTCCGTGATCCCTCGATCGTCGACATCTACGACTATGGCGTCCACGACAGCCGCGAGTACCTCGCCATCGAGTATTTTCCGTGCGGCGATCTCAAGCAGCGCCTCCTCCATCCAATCAGCTCGGAGGAGGCGGTCGGCTACGCGCGGCGCATTGCCGCGGCCTTGCACGTCGTGCACAGCACGGGGATTTTGCATCGCGACCTCAAGCCCCCGAATGTCATGCTGCGTCCCGACGGCTCAATCGTGCTCATCGACTTCGGCCTGGCGAAGAAAGTCAACTCCGATACCCAGAGCACGGCCATCGGCGTGCTGCGCGGCTCGCCCTACTACATGAGCCCCGAGCAGGTGCAGGGTCGAACGCTCGACGCCCGGAGCGATCAGTACGCGCTGGGCGTGGTGCTCTATGAAATGCTTACCGGCCGCAAGCCCTTTACGGGCCTCACCGCCATGGATCTCATGCAGCAGCACGTTACCGGCGAACGCCCTGCTCTGCCCGAGGAGCTTTCCGCCTACGAACCGGTGGTGACGCGGTTGATGGCCCGTGAACGCGAGGACCGCTACCCCGACATGGACGCGGTCCTGGCGGCTCTGGACCAGCTGCCGGCAGCCTCAGTGCCGCCTGCCGAACCCGAGCGTCAGACTGCCTAGCATGGACAGCAGCGAACCGATGGCGCCCGAACTGCAGCAGCTGCGCGAGGAGCACGCCTTGCTCACCGAATTGCTGCGGGTCGATCACCTGGCCTTGGCCAACTTCATGGCCTATGCCGCCCGCACCCTGAGGCGGGCGCGCATCCAGCTGCAGCGGCGCACCCACGAGCCCGAGCAGTTTCAGGACAAGCTCGATCGCCTGCACCGCCTGTATGAGCGATTGCTGCGGCGGGCGGCCGCGCTCCGGCTCCCCTCCCTGGCAAAGCTCCTCGAGAACACCGTGGCGGCGCTGGATGCACCGCGCAATGGTGAAACGCGTACCGGTGATGCGCTGTTGCCGGCACTGGTGTGCATCGATGCGGTGTTTCTGGCGCTGATGACCGTCGCACAGCGCACCGGCATACCCTTAAGCGTGCGCCGTGGCCAGAGCGCGCGGTCCCGGATGGCCAGGGTGCATGCGCCGGCCGAGCGCGAGGCCAATGACGGCCGGCCCAGTTCGCAACTCGCACTGGCGCTGCAGCAGCTCTGCGATCAGTTGGCCGAGGCGCAGGGCAAGCTCATCCAGCTCACCTCGATCGGCCTTGAACACGTGCCCGACATCCAGGTCGCGGCCTTCTACGACATGCTGAGCCAGATGCTGCGCAACGCAATCGAGCACGGCATCGAGATCCCCGCGCAGCGCCGCGCCGGCGGCAAGAATGCGCGCGGCGTGCTGCTGGTGGAGTTCCAGTTGCGGCACGGGGGACAATCGGAACTGAACTTCCAGGACGACGGTGCCGGCCTGGACGCCGAGCGCATCGTTCAGGTGGCCGTCGCCAACGGCCTCGTCACCGAGGACAGTTCGCTGGAGCACAATCGCCGCCAGGCCTCGGCTCTGATCTTCCACTCCGGCCTGAGCACCGCGGCCGAGCCGGCCGGGCGCGGGCTCGGCATGCGCATTCTGCGCGACAACGTCAAGCGCCTGCGCGGCCAGATCCAGGTAGCGACCAAGCGTGGACTGTTCACCCGGCTGCGCATCCGGCTGCCCCTCAGCGCCGCCGAAGGACTGCCATCGACGGCGGCCCGGGCCTGACGCTGATCGCGCCCGGGGCTAGGACTGGCGTAAAGAGTAGATGCTGAGCGTCCCGGCGCGGTCCGCCACGGCGAGCTGCTCGCCGCTCGCGGACCAGCGCAATAAGGCCACCTCATCGGACAGCAAGTGAGCATCCATGGGTTGCTGGGGCTGCGTGAGCCGCCATAGCGTAACGCGGTGATCGCGCGCGCCCGCGGCCAGGAGCGAACCGCGCGGTTGGAAGGCGAGCTGGGTGAGCCGCGCCGTGTGCGCTGCAAGCTGCAGCGGCTCGCTGCCTTCCGGACCGCGACCGGAGAAATCCCAGACGATGATCTGCGGATCGGCGGCTGTGGCCAGCAGACGGCTGCTGGCGCTCCAGCTCGTCAGCGCCACCTTCGCGCCGTAACCGCGCATCTGGGATTGGCTCCCGGAGGCGATATTCCAGTAGTGCACCGAGCCGTCCTGCATGCCGGAGGCCAATATGCGACCGTCCGGACTCCAGCTCGCGCTCAGGCAGGCGCCCTGCAGCGAAAATTCCCGAGTCTGTGGCTCCGGCTCGAGTCGATGGATGCGCGCGCCGCCGTTTCCCAGCGCCGCGAGCTCGTTGAGTTTGGGCCGCCACGCCAGTGCGGCGATGACCGCCGCCTGCGGCGCCAGTTGAGCGCGCACGGTTCCCTCGGCGTCGAATACCCGCAGTTCACG
Source organism: uncultured Gammaproteobacteria bacterium (assembly GCA_963789365.1). Taxonomy (GTDB): domain Bacteria; phylum Pseudomonadota; class Gammaproteobacteria; order Steroidobacterales; family Steroidobacteraceae; genus FEN-1191. Next base: position 1,240,342 of record CAWBKJ010000001.1, read on the forward strand.
GCCCGTGGCGACGGCCAGCCAGCGCCCGTGCCCCGAAAACGCGAGCCGCTCGCTCCATTGCGCAGCGGCGTGGATCAGCTTCACCGCGCCGCCCCTTGCCTCCCACAAGCGCACCTCGCCGTCCTGCCCGGAGCTTGCAAATTGCTGGGAGCCGCCGCGCCAGGCGACCGCCAGGACCCCGCCGGCGTGCTCGGCCAGGCGCCGCGGCGCATTCGCGGCGACATCCAGCCACAACAGCGCGCCTTGACCGCCGGCAATGACCAGCGCGCGCTCATCGGCCGACCACGCGGCGTCGACCGGATAGTCGCCAAGCTCAACGCGCGCGCGCTGCTCCAGCCTGAAGCCCGGGGGACTCACGCGACGCAGGACTCAAAGCCGGCTTCGAGTTCCTGGCGATCAAGGCTGCGGCCAATAAACACCAGGCGGTTGCGGCGCTCGGCGCTGCCCCAGGGCCGTTCCAGCTGGCCATCAAAGACCATGTGCACGCCGTGAAACACGTAGCGGCGCGGCTCATCGCGAAAGCTGAGCACGCCCTTCATGCGCAGGATGTCCTGGCCACGGGTCTGCAGGAGGTAGGAAAGCCAATCGTTGACCTTGTCGGGATGGAGTGGGCGCGCATCGCTGATGCCGATCGAGGCAATGGCGGTCTCGTGATGATGCGAGCCGAAGCTCCGCTCCGCCACGACGGGCACCCCAGGCAGTGACCACCCGAACTCGGCCGGCGCGTGCTCGCAAAAGGCCACCCAGGCGCCGGCCTGCGGGACTGCCCACCTGAAGTGCGCGTGCCCGGCTAGCTCCAGGCGCAGGTGTCGCTCAGGCAGCAAAGTCGCGCCGGGTGGGCTGCTGGTGGGAGGCTCCGCGAAGCAGCGTTCCGCCTGCTCGATGAGGGCCTCGATCCCCTCCTGGCCGGCCGCGGGCGCGGCGAGCAGCACCACGCCGACCTCTTTCAATTGGCCGGAGGTTTGCCCGCCTTGCTGATCTTGAGGCAGATGTTCGTGATCGTGACCGTGCTCATGAGAGCCACCGGTATGCACGAGCTGTGGGCCGCTCGCCAACTGGTAGCTGCCCGCCCACTCGAAGGGCCGCTGCGCTTGCAGGAAGTCCGCATCGACGCTGAGGGCGCGCTCCAGGTCGAAGGCACCCAGATCCAGCACCTGCGAGAGCGGCAGCTGCGCATTGCGCGTGTGCACCAGCCGGGCACTGCCGTTGATGGCGCGCAACTCCTGCTCGATGCGTGCCAGCTCTGCGGAGCCCACCAGGTCCGTCTTGTTGAGTAGCAGCAGGTCGGCAAAGCCGACCTGGTCGGCGGCGATCGCCACCGTCGCCAGCTGCGCGCTGATGTGCGCGGCGTCGACGAGGGTCACGATCGCATCCAGTTTGAAGTCTTCCCTCAGCTCCTCATCGATGAAGAAGGTCTGCGCGACCGGGCCCGGATCGGCCAGGCCGGTGGTCTCGATGAGAATGTACTCGAAGCGATCACGGCGCTTGCGCAGCTGGTTGAGCACCCGGATCAGATCGCCGCGGACGGTACAGCAGATGCAGCCGTTGGCGGTCTCGAAGATTTCCTCCTGGGCTCCGATGACCAGCTCGTGATCGACGGCCACCTCGCCGAATTCATTCTCGATCACGGCAATTCTCTTGCCGTGCTGCTCCGAGAGGATGCGGTTGAGCAAGGTGGTTTTGCCCGAACCGAGAAAGCCGGTGAGAACCGTCACGGGAATGCGCGCGTCCATGGACGCTAGTCTCCCCACCGGGCGCGCAGGCTTTGCAGCAGCCTTGCCATGCCAGGAAGGCGCAGCAGGTTCAGCAACAGCCACCAGCCGGCGCGCGTCGTCCAGGGCGCACGAATCCTGGGCAGCGCCGCGGCGAAGGCGTTTGCGGCCGCGCGATGCACCTGCACGCCGCGCACATCCAGCGGGTAGAGCGTGCCGTTTGCGCGCAATTCCCAGGACGCATTCGATCCCTCATCGCTCACGTGGAGCTCTGCCGCGGCCAGTTGCGGGGGCAAACGCACTTCGGCGCCCCCGCTCAGCAGCACCTCCAGTCCCGCTCCGCTGTCGCGGTCCAGGCCACTGACGCACCAGCGGACCGCGCCACTTTCTTGCCGGCATTGCGCGTTGCCACGGAAGGCCGCCACCACGCGCGTGTTCATAGGCGGCGCACGGCCTCGATCTGTTCATGGGTACGAAAGGTCATCACGCACAGGAACCCGAGCAGCAGCACGTAGTAGCTGGCATAGCGTATCCGCGCGTCCAGCGGAACCTCGTAGTAGCGCGGATTGTGGGCTGGCACTTCTCCTCGCCAGGCGCCGCGGAGCGCCGTGTAGATCGTGGGCGCCAGCAACAGCAGAATCATCAGGAACATCGGGCTCGGGCTCAGCAGGAACGCGCCCACCAGTACCGGTACGCCCACGAACCACACCTTGGGCGAGAGGATCGCGACGATGCGCCCGCCATCGAAGGGCGAGATCGGCACCAGGTTGAAGAGATTCAGGAAGAAGCCGGCATAAGCGAGTGCCAGCAGCAGGTTGCTGTGCTCACGCAGGGCGAGCGCCAGGACCGCCGCAGCGGCCAGAGTGCCGACGAACGGCCCGGCAAAGGCGATGTGCGCTTCCTGCTGCACCGTCAGTGGCTGGTCCTTCAGTTGGATCCATGCGCCGACAAAAGGGATGAAGGTCGGCAAGCCCACGTTCATGCCCAGCCGGCGCGCGGCCACGTAGTGTCCCATCTCGTGCGTGAGCATCAACAGCACAAAGCCCAGGGCGTAGCGCCAGCCGAACAGCAGCGCATAGGCGCCCACCGACAACGCCATAAACCCCGCCGACTTGAGTGCCGGCCCGAACTTGGCGAACTTGAGCAGCAAGAGCAGCAGCTTGATCATCGGCTGGCGCGGTCCAGGTCCCAGAGCGTGACCGGAGCGCCGCGCCGCAGCCACAGGCCGCAGCCCAGCGGCCGGAAGGCCCGGCTCAGTTCGCGCCGGTACCAGGTGGCCGAGCGGATGCCCGGAACCTTATCGGTGCGCGTCTGGTCGCAGTTGTTGCGCCAGTCTCCGGTGGTCAGTGCACCGAAATACAGGATTCCCCGGCAGACTTTGCCCAGCCTGGCCAGCGCGCGGCGCGCTTCGGAGGTCGTCAGGTACTGCATGACGTCGTAGCAGACTACGAGCTCGAATCTCTCCCGGGCGCCCAGCGTCTGTATCGTGCCATGCTGCCAACCGAAGCGGCGGCAAAGGTAATCGCTGGTGTCCAGGCCGATGTACCGCGCCCCCGGCAGGTGGCGCAGGAGTGGAGCGCGCATCAGCCCGACACCGCACCCGGCGTCGAGAATGCGCCTCACCGGAAGGTCCAGGTAACGTACCGCGGCGCCGATTAGCGCGGCGCGCGCGCGCATCTCGGTGCGCGAGGTAACCGCCGTGCGCGGGTCGTGGTAGTAGCGCTGGTAATAGGCACGATCGAACAATGCAATGCGCCCGCTGCCCGCCGCCGCTTGGGGCGCCGCAGGCAGGCTCCCGGTGTTAGAATGATCGGCCTATTGTACCGGACGGGCCACGCAGCAGCCCGCTCTCCCCGCCCATGCATTCAGCCACTCGCGCCGCTCCCCGCGGCACACCCTCGACCCGTCGGCGCGGCGCCGCCCGCCAGGGCGTGCATGAGCGTGCCCGCGCCCACGCGCCCGCCGTGGGCTTTGTGAGCCTGGGGTGCCCGAAGGCGCTCGTGGATTCCGAGCACATCATCACCGAGCTGAAACTGCGCGGATATGCGATCGCGCCCGAATACCGCAACGCCGACCTGGTGGTGGTCAACACCTGCGGTTTTATCGACTCTGCCATCGATGAATCTCTGCAGGCCATCGGCGAGGCGCTCGACCAGAACGGGCGGGTGGTGGTGACCGGTTGCCTGGGCACGCACCCGGACCGGATCCGCGCGCGACATCCGAAGGTGCTCGCGATCACCGGGCCCCACGCTACGCTCGAGGTGCTCGCAGCCGTCAATGCCCATCTGCCCCAGCCCCATGACCCGTACGTCGATCTTCTGCCCCCGCAGGGCATCCGCCTCACGCCGCGCCACTATGCCTACCTGAAGATTTCCGAGGGCTGCAACAACAAGTGCAGCTTCTGCATCATTCCATCGCTCCGCGGCCTGCTGGCGAGTCGCCCGCTGGATGAAGTGATGCGCGAGGCCGAGATACTGGTGCGCAGCGGGGTGCGCGAACTGCTGGTCATTTCCCAGGATACCAGCGCCTACGGGAGCGACCTGCGCTACCAGAGCGTGCAGTGGCGCGGACAGTCCATCCAGACCCGGTTTATCGACATGGCGCGCGCGCTGGGCGATCTCGGGGTCTGGGTGCGGTTCCACTACGTCTATCCCTATCCGCACGTCGATGAAGTGATTGCGCTGATGGCCTCCGGCAAGGTGCTTCCCTACCTGGACATTCCCTTCCAGCATGCCAGTCCGGCGGTGCTCAAGCGCATGCGCCGGCCGGCCCATGCCGAGGACACCCTGCAACGCATCCACAAATGGCGCCGCGAATGCCCGGAACTTACGCTGCGCAGCACCTTTATCGTCGGCTTTCCGGGCGAGAGCGCCGCCGATTTCGAGATGCTGCTCAGCTGGCTCGACGCCGCGCAGCTCGATCGCGTGGGCTGCTTCAAGTATTCGCCCGTGGCCGGTGCACGTGCCAATGCGCTCGATGGCGCGGTGCCCGAGGAAATCAAGCAGGAGCGCTACGCACGCTTCATGGAGCGCGCCGCCGCGATCAGCAGCGCGCGCCTGGCGCGGCGCGTGGGGCAGCGCCTGCAGGTGCTCATCGATCGCGTCAGCGATGGCGTCGCATATGCCCGCACGGCGGGCGACGCTCCGGACATTGACGGTGTGGTACGGATCAAGGCGTCGGCGGCGACGCGACCCGGGGAATTCGTGCAGGCGACCATCGTCGCTGCCGACACCTACGACCTGGAAGGCCGCATCTAGCTCATTCCAGCGTGATGCTGGCCGTGCCGCCCTCGGGGCCGAAGAACATCACCCAAGCGGAAAAGTCGGCGGAAAAATCCGCAAAATGATGCTCGACGCCGGCGGGCACGAACAAGAGCGTGCCGGGGTTGAAGGCCTGGCGCTGCTCTCCGGAATGAAACCAGCCTGTGCCGCTGGCGATGACGTAGAGCTCATCGCGGGTATGCGGGCGCTGCGGGTCCTTGCCCGCCGGCGCGTATAGCTCCACCTCCATGTCGGCAGACCGGAGTATCGGTATCGCCAGGTTGCCGGGCGGCGGTCGCTTCGCCTGCGCCTCGGCCAGCGCGACCTGCAGCACGTGGGCAGGAACGCTCATGGCAGCAAGCGCGCCAGGCCGCTACGTCGCCACCAGGACCCGGCGCTGAGCGCGAGACCCAGGACTGCGCCGATCGCGGGCAGTGCAAACACCGCATCCTTCCCGAAGTGAGCGGTGATCCAGGGAAGCGCGAAGGTGATCAGGAGCCCGGCCGCGAAGGCCCCGCCGATCAGCCCGCCGAGGGTCCGCTGCCGCAGGCGCACGTAGCCCTTTTGCAGTTCGGCGAGCTGCTGCGCGTGTTCCTGTTCCAAGGCGGCGCGGAGCCGGGCGTGATCGATGCTCGGGCTGCGGGCAATGGCCGCGCGCAGCTGCTGCCTGAAATCCCCTGGCAGCGCCGGCGCGACCAGGCATCGGGCCAGGGCCCGGTCCAGCGCCCGTTCAAACGGCCCGTCGGAGGGCAGTTCAGGCGGCGGGGTCATTCGGGCTTCTCCAGCCAGAACCCGGGGTCGGCCAGGCCCAGATCGCGCAACCGCCCGCCCAGGGCGGCGCGGGCGCGGTGCAGGTTCGTCTTGACGGTACCTTCCGGGAGACCCAGCATTTGTGCCACCTCAGCGACCGACCGGTCCTCATAGTAAAACAAGCTGAGCACGCGCCGAAAGCGCTCCGGGAGCGCCTCGACCAGCTCACGCAGCAAGGCCAGGTGATCCTGCTCGGCCTCCGGGCCGACTGCCTGCGCGGCCTCGGCCTCATGTTCGACCTCCGGAACGGACAGGGAGTCCAGGTCGCGACGCCGCTCGATGGCCGTCAGGCATCGATTGCGCGTAATGGTGTATATCCAGGTCGACAGCGAGGCCCGCTGGTCGTACTTGGCCAGAGCCTTCCACACCCGCACCAGGCTTTCCTGGGCGGCATCCTGGGCCTGGTCCGTATCGCGCAACATGGAGCAACATAGCCGGTACACCTTGCGTTCATAGCGGTCGACCAGCCGCTCGAAGGCGGCCTCGAGGGCCCCCCCGCGCAGCAACTCGACAATATCCTGATCACGTGGTCCCGCCTCGGGCGGGGCATCCTGCTGCACGGTGCCTGTTCCTCACGCTTTTTACCCCTGGCGGGGGCGGCCGGTTTCACCCAGACCGGCGGCCGGGGGAGATAATCCTTGAAACCGGGCCCCCGGTGGGCGGGTATCAAGGGCGCTGGGACTGAACACAAAAGGATTCGCTGCAATGAACACGCCGATCAGTGAAGTTATCGCGGTCATGATCCCTATCGTGGCCATCGTCATGGGCGTGGGCATCGGCATGTTGGCCCTGTTTCTTGACTACCGCAAGAAGCGAGACATGTTTGCCCTGCACCACAAGGAGCGCCTGGCCGCTATCGATAAGGGCATGGAAGTGCCCCCCCTGCCGGCGGAATTCTTCGGGGACACCCGCCGCCGGGTGCGCGTGACGGGCGATTATCTGCGACGCGGGTTGGTCCTGCTGCTGGTCGGCATCGCCATCACGATCGCGCTGTACGACACCGTGCACCACGACTATCTGTGGGGATTGCTGCCGACCGCGATGGGTGTCGCGAACCTCATTTACTACTACATCGAGAGCCGCAAGACGCCTCGAATCTAGTCCACTTCCAATCTTCCGGAGATCAGGAACATGAACACTGCAACCCCTTACACAAGCCCTGCCCGCACGCTCATCTGCGCCCTGGCCGCCTGCGCCTTGACCGTGGTGCTGCTGGGGGAGATCAGCGGGGCCACCGTGCACAGTGCGCAGCGCGTGGTATTGCAGCAGGCTTGAGGACTGAAGCGAGCCGCCCGAACGCCACTCGACGCCGGCCGGCCCTTGAGGCTAGCCGGGCAGGAGCAGCTCCGCGGGCATCGCCTCGAGCCACCTGCGGATGCGCTGCGCGTCGGCGACCCGGGTGTAGCGGCCAAATGAATCCAGCAGCACGATGACGATCTCGCGACCGCGGATCATCGCCTTCATCACCAGGCACCTGCCGGCCTCCGTGATGTAGCCGGTCTTCTGCACGATGATGTTCCAGGCGGGGCTGCGCACCAGCTGATCGGTGTTGTGGAACTCGAGCGTCCGCCGGCCCACTCGAAGCGAGTGCGCCTCGTCGGTCGAGAACTGTTGAATCATCGGTTCGTGCGACGCGGCGATCACCAGTTTGGAAAGATCGGCCGGACTGGCCATGTTGTCGCTGGACAAACCGGTGGGATCGACAAAATGCGCACCGGTCATGCCCAGCGCGCTGGCCCGGGCATTCATTGCCTTTACAAAGGCGGGCAGTCCGCCGGGGTAGCTGCGGCCCAGCGCGTGCGCTGCGCGGTTTTCGGAGGACATCAGCGCCACGTGCAGCAGGTCGCCACGGCTCAAACGGGTGCCGATGGCCAGGCGGGAAAAGGCGCCGCGACCGTGCTCGCGATCCTCCTCGGTGATCTGCAGCATCTCATCGAGTGGCTGATGCCCGTCGAGCACCACCAGGGCGGTCATCAGCTTGGTGATTGAGGCGATCGGCGCGGCCACTTCCGCCTGGCGTGACAGCAGCACCTTGGAGCTCTTTTCGTCCAGCACAAAAACGGCGCTTGACCGCAGGTCTGGCTGACCGGCGGGCGCGTGGCGGTGACTCGCGAGGCACGGTCCGCTCGTGAGCAGCAGGACCATGCAGCAGGGGAGGAACTGAAAGGGGCCGCGATACATCAAAGCGTGTGTGCATCCAGGATTTGCAGCGCGCGCAGTGTAGCAGTTGCACCGGAATGACTGGAAGCGCAAATTGTGACGGCTACTGAACTTTTGAGAGGTTATCCGTGACAGACCGGTATACGCGTACGGCGGTCGCACTGCACTGGACCATCGGCGCACTCGTCATAACCGCATTGACTGCGGGATGGATCATGACCGACATGGCCAGCAGTCCGCTCAAGCTGCAGGTCTTTGACTGGCACAAATGGATCGGCGTCACAGTTCTAGCCCTGTTCTTCGTGCGCGCGCTGTGGCGCCTGACGCATCCCGCGCCTGCGCTGCTGCCGATGCCGGCGTGGCAGCGCCGCTCGGCCCAGTTCCTGCACGGATTCTTGTATTTCATGCTGCTGGTGCAACCGGTCACTGGCTGGCTGTACAGCAACGCCTCCGGCCGGTCGATTGTCTATCTCGGGCTGATCCCGCTGCCCAACCTGGTGGGCAGGGACAAGCTGCTGGCCGGGGACTTCAAGGAACTGCACGACACCGGGGGCGTGGTGCTGGCGATCGCGGTCGGATTGCACCTGCTCGCGGCGCTCAAGCACCATTTCATCGACCACGACGACACTTTGCGGCGCATGTTGCGCTGGCGGACCGGATGAGCGGCGCATCGCCGCGGAACCCATGAACATCCGTGCTCGCCGCTGGATCACCGTGCCGCTATTGTGCCTTGGCATCAGCAGCGTGCTGGCCGCGGACGGGGACGTGGACTTAGGCCAGAGCAGCCTTATCGCCACGTTCAAGCAACAGCACGCCCCGGTACAGGCCCCCTTTAGGAAATTCAGCGGCACCATTGCCTATGACGCCGCCAGGCCTGCAGCCGCAGTGGCCGAGCTGAGCGTGGACATGAACAGTCTCGACATCGGCGATTCCGATTCGGACGCCGAAGTGCGTAAGCCCGCGTGGTTCGACAGCGCCCGCTATCCGCAGGCCAGCTTCCGTGCCACCAAGATCACGCCCGGCGCAAACGGCCATTTTGAGGCCAGCGGGCCGCTGACCATCAAGGGCAAGACGCAAACCATCACGGTGGCGGTGAGCGTCCAGCGCAGCGGCCGTACCAATGCATTCGATGGCAGCTTTGAGCTGTCGCGCAAGGCCTTTGGCATCGGCGACCCGTCCTGGGAGGGCGCGCTCGACGACACCGTGCGAGTGCAGTTCCACTTACTGGCCGCGGGCACTTAAGACCCGGCGGCAGTTCCCTCACTCGGGCAGCGTGACTCCCGAACCGCCCATTTCCTTCGGGAAGTCCTTCATCTTCGGCAGCCCATCCTTGACGCTCAATACCTTCTCCCCATAGGAGACATGGATCCCGGGCTTGAACGCCAGGCTAGGCAGCACCGCCGCGTACACGTCAACCAGCTTCATGGGCGGGTGATCGGTGAACAGATGACCGCCACAGGTCTTGCACCACTTTCTAAAACTGTTGGCGGTCTTGTTGTAGGTGCCGATATTGTCCGCACCCTTAGTGACCTTCAGCGCAGTGGGGTTCCAGAGCGTGAACGCATTGACCGGACCGGCCGACCAGTGGCGGCAGGACTCGCAGTGGCAATAACCCATGGCTGCGGGTTCACCCGTCACGGTGAACTCGACTGCTCCACAGAAGCATTTTCCCTTGTGTTCACTCATAGCCCACCTCGATCTGTACAGGAGCCGCGCATATTGCATCAGGCAGAAGTCACCGGCAATCCCATCGTTGGGCTATTTCGGCGCCGAGACTTCCGAGCCAGCAACCGAATTTTCATGGTCCAGCTTGAGTTTCCGGCGCAGCTCAGCGACCTGTTTTGCTGCAACCGGCTGCGCGCGGTTGCCCCAGCTGTTGCGCACGTAGGTCGCAACATCGGCAATCTCCTGGTCCGTGAGTTTCCAGGCGAAGCTCGGCATCGACAGGGGCGTCGGCCTCGTGTCGGTAGCCGCCGTACGGTCCCCCGCCAGAATGATGTGCAGCACTCCAGTCGGGTCGGGCTGCTGCACCACCGCGTTGCCGCTCAGTGGCGGGAAAAAGCGCGCCTGTCCATGGCCCTGTTCCATGTGACAAGCCGTGCAGGCATCGGAAAAGATGGCCTCGCCTTGCTTCATGCTGCCCGCCTCGGGACTTTCCGGCTTGGCATCGGGACCTGCAGGCTGTTCCTTTATATAGACCGCGATAGAGCGCAGATCCGCATCGCTCAGCAGTGAGGTGGAATAGGACACCACTTCCGCCATCGGACCTCCGGCATTGCCGTGCGCATTGCGGCCCGTTCTCAGGTATTCGACGATCTCATCGATGCACCAGCTTCCCAGCCCGGTCCGGGAGTTCGGCGTCAGGTCTGGCGCTACCCAATTATCGAGCGTACCGCCTTGAAGCGAATGGCTGCTTCGGTCTGCGGCGAGCGCGTTCTTGGGTGTGTGGCAGGCACCACAGTGGCCGAGCCCGGTCACCAGGTAGGCGCCCCGGTTCCACTCCGCCGACTTGCCGGAATCAGGCTTGAACTCCCCCGGGTGGAAATACATGAGCTTCCAGCCGCGGACCAGGGCGCGGATGCTGAACGGAAATGACAAGTTGTTGGGGACCCGTCTCTCGTTGGCCGGAGCCACGGTCTTCAGAAACGCAAGAATCGCGTCCGAGTCCGCCCGCGTGGCGCGCGTCGTATAGGGGTAAGGCATGGCCGGATAGATCGGGGCCCCGTGCGGCTCGCTGCCCTGGTGCAAAGCCGCGTAGAACTCGTCCGAGGTCCACTGACCTATGCCGCTCTCGCGATCGGAGGTCAGATTGGTGCTGTAGATCGAACCGAATGGCGTATTCAGCGCCCGGCCACCAGCCAGAAACGGGCCGCCCTCACGCGTGTGGCAGGAGGCGCAATCGCCCACCCGCACCAAATACTGACCGAGGCGTAGTTGTTGGGCCCGGGGAGTCACATCCGGAATGGGCTGCGTCAGCACGCTCGTGGATAAGGCGGCTCCCATCGCCGGCGTGTAGGCCGTGGCCCGACCGCCGAAGCTCAGCGCGGCGATCGCCGCGACACCCAGGACGGCGAGCACCGCGGTGGTGACGCTGATGCCAGCCTTGCGCGCTATGGGCGTTCCCCCGGTTAGGCGCGGACCAGCGCGCCAGGACTCTTGAGATACTGATTTTTTATGGCGTCGGCGCACAGATAGGCCAGCGCCGCCACCGTGCCCGTCGGGTTGTAGCCCGCGTTCTGCGGGAAAGCGCCCGAGCCCGTCACGAACAGATTGCTGACATCCCAGCTCTGCAGGTACTTGTTCACGACGCTATTGCTGGGAGTGTCGCCCATGATCGTGCCGCCGGTGTTATGCGTGGTCTGATAGGGCACGACGCTCCACGAGCCGCTGCGGTAATTCCTCTTGACGGCACTCACCCCCTCCATGGCAAGGGCAATATCGGCCGCCTTGTCTACGAGATAGCGCGACATCTTCAGCTCGTTTTCTGTGAAGTCGAAGGTCATGCGCAGCATCGGGCGGCCGAAGCTGTCGCTGTAGGTGGGATCGAGGTCCAGGTAATTCCCACGATGCGCCATTACCGAGCCATGACAACTGATGTTGAGCGCGTGCAGATAGTTCTTCGCGGCGGCCTTCTTCCATTCGCCGCCCCATTTGGGCGTGCCCTCGGGCGTGTAGATCATCTCGATTGGGCGCCCGCCGGTTTGCAGCTGGGCCAGATAACCGCCGCCAATAAATCCGAGCTTCGTGTGGTCGAAATTATCCCCGTTGAATTCGTCGACCACTGTTCCCAGGGCACCGGCACCAATAAAGGGATTCATGATCTTGTCTTCGAAGAAGGCGTTGACCGACCCCATGGCCTGATAGGCGTAATTTTTTCCGACTACCCCCTCGCCGGTGCCAGGATCGTAAGGCTTGCCGATCTTCGACAGCAGCATGAGGCGCACGTTCTGCAAAACATAAGCCGACAGAATCACCATTTCAGCCGGTTGGAATAATTCCTCGCCCGCGCTGTTGATATAGGTGACGCCGGTGGCGCGCTTGCCGTCGGCCGTGGTCTGCACTTTCAGCACTTCGGCTTCCGTGCGCAGCGTGAAGTTATGTTTCCTCAGCAGATACGGCAAAATCGTCGTCTGCACCGTCGCCTTGGAGTAGTTGCCGCAACCGAACTTCTCGCAGAATCCACAATAGGTGCACTGGCCGAGCTGGGCACCGAGCGGGTTCGTATACGGCCGCGAGAGATTGCCGGCCGGATGCGGAAAGGGGCGGTAGCCTTTGGCCTTCGCGGCCTGCGCAAAGAGCGTCGGCCCGTAAGGCATTGCCAACGGCGGGTTGGGATATTCCGCAGAGCGCGGACCCTCGAAGGGGTTTCCGCCGTCCTGGATCGCGCCCTTCAAGTTGCCGGCCTTACCCGAGGTGCCGCACAGCCTGTCGAAGGCGTCGTAATGAGGTTCGAGCTCCTCCCAGCTCAGCGGATAATCCTGGATCGTCATGTCGCAAGCGCTGACCGCCTCCTTCCCGTAACGACGCTGGTTGTGGCTGAAGGCCTTCAGGTCGCTCTCGAGGAAACGCCAGATCTGCCCGTTCCAGTGCACTCCGGCGCCACCGACGCCGGTTCCCAGAAGGAACGAGCCCAAATGGCGCATCGGCAACGCCTGCTGGCCCGTGTTGTTTCGGATCGTCAGAGTGTCATGGGCCACATCCTGAAACAGGTGGTGGCGCCACATGTAGCGCAGTTCATCCTGTGCGAAGGTGGTGGCGAAGTCTGTGGACGTGTCGCGCCACATGCCGCGCTCCAGGGCGAGGACGTTGAGTCCTGCATCGCAGAGCTGTTGAGCCAGGATTGCCCCGGTCCACCCGAACCCTACCAATACCGCATCGACCGCGGGCAGAGTGGTGGCCACGGCTCAGTCCTCCCGCCAGCCGCGGCGGCCCATGATGCCAACCTGCGGGAAGGGAACGCGCTCGCCGTGGCGACCAACCCAATCGCGATAGTTGTAGTGCGCGCCCGGAAAACCGATCATCTTCCAGGGCGCCATGTCCTTGTTCCCTCCGTAGATTGGGTCGGAGAAGTAACCCTCGAGTACGTTCTGCAGGAACATGCCGAAAAAGGACTTCCCGTCGGCGCCATTCAATTTCGCCTCGCCGCTCTCCAGCGCCTTGAGCACACCGTCCTGTTCGGCCGGCGCGAGTTCCTTGAAGCTCTTGTCCGGGTGCTGCTCCCTGACGTATGCCTCGATCGCGGGAATCGCGGCCCGATAGAGTTGGGCCGGTGACAGCCGGCTCTGGTAGCCCTGCTCGGGGCTGCCCTTCGGCCACGGACCCCCGAGATAGAAGTGGTCTCCGCGCCCGTATGCACCGCCCAGCTGGCGATCGAGAAAGACCTGCACGCTCGCCTGCGAAGCGCTGGGCCCATTCTCATCCGCAGGAATCAGTCGGTCGATCGCAGCTTCGATGAACGCCTGTTCGGCTGCGCTGAAGAACCGGTAATCCGTCCCTGCAGCCACTGTGGGCGCGTCGGCCTGGCCTTCGTGCCAGGGAATTGCGCCCTGGATCGTCTGTGGCGCCGCCCGCTCAGTTTCTTGGAGGGCCCCAACTCCCGTCGCACACGCTGCTCCGAGGAGCGTGCCGCCTACCAGCAACTGGCGCCGAGTGATCTCCTTATCGCTCATTCGTCTGATCCCAGGCTAAATGCTTGAGTGCGATCGGAACGGATGATAGACGAACGCGGCTGACTGGAGCACGTAAGGAATACCGACCCTTTGGTCGGCTTCGCTCACTTGCTGCCCTTGGCCCGGCGCGGTAGATCATGTCCTCCGGACTTGGAATCGGATGCGGCAGGTCGCGCCCGGGTAAAGCAGGCCTCAGAGGCACGACTCTAGGCGGGAAGCTGAGCCGCAACGCGCGTGCGCAGCTCCTTCGTCATGAAGATGCTGTTCGGATCCGGGAGGTAGCCTGCAAATGGACCGCATTCCCGGAATCCAGAGTCGGCGTAGAGGCGCCGCGCCGGGGCGAACGCGGCCATCGATCCGGTCTCCAGACTCAGGCGTCGGTAGGCACGACGGCCGGCTTCCTCGAGGATATGGCTCAGCAGCCGCGCGGCCACTCCCTTGCGCAAGTGCCTGGCGGACGTGCGCATCGATTTGATTTCCCCGTGATGCTCATCCAGCTGCTTCAGCGCGCCGCAACCCATCAGCTCGCTGCCGTCCCACACGCTCCAGAAGGTGATCTCCGGCTGCTGCAATGACCCGAGGTCCAGAGCGTGCATGCTCTCGGGGGGCGAGAGTTGCGAGAGCATCCGCAAGTGCTCGCGCAATAGCCGGTGTACTTCAGGCCGGTCTAAGCCGCCCGGCCGAATTTCCATTGACATCATGATGAAAGGTCCCGTTTCCGGACTGCCACTCGTCGCTGAGCAAGCCATAGATGATCGTGTCGTGCGCGACACCCTTGTCGACCCAGCGCTGTCGCAACTGGCCTTCGCGGGTAAATCCCAATCCCTCCAGGAGCCGGCTCGATGCCAGGTTCAGTGGATCGACCTCCGCCTCCAGTCGCCGCAGCCTGTACACGCTAAAGGCACAGTCGATGACCGCCACGAGCGCCTCGCGCATGATTCCGCGGCCCCAGTGGCTTCGGCCGAGCACGTAGCCGAGTTCCGCGCGGGAGCTCGATTCTTCATAGCGAAACAGCAGACAGGTGCCGATCGCCAGACTCGATCCCTTGTCGATGACCACGTATTGGATGCTCTCGCCGCGGGCACCCATGCTGATCATTCGATCGAACCAGACACGGCCGTCGGCGAGTGAGCGCCAACTGGCATAGGGCAGGAAGCGGGTTGCCTCATCATTACCATTGACGAGCAGCAGTGCCTGCAGATCGCGCTCCTCGACGGGACGCACGATCAGCCGCTCGGATTCAACGACAATGGGCGCTTGCAGTGGCATCGCGGTGGTTCGTCCTGTTCGGTCTCAGCGTAGCGACAGCTCAAAATAAGCCGCGCCCGGTAGCGGGTTGAATCGGTACGCCGAGGTCGGCCTGAATCCCAGAGCGGCGTACAGGGCCTGAGCCTCCTGCATAGCCGGCAGTGTATCAAGCAGCAGACGGGCATATCCAAGGCGTCTGGCCTCGGCGACGATTGCACGAGCGAGCTGCATGCCAATCCCGCGGCCGCGCGCGGCCGGCACGACGTACAGACGCTTGATCTCGCCATCGCCATCGGCGAAGCGCCGCAGCCCCGCACAGCCCAGCGCCGCCCCCTGCAACCTGGCGATCAGGAACGCTCCCGTCGGAGCCGCGTACTCGCTGGCGAGATGCTCCAGTTCATGCGCGATGTTCTGGAAGGCCAGATCCAGATGGAGCGATGCGGCATATTCTTCCACCAGTCGCCGCGCCTGCAGCCAATCCTCGGGCGACTGCGCTTGCTGCAGCTCAATGGTCGGCTTGGCTTCCCTCCGGGTCGGCACGGTAGCTCGCTCGCAAGCGGCCTCAGCCGTTGCGAAACAGGAAGCTGTAGGCATTGAGTGCCGGTACGCCGCCCAGGTGCGCATAGAGCACCCGCGAACCCGGAGGAAACTCGCCGTTGCGCACCATGTCGATCATCCCGTGCATCGACTTGCCCTCGTAGACGGGGTCGGTGAGCATGCCTTCCTGGCGTGCGCACAGCCGGATCGCCTCGAGCGTCCCGCCGTTGGGCAGGCCGTATTCGGGGCCGCCGTAGCGGGCGTCGAGCACGATGTCCTGCTCGGTAATCGCACGGCCGAGCTCGACCAGCTGCGCGGTGTGCTGCGCTATGCGCAGGACCTGCGCCTTGGTGGCCGCGGGCTTCGCGGATGCATCGATTCCAATGACGCGGCGTTCGCGACCGTCGAGTGCGAACCCCACGACCATGCCGGCCTGGGTGCTGCCGGTCACCGAGCACACGACGATGTAGTCAAATTTGAAGCCGAGCGTGAGCTCCTGAGCCCGCACCTCCTCGGCAAACCCCACGAAGCCGAGGCCGCCCAGAGGATGCTCCGAGCAGCCTGCGGGTATCGGGAAGGGCTTGCCGCCCGCATCGCGCACGTCGGCCATCGCCTGTTCCCAGCTCGGGCGAATGCCGATGTCGAATCCCGCCGCGTCCATTCGAACTTCGGCCCCCAGAATGCGTGACAGCTCGATGTTGCCGACGCGATCGTAGAGTGCGTCGGAGTAGTTGACCCAGTTTTCCTGCACCAGCACGCATTTCATGCCCAGATGCGCCGCTACAGCCGCGACCTGGCGAGTCTGGTTCGACTGGATTCCCCCGATCGACACCAGCGTGTCGTAGCCTCCCGACAGCGCCTCGGGAATCAGGTACTCGAGCTTGCGGGTCTTGTTGCCGCCGAACGCCAGGCCGCTGTTGCAATCCTCGCGCTTGGCGTACAGCTCAACCTTGCCACCGAGCCGGGCACTCAAACGCGGCAGGGGATGAATGGGTGTGGCACCAAAGGTGAGTACATGGCGCGGAAAGCGCTGCAGGTTCATCGCAATCTACCGCGGCCGGCTGATCAGCGCCGTGCGCAGGCGAGGCCCCAGGTAGACGCTCCCACCGACATAACTCAGCATCGAACCCCGCAACAGCCTTCGGCTAAAACCTGATCCCATGCTAGCAGCCTACAGTGCGTAGGCGCTATCGGCGCTCAGCGCCAAGCGGAAGCCAAGCATCACTCGGCAAATCCGGCTCAACCCATTGACGGCGTGCCCGCACGGAGAACAGCCGCTCGCGGGAATAGAATTCCAGCGGCCAGTCGCTCCGCGCTAGCGGCGACTTGAGCAAAAGCTCGAGTGAACGGGTCAACGAAGAGGTGCCGACTCGCGCCATGTGCGCGGCGATGCCATCGAGGTACAGCCGCGTTATGGTTTCGTGGTACCCGCCGGTGTCGGTATTGGCGGTACCCACGGCGACGTTGTAGGCACGGATGCGCGTGCGCACGATGTTCAGCGCCTCGGCAGGCGTGTGCCTGGACAGATACCAAAGCCCCACGAGCAAATGAGCCTGGTGTGTCCAGCGCGATTTAGGCAGGGTGCAGCGTTCGAAGTCATGGACAAAGATCTCGATATCCGGGGCAATCAGCGGCACACCCTGAAGGGATTCGTCACGCACTGTGTTCAGGCCTCAATGCCCGGACCCATCACGATCTCGACACGAACCAACGCCACCTCCGGATCGCCGGGGAACCCAGATATCGGCAAATTCCCCGTGCAACTGCGGGCTGCAGGACAGGACTTCGGGCTTTTTCACTGGAGGTCGTCGGCGTCTGTAAATTCGACATTCGCGATCCAGTTCCGTTGCCGCCGGGCAAGCCGGTCACCGGGGGGCTCTCCGTCGAAATCCGCCGCGCTCTGCCGGATCAGGGCCCGATCGATCCCTTCGAAGGCATTGACACTGACCACCGCGAATAATCGCCCATCGATGCGGCTGGTGACCACGGGCACCACACCGCAGCGAGCGCAGACCTGAAATTGCGCCGTCTTGGTACCAAATTCGTACTGCGACACAAGTGCAGGCTCCCTGGTCACGATCTTCAGGAGTCCGCCGGGGTGGGACGTCCAGACGCCGCCGTGCTTGGTGCAAAAACTACACCCACACAATCGAGCCGGAATGCTCGTCGGATCAGGCTCCCAGATGAGGGAGAACGAAAGATTGCCGCAATGGCATTTTCCGCGAATCAACATGCGTCACCTCTGCTCCCGTCGGCATGAGGGGTCAACAATCCCGCGGCCGGGCTCGCCCCCAGGATTCCCTGCCGACGGCGCGATGAGCCTGCCGCGCATCCCGCATGCGCATGCAAGACGCTTCAGGGCCGAACTATGGCGGGAGCCGCCTGGCGGCGCCGCTGCAGCGCAGCTCCCAGCAGGACAAGAGGCGCCAGGGTGGTGAGGAAAAATAGGTGATACCACACCGGCAATTTGTTCCACAGGCCGTAGTGCACTTGCAGGAAGCACAGCAGGAGCACCACGGCACAGGCATAGGCCGCGCCACGCTTGCCCCGGGCGACCAGCGAACACACGTACCCGGCGACGAGCGAGGACACCACCGCCAGGCCCAGACGAGAGACCATCATGGCGAGCGTAAAGCTCATGGTGGGCTCGGCGGCCGCATAACCGGGCAGCAGTGCGCGAATCAGAAAATTGCCCAGCGTGGCGACGACAAACCAGGTCAGGAAGCCCGCGAGCACCGCAAGTATCGAGCGAATCATGGCTTTGTACCTCCCGTGCGTGGTGTCCGGGCGTAGCGCCCGGCGTTCGAAATCCTTAGCTAGGCGCGCACCCGCCGACGATTCATGAACGCCGCCGTCGCCCCGAGCACCAAGAGCACGATACTGTCGAATACGATCTGCTTCACGACCGTTTGGCCTGGCATGGGTTGCACCACGTAATAGATGGTGTAGGTAGGAATCACCGTGAGCAGGGCGACCGCGAACCCGAAGCGCAGCCCCTGCGCCAGCCAGGGTTTGGCCTCATGCCCGCGGATGTAGATCCAGCTAAAGGCGCCGGCCATGATGACGTGCGCGAGGATCATGAGCGGGAAATACTGCTGGGCATCCGCGTCTGCCCGAAACATCTGCGACAGCGCCGCGTAATCGTTGTGCAGCAGCGTGGCATGGACGATATAGGCGCCCAGCATCCACACTATAAATACGACGAGCCAGGTGCCCAGGAAGCTCTTGCTCATGTCGGATCTCCGTTAAGCGGCGCTTGGGGTGCAAATTGTGTGCGGATTGGCTCGCTCTCGGCAAGCAGAACCGCCTAGGGGTGCAGGTGCCCGGCATTAGCAGGCGAAACCCTGCACCCGGCGAACGAATGCCTCGATCTCGCTTTCATAGAGTGCGGGTACATAGCCGTCCCGGCAATTGGCATGCAGCAAGCCGCGGTAATTCATGCCCAGATACTTGCAGGTTTCCTGCCAGGCGCTGACAAATGACGGGTCGGGTTCAACTTCAATAGACGTGCACAGCACGTAGACACCCTTGCCGCGCAGCTGACGTCCCTTGGGCAGCAGGTCCGGAACCTCCAGCAGATCCGAAATCCGATCAAGGAAAACCTTCATCGGCGGGCACACGGAGTACCAATACACCGGCGTCGCAAAGATGATCTGCTCGAACTTGAGCACACGGTCGATCAGCGACTCGAAGTCGTCATGGCGATTCCTGTGCTCATAGTCAAATGCGGACATGTTTTTCTTGGCAAGATCAACGACCTCAATGCGCAGTTCATTCGCGACCCGGTCCACAAGCTGGCCGGTGTTGCCGTTCCTGCGAGAACTGGCGAACAGTGCCAAGGTCGAGTGCATGGGTTCGTTAGCGACCGGCACGGGCGCCTGAGCGTGACTGCGCAGCGAGTATTGGGGACACTGGCGCTGGTTCCTTAATATCCGACCCGGAGGTTGGCCTGCTGGCGCTCCCAGGACTCGACGGACCCGCTGTGCCGGCGCATCAACGGATGACACCTGGGCGTGCGGATAGAACGCCATTGCCGGTAGCGCGTCGGATTGCGCAGCGACAATTTGCGCAGCAGGTGCTCCCATTCATAGGCAACCTGCCCCTCCGTCACCGCAATCCGCGTGCTGGTGCGACCCGTGCCCACCTTCGCCGGGTCAAACGAGTAGCCGCGCATCGTGGCCTCCGCGTGGACGGCACTAAGGTAGGTAGAAATGGCTGAACGGGGATGGCGATGCCACCTGAACCGATACAGCTGCGGGTGATGGATGTAGCCCGTGGTTCTGCCGCGCAACACCGCCCGCGCCAACAGTGCTTCCCGCCACAACGCGACCAGGCCCTGCGGGTCGAGGTAGCAGGGGTGCACAGACCAGAGCCGCATAACCGAGGTGGCCCCTGCAATGCCGCTAGCTGCTGCAGCCTTTCAATTCCAGGGCGTAGGCATGCGCTTCGGTCGCACCGATGTTTTCAATCGCGTGCGTAACAGAATCGCGCCACGCTACATCACCAGGCACCGAAGTATGGGTGTTGGAGCTGCCGTCGGGCTGCGTGATTTTGAGGGTGGCATCGGATAGCGCAAACACCACGCCCGGCAGATGGCTGTGCATGACTTCCTTGTGCCCTGGGGGCAGGCGGTACTCATAGACCCGGACGCGCGGGTTGTCGACGCGCATCGTGTAATACTGGGGAGAAAGCCTGACCGAATCCATGGTCTGCTCGGCGGCGAAAGCCACGATCGCGGCCGTCGACACGGCCCCCAGCACGGCACCCAGCATCAGATCCTTGACACGGGACATTCGGCTCTCCTTCGACAGATTGTTAAGGCGTACGGGCAGCGGGCGCGCTCGCGCACCGCACTTGATTATGGCTTGCCGAGCTCCGCGCGCAGTTGCTCGATCTCCGAGAGCGCCTGCTCCAGCGTTTCCGTGCTGCGAAGCGCCAGCGCGTCGGCCGCGACAACCTTGGAGTACCCGCCAAACAAGGAATGCAATAGCTCGAGCAGGTCCTCGATGGCCTCCATGCCGGCGACCGGGGGCATGCACATCGTTCGGGCGCGCGCCTCCGCGCAGGCGTCGCTGAGGCGCGTTACCGTCTCCGGGGGCAGTACCAGCGACAGTGGATCGCCCTCGCGAAGCCGCCCGACGCTGAAGTTAGTGTACTGTTCGGTCAGGATCAGGGCATTCGTAGATTCCGGCATCGTTGCTTTCCTCGCAGCCTACCGCTGCGCACGCGCGGCGAGTGCGGAGCGGATTATCAGGGTGACTACCTGCAAAGTCCACGCTGGCCAACTGACGAGCGGCGCTCGCGTCCTACCAATAGCCAGACCGAGCCAGGATCCGGTATCGTGTGCCACGCGCATGCAACCGTTTCATCTTGCGATTCCCGTACACGACCTGGCCGCGGCACGCGCGTTCTACGGCCAGCTGTTGGGCTGCGCGGAAGGCCGCAGTTCAGCCGAGTGGGTCGATTTTGATTTCTTCGGGCACCAGCTTGTCGCACACCTCGATTCACGCAAGCGGCCAGGGACACATCACAACCGGGTCGACGATCACGACGTACCCGTGCCGCATTTTGGCGTGGTGTTGGAGTGGAGCGCATGGCAGGAGCTGGCGAACCGGTTGCGCGCCCGCGGCGTGCAGTTTGTCATCGAGCCCGGTATCCGCTTCGCCGGCCAGGTTGGCGAGCAGGTCACCATGTTTTTCCACGATCCATCGGACAACGCGCTCGAATTTAAGGCCTTCAAGGATCCTGCGCGACTGTTTGCCCGCTAGCCTCCCGAGCCCTCATAGTGCGTAGGGGCGCGCCGCGGGGCCCCCTAAGCCCGCAGCTTGCGATAGCACGTGGCCAGGCCGGGCATCGCCGGCCGCTGGCGCCGGGGCTCTCCTTGCACTAACCTTGGTTTCCAACTATTCGCTGAGCGGCCAACGTAGAGCCGCAAGCAGGCAAGAATGGAAGGCATGTCATTGAAAGCGTTGCAAGTTTCAGCTGAGGCGCTACGGCGCGCGGTGGTGGTGCTCGGCGCGCTCCTCTTGGGCGCCGTTCTGGTCCCCGAGCCGGTCTGGGCGGATGCGCCAAAGATCATCGCGATGGGCGACCTGCACGGTGACTACGACGCGTTCCTCGCCCTCATGTCGCAAGCGGGACTGATCGATGCCAAGGGCCATTGGTCCGGAAAGCAGGCCACCTTCGTGCAGCTAGGTGATGTCGTTGATCGCGGCCCCAAGTCCCGCGACATCATTCTGCACCTGCAGAGGTTGCAAAAAGAGGCGAGCCACGCCGGCGGCAAGGTGATCGCGCTCATCGGTAACCACGAAGCGATGAACATGACGAATGATCTACGCTACGTGCCGCCGGCGGAATACCAGAATTACGTGACCCGCAATTCGGAAGCGGCACGCGAACAGGTCTTCCAGGCCAACAAAAGCAAGCTCGAGGCCGAATCCCGTCAGGAGAACCCCCAGGTCACGGATGCGGAGATCAAGGCCAAGTTTCAGGAGAAGTATCCGCTGGGCTACGTGGAGCAGAGACTCGCCTGGGCTCCGAATGGGGAGATCGGCCGTTGGGTGCTCTCCAATCCGGTGGCCGTCATCGTCGGCGACAGTCTGTTCGTGCATGGTGGAATCAGCACCAAGTACGACGTGGATTCGCTCGATCAGCTCAATGACCTGGTGCACACGGCACTGAGCACCGCGGCGACCGATGATGACGCGATTCTCGATGACCAGCTCGGCCCGCTGTGGTATCGCGGCTTCGCCGAGGAAAACGAGACTACGCTCAAGGACATCGCCGACGTCCTCAAGGCCTACTCGGTAAAGCGCATGGTGATCGCGCACACGCCCAGTCTTTCGGGGATCAAGGTACTGGATCAAGGCCGGGTGGTGGATATCGACACCGGAATAACTGCCACTTATGGGGGCACGCGCTCCTTCCTGAGTATCGAAGGATCGTCCATTTATGCTCACGACAACGGCAAGGTTACCGAACTCACCAGCGCGGAGTCTCCTCCTTGAGCGGTGACAATTGCGGGTGGATCATGAGCGCAGCGAGGAATCCAGGGCGTCGGATCCCGGCCGTTTTGGTGCTGGCATTGCTTGCCGCGGGACCGGCACACGCGGCGCCGAAGCCGCTGTTCGCGTCTGAAGGAATTCTCGCGCTTCGAATCGAGGCACCCTTTACGGATCTCATCCGCGCGGCGCCGCACTCGACCACGCCCTTCGACGGCAAACTCACGGTGACGGGGTCGACGCCGGAAACCCTGGCGATCCAATTGAGCGCGCGCGGGATCTCCCGCCGCAATCCCGCGAATTGCGATTTTCCACCGCTCAGGATCGAATTCAAGGAAAAACCAGGCAGCGCCTCGTTGTTCAAGGGGCAGAAGTCCCTCAAGCTGGTTACGCACTGCCGGAGCGACTTCAATTACCAGGATTTCAATCTGCTCGAATACGCGGCCTACAAGATACTGAACGTGCTGACCCCCGCGAGCTTTCGCGTGCGCCTGGCGGAACTCGACTACGTGGAGGCCAAGAGCGGCGCGGTGCGCATACATCGCCACGGGTTTCTCGTCGAAGAAGCCAACGAGATGGCCGAACGTAATGGGCTCAAGGAAGTGAAGGCCGACAAGATCGAGCCCGGACAGACGAACGCGAGCGCGGTGGCGCTGTCGGATCTGTTTCAGTACCTGATCGGCAATCTTGACTGGTCCGATTTCGCGGCCGTGCCTGGCACCAACTGCTGCCATAATGTCAAACTGATTGGCGCCTCACCAGAGGCCCGGCGCGAATTGGTTCCGGTTCCTTACGATTTCGACTCCTCGGGCTTCGTCAACGCGCCGTACGCGAATCCGCCCACGGGGGTTCCCGTCAGGACCGTGCGGTCCCGGTATTTTCGCGGCCTGTGCCAATTCAACGCGCAGACCACCGAGGCGGCGCATCAGGTCTTGCAGAAGCGCGCGGCCCTGTTGTCGGCGGTTGCCGATACGCCGGCCCTCTCCGACGGCCGCAAGAAGTCGACGGCCGAATACCTTGAGGCGTTCCTGAGCGAGATTTCCGATCCCGACAAGCTGCAGCACCAGATCCTAGCTCACTGTCGAGGCTGAACCCGGAGTTCAGCGCGGGGCGTTGTATACCGTGATCTTGCCGTGGCCGGGTGGGCCCTCGTCGCTGAGGATCAACCGACCGTCGGGCATTATCGTCAACCCTTCGGGCTGAGGGTGCCGTTCCTTGTCGAGCTTAAAACGGTCGACCAGCCGTCCTTGTTGATCGATCTCGATGGCCGAATGGCCCTTCGCCGACACAACAATCAACGTGCCTCGGTCGCGCAGCCACGCAAAGGCCGAAGGGCGAAAATTCGACTGATCGAGTTTTTCCACCAAACCGTCGAGCGACACATTCAGCCAAGGAGTGGCCACCGGCTTGCGGTCGTGCAGATTCCAGATGTAGACGACCAGCCGGTCCTTGAAGCCCACCTCGTGCGGCTTCTTGCACAGGATCAGAAAGTCGCCTTCCGCCGGTCCGATTGCCAGTCCCTCGGTCTCACAGTGCACACCGACGCCCGTGTCGTAGGCGTTATAGAGCACGCGCTTGCGGTTCTCGCCCACCGGCGCCTCGAAGAGTCGCCCGTCACTGGTCAACAGATAGACATAGCCGTCGCGCACGGCGATGTCCTCGAAATCCGCTTTGACGGTCGGGTTGCCGAGGGCAAAGGCCTTGAGCGTCTTTGCCGAACCTAAGTCGACCTCGTAAACGATCGCGAAGTTATCGTCATGCGCATACACCGAATTATTGGACGCCACCGCCAACCCGGAGATTTCTGATAGCCCCTCCGGAAGAAAAAACTGCTTCGCAGACGTTTGCTGCAGATAGTCGGACAGCGTCGCGCCCTCCTTGCCCGGCGCAGCGAACACGGCGATCGCACTTAATGCCGTAAGGGCAATGGCCTGCACCGCAATGCGAATCACTCATCATCCTCCCCGACATCCTTCCCGCCACCGTTCCCGCCACCCTCGTCATCGTCATCTCCGGCGTGGATCGACTTGCGCGCCCGGCGCATGTAACGACGGGTGCCCCGGTGACTCCCGTAATCGGAGATCCACAGAATCAGAAAGCAATAATTGAAGGCCAGCGACATGACAATCGCCACTTCCATCGCACCGACGCCTGCCGACAGGCCGATGCCGATTGCAATCAGTATGTAGAGCGCATCGCCGGTACTTTTGAGGGTATTACGAAAGCGGACCACCGCGACGATTCCCGTCAGGCCAAATGCCAGAGCCAGATTGGTGTGCACCATAAACACCAGGCTCGTCACCGCAATCGGCAGGATCATGATCGTTTCGACCAGTGATTGGTCGTAGTCACTGCGCTTGCGGATCGACATGTAGGTCCAACTCACCGGCAGAATCGTCAGGACTGCGCCGGTGATCGCAATAGAAATCCAAATCACGCTGCCGGTCAGGCTCGAGACTTGCGACGCATTTATTTCGATGGCCTTGAACGGATCCTTGGAGGCGTCGACGAAAAAGGATAGCGCGCCGCCGATCGGCAGATAGCCGTGAAGCGGAGGATAAATCGTCACGGCAGTGAAGACTATCGCGGACACGGACAGGTAGTAGATGGTCAATTTGAGAAACAAATGCGCCCCGCGTTGACGTGCCCAGTTCTGGTGCTCGGACGTGGGCGGCGATGGTTGTCCGCCATTCGCAACTGTGGCCGTACCGAAAGGTCCTCCCGGGCCCCCGGCTTTGGGCGAGTCAGAGGTGGATGCGTGCGGTGAGTCAGTGTGATCTTTCATGCGTTCGCCCGTTTAGAGAAGTCGCAACAGCGACCCATGCCATGCGCCCAGTCAAGCCCGATGTCGGCAGGTTCGCAGGTAGCCCTATCTCCGGCGGCGCTGATCTTCCGCGATTGCCGCAGCACGCGCAAGCGCAGTGGCAGGCGACCTCGAGCGGAAAGCGGCATGCCAACGTCAGGTAGGCCACGCCGGCTCGCAAATAGCCGCAGTGTTCCGCTATGCCGGTAGGGCTAACCCCCCGTGCCCTTGTCCGGATCAGCGACAAGCGCCGCCATCTCATGGGCGGCCGCATCAGTGAGTGCGGCCAGAGAGGAGACCACGCCCGCACGATCGGCGGCATTGCGGTTCTGATTCAACTTCCATTTGCCCGTGAGACTTTCGAGCTCGATCTCAAAGCCAACGATCGCCGTTAACATTTGATCGATATAGTCGGGCGGCGCGTCACTCACCTGCCAGCGAGACTTGTTGCGTTGCTCGTGCCGGTCGGTCAGTCCTTCGAGGAACATGCGCAGCCAGGCGGCGTCGTGGATCCAGGCGATGCGTCCGCGAGCATGGACGACCGTGTAATTCCACGTCGGGACTACCTTTCCGTGTTCGCGTTTTGCGGGGTACCAGTTGGGTGAAATGTAATGACTTGCACCCTGAAATACGGCAAGGACTTCAGAGCCGGCCTTGACCTCCCGCCATAGACGATTCCCGCGGGCGATGTGGCCCTTGAGCGAACCCAGATTTCCGTCCCGTGGCTCAAAAATGAGCGGAAGGTGATTCGCCTCGATTCCCCTGGCCGTAATGGCCACCACCGTGGCCAGCGGATACTGCTCCATGAGCGCCTGCAGTAACTGTGGTCGGCTCTCGTCAAAGTGAGACGGTGCGTACATGCATCCACAGAATACCAGCTAGCCCTGCCGGGATCATCGCTGGCTGTCGCGCCCTGAGTCATGGGCGTTGTTCCTGCGGGGTGCTTCGCCTGGCAGATCCTCGTGGATCAGACCTCATTTCGGCTTGTTCTCCGTCCCTTGGCCGGGCGTCACGAACAGCATTGAGGTGGGGGTGGAGATCCGGGCCGTATGCCAGGTTCCCTTTGGCACAATGACAAAAGATCCCGACTGCGCCAGGGCCGTTACCTGATAGCTCCCGCCCAGGTCCAGGATCATGTCGGCGCGCCCTGAGAGGAGCACGACGATTTCATCACCTGCCGGATGAATCTCCCAGCTGGGCCAGTCCGCCTCAAAGTCGAACTGTGCCACCAGCAGGTGTCCCTTGAAATTGTTAAAGCGCCGATCAAGGTCCTGCCAGATCGTAGGGGTCACTTCAATGCCGATCGCGGCAAGGTCAGGGCGCACGACCACATAAGTCTTTTTCAAATCTGCCATGCGATCGCGACCCTCCCGGCACTGTGCTCAAGTCACTCGTTGGCGCGCCACACTTCCCGTTCCATTGTCCGCCTAGAAGGTCAGCCACGCTATCAGCGCTCCGCTGAGCGCACCCGTAACGGCGCTGGTGGGAATAATGTATTTCGCGTGCTGCAGCGCCGCCGATCCCTTGCTCAGGCAGATCATCAGCCCAAACACGGCACCATAGACCAGGCCAAATCCGCTGCCTACGACCCACCCGCTGTGCCTTGTCATGGACAGTGCCGTGACGATGGCGACCAAGATGCCGCGCAGGGTGCCTGCGGCAACAATGTAACGTTTGCCCGGCATTCGCGGATCAAAATAAATCCCCGACCCGCCAAGCAGGCCCAGAATGGCGCCAATCGCAATCACCAGCGGCATATTCATAACGCGCTATCGCCAGCGCAACAAGGCAACTGGGGACTCCCGGCGCTCATGCTCTGCATGATCGGGCGATCAGTCAAGCGAGGACCCGAGGCTCCACCTGCGCTGCGCGGGCATTGCGCCTGCGCTCGGCAATGGCTGCCCGCAGGAGTGCAGCAACCGCGGGCCTCCTGGTTGCGGCAATGCCCCGAAAGCTGATGTGCCGCAGCCTCCTGCCGCTGCCCAAGAGCAATTCCCCGCGGTCCAGGAGCGCGGCCCCACGGTAAAAGCCGAGGTTCACGTGAGCGGAGTAGACCGCGATGTAGCAATAATGATCGGACAGCTTCCGGGGGCCGATGCCGAAGCTGGCGATTCGCTGTCTGGGCCAGGTGATTTCCATGGCTTTGGGGTGCAGCTTCCCAATCAGGCGTCGGAGCGAAATGCAGACCGGTCGCAGCGCGGGGCTGGCGCTTGCGACCAGTTCCTCAAAGTTGCGGCGCGTGCCTGAAGACATCAGCTTGTGCGTCCATGGCGGGTGGATTTTCCGAGCGGGTTAGCCCGCACCCTGCTCCCACTGTACATTTAGCGCAGCTCCCTGCGGACGACGCGCTTGAGTCCTCATCTCATTTCGATGAGGGCATACCGTGCCCAAGCCCGGCGCGAGCGGAGCGGTCGAATGTCATGGGCAGAATGCAGCTGCTGCGATCCTTCGATGATCGTGGATTTCGCCGCGCCGGCGGCAGGCCGGTCATTTGCCCGATCGGGCGTAGAGTACCAGCTGGGTGCAGCGAAACAGTGCGATGACCTTGCCCGATTCCCGGTGCGTGACCACCGCATCCCAAACCTGGGTCGTTTTGCCAAGGTGCCCGGCCCTCGCGACGCACTCGATCGTACCGTCGAGAGCCGTTCCCAGATGGTTGGATTTGAGCTCGATGGTTGTGAAGCCCACAGCGCCCGCTGGCAGGTTGGCCGTGCAGCCATACCCGGCCGACGTATCGGCGAGCGTGACCACGGTTCCGGCGTGCAGGTAGCCATTGGGCGCGAGGTGAGCCTGGCGCACCGCAAGCTCCGCCCTGATCTCCGGCCCGGACACCTGCGTGATCACAATGCCCAGGTATCCCGGCAGGTACTGAGACCCGAACTCATTGAGTTTCTGCACCGATTGCATGGACGTTCCTAATGGCATTCAGCCTTCCGTGCGGGCGGGACGGAGCGCCGGGCTGCGGGCGTTGGCGTGCACGCCAGGCCCAACTGACTCACGGAGGCGTGCTCGGAATCGTTATCGGAAGCCATTTGCAAACCGACCGCCCATCTAGGCGACAGACTGCTTGTGTCCGGATCTAATGACCATATAAAGCATGAGCAACATCGCCAGCAGGACGCCGAGGGCTCCCACACTGAGGATGGGTTCCAGCTTCGAGCCGTCGACCAGATTTCCGTAGAGCAGAAACAAGCCCAGGGAAATCGTGACCGCGGAGGCCTGGTGCAGCCCGAACTGAAAAGTGGCGAGCGCCCGGTTGGGCTGTACCAACCACAGCTTGTGAATCATCCCGTAGATGAACGAGATGACGAAACCGATCATCAGAATGTGCGCGTGAGCCACTAGCTGCGAATGGTTTTTGCTTGCCGCCATGAATATTCCCAAGCCCAACCCCAACGTGGCAAAACTCAGTGACCATACGAGGTACTTCTTATCTAAGTTCATCCATAGCCTCCCGGCGTAGCAGTCCAGAAATCAACCTAAAACGGCACCACTCGGTGCTGCTGCAACATAGCACGGATGGCCAGAATGCCGACACGGCCCCTGTGTGAGCCCACCGAGAGTGGGTCACGCAGGGCAAAATCGGACTCGACCTGTATCTATAGCGAACGGCCGTCGAAGTGCGCGACGGGTATTTGCTCGAGCGCAATGCCCTCCAGGCACCGAATATTGACGGCAGCCATACGATTGCCTTTGGGATCGGTGCCCTCGCCGTAGGGATGAATGCCGCATTTTTCACAGAAGCGATGCTTGATCGCGTGCTTGTTGAATAGATAGGTGCTCGCGTGGGCTTCAGGGGTGAGCAGGCGCAGCTTGTCGCGAGGCACGAACCACATCAGAGCACCTTTGCGCTGACAGATGCTGCAGTTGCACCCCATCGCCCCTTCCAGCGTGCCTTCGACCTCAAATGCAATTCGTCCGCAATGACAACTTCCACTGTAGATCATGTCCGCACTCCACATGTCCGTAGATTGATCACCGTAGATTACTCGGCGCGCCGTTCCGGCGCGTCGTACCAGGCACGAAGCTGATGTGGTGCACGCACTGGGTAAACGCCCGGCCCGGCCGCGTGGCAACATCCGGCAGGATCTTTCTCGCAAGGGCCATAGTTACTTCAGTCCGAAGATGCCCGTCAGCAGCTCGCGCACGGCGAGTTCGGCCTTCGTGCGAGCCGCGTCGTTGTATTCCACCGTCACGCCTCGATCCACGCAGGGGTCCCCGTATTCAAAGGGCTTGCGCGAAGCCGCTTCAATGATCATGCCGTCCACGCCCTCCTCGAGAGTGCAGCGGCGGGTGGCTTGCGCGCCCGGGATGCGAAGCGGCGACTTCAACGCCGGATTGTCGAAGAGGTGGCGGGCCCCCGGGTATACCGTCAGGACCGCGTCCGCGTGCGCTTTGTGCAGCCGCTCAACGTAGGACTGGCAGGGAGCCAGCGCAACGTAGTCGTCCGCGTCTCCCTGGAAGATTCGGATCGGACTGCGAGTCACGGCCTCGTCGTCCCGGTATCGGGTGTTGCACGGCGAATAGAACACGACGTGCGCGGCAAATGGGGCCGTGGGGTTCTCTAGATACATGCTTTGGAAGCGCCTTAGGCTGGAATAGAGCGCCGCCTGAGCCCCGCGCGAAAATCCCATGACCGCAATTCTCCCCGGGTCTATGCCCCGGTGCCGAGCCAGCAGTTCCAGAGCCCGATAGGCATCAATGATCATTGCCAGGCGCCCCAGCTGGGCCTGATCGTCGACGGTGCTGGTAATGCCGCGCCCTGTGTAGCTGTCGATCATGAAGGTGGCGACCCCCATACCATTGAGGACCCGGATCCAGTCATCCTCTATCCCAGAGATCCCATTCGAGCCGTGCAACAGGATTACCGCCGGGAGCGCCGCCGTGCCGGCATGAGGCAGGCGCAACACGCCGGCCAGCGTTACCGGCTTGCCGGGCACCCGCCCCGTCAGGAACTCCTGGTCGCTCAGCGTGACGGACTGAAACGCCTGCACTTCGACGCGTACCTCCTGGGCACGGGAGAGACGCGGCGAGAGCGAAACGAGCATCGCCAAGACGCCCATCACGCTTGCTGAGGCAAAGCGGCCTCCGCGACGCACCGAAGCGTGCGCCAAAGACCCGCTTTGCAATCCGGGAAATGCCCGGAGAGGGCTACAGCTCATCGCCAGCGCCCGGAACGTAGGCAGGCCGATGACATAGGCCCCGGACGACGCAGCTCGAGGGTGACAATCACTGGGCTATCCGCGAAGGTCGGGCTCCACCAGTCGGGCGAGCTGCAGCAGCGATTCCTGCCATCCGAGATAACACATCTCCAGTGGTATGGCTGCGGGGATGCCTTCCTGCACGATGGTCATTTCGGTTCCGCAAGACACCTGCTTCAGAGTTACCGTGACCTGCATTTCTCCGGGCATGCGTGGGTCGTCAAAGCGGTCGGCATAACGGATAAGCGAATGCGGCACCAACTCCCGGTACTCGCCGCCGAAAGAATGCCCCTGCCCGGTTCCGAAATTCGTAAACGACATCTTGAAGCCGCCGCCGACTTTGGCATCCATATGGTGGACCTTGCACGTAAAGCCGTAGGGCGGCAGCCATTTGGCCATCGCGTCAGCCTCTAGAAACGACCGATAGACGCGTTCCGGGCTCGCGCGGAGGACGCGGTGAAGATGAACCGTGCCTGTGGACATGATCAAATCCCCCTATACAGAGGCGTTGGGATGCTCGCGGCGGAATCTCTTCTCGGCCCTGTCGAGGTGCCGCATAAGGACATGCGAAATGATGTCGATGCCGATGCCCGCGAACAACGCGGGCATTAAATAAAACCCTATGGTCACTTCCGAATTGAAGACCGCGTCATCCAGCAACGACGGGCTCAGCTTGGACATGGCGGCCAACCGTTGCAGCAGAAACACGTCCACGCCTGAAATTGCCACCAGAGTCAATCCAAGAATCAGTACTGTGGCGCGCGAGACTGCGCGCTTGAAGAGCAGGGCCAGGTAAATGACTGCCGGCAGGATCAGGGAACACACCACCAGCAGCCAAAAATAGAATTCAGCGAATACCGAGAATTTCATTCCTTAGAGTCCCATCCAATTGTCCAGTCCTCTCCATACACGCCGCGAGGGTCGGCTTAGCGTCACGCTCCGCCTGCACCCTGAAATCGCCTCCATTTTCCACGTGGTGGAGCGGCCTGTATACAGAGGTGCGCTTTTGCCCAAGGGCCGGGAAGATGGCCTCTTGGGGCAGACTCGGGAGCCCGCCTGTCAGATAATGCCTGGGCGCCAAGTGGCTACCCAAAGCTCCCACACTAAACCTGACATGCAGAAATACCTGGTCGAGCTTCTTGAGTGGTATCGCGGCGAGGTCGGAGGGGAAGCCTTCTTTGGCGCACTGGCGCAAAGCACCTCTCAGCCGGGACTCGCCGAGAAGTGGCGCAAGCTCGCGCAGCTTGAACAATGCGTCGCTGACCGCCTGCGCACGACGCTCGAAGCGCGCGAAGTACAGTTGCCTGCAGCCGGTATCGACCGGCAGCGGGGCCTGAATTCCGCGCAGGATTACGCAAATCTGACGTGGCGGGAGGCGCTCAGTCGACTCCGGCCGGAATTGGCCGGCTATGTGCGCGCCTTCCAGGCGGCGGAATCAACGATGCCGGAAGACCTCCTGCCGCTGGCGCAATGGGTAACGGAGCACGAGCGGGCACTGCTCGAGTTCGTGACTCGCGAACTGGAGCAGGAGGGTCGTCAGTCGCTGGATCGCGTGCTAAGCCTGCTTGCCGGAGCAACACCGGGCCAAGTGCCAGCCGGCGGCGCGATGTCGGGTTGCCCGACGTAGGCCACGGCTCCCGCTCAAGGTTTCTCGCCGTCATAGTAGTCGACCGCGCTCCCCGTGCGGAATAGCTTACGCAGGCTTGCCCGGCCCTGATTGCGCACCGAGGCGAGAACCTTCTGGGAGTCCGGGTACTCGCAGACTTCGAGTTCCGCCTTGGTCGATAGCGACAGATAGCGCATGGTCGTCGGCCCCGTGTTGATGATCTGGTGGGCGACCTCCGCGCCGCCGGTCGGGCAGGCGATCACGTCATGCGGTCTGATCGGGTATCGCTTGTCGCCAAAGCGCAGTTCACCTTCACCCTCCAGGATTAGGAACATCTCCTCCTCGGCGTGGTGGCAGTGGAAGGGACACTGGACCTTACCGGGCGGTAGAACCGTCAGGTTGTAGCCAAGCTTCCTGGCCCCGATATGACTGCCGATCTGCCCACGACTCGAGGTGTAGCGGCCATTCTCCTCCACGTCGTCGAACTTCACCTCGTCGAGATTCATGATAGGTCTTGTCACTCCATACCTCCGTTGAATGGGCTTCAGGATTTGCCGCGAGCGATCGGCTAAAGGTCAGCGACCCCGACCACCCGGGCCGCCGGATATTCAAGAACAGGCGGCCCCATGCACCGCTATGGCCGTAGGATGCGCCCGAATGCGCAGATTGGAGCCCGCCGCTAGCCGCCACGCTCGATCTGGACGGCCGTTCCGTAGCACAGCACTTCGCTGACGCCACTCATGACCTCGGTCGCGTCATAGCGAATTCCGATCACGGCGTTGGCGCCGCGTTCCTCGGCGTGCCGAAGCATCAATTCAAACGCGTCGTTGCGCGTCTTCTCGCACAGGCTGGTAAACAACGAGATGTTCCCGCCCAATAGGGTCTGCAGCGAGCCCCCGAGGGTTCCGAAGATCGATCGCGAGCGGACCATGATGCCGCGGACGACCCCAAAATTCCTCGTCACTCTGTACCCTTCAAAGGTAAAAGCGGTGGTGGTGAACGCGTGATCCAAGCAGTTCTCCTTGCGGCTATGCGGGCGTTGCCGGTTTGGGGCTCCAATTCAGAATCAGGCTCATGGGGATCGTCTCATTTTTCTGCGTGCGCAACCCGCTGGGCCTCGCGTTTCAAGTCAGCGGCAAATGCCTCGAATATTGGACGGAAATCCGGGAGCATGCTTTTGGTTAGAGCGAACATGACCCCGGAAAAGCGCTCCTCCATCACGAAATCAGTCGACCCGTTCTGGTGGGGCATGAGATTAAAGATCCGAACACCCTTGAAAATGCCGGCGACTCCATTGCTCCAAAGCATACGCCTCTCGGGCAGGAAGCCCGAAATCTTAGGCCTGAAGGTACGGCTTGTGCCCGGCACATGAAGCGTCAGCCGCTCACCTTCCCGGATTACACCCTCGATGCCAGTCACCGTGCTGTTCCAGCGCGGGTAGCCCGGGGCGTCGGTCAAGACGCGCCACACGATCCTGGCGTCGGCCTTGATGTTGGCCGCCACGCTGCAGGCCATTGAGAAGACGCCGTCCGTCTGGGTATATCTGGGTTCGCTCATAGGCCCGCGGTCATGCATTCCCGGGGAAGCGCCCCGGCCAACTGAAAAGACTGCGGATCACGGCCCGGCGTTCCCAGGGAACCTCATTGGGCGGGAAAGTCGGCCAGCTTCTCTCGCAGGAAGGCGGCTGAGGCTACGACCCGTCCGTCGGAAAATCGAATCTGGTAGGGGGTTCCGGTCATTGAGGAGGCAGTCGCACAATACCGGATAAAGCCGTCGGCGGAAGTTACCCGCGATCCGGCGTTCTTCAATTTTCGACGAAGATGATTCGCGGCCGCCTTGGCGTCGTAGGCGGTACCATTTCTCACGAACTTCGCGTCTTCAAGCGTCTCGATCGTCCTGATCAGAAAGTCGATCTTTTTACTCTCAATCGGTGGTAGCTCGGCGGCTTGCCCGATCGTGCATACACCGACAAGCAGCAGCGCACATAGAGCGCTCATACGCTGCACGCTCCCGCGCCGGGCGCTAGGCACGAGCCTCACGGGCATCGACGCTAGAGCTTCAGCTTCACGGTTCACGTGGATACTCGATGCGGTTGCATCAGCGCACCGCGGCAAACCGCCTCGATGTTGTGCCCGTCAGGATCGATTACGAAGGCGGCGTAGTACGCAGGATCATAGGCCGCGCGTATCCCCGGCGAGCCATTCGATTGTCCGCCGGCATCGATCGCCTGCCTGAAAAAGCGATCGACGGCGTCCCTTGAGCTGGCCTGAAACGCCAGGTGCAGCTTCGGAATCGGCGGCGCTGTGGTCACGATTCCAAAGGCCCAGCTGTCGACGCCGAAGCCCACGGCATCACCGTCCTGCATGAGCAAACGATATCCGAGCGGCTCAAGGACGCGTTCGTAGAAGCGACGGCTTTCCGTAAGATTGCGCACCGGAAGGTTGAAATGGTCAATCATGAAGTTCTCTCACCGGTTTGGAAACCATCGAGCCGCCGGCACGACACTGCAGCTAAGGACATGCCGCCCGGACGCCAGCTTATGACTTTGGTCGAAACGCTAATGCACTTCACCACCCGGGTTTTAGGGCGTCAACAGCATCGCGCGGCAGCTGACCGGTGTCTGTCAGAATTTGCGGACGCATGCGTCCGGGCGCGCATGGGTCCGACCGCCTGAGGTCCTCATGGGAGCCGCGGCGCCCTCTGCTTCGGGGCCGCCGAACTTCCCGTGGGCGGGGAATGAAGGCTAAACGCCCGGGGCGAGTCTGGAGGCCATCATGGGCCTGCGGTTGATTCTGCGCCCGTCGACGACAAACGTGCCGTCACCCACGCCATGAATCACGCGCTTCTCCTTGCGTGCGCCGTTGACGTAGGCGGCAACCGCCTTCAACACAACAATATTGTGCTTCCTGACGATATCGATGACCCTGCACTCGATGTTGGCGAGGCACTCCTTGATCAAGGGCGAGCTGATCCGCTTCGCGCGCATCGGGGTGAGCTTGAATTTTGCAAACTTGTCGGTGTCTCGCCCTGAGCACGTACCTATGCGAATCACCTTGTCCAGCAGGTCGACGGCAGGAATGGCAATGACGCATTCCCGATTCCTTCGCAATGACCCGAAGGAGTAATTCCATGGCCCCGTGGCAATGGCGAATAACGCACTGAAATCCAACACCATGCTCCATGAGACCGTCATGATGTTGTCCTTCTTCCGATCACAGGTTGTCACGAGCACTACAGGCCCTGATTCCAATAGGGTAAACGCCTTGCCCAGCTTCAACGGACTCACGAAAACCCTCCGGTACGCGTCCCAGGCTCGTCTGCCCAAAGTATAGCCGCCCAAAACGTGGGCTGAAGCGCCGCCCCCGACGTGACCACGCGAAATGGATGATGGCCTACAGCCGCTCGCGAAGCTGCACCTGCGCCAGACGAAAGAGCGACGGGGAAGCTGCGATGGCAAGAGGCTACGCGCGCCGCCTTGGATGCGGCACAAGTGCCGGAACGCGTCGACGATAGGCGTCGTACTGCTGAGCAAAGCGCTCGGTCATCCAGCGCTCCTCGAATTGCAGTTTGCGCCACAAGGCTGCCCAGGCGAGAAGGACTGCAATCAGGCCACGCCATTCGCCGCGGGCCATGGCTGAACCGGTAAAGCCAATCAGAAGGCCCGTATAGATGGGGTGGCGGACAATGGCGTAGGGGCCGCTGACGATCAGTTCATGGTCCTGCTTGATGGTGACCGTGCCACTCCAATTGCGTCCAAGGTGAACACGGGCCCAGACCGCGAACAGCAAGCCGACGGCAGTGAGAAACGCCCCGGCCCAGAATGACCACGGCGCCCACGGGAACATGCGCTCATTGAGGAAGGACCCGGGGAGGCGGTCGGCCCAGAGCAGCCACGCCGCAATCATCAGCGGCATCACATGGAGCAGGCGTGAGCCCAGTGGCTCGCGACGATCAACGCGTTTGGCGCCGTAAGAGGCCAGCCACCAGTAGGCCGCCCATGAAAGCCAGATGAGCGGAAAGAGGAATCGATAGACCAGAGCCATCATCACCCCTTGCGCGGCCTACTCATCGCTGTGAACCAACCGAGTCAAATTTGAGACCGAGGGACGGTTCATGGGCATCGCCGCATTCCCTTGGCAATAGCCGACCCCGTGCGGCGGTTAGGCTCGAACACCTCGTTAGTCGCCTGGGTCAAGAAATTGCCCCACCGGTGTCTCGTCCACCGTCAAACCTTGGCATATCCGGTCCAGTGCGTCGTACTCAGATGAAAAGCGCGCGCGGAATGCGCGGTAGTGCTCCTCGGTTTCCCAATCGTCTACCGTAAGGAAGTGTAGTGGGTCATTGCAATCGCGCAACAGGCGCGTGCCGATGTATCCCGGCGCGCGCCGAAAAAGCACAGCCCAGGCTCCGGAGCGGTCGTAATGGCGCAGGAAGTCCTCAAGACGGTCTGAGCGAACCTGAAAATTCCAAATGTACGTGTAACGACCCATACCGCCCGCCGCGTTGCAGTCGGCTAGCTCTGCGCTGGCGCGCCATCTTCCAACTGGCGCTCCCTGAAATTGTTATTCAGCATGGATCGCAACATACAGGACGGCAAGACCGAACCCCAAGCACAAGGGGACGAAGACGGTCGTGTCAAGAGTCGCAAAGCGGGTTCCGCGAACGCGCTTGAAGATACCTACGAGGCGAAAATCTCCAACCGCCCTGGCGAGGAACGTCGCACTGAGCCCGTACGCCAATATCCGAAACACGCCCCTGTAGCCCCCGACCGTCAGCAGCCCTCCGGCGATTGCCACCACAAAGGCCGCAAAGAACAGTGCGCCCGCAACCGCCAATGTTCCCGCCGTTGAGGGGACAAAAGTGTGACGGCCTTCGACCTCCGGAACGGCTACCGATTTGCCAACCCTTCCACCGAATGCCCAATAGACGTGCATCAGCGCCAGGGCACCCAGTGCCGCGGCGACCAACCGCGCAACTATCGTTACCACGCTGACCAAGGTCGGCGTTCAGGGGTGCGCCGTGGCCGATCCAAAGGAGCGCATTTCGGCATCGGCAGAAGTCTCCTCAGCCATCGTTCGCGCACTTGGTCAGGACTGAAGCAATGGCCACACATGGCTTTTTATCCCCCACCCGGTTGAGCTCCGACCGCAATGCGTGCCGGCGAACCCCGCCTCGTGCCCGATACGCTGGCTTGCTGCGCTAATGAAGGAACCCACGGGCAACGGCTGTTGCCGCCGCCACCATCAAGACCACCAGTGCCGCCTGGAGGGCGCTGATTCGGGCGAGCGCCGGAGCCCTGGCCATATTGATCGATGCTCCTCGCCTCGCCTGGATGCGCCAACGAATGAGCACTGCCATGGGCCAGACCTCAAGAAACAAAATAGTAACAAAAAGGGCCATCTTGATATGGAAGGCGCGATCATGGAGGTAGTAAGCGGCGCCTTTCTCGAGGCCACCGAAGACTCGCAGGAGGCCCGTTGCTATCCATAGCACGGCGGCCGCGCCCCAAAGATTGTCCGCGATGAAAACGCGGGAAAGATCGGCCGGGCTGCGAGCCTGCCGCAGCGCGCGACTCCTGGTCCACACCGCGCCCAGGCCAAGAGGGAGGCCAAGGAGGTGCAGGGTGGCGACCAGCCAGTGCAGCAACATCAACGCTTAATGCTCGGCATGAGCGTGGCGGCTAGCTGCGCTCGGACCAGCCACTATGCGACAGGCGCGCCGCGGGGAAGCCTATTCCTTCGCGGCATCGCAGGACACCACTCCTGTCGCCAAGAAGGTCAGTTCCTCGTCAGTGAATTGACCCTGGGACAGAATCCATCGCGCCCGATGCGCCAGGGCCGAGTCGACCATGACGCGGCAAGGCAAGGCCTGCCCTAGCAGGGTCGAGTCGGGCACGACGTGGCAGGTGATGCCCTGAGCGCTCAGGGTTTCCACGAGCGCATGTGCCGAGGGCAAATCGGGTGCCGTCGTCAACACGTGCCATTTGAGTGGGGTCACGCTCAGCCTGCCTGTCACCCGCCGCAGAGAAGCTGCCGTTCCCTTCCGACTGGCGCTTGGTATTTCTCGAACCCATGCATTCTAAGCGTGGACTTTGAACAAGTACCGCGCCGATATCAAGGCCACATTAGAACAGCATGTCCTCGTGTCGAGTACGCGCCCGGCAGGGCCGAACCGCTTGTTGGCTAGCGACTGTGGACTCCCCGCATTTATCTTGTCTAGAGCGCAATGGACGGGCCGCCGCTGCAGCAGCCCTGCTGCTGTTGGATCGGCGGGCACTTCACCGATCCGTATGAACAGAAGACGCAGCAGTGCCCCTGCTCTGGCCGGAGCAGCGTGTGACATCCACTGCATTCAAAGAAGTAGACACAGGCGTTGGTCGGCATCGTTTCGACGGTCGATGTCCCACAACGCGGGCAGGTGAGGATGGACTGCAAAACGGGCGGCGTTGCCATAGGTGGGCCTACTCGTACCAGATCTCTATTTCGTAGCCGTCGGGATCAGCGATGTACGCGAAGGGAAATCCCGCTGCAAATTCCCCGCGGCGCAGCAGTCGCCCGCCTGCCGCCAGGCTCTCGGAGACTGCCGCATCGATGTCGGATGGAGCAATTAGGCGAAATCCAAAATGCGATATGCCACCGGCCACCCCGATCCCTGAAGTGGCGGCCTCGAAGACGATGACATCGAAGGCACCGGGACCCTTGGCCTGAATGGTCGTCGCATCGCGGAAGTATTCCTCAACCCCAAACACGCTGCGATAGAAGCGCAGCGAGCGCTCCGGATCCGCGACCTTCAGCGCGAGATGAGTGAGCCCATGAGTCCGAATCACCTTCGGCACCTCCCATCTAGACTATAGGGCCTTCTTCACGACGGCGTATGCCGCTCGACTCTTGAATTGAGCCGATCCCCGAAGCGACTTCAGGCCCAGGGGGTCGCATTCTTAGGAAAGCCCGGACGTTGTAGTCGTACAACACAGAATCGGTGCCCGGTCGGCGCCTGCATGACCACCCATCGCTCCAGAGAGCTCACTACGCGGGCACCTAATTTTTCCAATCGACTCACTTCGGCGGGAATATTGTCGGTTTCAATATCGATGTGAACCCTGCTGTCGTGCTCGACGCGCTGAATCTGCACAATGGGCTCGTCGGGCGGTGTCAGCAGCATACGATAGTTGCCACGCGTACCCGGGTGGTCAGGATGAATGGGGCGACCCAAAGCCTCGGCCCAAAAGCTGGCGGCCTGATCGATGTCGGGTGTATTGCAGTCGATGAGCACTGCACAGAGACGGGAATGATGCATGGCTCTGGTCCTGATCGTATATATCTATCGTGAATATCTCATAGGGTATCTGGACGATGTTGGCAGACGCCCGAAGCGCCTGTCTGCACCGAAGTGAGACGGAGCGGCCAGGCAGTATCGGGCTGCGCCGGGGTAGGTGACTACACCCAACGTTGAACCGCTTCTGCAGTGTCGGCCGGGGAGTTGTTGAAGCATATTCTTGCCTTGGGCGCCTGCGCATGAACTATGTTGAGCAGCTTTTCGAAGAGAAGCAATTGTTCCGGAGCCCGTAGACCGGCCCCGATTAGGACGCAGTCATAGGACTGCGCTTGTAAATGCTGTGATGTGACCGATTCGGCCGTTTCACCCGGATCGACAAGACAACTGTGAACGATGTGACCCAGGCCGCGCAGGCGCTCCAGCTGCGCGTCGATGAAGGCTCGAACAATCGCCGGAGACGGTGCGGGATTGTTCGGAAGCTCGACGAAGGCCGGATCCAGCCCGAGAGCAAGAACGGTGGGCATACCACTCTCCCTCTTATGACCGTCAGGTCGGCTCTGCGTTTGCGCTATAGGAGGCGTCTTGCGCCGGGCACAAGTGTGTCCGGGTGCGCCACCCGTCGCCAATTATAATTTGGTGCCGGCCCGCTTAGTCGGCGCGCGACCTAAATGCCCAGACTGCAAGGCCCCCTGCAACGATCGTGGCTACCCAGGAAAACAACACCGGAACGCTGAAGGGACCGATTTGCACCGGCCACGCGGAGAAGGCGCGTATCGCTTGCAGGATCGCCACCAGTCCGAAGACGGCGCCTGAAACTAGGGGATAGTTACTCTTCATTGAGATTACCTCACGCGGCCGTAGCTGTGTGCCGCCCAACGCCCGCGGTGCGCGGCCGTTGGAGGCAAGTGCCGGCACGGCAATGATGCACCATACCCACGTCGCCAGTTGTTTGCCAGCGCATGGAGCGCAAGGGCTCGCGCTAAGGCGCTAGTTGACCCCGTGGAGCAGCGCGCTGAGTGTCCATCCATTGCCCATCGGCAAGTACCACCGAAGTGTGGATCTGTCTTGCTGGGATTGCCCAGTACCTGCGGAGTAAGCTGTCCTTCTGCTCGGTCGGGACCAGGGTGTATCCGTTTCTCTGGTAGAACTCGATGGCCCAGGACGCGTCGGCCCAGGTACCAATCAGGATAGGCTTGTTCACGTGGACTTCGATATGCCGCAGTAGCAGTGTTCCCACCCCTTTTCTTTGGACACCGGGCGCAATGTACGCGTGGCGTACCAAAATGACTGCCCCCCGGTCCTGCATTCCCATGACGCCAAGCACAGACCCGTCTTCATCCGCCACCCAGAATACAACGCCGTCTGCAATCTCCTGGTCCAATTCATCGCGCGACATATAGGGTTCGTGCCATCGGTCTGCGGGTATCACGCCGCGGTAGGCCCGGGCTGCATCGTTGACAACGGCCAGCGCAACGACCAAATCCGACTCCCGCAGCTCGCGGATCAATACCATGCAGCGCCCAATGAGGCCCGACGCCCCCCATCAACGCGGCAGGCGCTCACTCTGGATCGTGCTTGCTTATCGCGAATGCGATGCCCGACATGCCGCTTAGGTGGCGGATGCATTCACAACCCATCCCGCGGGCACTCGCGCTCGAACCTGGCAATCCATGCTTCAGCTGGCCCTCGATGCGGCAGTCAGATGGTTGTTCGAGGCCCCTGACGGGATGCTATCAACCGTGCGATCGTGGCGCCCGCCAGCGCGCCGCCGCTCGTAGTCACTGCGATGCTGAGGGCAAGTCCAAGGCCAAGCCTGATCGGCACGTCGAATGACCCCAAACCGACAGCTTGGGTGGCGTCCTCGCCGTATCCGGCACCCAGGTTTCCTTGCACTAGCGTGCTGAGAAGGAACGCCGGGAATAACGCGGCCAGCCCGCCGACGGAACCGAGCAACGCGACGAGACGCGGCTTGCGACAGCCGCGCGACAGCCACAAAATGATCCGCGTGGCAAGAAAGTAACCGCCGAAAACCCCAACGGAGTATCCAGCGATGATGGCCAGCACAATACTATGGTCCATGACGATCCGAGGATGTGCAGGGCCGCCGCCGGCCGACGGCAAATGGTAGCGCTAAATCGGAACCATCCCAATGTGGCCTGTACTGCAACATCCTTATTCTCTTTCGGTAGCTATCGGTCCACGCGCTTGCTGCAGCTGGGCGCTTCGGAATCTCCTCAACTCGGCTCGATCAAGCCGGGGAAGCTCGTCGCTTATTGTGAACCAAGGCGACTTGACGTCCACAAATATATGTCGGTCCGGCCGAATTAGCGGATCGTCGTCGAGGAGCCCGGCGGGTACCTCAACGTAGGGCAATTCTTTAAGGGGATTCGGCACCGGCGACCCGCAGCTCCTACAGAAGTTTGTGCAATAGGCGGGCGGAGCCTCCAGGACTGGGGCTTCGAATGTTTTGATTTGTTCTTGACCCTGTACGAGTTTGAAGTCCTCGCGTTTCACGAGCAACCAGGCGAAAAAGGCCGATCCGCTGGCTTTGCGGCACCGACTGCAATGGCAAAGCTCGAACGGCCCGATGGCCCTGGGGAATTCAAACCTCACACCCCCGCAAAAGCAGCTCCCGCGAATCATGTCGTTTTCTCCCGAGCCCGATGGAACACCATTCTCGTGCCCCCCAACGCCACGATTCAGTCTGCCGCGGCGAAATGCGCCATCTGGTCCGCGTACGCCTTCAGGAAGGACGGGCGGCTCGTGGCGCGCGCCACGTACTCACGACACGTCGGGTGCCCCGCCAGGCCGTCGAAGCGATCGACAAGGCGCAGTACATCCGCCATGAGTATGTCGGCGACCGAGAAGGATCGTGTCAGCCATTCGCGTCCCGCCAGTACTGCGTCCATGCGCTTGAGTCGGGCCTCGAGGAACTCGTCCAGCCGCTTCGTCCCCGGTGTCTCGCTGGGCTCGCCGACGAACTTGAATATCGACCAAGGAAGGCTTGCCGTCTCCACCGAGTTGAGCGCAGCAAAGAGCCATTCAATGACTTCGCTGCGAGCACGCGCGTCGGCAGGCATCAGCACTTCACTGCGCTCAGCCAGGTGCAGCAGGATCGCGCCGCTCTCGAAGATTGAAATCTCACCGTCAGTCAGCCATGGCACTTGCCCGAAGGGTTGCTTCGAGAAATGCCCGGCGCCCCGGTCGCGAAACGGCACGCTCTTGACGCTGTAGGGCAAACCGGCTTCCTCCAGCGCCCAGCGCACCCG
Source organism: uncultured Gammaproteobacteria bacterium (assembly GCA_963789365.1). Taxonomy (GTDB): domain Bacteria; phylum Pseudomonadota; class Gammaproteobacteria; order Steroidobacterales; family Steroidobacteraceae; genus FEN-1191. The sequence continues at coordinate 1,282,893 of CAWBKJ010000001.1, forward strand.
TAAGTCACGCACATAGCCCCTGGGCATCTCGGGAACCCAATCGAAAGTCGTGAGGATTAGGTCGGCCATCGCGAGTCTCCTCTTGTGGAAGCCATTATCAGGCCCATTCCGGCAGGACGGGTAGCGGCGGAAAAGGGCCGGGCCCGAATTCGCCCGAACCAGGCCATGCCGCCTATGGCGCGCGTTGAACGACCGGCGGTATGCTCCCGGGGCGCGTGGTCCGGTCCACGCCAGTTGACCGCACGGTTATAAATCGTCCTCAGTACCCGCGACAGGCGGGCCCATCCCGGCACCCGGCGCCCCTGTGCGCATTCGAACCGGCCGTAATAAGGCGAATGCCCAGCCGGGGTTCGGATCCTTCGGCACCCCGCGAACTAATCCGTGTCCAGGCGCCCCTTCATGTCGGTGTACGCGGCACCAATGAGACTCCGTAGAGCCGAGGCGTCTGTGCCACGCTCGGGTCTGAGCTTCACATGCCGCATGAACCGGCCGGTGCCCTCCAGCAAGCCGTGCGAGTCCGCAAGTTCGGCGCCACGAAAGAAACCGACGTTCACGTGAGCTTTGTAGGCGTTGACGTAGGCGAACGCGGCGTCAGTGACGCAGGCGGTAGGATGGCCGTCGTGCAGTATCTCCCGAACATCGTCTCCGCAACTGCGGATCACGCCAAACCAGTACTGTGCCAGCGCTCCCAGCTCATCCCGACGCACGTTCATCCAGGCCTCGATGTCCGGGTCGCGCTTAACGGAACGTGGAAACCGCATGAGCCGACTCATTTTCCTTGTGCTCCGAAGGCTCACTAACACGCGCAAATGCGCGCCGACAATCCCAAGCCTTATCCGGTCCGCATTGGCCAGGTCGTGCAATACGCAGCGCACGCTCCTGCGAGGTGCCCGTCAGGCGCCGTCAAGGCCCACTTGAAGGCAAAGTTAAGCCACACCAGCCCGTCATTGTCTCCTGCCTGGCGGCCACCTGTCATGCTGCGGGAGCGCGTCCGTGATCTCAAACCAGGCCGCCTTGGAGCCAACAAACATGTGTTCGGTGGCACGGACGCCCGGATCGGTATCGAGCGAACCCAGAGTTACCTCGCTCAGCTTTCCGTGCATTGGAACGCCGAGGCTGGACCCACAGACGCGGCAAAACGCCCAGCCGATACCCGGAGAAGTTTCGTAGACAGTCAGCAGTTCGCTGCCCGACAACCAGCGAAAGTGCTCGGCACCGATCTTTCCGTAAGTCCCGAAGGCCGCTCCGTGGAAGCGCCGGCACATCGAACAATGGCAGTTGCCCACATCGCTAAGCGGGCCGTCGATCTCGTACCTAATCCCGCCGCACAGACACCCGCCCTGAAGATTCATGACTTCAACCTCCCTGCTGCAGACTGGCGATGATATTCGCGTGACGTACAACCAGCCGCCACGAGCCTTGCTCTAGCCGCCATATATTCGTGTAGCGACGACGGACAAGGCCCTCTCCGGGACGGTCAGTCAGTTGCTCATGGCCCATGACTACAACGTATTGATCGTGGCGCAATGTGAGCTCAGCGTGGCATTCCAGGGAGGCATGGCTGATTTTCCCGGCGCGAAGCAACTCCAGCAGGCGCTTCTTGTCGTGAACGCGGTTGATCGGAGAGTTGATCGCCAGATCATCCGACCACATCCGGTCAAGGGCCTCGAAATCCCGAGCCACGAAGGCACGGCAATTCTCCCGCTCGAGGCTGTGGATCTCTTCCTGCCAATCGGATGGTTCAGTGTCCCGGCGGATATTCATGATGCTTTCCGGGTCCGATAGAGGTGGCAGATTGCCAAACGGTGTGCTCTAACGCTCCACATGATCGTCAAGGGCATTCACTCCTGGGGTACGTAGCCTATGTTTCACACTGACGCTAAGCGCGAAGCTTTGACGAGAGCCACTTTAACGCAAGGGCGCGCCCTGCCAGCGCTCCCGTCTCACACAGGATGATTCCTATCCCTGCATAGGTGGCGAAGATTTGCAGAGTCGGCCGCGCGCCCCAGTTGATATGCGAGAAGTGCCCGACTTGCATTGTCACGAACACCCCGGCCAATACCCCCAAAACCACGCCGAAGAGTAACGAATGCCGCGGCGAGGAGGCGCCCACCAGCGCGCCCGCCAGTATGAAATTGGCCACGGCGAGAAACGCGTTCAGATACGGGGCATTAACCAAGTGAGGGAGCATGGCTTCCCGCAGCAGGCTGCATAGTGCGAAGAATGCCAATCCAAGGGCCAGCCCCAGGGCGGGTGATCGAACAGAAAATGTAGACGATGGCATTGCTTTGAGTCCTCTGATGCGCTCAGCCGCGACGGGGCGCCCGGCGGAAGAATTCAAGTCCCTTCGTTTCAGTCATCAGCCTTTTCCTGGCCTTGCCGGAACCACGGGCGCCGCTGTTGCGCGCCCACGGGAGGCCGGACCGCGCTAGTTGCACCATTGCTTTTCGCAGGGCACGCCGTTTTTGTCCCCATCCATCTTCACCGAAGGACAGTGGCTCATAAAGTATTCGGCTTCGGCGCAGGAAGTCATCTGCGAACAGTAAACTCTGCCATCGCACTTAAAGGCCGGCGGCCTTTGTGTGGCGGTGAACAGCGAGCCGGCTTCTGCGGCGGCTGGGGCCTCCGCCGCCGGTCGTCCATACAGTTTCGACCGGGCGAGGTAGGTTTCGTAGCCTCTCCAGGCCACGAGGGCCACTAGGATAAGGGCAATTATTCGCCGCATTCAGGGTGTTGCCGTTGCGTGAATTCTAACGCTCCGCATGGGCGCCGCGGGCGCTCGGCATGGTATTGCATAGACATCAATGATAATCCTCGTGGTTGGGCACATACGCCTGCCCGCCTATCAATTCAAACCTCAGCCGCCAATTCCAATCGGCCCAGGTTAGCCAGCGTCCCCGGCCCGCTCGAACGCTTTACTTAGGCGTCCGGTTGCTAGGCACGCCCGTTAGCCTTGGATTTTGACGCACTCACCTGTCGCTTCGGCGCCTTTCGGGCCCACGCTGCTCTGACAAGTGCCTTTACGACATCAGCTTGGGCTTTCGCCATCGCAACGCGCACGCCCCGCACCTTCTTTCCCCACCAGAGTTTCTCAATATACTCAGGATGCAACTCAAGGGCGGGTTCGCGGTCCTCGTCGTCCACAAACACATGAACGTGGGTAGCCTCGGGAGGAACCGTTACAAAGATCTTGCCGTTCACCCGGAATGAAGCGTACTCAAAGTGCGGCTCCTCCGTCACATCAGCTAAGGCCAGGATAAACCTCCGAAGCGAGGCGATGGTCATTCCCCTGCGAAGTTTCGGCATAGCTTACGCTCCTGCTTCGGAGGCCTGACGCTGCGCACGAGCACCGCGGGCACCGGCGCGAGGCCTTGGCAGTTTCTGGCTCACGAGGCGCTCGATGCGATAGTCAGACTTCCCGCAGCAATTGCCCGGCAAAGATCGCCCACATGGCAAATACGCATGCGAAGCTTAGTAGATACACGCGAAGGCGGTGCATGACCTGATTGTATGTGACGTGAATGAAGCTGTGCAGGCAGCGAAGCAGGACGAACGCCCAAGCCAAACCCAGCTGTACTGAGGTTACGTGGCCCGTGACATAGAGAGCGGGACAAATGGCATAGAACAAGACGGGAATCTCAAACAGGTTTCGAAAGTTGTCTGCCGCCGAGACGTTTTCAAGCTGCGCCGCCATTCCACGACTCGTGGCGAGGGACTGAGGGTCCACCCTACGAATCCGGATCTCCGCGATTCTGACTATGTACATGCGAATGGCCACAAGCAAAGTCAGCGCGACCAGAAGAATGGGGGGCCAGAATATGGCGATCGGCTTCACGGGGCCCTCCGACGCTCCGCATGAGCGCGGGCAGTTACGCTCGAGCTTAGCCGTCCGGGGTGTACGCGGCGATCGGTGCGGTTGTTAGACGATTGCGTCATTTGCCGCTGGCCGACACCGCGGGAATTGGGACCTTTGAGGCAATTTCGAAGGCCTCGGTTTTAGTAAAGCCCTCCTTGATGAGCGCGAGGTAGAAGTTGCGCACGTACTGAGCCATCTGCGTCGCCGATTCCGGGCGCGCCATGGTTTCAAGATCTGCCAAGAGCATGGATTCGACCATTTTCCCCATGTACGGAATCATGGCGCTGAGGGTCGCATCCATGATTTTGTGCATTTGCTCAGGCGTCGGTGGCTGTTGGGCTGTCGGCGCCGGGGCTTCCTGTGCGAAGGCGGCCTCGGTAAAGGCAAGGCAGATACTAAGAATCATAAGTCGACGCATGGATAACCCCCCAAAGTTGAATGTAACGAATCCTAATCCCCCGACGCTCCGCAGGAGCGCTGCGTGCTCTAAGGCAGGCGCTTGCCACTTCGTAGTTCACCCGGTGCCCGATGCGGTTATCAGGCTTCTGAGGCCGCCGCCGCCATGGCTAATGTCGCCACTTTAGGCGTTATCGCCTTATGAGTCATACCTCTAGGCTCGCCATAGTACCCAAGCGCCGATAGCAATAAAGCCGAACCCCGCGACGTAGCTCAAGTGTTTGGGTTGGACGTAGTTTGAAAGGGCCGCGCCAGCTAGCACGCCAATTGCCGACGTCGCGACCAGGGCGGATGAGGCTGCCAGAAAGACCGTGAGCAAGTGGGCTCTGTCGCGAGAGGCGAAAAGTAAGGTGGCCAGTTGGGTCTTGTCTCCTAACTCCGCCAGAAACACGGTGCCAAAGACGGTTCCGAGTAGTTTTAGGTCCATTGTGTTCAATCCATGTCAGGGGAGGGAGATGCCTAGTTTAGGCGCGGCCGCCTCTACAGGCTGGCGAAGGCAGCCGCTGCCTTTGGCAGTTTATGATTCTCGCGGGCGCTCGGTGGTCGGACGATTTACGGACTACATGCCGCCCACGACATAGTGCAACACCATGAGCGCGACCCAGAGCCAGAACGGAACAGCGACGATCGAAGCCAGGAGCGCGATCGGTACGATTCTCCGGACTGGGACAGCGCCCGATACGCACGGATATACGAATACGGTCGGTAGCAAGAGCGCCGATGGAAAGATTAACAGGGAAGCCACAAAGTCGGGGCCGATAGGTTCGTAGTGCGTTGGCCCATTCCCGAGGTAGATCCGGAATGTCCACGCCGCCGCAGCCGCAAAGCACAACGCGGCAACAATGCCAAGATATGTTCTTGTTGCTCGCCGCGGCGCGCAGAGGTAACCGAGCACTGACACTGCGGATGCAGGTGTCGCGATGCTCAAGAAGAAAAGAATTGGAGGAAACCACGCCATAGACCAGGACTTGTCTAAGGTTCCGGATGAGCGCCGCGGGCTTTCATGCTTGAGCTTGGCAGTTTACAGTTCACACGGCATTCCATGCGGTAGTTAGTGGGCACGACTTCGACGCGCCAACCACTGGAGAGCGCCACCAACAGCGCCGGCAATCACGCCGAGTGGCCCGGTGATAAGGATACCCAGAAGCGGGCCTTGGTTGGCGCCCGGCGCAAATATCAATGGACCAATGAAACCGCCAAAGAAACCAATTCCTCCAACAGTAAGAGCACCGAGTGTGATGGCACGAGCTAGGCCGGGAGCGCCTGGCGAAGATGGTCGATTCCACACCAGGCGTCCGGCCCCGAATGCCGCCCCTAGGCAGACAAGGAACCTAAGGACGCCAAGGCTGATCGACGTCTCCAGAGGAAAGGCTACCAATATGGCGACCGACACCAACGTGTATCCGGCCATGGCAGCCGCGACAGTAAGGATAATGCGGAGTGGTCGGGACATGATACGGGTTCGTACCCCTTAACGCCCGCGTTCAACTGCGGGCCGAGCGCACAGCGCGTGGGCCATAGGGTGGAGCACGCTTTTGGGTATCGTCCCCGCAATCATGGCTGTGGCGGTGGACCACCCGCTAGCTGACGCTGGTATTCGGCTTCATCATAGTGGCCGTCGGATTTCGCGATGTGGCCGGTTGAGTCCATGGTCCATTCCTCATAGCCGGTAATGCGCACGAACTTACCTGTGCCTCCTGGTCCGGTATTGGTGCCGGTCCAAAGCCAGTGGAAGACCGGGTGATCCCCCTTCTGATCCATTCGCTCGAGCTTTACGACCATGTCTGGGAAAGCGGTCATGAAGGACTGCACCTTTGCAGCAACCGCAGCTCGGCCGGTAGATGGCGGACCGCCATTGACGATGAGGGATCCGTTCTCTGCATAGAACGAGGCCAATTGCGCCGGATTTCTGCTGCTCCATGCAGCTGCGTAGTGCGTGCCAAAGTCCGTAGGGTTGTGGTTCATCGGCTTTTCCTTTGAGGTACAGGCAACGGACCCGATTACCGCCGCGCCGAGGAATCCAATCAGTTTATTCATGGCCACCCACCCGTATCAGCGAAGCCCGACGCCTGAATAAAGCCGCGTCGCGAAACGGCGTCGGCTTGAACGAATTGTTAAACCGTTACTGGCGCTTCCAGAACCCCTCGAAGTGAACCTTCTTTGCATCGCCGGTTTCTTGCGTCTCTACCGACACATAATCAAAGCGAAGATCATCGCCCACTTTCCAGTAAACGGAGGTCTTTTGAACCCTAGGGTCATGAAAGTGAAACTGTAACTGGTCTCCTTCACCTGCGCCGCGAAACTTAAAAGAGCCCGCGGTATCGAAGAAATCAAGAGTTAGTTCCGCGTCGTCAAAACCCTTGACTTGGGTCGAAACATACGTGGTGATCGAGGCAATCGGGATCATGATCTTTTGGCGCATGAGGAGCCATCTGCCGCGCACTTCCACGTCCATATCGGCCAAAAGTGGCCGTAAGAGCCTTTGCCCTTACCCGTCCAACCACCCTCCAACATCATCAGTGGTTCGAGCTCTTTCATTCGCTTTCCTGAACGCTGTGTTGAGGAATCATTCACTTGCGCTGCGAAGGGACTGCGACAATGACTCTCCCAAAACATGGCGCTCCGCATGAGCGCCGCGGGCGCGCACTTCTGAGCGTGCCACGTTAAGGTTTACGCGCGATGGACGCCTTAGTCAGGTGCATTGGCCAACCGCAATTGCTTGTTTAACGCAAACGATTCCGGTTCCGTCATCAACAAAAGCCAGTACGTGTGAGTCGTACGGGGCCTTGGGTCCTACTTCGGACAATCTAACCAACCAGCGATGCTTATCGACCTGATACCGTGCCGAGTTCACTTTGAACTGCGCGGCAGGCTGTCCCGAAGTCGTCAATCCGGCAAGGGCAAGCTGTATCGCCTGTTGACGCGACAAACGGGCACTCTGACTGGTTTGAGCGGAGGGCACATTTTCGCCCGGCACGGTGGACGCCCACAGCGCTGCGGCCAGGACAAGGATTCTGGCTGTAATGCGCGCAGCCACGCCCTATGGACCCAACCCTGCGGTTGACCGCGACGCGGCACTCGACGGTCCGAACGAAGCCCGTTTATTCCCATCACCCATCCAATACACACTCCATCAAAGCATTAGGCGCCGCAGTCGAGTTCGAAACGATAGTCAGGTAATTAATACCCTCACGTTGCCTGCTTGCCAAGAGATGACATTCGCTGCCGCAATATTGCCCGCCAAAGCCGAGCAAGCATGATGAGCCCGATTATCCCCATGACCCAAACCAAGACAAAGGAGCGAAATCCATGTGGCCTGGAGCGACCAAGGAGGCTTGTAGATACGAGAATAAGATTTACTGTGACGAAGAGAAAAAGGATGAGGACAGCAAATCTTTGCATCCATGCACGGGCTCCGAAGCTATGCAGCTGCGGTACGTATGGGTCTGACACACACTGCTCAGCTTTTTTGCGCCCGCGTCGCGCGGCCGTGCCACTCGGCCTGACTAGCAGCGTCGGCTCAGGGTCGTGGCTCTGATCATCTGCGGTGAGCGGCTGTTCTCGCGCGGCCCACTCCGATGGATGTTTGGCGTGTTGCGGTTTCGCCTTGCACTGCAGATACAACGCCTTTGGAACATCGTCAAAATATTTCAGCAGCGCAGGATGGAGGAATGCTTCTTGGTCAAGGCTTTCCGAGTAGTACCAATTTCCATTCGTATCGGAACGGCACCAGATCAAGCAGGCTAAGTAGCCAGGAAAGGGCTGACCGGAAAATACTAGGAACAATCCGCGATCGGCGCCGAGAATGTTTACTGCGGCACGATCGATCAGGGAATCGGCGCCGCTGATAAACGGCTCTTGAAGCAGCCCGACTCGTGGATCATCAAAAACCCACGTGTCGTGGTGTTTGTACGGGGCGATGACGTTGATTGTGTTCACAATGCCTAACGCTCTTCATGACCGCCATGGGCACTCACGCTTGAGCGTGGTAGTTTATCGTTCACGGGGCGTTCAGTGCGTGGTTAGGCTGCGCACATCGCATTAATTGTGACGTAGTACCCATCGGGACCTCTGAGCGGAAACTCGTCAGTTTCGGTGCTTTGGTGGCTCGCCCTTCCTTGCACAAATGACTACGTATGCCATCACCGCACCGAAAATGACCACCCAAGACATAATTGGATCACGCGGCAGGAGATCGATACAAGCCCAGGACACGGTAAACAGAAATGCTAGAAGCACGAACCAACCCTGCCATGAGGATGGTAGTCCCCAACCCCAGCCATAGCGCTTGGCGGCAAACCAGTACCGCTTAGGGTCGTTCATGTCTATAGCTCCATCTGCGCGATCTGACGCTTGAAGTCAACTGCCCCGCGAAGCGGCGTCGGCTTGAATGAATTGTTAGGCCGCACTAGCCGCGCCATTTCGGTGCTGCCCTTAGGACTGCGGGTCAAACCCGAAGACACGCAGTTCTTGGTCGCAGCGACAGGCCTTGGCGATGCGTGCCGCCCACGCGATGGCCTCATCGCGCGAAGGCAGTTCCAACACGGTGAACCCGCCGTCGAGCGGGGGCGCCCAAGGATAGCCGCCCATTGCGACCGCGCCGTCAGCAGAGACAAGTATCGGCGGTACGTCTTCGTCGATTCCGCCGGCGAAGACGTAAACACCGGTGGCTTTCGCCTCATCAATCACAGCGTGTGCGTCGCGGCCCACCGCTCCCCATTCGTCATCGGGCACAACCATCGCCGCACTTGGAAAAGAGATCAGGTACTTGGCCATGGTTCTCCTTCTGGGAAATGGTGGCTGCCGTGAAGCGTATCTGCTCCCTAACGCTCCGCATGAGCGCCGCGGGCACTCACGCTCGAGCTTGGCACTTTAATCCTTCACGTCGGCGCTCGATGCGGTTGTTAATCAGCATGTCGGCGTGCTTTTGGCGTGGACTTTTCCAACACCTCGGCCATGCGCGTTTGCCACCCAGGGCCTGATGCCTTCCAGCTGGCAATCACATTGGGTGGGAGGCGGAGAGACAACAGGCGTCTGGGGTTCAGCAGTTTAGGTCGACCCCTCCGTACGATCTTAGAGCCTCGACGTAAATCGGCTTCCGCCACCCAAGATTCCGTAATCTCAGGTGGCTCATCCCGACTCGGGGAAGTGCGGACGGAGTTTTTGCGCTTCGCGCTCATGGCAATGCCTCATGCTTATGACACGTCTGGCTGAGCCTCGAGGCGTCCAGACAAATGCGACCAATGATGAATCGAGCCAGCCCACTGTAACGAAGCGTGGCTCCCCATAGTCAAAGCGATCGTCGACGCGGGTAAAGTGAAGTCCGGCAAAGATCTCTTTGGCGCGGCGCATGTCCAGCCCCCGCTCTTCCAGCGTGCGCCTTCGCTTCGCAGGGTCGCAGGTAATGCGCACGCATTAACTGTAGCTACGTTTAATAAAAATGTCAAGGGACCCGAGAGGACCAGTGATTATGCCGGCTAACGGTCCGCATGAACGACGCGGGCACTCACGCTTGAGCCTGGCACTTTATCGTTCATGCGAGCGCTTGATGCGGAAATTAGCTGGCCTTATGTGCATACTGGCTCATAGGCAATTAAACGTGGTCGCTTTGAAACGCCATCGATAAACTGCGAGCATAAGTATTCCGCCCACTTGCCGCCGGCGGGGCATGAAAGCCGATGGCTGTTGTATGTCTTGACCAAATCTTGGTTCGGACCGTTCTCTGTAATACCGATGTATCCGGATGGAGTTAGGTAGGCTGCACCCGTCGGAGCGCCGAGATCTACAACTAGGCGATCCCCCTCAATGGCTAAAGGTTGCGCGTCGGTCGGTAACCACCAGTACGTGAGAATCTCTCCCGACGGCGAGAGTTCATAGGCATTATCAAATTCGAGCGTTGAGTCTCCAAGCGGCAGCCGATTGGATCGAAGCGTCAGTACGCGGCCGCACGGATGATCCGGCGCAAAATCGTAGAGTGGATGCTTCTCAGTAAGAAACACCTCAAAGTCGACTGCAAAGTAGGTTAACGTCGAGGGCGGCGTCTGCCGCGGCTGGTCTGCAAGCGCTAGGAATGTAGCTAGGGGTAGGACTAAAGCGAACACTGTGGCATTACGCAGCATGACCAGCTAACGCTCCGCATGAGCGCCACGGGCATTCACGCTGGAGTTTGGCACGTTATGGGTCATGCGCGCGCTCCATGCGGTAGTTAGGCAACACCTGTCCGTCGGCGATCACTATCGTATTCCGCCACCAGCGCATTCGGGGCCACCACACGCCACGCTCTCTCAATGACGTCCGACAACGCACCTTTATCGACCGCTGAGAAGCGAAGGAGTACCCAAGGGTGGTCGCGATAGTGGTCGGTAATGAAGAACGCGTCCGGAGCCGCCTGCATAAGAATTTGCCGGTCCAGGAAGTCCGCCCGGAGGACAAGACAGTCGATGCTCTGATGCATCCGGGCCAGAAGCTTGCCACGAATCTTGAGTGCTGGAGTGCCGTAGGAGCTGCCGTCCTGCACTCCGGGCAAGGCGTGCGCGATTGCCCGAGCATGTTCAAAGCTCATTCGGTGTAGTGCAATCGCGGCGCGTTGGCGCCTGCGCGGCGGATCGCTGGGAAGGCGTTGGCGCCGCGTAGTCACTGTGTTGGCTAACGCTCCGCATGAGCGCCGTGGGCACTCAAGCAAGAGAGTGGGCGATTATGGCTCACGTGGGCGCTCCATGCGTTTGTTAGGCACGCCCGCAACTGACCGAAAGCCGTGAGGTCAGCTGACGTAAGGCCGCACCCACCATCTCCTCAGACGGTGGGCCAAGATGGGAAACGGAGCTACTGTGCCCAGAGACAACAATGCGCGCGACGTGAGGCGTGGGCGTGTCTTTGATAACTACGGCCTCTTGATTCGATACCCGCAACGCAATTGAGGAGCCATCGAAGGATGCGGAGACCCCTGGCCAATCAGCCACGGCAATTCTCACGCATTCTCCAAGCGAAGAGTTCTTATAAGCGACCGTGGCGCTTCGCGACCAATACGTTATGTCCCGCCACACCCACCTAACTGTGAAGTACGATCCGATGAAGAGTGCGAGGAGCGCCGCTGCGCCGATGAGGCGACGGGAGGTGTCGTAGACCATTTGGCGCTGCCTAACGCTCCGCATGAGCGCCGGGGCCACTCACGCTTTGGTTTGGCACTCTATCGTTCACGCGGCGCTCGATGCGGTTGTTTGGCAGCGACGAACTGACCACATCGACAACTACTCTTTTCCACCCAGCGTTCTACTTACACTGAGCGTTATCACCGACGCGAGAAACAGGACGCCTACGGAAAGTTCGGACCTCCAGACCGTCTCTTTATCAAAGTTACCCCAAATGAGCATGAACGCCAATAGTGTGGCGGACATTATCGAGACTATGCAGATGGTGAAGCAGATCTTAGTTAGTTTTCGTAAATCCATGAGATTGCCTCGTGCTGCCTAACGCTCCGAATGAGTGCCAACGGCACTCAGGTTTGAGCTTGATAGTTTATCGGTCATGCGGCGCTCGATGCGGTAGGTAGACAGCACCAGCACTTGCCACTGTGCGAAGCCGCCACGGCGGATTTCGACGGTTGTCCCCGGCGTAATACAAGCAGAGGAGGTTGCCGTCCGGATCTCGCAAATAAGCCTCACGCCACAGCCATGGCTGATTGGTCGGTGGCGACTCGAAGGAGATACCTCGTGCTTGGAGTTCGGTATACGTAACGTCAACGTCGAGGCATTCAAAATACACGACGATGGCGGCACCTTTAGGGAGAGTCTCGACGTGGTCCAACGAGAATGTGCTGCCTCCAACCGGACATTCAAATCGAGCGTACCTGGGAAAATCGCTGACGATAAGGGTGAACCCGAGTGTGCGGTAGAACGCCACCGACCTCTCAACGTACGTTGAGGGTAACGTAATTTGGTTGAGATTCATGTGGGGTATAAAGAAAGGGTGCTGTCTAACGCTCCGTATGAGCGTCGCAAGCACTCACGCTTGAGCTTGGCAGTGTATCGTTCACGCGCGCGCTCTATGCGGTTGTTAGGCGTCATTACTTGTTTCCGCCGGAAGTAGCCCTGCGCCTTGCAGCTTGGTGTGTCTCGATCTCGCGCAAGAGAGACGGACCGAACTTAGCAGCAGCGACTGCGCCAATCAGACCCACAACCGCCAGCAGACCTCGCCCTGTCCCGAAGTAACCCCAGTCAAAGTAAACATTCAGTGCGCTGGCACCAAGAACCAGCAAATAGAAACCCACCAGGAAGCGTTTGAACACTAGGGACATGACAACGCTCTAGCGAAGCCCAAGGCAAATTCGTAGTGTTGGCGTTTCATATGACGCCTAACGCTCCGCATGAGCGCCGTGGCCATTCAGGCCTGAACTTGGCAGTTTATCGTTCACGCGGCGCTCCATGCGGTTGTCAGACGGACAAGTCATTTGCGCCATGCGGTGTAGCCAAAAAGGAACGCGACTGTGATACCGATCTGAAGCACCATGCTCGTCCAATATGACCAAGGCGCCTCATACCGATCGTACGAACGCCATGCGCCTCTAGCCTCGCCCGTGTAGATCTCATAAGCGCAGAAGCCAAACAGCGCAAGCCCAATCAGGACTTCAATCACTCGGTGCGTGGTCGCTGCGGTCATCCGACTAACGCTCCGTATGAGTGCCGCGGACACTCACAATTGAGCTTGGCAGTCTATGGTTCACGCGGGCGCTCCATGCAGTTGTTAGGGCGCACAAATCGTAGCGCAATGAGGAATGAGAGCGCGGCGGTCATCGCCGTAAAAGTTATGGACCAAATACTATATACATAGCCGTACCATGCTTCGATGGGAATTCCCAACACGTATCCAGAAGGCTTAGGGATGCCGCCCGTGATAATGACAGGCCACCACTGAGTGGGAGGCCAGTGTCTAATGGCACCGATCAATACTTCAGTAAGTCCGGCTAAGGCAGGCACTATCCACACGGGCGTGAACCCCAAGCGCCTACCAAGCAAAATGCAAGGGGCAAGCCACACTATTGAGGCGATTAGCCAAATGGGATACCCAGCAATCGACTGAAGGTGGTCGGCGATACTTCTCCCCGGCCCAAAGGGTGATGCCCACCATAGCGTGGGTCCTAGTGCGGCCCACAATATTGGTCGAAGCAGGTTGCGCCAAGAATACTGGCTAAGTGGCGGGTGCGGCCCGCCACCCAATGCGATCACCACCCAGATTCCCAACAGGCAGGACAAGAATATTGCTGGGGTGGTAAACACTGGAGGAGGCGTTCGTGCGCCCTACCGCTCCGCATGAGCGCCGCCGACACTCACGTTTGAGTTTGCTACATTACGGCTCACGAGTCGCTCGATGCGGTTGTTAGGCGTTTCTTTTGACTGGGCTTGATATCGTGGAATTGAAACTTGTAAGACTTCGCCACTGTGTCGTACAGTATTGTGAACGTACGGCGCTGGTTCTCCGGGTCTTCCGCAGTGCCGTCGATCTGCACGAAGGTCGTCTTAACGATTCTGCAGGAGACGCGGTTGATTGAGTAGTCCGCGTCGTGAAAGTCGAACTCCTCAAATCTCGCACCGTCCCGCGCCTCATAGACAGCTCCAGCTCCGCTTTGCACAAGGCGGTCGAGAAATAGCATGTCCGTACCGTCCAGGTACGCCACGAAAACTCGAAACTCTCCACAACGGGTGAGCATGGTGATCGTTGAAAAGAGGGACTGACTGTAATTGCCTATGCCAATATCAGGGTCGGGCAATGCGTTTTCATCGGCGAAGCTACGTCTAGGGCAAATGTTGGCGCCGATCAATAGGAATAAGATTGCGACAATAGCCGCTGAGGCTCTGCGAGAAACTATTGTCAAGGTGCTGCCCCCCCCAGAACGCCTAACGCTGCGCATGAGCGCCGCGGGTACTCACGCTAGAGCTTGGCAGGTTTTGGTTCACGGCGCGCTCCATGCGGTTGTTGGGCTTCATTTGAGTGCCTAATACGGGACCCCTGGAAGCTTGAGATTGAATACGACAAAGAGTGCTGCTACCAACGCGAGCAATAAAACGAACCCAAAGAGCCAGTACACACAGGCCACCACCCAAAATGAAAACGGCGCATTGCCATAGAATAAGGGCCACATTGCAGTGAGAATAGCGCTGAAAAAGAGAAAACCAAAGAGCACTTCGCTGTTACGGACGGTAGGAACAAACACGATCAAGAATTGAAAAATTGGCAATCCGATCAAGAATGGCCAGTACGTCTGGAGGGCCTGACGTAGCGGAACCCGCGGAATTGTGTCACGCCGAAACTTAAAAGTTGGCCGAATCATGAAGCCTAACGCTCCGCATGAGCGCAGCGGGCACTCACGCCTGACCTTGGCACTTTATCGTTCACGCGAGCGCTCGATGCGGTAGTTAGGCGGCATTGCCCCAGCCCTTCTGCGCCCCAACGCCACTACATTGACTAAGAGCAATGTCGCGGCGGCGGCCTCAGACCATATGGTTACATTCATCATCGCAGAGTGGTGAGCCATTGACGCCCGGGTGTAGTGAAGGAATCCACCGAAACCAAGACCCGCGTACAGAGCCAAGAAACTGAGGCCGATTCCTCGACGATCGCGAACGTATAACACGTAACCGAGAACGCCGAGAACCGTGAGACACAGCCATGCGACATATACATCGGTGCGCGTCCACGAAGCCGGTAGATTCGGATACTGGGTGAGATACTCGGCGTTGTGTACGAAGTGCAGGAGAGTTGCCAAGGCGTACAAAACTAAGAGCCAAGGTAAGGCCAGATTTGCACGCCCAATGGTGGAACCGACGGTCTTAATGGTGCCGCCTAACGCCTAGTTAAGCGGACGTCCAATGGGAGGCCAAAGCGCGCCGGGAGCGCACAATAACTTCCATGGCGAGTGGCGAGCCAAAGTCTATAAATCACGGGCCGCTCGAACGCGTAGTTAGGTGCCATCTGTTTCTACCTCCCTGCGAACGATGCTCGCAGCCCGCTCAAAGCCGACCCCCTCGGCATAGTCGATGTAGAGAGGATGACCGCTGGGCTCAACCACAATCGAGGGTCGCTTCCCAGGGCCCTGAAAGTGGGCCATGGTCTTCAACGCCCAAGTGTCCGGTTTGTAAAAAGGGATGCTATTGCTGAGCCACCCAAAGAACGGACCAATATCCGCACTCTCGTAGTTGTCAACGTAGGTCCGAAAGTTTTCGCGCTTCTGCGAAACCCACACGCCGAGACCGAGCTTCTCGTTGTGGCCTTTAATGGGGATCAGGATAACCCCACGTATATAGAACTGGTCGTCATCAATAGAGCACAGATCTAGCGTACCCCTGATGCGGGTGGAACGTTCCGCTTCAGGGACGACAAAGTATGGATCCGGCCACCGGAACGCCAAATCGGGTAAGTCGTCGTGAGTCTGGCCACAGGTCGCGCAACGGTAGCTCATCCCAGTGGCACCTAACAATCCGCATGAGCGCCGCGGGCACTCACGATTGAGCTTGGCAGTTTATCGTTCACGAGGGCGTTCCATGCGGTAGTTAGGCAGCGTACATTTCGGCCGCGTTACTCTATGATCGAGCATTGCGTGATAAAAACTCCAGACGTGGTCCCATTGTTCTGGGGTCTCTGCGGTTCCGTACGCCTCAAAGTATTTATCACTGAGCTTATCGGCTTCTAGTCGCCACCTCATAAGGGGTCCCAGCGTCCACTTACCGTCGATGCGAGACAGAGTGATAATCTTGTGTGTGGTGCCAATCCACTCAGTGGTATCAACGTTGTTAGTGCATTGCGGTCCGTCCTCGCAGATGCACCGAGCTGACACGCCACCAATAGAAATAGTCGCTCCTGGCGCTACCGTAGCTACGACGCCTTCAATTTCGCGGACCTCTATGTCAGAGATGTTTATTTCTCGATATGGACCCGCCGTGGCTACGGTATACAGCGCGAGCGCCACAAACGGCTGTATCCACACCCCTTCGGCATAAGGTACCCACCGACGTTGGTCGTCAATATCGATGTTCGCTACAAAGTGGCCGCGATTTCTCTGAGACGCATCGAGACCATCTGTGAAGTTACTGAACGCGGTGATCGGCATGATGTGGCTCCTGATCTATAGGCACAATGAGGTGAGGCAACTCTACCGCGAGGCCGATTCACACGCCGTGGATCCGCAGCGTTACGGGTTGAGCGACGCGCGGGAGCGCTTCGCTGTCAGGTCGGCACTTGATTGAGATCATCAATCTGCTCCTTGGTCTCGCGAAGGCTGTACCCCGCGCGTCGATCCAACCGGTAGTTAGACAAACCTTACTAAGGTGCCTTCTGTTTCGTGATCGCGGACGATTGCTTGCAGCTGTGCACGGAGGTACAGGCCTAGTCTTGGTATGGCAACGCTAAGTTGATCGATTCCGACAACGGTAATGTCCAAGGGATGTGCGGCGGTATCGTAGGCCTCCGCAAGTTCGAATAGAGCCTCCAGGTCGAATGTGCTCTCAACCTCTCTTCCGATGGCGCGAGCGCAGACGTCAATAAATTCGGCGGTAGTCCGCACCGATGTCAGATCGAGGGTGATTGGTGTCCCCGTCGGCATGATTGGTTTGTCTAACGCACCGCCGTTAACCTGCAGACGCCATAGGGAGCGAGGAACGAGCGACCGAAGGCGGTTGGCAGGTTCAACGGCATGTTAGCCAGCGCCTCCCCATGAGATCTCGCGGGCGCAGCCATCCCCGACTACCGTAGATGACAGCGCGGCGTTGCATCATGGGCCCGGAGACTCAACGCAGAAGGCGATGGTTTGGTAGCGCGTGGTTCGATACGAATCGAGGAGATCCACAAGTGCCGGTGCGGTCAGATCAAGCACGCTGACCGGCTCCTGATCGCAACTGGATTCGCAGGTTACCCTCCATTTCGCGTGCGCCGCGAGCAGCGTACGTAGGGCGCCGAGATACGCCGCCCAGGTGTCGTCACTATTGGCTGCAAGCATTCGCCTCCTTCGGGAGAATGAGAATGGTCCAACCACCTCGATCGGGAGAGCGGGTTACCTCCGACGACCGTCACTCTTTTAGGTGCAATACTCTCCTGGAAAATGTACCCGAGTTGGACCTCTTGAACGAATAGATATCTCCTCTCGTCGGGTCCGAAGGCAGTCTTGTGTTGGCGGATCTCGGCCGACGGGAACATCCGAAGTGTGGGCACGATGACATCGAATCTGTCGAACATTACCATTACCGTGGTCCTCGATACGTGTCTGGCTAACGCTCCGCATGAGCGCCGCGGGCACTCACGATTGAGCTTGATAGTTTATGGGTCACGCGGCGCTCGATGCGGTTGTTAGGCCGCAGTTAGCTTCATCGCGCGGACCTCACTCAAGTCGACGGTCTTTCGGGCCCGCCACAAATCGTGATGGTGCTGGAGGGCCAACCAACTCTCTGGTGAGCGACCCAAACACTTGGAGAGGCGAAGCGCCATCTCAGGGCTAACGCTACTAGCGCCCGTGAGTATCCGGTTGAGCGTCGAAGGCGACACCATAAGGCGCGTAGCAAGTTCGCGGCCACTTACGCCATTTGGGCCAAGGTACACTTCGGCAATAAATTCGCCCGGATGCGGTGGGTTATGCATAGTCATTAGTGATAATCCTCGTAGTCGAGCACATACGCCTGCGTGTCTCTAAATTCAAACGTCACCCGCCAATTCCCATTGACCCAGACAGACCAGCGTCCCCGTGCCGGCCCTTTCAATGGATGGAGTCGGAATCCCGGCACATCCATGTCTCCAACAACCTGAGCAGTATCTAACGCAGCAAGGAGCATTCTCAGGCGGGTGGCATGATTGGGCTGTATCCCAGCGAGACTACCTGTCTCATAGAATCGCCTAAGCCCCTTATGTCGAAACGACTGAATCACCCACAGAGTATAGCGCGTTGCGCGACACGCAACAACTGCGGCCTAACTACTAGTAGACGACCAAAATGACGGTTTAAATTGCGTCACTGGCGGCGAATAACAAGGTTGGTAATTTGTAACCACTTGCGCCTACTACAACACTGTCCATTTATCACGTCAATCATATCCTTGGTGCAAAAGGCAACCGTCACCATTGTATGAACGAGCCCCCGCGCCTCCTTGATCAACTTCGCCACCACACCCGTCTTCGACACTACAGTTATCGAACAGAGCAGGCTTATGTCGGATGGGTGCGCCGGTTTATTATCTTCCACAAGAAACGCCACCCCGCGTCAATGGGCGCTGTGGAGGTGGAAGCCTTTCTATCTTATCTAGCATCGGAGAGGAACGTCGCGGCTGCAACTCAGGCGCAAGCGCTTTCAGCAGTGTTGTTTCTATATAAGGCAGTACTTGGCAATGAGCTACCCTGGCTCGAGAATATCGTACGCGCCACAAGACCGCGGCGATTGCCAGTGGTACTCACCCCGGCGGAAGCGCGAGCAATTATCGGTCACATCGGAGGAACCCAATGGCTCGTGGCGAGCCTGCTATACGGGAGCGGCTTGCGTGTACTCGAGGCTCTCCGTTTGAGGATAAAGGATATGGACTTCCACATACACCAGTTGACCGTGCGCGACGGCAAAGGCGGCAAGGATCGGGTGACCATGCTGCCAACCGCGCTAGTAACCCCGCTGACCGTGCATCTGGAGCGAATCAAGGAACAGCACGAACAGGCCACGGCCCGAGGATTCGGTGGCGTTGAGCTGCCTTTTGCCCTTGAGCGCAAGTACCCTCGGGCCCATTTGGAATGGGGTTGGCAGTACGTCTTTCCCTCGACTCACCCATCGGTGGATCCGCGCTCTGGGGCGCGCCGGCGTCACCACATGCTGGAGTCCAAGATTCAGCGGGCGGTACGCGCAGCGGCGCGGCGGGCAGGGATCATGAAGCCGGTATCGCCGCATACTTTTCGGCACAGCTTTGCGACCCATCTGCTCGAAGCGGGCTACGACATCCGTACGGTACAGGAACTACTTGGCCACAAAGACGTGTCCTCAACGCAGATATACACCCACGTGATGCAGAAGGGTGCGAATGCGGTCCGAAGTCCACTGGACCGCTAGGGGCGACCGACCGGCCGATTGACGGGCTACTCTACTGTGACACTCTTGGCGAGGTTGCGTGGTTGATCTACATCGGTGCCACGCAGGATGGCCACGTGATACGCGAGTAGCTGCAGCGGAACTGTGTACACAATCGGCGCCTGGAAGTAGCCGACATGTCGGGGCATCTGAATCACGTGGACGCCATCGCTCGACTGAAAGCCAGAATCAGGATCGGCGAACACGTAGAGTTCGCCACCTCGGGCGCGCACCTCCATCAGGTTCGATTTCAGCTTCTCCAGCAGCTCGTTGTTCGGCGCCACGGTGACTACCGGCATATCAGCGTCTACAAGCGCCAGAGGGCCGTGCTTGAGTTCGCCGGCCGCGTAGGCTTCGGCATGGATGTAGGAAATTTCCTTGAGCTTAAGAGCACCCTCAAACGCCACGGCATGCAATGCGCCACGGCCGAGGAACAAGGCATGCTGTTTGTCCGCAAAGCGCAGAGCGAGTTTCTGGATCACCGGATCGAGCTCCAGCGTCTTCTCAATCATTCCCGGCAGCTCGATCAGACGACTGACCAGTCCGCGCTCGCTCTCCGCGTCGCCGCCGTTGTGGCGAGCGAGCGCGATCACCAGCATGCCCAGAGCAGTCAGCTGGGTAGTAAATGCCTTCGTTGAAGCGACGCCGATCTCCGGGCCGGCCCGCGTCAGCATCACCAGATCCGCTTCCCGGACCAACGAGCTTTCCGGCACATTGCAGATCGCTAGCGTCGCCAGGTAACCGAGCTGTTTGCCCAGTCGCATCGCAGCCAGCGTATCGGCGGTCTCTCCGGATTGCGAAATCGTTACCAGCAGTGTGTTCTTCTGGACCACGGGATTGCGGTAGCGGTATTCGCTGGCGATCTCGACCCGGCACGGCACGCGGCAGTACTGTTCGATGAAGTACCGGGCGACGATACCGGCATGAAAGCTGGTGCCGCAGGCGACGATATGCACCCCGGCGGTGCGCCCAAATATCTGCGCGGCGGCCGGTCCAAATGCGGCTTCGAGCAGACGCCCGTTGGCCACGCGCTCCTGCAACGTATCGGCCACGGCGCGAGGCTGCTCGTGGATTTCCTTGAGCATGTAGTGCTGGTACGGGCCTTTTTCGGCGGCGTCGGCCGATAGTTCGCTCTCGCGTGCGGCGCGCGTCGCATGACTGCCTTCGCGATCAAAGATGCGGATGCCCTCGCGGGTAATCTCGGCCACATCTCCTTCCTCGAGATACATGAAACGCCGCGTTACCGGCAGCAGAGCGGAAACGTCAGAGGCGACGAAATTCTCGTGTTTACCGAGTCCAATAACGACCGGGCAGCCTACCCGGGCGACGATGATGCGGTTTGGCTCCTGCTGGCTGATCACGGCGAGCGCATAGGCCCCCTCGAGTTCCACGACCGTGGCGCGTACTGCGTTGAACAGATCGCCTAGTCGCTGCATGTGAAAATGAATGCGGTGCGCGACAACTTCGGTATCGGTCTCGGAATCAAACTCATAGCCGGAGGCTTTCAGTTCCTGGCGCAGCTCCTCGTAATTCTCAATGATGCCGTTATGCACGATGGCAAGACCGTCGCGTGAGATGTGTGGGTGCGCATTGCGCTCGCTGGGCGCCCCGTGCGTTGCCCAGCGGGTGTGGGCAATGCCTAGCGGGCCTGCGATGGGCGCCGCCGCCAGTTCATCTTCGAGTGCTTTCACCTTGCCGACGGTGCGCCGGCGTCCCATCTGGCCTTTGGCAGCGACCACGGCAATGCCGGCCGAGTCATAGCCCCGGTATTCCAGGCGCTTCAAGCCCTCGATCAACAGCGGCACGACATCGCGCCCGGCAATTGCTCCCACTATCCCGCACATGCGTCTGACTCGCCCCGGCCGCTATCTCTTAGTCGGCCGTTGCCAGTGTTCGATAGTGCGCTGCGTGGAGCGCTCTACGGTGAGCTGGCCTGCGGGGGCGTCGTGCGTAATCGTTGAGCCGGCGCCGATCGTGGCGCCGGCCCCGACTTTGACGGGTGCGACGAGCATCACACCGGATCCGATAAATACCTGATCACCGATGTCCGTCGGCCACTTGTTGGCGCCGTCGTAGTTGCAGGTGACGGTGCCGGCGCCCACGTTGACGCCGGCTCCGATCACCGCATCTCCAAGGTAGCTCAGGTGGTTAGCCTTGCTGCCGGTCCCGATCTCCGATTTCTTGACTTCGACGAAGTTGCCAATGTGCACGCCGTCATGCAGCGTGGATTCGGGCCGGATGCGGCTAAA
The DNA here is from genome assembly GCA_963789365.1 of uncultured Gammaproteobacteria bacterium. Lineage (GTDB taxonomy): Bacteria > Pseudomonadota > Gammaproteobacteria > Steroidobacterales > Steroidobacteraceae > FEN-1191. The sequence continues at coordinate 1,304,536 of CAWBKJ010000001.1, forward strand.
TGGCCCAATCTGGCAGGCGTCACCGATCTCGGCACGCTCGATGACACAGTTGGGTTTGATGTTCGTGCCTGATCCTACTTTTACCTGGCTCAGTACGCAGTTGGCGCCGATGCGCACCCCGTCGCCGAGCTGCACCGGACCCTCCAGCAGTACGTTGACATCGAGCACCACATCACGCCCGCAGCTCACCGCCCCGCGCACGTCAATGCGCTGCGGATCAATGACCGTGACCCCCGCGAGCATCAGCTCACGCGCCCGCAATCGCCGGTATTCACTCTCCAGTCCGGCGAGTTGTAGTTTGTCATTTACGCCCATGACTTCCACGCTGCTCGATGCGACCAGCGGCATGACCTTGATTCTGTCCTTGACGGCCATCGCGATGATGTCGGTCAGATAGTACTCGCCCTGCGCATTGCGGTTGTTCAGTTTTCCGAGCCAGCGCTTGAGCAAGGCGGCATGTACCGCGAGTACGCCGCTATTGGCCTCGCGAATCTTGCGCTGCTTGGCATCGGCATCGTGCTGTTCAACGATACGCAGAACCAAGCCCTTGGTGCTTCGGACAATTCGGCCGTACCCGCTGGCGTCCGCGAATTTCGCGGTGAGTAAGCCCAGGCTCTTGGGACCCGCGAGCTTGAGCAGCGTGCGCAATGTTTCGGGGCGGATCAGCGGTACGTCGCCATAGAGCACCAGCACGACGTGGTTGTCGGGCATCCCCGGCATGGCCTGCTGCACGGCATGTCCGGTGCCGAGCTGCTTGGATTGCAATACCCAGCGCAGGTTCGGGGCCCGCACCGCCGTGCGCACCCGTTCACCGCCGTGCCCATAGACGATATGGACGAGTGCTGGTTCGAGCGCGATGGCCGCATCGAGCACATGGGAGAGGAGCGAATGCCCGGCCAGCGGCTGCAATACCTTCGGCAGGTCGGAATGCATCCGCTTGCCCTGCCCCGCGGCGAGGATCACTACCGACAGTGGCCGAGTTTTGGGAGGCTTTGCCGTCATGGGGGACAGACAATCTAACACAGGGGCCAAACCGCAGTCCGCCCCCGGGTAGGCGTTAGCGCCGCTTAGCCTTTGATCTTGCGGAGCTTCTGGATGAGTTTCAGCTGAGCGGCGGCGCGTATCAGCTCGGCCTGCGCTTCGGCCAGTTCGATTTTATCGACCTTGGCGGCCAATGCTTCCTCGGCACGTTGACGAGCAGCAAGTGCCGCGGCCTCGTCCAGATCGTTGGCGCGCGCCGCCGTGTCCGCCAGCACGGTCACTCGCGCAGGCTGCACCTCGAGCGCCCCGCCGCCGACATAGAAGGACATCTCCGCACCCTCCACCGGCTGCACGCGCACCTCGCCGGCCTTGAGCAGGGCCAGGAGCGGTGCGTGGCGCGGCGCCACGCCGATGTCGCCCTCGGCGGCCGGCAGGAACACCATCTTCGCCTCGCCCGAGAAAATCTCGCCCTCGGCGCTGACGATATCGACGTGGATGGTCTCAGCCATTATTGCAACGTCTTGGCTTTCTCGACCACTTCTTCGATGCCGCCCACCATGTAGAAGGCCTGCTCCGGAAGATGATCGTAATCGCCGGCAAGTATGCCCTTAAAGCCACGAATGGTGTCCTTGAGCGCGACGATCTTGCCGTCCTGGCCGGTGAAAACCTTCGCGACGTTGAAGGGCTGCGACAGGAAGCGCTGGATCTTGCGCGCACGGAACACGGTGAGCTTGTCTTCCTCCGACAGCTCGTCCATGCCGAGGATCGCGATGATGTCCTGCAGTTCCTTGTAGCGCTGCAGCACCGCCTGTACGCCGCGCGCGGTGTTGTAGTGCTCTTCGCCGACCACCAGCGGATCCAGCTGGCGGCTGGTCGAATCGAGCGGGTCGACCGCCGGATATATGCCGAGCGAGGCGATCTGCCGCGACAGCGTGACGGTGGAATCCAGGTGCGCAAAGGTCGTCGCAGGCGAGGGATCGGTCAGATCGTCCGCGGGCACGTACACGGCCTGAATCGAGGTGATCGAACCGGTCTTGGTGGAGGTAATGCGCTCCTGCAGCACGCCCATCTCTTCGGCCAGCGTCGGCTGGTAGCCGACCGCCGAGGGCATGCGGCCGAGCAGTGCCGACACTTCGGTGCCGGCGAGCGTGTAGCGATAGATATTGTCGACGAAGAACAGCACGTCGCGGCCGCGGCCGTTCGCCTGCTTCTCGTCGCGGAAGAATTCCGCCATCGTCAAGCCGGTGAGCGCGACGCGCAGACGGTTGCCCGGCGGCTCATTCATCTGCCCGTAGACCATCGCCACCTTGGAGTTGCCGAGCGTGTCCTTGTCGATGACGCCCGACTCGATCATCTCGTGATAGAAGTCGTTTCCCTCGCGGGTGCGTTCGCCGACGCCGGCGAACACCGACAGGCCCGAATACTGTTTGGCGATGTTGTTGATGAGTTCCAGCATGTTCACGGTCTTGCCCACGCCGGCGCCGCCGAACAGGCCCACCTTGCCACCCTTGGCAAAGGGCACCAGCAGGTCGATGACCTTGATCCCGGTGACCAGCAGGTCCTGTCCGCCCGCCTGCTCGTCGTAGGCCGGTGCGGGGCGATGGATCGGCAGCTTCTCCTTCGTCTCCACGGGTCCGCGGTTGTCCTGCGGCACGCCCAGCACATCCATGATGCGCCCGAGGGTGCCCTGACCCACCGGCACCATGATCGGCGCGCCTGTGGACTGCACGGCGAGCCCGCGCTTGAGGCCCTCGGAGGCGCCCATGGCGATGGTGCGCACCACGCCGTCGCCCAGTTGCTGCTGAACTTCGAGCGTCAGGTCGACGTCCGTCAGTCGCAGCGCCTCGTACACCCGCGGCACGGACTCGCGTGGAAATTCCACGTCGACTACTGCACCGATGATCTGTGTAATCTTGCCAGTTACCATCTCACTGCCTCATAACTTAAAAATATTGGGCGCTAAACCGCCGCTGCGCCGCCGACGATTTCCGCCAGCTCTTTGGTAATCGCCGCCTGGCGCGCCTTGTTGTAGACCAGTTGCAGGTCGGCGATCAGGTTGCCGGCATTATCCGAAGCGCTCTTCATCGCCACCATGCGCGCGGCCATCTCGCAGGCCACGTTTTCCACCGAACCCTGATACACCTGCGATTCGATGTAGCGCATCAGCAGGCCATCGAGGATCTGCATGGCCTCGGGTTCGTAGATGTAGTCCCAGTGCTGCGGCAATTGCGCATCCGGGCGCGGCAGCGCCGGAAGCAATTGCTGCACCAGGGGCTTTTGCGTCATCGTGTTGACGAACTGCGCATTGACCATGAACAGCCGGTCGATCGAGCCATCCCGATAGGCGTCGAGCATCACCTTGACCGAACCGATCAGGTCCTTGACGTGCGGCCGGTCGCCCAGGCCCGTGATGCTGCCCAGAATCGGCAGCGCCAGGCGCCGGAAGAATGCCAGTCCCTTGGTGCCGAGAATGCACAGCTTGATGGCCGCACCCTTCTCCTGCCACTCCCGGATCAGCTGAATGACGCTCTTGAAGACATTGGTATTGAGCCCACCACACAGGCCGCGATCGCTCGAGATGATGATGATCCCCACCGCCTTCGGCTCGCGTTCGATCAGGAACGGATGGCGGTAGTCCGGATTGGCCTCGGTGAGATTGCCGATCACGGCGCGCATCTTGGCCGCGTAGGGGCGCGCCAGCTTCATACGCTCCTGCGCGCGGCGCATCTTGCTGGCCGCCACCATTTCCATGGCCTTGGTGATCTTCTGCGTGCTCTTCACGCTGGCGATCTTGCTGCGGATTTCCTTGGTGCCTGGCATGAATCAGCCTCGCGCGCCTGCGATTGCCGCGTGGGCGCAAAGCATCGCAGTGTGTGGGATCGGCCGCATGAACTAGTACGTCCCGCTCTTGGCGAATTCCTCGCAGATCTTCTTGAGAGTCGCCTCGTGCGCCTTGAGCTCGGGCTTGGCGTTGATGGCGTCGATGTCGGCCTGGCAGCTGCTGCGTGCAAAGCCCTGCAATGCGGCCTCGAAGTCCACGACCTTGTTGCGCGGCACCTTGTCCATGTAGCCGTTGTTGACCGAATAGATCGACAGCGCCATTTCCGCCACCGACATCGGCGCGTACTGCTTCTGCTTCATGACCTCGGTGGTGCGTTGCCCGCGCTCCAGCTGCTTGCGGGTTGCCTCGTCGAGGTCGGAGGCAAACTGCGAGAAGGCCGCGAGTTCGCGGTACTGCGCCAGCGCCAGGCGGATGCCGCCGCCCAGTTTCTTGATGATGTCGGTCTGCGCGGCGCCGCCGACGCGCGACACCGAGATGCCGGCGTTCATGGCCGGGCGAATGCCCGAATTGAACAGGTCAGTTTCGAGGAAGATCTGCCCGTCGGTGATCGAGATCACATTCGTCGGCACGAAGGCCGTCACGTCGCCGGCCTGGGTCTCGATGATCGGCAACCCCGTGAGCGATCCGGTCTTGCCCTTGACGCGCCCCTTGCGTGGCCATTTCCACGTATTGCTCGTTGACGCGCGCGCTGCGCTCCAGCAGGCGCGAGTGCAAATAGAACACGTCGCCCGGAAACGCCTCGCGGCCCGGCGGGCGACGCAGGAGCAGTGAAATCTGCCGATAGGCCACCGCCTGCTTGGACAGATCGTCATAGATGATCAGCGCGTCCTGACCATTGTCCATGAAGTATTCGCCCATCGTCACGCCGGAATAGGCCGCCAGGTATTGCATCGCGGGGGGCACCGAGGCCGAGGCGGCCACGATGATGGTGTGGGCCATGGCACCGTTTTCCTCGAGCTTGCGCACCACGTTGGCGATCGAGCTCTGCTTCTGGCCGATGGCGACGTAGACGCATTTAATGCCCGAGGACTTCTGGTTGATGATCGTGTCGATGGCCAGCGCGGTCTTGCCGGTCTGCCGGTCGCCGATGATCAGTTCGCGCTGGCCGCGGCCGATCGGCACCATCGCGTCGATGGCCTTGTAACCGGTCTGTACCGGCTGGCTGACGCTCTTGCGATAGATCACGCCCGGCGCCACGCGCTCGATGGCCGCCGATTGCTTGGCGTTGATCGGTCCCTTGCCGTCGATCGGGGTGCCGAGCGCGTCGACGACGCGACCCAGCAGCTCCGGACCCACCGGCACTTCGAGGATGCGCCCGGTGGTCTTGACGGTGTTGCCCTCGCTGATCGACTTGTAGTCGCCGAGCACCACCGCACCGACGGAATCCTGCTCCAGATTCAATGCCAGCCCGAACAGGTTCCCCGGGAATTCGATCATCTCGCCATAGCACACGTCGGCCAGGCCATGGATGCGGCAGATGCCGTCGGTCACGGAAACCACGGTGCCGACATTGCGCGCCTCGCTGACGGCACTGAATTTCTCAATGCGCGCGCGGATCAGGTCGCTGATTTCTGAAGCTTTGATCGACATGAAACTTTCCTCTTGAAAACTCTTCTCAGGCAGGCGCCGCTAGCTCACGGTCGCCGTAGCCAGCTGCGCAAGCCCGGCGCGCACGCTGCCGTCGATCACCAAATCGTCGGCGCGCACTATGGCTCCGCCCAGCAGGCCCGGATCGGTGTGGCAGCTCAAGCGCACCTCGCGGCCGAGCCGCTTGGCCAGCGCCTCGGCGTAGTGGGTCCTCTGCGCTGCGCTCAGTTCAACCGCGGAAGTCACTGTGACCTCGACGGTGCGTTCGGCGTCGGCCCGCAGCTGCTCGTAGCGCGCGGCGATCTCGGGCAGATACGCCAGGCGCCGGTTGGCGGCAAGGGTGGCAATGAGATTCCTGGCCTGCTCGTCGAGACGGGCGCCGCCCACATCGGTCACCAGGCTCACCAGTTGATCGGCAGATACGGCGGGATTGTGGAGCAGTGCGCCGACACGCGGATCGGCCACGACGCTTGCCGCAATGCCCAGGACCTCGGACCACTGGGGCAGGCGCTTCTGGCTGTAGGCCAGCTTGAACACGGCCTTGGCGTAAGGCCGGGCAATGGTGATCCGTTCTGCCATGCTCGCTTACAGTCCCATCGCCAGCTTGTCGAGCAATTGTGCATGGGTGCGCGGATCGATCTCGCGCTCAATGATCTGCGCCGCGCCGCGCACGGCTAGCGAGGCGACCTGGCCACGCAATTCCTCGCGCGCCTTTTGAGTATCAAGCGCCACTTGCGACCGTGCACTCTCGAGGAGCCGCGCCGCCTCACTCTGCGCGGTCTGCTTCGCGGCCTCGACGATCTGATTGGCCCGGGCCTGCGCCTGGTGTTCCATCGCCAGCGCGCGCTCACGCGCGCCCTTGAGAAGCTCCTCGGCTCGGGCCTCCGCGTCCGCTAGGTCCTTGCGGCCCTGCTCAGCCGCCGCCAGTCCTGCTGCGATGCGCCTGGTCCGTTCCTGGATGGAGCCTGTGATCTCGGGCCAGAGGAACTTCATTGCGACCCATATCACGATGGCGAAGACGCACATCTGCGCCAGAATCGTTGCATTAAGATTCACGCTGCGTACCTCGCGACTACGTCCGAATGCTGCTTAGCTGATGCCTTTGAGGAACGGGCTGGCAAAGGTGAAGAACAACCCGATGCCCACGCCGATCATCGTGACCGCATCCAATAGGCCCGCGACGATGAACATCTTGACCTGCAGCATGGGCACCAATTCCGGCTGGCGCGCCGCGCCCTCGAGGAACTTGCCGCCCAGCAGACCAAAGCCGATCGCCGTACCGAGCGCGCCCATGCCGATCAGGATCGCGACCGCGACCGCCGTCATGCCCTGGACCTGCGCCAAACTTGCTACGTTACCCATGTCAACTCCTTAGAGACAAAACTTCGAGAAACCCAAGACCGCGAAAAATTAATGTCCGCCCGTATCGTGCGCCATCGCCAGATAGACGATGGTCAGCATCATGAAGATGAATGCCTGAAGCAGCACGATGATCACGTGAAAACTTCCCCAGGCGGCCCCGAGCACAAGCTGCCCGATCCACAGCCCGGCGGCACCGAAGCTGAAGGGCCAGCCTTTGGACAGTGCGAACAGGCCGATCAGGATCATCACCAGCTCGCCCGCATACATGTTGCCGAACAATCGCAATGCCAGCGACACCGGGCGCGCGATCTGCTCGACCAGGTTGAGCAGTATGTTGAACGGGGCGAGCGCCCAGTGATTGAAAGGATGGAGCAGAAATTCCCTGCCGTAGCCGCCCACGCCCTTCACCTTGAAGTTGAAGTACTGGACCAGCAGAAACACGGTAAGGGCCATGCCGAAGGTGATGTTGGGATCAGTCGTGGCGACGGACTTGAAACTCTCAAGCCCCACGCCGCGCTCGGCGACCACCGTCGACCACCAATCGACGGGAAACAGGTCGATGGCGTTCATGAACAGGACCAGGCAGAAAATGGTGATGGCCAGTGGCGCGATCAACGGGCTGGACACGTGCATGCTGTCCTTGACGCTGGTGTCAACCATGGTGACAACGCCTTCGGCGTATTTCTGAAACCCACTCGGCGCCTGGTCGAGCGAACGTTTCCCGGTCTTGACCGCGACCGCAAAGCAAACCAGGAACAGAAGGCCCATCAGCGCGGACCAGAACAAACTGTCGAGATTGAGCGTCCAGAAGGAACTCGGGCCAAACTGCCAGCTCCAGTTGGTCAGGTGATGCTGGATGTATTCCGTGACCGTGGCCGGTCCCTGCGCAGCTTCTGCAGCCATCTTGCCCGTCTACCTATATATAAGTCCCGACCAACCCGCTCAGGTACTGCGCGTACCCGCCGTTCGCAGCAACGCGACCCAATACGCGACAAAGGTCGCGACGTAGCCCGAAAACAGCGGGCCCGCTGCCAGACGTCGCCCACGCAGCGCGAGGACGAACAGCAACACCGTGACCCCGATCTTCATCGCCTCACCGCGATAGAAACCGCGCGCAATCGCCGGCGCGTCACCGGCCGTGCTACGGCGGAACCCGCTGAGCACCTGCATCAGGCTCGCCACCGCGCCGATGCCCCCCCCGATCGCGGCCGCCAGCCCCGCCGCTGCGTCAATGAACGCAGCGCAGAGCAGCGCGACAATTCCGGCGATCACCACCTGGCCGGCCACCAGCATCAGGGCCTGGCGGCGGGCAAGCGCAAAACTGTAATTCGTCAGCGGAATCCCTATGGCTTGGATGTGGCTTAAGGCCCATCGCGAAGGCGGCGCATTATAGGGAGGACGCTACCGGGCTTCAACGCTTTTAATGCGTTGCATTAATGCCTGGCCAGCCGTACGCGCCCTACTGGATATGCGACAGAATCCCGTCCAATTCATCGAGGCTGTTATAGGCCACGACCAGCTTGCCCCGACCGCCACGGGTATGCTGGATCTGCACCTGCGCGCCCAGCTTGTCGGCCAGCTCGCTTTCCAGCCTCGTCACGTTGGGATCGCGCGCCAGTGCCCCGTTCCCGTTCTCCCCCGGGCGCGGGCCCTCGGGATTGTTCAGTCTTCGCACCAGGGCCTCGGTTTCCCTTACAGATAGGCCCTTTTTCACGACCAATAACGCCAGTTCAGTCTGTTTTCGATGATTTTCGAGCCCAAGTAAGGCACGGGCATGCCCCATATCCAGCTCGCGACGCTCGACCAGGCGACCGACTTCGGGAGCCAGGTCGATGAGCCGCAGCAGATTGGTCACGGCCGCGCGCGAACGGCCCACGGCATCGGCAACCTGTTGATGTGTAAGCCCAAATTCGCCGATCAGGCGCTCGAAGGCGTGAGCTTCTTCGAGGGGATTGAGGTCCTCGCGCTGAATGTTCTCGATGAGGGCCATGGCCACGGCCGCCTCATCGGGGACTTCCCGGATGATGGCCGGGATCTCGCGTGAGGCCCGCGAGTTGTGCGGCGCGCCAACGGCGCTCGCCCGCGATGATTTCGTAGCGTTGTTCGCCGCCCCCGCCCTCGACCGGGCGCACCACGATGGGCTGGATGACCCCTTGCTGGCGGATGGATTCGGCCAGTTCATTCAGCGTATCGGCGCGAAGATCCGTGCGCGGCTGGTAGCGGCCGCGCTGGAGCAGTTCGACCGGCAGGCGCGCCAGCTGTTCACCCTGCGCCGCCGGCGCGCCGCTCGCGGCGGGCGGATGTGGCCGCGCCTGGCCCAAAAGGTCGGCCAGGCCACGCCCCAGGGTCGGCTTTTTCTGCGTCATGTCGCCACTCCCGCCTGCACCACATCGTCCTTTCGCAGCAGTTCCCCGGCGAGCGCGAGGTAGGCCAGCGCGCCGCGCGAGTCCTTGTCGTGCAGGAGCGCCGGGCGACCGAACGAGGGCGCTTCGGCGAGGCGCACGTTGCGCGGCACGACGGTCCGGAACACCTTGTCGCCGAAGTACTCCATCAGCTGCTCGCCGACTTCGAGGGCGAGGTTATTGCGGGGGTCGTACATCGTGCGCAGGATCCCCTCGATCTCCAGTTGCGGGTTGGCCGTGCCGCGGATCTGCTCGATGGTGGCCACCAGCGCCGACAGCCCCTCGAGCGCGTAGAACTCGCACTGCATCGGAATCAGCACGCTGTCGGCGGCAATCAGGGCGTTCACGGTCAGGATATTGAGCGAGGGGGGACAATCGATCAGCACCACGTCGAACCCGGAGCGGATCGGTGCGAGCGCCTCCTTGAGCCGTTGTTCGCGCCCGGCGGGGAGCGCCAGCAGTCGCACTTCGGCCGCCGTCAGGTCCTGATTCGCCGGGAGCAGCGCCATGCCCGCCTCCTCCACGCGCACGATGGCCTCGGCCGCGGTGCACTCCCCGAGCAGCACTTCGAGCGTGCCCCGTTGCAGTGTGGATTTGTCCACGCCGCAGCCGGTGGTGGCATTGCCCTGCGGATCCAGGTCCACCAGCAATACTTGGCGCCGGGTCGCGGCCAGCGAGGCAGCCAGATTGACCGCAGTGGTCGTCTTGCCGACGCCGCCCTTCTGGTTAGCCACTGCGATGACGCGCTTCATGTTCCTTTAGTGTAGGTCAGCTCAAGTGATTACGGGAGAACTTGCGGCGCGCGGGGCGCCGGGTCGCGCGATCAAGGTCACCAGGCAGCGCTCGGCGTCGAGCCCCGGGACCTTGAGTTCACGCACGCCCGACAGTTCCCAGTCGGGCGGGAGGGCGGCGAGCTCGGCCGTGGGTCGCTTGCCTTTGAGTGCCAGCAGGCGCGTGCCCGAGCGACTTAAGCTCCGTGCCAGCGCCGCGAGCTTTGGGAGCGGGGCCACGGCGCGCGCGATGACCGTATCGAAGGGCTCACCGGGCTGCACGGCTTCGGCGCGGGCGTGCAGCACTTGCACGTTTGCAAGGCCCAGCGCGCGCGTCGCGTGGCTGACGAAGCGAACCTTCTTGCCGGTGGCCTCGATGAGCGTGAAGTGCCGCTCCGGGTGCGCTATGGCCAGTGGCAATCCCGGAAAGCCCGCCCCGGTGCCCAGATCCGCGATGCGCGCGCCCTCAAGATCGCCACTCGCGGCGAGACTGTCGAGGAGGTGCGTGGCCACCATCGCCTCGCGGGACTCGATGCCGGTCAGATTGAACGCGCGGTTCCACTCCATCAACTCATCGAGCAATCGCAGCAGCTTGCTCGCCATTTCAGCGTCCAGCGGCACGCCGAGCTGCCGCGCCCCCGCTTGCAGTTCCGCCGCAGTAGTTGGCTGCATGGGTTGCCTTGTGCGCCGCTGCAGGCACAATACCCGCAGTCCAATCGAGGAACGATATCAAGGATGCGCCGACCGAACTACGCACGCGCCGTGGCGCCTTGGCTCGGTGCGTGCTTGGCGATCGCTTGCACCCAGGTCTGGGCCGGGCGCGACCTGCGGGATGGTGTACTCCAGGACGGCGTTCCACACCCGGGAGCGCAGGCCGGCGAGGACCTGCAGAAATACAGCGACGGGAGCGAGGCGCGCATCCTCGACTGGAGCAGCGACGGCGCGTTGCTGGTCGCCATGCACGAGAACGGGCAGGATCAGATGCAGCGGCTGGCCGGCGCGCCGCCGCAATCGGAACCGCAGCGGCTGGGTGAGCCTGTGGCGGCGCTGCGGGCCGCGGCGGCGCAATCCTTTCAGAAGGAATGGATCGCCTACCTGGCTGAGGAGTCTGGAGCGGTGGGTGCCGAGGGCGCGGCGCTGAGCCTTCGGCCCAATGCGGGCGGCAACTCGAAAATGCTGGTTCCGGCCGCGGCGCGGCCGAGCGCTCCGGTCTGGGCGCACGATGGTCAGCGCCTCGCCTTCAGCGCGACGCTGCGCGATGGCAAGAGCACGGATCTGTATGTGCTCAATACGGGCGATTCCACCGGCCCGCGGCTGGTGGCCAGCGGCAACGCCGATGCGCGTCAGGCGCTGGCGTGGACCGGCGCGGATCGCTCGCTGCTGGTGCGCCATACGATCGCCGGGGTGGGCGATGAGCTGCTGCTCGTCGATGTCGAGAGCGGCGCGGCGCGCCGGCTGGATGCCAGCGGAGCGGGCGCGAGCGCTTATGGCCATATCGGGGAGGTACGCCTCGCTCCGGATGATCGCGGGGTGTACTTCCTCAGCGAACTCGGCGGCGCGCACACTGGGCTCCGCTACGTCGATCTGTACGACAACAGTTCCGTGGAGGTGGCGGCGAACATCGGGCACCAGGTCGAGCACTTTGACGTCGGCACGGACAATCGCTCGATCGCGGTGAGCTGGACCGAGTTCGGCTACAGCCGCATCGGTCTGCTCGATCGCAAGACCGGCGGGCTCACCATGTTCCCGAACATGCCCCCGGGAGCGGTGACGGCGCTGCGCTTTGATCACGCCGGCGCGCGCCTCGCCTTCGAGCTTGCCGCCAGCACCGCGCCGCGCGAGGTGTACGTGTGCGAGATGGCGACGAGGGCCTGCGCGCGCTGGACCGAGGCTCAGCTGGGGCCCTACACCGCCGCGCGGCTCATCGCCCCGCTGACGGTGCGATTCCCGACCTGGGATCGTCCCACCGGCAGCGGCAGCGCGCTCACCGCGCTTCTCTATCGCCCGCGGGGCGCCGGACCCTTTCCGGTCCTGATCATGCTCAATGGCCACGGCGCACCGGTCAGCGCGCAGCTCGATCCCTTCGTGCAGTACTGCGTGAACGAGCTAGGGATTGCGGTGGTCGCGCCCGATCTGCGCGATAGCGATGCAGGCGTGATTGACCTCGGCGCGCTGCTCGCCTGGCTGGGCGCACAACCCGACGTGCGCCGCGATCGGGTCATGGTGCAGGGGCGCGGCGCCGGCGGCACGCTCGCGCTCACGGGCCTCGGACTGTACGGGGACCGCTTGCGGGGCGCGATCAGCGTCGATGGCGGGGCCTCCAGCGCCCAGATCATGCCCATCCGCCAGCCGGTGCTGCTGGTGCGAGGTCTGAGCAATCCGCCCCTGGATGCCGGTTCTGCCGAACAGCTCCTGTGGAGGCTGCGCAGCGCCAAGATCAGCAGCTGGTTTGTGGCACCGCGCGACCGGCGCGATGCGCTCTCGAGCGAAGCGGAACAGCTCGGCGCCCGGCGCGTGATCGCGCAGTTCGTCGCCAGCCGGCTGGGCGGGTAGCGCGTTGCCGCGGAGCGCTAAAGCCAGCTGCGGCGCAGCACGGTCTGCAGCTCCGGCCGCTGCGCGCCGTAGTAATCGGCGATCGAGCTGATATCGGCCGGCGAGAGCTGGGTGACGAAGGACTGCATGATGGGATTCTTGCGATCGCCCTTCTGATACTCCACCAGCGCCCGTGCCAGGTAGTCGGAGTGCTGCCCCGCCAGCGTCGGATACTCGGCCATGAGTCCCACGCCGTTCGCCCCATGGCAGGCTGAGCACAGGCCGGTCACCTTGGCCGGAGCGGCGCCGACGGCGGGCGCGCTCGAAGCCAGGGGTTGCTTGGAGAGGTAGGCGGCGACATCCTGCATGTCCTGGTCGCTCAAGGAGCTGGCCTGGGCGTACATGGTGCCGTGCGAGCGCTGCTTTCCGCGGTAGGCCTTGAGGGCCGCCACGATATATTCAGGATGCTGACCGACCAGTTTCGGCACGTTGTAGGTCGGATACACGTTCTTGTAGTTTTCGATCCCGTGGCAGCCTAGGCAGGTGTAGCCGATCTGCTTGCCGCGCTGGGCATCCCCGGCCGCTTGCCCCGGACCGGCAAGCGCCAACGCGAGCATGGCGCCCGCAACCCTGACCCAGCAACGCAACGTGGAAGGCATAATCGAACTCCGAGAGCAACCGACGGCGCGCAACGCCGTAAAATGGCGGCAAAGTGTACGGATTCACCATCGGATTTGCCACTGCATGATCGCGCTGATCCAGCGCGTGAGTGCGGCCCGCGTGCTGGTGGACGACCAGACACGTGCCGAGATCGGTGCCGGGCTCCTGGCACTGATCGGCGTGCAGCGCGGTGATGATTCGGCCCAGGGCGACAGGCTGCTTGAGCGGCTGCTCGATTTTCGGGTGTTTGCCGACGCGGCCGGGCGCATGAACCTGTCGCTTCGCGAGGTGCGCGCGGGTCTGTTGCTGGTGCCCCAGTTCACCCTGGCCGCCGACACGAGTTCCGGGCATCGGCCGGGGTTTTCGACGGCCGCCGAGCCGGCGCGGGCACGGGAGCTGTTCGAGCAGTTCCTGGCCGCAGCCCGTGCTGCGTATCCTCACGTCGCCGTGGGGGAATTCGGTGCCCACATGAAAGTGTCCCTAACCAACGACGGTCCGGTCACTTTCTGGTTGCAAGTGCACCCAAAAGCGTGAACCCTGCGGCAGAGTCGGCAGAGCGCGGCTACGGCCTGGGCTGAAGTTCGCCTATTATTGAGTGCCGGACCTCTACGGGCCGACTCTGGAGAACGCTATGGACCTGTTTTCACCCCGCCACCTGATCATCATCCTCGTGGTGGTGTTGCTGGTATTCGGCACCAAGAAGCTGCGCACCATCGGCTCCGACCTGGGTGCCGCCGTCCGCGGCTTCAAGAAATCAATGAGTGAGGGCGATCAGGAGCAGCAGACCGCCGCCCAGAAGCAGCTTCCCACCGGCGCGGCCAAGGACGCCGAGTTCCCCGAATCGGCCGCCGCGAACGAAAGTAAGCGCCAGGACGACCGGCACGCCTGAACGGGCCCCCGCGATGTTCGATATTGGCTTTTCCGAGATCCTGCTGATCTTCGGTCTGACGCTGGTGGTGTTGGGCCCGGACAAGCTCCCGCAGGTGGCGCGTAGCATCGGCCGCTGGGTCGGTCGCGCACGCGCCATGGCGCGCCAGTTTCGTGATCAGCTGGAGGCGGAAACCGAAAACCTCAAGGTGGACGTCAAGCTGACACCGCCCCCTCCCGCGCCGCCGTCCGCCGCAACACCGCCGGTCACGCCGGCACCCGCCGACGCCGCCCGCCGAGCCGGCCGAGGCGCCGGCCGAGGCGCCGGCAGCGAGCGTTCCGCCCCCTCCTGCCTCATTGGCCACGCCCGATACCGCACCACATGACCGGCGAGAGTGAACCGCTCCTCGAGGGCACACTGATCTCGCACCTGCTGGAACTGCGCACGCGCCTGATGCGCGCCTTCATAGCGGTCATCCTCGTGTTCATTCCCTTCGCGTTCTACTCGAACCAACTGTTCGAGTGGCTCTCGCACCCGCTGCTCCAGCAACTGCCCGCCAACAGCGTGCTGATCTCCACCAGCATCACCGCGCCCTTCACCACCCCCCTCAAGCTCTCCTTCGTGGCGGCGCTGGTGGTGGCGATGCCCTACGTGCTCTACGAGCTGTGGGCGTTCGTGGCGCCGGGACTCTATCGTCACGAGAAGAGCTTCGCGGTGCCGCTGCTGGTCTCGGCCGTCATTCTCTTCTATGTGGGCGTGGCCTTCGCCTACTACGTCGTGTTCCCGATGATATTCGGCTTCTTCGTGAACACCACGCCCCGCGGCGTACAGATGATGGCCGACATCTCCATGTACGTGCAGTTCGTGCTGGTGCTGCTGGTTTCCTTCGGGGTGGCCTTCGAGGTGCCGGTCGCGGTCGTGCTGCTGGTGCTGATGGGCCTGGTGCCGCTCGAAAAATTGACCCGCATCCGGGGCTACGTGCTGATCGCAGTGTTTGTAATTGCCGCGATACTCACACCGCCCGATGCCATCTCCCAGACGGTGATGGCGGTGCCCATGTATCTGCTGTACGAGGGCGGTATCCTGTTTGCGCGCCTGGTGATGCGCGGCCGAGCAAAACAACAAGATTCTCCGGGGGATAGTCCATGAGCCAGTCCACGCCAACGCCAGGCGCGCCTGCGGATGCGGTGCGCGCCGAGCTGACCATTCGCGGCCTGATCCTGGGCGTCGCGATCACGCTGGTATTTACCGCAGCCAATGTCTATTTCGGCCTCAAGGCCGGGCTGACCTTCGCCACCTCGATCCCGGCCGCGGTGATCTCCATGGCGGTGCTACGCGGTTTTCGGGGCATGACCATCCAGGAGAACAACATCGTGCAGACGGTCGCCTCGGCCGCCGGCACCCTGTCCTCCATCATCTTTGTACTGCCCGGCCTGGTCATGATCGGCTGGTGGACCGGTTTTCCCTACTGGGTGTCGTTCGCGATCTGCGCATTCGGCGGCACGCTCGGCGTCATGTACTCGATCCCGCTGCGGCGGGCGCTGGTGACGCAATCCGATCTGCCCTATCCGGAAGGCGTGGCCTGCGCCGAGGTGCTCAAGGTCGGGGGCGGCGAGCATGCCGACGCGGCCGCGGTGGAGGAAAGCCGCGCCGGACTCGCGGCGGTGGTCTGGGGTTCGATCGTTTCGGCGGCCTTCGCCTGTGTCGTGGCCACGCGCGTGTTCGCGGGCGATGTGGTGCGCTATTTTCGGGTGGGCGGCGCAGGCGGTGGCGTGACCGGCTTCGACTTCTTTCTGTCCTTCGCCCTGTTCGCGGTCGGGCACCTGGTCGGACTGTGGGTGGGCATCGCGATGCTGGCCGGCGCCCTGATCGGCTGGGTGTGGGGCGTGCCGCATTATTCCGCCCTGGCCGGGGGCGGGCGCGGACTCTATTGCCCACCTGGCGCAGGCGACCTGGAGCCACAAGGTGCGCTTTGTGGGCGCCGGCACCATCGCCGTGGCGGCCGTATGGACGCTGGCGAAGTTGATCCGGCCGGTCATCGCCGGGCTCGCCTCGGCCATGGCGGCCTCGCGAGCGCGCGCCGCCGGCACGGGCGCATTGCTCCCGCGCACCGAGCAGGACATTCCGATCGGCTGGGTCGCCTTGCTCTCGATCCTGTGCCTGCTGCCGACCGGCGGCTTGCTGGTGCACTTCGCCACGGTCAGCGGTCTAGGAGATCACCTTTGGCTGCTGGCCTTGGGTGGGGTCATCTATATCGCGCTGATGAGCTTCTTTGTCTCGGCGGTCTGCGGATACATGGCCGGACTGATCGGCTCTTCCAACAGTCCGCTCTCGGGAATCGGGATCCTGGTCGTCATCGGTGCGGCCCTGCTGCTGGTCTTCAGTGTGCAGGCGAGCGTGCCTGCCAGCGGCCAGCAGGCGCTGGTGGCTTTTGCGCTGTTCGTCACGGCGGTGGTGTTCGCCGCTGCGGCCATTGCCAACAACAATCTGCAGGACCTGAAGACGGGCCAGCTGGTCGACGCCACGCCGTGGAAGCAGCAGGTGGCTCTCGTGATCGGCGTGATCGCCGGTGCGGCGATCATTCCGCCGATTCTCGATCTGCTCAATCATGCCTACGGCTTCGCGGGCGCGCCGGGCATGCACCACGAGCACCCGCTGCCCGGCGCCCCAGGCCGGCCTGATCTCGGCGCTGGCCCAGGGCGTCATTCAGAACAACGTGGACTGGAGCCTGATCAAGATCGGTGCGTTGATCGGCGTGGTGGTGATCGCCATCGACGAACTGCTGCGCCGTTACACCAAGTCCGCGCACCTCTCGCCCCTGGCGGTGGGACTGGGCATCTACCTGCCGACGCAGAGCACGCTGATGGTCACGGTCGGCGCGATTGCCGGCTGGTATTACGACCGCCGCGCGGAGCGCGGTCCCAAGCCGGAGGCGGCCAAGCAGCTGGGCGTGCTGCTGGCCTCCGGGATGATCGTGGGAGAGGGCCTGGTGGGCGTGCTGCTTGCCGCCTTCGTGGCCTTCTCCGGCAAGGATTACCCGCTGGCCCTGGTCGGGGACGAGTTCGCCGAGCACCCCGCCGTGTGGATCGGCGGGGGCGCCTTCGTGCTCACGGTCTTCCTGATGTATCGCTGGATCGCGCGCATCCGCCTCTAGCGGCGGCGCCGGCAGAGAGCGGAACGCTTCAGGAGGTGCCGCGAGATTGGGCCTTGCCCGGCTGCCTGCCGCTTGCGACCTGCTCGATGCACACCTTGAGGCGCGCCAGCGCCAGCGCCCACGCGCCGCGCAGCCGCACGTAGAAGGAATCCCAGAGTTCATCCTGCGGAAAGCCTGAGCCGAGCAGGCGCAGCACCGCCACGCCCTGCTCGGCGTCGAGAATGAAATCATCGATCATCACGGCCTCGCTCTCCGGCAGGCCACGCGGCGGCATGTAGATCAGGCGCAGCCGCCGCCCCACGTCGAACACGTCTATCAGCGCCTCGCGCTCCAGTTCGCCGTTGAGGCGCATGTAGTAGCTGCCCCCGGAGCGCGCCGTCACGCGCGCGCCCGAACCGCACCAGATCGCCACCAGCGCTTGGTCGGTCAGGCCGCGCCAGACCAGCTCCGCCGGAGCGTTGATGTCGATGCGATGCGCGTAGCCGCGCGTGCGTTCAGCCACGGGGCGCCCCATCGGCCCGGCGGTCGAAGAACATCATCCACAGCAGCGGCAGGAGCGATACGGCGACGATCGTCAGCGTCACCAGGCCGAAATTGTTCTTCACCGCCGGAAGATTGCCGAACAGGTATCCCCCGCACAGAAACAGCGCCACCCAGGCGACTGCGCCCGCGACATTGAAGAGCTGGAATCGCCCCTCCGGCATCCGGCTGATGCCCGCCACGAAGGGCGTGAATGTGCGCACCACCGGCACGAAGCGCGACAGCGCGATCGCGAAGCCGCCGTGGCGTTGGAAGAATTCCTCGGCGCGGCGCAAATGCTCAAGCTTGAACAGCCGGTGCTTGCCGTCGAAGGCGCGCCGTCCCAGGTATCGCCCGATGTGGTAATTGACGGTGTTGCCGGCGATCGCAGCGCCTCCCAGGAGCAGCAGCAGCCAGGACAGGTGCAGCGTGCCGCTGGCATCGACCGCGGCCAGCGCGCCGCAGCCGAACAACAGCGAGTCCCCGGGCAGGAAGGGCGCGACCACCAGGCCGGTCTCGGCAAAGATGATCAGGAACAGCAGGGCGTAGATCCACAGGTCGTAGCGCGCCAGCAGCTCCACCAGATGGCGATCGAGGTGCAAGACCACATCGGCGAGCCATTGCAGCGTGCTCATGAATTAATCCCGCGCGCGCGGCGCCGGGCCGGATCGCAGGCGCGCACCGGCCACGGATGATAGTGCAGGAAAGCTCCGCAGCGCATACATGCCTGCGAATACTACATGGCCTGAGCGATGGGGGAGGCTTCGCCTAGAGTGAATTTGTCGACCGGTCCGTCAGCCACGGCCGCATACAGCGGCAGCTGCTCGAGTACATCCGAGATCGGCACCGGCTTGCCGATGGCAAATCCCTGGGCGAAGTCGACGCCGAGCTTGGCGATGCGATAGCGGATCTCGTCGGTCTCCACGTACTCGGCCACCGTGGTCAGTTCCATGGCCCGCGCCAGCTGGGCGATCGCCTGGATGGTGGATTCGGCCTTCGGATCCTTGAGCACATCGCGCACGAAGCTGCCATCGACCTTGAGCATCGAGATCGGCAGGGAGCGCAGGTAGGCGAGCGAACTTAAGCCGGTGCCGAAATCATCGAGCGCGATGCCGCAGCCCAGCTTGCGCAGGCGCCGCATCAGGGTCTCGGCGTGGCTCAGGTTGCCGATCGCCGCGCTCTCGGTGAGTTCGAAGCACAGCGCCGAGGGATTGATGCCGCTGGCGATGATCTGCGCTTCCAGGAAATCCGTGAAGGCATCGTCCTTGAGCGACTGTCCGTCGCAGTTGATCGTGAACACGATACCGCTGCTGGCCAGGAGCCCGGCGTGCGGTTTGAGGAGCTTGAGGGCCTCGGTGACCACCCACCGGTCGATCTCGGGCATGAGCTGATAGCGCTGCGCCGCCGACATGAAATGACTCGGGCCCACGGTCTCGTTTTGCGCATCCAGCATGCGCAGCAGTATCTCGAAGTGCGGCTTGCCCTTGGAGCCCGCCAGCGGCAGCAGCACCTGGGCGTACAGATGCAGCCGGCAATCGGTGATGGCGGCGCGCAGATCGGTGATGACGTTGATGTCCGCAAAGCGCCTGATCAGGCTCTCGTCGGCCTCCTGGAAGATCTCGACGCGATTGCGGCCGCGATCGTTGGCGGTCTTGCAGGCGGTCTCGGCGGCCGCGAAGGCGTGCGTGAATTCCTGCGCCCGCGGCTCGATGGCGGCCACACCGACGCTGATCGAGACCACCAGGGTGCCGTCGGCGATCGTGGCGCCGAGCTGCTCGGCGCCCTGGCGCAGGGATTCGGCAAAGCCGGCCGCGTCGTCGAGCCCGATCGGCAGCAGCACGGCGTAGCGATCGCCGGATATGCGTGCCGCCAAGGCCCCGGGCGGCAGGCGATTGCGGATCAGCTCGCCCAGTTGCGAGATGACCTTGTCGCCGACGTGCATGCCGTAGTTGTCGTTGATGACGTGCATGCGGTTGGTGTCGATCGCCAGCGCGCTCCACCAGCGCTGCGTGCTTCCGGACTGGCGCAGCGTGCTCTGCACGCGATGTTCGAAGGCCGGGCGGTTCAGCAGGCCGGTCAGGGCGTCGTAGCTGCCGGCGATGACCGTGGCCACGCGTTGCGCGAGCAACTCGGTGAGTCGCGCCTGGCGCGGCGTGAATTCGGGCATGCTCAGTGGCCGGAACAGCGCCAGCACGCCGATCGCGCGCTCGTCGGAGCGGGTGACCGGGCAGGACAGGACCCGGTAGGCATGGGTTTCGGTGCCGGCCTTGAGCTTCATATTGTTGACGATGACCGGCTCGTTGCTCAGCTGCGCGGTCGACATCAGGTGGCGGTGAGCACGGGCCACCAGGCTGGCGTCGATGGCGTGCCTGGGTTCGCGTCGCACCATCACCAGGCCCTTGTCCGGCACGATGATCGCGACCAGCCCGGCCTGAATGCGCTCCACGGCCGCGCGCAGGATGGCCTTGAGCTCATCGCCCCCGCCATCGTCGCTGGCGGTGTCGCTGGCGCTCACCGACAGCAGCATGTCCAGGTCGCCTTCCTGCTCGGCCAGCGAGCCGTGCAGGGTTTGGATCTGCTCCCGGTTCATCAGCTCGCGCGCGAGAATTTCCAGCGCCGGGCGCACCAGCGCATACACGAAGGCCACCGTGCGCTGATCGCTCTGCGATCCGGCCTTGCAACGCAGCAGCACCGCTGCGCGCGGCGGTGCGGGCGCGCTCTCGCCCGAGCGCCATAGCCAGAAGATGTACATCGGCTCCCCGTCGTTGACCAGCACACCCGGTGTGCCCGGTGAGTCGCAGGCCGTGCGCATCGACTCGCCGATCAGCTTCGGGAGGGTGGTGTTGGCGACCATGTCGCTCGACCAGATGATCTCGGCGTCGGCATTGAAGATGGATACGCCGGTCAGGCGCGGCAGCAAGGCGCGCAGCAGGCGCGTGTAGGCCTCGTAATCGGCCACGGCTTCGTCTGCGCCTGCTGTCGGAATATTGGGAATCATGGGTACATTGCCACGGGCAAGCATCGGGCAAAGCCCGCCCGGTAACCTTGATGGGGTTCGCGCTTTAGTCAAATGGGGGAAAACTGTGTAGCTGCGCCGCGCGGGCGCAAATGTGACGAAAGTCTCAGCGCCGCGCGCGGGGCCCTAAGGATGGCGTTCGCGGAACCACGGACGCGGGTCGATCGGCCTGCCGCCACGGCGGATCTCGAAGTACAGCTGGGGCTCGGGGCGCCCGCCGCTGTCACCGGCGGTGGCCAGCACGTCGCCGGCCGCGACCGCCTCACCCGCGGAGCGGCGTAGCTGTTCGTTGTATCCGTACAGGCTCAGATAACCGGAGCCGTGGTCCACGATGGTCAGCAGGCCCAGGCCCGGGAGCCAGTCCGCGTAGATCACCCGTCCGGCGGCCACGGCGCGCACCGGCGCGGCGCGCTGCGTCGAGACCACCATGCCGTCCCAGTCCACGCCGCTGGCGCGCGTTTCGCCGAAGCTTGCCACGATGCGTCCGGCGACCGGCCACTCGAGCCGGCCGCGCAGGCGTCCAAAGCCGCTCCGCTCATCGCTCGGTGCGCTCGGCGGCACGGCGCGAGCCAGTTCGCGCAACAGATGTTCGAGATCGGCCTGCTGCGTGCGCAGTCGCACCAGGCTCGCCTGGCGCGAGCGCGCCTCGACCTGCAGATTGTTCAGCGCGCTCTGGCGCTGAGCACGGCCACTCTCCAGCTGCGCGAGGCGCTGCTGCTTGGCCTCGTGCAGCTGGGCCAGCGCCTTTTCCTGCTCGGCCAGCGCCACGTCGAGCTCGTCGATGCGCTGCACCTGCTGCGCAATGCCCGCAATCTGCGCCGCGCGCGCGCGGCCAAAGTATCCGTACCAGGTGAACATGCGCGCCACGGCCGCCGGATCGCGCTGGTTGAGCAGGAGTTGCAGCGGCTCGTGGCGGCCGATCTGGTAGGCCACCTGCAGTTGCGTGGCCAGGCTGGCGCGCTCGCGCTCCAGCGAGGCACTGATGCGCTCGCGCTCGGCGGCCAGCTCCGTGCGTTGCGCGCCGTGCGCGGCTTCCTGCGTGCGCAGCGCGTCCAGATCGGACTGTGCCCCCGCCACCGCCAGTTCCGCGCTGCGCAAGTTCCGCGCCAGACGGTCCTTCTCCAGCGCGTCGCGACCGACGTCGCGACTGACGCGCTCGATGCGCTCCTTCAGCGCCCGCAGCTGGGCCTGCGTCTGGTCGGCCGAGGGCGCCGCGGCCGGCGCTCGCGGGGAGTCCAAGGAGCACAGGAGCGGCCATATCAGCAGGAAAATCAGCGGTCGCGGCGGTGCCATACGGAAAAGTCTAACGCAGCGAGGCTATAATGCGCGGCCCGCTTACAGGCGGCGCCAGATCAACCCCCACGGACCATACCGCCCATCCATGCAGCGCCTGCTCGAATACACCGCCCATCACCAGGCCCTGAGCCTGCTCGCCGTGGCCGCGATCATTGCGGTGCTGATCTACGAGCTGCGCGAGCGCGCCCAGCGCGCGGGCGCCGTCTCGCCGCAGGATGCGGTGCGCCTGATGAATCAGGGCGCGGCACTGCTGGACCTGCGTGCCGCCGAGGAGTACGCCGCCGGCCACATCCGGGGTGCGCGCAGCGTCCCCCTCGAGCGGCTGGCCGACGGCCTGGAGAGCCTGAAGCGCTACAAGGACCGGCCCGTCATCGTCTATTGCGAGCGCGGCGCCCAGGCCTCGGCGGCCACACGCCAGCTCGCGCAGCAGGGATTTGGCAAGGTGGTCAACCTGCGCGGCGGC
Source organism: uncultured Gammaproteobacteria bacterium (assembly GCA_963789365.1). Classification (GTDB taxonomy): domain Bacteria; phylum Pseudomonadota; class Gammaproteobacteria; order Steroidobacterales; family Steroidobacteraceae; genus FEN-1191. The sequence goes on from CAWBKJ010000001.1 coordinate 1,326,988, forward strand.
CTGAGCGCCTGGCGGGCCGAACAGCTCCCGATTGCGCGCGACTAGACCGCCCTCGAGATGGCGCCGAGCCCTTTCCGAAGCCGAGCATGGCCGTACCCAAGATTGAGATGTATGCCAACTCCTGGTGCCCCTACTGCGAGTTCGCGCGCACCCTGCTGCGCCGCAAGGGCGTGGACTTTGTGGAAATCAGCCTCGAAGAGCACCCGGAGCGGCGCGTGGAGATGATCAAGCGCAGCGGCCGGCACACCGTGCCGCAGATTTTCATAGGCGAGCGTCACATCGGCGGCTCGGATGATCTGTATGAACTCGACGCCGCCGGCGGGCTCGACCCGCTGCTGGCGGGCTGAAGGGCGCGACACCAGACCAATCGCTTGCAACTTACTTAAGGAAATCCCAACGATGAGCATCGAAGCCCCACAACCCAGCGGCGAGCCGGCAGCCGGCGCCGGCATTACGCTCACCATGCAGGCCGTCTACCTGAAGGATTGTTCCTTCGAGGCCCCGCAAGGCCCGCGCATCGCCGGTGAATGGAGCCCGCAGATCGGGCTCGACATCAACACCGCGGTCAGCAACATCACCGGCGACCTGCACGAGGTGCTGCTCACCGTGACCGTGTCGGCCAAGCAGGGTGAGCAGACCATGTTCCTTGCCGAAGTGAAGCAGGCCGGCGCCTTCCTGATGCAGGGCCTGGCGGAACCGGATTTCAGGCGCGCCGTGGGCATAGTGTGTCCCAACGTCCTGTTTCCCTACGCGCGCGCGGTCGTCTCGCACCTGGTGAGCCAGGGCGGGTTCCCGCAGCTGCTGTTGCCCCCGGTCAACTTCGAGATGTTATTCGCCTCCGGCAGCACCGGGACGCCCGACGCGACCAAGAACTGAACGTGAGCGCCGAAGCGCCCTCACAAATCGCGGTGCTGGGTGCCGGCTCGTGGGGAACGGCGCTGGCGATCCAGTGCGCGCGCGCGGGCCACGCGGTGCGGCTGTGGGGCCGGGCAGCGGCCCATGGCGAGGCCATGAGGCGATTGCGCAGCAATCAGCGCTACCTGCCGGATGCGCAATTCCCGGACAACCTGCAGGTGGCGCTCGATCTGCCCACGGCGCTAGCGGAGGCGGAGGACGTGCTGATCGCCGTGCCCAGCCACGCCTTCCGCGAAGTACTGACGGCGATTCGAGATCTGCTCACCGCGGGCCAGCGCCTGTGCTGGGCCACCAAGGGGTTTGAGATCAGCAGCGGACGCCTCCCGGCGCAGGTGGCGCGCGAGGTGCTCGGCACGGGGCGACTGACGGCGGTGCTCTCCGGGCCCACCTTTGCGCGCGAAGTGGGCGCGGGGCTCCCCACGGCCATGACCATCGCCTCGCGCGATGCGGACTACGCCGAGCAGCTTGCGCACGATTTCTCCACGCCCGCCTTCCGTGCCTATACCTCTACCGACATCGTCGGCGTCGAGGTCGGGGGCGCGGTCAAAAATGTGCTCGCCATCGGCGCCGGGCTCTCCGACGGCCTGGGCTTCGGAGCCAACTCTCGCATCGCGCTGATCACCCGAGGCCTGGTCGAGATGACGCGGCTGGGCGTGACCTTGGGCGCGCAGCGCGAGACCTTTATGGGTCTGGCCGGACTAGGCGACCTGGTGCTGACCTGCACCGACGATCAATCGCGCAACCGTCGCTTCGGCTTGTTGCTGGCCCGGGGACTGCCCTGTGAAGCGGCGCTCGGGGAGATCGGCCAGATCGTGGAAGGCTACGGCGCCGCGCGGGCTCTGCACCAGGTGGCACAGCGTGAGCGGGTCACGATGCCCATCTGCGCCGGCATCTACGCCGTGCTCTACTCGGGGCTCCCGGCGGACGAGGTGGTGCGCGGGCTGATGATGCGGCCGATCCGGCCGGAATTCGATTGATCGCCCGCAGCTAGGCGAAGTCCTGCTGACGCCAGGCCTCGTAGACCACCAGGGCCACGGCGTTGGCCAGGTTGAGGCTCCGGTTGGCCGGCCTCATGGGAATGCTGAGCACATCCTCCGGCCCGATCCCCTGCAGCACCTCCTCGGGCAGCCCGGCTGTTTCCCGGCCAAACAGCAGGGCATCGCCGGGCCGGAACCGCGCCGCGCTGTAGGGCCGGGTGCCTGCGGTCTCCACGGCATACAGTCGCCTCCCGGCGAGTGCCGCGAGGCAAGCGGGCAGGTCGGCGTGTATGCGGACTTCGGCCAGATCGGCATAGTCGAGCCCCGCGCGGCGCAATTGGGGCTGCTCGAGGCTAAAGCCCAAGGGCTCGATCAGGTGCAGGCGCGAGCCGGTATTCGCGCACAGGCGAATGATGTTGCCGGTGTTGGGCGGGATTTCCGGCTGATACAGAATCACCTCAAACACGGCGGAAATTCAGGCGATAATTGACGCCCATGAGTGCCGCGCCCACCGACTTAGCCCGCGCGCCTGCCGCGTTGCCCCCGGCGGTACTCGCGACCCGCTTCTGCGGGCTGGAGCTCTCCTCGCCGATCGTGCTGCTGTCGGGCTGCGTGGGCTTTGGCGAGGAATACACCCGCGTCGCCGGATTCTCCAATCGCCAGGTCGGCGCGATCGTGCTCAAGGGCACCACCGGCACGGCACGCCTGGGCAATCCGCCCCATCGGATCGCGGAAACGGCCGAAGGCATGCTCAATGCCATCGGCCTGCAGAATCCGGGCGTCGAGCAGGTCGTGCGCGGCATCCTGCCCTCGCTCGATTTCAGCGAGACGCGCTTCATCGCCAACGTCTGCGGCTCGACCATCGAGGAGTACGTGGAGGTCACCCGGCGCTTCGATGATTCGCCCATTGATGCCATCGAGATCAACATTTCCTGCCCCAATATCAAGGAAGGCGGGGTGCAGTTCGGCAATGTACCGGAGATGTCGGCGCGCGTGGTGGCCGCCTGCCGCGCGGTCACGGCCAAGCCCCTGATCACCAAGCTCTCGCCCAATCAGACTGACATCCGCGAGAATGCGCGCCGCTGCATCGAGGCGGGCACGGATGCCTTCGCCGTGATCAACACCGTGACCGGCATGGCGATCGATGCGCGCACACGCCGGGCGGTGCTGGGCAACATCCAGGGCGGCCTGTCGGGGCCCGCCATCAAACCCATCGCGCTGCTCAAGGTGCGCGAAGTCTACGAAGTCGCCCGGGCCCACGATATTCCGATCATCGGCCAGGGCGGAATTGCCAACGCGACCGATGCGATCGAATTCCTGATAGCCGGCGCCAGCCTGGTCGGAGTCGGCACGGCGCTGTTCTACGAACCGCTGATCTGTCCGCAGATCAACGAGGGGATCGCGGCGTACCTGGCCGAGGCGCAGTTCACGAGCGTCCGGCAGCTCGTCGGCACACTGCAGGGCTAGGTCGGGCGATGAACGTCACCGAGGAGCTCGAACGCCTGCAGGCGCTGCGCGAGCGCGGCGCCATTACCGAGGCCGAATTTGCGCAGGCCAAGGCGCGCGCGCTCGGCGCCGCGACGGGAGTGCCGCCGGCCCACGATACCTTCCTGCATCGGCTGAGCCTGTCGGCGAACGACCGCGTGATCGGCGGGGTCTGCGGGGGTCTGGGGGCGCACACCGGACTGCCCTCCTGGGCCTGGCGCGTGATCTTCTGCGCCAGCGTGTTCTACTTTGGCATCGGATTGATCTTCTATCTGCTGCTGTGGATCTTCATCCCGGCGGGCGCCGCGCCTGCGCAGCCGCCCACGCCGCCTAAACCGGGCTAGCTGCTTCGGTGGCACAAGTCGATCTGCTGCGCTTCCTGTCGCTGGCGGCGATATGGGGCTCCTCCTACATGTTCATGCGCATCGCCGCGCCGGGCTTCGGCCCGCTGCCGCTGGCGTTGCTGCGCCTGGCCGGTGCGACGTTGTTTTTCCTGCCCTGGCTCCTGCGGCCTCCGGTGCGCTCGCTGCTGCGGGCCAACCTCGGCGGGCTGTTGCTGCTGGGCGCGATGAACTCGGCGATACCGTTCACGCTGCTGGCGTTCTCGACGCTGCGCCTGCAGGCCGGCTATACCGCGATCCTCGGTGCCACCGTGCCTTTGTTCGCCGTGGCGATCGACGGGCTGTGGTGGCGACAGCCCTTGAGCCGGCAGCGCCTGACCGGGCTGGCCTTGGGATTTTGCGGAGTGGTCACTCTGGCCTGGAATCATCTGGACTTCGGTCGCGGCGGGAGCGGCTGGGCGGTGGTGGCGACCTTGTGCGCGTCGGCCTGTTACGCATGCGCCGCACACTTCGGCAAGCGCCATTTCGCCGGCCAGCCCGTGATGTTGCCGGCGGCCGGCAGCATGCTCGCCTCGACTGTGCTGCTGGCGCCCCTGGGCCTATGGCTGTGGCCGGCGAGCGTGCCACCGCCGATCGACTGGCTGGCCGTTGCGGCACTGGCGATCGTGTGCACGGCCTGCGCCTACCTGCTGTATTACCAGCTCATCTCCCGCATCAGCGCCACGACCCTGACCGGCGTGGCTTTCGTCATCCCGGTATTCGGCATGCTCTGGGGCGCGCTGTTCCTGCACGAGCAGGTCACGGCGCATATCGTGACCGGCATGCTGATCACGCTCGCGGGCACCGCCTTCACCACGGGACTGGTCGGCCGTCCGCGCGCCTAGTCGCTCGCGCTCAGCGGCGCAGCCTGCTCGCTGCCGGTTTCGCCCGGATCAACGTCCAGCTCCTTGAGTTTCCGGGTCAGCGTATTGCGTCCCCAACCCAGCAGGCGCGCAGCCTCCTGTCGCCGCCCCTCGGTGGCCGCTAAGGCAATGCGCAACAACGTGCCCTCGAATTCGGGCAAGGCGGCATCGAGCAGGGGAGTCTCGTCCGAGGCCAGGTGGGCCTCGGCCCATTCGGCGAGCGCCACGGTCCACTTCGGCCCTGAGGGCGTATCTGGCGCCGGATTGCGCACCACCTCGGGCAGGTCGGCGAGGCGGATCTCGCTGCCGGGCGCCATTGCCGTCGTCCGTCGACAGAAATTCACCAGCTCGCGGACATTGCCCGGCCACGGGTAGGCGATGAGCCGCTCGCTCGACTCGGCACTCAGCGACTTGGCCGCGACTCTCAGTTCGCGTGCTGCCCCTTGCAGGTAGTGCTGCAGCAGGTCGGGAATATCCTCGCGCCGGGCGCGAAGCGGTGGCAGTTCTATGCGGATCACATCCAGCCGGTGAAACAGATCCTCGCGGAACTTGCCGCTCCGGGTGCGCGCCTCCAGGTTCTGATGGGTCGCGGCGATCACGCGCACGTCGACGCGAATCGGCGTGTGGCCGCCCACGCGGTAGAACTCGCCCTCCGCGAGCACGCGCAGCAGGCGCGTCTGCAGGGCCGCGGACATGTCACCGATCTCGTCCAGGAACAGCGTGCCGCCGTTCGCCTGCTCGAAGCGGCCGCGTCGCAAATTGTCGGCGCCGGTAAAGGAGCCCTTCTCGTGGCCGAAGAGCTCGGATTCCAGCAGCTCGGCGGCGATCGCCGAGGTGTTGAGGGCGATGAAGGGCTGCGAGCCGCGCGGGCTGTGCTCGTGCAGAGCGCGCGCGACCAGCTCCTTGCCGGTCCCCGACTCGCCCGTGATCAGCACGTTGACGCTGGTGCGCGCCAGCCGGCCGATGGCGCGGAACACCTGTTGCATGGCCGGGGCCCGGCCGAGCAATTCGGGCACTGCGGCCAGGCCGGCGGCGGCTTCCGCGCGCGGTCGCGCCTCGCCGTGCGCGGCGCGGCGCACCAGCTGCACGGCATGATCGATGTCAAAGGGCTTGGGCAGGTACTCGAATGCACCGCTCTCGTACGCGGACACGGCGGTGCCCAGGTCCGAGTGAGCGGTCATCACGATGACCGGGAGCGCCGGATGCGTGGCGTGCACGCGCCTGAGCAGCTCGATGCCCGAGCGCCCGGCCATGCGCACATCGGTGATCAGCACATCGGGCGCATCGCTCCCGAGCGCCGCCAGCACCGGCTCGGCCGCATCGAATGCCTGCGGGAGCATGCCGTCGCTTCGCAGGGCGCGCTCCAGCACCCAGCGGATCGAGGCATCGTCGTCCACCAGCCAGACCCGCAAGGGGAGCGAGCTCATGGCGCGTCCTCCAGAGGCAGCACGATCGAAAACACCGTGCAGCCCGGCCGGCTCTCGAACTCGATCACGCCCTGGTGGCGTGCGACCATGTCCTGCGCCACCGACAGCCCGAGCCCCGTCCCTTCCGCCCGCGAGGTCACGAGCGGCAGGAACAACGTCTGCTGGAGTTCCTCGGCTACACCGGGGCCGTCGTCCTCGACCTGCACGCAGGCCAGCAGCCGATGACGGCTCGGGCCGATGTTGCGGTTCGACAATGCCCGCGTGCGCAGCACCAGCCGGCCGCTCCCGGCAAGGGCCTGCAGGGCGTTGCGCGCGATATTGAGCAGCGCCTGGATGATTTCGTTGCGATCAAATTGCCCGTCGGGAAGGCTCGGATCGTAATCGCGCTCGATGCTCACCCCCGGGGGCGCCTCGCTGCGCAGCAGCTGGTACACGTACTCGCAGATCTCGTGCACGCTGAGCCGTCGCCTGCACGGCGGAGCAAAGGGCCCGAGCATGGTGTCGACCAGGCTGCACAAGCGGTCGGCCTCGCCGATGATGACCGCCGTGTATTCCTTCAGCCGGCTCTCGTGCAGCTCGCGTTCCAGCAGCTGCGCCGCACCGCGCAGTCCGCCGAGCGGGTTCTTGATCTCGTGGGCGAGCTGGCGAACCATGAGTCGGCTGCCGTCGGCGCGCGAGCGCTGTTCGCTCTCGCGCGCGATGCGTTGCCGGGCCCGCGCGTCGACGAGCTCGAGCAGCAGCTGCCGTCCCCCGAGCGGATTTTCGAGTGGCGTCACCGTGAAATCGACCACGGCCGATGGCCGTGAGGGCGAGAGCGTCGCCACCGGCAGCAGCGTGAGCTCGTGTCCGGCACAGCTCTTGTTGTCCTGAAGGGCGCGCCGCAACAGGGCGAGCAGCGGTTGCGCACCGGCCAACAGATCTGCGAGCGGCAGGCCCTGCGCCTGCCTGAGGCTCAGGCCCAGCAGGTCCTGGCCGCCGACATTCGCGTAGAGCAGGCACAGCTGCGCATCGAGCAGCAGCAGGCCCGTGGACAGGGCGTCGAGCAGTTCAGCGCCCGGCAAGCGGCCGGGCAATGGCACGCTGGCCAGCTCAGCCGACATGTCTACCCCGCGCCAGCGCTAGTGCGGCGTAGGTCGGTTCATGCTCGCGGGTTTTCTGGCCGAGGGCTGGCGCACGTGAAAGGTCAGTGACGGGGACTGGCACAGGCTCTTGCCCTCGGCGCTGCGCACGGTGGCGGTGACGGTGTGCGTGCCGCGGTCTATGGGCGAGATCAGAAATTCCACCTGATCGTTGGTCTTGGGCTCGATCGACTGGCCGTCCATGCTCAGCACCACCCGATCGCCGCTGCGTTTGGCCGGCTGCACCTGCACCGCGATGTTCGCCGACTCGACGTCGATCAGCATCTGGTCCTGCGCGGGCTGGATCACAGCGCAGCGGTCGTAGCGAAAATCCCCCGTATCGCGCGGTTCGCGCGCCGCGCGGGTTGCCGAGGCCGCGGGGGCCGGGGCGGCGGAGGTATCGGCCTGGGCGCTGCTGTAGGTCTGAGTCTGACTCAGGGTGATCTGCTCGGCGCCCGGATGCGGCTGATCGGAATAATGCACGCCGTCGGCATCGACCCAGCGAAAGGTCGGAGGCGGACCGGCGGCGGCGGCCGCCGCCAGCAAAAAGCCTAGAAAACCCGCACAGGTACGCACGACACACAGCATAGTCCTCTCGCGCTCCGGCGCGCAAAGCTAAGGGTGCGATCCTGTGATGATCGTCACCTGATTAATGCCCGCGGCGGCAAAGAGCCGCCCCGCCGCTAGACGCTGTAATACATATCGAGCTCGCAGGGGTGCGTCGACATGCGGTAACGGGTGACCTCCTGGTGCTTGAGGCTCATGTAGGCGTCGATCAGGTCGTTGCTAAACACCCCGCCCCGGGTGAGGAACTCGCGATCCTTGTCGAGGCATTCGAGCGCCATGTCCAGGGAATGGCACACCTGTGGAATATGTCTGGCTTCCTCGGGCTCGAGGTCGTACAGGTCCTTGTCGGCCGGATCGCCCGGATGGATCTTGTTCTGTATCCCGTCCAGCCCCGCCATCATCATGGCGGCGAAGGCGAAGTAGGGATTGGCGGCAGAATCCGGGAAGCGCACTTCGATTCGCCGCGCCTTGGGATTGGGCACCCAGGGAATGCGGATCGAGGCGCTGCGGTTGCGGGCCGAGTAGGCCAGCATCACCGGCGCCTCGAAGCCGGGTACCAGGCGCTTGTAGCTGTTGGTGCCGGGATTGGTGAAGGCGTTGATCGCCTTGGCGTGCTTGATGATGCCGCCGATGTAGTACAGGGCGGTGTCCGAGAGCCCGCCGTATTTGTCGCCCGCGAACAGCGCAGTGCCGGCCTTCTGCAGAGACTGGTGCACGTGCATGCCCGAGCCGTTGTCGCCGACCAGGGGCTTGGGCATGAAGGTCGCCGACTTGCCGTGCTGGTGGGCGACGCCGTGCACGCAGTACTTCAGGATCTGGACTTCGTCGGCCTTTTTCACCAGGCCGCCCGCACCGACCCCGATCTCCGACTGCCCGCCCGTGGCGACTTCGTGATGGTGCACCTCGACCTTGAGGCCCATTTCCTCGAGCGCCTTGCACATCGCCGCCCGAATGTCATGGAAGCCATCGACGGGCGGCACCGGGAAATAGCCTCCCTTGACCCCCGGCCGGTGGCCCATGTTGCCTTCCGGATAAGCGGTGTTGGAATTCCAGGCGCCCTGCACGGAGTCGATCGAGTAACCGCAGCCGTTCATGTCGTTGTGCCAACGCACGCTGTCGAAGATGAAGAACTCGTTCTCCGGTCCAAACAGCGCGCCATCGGCAATGCCCGTGGACTTGAGGTACGCCTCGGCGCGCTTGCCGAGCGAGCGCGGATCGCGCTCATAACCCTGCATGGTCGCCGGTTCGATAATGTCGCAGCGAATGTCGACCGTGGGGTCGGCGAAGAACGGGTCGAGGACCGCGGTGCTCGCGTCGGGCAGCAAAATCATGTCCGACTCGTTGATGCCCTTCCAGCCCGCGATCGAGGAGCCGTCGAACATCTTGCCCTCGACGAAGAAATCCGCGTCGATGAAGCTCGCCGGAATGGTGACGTGCTGCTCCTTGCCGCGGGTGTCGGTGAATCGTAGGTCGGCAAATTTGATTTCTTTTTCTTTGATGAGCTTCACCACATCGGTCGGGGTCATGTCGCCTCCTGAAGGAAATTGAGTGTGTGACGAGCCCTGCCACGATGCAGGGAGCGTGCCAATACAGCGCGGGAGCCAATATGTCGGTATATCAGCAAGTTACGAAATTCCGGGAGCCCAATGGGTCTGCAGGTGCACCAGTATAGGGCACAAAAGGTCCTCATGCCCCGTTTTTGTGCGCTTGAAGGGCCAACCCGGTCGTCCCGATAGCAATCGCCGCAGCTTCGGTATACTCGCGCGCCATTGCCTTCCGGCGTGCGGAACGGTCAGGAGCTGCATGAAAACCGCCCAAATCGGCGCCCGGCCGCGCACCTTCCAGGAGCTGATTTTCGCCTTGCAGCGCTACTGGTCCCTGCAGGGTTGCGTCATTTTGCAGCCCTACGACATGGAAGTCGGGGCCGGCACCTTTCACACGGCGACGTTCCTGCGCTCGATCGGGCCTGAACCCTGGGCGGCCGCCTACGTTCAGCCTTCACGGCGCCCCACCGATGGGCGCTATGGCAACAACCCCTTCCGGCTGCAGCACTATTACCAGTTCCAGGTGCTGATCAAACCCTCGCCCCGGGAGCTGATCGATCTGTATCTGGGGAGCCTGCGCGCGCTGGGCTTTGATCCGCTGGTCCACGACATCCGCTTCGTGGAGGACAACTGGGAATCCCCCACCCTCGGCGCATGGGGCCTGGGCTGGGAGGTGTGGCTCAACGGCATGGAGATCAGCCAGTTCACTTACTTCCAGCAGGTCGGCGGACTGGACTGTCGGCCGGTGAGCGGTGAGATCACCTACGGCCTGGAGCGCCTCGCGATGTACCTGCAGGATGTCGAGAGCCTGTTCGACATCGTCTGGACCGAGGGCCCGCAGGGACGCGTCACCTATCGGGACGTGTTTCACCAGAACGAGGCCGAGCAATCGGCCTACAACTTCGAGCTGGCCGACACCGCCGTATTGTTCCGGCACTTCGATGATCACGAGCGCAGCTGCAACGCGCTGCTCGAGGCCCGCCTGGCCCTGCCGGCGTACGAGCAGGTGCTCAAGGCCTCGCACGTGTTCAACCTGCTGGATGCACGCCATGCGATTTCGGTCACCGAGCGCCAGCGCTACATTCTGCGCGTGCGCACTCTGGCGCGCGGCGTGGCGCAGGTGTACCTCGCCAGCCGCGAGGCGCTGGGATTTCCGCTCCTTCGCGCCCCGGCGCTCGCAACGGCAGGGGCGGGCGCATGAGCGAGACCGCCAAGAGCGAACGGCGCGATTTTCTGTTCGAGATCGGCACCGAGGAGCTGCCGCCCAAGGCCCTGCCCGAACTCGAGCAGGCCCTGCGCGACGGGCTGGCCGCACAGCTGGCCGCGGCCCATCTGCGCCACGGTCCTGTGGCATCGTTTGCGACGCCGCGCCGCCTGGCCGTGCGCGTCCAGCGCCTGGCGGCACAGCAGCCTGCGCAGACCGTGCGCCGGCGCGGGCCGCCGGTGCGCGCTGCCTTTGATGCCGAGGGACAGCCGACCCGGGCGGCGCAGGCTTTTGCCGCCAGCTGCGGCGTGGAGCTCTCGCAGCTCGGTCGCGAACGCGACGAGCAGAACAACGAGTACCTGTGGTACGCGGGCACGCGCCCGGGGGCGAGCGCCCTGAGCCTGCTGCCTGGGATCCTCAGCGCAGTGCTCAACGCTCTGCCGATTCCGCGGCGCATGCGCTGGGGATCGGGCGATGCTCTGTTCGTGCGGCCCGTCCACTGGCTGGTGATGCTCTATGGCGCCCAGATCGTGCCAGCGACCATCCTCGATATTCCCTCGGGCCGCAGTACGCGCGGGCATCGCTTTCATGCGCCGCGTGAATTATCGCTGCGCGCGCCCGCCAGCTACGAAAGAGCCCTGCTCACGCGCGGGTGGGTCATCGCCGACTTCGCGGTGCGGCGTGAACGCGTGCGCGCGCAGGTCATGGCCGCCGCCGGCCAGGATGGGGGCCTGGCGATCATCGACCCTGCGCTCCTTGAGGAGGTCACGGCGCTGGTCGAGTGGCCGGTGGCGATCGCGGGCCAATTCGAGCCGCGCTTTCTGGCGCTGCCCCGCGAAGTGCTGCTCGCGGCGCTCCAGGATCACCAGCGCTACTTCCCGGTGCAGTCGGCGGCCGGCGAACTGCTGCCCCGGTTCATCGCCGTCAGCAACATCGAGAGCCGCGATCCGGGCGTGGTGCGCTCAGGGAACGAGCGCGTGGTGCGACCTCGGCTCGCCGATGCGGCCTTCTTCTGGGAACAGGACCGGCGCTCGCCGCTGGCTGCGGGCATCGAGGCGCTGGCGAACATCAGCTTCCAGGCCAAGCTGGGGAGCGTCGCCGACAAGGCCCGGCGCATCGGCGCGCTGGCCGCGAGCCTCGCGGCGGCCTGCCGAGCCTCCCCCGAGCGCGTGGCGCGGGCGGCGCTGCTGTGCAAATGCGACCTGCTGAGCTCCATGGTCGGAGAATTTCCTGAACTGCAGGGCGTCATGGGCAGCTACTACGCACAGGCCGACGGGGAGGACGCCGAGACCGCGCTTGCGATCCGCGAGCACTACCTGCCGCGCAGCGCGGGCGATGAGCTGCCGGTGACCCCAACGGGCATGGCGCTCGCGCTCGCCGATCGCCTCGACACGCTCGCGGGGATATTCGCCATCGGCCAGAAGCCCAGCGGCACGCGCGATCCGTTCGGATTGCGGCGCGCGGCCATCGGCGTGCTGCGCATCGTGCGCGAGCGCGCCCTGCAGGTCGATTTGCGCGCACTGCTCGAACAGGCCCTGGCCGCGCAACCGATCGCCGAGCCCGGATCAGGCGCCGCACTCGCCGATGAGCTCTACGCCTTCATCATGGAGCGCCTGCGCGCGCTGTACCTGGAGGATCCCGCCGGCGGGGTCAGCACCGAAATCTTTGATGCGGTGCTGGCGACCGTGCCGCGCTCGCCGCTCGACGCGGACGCCCGGATCAGGGCGCTGGTGGAGTTTCTCGAGCGGCCCGAGGCACTGAGCCTGGCGGCGGCGAACCGGCGTATCGCCAACATCCTGAAGAAATCCGCCGCCGCCACCTCCGCGGCGATCGACCCGGAGCTGTTGCGCTCGCCGGCAGAACAGGCCCTGCACGCCACGCTCGCTCGGCGGCGCACGGCGGTGGAGCGATCGCAGCACGAGGGAAATTATGGCGCGGCGTTTGCCGAGCTCGCGCTGCTGCGGCCGGAAGTGGACGCCTTCTTCGATCAGGTGCTGGTCAATGACCCGGACGTGCAGCTGCGCAACAACCGGCTGGCGCTGCTGGGTGAACTGCGCACGCTGTTCTCGGGCATCGCCGACCTCTCGCGCCTGCCGGGCTAGCGCGGTCCATGATTCGTTCGCGGGAGGGCTAAGCGCGTGCAGTGGCTGGCATCGCTCCTTTTCACGATCTTCCTGTTTCTATGGACCGGCTTTTACGCCGTGTGGTTCTCGGCCGTGGCGGTGCTGATTCCGTTCCGGTACCGCTCCAAGATGGCGCGCGGCTGGGGAAAGATGCTGCTGCTGATGCTGCGCTTGATCTGCCGGCTGGACTATCGAATCGAGGGCGCTGAGAACCTGCCGCCCGGCAACCACATCGCGCTGCTCAAGCATTCCTCCAGCTGGGAGACCTTTGCGCAGGTGGCGCTGCTCCCCGATCAGGTGTGGGTGCTCAAGCGCGAACTCACCTGGGTGCCGTTCCTGGGCTGGGCGTTGCGATTCATGCACGCCATTGCCATCAATCGCGGAGCTGGCGGCGCGGCGGTGCGCAGCGTGCTCGCGCAGGGCAAGCAACGAATCGCGGAAGGGCTGTGGATCGTGATATTTCCCGAGGGCACGCGCATGGCCCCGGGGCAGACGCGCCGCTATGGAATCAGCGGCGCCCTGCTCGCGGCGGAAAATGAACGGTTCATCGTGCCGGTGGCACACGACGCCGGCTACTACTGGCCGCGGCGTGGTCTGTATAAAAAACCGGGAACGATCCGCGTGGTCATCGGCCCGCCGATCGCGGCGGCCGGCCGCGATGCGCGCGCGGTCAATGAAGAGGCGCAGAAGTGGATCGAGACGCACTCGCGCCACTGAGGGCGGACCGGCCCGGACTCTAGGCCTTCGCCGGCGGCGCTGTGGGCAGGTCGGCTTCTGCGGCCGTCTTGGCGCCGCTGCGCAGCTTGAGCTTGCGGGCCATCCAATGCTCGAAGTCGTCGATCCAGGTGAAGGCGGCGGGCACCATCACCAGGGTGAGCGCGGTGGAAGTCACGAGCCCGCCGATGACGGCGATGGCCATCTGCCCCTGGAGCGCCGCATCCCCGGTGACCCCGAGGGCCAGCGGCAACATGCCGGCGATCATCGCCACCGAGGTCATGACGATGGGCCGAGCGCGCTTGTGGCCGGCCTCGAGCAGCGCGGTCAGCCGGTCCTTGCCCGAACGTATTTCCTCGATGGCGAATTCCACCAGCAGGATCGAGTTCTTGGCCACCAGGCCCATCAACATCAATATGCCGAGCACCGTCGCTAGCGAGAAGGGGCTCCCGGTGACCAGGAGCCCGGCCACCGCGCCGCCCAGCGACAGGGGCAGCGCCGCCAGAATCGTTATCGGCTGGAACACGCGCGCGAACAGCAGCACCAGCACCGCGAACACCAGCATGATGCCGGCGATCATGGCGAGCACGAAACTTGTGAACAGCTCCGACATGTACTGCGCCTGGCCGACATCGACAATCTGCACACCGGTGGGCAGGTTTTTGAAGATCGGCAGGTCGCGAATCTTCTTGAGCGCGGGCCCAAGTTCGGTGTGGTTAAGGTCGGAGGCGATCATCATGCGGCGGTTCTGGTTGTACCGGCGGATCTTCGAGGGGCCCTGCCCAAAGCCGATCTCGGCCACCGCCTTGAGCGGCACGGTCGCGCCACTGGAGGTACGCACTGGCAGGTTCTCCAGCGTCGCCAGATTGCTGCGCGCGGATTCCACCAGGCTGACCCGAATCGGGATTTGTCGGCCAGCAAGGGAGAACTTTGCTTCGTTCTGCGCGATCTCGCCGAGCGTCGCCACGCGCACCGTGTCACTGATGGCCGCCACGGTCACGCCCAGCTGCGCGGCCAGGTCGAGCCGCGGGCGTATGACCAGCTCGGGCCGAGCCATGTCGCCATCAATCCTCGAGTCGCGCAGCTCCTTGAGCGTGCGCATCTGGTCGATCGCGGTACGCGCCGTGTGCTCCACCAGGACCGGATCGCTGCCGACGACGTACAGGGTCACGTCACGGCCGCCATCGGCCTGACTCTGGAAGGTCAGGCGCGCGTCGGGGATCAGGCGCAGCTCCTTGGTGACTTCGGCCTCGAATTGCTTCTGGCTGAGCTTGCGCTGGTTGCGCGGCACCAGCTGCACATAGACATTGCCCGAACGTACTTCGCCATTGTCGTCTTCGCCGATCGATTCGACCACGCTCTTTACTTCCGGATGGCGACGCAGGATCTGGTACGCGGCGGACGAGGCCTGCGCCGTCTGGCTAAGCAGCACCCCGGGCGGCAACTCGACCGTCAGTGTTGACGCGGAAGTGTCGCTATCGGGAACGAAGGTTTGCGGCACCATCGCCAGACCAACAACCGACAGCACGAAGAATACCAGGCCGGCAATCAGCGTGATCACGCGGTGCTTAACGGTCCAGCGCAGCGTCCTCAGGTACCACTCCATGAGAGGGCCATCGGCGCCGCGCAGATCCGCGTGCGGCTTGAGCGTGTAAGCGGCCAGCAACGGTGTGATAAGCCGCGCCACCACCAGCGACATGAACACCGCCACCGCCACCGTAAAGCCGAACTGGATGAAGAACTGGCCGACGATCCCGCCCATGAAACTGACCGGCAGGAACACGGCGATGATCGCCATCGAGCAGGCCACCACCGCCAGGCCGATTTCATCGGCCGCATCCATGGCGGCTTTGTAGCCGCTCTTGCCCATCTTCATGTGGCGCGTGATGTTCTCGATTTCCACGATCGCATCGTCCACCAGCACGCCGGTGATCAGGCACAGCGCCAGCAGGCTCATCTGGTTGAGGGTAAAGCCGAACCACTGCATGAACGCGAAGGTGGGGAGTGCGGCCAGCGGGATCGCCAGCGCGGCGATGCCGGTCGCGCGCCAGTCGCGCAGGAACAGGTAGACGATGGCGACTGCGAGCAGCGCGCCTTCGATCAACGCCTCGATCGAGGCGTGGTACTGCTGCTTGGTGAAATCGACGGTCGTGAACACCTGCTTGAGGTTGATGCTGGTGTTCTCCGAGCTGATCTTGGCGAGTTCGGCCTCCACGCGGCGCAGGGTGTCGACGTCGGAAGCCCCCTTGGCTTTTGAGACGCCAAAGGTGGTCGCCGGCCGCCCGTCCAGCCTGGAGATCGAGCGCACCTCCGCAATCCCGTCGCGTACGTCGGCAATGTCCCCTAGCCGGGCTGATTGACCGGTGCCCACCATGCCCACCGTCAGGCGCGTGTTGGCCAGTTGCTGCGCGGTATGCGCGCCACCGAGCACACGGATCGACTGCTCGCTCCCGCCGACCTGGGCGCGGCCGCCGGCGGCGTCGATGTTCACCTGGCGCAGCTGATCGTTGACCTCGGCTGCGGTGATGCCAAAGGATTGCATGCGCGCCGGGTCGAGATCGACGCGGATTTCGCGATCTACTCCACCCGAGCGACTGACCTGCGCCACGCCGGGAACCGCCAGCAGGCGCTTATTGATGGTGTCATCGACGAACCAGGAGAGTTGCTCCTCGGTCATTCCGGTCGTGCTGACCGCGTAGGACACGATGGGGCCGCCATCGATCTCCTCGCGCCCGATGTTGGGTTCGAGGATCCCCTGCGGAAGCTCGCCGCGAATGCGCGCGACGGCATCGCGCACGTCGGTGGTGGCGCGATCGACCGGGGTGCCGATCTGGAATTCGACGAACACCATCGCCTGGCCTTCCGTGGCGCGCGAGGTGATGTTCTTGACGTTGCCGACCTTGGATACCGACCCTTCCACCTTCTGCAGCACCTGGGTCTCGATCTCGGAGGGCGCGGCGCCCGGCACCGTGATCAGGACGTGAACGAAGGGCGCCGAAATGTCGGGATTGAGCGTGATGGGCATGCGCACGAAGGCGACGATGCCAAAGGCGGTCAGCACCGCGAACAGCACCAGCGGGAATACCGGGTGGGTGATCGCCCACGCCGATATGCGTCTCATGGCGCGCTCGCGGCGGCGGCGGAATTGCCGGCCGCCACAACCTTGCCGCTATCGCCCGAGCCTCCCGCGGCCACGGCGATCGGAGCCACCTTGACCTGTTCGCCGGTGCGCAGGAACGCCCCGGCCACCGCCACCACACGCTCGTTGCCGGTGAGCCCGCGATCCACCAGCAATCCCGTGGCGCGCGCCCCCACCACGTTGATGTCGCGCCGCTCGACCTTGTCGTTGGCGCCCACGATCAGCGTGTAGGTCCCCTGCTCATCGCTCAGCACCGCGGTCTGCGGCAGGATCACCCCGACCATGGCATCCGCCTGGATGTCCGCGCGCGCGAAGGCACCGGGCCGCAGATTCTGATCCTCGTTGGGCAGCGAGATGCGCACGGTCCCCTGCCGGGTGACCCCATCGATGATGGCGCCGATCTGCCACACCTTGCCGGCAAACGCTTGGGCCACGCCATCGAGCCGCACCATCGCCACCTGACCCACTTTGATTCGCGGCATGTCCTGCTCGGCCACCTCGCCGCGCATCTCGATCGCAGCGTCGCGCGCCAGCCGGAACAGGGGCGGCGAGGCCGGTGTCGCGATCTGGCCGATTTCGGCGGCGCGCGTGAGCACGATGCCATCGCTCGGGGCCACGACAGTCATGCGCTGCCAGCGCGTGCGCGCCTCGGCAAGCTGGGCCTCGGCGGCCTTGGCCTTGGCCTCCGCGGTAAGCGCGGTCGTGCGGCGTCGTTCGAACTCCTCCACCGAGAAGGATTCGCGTGCTCTTTCGGCACGGGCGTATTCGGCCTGCGAGGAGGCGGCGGCGGCCTTGAGCTCCTCGTACGAGGCCTCTGCACTTTGCACCTGGGACTCGGCGGTGAGCGGATTCAGCCGCGCCAGCACCTGCCCGCGCTTGACGCGATCGCCCGGCTCGACCAACACGGCCGACACGCGCCCGCCATCGCCCTCGACGCCGATCGGCATGTCGTTCTGCGCGCTGATCAGCCCGGTCAGGGAAACGGTGGTGGCCACATTGCCAAGCGAGGGCACCACGACCGTGACCAGCGGGGGCACGACACCGTCCTTTTCCTTGGCCTCGGCGGCGGCCGAGGGCGCGCGAGTCATGCGCCAGCCGCCGACGGCCAGAACCAGTACAATGGCAATTGCGATGCCAATAAGCATCCGGCGAGAAGGCTTTTGACCTCTCGGGCCCGATCCAAATCCGATCATAAAGCGCTCCACCTGCACGCGACAGGCACGTCCCCGCCCATCATTAGTTGATTAGACTCAGGAACGCGGCCAGAGGTTTCAAAGTAATGGGCCTGGGTCTTAAGGAGGCGCATTCTAGGCCTTGCCGGCGCCGGCTCCCAGTGGGACCGGCGTCCCTATTGGGCGACGATTTCGGGCGCCATTATCCCCTCAGATTGTTGCCGGTTCGATACAGCGCTCGCCCTGGTTTCGCGGCGTATTGACGTAGCGGCTGACCGGGTAATACTCAAATTCCCCAAGGGAAGCAGCCGCTTGCTCCCCCAAGCGCGCCGCGGCATCCCCCGGCCAGTCGGCCAGCCAGGCGTCCCAGGCGGTGGGGGCCAGGACCAGGGGCATGCGGTGATGGACTGCCGCCAGCGGGGCTGAGGCCGCGCGGGTCAGGATGGCAAAACTGAGCTGCGCCTCCCCGGCCGGATTCCTCCATTCGGACCACAGACCAGCAAAGCTGATTCCCGCCCTTCCGGGCGCGTGGACAAAATAGGGCAGCTTGCCCTCGGGCCGCACCTGCCACTCGTACCAGCCCAGGGCCGGCACCAGACAGCGGCTGTGTTGCAGCGCACTACGCCACATCGGCTTGGCGGCGGCCTCCTCGCTCCGCGCGTTGATGGTCGAGCCGGGCAGAGTCGGCTGCGACCACCAGCTGGGGATCAATCCCCAGCGCATGGGCAGTACCTCGCGCTCTTCGCGGGACTTGCCCTTGCCCTGGACGAGCACCGGCAGGGACATGGTGGGGGCCGCGTTGTAGACGCGCTCGAAGGGATTGCGCACCTTGATGTTGTACTCGCGCTCGAGGGCCGCCTGTTCACGAGACACGAAACGTCCGCACATGGATCAGACCCCGTCCTGCAACTAGGTGGAGATGGCCAGCCGCTCGGAGTTATAGACGCGGCGCGCCAGCACGAACACCGCGAGCGCGGCCAGCAGCGTCATCAGCGCACTTAAGGCCAGCGCCATTCCGGGCACCGCCTCGGCGCGCAACAGCCGCATGATAGCCAGCTGCTGGCCGAGCAGCGGCACGGCGTACATCCACAGTTGCGCCTTGACCGGCAGCACGCTCAGCACGATCGAGGGAATGAGGGGCAGGAGCTGCGCCAGACCCAGATAAGTCTGCGCTTCGCGCACGCTGCGCGCAAAACCGGCAATGAGAATCTGCGTGATGCCGATCAGCAGCACCAGCGGCATCAGCAGGGGCAGCGCCAGGGCGAAGAACTGAGGCCCCAGGGCCACGCTCAGGCCCAATTCCTCCGTCGGCATGAAGCGGGCGGCCACCAGGAACGCCAGGAGCCCGAGCGTCAGGCTCGCAAGGCTGAAGGCGGCGGTGGCCATGAGCTTGCCGAGCAGGATACGGTCGCGCGGCACCGGATTGATCAAGAGCGGCTCGAGCGACTGCCGCTCGCGCTCGCCGGCGGTCGAATCGATCGCCAGCCACAGGCCGCCGATAAACATGGTCAGCACCAGCATGTACGGCAACATCGCAAACAGCAGCGCGCCGCGCGCCTGGGAAGTCGCCGTATCGCGGTTCGCCAGCACCAGCGGGGTGGCGAGCGTCGGCGCGAGGCCACGCGCCAGCAATCGCAGCGCGCCGTTGCGGCGACTGTAGCTCTCGAGCATGCCGCGCAAGCGTTCCACCTCGCCCTGGGCCTCGCGTCGCGAGGAGTCGTAAATCAGCTCGACCTGCGCCGGATGCCCGCTGCGCCAGGCGGCGCCGTAGTCGGCATCGATCCGCAGGGCCAGGTCGATGCGCTGCTCGCGGACCGCCAGTTCCGGATCGGCGACCGGCGGCAGCGGACGCAAGCCCATCTGCCGCAGGGCGCCGATCAGCTCCGGAGCGCGCTGCGCACCGACCACCACCACCGGGAGGGGCTGCTCGGCCTTCTCCAGTTCGCGCCCGATCACCAGGCGCATCAGCAGCAGGAACAGCAGCGGGCCGATCAGCGGGCCCAGCAGCAGGCTGTTGATCAATACGCGGCGGTCGCGCAGGCTCTCGCGGCACTCCTTCATGAACACCGTGAATTCCGGGCTCACGGCGCACCGCCCATGGCCGCCGTGCCGATGAGTTTCACGAAGGCCTCTTCCAGGTTTTGCTCTCCGGCGAGGGAGCGCAGCGCATCGGCCGTGCCCTCGGCCACGACCCGCCCGTGCGCAATGATGACGATCCGGTCGCACAGCGCCGCGACTTCCTGCATCAGGTGCGTCGAAAGCAGGATGCAGGAGCCCGCCGCCCTGAGGCCGCGCAGGAACTCACGCAGGCTCCGGGTCGCCGTCACGTCCAGTCCGTTGGTCGGCTCGTCCAGAAGCACGTTGTGCGGTCCGTGCACCAGCGCGCGCGCGATGGCGGTCTTGACCCGCTCGCCCTGCGAGAATCCCTCGGTCGTGCGCCCGGCAATGTCCTGCATGCCGAGCGTGGCGATCAGCGCTTCGCTCCGCGCTCGCGCCTCCGCCGGCGCAAGGCCGTGCAGGGCCGCGAAGTACTCGATGTTCTCGCGCGCGCTCAGCCGCTTGTACAGGCCGCGGGAATCGGGCAACACGCCCAAGCTGCGCCGCACCGCCAGCGGCTCGAGCAGTGCGTCGCGACCGTCGATCAGGATCGTGCCCGCATCGGGACGCATCAGGGTGTAGAGCATGCGCAGCGTCGTGGTCTTGCCGGCGCCGTTGGGCCCCAGCAGGCCGGTGATCTCGCCGTCCCGCGCGCTGAAGGACACCTCATCGACCGCCCGCTTGCCCCCGAAGGATTTGCACAGCCCGCGAGCCTCGATCATGGCCCGGCTCCGTTGGCGTTCATGAACGGCGGGGTCTGTGCCAGCGCGTCCAGGCAATGCGCATCGAGTGAGCGCGCGTCCAGGCTGCGCACGAACTCGGCCACCAGGCGTGGCACACAACCCACGGCCAGCAAGCCGTGCCCCTGCCCGCTCAGCTCCAGCAATCGTCCGCGCGGGAGCGTTTGCACGATGGCCTGGCCGTAGCGCGCAGGGGTCACCGGATCGTGCTCGCCGGCCAGCACCAGCACCGGGAGCGGTCCGCGCAGCGGCTCGCCGAAACCCTTCGGACGGCTGCCGTGAGGCCACGCAGGACAGGCCGCAAGCAGCCCTTGGATGAGACTGTTGCCCAGGACGGAGTCGGCATCGGCCGCCTCGACCTGCAGCCGATCGGCATCTTCCGCGCAGCTGACCGACAGGGCCATGCCCGCGGCGAGTCCTTCGGCCGCATCGCCGACCGCCACCTGCGCCTGAGCGCTGAGGGGCAGGTAATCGCCCAGGTCCGCTTGTTGCAGGACGTAGGGCAGGAGCGCGGCCGTGTAGGGGCTGTAGGCGTAGATCCGCACGAGCTGTGCCAGCGATTCGGCGCTGATGAGGCTCTGCTGCAGGCGGTCCGTATACGGATCGCGCAAGCTCAGTTTCTGCGGCTGATGGCGAAGCCGCGCCTGCACCCGTCGCAGGGTCTGGTAGGGATCCCCGTAGCGCGCGGCACAGTCCGCACTGGCGCGGCAACGCTCGAACAGCGCGCGCAGCACCGCTTCGAGGTTGGCCGCGTGCTCGCTGCCGATCGCGAGGGTGTTGGGCACCGCACCGTCGAGCACCACCGAGCGCACCGCCGCAGCGTACTTGCGCGCGTACTGTTGCGCCACGCGTGTGCCATAGGACACGCCGATCAGATCAAGCGGCGGACCGCCGAGCGAGCGGCGTACGGCTTCGAGATCCTCCACCGCATCGCTCGTGGTGTAGAACTGCGGCGCCGCCCGCGGCGCGAGCTTGCGCGCGCACTCGCGCACCTGCTTCAAGTCCGGTGCCCCCGCGCCGCTCTCGTCGTGCTCGCAATCCAGCGGATTGGAGCCGCCCGTGCCGCGCTGATCGATGAGCAGGATCGCATGGCGTTTGCGGAGCGGGGCAAAGGCCGCGGCCAGCGCGGGGTAGTCCTGGGTGGCGGCCCCGCCGGGGCCGCCATCGAGGAACACGACCAGATCGGCGTCGGGTTGCGCGGCATCGGCGCCGACCACGGCCAGCTTGAGCCGGAGCTGACGCCCGCCGGGCTCGGCCCGGTTCTCGGGTACCCGCACCGCGGCACAATAGGCGCGCAGCGTCGCAAGGCCGGTGTTCGTGCGGCCGATGGCGCAGGGTTCGAGCGTCAGGCCACCCATCCGCAGCACGTCGGGGGCCGCGGCGGACAGCGATGCTGAGGAAATCACCGATCGCCGGCCGAGCAGCCCTCCGCCGAGCGCCCCCAGCAGCAGCAGCAGCAGTAACACTAAGAGGGCCCGCGGGCGTGGTTTGTCAGCCATCACGCGAGATGCTGACGCGCACGACGTGCCTGCAGCAGGACTCGGACCAGATAGATCACGATGACCACGTTGAGGAGGGTCGCGGCCAGCACGGCCCATTTGTTGTGACGCACGCCGAAGAACAGGTGCCAGATCTCGAAGGGAATGAGCGAACTGGAAGCGACCACGGTGAGCCACTCGGCCCAGGTCTTGCGCATCATCAATCCGATCCCCTCGGCCAACAGTACCGCCGTGTACGCGCCGGTCACAAACACGATGATGTGAATGCGATCGGCCCCGAGGGAATCCACCCAGTCCAGCGCCCGCTCCAGGAGTCGCCGCTCGAAACTGTCGGTCAGTGAATTCAGCCAGTCATACAAGCGGTCGACCAGCTCTGGCTTGAGCAGCCGATACAGTCCGTAGGTGGTGGTCAGCAGCAGCACGGCCTTGCCGAGCTTGATCAGGCCGATGATGCGCAGGCCATCCAGGCGCCGGACGGGGCGATGGGCGCTTGTGCGATCGTGCATGCCGGTTAGTTTACTGTGCCGGGGCCCGTGGAGCAGGCGCGGCGCGCTGCCAGCGGCCCGCAAGAGCAAAGCCCAGGGCCATGACCGCGAGCATCAGGCCAAAGGCCAGCACACCGTACATCGTCAATCCCGGTATGGCCCACAACAGCAGGCTGTCGTTACCGCCCGGAATAAGCGCCGCGCCGCAGCCCATGATGGCGCCTCCCAAAAGGCAGCGCAGGGCCCGCCACAGTCTCGGGCGTTGCAGCTCAAAGCGTCCGGCCAGCAGGGCCGCGCCGATGGCGCCGGCGAACAGTCCGACCGCGGGCAGCTGGGCGCGCCAATGCCACAGCGCGGTGCGTCCGCGGGCGAAGGCCTCGAGCGCGGAGCCATAGCTCCAGGCGGGGTGACGTGCGTACACCAGGCCCGCCACCAGTCCGGCGCCGAGCGCCAGCCATTGCCCCGGGCGGCGCCGACGCCAGATGAGCACGACGATGATCAGAGCAAACAGCCCCAGGCCCAGCAGCCACAGGTAGCCCATCGCCATGCGCAGCATGGGGGTCGCGGCAAACGGGAGCGGCGACCAGGCCGCGAAGCTGCGCAGACCCAGCCCCAGGCCCAGGAGCGTGAAAAGAAAATTCAGGTTGCCCGTTCCCAGGTACAGCACGCTGCCAAGGTAGCAGCCACCGTTGATCATCGCGCCGAGCCCCAGCAACACGCCGCCGGCGATCACGCCGAGGCGGAAGTGCGCCTCGTTCGGCAGCCACACCCGGTCGGGCAGGAGTCCCGCCAGCAGCAGCAGGATCAGTCCCGCCCCGCAGGCGGCGAGCGCCAGGCGCTCCAGTCCGGCGAAATTGCTGCTGGCGACTGCCTGCTGCACCCCGGCGACCGCGCACAGGCTCACGCGCGAGAGCAGCGCGCCGAGCGCGAGCGTCAGCAGCAGCAATACGACATCGAGCGCGGGAGGATTGATACTTGCTACCGCCTCGCCCCAACAGTCAGCTCAGCTGCTGGCGCACCCATTGCTGGAACCTGAACACGTCGTACTCTTCCGGCAGCAGATAACCGCGCGCATGCGGTGCCGAATGCAGTCCGAGTTGGGCCCGTTCACACGCCGCACCGTCCTCTGCCATCACCTGGGCGGAAAAATCGCAGGCGCGTGCGATGTCCACCGAGGAATCGGCCAGCGTTTCCCTGGGAAACAGCCATTCGATCTCGAGCTCCATCTTCTCGGGGCCAAGCGGCAACAAGCGCGTGGAGCGCACGTGATCGGCGTGCAACACCAGATAGTGCGAGGGAATGCTGGTCATGTAGTGATAGCCGATCCGTCGCTCCTCATCGGAAAGCTGCGCGAAGCCCTTGCCCACCAGCTGGCCGTCGGTGGACCAGGTCAGCGCCCCGCGGCGCATCCCGCCGGCGTATGCCGGATCTTCGCTCCGTTCGTGGGCGCGCCACTGTGGATCGTCGCGCGTTTCCATGATGCCGCGCTTATAGATCGGCACCAGGCCGCTGAGCGTCGGGTGCACGCCCGGACAATGCAGGCACTCATTGTAGTTTTCCCAGAATACCTTCCAGTTGCAGTTCAGGAGCTTTGTCAGCCGGCGTCCCGACACCAGCTGCTCGAGCGGCCAATGGGCAAAGTTATCGCCCGGCGCGTTGAAATGATCGTTGAGCGGCCGGCTCGCGTCTGTGAGGTTGACGTAGACAAACCCGCGCCAGAGCTTGAGAGGCACGGCATAGAGTGACAGTTCCTTGGGCTGCAGATACTCCCCGCCGTGGAGCGAGGGGATCCGCGCCAGGGTGCCGTCCAGCCGGTAGCTCCATGCATGGTAGGGACAGGTGATGCTCTTGCCGCGAAGTTTGCCTTCGGCCTCGGTGCACAGCACCGAGCCGCGGTGCCGGCAGGTATTGAAAAAGGCCCGGATCTCGCCCGCCTCATCGCGTAGCAGCAGGATCGGTTGATCGCCGATGCAAAAGGTCCGGTAGCTCGATGGTCCGGCCAGCGACTCGGCCCGGCACAGATAGATCCAGCTGCGTCGCCAGATGGCGGCGAGCTCGCGCTGGTAATGCAGCGGGTCGAAATACCAGGAACTCTCGAGCGTGCGCTCGAGCTGCTTGAGCCCGTTGTAGGCGCCCGCCGTGGGATCTGCGTTCACCGCCATATCTGCCCCGGTGCTCATGCCGCCGCCCTCACCCGAGCTGTCCGTGCCTTGCGAGCGCTAGAGGCGCTGCTTTGCGCGGTCGGGTGAGCGCGAGGACTCGTTCCCGCGCATGGGGGTCCGCACCTGAACCCGGCCAGGATGTTTCGGGCCGCATTCACGTCCCGATCGTGCGTGTCTCCACATGCACGGCACACCCACGGCCTTACAACGAGCTGCCCTACTCCCTTGGAGCCGGTCAAGGCTCCGCCGTTTCCGCACACTCGCGTTGAGTCACTCTCGCTGACGACCTGAACGCTTCCGCCGGCCTGCTGGCCCTGGTAATGCAACTGCGTTTTGAGCTTCCCCCAGCCCGAATCGAGCACGGACTTGGCCATCCGAGCATTCGCCAGCCTGAGGCGGCTCACGTCGCCAACAACGATGTTCGGATACTGTTCGACCCTCCTCCCTCGAGAATTACGGAATGAACGCAGCATAATGAGCCCGGTCTTCGTTGTGAACACCGACATTCGGGTCACTTTGCACCGATATTCGGGCTTACAGAATAATTGCCGGGCGCGGCGGCGGGAACGAGCGCGGCAGCAGAATGGCTCACGGGCACGGGCGCTCCTGCTCCATGACACTACGCAAGTCCCTGGTGGGTCGAAACGTCCGCGTTTCTTCATGGAAATTCAGCCCGCAGATTGCGCCCTTCGTTAACGACTGCGTGGGATCAGCCAACCGCTCTGGATATGTTGCATGCCGATCTTCGGATAATAACCTTGCGCGGCGGGAGCGGCGATGAGTATCAGCATCGCGGCTTCGCCCGCCGCGCGCCGGGTTTCCGCCACCAGCTGCCGGCCGATGCCGCGGTGCTGGTAGGCGGTGTCCACGGCGAGATCCGACAGATAACAGCAGTAGGAAAAGTCGGTAATGGCCCGCGACACGCCGACCAGGCGTTCCCCATCGCGGGCCGTGACGATGAGGTCGGCATTCCGCAACATTTGCTCCAGTCTTTCCGGTTCCTCCGCCGGACGTCGCTCGGCGAGCGTGGACGCGATCAATATCGCGCGAAATGCCTCCGCGCTAAGCCCGGGTTCGAGCGCGTAAACGATGTCCATCGTGTGCCTTGGGTCTCCAGGTGCGGGCCGCGCCGCGCGCCGCCCGCGGATTTTAGCCCATGATACTCACGGATTTCTTTGTTGTGCTGGAATCCTTCCGCAGTCCATAATCCGAGGCGTTCGGTACTTCTAACAATACAAAATTCGTTCACCCCTTCCCTTTATTTTCCAAACTCAACGGAGATTCTGTATGCGGCGTCTATTGCCCTTCCTAGTGGCGTTCGTGGCCACTGCCAACCCGGTCTTTTCCCAGAACACACCCGCCCAGCCTGCGCCCACGCCGGCCGATACCACCAAGGCGATGGAAGAAATGCGTGCCGACCTGCAGGCGAAGCGCGCGGATGTGATGGCCAAGAATATTTCGCTGTCGGCCGCCGAGGCCGCCAAGTTCTGGCCGCTCTACGAGAAATTCCAGGCCGAGCAGAACACGATCATCGACTCCCAGCTCAAGGGGCTCAACGAGTACTCCACCAAGTACAAGAACCTCGATGACGCCGCGGCGCTTGCCTACGTCGAGGGCTTGCTGAAGCGCGACGAGGAGATGATGGCATTGCGGCGCAAATGGTTGCCGGAATTCCAGAAGGTCGTCGCTGGCGGCACCGCAGCGCGCGTGATCCAGATCGACCGGCGCCTGAGCAACGCCATGCAGGTCATGCTGTCCTCGCAGGTCCCTCTGGTTCGCTAATTCGACGGGATAGTCAACGGGCGCCAGCAGTCTCCGGGCTGCTGGCGCCCGGCTTTTCGGCCCGCAAGCCTAGATATCGAGGTTCGCCACCGCCAGCGCGTTCTTCTCGATGAATTCACGGCGCGGTTCGACCTGATCACCCATCAGTGTGGTGAAGATTTCATCGGCGGCCACCGCGTCATCGATGCGCACCTGCATGAGCCGGCGCGATTCGGGATTGATGGTGGTGTCCCACAGCTGGGCCGGATTCATCTCGCCCAGACCCTTGTAGCGCTGGATCGACTGACCCTTGCGGGCCTGCTCGAACAGCCAGCGCATCGCATCTTTGAAAGAGCTGACCTCCAGATGCTCATCGCCGCGCGAGACGGAAGCGCCCGCGCCAATGAGCCCGTTCAGGGTGCGTCCGAGCTCGCTGATGCGGCGATATTCGGCGGATTCAAAAAATTCGCGCGTCAGGAGCTTATCGGTCATGGCACCGTGCTCAGTGCGATGCACGACGATGCGCGCTGCGTGACCGTCACTCGCCGAGCGCACTTCGGCGTGAAAGCTGCGCGCGCTGTCGTCGATGGCGTTGAGGGTCTGCACGAGCAGGGCGCACCAGCCGGCCAGGAATTCGGGGCGATCGAAATTCTCCACGGTCACTTCCGGCAGATAGATCAGTGCATCGAGCAGCCGCTCGTCATAGCGGCGCGCCCAGCGCCGGATAATGGCCTGCACTTCCATGTATTTGCGCGCCAGCAATTCCAGTGCCGAGCCGCTGATCGGTGCCGCTCCGGCACTGGCGCGCAGCATCGAGGCCTCAAGCGCGCTGGACAGCAACAGAGCGTTGAGCTCGTTCTCGTCCTTCACGTAGGTTTCGGTCTTGCCGCGCTTGACCTTGTACAGGGGCGGCTGGGCGATGTAGATGTGGCCGCGCTCGATCAACAGCGGGATTTGCCTGTAGAAGAAGGTCAGCAACAAGGTGCGGATGTGCGAACCGTCGACGTCCGCGTCGGTCATGATGATGATGCGGTGATACCGGAGCTTTTCGATGTCGAATTCGTCGCGGCCAATTCCGCAGCCCAGTGCGGTAATCAGCGTGCCGACTTCGGCCGAGGAGATCATCTTGTCAAAGCGCGCGCGCTCGACGTTGAGGATCTTGCCCTTGAGCGGCAGGATCGCTTGGGTGCGCCGATCGCGCCCTTGCTTGGCGGAGCCGCCGGCCGAGTCACCCTCGACGATGAATATTTCTGAAAGCGCCGGGTCCTTTTCCTGGCAGTCCGCGAGCTTTCCCGGGAGTCCCGCGATATCGAGCGCGCCCTTGCGGCGCGTCATCTCGCGCGCGCGGCGCGCGGCCTCACGGGCCCGCGCCGCGTCGATGATCTTGGCGACGATGGCCTTGGCCTGAGCGGGCTGCTCCAGCAGGAACTCACACAGCTTGCCGGCGACCGCGGTCTCGACCACGCCCTTGATCTCCGAGGAGACCAGCTTGTCCTTGGTCTGCGAGGAGAACTTGGGGTCGGGAAGTTTCACGGACAATATGGCGGTCAGCCCTTCGCGCGCGTCATCGCCCGTGGTGGGCACCTTTTCCTTCTTGGCGGCCGCCTCGCCTTCGATGTAATCATTGAGCGTGCGCGTGAGCGCGGCGCGAAAGCCGGACAGGTGCGTGCCGCCGTCCTTCTGCGGAATGTTATTGGTATAGCAGTACATGCTCTCCTGATAGGAGTCATTCCACTGCAAGGCCACCTCGACGCTGACCGACCCGTCCTGGGTACGGAACCAGAACACGTTCTCGTGCACCGGCGTGCGGCCGCGGTTGAGGTGCTTCACGAAGGCCTGCAGCCCCCCCTGGTGCTGAAACACGTCGCGCCGGTCTTCGCGCTCGTCGTTCAGTTCGATGCGCACCCCGGAGTTGAGAAACGACAGTTCGCGCAAGCGCTTGGCCAGCGTGTCGTAGACGAACTGGATATTGGTAAAGATCTGCGCGCTGGGCTTGAAGCGAATCGTGGACCCCCGCTCCAGGGTGGCACCCACCTCGGCCAGCGGCGCGACCGGGTTGCCGAGGTGGTATTCCTGCCGATGCATGCGCCCCTCACGGCAGATCGTCAGCAGCAGGGTGTCAGACAGCGCATTGACGACCGACACGCCTACGCCGTGCAGGCCGCCTGAGACCTTGTAGGAGCTGTCGTCGAATTTCCCGCCCGCGTGCAGGACGGTCATGATCACCTCGGCCGCCGAGCGGCCTTCCTCGGGGTGGATGTCGACCGGTATTCCCCGGCCGTTGTCGGTCACTGTGACCGATTCGTCCGCGTGGATGGTTACCGTGATGCGATCGCAGTGGCCCGCCAGGGACTCGTCGATGGCGTTGTCCACGACCTCAAAGACCATGTGGTGCAGGCCGGTACCGTCATCGGTGTCTCCGATGTACATACCCGGTCTTTTGCGCACTGCATCAAGACCCTTTAAGACCTTGATTTTACTGGAATCATAGACATCTGTGACTGTCATGAAATGGCCTTTGTTACCGTACTGTTATTATAGCGTGGTAACGCGGCCTTGTTCCACGTGAAACGCCCTGTCGGGATCGCCAAATCGAGCCTCTTCCGGATGCAAAGCCGTGACGACCAGCTGACCCTTCAGGCTCCTGATTTCGGAGACCAAGGCATCCGTATGGAGCCGGTCGAGCTCCGCTGCCGGATCGTCCAGGAGCAGGGTTGGCGGGCGTCGGCCTTCGCTTCCCGCCAGCCGGGCCATGGCCAGGGCCAAAGCCGCGCCGAGCAGTTTCTGCTGCCCCCGCGAGAGCACCTCCCGTGCGCCACGTCCGTCGATTGTGAGCCGCACGTCGAAGCGATGGGCCCCCTGCCCCGTGGCGCCCCTCTCGATGTCTCGGGTCCGCTGCGAGGCTAAAGCGTCGGCGAGGTTCTGCTCTTGGCTCCAGCCCTGGTAGAAGCTCAGAGCCACCGGCTCACCCAGCAGTGCTGTGCGTGTCTGGCGCCAGTGAGGCTCCAGCAATTGCAGGGTGCGGGCGCGGGCCATGGACAGTTGCGCCCCATGGCGCGCGAGATCGGGCTCCCATGGAGTCGGGTCCGCCCGTTTCTTCAAGGCCGCGTTGCGTTGCTTTAGAGCGCGGCGCATACTCAGACCAAGCGTGCACGAAACCTGGTTCCACGTGGAACACCCCCCAGTCCAGCCACCGTCGCCGGTACGCCGGCCCCTCCTCGACCAGGCGATGGATCCCGGGATCTACGACCTGTACGGGAAATGCTTCGGAGAGCTCGGCGAGCGATCGCGCGTCTCGACCCCCGATCCGGACCTGGAGGCCGGTTTGACGATCGAAACCCACGCCCACCGTGGGAAAGTTCGACTCGTCGGTGCGCCCGAAGACCATCAGCCGCGCGGCCTCGTGGCCCACCAGCCTTTCAGTGTGGCGCGTGCGAAACGAACGCCCGCGGCCCAGCAGGTAGATGGCCTCGAGCAGCGAAGTCTTGCCGGCGCCGTTGGCGCCGGTGATGAGATTGACGTGTGTGTGCAGCTCGAGCCGGGCGGACTTGAGGCAGCGCAGGCCCTCGACTTCGAGTGCCAGCAAACTCACGCCGGCCTTAGAGCCGCATCGGCATGACGACGAATTTCACGGCGTTTTCCCCCGGCGCCCGGATCAGGCAGCTGGAGTTCGAATCGGTCAACGCGACTTCCACGGTATCGACATCGATCGCCGCCAGGGCGTCCAGAAGGTAGGTGACGTTAAAGCCAATCTCCATCTCTGAGCCGGTGTAGGCGACTTCAATCTGGTCCTCGGCCTCTTCCTGTTCCGGATTATGTGCTTGAATAGTAAGAAGATTTTTCGCGAAGGTCAGCCGTACCCCGCGATATTTCTCGTTCGAGAGTATCGACGTGCGCTGCAGCGCCTGGCGCAACACATCTCGGGCGGCGCTCATCGCAAAGGGAGGTTTCGCCGGAATGACCCGGCCGTACTCCGGGAATTTACCGTCGATCAGCTTCGAAGTGAATCGAATGTCGCCGATCTGGGCACGAACGTGATTGGAGCCGATACTGAGTTCTAGCTCACCGTCACCGGCCAGAATGCGCTGCAGCTCCAGAATGCCCTTTCTTGGCACGATCACCTGGTGGCCGCTCTCGGTGCTTGCAGCAAGCTCCGTTTCCGCCAGCGACAAGCGATGACCGTCAGTGGCCACGGCGCGCAGTGTGTTGCCGGAGCATTCGAGCATGGTGCCGTTGAGGTAGTAGCGCACGTCCTGCTGCGCCATGGCGAAGTGCGTCTTCTCGATCAGCCGCCGGAAGTGCTCGCGCCCGACGCGTATCACCTGCTTGGCGTTGATCTCCTCGATCACCGGAAATTCACTCGCCGGGAGGCTCGAGAGGGTGAAGCGGCTGCGACCGGCCTTGACCACGACCCGCTCGGCCTCACGCGTCAGCGACACGCTGGCCTTCTCGGGAAGCGTGCGCATGATCTCCAGCAATTTTCTGCCCGGCACGGTCACATCACCGGCCTGCTGCACGCTGACCGCGGTCCCGGCTACCAGTTCCACTTCCAGATCCGTACCGGTAACCGTGAGCTTCTCGCCGCGCGCGACCAGCAGCACGTTCGCGAGCACCGGCATCGTTTGCCGGCGTTCCACGACGCCCATGACGCTTTGGAGCGGTGCGAGCAGGCTTTCACGCGACGCCGAGACTTTCATAGTATTAATTTCTTCTGGAGAGTTAAGACAGTAATGATTATTAGGCTTGTGAAGACCGGGGACAACCCGTTTTCATGTCTGATAGATCGAAAAAAGCAGCCCGCCACAATCTTCGGTGCTAGGCCAAACCGCGCCTGCTGCTTGTGGATGAACTGTGCGCAGAAACGCTCTCGAACTTGCCCACAGGATATGCCAGCTTAGCCCGCTAGGGTTCTCAACAAGGCAGAAAAATCTTCCTGGATGCGCGGCTCGCTCGCGCGCAGTTCCCGGATGCGCTTGCAGGCGTGCATCACCGTGGTGTGATCGCGCCCGCCGAAGGCGTCGCCGATTTCCGGCAGGCTGTGGGTGGTGAGCTCCTTGGCCAGCGCCATCGCCACCTGCCGCGGCCGTGCCACCGAGCGACTGCGGCGCTTGGAGAGCAGATCGGCAATGCGCACCTTGTAGTAATCGGCGACGGTCTTCTGAATATTCTCCACCGTCACCAGCCGAGCCTGCAGCGTGAGCAGATCCTTGAGCGCCTCACGCGCAAATTCCAGCGTGATTGGCCGGCCGAGGAAGCGGGCGTTGGCGATCACGCGCCGCAGCGCGCCCTCGAGTTCGCGCACGTTCGAGCGGATGCATTTTGCTATAAAAAAAGCCACTTCCTCGGGTAGGGCGACCCCGGCGAACTGTGCCTTGCCCAGCAATATCGCTACGCAGGTCTCCAGATCCGGCGGCTCGATGGCCACCGTCAGTCCCCAGCCGAAGCGCGACTTGAGTCGCTCTTCCAGACCGTCGACCTCCTTCGGGTAGCGGTCGCAGGTCAGGATCACCTGGTGCTGGCCTTCGATCAGCGCGTTGAAGGTGTGAAAGAATTCTTCCTGCGAGCGATCCTTGCCGGCGAAGAATTGGATATCGTCGATCAGCAGGGCGTGTAGCGTGCGGTAGGTGTTCTTGAATTCGTTGATGCGGTTGTGCTGCAGGGCACGCACCATATCGCTGACGAAGCGCTCCGAGTGCAGATAAGCAATGCGCGCGCCCGGGTTGCGCTCGCGAATCAGGTGGCCGATCGCGTGCATGAGATGGGTCTTGCCCAGGCCCACGCCACCGTAGATGAACAGCGGGTTGTACGCGGAGCCCGGGTTCTCCGCCACCTGCAACGCGGCGGCCTTGGCGAAATGGTTGCTCTTGCCTTCGATAAAACTGGCGAAGCTGAAGTTGGCATTGAGCGGCACGCCGAGAAATTCCGCCGGTGTCACCGGCGCGCTGACTCCAAAGCGCGCGGCGGCCGGGGGAGCGGGTGCGGGATTCGCCGCGGGCTCGCGCGATCCGATTTCGATCGATACCGGCAAGCCACCGTCGGCCAGCAGCAGGCTCTCGATGCGCGAGAGCAGGTGCGTGCGCACCCAGTCGACAACGAAGCGATTGGGCGCCAGCAGACGCAGCCCCGTATTGCTTTCAATGGCCTGGAGGGGCTTGACCCAGGTGTTGAACTGCTGCTCGGGTAGCTCGTGCTCGAGCGCGCCAACACAGCGGGACCAGGTTGCGCTCAAACGGGCAGCTGCCTATATGCGTAGGTGTTCGGGGAAAAGGGGTCGAAGTCTATACTGATCTGAACCCGCCCCGAAAGCGTTTGTGTATTGACACGGCCGTCCCCCAAACGTACCCTGCCCGCCCATTTTCCGGTCAGTTGCCGGATCTCGTCAGAACCATGAAACGCACATACCAGCCGAGCAAGGTCCGACGCGCGCGCACCCACGGTTTCCGCGCCCGCATGGCCACCAAGAATGGCCGCAAGGTCCTGGCCCGGCGCCGCGCGAAAGGCCGCAAGCGGCTGATCCCGTAAAAGAATTTCTTGAGCGGCTGGGACATCAGAGCGTGGCGCCGGTGGGCACAGCGCGCTTCCGGCGCTCGCAACGCCTGTACCGGCCGGCCCAGTTCCAGGCCGCCTACGCCAAGGGGCGCCGCTTCGGGAACGAATTGTTCACGGCCACGGTCCGCGTAGACAGCGGGCACGAGCGCGCGCGCCTCGGGCTCTCGATTGCGGCGCGCAGCGTCGGCAATGCGGTCAATCGCAATCGCCTGCGGCGACAGGTGCGCGAGAGTTTCCGGCGGCAGCAGGGCTTGCCGCCGGTAGATATCGTGATCGGCGCGCGCAGTGGCGCGCGCACCGCATCGGCGCAGCAGCTGCGCGAGGCGCTGGAGCGGTTGTGGAAACAGATAAACGAAGCATGGGCACAAAGATCCTCCAAGGACTGATACGCGCGTACCAACGGACCTTGAGTCCGCTGCTGGGGCCGCGCTGTCGCTTCTACCCGAGCTGCTCGCAGTACACGCTCGAAGCCGTGGAGATTCACGGCCTGCCCTACGGTCTGTGGCTGGGCATTCGCCGCCTGGCGCGCTGCCATCCCCTCCATCCGGGCGGCGTGGACCCGGTTCCCGGCGCTCGGTGTTCGGACGCGACGCATGTTCGGCACGCGTAACCTGAGGGGAATCCTGTGGGCGACGCTGGCGATGGCGTTGTTCATGAATTACGTCACCTGGATGCACGATTACCCGCCGGCAGCGGCCCCTGCGGCGAGCCCTTCCGCGCCCGGCTCGGGCGCCGCGGGCGGCCCTCCCGCTCTGGGCGGGGCGGCGCCGGCATTGAGCGCGCCGGCCACGCCCGCCCATCCCGCGCCGCTGGCAAGTTCCGCGGCGCAGATTCCCGCCACCGGCCCATCTATCGCCGTGGGCTCCACGCTGGCGCCAGCCGCGGCGCGCGTGCATGTGATCACCGACGTGCTGGAATTGCAGGTGAGCCTCGAGGGGGGCGAACTCACGCGTGCCGACCTGCTGGCCTACCCGCAGGTGAAGGGCCAGGCCGCCCCGGTGCGCCTGCTCAACCGCGACAGCGACGAGAGCCTATTCGTCCTGCAGTCCGGACTGGCCGGTGCGGCGGGCAAGACGATGCCCACCCACCTGGCGCTGTACACGTCGCCGGTCCGCGAGCTGCGACTGGCGCCCGGGCAGGCGCAAATCCAATTGCCGCTGAGCTGGACGGACGGCCAGGGAATCACGGTCACCAAGACCTATACCTTCCGGCGCGGCCAGTACGCGATCGGCCTGGATTACCAGCTGCAGAATGCCTCGGCCGCAGCGTGGGAGTTTGCGCCCTACGCGCAGCTGCTGCGCAACAACGAACCGGTGGTCAGTTCCTATTTTCACCCCGAGAGCTACGCCTATAAGGGCCCCGCCTACGACGATGGCCACAAGTACGAGAAGCTGAAGATGGGCAAGGACCCGCCGACGCTCGATCGCCAGATCGACGGGGGCTGGCTAGCCGCCATGCAGCATCACTTCGTGGCGGCGATCGTGCCCCCGGTGGGTTCTCCCTGGCATTACCAGCTCAGCACCAGCGGCAACGAATACCTGCTGGCGGCCACCGCCCCGGCGCAGAGCCTTGCACCAGGGGCAAGCGAGAGCACGCACCAGACCCTGTTTGTCGGCCCGAAGCTGCAGGCCCTGCTCGAGCAGGCAAGCCCGCGGCTGTACCTGGTCACCGATTACGGCAAGCTGAGTTTTCTGGCGCGGCCGCTGTTCTGGCTGCTGGACAAGGTCCACGGCCTGTTCGGCAACTGGGGCTGGACGATCATGGTCGCCACGCTCCTGCTCAAGCTCCTGTTCTATCCGCTCTCGGAGGCCAGCATGCGCTCGATGGCGCGCATGAAGGCCCTGCAGCCGCGCATCAAGGCGCTGCAGGAGACCTACAAGGACCAGCGCGAGAAGCTCGGCAAGGCGACCATGGAGCTCTACCAGCGCGAGAAGGTCAACCCGGTGGCCGGCTGCCTGCCGATGCTGATCCAGTTTCCGGTGTTCATCGCCTTCTACTGGGTGCTGCTCGAGAGCGTGGAGATGCGCCAGGCGCCCTTTGTCGGCTGGATCAGTGACCTGTCGGCGCGCGATCCGTGGTTTGTCCTGCCGGTGCTGATGGCGGGCGCGAATTACATCAATTTCAAGCTCAATCCCCAGATGGGCGATCCGACCCAGCAGAAAATGTTCATGATCATGCAGATCGCGATGCCAGTGATGTTCGCCTTCATGCCCTCGGGGCTGGTGCTGTACTGGACCACCAACACCGTGTTGTCGATCCTGCAGCAGTGGAACATCAATCGCCGCCTCGCGCTGCAGAACAAGGCGCGCAACTAGGCCAATTTCCAGGCAGAGGGTGCATGCCCGCAGCCGCCGACACCATCGTGGCCACGGCCAGTCCCCCGGGAAGGGGCGGCATCGGCATCGTGCGCATATCGGGCCCCGAGGCCCCACGCATCGCCACGGCGTTACTCGGGCAACTGCCCCCACCGCGCCACGCGCAGCACGCACGTTTTCTGGGCGCAGACGGTGTCGCCCTCGATGAGGGCCTGGCGCTGTATTTTCCGGCGCCACATTCCTATACCGGTGAGGCCGTGCTCGAACTTCACGGTCACGGCGGCCCGCTGCTGCAGGAGCGGCTGATCGCGCGGGCGCTCGAGCTCGGTGCGCGGCGCGCCCAGCCCGGCGAGTTCACGCAGCGCGCCTACCTGAACGACAAGCTGGACCTGGCGCAGGCCGAGGCAGTCGCCGATCTTATCGATGCCAGCAGTGAAGCGGCCGCGCGCGCCGCGCTCCGTTCGCTCCAGGGTGAATTCTCGGCGCGCGTGCGCGCACTCGATGAGGCGCTCTCGCAGCTGCGCGCGCACGTCGAGGCCACGATCGACTTTCCCACCGACGAAATCGATTTTCTCGCCGACGCCCAGCTGCGCTCGCGGCTTGCCGCGGTGCGCGCGCAGTGCGCGTCGCTGCAGGCCGTGGCGCAGCAGGGCCGGTTGCTGACCGAGGGGCTCACGGTGGTGATCGCCGGCGCGCCCAATGCCGGCAAGTCCACGCTCCTCAATCGCCTCGCCGGACAGGAAGCAGCGATTGTCAGCGAGCAGCCCGGCACGACGCGCGATGTGCTGCGCGAGCACATCCAGATCGAGGGCGTGCCTGTGCTGCTGCTCGACACGGCTGGCCTGCGCCACAGCGGCGATGCGATCGAGGCGGAGGGCATGCGCCGGGCGCGCGCCGCCATGGCGCAGGCCGACCGCGTGCTGTTCCTCATCGATGCCGCGGCCGATCCTAGGGCCTTGAGTTTCGAGGTCGAGCGCGCCCGGCTTCCGCCAGGTGTTCCCGTGACGCTGGTCTACAACAAGATCGACTTGTTGCCGGCCGCGGCCGGTGCGGGTGAGGGCCTGGCCGGTGCGCAGGCTCGTATGGCGCTCTCGGCGCTGCAGGGGACCGGCATCGACGCGCTGCGCTTGCACCTTCTCGAAGCCGCCGGATACCAGCGCGGCAATGCGGGCACGCTCTCGGCGCGCCGCCGGCACCTCGAGGCGCTCGCGGCGACGGGACTCTCCCTGGAGGCGGCCGACCTTCAGTGTCGCGAGGCAGGCGCCGCGGAGCTGGTCGCCGAGGAGCTGCGCAACGCGCAGCACGCTCTGGGAGAAATCACTGGCGCGGGCACGGCCGATGAGCTGCTGGGCCGTATTTTCGGCTCATTTTGCATCGGGAAATAGGAGACGAGTACGACCGGCGGCTGCAACGGAGCGTTGATCAGAACGGACCGGTCGCCATACCCCACATGGCGAGAGCCACTTCGCCGCTGGAACTTGACCGAGCCGGTTAGCTCAGCGATGCGGGGATGAGACGTTGTGACCGACTATTCCCCCGGCGCAGTGCAGTGCAGGGATCCCGTATCCCGCTGCTTGCACGAAGAAAGTGATATCGCCCGTGCCCAGCCCGGTGGGATCGCCATACATCGTGCTTGTGAACGTCCCTGCATAGTAGTCAAGACCATTCGAATAACCCATCTTTTGGAGGAGCAGGTAAGTCCGTCCAAAATTCGTATACATATAGGCGTACAGAATCGAACCTCCCGTGGAGACGGAACAGAAGACCGATTCGTTTTCGATGACCAGTCGCTTGCCGTCGGGCACTGTTCCAAAACTTGCGTTGAGCGAACCCGAGGAACTCGCGGTGAAGGACGCGCTGTACGCTTGCCTGGAGGGATCAGGAATTGTTACGACCGCACTAGGCATCGGATTCGCAACGGTAGCCGGATTTGTCGCAACATCAGGCGCCGCGGCGAGAGCCATTCCCACGCCAGCCAATGAAGCAAGCCCGAAAATCGACTTCGCGAGCGCAGTCCCCCGCGCTGTAAGAGCTCTGCAGGTCTGAGCAATCATGGGCATTTCCCCCCGTCTTTTTAATTAGTCTAATTTGACCATACGAAACTCAGGTCTAGTACCCGAGCACAGTCAATCTAGCATAGGCTTTCCTTGGACTTCGAACTTCAACCCACGCCGCGCCTAATCCGTAAATTAAGTCAAACCAGCCTAGTTCTTGATCGAACGCTTTGAAGCTTTGCCGCGCTCACCATCCTCGGATGAGGTTTCGCTGAAATTGTCCGCCACAGCTGATGTGCAGTACGGTCGAACTGACGCTCGCCCGGCGGGCAGCTGGCCCATGCGCTGCCAGTAGTGACGGTTCCTTGCTGATCGGCTCCCAGGCCAAATCGCAACGAGCGCTGGTTCGCGAAGTTGCCCTCATCGACCGTCCAGCTTTGCGACTTGATTACGGGAGCAACTGCATGGCTGCGCGCAGACGCTGCGTCGCCTGCTCGGGCGTGAGGTCGCGCTGCACTTCCGCCAGCAATTCGTAGCCGACCATGAATTTCCTGACGCTCGCCGAGCGCAGCAACGGCGGAAAAAAATGCGCATGCAGCTGGCAGGCGTCCGGAGTTTCCACGCCGGGCGGGGCTCCGTGCCAGCCAAAGGAGTACGGAAACGGGATCTCGAACAACCGATCGTAACCCCGCAACAGCGCGCCCAGGATCTTCGCCAGATCGCTCCGCTCTGCCGGATCAAGATCGGGCAGGCGCTGCACCGAACGGCGCGGCAGCAAGAGCAGTTCAAAGGGCCACGCCGCCCACCACGGCACGAGCGCCAGCCAATGCGCGCTCTCGCTCACCACACGCTCGCCGCGCGAAGCCTCGAGTTCGCCATACTCCTGCAGCAGCGGCACTCCCCGCGCGGCGAACCACAGGCGTTGCTGTTCGAATTCCTTGGCCACTTCCGTGGGCAGCGCCTCACCGGCCCAGATCTGGCCGTGCGGGTGCGGATTGGAGGCACCCATGAGCTCGCCACGGTTCTCGAAGATCTGCACCCAGCGCCAGCTTCGCTCCAGCTGCACGGTTTGTTCCGCCCAGGTGTCGATCACGGACTGCACCCCGGCCTCGGAAAGCGCGGCGAGGGTGAGGTCATGCCGCGGCGAGTAGCACACCACGCGGCATTCCCCGGCCTGAGCTTCGCTCCTCAGCAAGGGATGAGCGGAGACGGTTGCGGGCTTGATTTCCGGAAGCAGGGCGGGGAAGTCGTTCTGAAAAACGTAGGTCGATGAGTACGATGGATTGCGCTCACCGTTGGCCCGCATGTTGCCGGGGCACAGAGAGCAGCCCGGCTCATAGGGCGGAAGCGCCGGGAGCACGATCGATTCGGCGGCGCCCTGCCAGGGACGGAGGTTTCGATCCGGCGAGACCAATACCCATTCGTCGCGGAGCGCATTCCAGCGGCGATGCGGTCGCTGGCTCAGCAAGGAATCGGGCGGGCGCATTACCCGATCATGCCGCTGAGGCTCGCGCCGGCTGCCGGCCGCGAGCTGAAAATCGTGGGCGTGGTGCTAAAGCGCTTGGCGTAGGCCGCCTCGAGCTTGCGGCTGATGGCAGCCACCGCCGCGCGCTGCACGATCGCGACGGCGCATCCACCGAAACCGCCGCCCGTCAGCCGACAGCCAAACATTCCTCCGCCAACGCCGATCTTCTGAGCGGTCGCGACCAGATGATCAAGCTCCGGGCAGCTCACCTCGTAATCCTTGCGCAGCGAATCGTGGCTTGCATACATGAGCGTGCCCAATTCCTCCCAGCGGCCGTTGCGAAGGTACTGGGCCGCCGCTGCGGTGCGCGCATTCTCGCCGATGACATGTCGCGCGCAGCGCACGGCCCGCTCGTCCAGTGCAGGCGCCGCGTCCCGCAGCGCATCGAGCGTCGCCCGGCGCAGGCTCGTCACGCCCATTGCGAGCGCGGCCGCCTCGCAGTGCGCCCGGCGCTGTGCGTAGGCCCCGCTGGCGAGTGCGTGCCTGACGTGGGTGTTGACGATGAGCACCGCAATGGATGCATCGCGCAGCGCAATCCACTCCGGAGCCCCTGACTCGCAGTCCAGGAGCAGAACCTGTTCCGCCCGTCCAAGGATGGAGATGAAGGGATCCATGATGCCGCAGGGCACGCGTGCATACTCGTGCTCGGCCGTCTGGCAGAGCAGGGCCTTGCGAACCGGATCGATTTGCAGGCCGCAGACCGCCTCAAGCACGGTGGCCGTGGCCGCGGCCAGGGCGGCGCTGCTCGAAAGTCCCGCGCCCACCGGGATCGTCGAGCTGACGCAGGCATCGAAGCCTGTGAGGGCGGCTCCGAGTTTCTGAAATCCCGCCAGCACCCCGGTGGGGTAGTTGCCCCACGAGCCGACAGGGCCGGGTCTCAGCGGCTGATCGAGGCCGATGCTGATCACTTCGGCATCCTGCGCACTTCTCAGCACAATGCGCCGGGAGTGGTTCGGAGCCGCGGCGATCGTGGTGCGCCGCTCGATCGCCATCGGCAGCACAAAGCCACCGTTAAAATCAGTGAACTCCCCGATCAGATTGACCCGGCCCGGGGCCGAGCCGATCCAGCGCGCCGATCGGCCGTAGGCGAGATGGAAGGCGCGCTCCGCGCCCTGAAGCGGGGACTCGTTCACGCCCGGCGTAATAACCGGCTCACGGACGCTTGCCGTTCGCTTTATCCCGGGCGGCGCTGCGGACGTACCGCCGTGCCACGCGGTTGATGGGGCCACGCAGGAGCGTGTAGGGGATCAGCGCGAGCAGGCTCGCGGTGAACAGCAGCTCCAGCGGGAAAATGCTTCGATGGGCCACGAGCTGGTAGATCCCGTCCAGGATCACCGCGACCAGGAAGGGCATGCGAATGTCCATCCAGCCCCCGTGCAGCAGCTGGCTGCGGGCTGAGGCGTCGCTGAACGCCGCCCAAAGAAAAGCCGGGCGATCCTCCCGTGCATCCTTAAGCCCAGCGCGCAGCGCGATGAGGGCGGCGACCACGGGCTGGAGCACGAAGCGCAGGCTGAACTGTCCGCCCGGCCGGGCGAGGAAGTTCTCCCATCCGCGCGCGATGCTCTCCCAGATAGCCTGCATAGGGGTCCTCGCTGGATGCGCCACGAAGAAACACGGACGTTTCGCCCCGCCAGCGCGCTGCGCGGCACAACGGAGCAGGAGCGCCCCTGCGGATGATACGTTCCGGGACGCTGAAATTCCGCACGATCGCCAGCCCCGGTAGAATGCCGCCATGCGTTACGCGGACCCCTACGACGTCATCGTGATCGGCGGCGGCCATGCCGGCTGCGAGGCCGCTCTGGCCTCGGCCCGGGTGGGCGCGCGCACCCTGCTTCTGACCCAGAACATCGAACAGCTCGGCGCCATGAGCTGCAATCCGGCCATCGGGGGCATTGGCAAGGGCCACCTGGTGCGCGAGATCGACGCGCTGGGCGGCGCCATGGGTCGGGCCGCGGACCAGGCTGGCATCCAGTTCCGAACGCTCAACGCCAGCAAGGGTCCGGCGGTGCGGGCGACCCGCGCGCAGGCCGACCGTCAGCTGTACCGGCAGGCGATGCGCGAGCGGCTCGAGAACCAGCCCAACCTGACGCTGTTCCAGCAGGAAGCGGCCGACCTGCTGCTCGAGAAGGACACGGTGCGCGGGGTGCTCAGTCTCACCGGCATCCGCTTCGATGCGCGCGCAGTCGTGCTCACAGTGGGCACCTTCCTGGGCGGGCGCATTCACGTGGGGCTCGAGCATTACCAGGGCGGGCGCGCGGGCGATCCGCCCTCCAATGCACTGGCCCAAAAACTGCGCGCGCGCATGCCCCGGGTGGGGCGACTCAAGACCGGGACGCCACCGCGGATCGACGGGCGCAGCATCGATTACTCACGCCTCGAGAGGCAGGCCAGCGATCAGCCGCTGCCGGTGTTTTCGTTTCTCGGGCGGCCCGATGATCATCCAAAACAGGTCGATTGTCACATTACGCATACTAATGAGCGCACCCACGAGATCATCCGCTCGGGCCTGGACCGCTCGCCGATGTACAGCGGCGCGATCGAGGGCACGGGGCCCCGGTATTGCCCCTCGGTCGAAGACAAGGTGCAGCGCTTTGCCGATCGCACATCGCACCAGATCTTCATCGAACCGGAAGGACTGAACACCCACGAGGTCTATCCGAACGGCATCTCGACCAGCCTGCCCTTCGACCTGCAGCAGCAGTTCGTGCGCAGCATCGCGGGCTTCGAGCGCGCCCACATCACGCGGCCTGGCTACGCGATCGAATACGACTATTTCGATCCGCGCGACCTGCACCCCACGCTCGAAACCAAGAGCCTGCGCGGCCTGTACTTTGCCGGCCAGATCAACGGCACGACCGGTTACGAGGAAGCGGCGGCGCAGGGCCTGCTCGCCGGGCTCAACGCGGCGCGCGCGGTGCGCGGACTCGCCCCCTGGGTCCCGGCGCGCAGCGCCGCCTACCTCGGGGTGCTGGTCGATGACCTGGTCACCCAGGGCGCCGCCGAACCGTACCGAATGTTCACCAGCCGCGCCGAACACCGGCTGTTGCTGCGCGAGGACAACGCGGATGCCCGGCTCACGCCCCTGGGGCGCGAGCTGGGGCTGGTCGATGAGGCGCGCTGGTCGTTCTTTGAACGCAAGCAGCGCGCCATCGACCAGGAGCTGGCCCGGCTCAGCGCCCGGCGCATCCGGGCCGG
The DNA here is from genome assembly GCA_963789365.1 of uncultured Gammaproteobacteria bacterium. Lineage (GTDB taxonomy): Bacteria > Pseudomonadota > Gammaproteobacteria > Steroidobacterales > Steroidobacteraceae > FEN-1191. The sequence continues at coordinate 1,368,938 of CAWBKJ010000001.1, forward strand.
GGAGCCTAGCGAGGCCTGGTGCGAGCGGGTGCTGGGTGGTGCATCGCTGGGGCGCGAGCTCAGTGCGATGGAGCTGCTCCGTCGCCCGGGGCTGCGCTACGAGGACCTGCTCGAGCTGATTGGTCGCCGCGAGCAGGGGCCGGGGGAGGAGCCTTCCGACGATCGGATCGAGGGGCAACTGGGGCTGGCGCTGGAAGTGCGGGCCCGCTACACGGGCTACATCGAGCGGGCTCAGGAGCAGATCGAGCGCGCAAGGCGCAATGAGCACACGGCGCTCCCCCCGGACCTTGATTATGGGCAGCTCGCCGGCCTGTCCAGTGAAGTGCGCCAGAAGCTCAGTGAAATCCGTCCAGCGACGCTCGGCCAGGCGGCGCGCCTCGCCGGCGTGACCCCGGCCGCGGTGGCCGTTCTGCTGGTGCATCTGAAGAAGCGCCGCGCCATCGCCTGAAAGGGCCATCCGCCCGTCCGGGGCGCGTTTCTGGGCGCTTGCATCCGTGGTATGTTGATCGGCAAGGCGGCCCCCTGCCGCCGGGGTACCGCAAATGCTGGGTCTGAACTTCAACGTGCTGCCGATCGTGATCCTGGTCGCGCTGCTGGTGTTTGCCTCCAAGGCCTGGCTGACGGTCCCGCAGGGATTCCAGTACACGCTCGAGCGCTTTGGTCGCTTCAAGAAGACCATGGAGCCGGGCTTCCACCTGATCACGCCGTTTTTCGAGAGCGTCGGCCGGCGCATGAACATGATGGAGCAGGTGCTCGACGTTCCGCGCCAGGAAGTCATCACCAAGGACAACGCCATGGTGGGCGTCGACGCCGTGCTGTTCTACCAGGTGCAGGACGCGGCCAAGGCCGCCTACGAGGTCGACAACCTGCGGCTCGCGGTGGTCAACCTCACCATGACCAATATCCGCACCGTGGTCGGCGCCATGGACCTGGACGAAACACTGTCCAAGCGCGATGACATCAACCACCGGCTGCTGCGCGTGGTCGACGATGCGACCATGCCCTGGGGAATCAAGGTGACGCGCATCGAGATCAAGGATATCCAGCCGCCCCAGGACCTGATCGATTCGATGGGGCGGCAGATGAAGGCCGAGCGCGACAAGCGCGCCAACATCCTGGAGGCCGAGGGTTTCCGGCAGGCGGCCATCCTCAAGGCCGAGGGCGAGAAGCAGGCGGCCGTGCTGCAGGCCGAGGGCGGCCGCGAGGCGGCCTTTCGCAACGCCGAGGCCCGCGAGCGGCTGGCGGAGGCGGAGGCGAAGGCCACCACCATGGTGTCCGAGGCCATCGCCAAGGGAAACGTGCAGGCGATCAATTACTTCGTGGCGCAGAAATACGTCGAGGCGGTCAAGGCGTTTGCAACCTCGCCCAACCAGAAGGTCTATTTCATGCCGATGGAGCTGGCCGGACTGGTCTCCTCTCTGGGCGGTGTCGCCGAGCTCGCCAAGGATGCACTCAAGCCGCCCCCGGCCGCGAGCCGTTAGGGGCCGAGCGGGGAACCGATGATCGAGTTCGCTTCGGGCCTGCAGTGGTGGCATTGGTGGATCGCCGCCGCCGTGCTCGGCATCATCGAGGCGCTCGTTCCCGGGGCGGTCGCCATCTGGTTCGCCGCCGCCGCCGCGGTGATCGGCGCCTTGCTGCTGCTCATTCCGCTCGTTTGGCAGCTGCAGCTCATACTGTTCGGTGTCCTGTCGATCGGCGCCCTGGCGGCGTGGCGTTACTGGAAGCGCGGGCATCCGGAGACCTCGGAGCTGCCGCGCCTCAATCAGCGCGCCGCCCAGTACATCGGGCAGGTCTGCGTGCTGAGCGAGGCCATCCTGCAGGGCAGCGGCAAGGCGCGGGTCGGTGACGGTTTCTGGAAAGTACGCGGGCCGGACCTGCCGGCCGGATCCGCGGTGCGTGTCACCGCGGTGGAAGGCACGGTACTGATTGTCGAGGCCGCCTAGGACCGAAAAGGTCGAGGAGGAAGCCATGGCCACGGTGGCGCAATTACTGAGGAGAAAGCCCAAGGCCCTCTACAGTGTCGCGGCGGACGCGCCGGTGCTCGAGGCCATCCGGCTCATGGCCGAGCACGGCATCGGCGCCCTGCTGGTGATGCGCGGGGCCACGCTCGAGGGCATCGTTTCGGAGCGCGACTACGCGCGCAAGGTGATTCTCAAGGGCCGCTCATCCAGCGACACGCCGGTCCGCCACATCATGACGGCCGAGGTGATCACGGTCGGCCCCGAGCACAGTGCCGAGCAATGCATGCAGCTCATGACCGAGCGGCGCGTACGGCATCTGCCCGTCGTTGACGAGGGGCGCGTGATGGGAATGCTCTCGATCGGCGATCTGGTGCGCGCGGTGCTGGCCGAACAGGCAGAGACCATCGAGCAACTCGAGAACTACATCCATCATTGAGCCGCGCTCGGCCCCCAAGGGACAGGATCGGGCGCTCTGGTGCGGGCAGTGTTCCGTGCACCTGGCTGAGGGGAGGCGGGGGATAAACCAACGACGGCGCCCTTAACGCCCCGCCGGCCGGCCTGCGCGCTCCGCTCCTAAGGAAGGGAAAGGTGCATGAAGACTTCGACCTGGATTCCCGCCGCATGCATCGCCGCAGCCCTGCTGATGGGGGTGGTTCCAGTCCCCCGCGGCTTCGCCCAGCCGGCAGCCGCGCCTGATGTCACCGGCCTCTGGGTGCACAAATCCAATTATGAGGTCGGCTTGCACGGCGAGCTCACGCTCGTGCGCCACGGTACACACTGGCAGGCATCGATCGGGGCGGCACAGGTCAGCGGGACTGCGAATCCGCACGAGATCCGCCTGGCCTTTCCGCACGACGGCGGTGAATTCCGCGGCATCCTCAGGGACGACGGCCAGCTCCTGAGCGGCTTCTGGGTGCGGCGCGCGATCAAAGATGATCCGCGCTACGCAGCCGGCGCCACGCAGCCCTACGCGATGCCCCTGAAGCTGCAGCCCTCAGGCGCCGATCGATGGAGGGCCCTGGTCAGCCCGCTGTCCGATCCATTCACGCTGTACCTGAAGATTTTTCGCGACGGCGAGGGCGCACTGAAGGCCGCATTCCGCAACCCCGAGCAGAACTCGCACGGCCCGGCGATGGAGCTTCAGGTCACACGCAGCGGCGACACGCTGCGCCTGAGCACCGCACCCGATCCGGCGCGGCCCGAGGTTCAGCTCGAGGCGAGTGTGCGCCGCGGGCCGGAGCGCATCGAACTGTTCTGGAGCGACGTCAACCGCACCATCACGCTCTCGCGGGCCGGCGCCAAGGAGGCCGCGCAGTTCTACGCGCACCCACCGGGCGTCGCGCGCTATGTCTATCGCGAGCCTGCGCAAACCCATGACGGCTGGCGAACGGCCCGCGCCGGAAGCCTCGGCATGGATGAAGCCCAATTGGCGCGCGCCGTGCAGAAGATCATGGATGTTGATCCGGCCGGCGAGCGTCCCTGGCTTATCCACTCCATGGCGATCGCCTATCGCGGTCGCCTGGTGCTCGATGAGTATTTCTATGGCTATGGCCGGGATGAGCCCCACGACACGCGCTCCGCCAGCAAGACCTTTTCCTCCGTCATGCTCGGCGCCGTGATGATGGGGGGCACCGAAATCACTCCGCAGACACCGATCTACCCGCTCATGGCCGCATTAGGCCCCTTCGCCAATCCCGACCCGCGCAAGGCGCAGATCACGCTTGCACATCTTCTGACCCACACCTCCGGGCTGGCCTGCGATGACAACGATGATTCCTCGCCCGGAAACGAAGACACCATGCAGGCGCAGCGCCAACAGCCCAATTGGTGGAAGTTCACCCTGGACCTCCCCATGGCCTACGAACCCGGCAGCCATTTCGCCTACTGCTCCGCCAACATCAATCTGGTCGGCGCCGCGCTGACGACGGCCACCGGGGAATGGCTGCCGGCCCTGTTCGATCGCACCGTTGCCCGACCGCTCCAGTTCGGCCCCTATTACTGGAACCTCATGCCCAACGGCGAAGGCTACCTGGGGGGCGGTGCGTTCCTGCGGCCGCGCGACTTTCTGAAGCTCGGTCAGTGTTACCTCGATGGCGGGACCTGGGGCGGCCATCGCGTGGTGTCCCAGTCCTGGGCCGCGGACTCGATCGCTCCGCACGCGCGCATCTCGCCCGCCACCACCGGGCGGGAGGGCGAGGCATTCCGCGAAGTCTACTGGGAGACCGACGAGGGCTATGCCTGGCACCGGCTGGACGTGCGATCAGGCGAACACCACTATCCCGCTTATCTTGCCAATGGCAATGGCGGACAGCTCCTATTGGTACTGCCGCAGTTTGATCTCGTGGTCATGTTCACCGCCGGCAATTACCAGCAGGGAGTGTGGAACCGCGAGCGCGACGACATCGTCGGGGGCATGATCATTCCGGCGCTTCCCCAGGGATCCCCGCCGACCGGGGACAGCACGCCGCCGGAACATTCCTCCAATTCGTCCCATGGGCGGCACTGAGCCATGACGAGGAACTTTCCAGCCGTTTTCTTCGGGCACGGCAATCCGATGAATGCGATTGAGACCAATCCCTATACCGAGGCCTGGCGGCGCATCGGCGAGCAGCTGGGCAAGCCGCGCGCCATCGTCTCGGTTTCGGCTCATTGGTACCTGCCCATGACCGCCGTCACGGCGGGCCCGAAGCCCCGCACCCTGCATGATTTCGGGGGCTTTCCGCCCCAGTTGTACCAGGTGCAGTACCCGGCCCCCGGGCACGAGGCACTCGGCGCGCGCGTTCGCGAGCTGCTCTCGCCCCTTGAGGTCCGGTCCGATGAGTCATGGGGGCTCGATCACGGGACCTGGTCGGTGCTGCGCCACGTCTACCCGGAGGCCGACGTCCCGATTGTGCAGCTGAGCATCGACGCCACTCAGCCCCCGTCCTTCCACTACGAGCTGGGTCGGGCGCTGGCCCCGCTGCGCGGCGAGGGGATCCTGATCGCCGGCAGCGGGAATGTCGTCCACAACCTCAGGATGTACGGCTGGGACCGCGGCCCGCGCGCTGCCTACGACTGGGCGCTGCGATTCGAGCGCCTGGTACAGGAAATCATCCTCAGCGGCGATCCGCAACCGCTCGTGGATTACCCGCGCCTCGGATCCGATGCGATGCTCTCAGTGCCCACGCCCGATCACTACCTGCCGCTCCTGTATGTACTCGGCAGCGCTCATCCGGGGGAGTCCGTCACCTTCCCGGCCAGCGGCATCGAGGGTGGATCGATATCCATGCTGAGCGTGCAGCTGGGCGCAACGGCGGGCTAAGGCGCGCGGAATCCGATCCGCTTGTGGCTGCCGTCGCAGTAGGGCTTGTTGGCCGAGGCGCCGCAGCGGCACAGAAAGCTGAGCGTGGTGCGATTGACGGTATGACCGGTGCCGCTCACCACCTCCAGCGAACCGGAGACCTCGAGCGGCCCGTTGGTTTGCGGCGCGATCGACAGCGGACCGTCGCGGGCCGCGAGCGGCTCGGATTTGACCGCGGCCGGTTCGCCCGTGGCCGCGAAACCCGCCGCCGTGTGGCTCCCGTCGCAGTAGGGCTTGTTGGCCGATGCGCCACAGCGGCACAAAGTCGCGCGAAAGCTCCCCTCCGCCCCCGGCAGGCCGAGCGCCGCGTGAAACGCAAGCGGTCCGTTTTCGCGCACTCGCACGGTGTTCACCAAGGGCGCTGCTTCGTTGGCAACGCCATCGAAGCGTTCGTAGGTGATGGCGCCGGAGGGACAGTTGAGGGCGAGCATGGCGACTTCATCAGGGGTGGCGCGTTCCGGATGGATCCACTCGCCCTCGACGTTGGGCACGAACACGTCGGGGCGGCTCAGCACGCAATTGCGCGAGTGCACGCACTTGGCTGCCTCGAAATGAATCGTCACCTTCTCTGCCGCTACGGTTTCCTTCTTGGTGCTCATGTTCATTCCCTTTTTTTAGGGTGTGTGCAGTTTACGCCGACCCCGGCTCCGTGCGGCCCGCTCTCTACTAGGAGTCCTCGCGCGTCGGCTCGGACTTGCGCCATGCGCGGGCAGAGCGTCCGCGCATGATCGGCGCTATGCTGTCCTTGCCGTCAGGGGGAGAATGAATGAGCGAAGCTTCAGGGGCCGGGATGTCCCGACGCCGCTTGCTGACCATGATCGGGCTCAGCGCCGGCAGCTCGGTGATGTATCAGGCGATGCACAGTCTGGGCCTCGCCGCCGATTCCGGCTTCCGGGAGCCGATCCGCCTGGGCGCCGCACCGAAGGGCGCCTCGGTCCTGGTGCTCGGTGCGGGCATGGCCGGGCTGGTGGCCGCCTACGAGCTGCGCAACGCCGGCTACCGCGTCCAGGTGCTCGAGTACAACAGCCGCGCCGGTGGTCGCAACTGGTCGCTGCGCGGCGGCGATCGGTATGCCGAGCTGGGTGGTGAGAGCCAGGAAGTTCACTTCGATAACGGGCTCTACATCAATCCCGGCCCGTGGCGGCTGCCGCATCACCATCGCGGCATGTTGAGCTACTGCAAGCGGCTGGGGGTGGCGCTCGAGCCCTTCGTCCAGGTCAACAACAACGCCTACCTGCACAACAGCAAGGCCTTCGGGGGCAAGCCGCAGCGATTTCGCACCGTCAAGGCGGACTACCAAGGACATGTCGCCGAACTGCTGGCCAAGGCGACCCAGGGACATTCACTCGATGCCGAGGTCAGCGTCGAGGATCGCGCGCTGCTGCTGGACTCGCTCCGCTTCTGCGGTGCGCTCGACAAGGACTTCAGGTTCGTGAAGGGGCCCGCGAGCAGTGACCGGCGCGGGTACCTGCGCGAGCCGGGGGGCGGCCTGAGCGCGCGGCCGGAATATTCCGAGCCGGTCACATTGAGCGATCTGCTGCGTTCCGGGCTTTGGGCGGCATTGCCGATCTGCGAGTGGTACGACATGCAGACCACGATGTTCCAGCCGGTCGGGGGCATGGGCAAAGTCGGTGAGGCGTTTGCGCGCGAGCTTGGAGCGCTGATCCGCTACAACGCCAAGGTCATCGACATCCGTCAGGATGAGCAGGGCGTGCGGGCCACCTACGAGGACATGGCGGGCGGATCCGGGCCCTTGAGCGCGCAGGCGGACTGGTGCGTGTGCACCCTGCCCCTGTCGATCCTCGACCAGATTCCGATCAACGTCGGCGCGCCCATGCTTCGGGCGATATCCGCGGTGCCCTATGCGACCTCGGTCAAGGTGGGGCTGCAGTTCAAGCGCCGCTTCTGGGAATCGGACGAGCAGATCTACGGCGGAGTGACCTACACCGACCTGCCGATCGGCCAGATCAGTTACCCGAGCAGCGGATACTTCAGTGAGGGCAAGGGCGTGCTGTTGGGTGCCTACATCTGGGACATGATCCATTCCATGGAATTCACCTCGATGGCACCTGCCGAGCGCGTGGCCAAGGCAGTTGAATACGGCAGCCAGATCCATCCGCAGTATCGGCAGGAGTTCGACAACGGCGTGGCCGTCGCCTGGCATCGGGTGCCGGGCGCGCTGGGCTGCTTTGGCCTGTGGACCGATGCGACCCGCGCCGAGCACTACGACAACCTGTGCCAGCTCGACGGCCGCATCGTGCTGGCCGGAGAGCACGCCTCGTACCTGCCGGCCTGGCAGGAGGGCGCCGTGACCTCGGCGCTCGATGCCATCGGCCGCTTGCATCAGCGCGCGCTCGCCGCGGGAGCGTCGACATGAGGGAGGCCGCCACGCACCGACGCTGGCCACGCTGGCCACGGTTGTCCGTGGCGCTGTGCTCGGCGCTGGTGCTCGCCGCGCTCAGTTGCCCGCTACGCGCGGACGATGCCGGCATATTGAACGCCGCGCCTCTCGAGGCCACCGACGGAGCACAGATCTACGCCGAGATTTGCCAGGGCTGCCACATGAGCAGCGCGCAGGGCGCCACCGGTGCGGGGCATTTTCCCGCGCTGGCCAAGGATGGCACGCTGGCATCGCGCCAGTACATGGCGCTCACGGTGCTGCGCGGGCGCCGGAACATGCCTGCCTTCGGGGCCAAGTACGCCATCGGCTTTGGCGGACCGCCCGCGACCCTCAGCGAGGAGCAGATCGCCTCGGTCGTGAACTACGTGCGCTCTCATTTTGGCAATCACTACACGGACCTGATCACGGCGGCGGAAATTCGCGCGCTCGATCAAGACGCGCACTGACACCGTTTGCATGACTGAACCCGACCGGCCGCTCAGAGCCCAACCCCCGGGTGTGTCCCCTCGCCTGGTGCTGCTGCTGGCGGGCGCCATCTTTATCAACTACGTGGATCGCGGCAATCTCGCCACCGCCGCACCGCTCCTCAAGAGCGAGCTGGCGCTGTCCAACACCCAGGTCGGGATGCTGTTGTCGGCGTTTTTCTGGACCTACGCGCCCCTGCAGCTGCTGGCCGGCTGGATGGCGGAGCGACTGGACGTCCACAAGGTGTTGCCGGCGGGTCTCGCGCTCTGGTCGATCGCCACGATGTTGACGGGTGTGGCCGGCAGTTTCCTGGTATTGCTCGCGCTGCGCCTGCTGCTGGGTCTGGGCGAGAGCGTGGTGTATCCCTGCCACTCCAAGCTGCTCGGGCTCAGGGCCCAGGAACATCAGCGGGGCACGGCGAATGGAGTGACCGCGGCCGGACAGGCGTTGGGGCCCGCCTTCGGCACCTTTGTGGGCGGTCTGGTGATGGCGCATTTCGGCTGGCGCGCCGTGATGCTCGGGTTCGGGGCACTTTCTTTGTTGTGGCTCGCGCCCTGGATCGCCAGCACTCGGGGGGCCCCATCCACGGTCGTCGAGTCAGGCGCGGGCGAAGCGCCTGGTTACGGCGCGATCCTGCGGCGCCGCGCGGCGCGCGGCAGCTGTCTTGGCCATTTCTGCACCAACTACGCGCTGTACTTCGTGCTCGGCTGGCTGCCGCTGTTTCTGGTGAAGTCGCGCGGCTTCTCGCTGCTGGAGATGTCCAGGATCGGCGCCGCGGTGTACGGCGTGTATGCGCTGAGCGCCGCCCTGTCCGGCTGGGCGTCGGACCGCTGGGTTCGCGCCGGCCAGACGCCCAATTTTGCGCGAAAGTTCTTCATGGTGAGCGGAGCCGCGGGCACCGCCCTGTGCCTGTTGCTGACGGTCAATGCCACGGCGAGCATGACCATCGTGTGGTTAATGTGCATGGGAATATTCCTGGGCTTCACCTCGGCGATGCTGTTCGCGATCACCCAGACACTCGCGGGGCCGCGCGCCGCGGGACAGTGGACAGGCTTGCAGAATTTCTTCGGCAATCTCGCGGGGATACTGGGCCCGATCCTGACCGGGGCGCTGGTCGATCACACCGGCGGTTTCGGCTGGGCGTTCATCGTCGCCGCCGGGATATCGCTGATGGCTGCGCTGGCTTTTGGCGTGGTGGTCCGGCGGATCGAAACCCAGGAATGGCCGGCGCACGCTGCGCTCGCGACCCTCGCGGCCGGTCAAGCGCGCGCTTAGTGCGCCAGCAGGCGCTGCGCCGCCCAGCGCGCATCGCGCGCCCGCTGCGGGCCGTCCTGTTCCGCGGCGGCAATGGCACCATCGAACAAGGCCACCAGCGCGCCGCCGAGGCGCTCGGGATCGGCCGCACCGGCGGCGCGCGCCCAATCGGTGAGTCGCCCGATGAGCCATTCGCGCTGCGCGAGTGCGAGCTGCCGGGCCGGATGCTCGCGATCGTTGAATTCGCCGACCAGATGCTGGACCGGGCAGCCCCGAAAGCCCGCTTGCATGGTCCAATCGACCACGAAGTCGAAGAATCGGACCGCACGCTCCTCGGGCGGGAAGGCTTCCACGTAGGCATCGATGTCCGCGCGCGCCGCCTCGATGCGTCGCTCCACGTAGGCGGCGACGAGCTGGTCCTTGCAGCCGAAATGTGCGTACAGCGAGGCCTTGGCCGCATCGGCCTCGGCCAGAATGAGATCGATGCCCACCGCCCGCACGCCCTGCTCGTAGAACAGGCGATCTGCAGCTTCAAGCAGGCGCTCACGCACGGCGACGCGGGTTTCTTTGGGTTCTTTGGCCACCGAAATTGACCATACAGACTGTTCGGTCTACGGTCAATTCAGCCGGCCGCCCGGTCCAGCGTCGCCCGAACTTTACTAGGCTCGGCTTGGCTCGCTCCCGAGCACGCGGCTGCCGTCGATCCAGAGCCAGAGCACGCCGCTGACGATGGCAAATACGGTCCCGGTGAGAAACGCGGCGGTCCAGGCGTGATGGGCCGAGAGCACGGCCACCAGCGGCGTGCCGATGACGCCTCCGAGATTGCCGCCGGTGCCGACGACGCCCCAGGCCGTCATGGTGTGCTCGCGCGCGACCGCGGTGGTCGCGGCGGAGTACGCGGCCTCGGTGATCTCGATCGCCGCAAAGGCGAGCGACAGCGCGCCGACGGCGAGATAGGGATTGGTCGATTCGACGCCGGCGAACAGCAGCAGCCCGGCAAGCGGCAAGCGAGACGACCGGCACGGCACGATAGCCGATGCACAATCCGTAGCGCACGGCCAGCGCATCGGACAGCTTTGCCGCCGATCCCGGCGCCGACCCCGGCGGCGATGAACGGGAGACTCGCCAGCCAGCCGCTTTCGAGCACCGACAGGTGCCGCTCCTGCACCAGGTACAGGAAACACCAGGTGCTGAGCAGGTAGAACACGTAGTTCATGATCGTGTACGAGGTGGCCAGCAACAGGATGTCCCGGTTGCCCAGGACCCGCAGCAGGTCGCGCCGGTTGATGCCTGCGGCCGCGTGCCCGCTGGCGTTGCACTTCGAGCTCGGCACGTTCGGCGGCGGAGACGCGCGGGTGTTCCGCCGGACTGTTGCGGCCGTACCAGCTCCACAGCGCCACCAGCGCCAGGCCGGGAGCGTCGTCCACAGCAGCGCATTCTTCCAACCGTAGGATTGCATCAGGACCGCGATCAGCGGCGTCGCGGCCGCCGAGCCGAACTGCAGGCCCGCCGTCTGCAGCCCATTGGGCAATCCCCAATGACCCACCGGAAACCAGGTCTCGAACACGCCCGTCGAGACCGGAAACAGCGGCGCATGCGCCAGGCCAAGCACGATCCGGGCGATGAGCAGTGCGAAGCAGCATCGCCGAGCCGGCCAGCAGCAGCGGCACCAGGGGAGTGGCGATCGCCGCACAAAACCCGACCAGTCCCGTGACCACCAGCGCCTTGCGCGCACCGAGCCATTCGCCAAAGATTCCGCCCGGCAGCTGAAATACGGTGTAGATGATCAGGTAGGCCGTGAACAGCCAGCCCAGTTCGACCTGCGTGATGCCCAGTTCGGGCATCATCTGCACGGCGGTGACGCTGAAGCTCGTGCGCTGCAGGTAGATGACGAAGGCAAAAGCGAACATGTAGCCGAAGATGACCCAGCGCACGCGCATGCGTGCGCTCGTCCTGGCTTTCGCGGGAGCGCCCTGCGAGGGCATCATTTTCGCCAGAAGGTCGGCGTAAACAGGATCAGCACGGTAAAGATCTCCACCCGTCCCAGCAGCATCGCCGCCGTGCACATCCACAGCTGGAAATCGCTGAGCGTGCCGTAATTGGTTCCGGGGCCGACGACATTCAGTCCGGGGCCGGCGTTGTTCATGCTGGCGACGATCGCGCTGACCGCGGAGGTGAAATCAAGGCCGGTGATCAGCAGCGCAAAGGTCAGCACCACGCTGGTGATGAAATACAGGAAGATGAACGCCAGCACCGAGAACACCACGCGGTTGGACACCAGCTGTCCGGCAATCTTCAGGGGCGCGACCGCCTGCGGGTGCACCAGCGCGAACATCTCGCGGAGCGATTGCTTGACCAGCACCAGCACCCGGAACACCTTGATGCCCCCGCCCGTCGAACCGCTGCTCGCGCACACGCAGCTCAAGAAAAGCATCCACATGGGCGCGAATATCGGCCAGTGCCCATAGTCCGTGCTCACCAGGCCGCAGCTGGTGGCCATCGACACCAGGTTGAAGCTCACGAAGCGGAACGCGGTGGCCAGATCCGGGTACACGTTGTGGATCCAGACGTAAACGCTCACCGCGATGCAGCTCAAGCCGATCCACACCAGCGGCCACTTGGCCTCCGGATCGCGCCGGTAGGTGGCGGGCTCGCCCTTGCGGAGCGCCAGAAAATGCGTGGCGAAGTTCATGGCCGAGATCAGCATGAACACGGCCAGCACCGCCTCGATCAGCGGCGAGTGGAAGTAGCCGACGCTGGCATCGTGGGTCGAAAAACCGCTCAGCGAAAGTACCGAAAAGGCATGGCACAGGGCGTCGAACCAGCTCATGCCGGCCACGCGCAGGGCCACGACGCACACCGCGGTCAGGCCCGCGTACACGAACCACAGAAGTTGCGCGGTCTGGGCGATGCGCGGCGTGAGCTTGGCATCCTTGACCGGACCGGGGGTCTCGGAGCGGTACATCTCCATGCCACCGATCCCCAGCAGCGGCAAGATCGCGACCGCCATGACGATGATGCCCATGCCGCCCAGCCAGCTCAGCGAGGCGCGCCACATATTGAGAGCGTGCGGCAGCGCGTCCAGCCCGAACAGCACGGTCGAACCGGTGGTCGAGAGTCCCGACATGCTCTCGAAGAAGGCGCGGGTGAAGGACAGGTCCGGCAACAGCATCAGCAGCGGCACCGTGGCCATTGCGGCCAGCACCAGCCAGGTGAGCGTGACCAGCAGGTAGGCATCGCGCGGCTTGAGGTCGGTGCGAAAGCGCAGCGTCAGGGCGCGGATCAGCAGTCCGGCCGCGAGGCTGGCCATCGCCCCGGCCAGGAAGGGCACAAGCACGCTTTCGTGGAAGGCGAGCGCGGTGAGGATCGGCAGCGCGAACAGCACCGAGAACATCGCCAGCACCGAGCCGAGCAGGTGAACGACACCGAATAAGGAGCGCATCGATCGGCTTACTCAGCGCTCGCCCTGCAGCAGGCGGGCGACGGCGTCGACGTGGCGCCGGTCGGCGAGAAACACGATCAGGTGATCCTCGGACTCGATGCGGGTGTCGCGGTGCGCCATGATGACCTGCTCGCCGCGTGCGATCGCCACGATGCTGACGCCCTGGGGCAGTTGTACCTCGCTGATGTTGCGTCCGATCACCTGCGAATTATCCGCGGCGCCGTGCACCACCACTTCGATCGCCTCGGCCACGTCGCGTCGCAAGGAATGCACGCGCACCACATCGCCCCGCCGCACGTGCGCCAGGAGCGAGCCGATGGTGATGGTCTGCGGAGAGATCACCACGTCGATGGTGCGATTGTCCATCAGCTCGCCGTAGGCGGCGCGATTGACCAGGGCCATGACGCGGCGCGCGCCGAGGCGCTTGGCCAGCATCGAGGCCATGACGTTCGCCTCATCAGAGTTGGTGAGCGCCGCGAACACGTCGGCGCTGTCGATGTTCTCCTCGATCAGCAGCTCCTCGTCGGCCGCATCGCCCTGCAGCACGATGGTGTTCTGCAGGATCTCCGAGGCGCGCCGTGCCCGGCGCGGGTCGCGCTCGATGAGCTTGATCTGGTGAGTCTGCTCCAGCGTGCGCGCCAGGCGCAGCCCGATGTTGCCGCCGCCCGCGATCACCAGCCGGCGCACGGCCGACTCGCGGCGGCGCAGCTCGGCGAGCATCTTCTTCAGGTCATCGCGCGCGGCGACGAAGAAGATCTCGTCGTTCTCGGCGATCACGGTGTCCCCGTCGATGGCGATCAGCCGCCCGTCGCGGTACACCGCGGCCACTCGCACGTCGCTCGCGGGCAGGTGCTCGCGCAGGATGCGCAGCGGCTTGCCGACCAGCAGGCCGTCGGTGCGCGCCCGCACGCTGGCCAGCTGCACCCGGCCGTCGGCAAAATCCACCACCTGCAGGGCGCCGGGGTTGGACAGCAGATGCACGATGTAGTCGGTGACCAGCTCCTCCGGACTGATCCACACATCGACCGCGAGCGCGCCTTCCGCGAACAGCAGCGGGCGGCTGGTGTACTCGGCGGCGCGAATGCGGGCAATGCGCGTCGGCGTGCGATACAGGAGCTGCGCGATCTGGCAGGCCACGATGTTCACCTCGTCGCTGTTGGTCAGGGCGATGAGGATGTCGGTATCGGCGATGCCGGCCGCCTCGAGTACCGAAGGGTAGGAGGCGTTGCCCGCCACGGCGCGCACGTCGATGCGATCCTGGAGTTCGCGCAGCGCCGGCTCGTTGACGTCGACCACCGTCACTTCGTTGGCCGGTTCGCGCGCCAGGCTGTACGCGGCGCTGCGGCCGACCTGGCCGACCCCGAGAATCAGTATCTTCATGATTGCCCCGTTACACAGTCTCGAGCCGGGCGACGCTGACCATCAGCCACTTGGCTCCCTGCTGCTCGAAATTCACGTGCACGCGCGCGTGCGGCCCCTGGCCTTCGAGGTTCAGTACCACCCCCTCGCCGAATTTACCATGACGCACACGCGCCCCGAGGCGTATGCCGCCCGGGGCCTGCTCGGCCGGATCGTGCAGCGCCCGGCCGCGGCTCGCGCCCTCGGGGCGGCCGCCGCCGGCGAGCGCGGGGATCGCACGCGCCAGCTGGATGCGCGGTCGCACCTCATCGAGCAGCTCCGGCGGGATTTCCTGGATGAAGCGCGAGGCCACGTTGTAGCTGTCGACGCCGTGCAGGCGGCGCTGCTCGGCGTAGCACAGGTAGAGCTGGCGCATGGCGCGCGTGACGCCGACATAACACAGGCGCCGCTCCTCCTCGAGGTTGGCCAGGTCGGTGATCGAGCGCTGATGCGGAAACAGGCCATCTTCCATGCCGCACAGGAACACCACCGGGAACTCCAGTCCCTTGGCGGTGTGCAGGGTCATCATCTGCACGCAGTCTTCCCATTCGCTCCCCTGGGTCTCGCCCGACTCCAGCACCGCGTGCGCCAGGAAGCTCTGGAGCGGCGGCAGGTCCTCGGCCTCGGGCTCGTAGCCGCGCGCCGCGCTGACCAGCTCGCCGAGGTTCTCGATGCGCGCCTCGCCGCGATCGGCCTTGTCCTTGCGGTGATGCTCGATCAGTCCGCTGTTGTTGATGACATGGTCGACCTGCTCGTAGAGCGGCAAGCCCTCGAGGTCGCGGGCCAGGCGCTCGATCAGCGCGAGGAAGCCGGCGAGCGCGGCCGCACCGCGCGAGCCGGATTGCGGATCGCTCAGCAGCGCGCCGGCGGCGCGCCACAGCGAGCTGCCGGCGCCCTTCGCGCTCTCGCGCAGCATGTCGAGCGTGCGCGCGCCGATGCCGCGCACCGGTAGGTTTACCACGCGCTCGAACGAGGCGTCATCGTCGCGATTGGCGATCAGGCGCAGGTAGGCGAGGGCGTCCTTGATCTCCGCGCGCTCGAAGAAGCGCAGGCCGCCATAGACCCGGTAGGGCACTCGCGCCTGGATCAGCGCCTCCTCGAACACCCGCGACTGCGCGTTGGATCGGTACAGGATCGCGCACTCGCGCCGCAGGCCACCCCCGGCGAGCCACTGCTGGATGCGGCCGAGCACGAAGTCCGCCTCGTCGCGCTCGTTGTAGGCGCAGTACAGGTGCACCGGCTCGCCGCGCGCGCCGCTGGTCCACAGTTCCTTGCCGAGGCGCTCGGAGTTGTTGGCAATCAGCGCGTTGGCGGCCTCCAGGATCGCGGCGGTCGAGCGGTAGTTCTGCTCGAGCTTGAACAGCTGCGCCTCGGGAAAGTCGCTGCGGAATTTCTGCAGGTTCTCGACCTTGGCGCCCCGCCAGCGATATATGGAGTTATGGGTAATCATGCCGTTGGCGATGAAGTTGTGCGTGCGTTCAACGTTCAGATCGTAAACCTCGGCCTCAAAGTCCTCGTATTCAATGCGTTGGACGACGTCAAACCCAGAGTCTTCCGTGGCAACGACCATTCCTGGTCGGATTGCCGCGGCGGCAATGAATGGGAGTGAGCGACCGAGCATATGGCCCTGTAGCACAAATCGCCCGTCCAACTCGTCGCGAATACGCTTGGCAATGAGCATCAGTTCGCCAAAGTCACTGCGTACCGTTTCGAATCGCCAGCTCTTGCTGTTGTGTCCCTTGGCGGCCCGTACACTCAGACCCAAGTCCTCCAGATTCTTCCGGTCGGCCAAGTCGACGCCAATGACCGAGATACGGTGCATTGGATTCGCGCCTCGGCGATCACCGCACAGTGTGATCACGATATTGCGCCGATTGGAATTCCGGCTTTGCGGTGTGTGATGCGGGCGCTCGGAGTCCAGCCCAGTGTCTTCAAGCAAGCGCATGGCCGAATCAGTCGTATTCAGCGAACCGAAGATTTTTCCGATGTGCTTTGGGTCGTGAACCAGACCGTTGATTCCTTTACCCTTGCGCGCCACAAATGGCGATGTCGGCAGCCCATAACGGAGTGATGTCAGTATTTCGTCCAATCTGGCTTCGTTCTCATTGGCATGCGTGCGGATGATCCAGGCGGCATCCGCATGCTCCTGCAGTGCGCGCTGCTTGAATCCGACGGTCGCTCTCGCCTGGCCGGCCGTGTAGACCTGCGAGGTGCCCAGGCGATAGCCGACCCCTTCCTTGTGCATCAGGTACAGAAAATACGTCTGGGGCGTCTCGCCAAGCAGGTAACCAGCAAAGTGCGTGTGTTCGGGAGTGCTTTTGACTAACCGGCCGGTGGCCAGGTGCAAACAGATCATTCGGCCGCGGCGGTGGCGGGCGAACCTCTCCGTGACCTTGGCCGGTCGCAGATCGCCGGCGCCATAGCTGGATAACACGGCTTCACCGGGCAATACGTCCTCAATGGGTTTTCGCGTGCGATTCCCCATAGTGACAGGCGTTCCGGCCGCAAGACATTGATCGTCATCGCCAACCACGAACGGGTAACCGGTGGTTCCGACCAACAGGCGCACCCACTGGTACTGGATGGAGTTGGTGTCCTGAAACTCATCGACCAGCACGTGCCGGAAACGGGCGCGGTAGTGGCGGAGCAACTCGGCGTTGTCGCGCCACAGTTCGAAGGCGCGCAGCAGCAGCTCGGCGAAATCCACGGCGCCGGAGCGTGCGCACATCTGCTCGTACTCGGCATAGAGCCGTAACAAAGTGCGCTCGGTCGGATCGCCACCATCCTTCAGATGCTGTGGACGCCGGCCCTCGTCCTTGTGCTTGTTGATGAAGTACTGCACCTCGCGCGGCACGAAGCGCGCCTCGTCGAGCTCGAGCGCCTTGATGACCTTCTTGATCAGTCGCAGCTGGTCTTCGCTGTCGAATATCTGGAAGCCCTGCGGGAGCCCGGCCTCGCGCCAGTGGAGCCGCAGCAGCCGGTGAGCCAGCCCGTGGAAGGTGCCCAACCACAGCGCGCCTCCGGAACCCCCCAGCAGCGCTTCGACCCGCGCGCGCATCTCGGCCGCCGCCTTGTTGGTAAAGGTGACGGCAAGGATCCCGTGCGGGGTCGCGCCCTCGGCCTGGATCAGCCAGGCGATGCGATGGATCAGTACCCGTGTCTTGCCGCTGCCAGCGCCGGCCAGCACCAGGGTGGCGCCGAGCGGGGCCGTGACTGCGGCGCGCTGGGCGTCGTTGAGGGGGCTGAGGATGGGCGAGACGTCCATGGGAGCTTGCGAACAATCGGGCGCAAATTCTACCCCGCCCCGGGATCCGGGCGCGGCCGCGATGGGTTCCATCACCAGCTGTTTCGCAGTTCGCGCAGGGCGAGGAACACTTCGCGCGGGCTGGGCCGGGCCGACAGCGCGGGAACGCGCTCGCGCAGGGTCTCGATCAGGCCCGGTTCGCTGAGCCTGAAGAAGGAATTGAAGTCGAGTTCCTGTCCCAGGGTGAGCACCGGCCGATCCTCCGGCCGTACGCTCTCGGTACGTCCGATCCAGTCGGTGGCGGCCTGATTGCTGGCCTCGACGTGGCGCGTGAAGCGCAGATTGTTGAGCAGGTAGTCGTGGCCGGGGTAGATGCGGGTGCTGTGCGGCAGGCGCGAGAGCTGCTGCGCGCAGGTCTCGTACAAGCGCTCCGGATCGCCCCCGCCACGACAGTTGCCGACACCGGCGTTGAACAGCGTGTCGCCAGAGAACAGCGCCGGCCCTTCGGCGTGCGCCAGCAGGCACACGTGACTGAGCGTGTGGCCCGGCGTATCGAGGCTCTCCAGCTCTACGGTGCGGCCGACGCGAATCACATCCCCCGCGTTAAGTCCCCGATCGACACCGCCGATGCGCGCGGCGGCGCGCGCGTGGGCGAGGAGCTTTGCGCCCGTGGCCTGCACCAGGCCCGCGTTGCCCGCGGTGTGATCCGCGTGCTCGTGGGTGTTGACGATCTGGGTGATGGTCCAGTTGCGCTCCTTGGCGCGCTCGAGGCTGGCACGCCAGTCGAGCGGATCGATGGCCAGCGCTTCGCCCGATTCACCGCAGGCCACCAGATAGTGGTAATTGCGCAGCTCGTTGGCCGCCCAGAGGCGCTCGATCATCATGGCTCCAAAGCCTACGTGATAATCGCCGTTATGCAACTGCCGGCATGCCCTTGCCGCGGGCGTCTCTACGCTTTTGTTCCCAGAAGATCCGGGCCCTTCGGGCGGGTGCCTGTGGGTCGCTAAGCGCCGTATGGACCGCTTGGGATGGTTTGCTGAGCCGAGGCCGTATCGATCATGACTACCGCCAGCTGTGCGGCGGTGATGGTCGTTGCGATCAGCAAAATCAATAGTCGACGTGTGTTCATGAGCTAACTCCGGTCAATTGAGGTGGTGTATGGCCTAGGCGCTCAGGTATCGGGTGATCGAGGGCCTGGACTCGCTCTGAGAGCGCACGTGTCGCCACGCGCTGATCACGGCCATGCACAGTTGATCGACGTCGCCTTCGCCCAGCGCGCCGGAAATGATCGAGAGCCGCAGTACCCAACGGCCCTGCCAGAGCGCTCCGCCGGCGAGGCAGATGTTGTCGGCCTGCAGTCGTGCGATCACCGCGCGGGCCAACTCATCGAGCTGTCGCGCGGAGCCTGAGCCGAAGCCGACGACCACTTGATTGAGGTCAACGGTGTGCAATACCTGAATTCCGGGCTCCGCGGCCAGGCTACGGGCGAGGTGGCGGGCCAGAGAGCAGTGGCGCCTGACCATGTCGGCCACGCCGCGGCGCCCGTACCTTCGGAGCACGGCCCATACCGCGAAACCCCGGGCACGACGTGAGAGTTCGGGCGTCAGCTGAGCGGGGTCGTACTCGGATTCCCCCGCCGCCGGCAGGTAGCTTGCCGTGACCTGCATGGCGCGGCGATGGGCGGCCGAGTCCCTTACGATGGCGAAGCCGCTGTCGTAGGGGATTTGCAGCCACTTGTGGCCGTCGACGGACCAGGAGTCGGCCTCCTCCAGGCCCGCGGCGAGATCGGCGAGCTCCGGAACGGCCCGCGCCCACAGTCCGAAGGCGCCGTCCACGTGCAGCCAGGCCCCGTGCTCCCGGCAAACCCGGGCGATAGCGCCTACCGGATCGAGTGCGCCGGTGTTGATCTGCCCGGCTTGCGCGACGACGATGGCCGGTCCGGTGCCTGCGGCCAGCGCGCTGCGCAGCGCCTCCACATCCATGCGCCCGTCGTTGTCGGCGCGGATGCGAATCGCAGTTTCGCCAAAGCCGAGATAACGCAGGGCCGAGAGTATCGTCACGTGGCCCGCTTCGCCCACAAAAACGCGGACCCGGGGCGCTCCTGCCAGGCCGTCGGCTTCGACATCCCAATCGTTGCGGCGCAGCACTTCGTTGCGAGCGGCCGCTAGGCACACGAAGCTCGCCATGGTGGCGCCGGTCACGAAGCCGACCGAGCATTCCGGGGGGAGCCGCAAAATATCGAGCAGCCAGCGGCCGGCTACCTTCTCCGCCAGGGCGGCCGCCGGCGAGCAGGCGTAACTGGCTGCGTTCTGGCCCCAGGCGCTGGTCAGCATGTCGGCGGCGACCCCGACGGGATCGGAGGCACCGATGACCCAGCCGAAAAAACGCGCGCCCGCCGAGCCGGTCAGGCCCGGCTCGACGGCTGCGACGAGCGCGTCTATCACCGCGCCCGGATCCTCACCGTATTCCGGTGTGGCGGCGTCGAGCCGGCCCAGGAGTGCTTGGGCCGAGGACTGCGGACGGGGTGGGCGCTCGCCGAGCGAATCTCGGAAGCGACTGGCGTGCTGCATGGCGCGCTCGAACAGCGCTCGATGGTCGCTCATGTCAGATTCTCCGGTCTGAGCCGGCCAAGCCCGGCAGCAGCATGGGCGTGCGTCGGCGGTAGGCGAGGTAACGCTCGCCGAAGGCGCTCACCAGGTCGCGCTCCTCGAAACGGATGGCGATCAGGATGTATGCCGTGGTCGCCAGAGCGAACATGAGGTGCGCGCCGGTCATCGTCGGTGCGGCCCAGAAAATGATGAGCCAACCGACATACAGCGGGTGGCGCACCAGCCGGTACAGACTCGGCGTATGGAACTGGGGCGCCTGGTAGACCTTTCCGGCCAGGCGGCGCCACACTTGCTTAAGTCCGAGCAGGTCGAAATGATCGATCAGAAAGGTTGTGTAGAACAGCAGCAACCAGCCGAAGAGATAGAACACCTCGATCGCCAGGCGCGCGTTTGCTCCACTCACCTGCCATACGAGCCCGCCAATCGGTTGCCAGTACACAAATATTGCGATCATGAGGAGCGAACTCGCCAGCACATAGACGCTGCGCTCGGCCGCCTCGGGCACGAAACGAGTCCACCAGCGTTTAAAAGCGGGCCGCGCCATGCCGCTGTGTTGCACCGTGAACGCGGCGAGCAGCAGCAGGTCGCTCATCAGCGCGCGGCCGAACGGCGCGCTGGGCGCAGCATCCAAGGTGGTGGGCGTAAGAAAGCCGCCAAAAAATCCGATCGCGTAGACAAATACCGCCAGTGACAGGCCGTAGCAGAACACGCCGAATGCGAAGATCAAAGTGCGTGACATGGACGACTCCTTAAAGTGGGCCAAACCCGAGGGAGTCGAACAATGTCAGTTGCCGCGGGGGCCGCGCTTCGGTGAAAGCCCCTAATTTCCAGGCCGCGGCCCCTTAGTTTTGTGCGCCCTTGAGCAGGCCGCGCTCGCGTGCGATCTGCACCGCCCGCAGCCGGCTGGGGGCCTCGAGTGCCGCCAGCACCGCTCCGACATGGTGCTCCACCGTCTTGGCCGACATGCTCAGGCGCGTGGCGATGTCTGCATTGGACAGTCCCTCGGCAAGGAGTCGTAGCACCTGATTTTGCCGTGGCGTGAGTCCCGCGGGGTCATTGCGGCGCGCGCTGCGTGGTCCTGCGGGGATGGCGCGTACGCCGCGCTTGCGCAACGCCCGCCGCAGCAGGCGCGCGGCCGGCGCCGCGCCCAGACGATCGAAGAGGGTGAGTGCCTCGCGCTGTGCAGGCTCCTCGCCCATGGCCAGCGCGATCGCCTGCTCGTAGGGGCACCCAAGTTCGCGCCAGGCCTCGGCGGCCTCACGCCAAAGTCCGGTGACGTGATACCGATGAGCAGGCGCCATCCGTTGCAGCAATTCCGGCGTGGTGTCCGGAGGCTCTCCGAGTATCGTCAGCCACAGTGCTGTATCCGCCAGTGCCCAGCGCTGGCCCTGGACCCGAGTCGCCGCCGCAAATGCCGCGCGCAGCCGCTCGAGCGCTCCCGGGGTCGGGACTTCGAGCCAGAGGGCCTCGGCGTCAACAACCGCAAGCGGCGCCATGCGCATCAGATCGCGCTGCGCGGTGGGCAATGCACGGGCCTCGTCCAGCACCCCGCCTTCGGGAAGCCCGAGGCGGACCCGCGCCCGCGCGAGCGCCAGCTGCGCCGTGAAGCGTATGGTGCCGTGCGGATACGGCCCGCAGAGCACCGAGTCGGCTTCCGCAATGGCCTCCGTGGCGCGTCCCAGGTCGAGCAGCGCCAAGGCGCGAATGCCGCGTGTATAGGCTTCCAGCGGCGCGTTGTCGCGGGCGATCGCCGTGCTGATGCCCCGCTCGAAATGCTCGAACAAATCCGGGTAATGCCGGTCCGACGTCATCATGTACAGGAGGTTGGCGTACATTCGCGGCAGATAGTCCGGGCGGCTGCGCCGATGCGCCTCCTCGATTGCGGCGAGGATAAGGGGAACCCCGCCCGCGACGTCCGATGCACTACGGGCGGCGTTCGCATTGGTCAGCGCGTGCAGGTAGATGTCGTCGCGTCCCAGGCGCTCCGCGCTGGCCATGGACTCGGAAGAACGTGCTATCGCAAATTCATAGCGGTCGGCCAGCATGTCCAGCTGCGATTGGCCGCTCAAGGCCATCGCGTATTGCCAGCTGTCGCGATGATCACGCATCACATCCAGGGCCTCCTGGGACATTTGTTCAGCCTGATCCGGCTGCCCCAGCTGCCAATGGATACGTGCGGAAATGCGCAGTGCATTGCCCAGGCCCAGCAGGTCGCGGGCCTGCTTGCGCGCCACGATGGCCTCGGCAATGGCGCGCTTCGCGACTTCGAACTCACCGCACTGCTCTCCGGCCTCGGCCTGTTGCTCGAGCAGCCCCGCACGCTCGAAATCGGAGAGCCACACGCCGTGCCTGAGTGCCCGGGCCAGGTGCGCCACGGCTTCCCGGCGCGCACCCATGGCCACGGCTTCGTGGGCCGCCCGCACCGAATAATCAACCAGTTCTGCCACGGCGCCCGCCTGCTCGGCGTGGTGCGCGATCTCCGCCGCCGGCCCGTGAGGACGCTCCTTGAGGAAGGCCAGTGCTGCGGCATGGAGTTCGCGCCGTCGCAAGGGGGACATGGCATCGTGGATGGCGCGCCGGGCGAGGTCATGGCGGAATGCCAGGGCGCCCTCGGTCACGTTGAGCATTCCGGAGCGCAGGCATTCCTCGACGCCGGCATGATCAGTGTCGACGGCGAGGGCCCGCAGGGTCTGCTCGTCGATCCGCCGTGGAAAGATGGCCGCACAGTCCAGCGCCCGGCGGGCGCGCGCACTCATGCGCGCGGCGCGCACCAGCGTGGCATCGCGGACGCTGTGCGGCACGGCGGAGGAGATGCTGGCGAGAAATTCCGTGACGTGAAACGGATTTCCGCCGGTGGCGTCAAACACCTCGCGGGGCGCACGACCGGCTGGGGCCGACAGCACCGACACCGCAGTCAGGGACAGGGGGCTGAGCTCGACGCGCTCGCGGCAATCACGCGGCAGGTCGGCCCAGAGCGAGGCGAGCCTTGCCTGGGAGTCCGATTCATCGTTGCGGAAAGTCACCACGGTCAGTATCGGGCTCGCGCGTATGCGCCGGCCGAGAAAGCGCAGCAGGTCGAGCGTCGGATCATCGGCCCAATGCAGGTCCTCGATGATCAGGAGCGCGGGCTCGCGACCGTCGATGAGGAAGCGCAACAGCGCCTCAAAGGTGGCGATCTGGCCCCCGGAAGTCAGTGCAAACTTGCCGCGACTGTCACGGGCGATATCGCGGAGCGGACCCAAGGGTTCGGGGGTGGCCAGATTCTCGCAGCCGCCCAGGTACACCCGGGTATCCGGGCGGTGAGCCTCGGCGAAGCGCAAGACCAGGGTGGTCTTGCCGATGCCCGCCTCGCCCTCGATCGAGATTATCCGCCCCTGCTTGCGCCGTGCCGCGTTCAAGGCCGCCTCGAGGCGCCGCTGTGGCTCCTCGCGCTCGAGCAGCGGGGGCAGTTCCGGTATCACCCGGTCAATATTAACGTCCGGGGCCGAGCAGCGCCTGCGTGGGCAGGTAGTGATCCACCAGCAGCGCCAGGAACAGCCACATCAGGTAGCTGATCGAAAAGCGGAACACCCGCATCGACAAATCGTCGCGCCGCGTCATCTTGAGCGCAATTGCATGGGCCAGGAAGCGGCCGTTGAGCAGCAAGGCGGCGACCAGGTAGATCAATCCGCTCATGCCGGTGAGGTAGGGGAGCAAAGTGACCAGGCACAGGATCACGGTGTACAGCATCACGTGCAGCCGGGTGAACTCGACGCCGTGCGTCACGGGCAGCATCGGGATCTCGACCTTGGCGTATTCGTTGCGCCGCGCGATGGCCAGCGCCCAGAAGTGCGGCGGGGTCCAGGTGAAGATGATGAGAAACAGGAGCAGAGCGTGGGGATCGATGCTGTTGCTGACGGCCGCCCAGCCCAGCACCGGCGGCGCCGCGCCGGCGGCTCCCCCGATCACGATGTTCTGCGGCGTCGCACGCTTGAGCCACAGGGTATAGACCACGGCGTAGCCGATCAGCGAGGCGAAGGTGAGCGCGGCGGTCAGCGCATTGACCCACAGCAGCAGGATCAGCATCGAGGCGGTGGCCAGCACTGCGGCGAAGATCAGCGCCTGGCGGTAATTGAGGGCACCGGTCGGGAGCGGCCGGCCGCGCGTGCGCGACATGCGCGCGTCGATCTGCCGGTCGAGCACGTGGTTGATGGTGGCCGCGGAGCCGGCCGCGAGGGCGATTCCGAGATTGCCGAGCAGCAAGGCGTGCAGCGGCGGGAGCCCGGGGGTGGCCAGCAGCGTTCCGACGATCGCCGTGAGGACGATGAGTGCGACGACCCGGGGCTTGGTCAGCGCGAGGTAATCGCGCCAATGGGCTTTGTGCGCTGCACGAACGGCCGCGGTCGCAGTGTCGGGCGAGGCGCTCACGAGGGTTTCCAGGCCGGGCGGAGCGATCGAACCAGGGCCAGGACCGCCAGCAACAGCACGGCGGCGCCGGCGTTGTGGGCCGTGGCGAGCCACAGCGGAAAGCCCCGCTCGACCATGCTGATGCCGATCAGCAGCTGCAGGGCCAGGGCGGCGAGCACGGCCAGGGCCGCCCGGCGCGCAAAGCTATCGCTCCGCGATCGCAGCACCCGGGCGGCGACGAGGACCAACAGCACCGTGGTGAACAGTGCTCCCAGCCGGTGCGCGAAATGGATCCCGACCGCACCGTGCATGCCCGGCCACCACTGGCCCTGGCACCTTGGAAAGTCCGGGCAGGCCGTGGCTGCGTAATGGCTGCTGGTCCAGCCGCCGAGGGCAAGTTGCATGGCGAGCACGGCCAGGGCGAACCAGGCCATCGTGCGGGTCCGGGACAGGCCCGAACCCAGGAATGGCGTGCTGCCTCGCCAGGCATTGCTCTGGCGCCGGCCGATCGTCAGGACCAGCCACCACAGCAAGGACAAGGTGGTCAGGCCGAACAGCAGATGCGCGGTGACGATCGCGGGATCGAGCTGCCGCGTGACCGTGAGCATGCCAAAGATTCCCTGGGTCACGACCAGCACCACGAGACCGATGGCATAGCCGGGAGCCACAATGTTTTGCTGCCTAAATTGTATCGCTAATGCGGCAATAATGAGGATAAGTAGGCCTAGTGTAGCTGCAGAGTAACGATGAACCATCTCCTTCCAGGCTTTGCCCAGTTCGGCCGGATGGGCATCGCCCAAGGATCCTGCAGGCGTCACATGGCCATAGCAGCCCGGCCAATCCGGGCAGCTCAGGCCCGCGGCCGACAGCCTGACGTAGGCCCCGAGCACCACGACCCATAGGCACAGCAAAAAGGCGGTGACCGCGAGCGGACGTATGAGGGCGGCGCGGGGCATGGTTTAGCCGATATGCGACAGCTCGAGGAGGTTCTTGAGATCTTCGCGCAGACCCTTGGGGTCTTGCCGCACATCGTAGCGCATCATCAGATTGCCCAAGGGATCGACGACGAAGATTGTGTGATCGAGGGGCAGCGGAAAGGCGCCCCGCAGCCTCGCCACGGCAGGATCCGAAAGCTCCGCCAGCACCAGGCCCTCATGCTCGTCGCGCAGATACTCCCGGTCGCAGCAACCGTCTGCGGCCAGCAGCATGCGCTGCACCCGGGGCGTGAGTTTCCCTAAGGACAGCCAGGTCTGGCGCGCATACACGAGCGCGCCGCGGCAGGTCTCATCGCAGCCCGAGGCGCCTTCCCCGATGACCACCAGGGACCACTTTCCGGTGAGGGCGCTGGCCGAGCCCGCGCCCAGCCGGAGAGCCGGGAGGGAAATCGGCGGCTCGATGAGCGCCCCATGGTTGGTGCGCTGGGCCGGGCGCCAGTGCGAGCCGTAATACAGCCAGAAGGCCAGGGCGAGGGGGGCCAGGAATATCAGCAACAGCAGCAACAGCGGGCGCCCGTTCCTGCTCATCGGCGCCGGCACTCCAGGTTCATGAACAGGTACAGGAACAGGCTCAGTGTGCCCAGTCCCCACCACTGCACGGCGTAGCTGACGTGCCGTTCGGGCGGCAGTCCGAGGCTGGCATCCTTCCAGTCGCGCAGGTATCCCTGCGATTCGCCCGGCGCCAGCAGGAGCTGGCGCGCCTCCAGGTCCTGATGCAGGGCACGAGCCAGCTGCCCCATGCTCGGAAAGCTGGTGCGCTTGGGCCAGGGCCCATCGCTGCTGGGAGGGACCTGTCCGGAGGCGAGGCCTGCCACCGGCAGCTCGTCGGTGCGGCCGCCAATATTGACCAGGCCGGTGTCGGACACGGCCACATCCGGCAGGACCTCCCGGCGATCGTTGGGCAGCGCCACCCAGCCGCGATTGACCAGCAACAAGCGGCCATCATCGAGTCGAAATGGCGTCAGCACCTGGTAGCCGACCTTCCCCGCCTGGGTCATGTTGTCGAGCAGGAACTGATGCTCCGACTCGTAGCGGCCGTGCACGCGCAGCTGGGTGTAGCGCGGCAGTGCGCCCGTCGAGCGGTGAGCCAGCTCCGAGCTGAAATCCGTCCCGCCGGCGGCAAATGCGGCGGCGAGCGCGCGCTTTTCTTCGGCGCGGTGCCACTGCCAGCGCCCCAGTTGCGCGAACAACAGGACGCCTGCCAGCGCCAGGAGCGTCATCCACCAGCTGGCCACCAGACGGCAGTCGCCAAATTCCACTCGCAGCACGGTATTCGGGGCACTCCAGGGCAGGAAATTGCGGGCAGGCATTGTGCAGCCGGGTGGGCGTGGAGTACAGGCGCGGGCCTATAATCTCCGCCCAATTGGAGTCGGCCGGACCCGGGCACCGACCTGATAAGGGAAGCGAGCGGATGGACCCGATCAAACTGCTGGTGGTGCTGGTGTTGGCGGCCATCGTCGTGAGCCTGGGCGTGGCGCTCTACCAGCTGAGCACCGGGCGCGAGAATTCGGGCGGCATGCTCCGCTCGCTCACCGTGCGCGTCGCTCTGTCGGTGGCGCTGTTCCTGCTGTTGATGATCGCCTGGCGCTTGGGGCTGATCCATCCGCACGGCGCCGCAAACTGACGGTGCATTCGCGTTCCGCCGGGCTGACCGCGGCCGTACTGGGCGCCGCCGGCTTTTCCATCAAGGCGATATTCGTCAAGGCCGCGTTCCGCTACGGGGTCGATCCCGAGACGCTCCTGGCGTTGCGCATGCTCTATTCATTGCCGCTGTTTCTGCTGATGGGGCTGGCGGCCGCCCGCAGCGCCGCCGCACCGATCAGCGCCGCGGACTGGCGCGCCCTGGCGCTGCTGGGCGTGCTCGGTTACTACAGCGCCAGCTACCTGGATTTTCTGGGGCTGCAGTACATTTCGGCAGCACTGGAGCGGGTGATCCTGTTCACCTACCCGACCATGGTGGTCCTCTTCACGGCCTGGCGTGAACGCACTTCACCCACCCGCGCGACCTGGGGCGCCCTGGCGCTGTGCTATGGCGGCGTCGCTCTCGTGGTCACCCATGACCTGCATTCCGGAGGCCGCGGCATCGTGATCGGCAGCTCCCTGGTGTTCGCGAGCGCCGTCAGCTACGCCGTCTATCTGCTGCGCGCCGGCCCGCTGCTGCAGCGCTTGGGCGCCGCGCGCGTCGCGGCCTGGGGTACCACGATCGCCTGCCTGCTGGCGCTGGCTCAATTCCTGCTGCTGCGTCCGGTCTCCACCATCGTGGCGCAGCCCTGGCAGGTGCAGGGGCTGAGCGTGGCAATGGCGGTGTTCTCCACGGTGCTGCCGGTCTGGCTGGTGACGGTGGCGATGCGCGAGCTGGGCGCAGGGCCGACGGCGATGATCGGATCGCTCGGGCCGGTGATCACGCTGCTCCTTGCCTGGCTGCTGCTCGGGGAATCGCTCGGCGTGCTGCAGTTAGCGGGCGCCGCGCTGGTGATTTACGGTGTACGGACCGTGGCAGTGGCAAGACCCTGAACTCGCCCATGGAGGAATCAAAACGCCAGCTCGCCGCTTCCCTCGGCTTGCTGCTATTGCTGTGGTGCGCAGGATTGTTCGGACGCGGCTACTGGACGCCTGATGAACCTCGCGAGGCGGCGCTGGCCGCGTCGATGAGCGCGGATTTGGCGGAGCTGCCCTCGCTGGCGGGCGTACCGTTTGCCGAGAAACCTCCCCTGGCCTACTGGTTGTCGGGCGAATCCATCAAGCTGCTGGGGCCCACCCCTGCCGCGGCGCGCCTGCCCCAGTTGGGCTACGCCCTGGTGGGATTTGTGGCGGTCTGGGTGCTTGGCTGCCTGCTCCTCGGTAACTCCTTACTCATGAGCACGACGGCCCCGGCCGCCGCTCTGGTGTTTGCCACCGGCGCACTCGCCTACCAGGTGCAAGTCTGGCTCGACACCGATGCCTTATTGCTTGCCGGCGTCGCTGTGGCGCTTGCCGGCATGTACGCCGCGCTCGCCACGACAGAGGATGGCCCAGGGACGAGGAACGCGCGCTGGCGCGCCTACCTGCTGATGCACGTCGGACTGACGCTGGCCTTCTTTGCGAAGAATATTGCCGCCTGGCTGGTGCCGGTACTGACTTTCCTGTGTTTCATCTGCTGGGAGCGCCGCTGGCGGGAACTCGCTCGGTGGGAACTGTATCTGGGCGCGCTGGTGCCCGCCCTCTGCATTGCACTTTGGGCCATGGCGGTCGCGGCGCGACCCAACGGCACGCAATTGCTGCGCGTCCTGTTCTGGAACAATCTGCTCGGGCGCGCGCTCCCCATCGTCGCCGAGGCGCGGTTCGATTATTCGAGCGGTCACCCGAACTCGGCGGGCAAATACCTCATCGAGCTGCCTCTCTACTTATTGCCCTGGACGGCCTTGGCCGGCGCCGCGCTGTGCGCCGCCTGGCGGGGCGCGCGCCGCGCGGGCCCGCATCGCTCGGCCTGGCGTTTCGCGCTTTGCGCTGCGCTGCCGGGACTGCTGGTCTTGTCGTTGGCTGCTACGGCGCGCGGAATCTATGCGGCGCCGTGCATGATCGGGTTTGCGCTGCTGGTCGGACTGTGGGCGGCCGACGCTGTTCGCACGCGGGCCGCGCTGGCCGTCACGGCTGTGCTGATCGCAACCCTCGCAACCGTCGTGCTGACGGGTACGTTGGCGCTGCAATGGTCGGTACTGCGCTCGGGCGGCGCGGCGCTGTGGCTGAGCGGCCTTGCGGCCGTCACCGCGATTGCCTTGAGCCTTCGCACTGCCTTTTCCCCCGGCCGGTCGGCGGCGAGCGATATCCACCGACTGGCGCTGAGCTGGAGTGTGCTGCTGTCGCTCGGTACCTTCAGCCTGATCGCTGCCGCAAATTCCATCCAGGACCTGCCCACGCTGGCATCGCGGGTGGCGCAGGCCGCGGGACCTCAGCCGCTGCTGCTGTGGGCCCCCGACGAAACCACCCTCGCCTGGGCGCAGCTGTACCTACCCTCGGGAAGCTGGAGCGCGATGGATGGAGCCGATGCCACCGCCGATGCCGAGCTGGCGGTACGGCTCCATGCCGCACCGGGCACCGTGATCCTCAGCCTGATCCCAGGCCGGGCCTGGTCGTGGAGCCGTTGGCGCGTGTACCTGCGGGGCCAGGAGGCGATGAGGGGAACACCCCAGTTCCCGATCGCGCACATCCCGCCCCAGCCGGCACTTTCCGCGGCTGGGTGGGCTGTGAGCGAGCGCATCGAGCGCGCCGGTGGCCGTGGCTATTTCCTGTGGCGCCGCGGCGGCGCTGGGCCTTGAGCGACCTTTACTAGGGGAGCGAGAGCTGGCGCGCGAAGTAGGTGAATTCGCGCGCGGTCATCGCCGATTTCTCCTCGAGGGTGGCGCCGGCCCCATGGCCGCCCTCGATGACCTCGTAGTAGAGGTAGGGGATACCCAGCTCCGAGAGCTTGGCGGCAAACTTGCGCGCATGCTGCGGACCGACGCGGTCGTCCTTGGTCGTGGTCCACACCAGGGGCATCGGATAGCGCACGCCGGCCTTGAGGTTCTGATACGGGGAAATCGAGGCGAGGAACGCGCGCTCCTCGGGGACCGAAACGCTCCCGTACTCGCCGACCCAGGAACTGCCCGCGGCAATCTGCTCGTAGCGCATCATGTCCAGCAGCGGCACCTCGATCGAGACCGCGCCCCAGAGCTCGGGGTGCTGGTTGAATTCCACGCCCATGAGGAGCCCGCCATTGGAGCCGCCGCGGATGCCTAAGCGGGCCGGGCTGGTGTAGCCCTTGGCGATCAGGTCCTGGGCGACCGCGGCGAAGTCATCGTAGATGCGCTGGCGCTTGGTCTTGAGGCCGGCCTCGTGCCAGGCCGGTCCGAATTCACCCCCGCCGCGGATATTGGCGAGTACAAAGGCGCCGCCGCGCTCCAGCCACAACTTGCCGTTGGTCGCTGAATAATACGGCGTCTCCGAGACCTGGAATCCGCCGTAGGCGGTCATGACGGTCGGCGTGCTGCCGTCGAGCTTGATGTCGCTCCGGTGCACCACAAAGTAGGGGACCTTGGTGCCGTCCCGGGATGCCGCTTCGAACTGATCGATCGTGAGGCGCGAGGCGTCGAACTTCGGCGGCAGGGTCTTCACCACCGCCAGTTCGCTGCCCTTCAGGTCGGCGAGCCAGAGGCTCGAGGGCGTCAGGAAGCCGGTGACGCTCAGGAACGCCTGATTACTGTGCAGATCCGTATCGACGATGTCGATGGTGGCCTTATCGGGCAGCGAGAGCGCGCGATGCGACCAGCCGCCGGATTTCCCGGGCGCGTACACGTAGGCGCGGCCCTTGACGTTGTCGAGCTCGGTGAGCAGCAGGTAATTCTTTGCCGGGCTGGCTTCCGCGAACGCCTTGCGTGCCGAGGGAGCGTAGATCAGCGTCGGCCGCAGATGCTCCGGCGTCTTGAGCGCATTGGCCAGATCAATCGACACCAGCGCACCTTGCGGCATGGCCGCACCGTCGGCGCTCTTCCAGTCTTCGCGCAGCTCGACGATTAGCCGGCCCGCGATCAGGCCGGTGATCGCCGCCTTGTGCGGCAGCGCGAGCCTCTTGGGGCCCTGGGCGCCGAGCAGGTGGAATTCGGTCTCGAAGAAGGTCACCGCGCGCTGAATCACGACGACCTGATGTCCCTCTCCGTCGTTGAACGTCACGGGGTCGACACCGACATCGCTCGGTACACCGCGGAATACTTCCTTCGCCGCGGAAAGCGGCTGGCCGCGCGCCAGGCGCTTGACGATGTAGGGGTAACCGGAAGCGGTCAGTTCACCGGGCGACCATTCCCGGCTCACGACCAGGGAATTCTCGCTCTCCCACGCGGCCGTCTGCTTGCCCTTGGGCAGTTCAAAGCCGCCCGGCACGAAGTGCGCCGAGCGCAAGTCGAATTCGCGCACGGTCACGGCATCTTCGCCCCCGTCCGAAAGCCCGACCATGCACAGGCGCTCGGCGGGTTCCGCGCAGCGCACGCCACCCCAGAACCAGTTGGCCTTTTCCGCACCCGACAGGGCGTCGAGATCGAGGACCGGCGTCCAGGCGGTGTTGGCCTGGCGGTATTCCTTGAGCGTGGTCCGTCGCCAGAGGCCATGCGCATGGCCCGCGTCCTGCCAGAAATTGTAGATCTGCCCGCCGATTTGGCTGGGCTGCGGGATGCGGTCCTGCGCCTGCGCGATGGTCAGCGCCTCCTTATATAGCACCGGATAGCGCGAGTCCTGCTCGAGCACGGCGGCGGTCTTGGCATTCTCCGAGCGCACCCACTCCATAGCGCGCGGGCTGTCCACCTGCTCCAGCCAGAGGTACGGATCCTCGGCCGTGACGGTGCTCGCGGCCGTGTCTGCCGCAGCCGCCCAGGCCAAGTGAACCAATGCACCCGCGATGAGTGCCGAAAGGATAGCTCCGGTGCGCATGCTGTAATTCTCCCGATTTGGACGTGGACCCGTGGCTGATTTTATTCCATTGCAACCCTGCGGCGCGTGGCTTAAGGCCGGAGCGAAGCGCATTGCCGCACCCACGAGCGCTTCGTTATTATCGTATGAGAACAATGCCAAGCTTAGGCCTGGGGCGGGGCTGGAAGGGTTCTACACCCGTTGCGCCCTTGTCCAGCGTGCGGCGGGCATCACGCCGCAAGTGCACGATATCAGCCCCTCGCCGGCCGAATGCGCGAGGCCACGACACCATGTGAGGTTGGTGAAGCAAAAATGAAGAAACGGCAGCTCGTTTGCGGCCTGGTAGCGGCCCTTAGTCTCTACGGCGCGGATGCGGCGGCGGGGAGCCCGGCGGCCGACGCCGATTCGCTAGTGACAAAATTTGTCTACCAGAGCCTGGCGTTGTCGCCGGTCTCCGCCTCGGCCGCGGGCTATCACGTGCACGAGAACCTGCGCCTGGATGGTCTCTGGGATGACTACAGTGCGGCGGGCCTCGCCCGGCTGGGCCAGTTCAATCGCCTGCTCCTAGATCGCCTGGACGCCTTGCAGCACAAGCGGACTCGATGCCGAGCGCATGGCCGATCTGGACATCATTCGTGATGCGGTCAGCCTGAAGCTCCTCGAGCTTGATCGCATCCAGGACTTCCGCCACAACCCCACGCAGTACGTGGAACTGATCGGCAACGGCCTGTACACGCCCTTCGTGCTGAATTACGCGCCGCCCGAAGTGCGCTTCCAGGATCTCATCAATCGCTTGCGCGGACTGCCCGCGCTGGTGGCACAGGCCAGGGCCAATCTACTGGATGCGCCCGAAGTGTGGAATCGTGTCGCCCGCGAGGAGAACGAGGGCAACATTGAACTCATCGACAAGACCTTGCGTGAGCAGGTTCCTGCGACACTGCGCACGGCCTACACGGAGGCCGCCGCTCCGGCCCTGCAATCGCTCCGCGAATTCAACGACTACCTGGCCACGACCCTGGCGGGCAAGACCAGCGACTGGCGGCTCGGCAAGAGCAATTACGAACGCAAGTGCCGCTACACGCTGCACACCGGACGCACTCCGGCGCAGCTGCTGGCGGCCGCCGAGGCGGACCTGGCCGCGGCCCGCGCAGAAATGGCCCGGGTGGCCGCGCCGCGCACCGTGGCCGTGGCGCTTGAGGAGATGGCGGGTCAGCATGCGACGCCCGCCACGTATATGGACGAGGCGCGACGCACGCTCGCCGAAGCCACGGAGTTTGTGAAGCAGAAGGACCTGCTCACGCTCCCCCCCAACAGCAATCTCGCGGTCATCGACACGCCGGTGTTCATGCGCGGTGTCTACGGCGTGGGTGGCTTCAATCCGGCGCCGGCACTCGAGCCGCAGCTCGGCGCGTTCTACTGGGTGACGCCGATACCAAGCGACTGGCCGGCGGCGCGCGTGGAATCCAAGCTCCGCGAGTACAACCACTTCGGCCTGCAGCAGCTGACCATTCACGAGGCGATGCCCGGGCACTACGTGCAGGCCGAGTACGCCAACCGCATCGAGCCACCGGCACGCCGAGTGTTGCGCAATGTCTGGGGCAACGGCCCGTACGTCGAGGGCTGGGCAGTCTATGCCCAGCAGCTCATGACCGACGAGGGTTACCTGAACCATGATCCGAACCTGCGGCTGTCCTTGTTGAAGTGGTACTTGCGCTCGGTGGGCAACACGATTCTCGACATCAAACTGCAGACCATGGGCATGACCGAGCAGCAGGCGCTCGATTTCATGATCAACCAGACCTACCAGGAACGCGAGGAGGCGACCGCCAAGTGGCAGCGCGCGCAGCTCAGCTCATGTCAGCTGGACTTTTATTACGCCGGCGCCAAGGGCTGGGACGAGGTGCGCGCCCACTACCAGAAGCGCCACCCAAAGGACTTTTCATTGAAGACTTTCCACGAGCGCGCGCTCGGCGAGGGCGCGGTCCCGCTCGCAACGCTTGATCGATTGCTGCATTAACGGCAGCCTGCAGCGCTCGCAATGTCCCGCGTGCTAATTACCAAGCTGAAGGTCCACAGCGACGCGCGCGGCGCGGTCTTCGAGCCCCTGGAGCCGCAGCTGCTCGGCGGCTGGCGCAATGTGCACGCGGTGCTTACCGAGCCCGGCGCGGTGCGCGGCAATCACCGGCATCTGCGAGGCACGGAATTCAGCGCTGTGTCCGGCCCGGCCCTGGTGCGCTATCAGGAGGACGGCGCCACGCAGGATGCGCTGGTGCCCGCAGGGGAAGTGTGGCGATTCCAGTTTCCGCCCGGAGTGGCGCATGCCTTCAAGAACACCGGGGAGCGGGCCTTCCTGATCGTCTCGTTCAACACGGAATTGCACGACCCGGCCGCCCCTGACGCGGAGCGCGTCGAACTCATTCCGGTTTAGACGGCGGAAAATGTGCCGGATGCAAATTGGGCTATGCTGCTGCCTACGGGGGCGATGAGTAGACCTCCGACGGACTTTCGTGGGGAATTCTGCCGGTGACTGATTCCTCGCACGCAGTGTTCCTAAGCTACGCCTCACAGGATGCGGAGGCGGCGCAGAGGATTTGCGAGGCCCTGCGAGCCGCCGGAATCGAGGTGTGGTTCGACCAGAGCGAACTGCGGGGCGGGGACGCCTGGGACAGCTCGATCCGCAAGCAGATCAAGATTTGCGCCTTGTTTCTCCCCGTCATCTCGCACACCACGCACGATCGCCGTGAGGGGTACTTCCGTCTGGAATGGAAGCTGGCGGTTGATCGCTCTCACCTCATGGACGCCGACCTGGCCTTCCTGCTGCCGGTCGCGATCGACGACACGCGCGAGGATGATGAGCGGGTGCCGGAGCGGTTTCGGGAGGTGCAATGGACGCGCCTGCCGGGCGGGGTCACTCCCGCGGCCTTCGTCGAACGTGTACAGCGTCTGCTGTCCGGGGAATCGGCAGAGCCGACGGGGATTCCGTCGGCCGCGGCTCGCATGCCGGCACCTTCGACTCGGAAGCCCGTCCTTGGCATTCTGGCGGTCAAAGGCGGCGCTCCTCGTGGCGCTTGTCGTGCTCGTCATCGTGCTCGGTTACCTCGTGGGTAACCGAGTCGTATGCTATCAAAGCGTGGCGCCGAGGTGGCTCCAGCCATTGCCTTTGCACCGCCGCCGCACTCCCTCGCGGTACTGCCGTTTGTGAACCTGAGCGGAGACAAGGAGCAGGAGTACTTCTCCGACGGGCTCACCGAGGAGCTGCTCAACTCACTGGCCCAGATCAACGAATTGCAGGTCGCCGCTCGCACTTCGGCGTTCTCGTTCAAGGGAAATGACAACGATATTGGCACCATCGCACGGAAACTGAACGTGGGTGCCATCCTCGAAGGGAGCGTCCGGCGCTCCGCGCACACTATCCGCGTCACCGCGCAGCTGATCAATGCGGTCACGGGCTTTCACCTGTGGTCGAAGACTTATGACCGGAACTTGGGCGATGTGCTGAAACTTCAGACCGAGATCGCCACCGCGGTCGCCAGTGCTCTCAAAGTCACGTTGCTCGGAGATGTCGCGGCCAAAGTCGAACTCGGGGGGACGCGAAATCCCGCCGCCTTCGATGCGTACCTGCGCGGGGCCAAGGCATCTAATTCATTTCGCGACAGCAAAGACCTCCCCGCCGTGATTGCCGCGTACACGGAATCGATTCGTCTCGATCCGCACTACGCGCTAGCGTTCGCCGGGCGATCGCTCGCCTTTGCCAACGTCGCAGGAGAAGCCGAGACCGCAGCGGCTGCGCGTGTAGGCCTAGACAAGGCGCAGGCGGATGCGCGTCAGGCGCTTATCCTCGCACCGGATCTGGCCCAGGCCCACCTCGCGTTGGGGTACGTTCTGGAAAACACCCTCGACTTCACGCAGGCGAGTCAAGCCTACGAGCGGGCCGTCGCGCTCGCACCGGGCAATGCAGAGGTTTTGCACTTCAGTGGCCAATTTGCAGCCCACATGGGGCACTTCGATGTGAGCCTTGCGGCCCTCCGGCGCGCGGTCGTGCTCGACCCGCTCGCTCGCCGGAGCTATTCCATGCTCGGACAGGCACTGTATGCGGCCCGCCGATATCGGGAGGCAGTGGCAGCTTTTGCAGAAGTCATCAGACTTGAGCCCAACTACAAGGCGACCTACGGGCAACTCGGGTTCACCTATTTCCTGCTCGGGGATCTTGAGCGCGCGCGCGCCTCATGCGAGAGAAAGCCGGACTACTGGTACAGTCAATGGTGCCTCTCGGTGATCTATGACAAGCTCGGTCGGCACTCGGATGCGGAAGCCGTTCTCTCGAAATTGAAGGCAGCACTTGGCGATACCGCGGCGTACCAGTACGCCACGATCTACGCGCAGTGGGGCAATCGGGCCAACGCGCTCGGATGGCTCGAGACTGCACTGCGGCTGCCTGACTCAGGCCTGGAGCTGCTAAAGACCGATCCGCTGCTGGACTCCTTGCGCCAAGAGCCGCGCTTCCAGGCGATCGAGCGGAAGTTGAAATTTCCGAACTGAGTAGTTGTGCGGTGCCGACGCCATTCCCTCGGGCACGCTCGAGGATCGTTCCCAGGTCCGCTGCTATAGAAGATTGAGGTTTTCGCTCGAGTAGCTGGAGCTTGCAAAAAGCAGCTATTTGATCGCTACGCTACTCGGTGAGGAGCCCGATTTCTGGTGCCTTGCCACCTCCACGCGCGCATCGTTGTAGCAGGCGCCCTCGGCGAGGTCCGCCTTGTGGAGCGGCGCCAGCGCCGAGATCGTCTGCTGGTTGGAGCTGGTGCGCAGCCACGCGCCTTTTTCCGAACACACGACGCCCGGCCGCATCGCGTCGGTGATCCGCAGCGGCAGGTACACCTCGCCTAAGTCATTCCACACCCTGACCCAGTGACCCTCTTGCAGATCGCGACCGGCGGCATCGCTCGGATGCATCTCGAGCACCGGGGTCGAATCGCTCGCCACCAGCCCACCAAAGGTGGAGGTGATGCGCTTATCGGAGGCCGGGCTGATCAGGGCCAGCGGATAGCTCGAGTGCACGGGCCGGAAGGTCGGGAGCGCCGCGCCGAAGCGTTCACTCAGGCGCGAGGACTTAAGCTCGATCTTTCCGCTCGGCGTACTCGGCCAGACGTTGCGGAACATCACCGGCTCCACGCCGTCGTACTCCATGCTTAAGGCTTGATCGAGCGGCAGCTCGCTGGGGCGCAGGCCACGCATGCGCGGATCCTTCTCGTCGAGCGCCACGTCCATCAATTCCGCATCGCTCATGCCGAAGGCCGGATCATCGAAACCGAAGCGCGCGGCCAGCCGGCGGAAGATTTCGGTGTTGGGCGCGCTCTCGTCGACCGGCGCGATGACCGGTTCGCTCCGCTGCAGGTACTGCTGGCCGTAGGCTGTGTGAATGTCGGCCTGCTCGAAGTGCGTGCACGCGGGCAGTATCACATCAGCGTACTGCATGCTGTCGGTCATCGCGATCTCGATGCCGACGATGAACAGATCCTCGCGCGCCAGAGCCTTGCGCATGCGGTTCTGGTCGGGGTGCACGATGAGTGGATTGTGGTTGTAGATGAAAAGCGCCTGGATGGGCGGATCGAGCCTGGCATCAAGCAGCATCGGCCCGACATCCAGAATATTCACCGTGCGCGTCTCAGGCGGCACGAGGTCCAGACGTGTCAGCTTATCGGAGTCGGTCGGAAAGGCGTCGCCTGCCGCGGCGACCAGTCCGCCCCCGGGGACACCGAACTTGCCGGCCAGGGCAGGGAGCGCTGCGATGGCGCGCACACCGGAGCCGCCGTTCTGGTTGCGCTCCAGCCCATTCCCCCAGGCAATGGTCGCCGGCGTCGCCTCGCGATACCAGCGCGCCAGGGTACGGATGTCCTCGGCGGGCACGCCGCAAATTTCAGCCGCGCGCTCCGGCGGATAGGCACGCGCCTCGGCCATGAACGCTTCGAACCCCAGGACGTGCTGCTCGATAAAGGCGTGATCGAGCCCACCGCTGCGCTCGAGTTCCGTCGCCAGCGACCAGGCCAGCACCACATCCGTCCCGGGTCGTACCGCGAGGTGAAGATGCGCTTGCTCGGCGACCTTGATGCGCCGCGGGTCGACCACCACCAGCTTGGCGCCGTTGTGTTTGGCGGCATTGATCTGGCGCATGAGGTGCAGGTTGCACACCGTCGCGTTGTTGCCCCAGACGATGATCAGCTTCGCGAGGCTCACCTGCTGGAGCGGCGTACCGGGACACTCGCCGAAAGTGCCCGCGTAGGCCTCGGTGCGGATCCCGCCACACAGCGGGTTGCGCTTCAGTTGCGTGGCACCGAGCTTGTGAAAAAAGCGCAGCGACATCGAATCGCCCGCCAGCATGCCCTGCGGTCCGGCGTAATTGAAGGGCAGCACGGCACTGCGGCCCGTCGCGATCGATGATGGCGCTGACGCGCTGGTGGATGATCCCTAAGGCTTCGTCCCAGCCAATGCGCGCGAACTTCCCCTCGCCCTTGGCGCCGATGCGCTTGTACGGATAGCGCACGCGATTGGGGCCGTGCACGAATTCCGGGTAGTACTTGGCGACCTTGGCGCAGATGGCGCCGTGCGTCAGGGGATTGGCCCTCGAGCCCTTGACCGCGATCACCTGCATCGTCGGCCACGGTCACCGTCAGGCTGCAGGTGTCGGGGCAGTCGAGCGGACAAACGCTGGGTTTCTCGTGGCTCACAGGCAAATGTTAGCGATCCAGCGGGTGTGACGCCAGCAGGACGCGTCCTGCTCGGCTGCGCTTCAATTCCGAAGGCTCCCGGCGGAGTCCGCAGCACGCTTGCGCCGCTGGGCCCGTCGGCAAAGCACGAACCCGACGGCGAAGATCAGCGCGCAGCCGCCGATTCCCTTGACCAGAAACAGCGCGGGATTGGTGCTGGCGGCGGGTGGAATCATGGCCACGACGGTGGCCAAGGCCGACACGCCGGCACCGAGCACCGCCACCAGCGCACAGACCGCGAAGCCTCCGGGAATCAGTGCGATGCCCTCGTTCTGGCCTGCGGCGCGCGAGCGCAACACCAGGAGTGAGGCGAAGATGTACACCCACACGGCGCAGTTGAGCGCCGCCGTCATGTCATTCAGCAGCTGAAAGGCCTCGTGGATGGTCGAACCCGATATGGCGGCGAGCAGCACCAGGGAAACCGCGCCGGCCTGGACCAGCAAGGCCACGTGCGGCGAGCCGTATTTCGGGTGGACCGCCCCTAGGCGTTCGGGCAGGTAATGCCCCAGACCCATGACGAACGGCAGGCGGGCCGTGCCGCTGACCCACGCACCGAGGCCCCCGGTGGCCGCCAGCGCGAGCAGCACGGCACCGATGGCTCCGAACCACGGCAGGCCGCCGCGTGCTCCGATCGCCTCCATGGCCTGAGGTATTCCGCTGATCGCGCTGATCTGACTCGCAGGGAGCGATACCAGCAGTGCGGCGCTGCCGGCGATGTAGATGAGGGCGATCAGCAGGCCGGCAATCAGCGTCGCGCGGCGCACAGAGCGCGCGGAATCCTGAATCTCATCTCCGAGCACCGGACCGAGCTCTAGGCCGGTGTACGCCAGCAGCACCAGCGCGAAGGTGTTGAGCGTCAGCGGCGAGGTCCATTGCGGCATCAGACTCGCGGCGCTGAATGGGCTCGCCGATCCGAAGCGCCACCAGGCGACCGCGCCCCCGGCCAGCAGCAGCAAGGCGATGGCCATGGTGGCCATGCCGCCGAGGTTCTGCAGCCACTTGGCGCGCCGAAGTCCGAGTATGTTGAGGAGCGTAACCGCCCATAACAAGACGAGGCAGAAGATCCCGTTGTAGAGCGAATTATCGGCCAGCGACAACAGCGACCGGCCTGCGATGTGCAGCATCACGCCGGACACGAACAACAGCAACGATGGAAAGTAGACCAAATTCTGCAGCCAGTAGGCCCAGCCGGCGAGGAAACCGTGCGTCTCGCCGAAGGCCGCCCGCGTCCACAGGTACAGGCCGCCCTCGTGGGGAATGCGCGAGCTCAGCTCCTGGATGGCCAGCCCGCACGGCACAAAGAAGGCCAGACAAGCCAGTGCCCACAGGGTCAGGCTGGCCGGCCCGACTTGCGCCGCGGTCGACAGCCAGCGCAAGCCGATGATGGCCGCGACGTACAGCAGCACCATATCAACGGTGCGCAGCGTACGAGGAAGGCCCGGCGCGCCGCCCGGGTGAGAATCACGGTCCATTGAGGGAGGAATTCGCTCTAGGTGAATGGCGAGTGTAACCGAGCGGCAGCGCCGCGGCGGCGCGCCCGCGCCACGGTCACCCTCCAGCGCTCTGCTATGCTAAGCCGATGAATCGGCGGCAATCTCTTTAAAGATCGGCTGCGGAAGGCGCGCACTCTATGCCCGCTCACGTCGGCATCGTTGCCTGCTCCGCCGAGGGCGCGGCGCTGTGCTATCGGACCATCTGCGCCGAGGGCGCGCAGTTTCTCGGGCCGCATGCACACCCGGAAATCTCCATGCACACGCATTCGCTGGCCGAATACGTGGCGCTGCTGGATCGCAACGACTGGGCGGGGGTGGGCGCGCTCATGCTCAGCTCGGCCCGCAAGCTGGCCCGGAGCGGCGCGGCGTTCCTGATCTGTCCGGACAACACGATTCATCAGGCCCTGCCGCTGATCGAGGCGCAATCACCGCTCCCCTGGCTGCACATCGCCGAGGTGGTGGCCACCACGGCCGCCCGACGCGGATTCCGGCGCGTCGGTCTGACCGGAACCCACTGGTTGCTCGACAGCGAGATCTATTCAAGCAAGTTCAATGCGCGGAACATCGAAGTGGTGCGCCCATCGCCGGACGAGCGCCGCGATATCAACCGCATCATCATGGACGAGCTGGTGCGCGGAATCTTCAGGACCGAGGCCATTGCCCGCTTCCAGCAGGTGATCGGCCGTCTGCGGCTGGCGGGCTGTGATGCGGTAGTATTGGGTTGCACGGAGATCCCCCTGATCATCAACGATTCAAATTCCGTCCTGCCGACACTCGATTCGCCGCGCCTGCTCGCCAGGGCGGCACTCGAGCGCTCGCTCCGGGGCGCTCGCGCATGAGACTGCGCGCCGGCCTGCTGGCCTGGATCGGCGCCTGGATGCTTGCTCCCTGCTCAGTGGCACTGGCGGCCCCGCCCGCGGGCGGGGCGGAACAGCAGTTGCGCAAGCTCGAGCTCGAATGGACCGCGGCTGAGATCAACCGTGATGCCGGTGTGCTGGGACGCATCCTCGATGAACGATTTGTGAGCACCTTCGGTGCCGGGAAACCAGTTTCTAAGGCCGAATTCATTCGCGACGCGGTCGCTGCGGACGCGGACCGGATAGTTTCCCAGGCGCTTAAGCGAGCAGAGCTTTGCGGTAGCCGGCGACACTGCGGTGGTGACGGAACTCGACACCGTGCGGGCGTTGCGGGCCGCAGTGCCCTACACCGAGGTCCTGCGGATCACCACGACCTACCACAAGCGCGATGGCCGCTGGGTGGCGCTGGCCGAGCACATGGTGCAGCTGCCCAATCCAGCCCCGGCCCGTTTCGATGCCGAGCGCGCGACTGCTGCCTACATGGCGACCTTGTCCACGCAGGCCCGCGCCCGCTCCGATCGCTATTTCGAAGGCGGGTACTGGCTGACGCTCTGGGACTTCCTGGTGGGCCTGGGCGTGGCGGCGCTGCTGCTGTACACGCCGCTCTCGAGGCGCATGCGCGATTTCGGCGAACGCCTCACGCGCCATAAGTGGCTGCAGGTTGCGCTCTACGGTGCCCTGTATGTCGTGCTCACCACAATAGTGACCTTGCCCTGGTCGGCGTACGAGGGATTTTATCGCGAGCACCAGTACGCGATGTCGAACCAGACGGCGCTCGCCTGGCTCACGGACCAGCTCAAGGGATTGGCGCTGTCGGTGATCCTGGTCCCGCCCTCCCTTGCCGTGCTCTATGCGGTCGTCCGCCGGACCAGAAACTGGTGGCTGTGGGGCGCCCTCGTCGCCATGGTGCTGATGACATTTCAAGCCCTGATCGGCCCCACGTACCTGGAGCCGGTGTTCAACAAGTTCTATCCGCTGGCAGAAGGCCCCCTCAAGCAGCAGCTCCTGTCGATGGCGCGCGCCAACGAGATCCCGGTCACGCAGATCTACGAGTTCGATGCGTCCAAGCAGACCACCAAGATGAGCGCGCATGTCAGCGGCCTGCTCGGCACCGCGCAGGTCAGCCTGAACGACAATCTGATCAACCGGGCCGCGCCGGAGGAGGTCGAGGCGGTGCTCGGGCACGAAATGGGCCACTACGTGCTCAACCACCAGTACAAGGGCCTGCTGCCGATCGCCCTCATCCTGGTCGCCGGTTTCGTCTTCCTGAGGTGGTCGTTCGAGCGGATGTCGAGGCGCTATACGGGACGCTGGGGGATTCGCGGGATCACCGATGTCGCCGGATTCCCATTGCTGGTGGCGCTGCTTTCGGCCTATTTATTCGTGCTGACCCCGGTGATCAATACGATCACGCGCAACATGGAAATCGAGGCCGACGCCTACGGCCTCAACGCCTCGCGCCAGCCCGACGGCTTTGCCCAAGCGGCGCTGCATCTGTCGGAGTACCGCAAGATGCAACCCGGACCGGTCGAGGAGGCCTTGTTATTCGATCATCCGAGCGGCTGGAACCGCATCCACCGGGCGATGATCTGGAAGGCCGAGAACATCCGCGCCGCGGATATCGCAGGGTACGACGCGACTCATCACCCGCCGGGAGCGACGCCTTAGGAAGGCAGGCGGCGCGCTCGCCGCCGGTTCTCTACACCCAGTAGACGAACACGAACAGTCCGAGCCACACCACGTCAACGAAATGCCAGTACCAGGCCACGGCTTCGAAGCCGAAGTGCCGGGTGGGCGTGAAATGGCCTCTCAGGGTGCGCAGCCAGATGATCGTCAGCATGATCGCGCCGATCGTCACGTGCAGGCCGTGGAATCCGGTCAGCATGAAGAAGGTCGAGCCGTATATGCCGGTGCTCAGCTGCAGTCCCCGGTGGGTGTAGGCTTCGCCGTACTCGTGGGCCTGAAGCGTCACGAACAGGAATCCGAGCAGGAAGGTCAGCGCCAGGAACACCTTGAGCACGCCGCGGTTGCCGGCCCTGAGCGCGTGGTGGGCGATGGTGATGGTCACGCCGGAGGTCAGCAGGATGGCGGTGTTGAGCGCGGGCACTCCGAAAGCCGGGATGACCTCGAAGGTGCCGTCGGCGCGCGGGCCGAGCTTCGCGGGGCCGTTGGTCGGCCAGCCGGCGTCGTAGTTCTGCCAGAGGAAGATCTTGTTGAAGATCTTCACGCCCTCGCCGCCGATCCAGGGCACCGAGAGCGTGCGCGCGTAGAACAGCGCGCCGAAAAACGCCGCAAAGAACATCACCTCGGAGAAGATGAACCACATCATGCCCATGCGAAACGAGCGATCGACGTCGAGGTTGTACACGCCCTGCTGGTTCTCGCCGATGACGGTGCGGAACCAGCCGATGAACATCACGGCCAGCAGCACCAGGCCGAGCGCGAACAGTTCGGGTCCGAACCAGTCATTGAGCCAGGCGACCACGCCGAGCATGGTCGAGAACAGCGCCACCGAGCCGATAATCGGCCAGGGCGTGCCGTGGGGCAGGTAGTACTTGCTGGAATCAACCTGGGCGTGTGGCTGGGACATGAGTGTTTCCTAGGGGTGGCGCGCCGTTAGCGGGCCGCGACTCGGGCCGGAGTATCGTAGAAGGTGTAACTGAGCGTAACGCGATCGATGTTGACCGGCAGCGCGCGGTCGAGGAAAAAGCGCACCGGCAGCACGCGCTCCTGGCCCTTTTTGAAGGCCTGCGGCGAGAAGCAGAAGCACTGGGTCTTGTGGAACCACGTGGCCGCCTCCCCCGGTGCGATGTTGGGCACCGCCTGCGCCACGGTGTCGTGTCCCGTGAGGTTGCGGGCGATGAAGGTCGCCTCGTACAGCTGGCCGGGGTGTACGCGGAGCGATTGCTGCGAGGGATGGAATACCCAGTTGCCGACCGTGGGCAGGTTGCCCATGAACTCCACGGTGACGACGCGCGCGGCATCGGTGCTGCCGATCTGCGCCGTGGACACGGCCGTGCTCAGCAGCTTCTGGTCGCCGAAGCCTGTGACCTGGCAGAGCACCCGGTACAAGGGCACCAGCGCGAAGCCGAAGGCGAAGCTGCCGGCGACGAATAACCAGAGCTTGCCCGTAAGGCGGCGGTTTTCGCGGCGCCACTCGGCCGGGATCGCTCACCCATGGCTCCGGTGCACCGACATCAGGATAAACCCACCGTAGATCGCCAGGGCCAGCACCATCAGCGCAAAGGCCGTCAGTCGCGCGCGCCGGCGCTGTCGTTCGTGCAGTTCCTCGCCCATCTTCAATCGTCCCCTTCTTCAGTCCAGTGCTCGGCACCGTGGTGGATCACCCCGATGCTCGGCGCCACTTCCCAGGTGTGGTACGGGGCGGGCGAGGGCAGCTCCCACTCCAGTCCGTGCGCGCCCTCCCAGACCCGGTC
Organism: uncultured Gammaproteobacteria bacterium; assembly: GCA_963789365.1. Taxonomy (GTDB): domain Bacteria; phylum Pseudomonadota; class Gammaproteobacteria; order Steroidobacterales; family Steroidobacteraceae; genus FEN-1191. The sequence goes on from CAWBKJ010000001.1 coordinate 1,413,395, forward strand.
GGTGGCCTTCTCGCCGCCGCGGATGCACTTGTAGATGATGTAGGGAAACAGCAGCTGCGACAGGCCGAAGCCAAAGCCGCCGATCGAGGAAACCATGTTCCAGTCCGCAAATTGGGTGGCGTAATCGGGAACCCGGCGCGGCATGCCCGCCAGCCCCAGGAAATGCTGGGGGAAGAACAGGACGTTGACGAATATCGCGGACAGCCAGAAGTGCAGCTTGCCGAGCGCCATGCTGTACATGTGCCCGGTCCATTTCGGCAGCCAGTAGTACACGCCCGCCATGATCGTAAAGATGGAGCCGGGCACCAGCACGTAGTGGAAGTGCGCGACCACGAAGTAGGTGTCCTGGTACTGGAAGTCCGCCGGTGCAATCGCCAGCATCAGGCCGGAGAAGCCACCGATCGTGAACAGGAACAGGAAGGAGAGCGCGAACAGCATCGGTGGCTCGAAGCTCAGCGAACCGCGCCACATGGTGGCGCACCAGTTGAAGACCTTCACGCCGGTCGGGACCGAGATCAGCATGGTCGAGAGCATGAAGAACATCTCCCCGGCCAGCGGCATGCCCACCGTGAACATGTGGTGCGCCCAGACGATGAACGACAGGAACGCGATCGAGGCGGTCGCGTACACCATCGCGTCGTAGCCGAACAGCGGCTTGCGCGAAAAGGTGGGGATCACTTCCGAGACGATGCCGAAGGCCGGCAGGATCAGGATGTAGACTTCGGGGTGCCCGAAGAACCAGAAGATGTGCTGGAACATCACCGGATCCCCGCCGCCCGAGGCGCTGAAGAAGCTGGTACCGAAGAAATGATCGGTCAGCAACATGGTCACAGAGCCGGCCAGCACCGGCATCACCGCGATCAGCAGGTAGGCGGTAATCAGCCAGGTCCACACGAACAGCGGCATGCGCAGCAGCGTCATCCCCGGCGCGCGCATGTTCATGATGGTGACGATGACATTGATCGCGCCCATGATCGATGAGGCGCCCATCAGGTGGATGGCGAAGATGGCCATCGGAAACGAGTCGCCGCCCTGCAGCACCAGGGGCGGATACAGCGTCCAGCCGCCGGCCGGTGCGCCGCCCGGCACGAAGAAGCCCAGCAGCAGCAGCGTGAAGGCGAAGGGCAGCAGCCAGAAACTGAAGTTGTTCATGCGCGGCAGCGCCATGTCGGGCGCGCCGACCTGCAGCGGGATCATCCAGTTGGCGAGCCCCACCCACGCCGGCATGATGGCGCCGAAGATCATCGCCAGCGCGTGCATCGTGGTCAGGGAATTGAAGAAAGCGGGATCGAAGAACTGCAGGCCGGGCTTGAACAGCTCGAGGCGGATCAGCATCGCCATCGCCCCGCCGACAAAGAACATGACACAGGCGAAGATCAGGTACAGCGTGCCTATGTCCTTGTGGTTCGTGGTCGACACCCAACGCCACAGGCCCGACGGTGGCGCATGCTCGTGATGGTCGTGGGCGGCGGCGTGTGCGGTATAGGCCATGTTGATGATCTCGCGACTAAGACTTGAATAGGGTTACAGGTCGATCGGAGCCGTTCCGGTCTAGCTGGCCTGCGCCGGATCGGCCGGCCGTTGCAGCGCCTTCTGGGTCTTCATCCACGCGTCGAAATCCGCCTTGCTGCGAACGTCGATGACGATCGGCATGAAGCCGTGGTCCCGGCCGCACAATTCCGCGCATTGGCCGCGGTACAGGCCCGTCTTGTCCGTGTCGATCTTGAACCAGGCCTCGTTGAGGTAGCCGGGAATGGCGTCCTTCTTGATCGCCAGCGCCGGTACCCACCAGGAGTGAATCACATCCTGCGCCGTGATCAGCAGGCGCACCTTGACGCCGGCCGGCAGCACCAGCGGATGATCGACGTCGAGCAGGTAGTGGGGCACGGAGGCCGGATCAATGCCGGAGCCCAGCTGGCGCGCCGCATTGCTGGCCCGATCGAGCGTCGAGAACAGCTCGACGCCCGAGTCGATGTATTGATAGCCCCACTTCCACTGGTATCCGGTAATGCGGATCGTCAGCTGCGGTGTTGGTGGCGTCTTCGGTCTCGATCAGAGCGCGCGTGGCCGGCACCGCCATGCCGATCAGGATCAGCACCGGGATCACCGTCCAGATGACCTCGGCCTTGGTGTTGTGCGTCAGCTGGGCATCGGGCGTGGCGCCGCGCGACTTGCGGAACGCGAACATCGAATAAATCATCCAGCCGAACACGAAAAAGCCGATCGCCACGCACCACCAGAACATCAGCATGTGCAGCTCGAACACGCGGCGCGAGATGGCGGTAATGCCCGGAGTCATGTTCAACGTCCAGGCGGCCAGCGCGGCAGGCGAGACGAGCGCCAAGGCGGCGGCAGAGGCGGTGGCGATTCCGAGTTTCTTTATGTTCATTAACTGGCCCTAGATGATTCCCGGCTCAACTCGCCAGCGGCGGCGATGCGTTTATGGCGCGCAGCATTCCGGAGCGCATTCTAAGCGCTCGGCCAGGACACGTCGGCGACTAAAAGTGCTGCGGGCGCCCGCTCACGGGGCGGCATCTTAGCGGATGCGGCTTTTCTATCGCAACTCAACGACTTAAGCGACGGCCTATGCGATTCGGGATTGACACGATGTGCGCAATCGCTGCAGCGCGTCGCGCACGCGCGCCGCGTCCTCATCAGTCGCGCGCGAGTAGGGGAACAACGCGAGCGGTTCGGCGCCCAGCAGTTGCCGGAGCGTGGAGAGATTCTCGGCCGGCGCCATGAATTCCGGATCGATGTGATTGCCGATCCAGCCCGCGAAGCGACAGCCGCAGTGGCGTATGGCCTCGAGGCTCAGGCGCGCATGGTTGAGGCAGCCCAGCTTGAGCCCGACCACCAGGAGCACGGGCATCTGGAGGGCCCGGGCCAGATCGGCCATCGACGAGTTTTCGCCGATCGGCGTGTACCAGCCCCCCGCCCCTTCTATAAGGAGTAAATCGCACTGCGCCTGGAGTCTCTGCGAAATTGTCGCGATCTTGGTGATATCTATCTCGATATTTGCAAATTTTGCGGCGATATGCGGCGAAATCGCCATTTCGAGACAATACGGGTTCAAATCGGCGTCATCCGGCCGTTGGCCCGAAGCCGCCGCCAACTGCAGGGCATCGGCGCTGGCCACCCTTCCATCAACAGGCTCGGCGCCCGAGGCGACCGGTTTCATGCCCCTGACCGACAGGCCCGCGGCACGGCCGGCCGCCAGCAGGGCGGCGGTGACCCGGGTCTTGCCGACCCCGGTATCCGTGCCCGCGACGAAAAAACCCTCTCCGCTCACCGGGGTCGGTCCCGCGAGCGCACCTCGCCCACCGGCACCGCAAATTCCGCGGCGCCTGATGCACGTGCGCTGCCGGCAAATCCCGCGCCGTAGATGACTTCCCAGCGGGCCGGAATTCCAGCGCCGCTGCGCAAGGCTTCGTAGCTCTCGAGCATCGCCTGCCAGCGGCCGCGTCCGGTCAGGGTCCGGCGGCGCTCTGGGACCGCGGACTTTGCGCCCATCGCCCGCAGCTCCAGGAGGAGCGCGCGCACGTCGGGGTAATGCGCGACCCGCACTTCACGATCCATGACCGGCTCGCTCAAGCCCGCATGCGACATGCCCGCGGCAAGACGCGTCATGTCCGCAAACCCGCCCGGCTGCGGCGCGGAATCGGCATGAGCGCAGGCGGCGCGCAACTCCTGCAGCGTGTCGGGACCCAGGGCGCTGTAGAGCATCAGGCCGCCGGGTCGCAGCACCTGCTGCACCTGCATGAATACCGCCGCGGGATCCTCGCACCAGGGCAGCATCAGGTTGCTGAAGACCAGGTCGACCGAGTGCGCGGCCAGCGGCAGGGCGTGCGCATCGGCGCACACGCACTCGAAGCGCCGCCAGAAGCGCTGCCGCCGGCGCGCCTCGCGCGCCACGGCATGGACGCAATCCATGGCGAGGACCCGCGCGCGCGGGAAGCGTCGCCGCAACTGCTCCGCCGCCGCACCGATGCCACAGCCCAAATCGAGGATGACTTGCGGCTCAAGTTGAAAGAACTGCAGGCGCTCCAGCAATTCGCCGCGAACCCCGGCCTGCAAGGACGTTTCTGCGCCGTGGCTCGCTGCGGCAGGACGGACCGGGCGTGCCGGCCGGCTTTTACCTCCGGGCAAGGGCCTGGTGTCGCTCATGCGCTGCCCTCCGCCCGCCACACACGCTCCAGGGCTATGAGCAGCTGATCGATGTCCGCCTCGCTATGGGTGGCCGAAAGCGTGAGCCGTAGTCGCGCGCTGCCCGCCGGCACAGTCGGTGGCCGGATCGCGCTGACCCAGTAACCCTGCTCCCACAGCGCCTCGCTCAGGCGCAGCGCGCGTCCGGCGTCCCCGACCACCAGGGGCTGGATCGGGCTTGCCGAGGCCATCAGCGGGAGTCCCAGCGCGGCGGCGCCCGCGCGCAGCCGCCCAACCAGCGAGTGTAGTTTCTCGCGCCGCCAGCTTTCACGTTGCGCCAGTCGCAGCGCGGCGCTCGCCGCCGCCGCAAGGGCCGGCGGCAGCGCGGTGGTGTAAATGTAGGTGCGCGCGCGCTGCAGGATCAGTTCGATGACCTCCGCATCCCCGGCCACGAAGGCCCCCGCGCAGCCCATGGCCTTGCCCAGCGTTCCGACCAGGAGCGGTGCATCGGCGCTGTCCAAGCCGGCCAGTTCGAGCGAACCGCGCCCCTGCGCGCCGAGCACGCCGAGCCCGTGCGCGTCATCGACAAGCAGCCAGGCGCGATGGCGCCTGGCAAGCGCCGCCAGCGCGGCGAGCGGCGCGACGTCACCGTCCATGCTGAACAGGCCGTCGCTTGCGATGAGCGTGCAGTCCGGATGCGCATCGAGCGCGGCGGCGGCTTCCGCCACGTCGGCATGCACATAACGCAGCAGGCGCGCTCCGGACACCCGCGCGCCGTCAATGAGCGAAGCGTGGTTGAGGCGATCTTCCAGCACCGCGCCGTTCCGATCGGCGAACGCGCCGAGCACCCCGAGATTGGCCATGTAGCCGGTCGAGAACAGCAGGGCGCGCTCGCGCCCGGTGTACTCGGCCAGCTCTTCCTCGAGTTGCTGGTGCGGCCGGCTGTGGCCGGTGATCAGGTGCGCGGCACCGCTCCCCACGCCAAACTGCGCGGCGGCGGCCTGCAGCGCCGCGCGCAGTTCCGGATGGTGGGCGAGCCCCAGGTAATCGTTGCTGCAGAACACCCGCAGCACCCGGCCACCGACGCTCGCGCGGGTGCCGTCGAGGGGGTCCGGATAGTGGTCGACGACGCGCCGGCGACGGCGCAAGGCCCCCGCATCGAGCGCGGCAAGGGCAGTGGCGATGGCGGCCCGGTCGGCGTGCAAGGCCTGTCCTTAAGCGGGAATCAGGCCGAGGCGGCGTGCGCCAGCGCAGCAGGCCGCTCGGCCTGCATGCCGAGGCGCGAGAGCAGGGCGCGATCGCGCTCCACGTCCGGGTTGCCCGTGGTCAGAAGCTTTTCGCCGTAGAAAATCGAATTGGCGCCGGCCAGCAGCGCGAGCGCCTGCAGCTCATCGCTCATGCTCTCCCGTCCGGCCGACAGGCGCACCTGGGCGCGCGGCATCATGATGCGCGCCACGGCAATGGTGCGCACGAAGTCGAACGGATCGACGGGCGTGGCCTCGGCCAGCGGCGTGCCCGCCACGCGCACCAGCTGATTGATCGGCACGCTCTGCGGATGGTGTGGCAGACAGGCCAGGGTCACCAGCAGCTGCGCGCGGTCGCGGGCGGTTTCGCCCATGCCGATGATGCCGCCGCAGCACACGTTCAGCCCGGCCACGCGCACCGCTTCGAGCGTGTCGAGTCGGTCCTGGTAGGTGCGCGTGGAAATGATCTCGCGGTAGTACTCCTCGGAGGTGTCGAGGTTGTGGTTGTAGTAGTCCAGGCCCGCATCCTTCAGTTCCTTGGCCTGCGCGCCGGACACCATGCCGAGCGTCACGCACGTTTCCAGCCCGAGGGCGTGCACCTCGCGCACCATGGCGGTGACCTTTTGCAAATCCTTGGCCTTGGGCGAGCGCCATGCCGCACCCATGCAAAAGCGCGTCGCCCCGGCCGCGCGCGCCGCGCGCGCGCGCTCGATGACCGTCTCGAGCGGCAGCAGTGTCTCGTTGGCGACGCCCGTGTCGAAGCGGATGCTTTGCGGACAGTAAGCGCAGTCCTCAGGGCAGGCGCCGGTCTTGATCGACAGCAGCGTGCTCATCTGAACTTCGGTCGGGTCATGCCAGTCGCGGTGCACCTGCTGGGCGCGAAACAGCAGCTCGGGAAAGGGCAGCGCGTACAGGGCTTCCGCTTCAGCGAGGGTCCAGTCGTGCCGGGGTTGCTCCATGCCCTTAATCTCCTTGAGAGGTTCGCGCCAGCGCACTTCGGCTGCGCGGCGGGCGCGCCGGCAGGCCGCCACGGATGTTCGCGGGCCAAGCCCGGACTGTCAACTTTGCACCTCCCGAAAAGTCGACAATCACGCGCATCGCCGCTGGCCGAGCCGGTGTTCGCGGCGGTGGAGCTTGTTCCGGATGAGCTATCGAACGCCCGAGGAAGCAATAGGGCGCCGACCGGACTCACTATTGAGTTCACGCAGCGGGCGGCTGGGCCATAATCCGTTCGTGCCCGGCACCGAAAACCGCCTGTTCTGGCAAGCCTACACCCCGAAACTCGTCATCGTCTGGCGCGAAGGGCAGCTCGCAAAGCTCTGGCGCACGGATGTGCTGGCCGGATTGACCGTTGCCATCGTGGCCCTGCCCCTGGCGATGGCCCTGGGCATCGCGAGCGGAGCCTCACCCAGTCAGGGCCTGATCACGGCCGTGATCGCCGGGTTCCTCATCTCGCTGCTCGGAGGCTCGCGGGTCCAGATCGGCGGTCCGACGGGCGCCTTCGTGGTCATCGTCGCCGGAGTGATTGCCGCACATGGCTATGCGGGACTCGTGCTCGCAACCCTGCTGGCGGGAGTCATCTTGATCGTGGCCGGCTATGCCGGGCTAGGCAAACTGGTGCGATTCATTCCCATGCCGGTCGTCACTGGATTTACCACCGGTATCGCCGTCATCATCGCCTCGAGCCAGGTAGGAGATTTTCTGGGCCTCGACGCCGGCAAGCTGCCGGCGGATTTTCTTGGCAAGTGGTCGGCCTACTTCGCGGCGCTCGGCTCGGTCCACGCCCCAACGGTGGCGGTGGGCGGCGCCACGCTGGCCATCATTTTATTGTTGCGCCGCTATGCGCCGCAGCTCCCGGCATTCTTGCTCGCCTTGCTGATCGCCGCAGTCGCGGTCGCCCTGCTGCATTTGCCGGTGACGACCGTCGGCGAGCGCTTTCCGAGCATGCCGACCGGCATTCCCGCGCCGCATGTGCCGGTCATGTCGGTCGCGCTGATCCGCAGCGTTCTGCCTTCCGCGTTTACGATCGCCTTCCTGGCCGGCATCGAGGCGCTGTTATCGGCGGTAGTCGCCGACGGCATGACCGGTTACAGCCATCGCTCCGGGCAGGAACTCGTGGGGCAAGGTGTCGCGAACCTGGCATCCGCCTTGTTTGGCGGCCTTCCGGCCACCGGCGCGATTGCCAGGACTGCGACGAACATCCGCGCCGGCGCTCGCACGCCTGTCGCCGGCCTGTGCCACGCGATATTTTTGCTGCTGTTCCTGCTGGTCGCCGGCCGGCTCATCGCCTACGTACCGATGGCGGCGCTCGCTGCCATCCTGCTGGTCGTTGCCTGGGGCATGAGCGAGTTCGATCGCTTCCGGGCCCTGCTGTCCATCGACAAAGGTGAGCGCGCCTTGCTGCTGCTGACCTTCGGTCTGACCGTGCTGGTGGACCTGACGGTGGCCATCGGCGTGGGCGTGACACTGGCCTCGCTCCTGTTCATGGCGCGCATGAGCGAGACGGCGGGACTGATGCCCCTGGAGCAGAGCCTCGATGACCCCGCCCAGCGCGCCGCGCTGCCCAAGGGTGTCGAGGTCTTCAGGTTCGCAGGACCCATGTTCTTTGGCGTCGCCGGTGAAATGCTCGAGGTCCTGCGCCGCTCCGGGCGCACGCCCAGGATCGTGGTGCTGCGCATGGAAAGCGTGCCGTACATCGATTCCAGCGGTGCGCGGGCCCTCGAAGTGTTCCTGCGGCAGGCTGCCGGCAACGGTACCCGGGTGATGCTGTGCGAGCTGCGCGCGCAGCCTGCCGAATTTCTGGACAAGGCCTGGGCGGGGTTTGCAGGCGCAGAGCGCGTGGCGAGCTTCGCGCAAGCGCTTTCCAGAGTGGCGCCGGCGGCCGGCGGTGACTGATTTATGGAATTTGCACGCGCCCGAATAGGACGACCCTAGCGCTGGGTCGCATAGTCGAACACGATTCCGGCCAGGATGATGACCCCGAAATAGTTGTTGTTGTGAAAGGCGCGCATGCAGCTGTCCGGGTCGCGGCGGCGCGCAAGCCATTGCTGCCACACGAAGCAGCCCGCGCCCGCTGCCAGCGCCCAGAAAAACGGCGTGCCAAGCAGCATCAGGCGAGCGGTAAACAGCAGCGCCAGCAGCACCATGACCTGCATGGCTCCGACCATCAGCAGGTCCAGGTCGCCGAAGGTAATGGCGCTTGATTTGACGCCGATGCGCAGGTCATCGCTCCTATCCGCCATCGCGTAGAAGGTATCGTAGACGCCCGCCCACACCACGGTGGCCAGCATCAGCACCCATCCGGCGCGCGGCACCACGCCCAGTTCGGCGGCAAAGGCCATCGGCACGGCCCAGCCAAAGCTCAGGCCCAGGTACAGCTGGGGTATCGGGAAGAAGCGCTTGAGCAGTGGATAGGAGGCCGTCAGCCCTGCGCCCACGAAGGACAGCCGCACGCAGGTGCTGTTGAGCTGCAGCACCAGCAGGAAGGACACCAAAACCAGCATCGAGAACAGCACCAGGGCCTCGATCGGCGTCACGCGCCGTGCCGCCAGCGGCCGGTTGCTGGTGCGGCGCACGTGCGGATCGATGTCCCGATCCATCAGATCGTTGATGACACAGCCGGCCGAGCGCATCAGCACGGTGCCCACGGTAAAGATCACCAGCAGGCGCCGCTGTGGATGGCCGCCGGAGGCGCACCACAGCGCCCAAAGCGTGGGCCAGAGCAGCAGCCAGATTCCGATCGGGCGATCGAGCCTCATGAGCAGCCCGAAATCCACCAGGCGTTGCCGCAGCCAGTGCACCGGCAGGGGGGCGGTTACGCTCGGGGGCGGCGGCGGCTCCGGGGGCGCGGCGGGCGCAGGCGCGCCCGCCGCATCGGGCGTTGCGGCCTTCTCGGCATCGCCGGCGGGCAATTCGAAATCAACCGACTCGACCATATTGCTCCCCGCCACCCACCCAGCGCGCGATCAGACCCAGGCAGGCCTGGGGTTGTTCCTTCTCCAGGCGCATTGCCGCGGCGCGCACCTGGGGCAGCAGATCTGCGTCCCGAACCAGGTCGGCGACGCGCAGCTGCGCGAGGCCGGTCTGGCGCGTGCCCAGCAGTTCGCCCGGGCCGCGCAACTCGAGATCGCGCCGCGCGATCTCGAAGCCGTCATTGCTGTGGCGCAGTACGCTGAGGCGTTCCCGCGCCAGTTCCGACAGCGGTGCACGGTACAGCAATACGCAGCTGCTCGATTGTGCGCCACGGCCGATGCGCCCGCGCAGCTGATGGAGCTGTGCCAGTCCCATGCGCTCGGCATTGTCGATCACCATGACGGTCGCGTTGGGCACGTCCACGCCGACCTCGATCACCGTGGTGGCGACCAGCAACTGGATCTCGCCCGCGGCAAAGGCGCGCATGATCGCCTCCTTGCGCGCGCCGCTCAGCCGACCGTGCACCAATCCGACCCGCAGCTGCGGCAGCGCCTCGGTGAGCAGGGCGGCCGATTCCTCCGCGGCCTGGCAGCGCAGCTCCTCGGACTCCTCGATTAGGGCACAGACCCAGTAGGCCTGGCCCCCGGCGCGGCAGGTTTCCTCGAGCCGTGCCACGATGTCGGCGCGGCGCTCCTCGGGCACCACCACGGTGCGCACCGGAGTGCGGCCGGGCGGTAGTTCGTCGATGATTGAGATGTCCAGGTCCGCATAGGCGGTCATGGCGAGGGTGCGCGGAATGGGCGTCGCCGTCATGATCAGCTGATGCGGCATGGCGCCTCGACCCTTGTCGCGCAGCTGCAGGCGCTGCTGCACGCCGAAGCGGTGCTGCTCGTCGATGATCACGAGGGCGAGTGACCCGAACTCGACGCTCTCCTGGAACAGCGCGTGCGTGCCCACCGCCAGCGGGATCTGGCCGGCGGCGATGCCGGCAAGCGCGGTGCGGCGCGCGCGCGCGGGTTGTGAACTCGTGAGCAGGGCCACCGGGATCCCGAGCGGCGTGAACCATTGCGTCAGGGTGCGCGCATGTTGCTGGGCCAGCAGTTCGGTGGGCGCCATGAACGCCACCTGGCGGCCTTGGGCGAGCGCCAGCGCCGCCGCCGCCGCGGCCACGGCCGTCTTGCCGCAACCGACATCGCCCTGCACCAGGCGGGTCATGGGCTGCGCGAGCGCCAGATCGGCGTTGATCTCGGCCAGCACCCGCCGCTGCGCGCCCGTAAAACGAAACGGCAGGGCCTGCAGGAATCGCTCCTGCAATTGCGCCGCATCCGCAAGCGGATGCGCACTGTCGGACTTGGTGGCGCGGCGCAGGGCCATCAACGACAGCTGGTGGGCGAGCAGTTCCTCGAGCGCCAGGCGGCGCTGCGCCGGGTGCGCTCCGGCAGCCAGCGTGGCCAGCTCGGTGCCGACCGGCGGCTGGTGCAGGAATTCGAGCGCCGCGCGCAGTTCGGGCAATCGCAGCTCGGCGCGTAGCGCCTCGGGCAGGTAGTCGATCAAGGCGTCGGAATCGGAGGCCAGCAGGGCGCGGCGCACGAGGCTGCGCAGCCGGCCCTGCGTCAGGCCTTCGGTGCTCGGATAGATCGGCGTCAGGGTCTGCGAGAGTGCTTCGCCGGCGGCCCCGATGCCGCGGTACTCCGGATGCACCATCTCCAGCCCGAGCGGACCGCGGCGCACCTCGCCATGGCAACGAAGCCGCGTGCCACGAGCCAGGCCGGCACGCTGCGCATTGGAGAAATGGAAGAAGCGCAGCGTCAGCGAGCCGCTCCCGTCACCGAGCCGCACCAGCAACTGCCGGCGGCGGCGAAACGCCACCTCCGCGAGCAGCACCTCGCCTTCGACCACCGCGCGGATTCCGGAAACCAGCGTGCCGATGGGCACGATGCGCGTGCGGTCTTCGTAGCGCAGCGGCAGCACGAACAGCAGATCGCTCGCGCTGTGCACGCCCAAGCGCGCGAGGCGCTCGGCCAGCATCGGCCCAACGCCAGGCATGGGTGCATCGGCACCCGGCTCCTTCAGGCGAGACTGAGTATGCACTCCATCTCGACCCTGGCGCCGCGCGGCAGCGCGGCCACGCCCACCGCCGCCCGCGCCGGGTAGGGCATGGAGAAATACGTCGCCATGATCTCGTTGACCTTGGCGAAGTGCGTCATGTCGGTCAGGAAAACGCTGAGCTTGACGACGTTCGCCAGCGTGCCGCCGGCCGCCTCGGCGATCGCCTTGAGATTTTCGAACACGCGACGGATCTCCGCGTCGATGTCGCCGCTGATCAGCAGGCCGGTGGCCGGATCGAAGGGGATCTGTCCCGAGACATACACCGTATCGCCCGCGCGCCTGGCCTGCGAGTAGGTGCCGATCGCCTTGGGGGCGCGCTCTGTGTGGATGGTCGTGTTCATGGGGTGCTGCTCATTGTGACAAGGAATCTCGGCGGCGGTGCTGCCCGGCGATGGTGCGCACGATGCGCACCACATCGCTCATGCGGCGCACGGTGCGCATGACGCGCGCCAGGTGCTCGCGATCATGCACCTCCAGCATGAAGATCATGGTGGCGGTTTCTGATTCGTCATGCTGGAAATTCACGCTGCAGATATTGGTCTGCGTGCCCGATATCGCCGCCGACACCGCGGCCAGCAATCCCATGCGGTTCACCGCCTCGACGCGAATCTCGGTAAAGAAGAAGCGCCCGGCACTCGATTTCCAGTTGACCGGCAGCCAGTTTTCGGGATGTTTGCGGTAATCGGTGACGTTGCCGCAGATCTCGCGATGAATGACGATCCCGCGGCCGGTGCTGAGGAACCCGAGTATCGGGTCGCCGGGCAGCGGGTAGCAGCAGTGCGCGTAGGCCACCAGCAGCCCCTCGGCCCCGGCCACCGCCAGCGGCGCCGCCTGGCCATCGCCGCTCTTGGTCGGGTCTCCGGGCAGGAGGCGGCGCGCCACCATCGGCGCCAGCCGCTCGCCCAGGCCGATCTTCTCGTACAGCTCGTCGGGGCTTCGCAGCGCAAACTCGCCGAGCGCCGTTTGCAATGTGGCGGGGTCGACAGCGTCGAGCGCGACCTGGAATTCGGCCAGCGCCTGCTCGAGCAGCAGGCGACCTAGTTCCACCGCCTCGTGGCTCTTGAGGCCCTTGAGGTAGTGGCGGATGCCGGTGCGTGCCTTGGCCGTCACCACGAAGTTGACCCAGGCCGGGTTCGGCCGCGCTCCTTTGGCGGTGATGATGTGCACGGTCTGGCCGTTGCGAAGGACCGTGCGCAGTGGTGTCAGGCGCCGATCGACCTTGGCGGCGACGCAGCGGTTGCCGATATCGGTGTGCACCGCGTAGGCGAAGTCCACGACCGTCGCACCGCGTGGCAGCCGGAGGATGTCGCCGCGCGGTGTGAACACGTAGACCTTGTCCGGAAACAGGTCGACCTTGACACTCTCGATGAACTCCTCGGAACTGCCGCTTTCCTGCATCTGCATGAGATGGGTGAGCCAGGCGCGCGCGCGCTCCTGCTGCGCCGAGCCCTCGCCGGTGTGCTCCTTGTACTTCCAGTGCGCGGCAATCCCGGATTCGGCCACCCGGTCCATGTCGCGGGTGCGGATCTGCACCTCGATGGGCACCGCGTTGGGCCCGAACAAGGTGGTGTGGAGCGATTGATAGCCGTTGATCCGCGGGATCGCCACGTAGTCCTTGAAGCGCCCCGGCATCGGCTTGAACACGCTGTGCACCACGCCGATCGCCCGGTAGCAGGTGTCGACGCTGTCGACGATGATGCGCAGGCCATAGACGTCCACGATTTCGGCCAGCGGGGCGCGCTTGCGCTGCATCTTCTGGTAGACGCTGTACAGGTGCTTCTCGCGGGTTTCGACCTTGGCGGCGATGCCGGCCTTCTGCAGCGCCGGTTCGAGTTGCGCGCGGATCTTGGCCAGAAATTCCTTCTGATTGCCGCGTGCCCTATGCAGCGCGCGCTCGATCACCCGATAGCGCTGCGGGTAGAGGGTCCTGAAGCCCAGTTCCTCCAGTTCCAGCTTGATGGTGTAGAGGCCCAAGCGCTCGGCCACCGGGGCGTAGATGTCGAGCGTCTCGCGCGCCACCTGGCGCCGCTTGGCCGGCGCGACCGCGTCCATGGTGCGCAGGTTGTGGGTGCGATCGGCCAGCTTGACCAGGATCACGCGCAGGTCGCGCACCATCGCCAGCAGCATCTTGCGGAAGCTTTCGGCCTGCGCCTCCTGGCGGCTCTTGAATTGAATCTGGTCGAGTTTGGTGACGCCATCGACGATCTCGGCGACGTCGTCGCCAAAACGCGCGGCGATTTCTTCCTTGGGCGTGGGTGTGTCTTCGATGACGTCGTGCAGGATGGCCGCGATCAGGGTGTCGGCGTCCAGGTGCAATTCGGCCAGGATGTCCGCGGCTGCCACAGGATGGGCGATATAGGGCTCACCGCTCAGGCGCTTCTGGCCCTGGTGAGCGGCGGCGCCGAATTCGGCCGCGGCGCGCACGCGCTCGACCTGCTCGGCCGGCAGATAGCTGCTGACCTTGCTCAGTAGATCCTTGAGGCCCGGAGTGCGTCGGGTGCCCGGAAGCAGGCCCAGTAACGACGCTGCGTAATCCATGGGCCTTAGGGCGCTAGCGCGGTACTCCGTCAGTCGCGATCGATCAGACCGAACTGCGGGGCGCGAAAGTTGGACTCGTTTTCCGCGTCGGGCATGGGCGCGGCCACCGGCTCTGGCTCGGGCTCGCGCAGCATTTCCGGGGTGATGTTGCCGGCGGCGATTTCACGCAGCGCCAGCACGGTCGCCTTGTCGTTGTCGACCGGCACGGTGGCCTCGGCGCCGTTGGCCAAGCGGCGTGCGCGCTGGGAGGCCAGCAGCACGAGCTGGAACAGGTTATCGACGTTCTGCAGGCAGTCTTCGACGGTGACTCTGGCCATGATGTTCTGGAAATTCCTAAGAATGGTCGGGTGACAGACTCAAGCAGTATACGCCCATTGCCGGGCTCTTATGCCACTAATGAGCGCAGCAAGACGCTGATTTCCGGCCTGTTTGCGCTCAGCGCGGCGCCGCGGCTGTCGATGATGGCCAGCAGATCCGCCACTGCCTGCTCAAAGCGGTCGTTCACGACCGCGTAGTCGAATTCCAGGCAATGGGACATGTCGGCGGCCGCATCGGCGAGCCGCCGGGCGATGATCGCCTCGCTGTCGGTGCGGCGCGCCCGTAGCCGCTCCTCGAGGACCGCCCGCGAGGGGGGCAGAATGAATATCGACACGCAGTCGGGCACGCTTTGGCGCACCACGCGGGCACCCTGCCAGTCGATCTCGAGCAGCACGCTGCTTCCGGCTGACAGACAAGCACTGACCTGCTCGCGGCCGGTGCCGTAGTAGTTGTCGAACACTTGGGCGTGCTCCAGAAACGCGCCCCGAGCGGCCAGGCGCTGGAATTCCGCCGCGGTTACGAAGTTGTAATCACGCCCGTCGATCTCGTGCGACCGCGGTGAGCGGGTGGTGTGTGATACCGATACCACCAGCTCGCTGCGCGCGGCGAGCAGCGCCTTGACGAGGCTGGTTTTTCCTGCTCCCGAGGGCGCCGAGATGACGTACAGCTGACCGGTACGTGGCATGAGGCATCCTGCTGCTGAGGGGTGTCCATCATAGCCTCCGGCCTGCGCTCCGTAACCCCAAGGGCCCCAGGTGTGATGGGATGCGTAGCCCCGTAGTGCTCCAATGGTGGTAACTTAGAGGGACATATCCCGACGTATACATCCGGGATCCGGACGTCGAATGCCCGCCAGCATCCCACCCTCGCCGCTCGATACCGTGGGCGAATCCGCACAAATGGGTTCGGTAATTTATCGGGCCACGATCGCTCACGGCCTGCCGGCATTGGTCTTGAGCTGGACCGCAATCACCGTGGCGCTGGCGCTGTTTGTGACCGCCGCGCTGATCACCTTCGTGCGCGGATACGTCAAGGCGTCGGAACTGGCCGCCGCCGCCGCGGTGACCGGTATCCTCACGGTCCCGATCTCATACAGGATCGGCAAGCTGCTGCGCGACCTCGAGAGCAGCCGCAGCGCCTTGCGGCACCTGGCGCAGGTCGATGCGCTCACGGGCCTGGCCAATCGCGGTTATTTTTTTCGCCGCGCCGAGCAACTGCTCCATCCCAGCGCGACGCCGGCCTGGCCGCTGTCGGCGCTGATGATCGATGTCGACCGCTTCAAATCCATCAATGACGAGGCGGGGCACGCCGTGGGCGATCAGGTGCTGACCCAGGTGGCGCGCGTCCTGGAGAGGAATCTGCGCGGCGGGGATTTCGTGGCGCGCTACGGCGGCGAGGAATTTATCGCGATGCTCCCGACCACCGATCGCGTCACGGCGGTGGCGATCGCCGAGCGCACTCGCGTTGCGGTGGCCGAGGACGAGGTGCTGCGGCAACTGGCGCAACGCATCGTCACGATCAGCATCGGGGTGGCCGAGACCAGTATCGAAGTGCCGGTCGATGCGGTAATTCTGGCGGCCGACCGCGCCTTGTACACGGCGAAGGCCGACGGCCGCAATCGCACGGCCTTTCTCGATGTGACCTCATCGCTGAGCACGACGGCGCGCGCGCGCGCGCTCAAGGCCGCAACGACCAGCAGCCGCATCGCCTAGAGCGGCGCGCAGCGCCGACGGGCCGCTGCGCGCCGCCATTACACCCGCCATGCTGCGGGTCCACCACACACACACGGGGGCACTCCATGATCGGCTATGTTTGCATCGGCACCAATGACCTGGCGCGCGCCATGGGCTTTTACGACGAACTGACCGCCGTGCTCGGCGCCAAACGCATCTGGGAGACGGAGCGCTTCGTGGCGTGGGGCCAGTCGCCGACCGATTCGCTATTAGCGCTGATCAAGCCGCTCGATGCCCAGCCCGCCACGGTGGGCAACGGCACGATGGTCTCCCTGGCGGCTGGGTCGAAGGCGCTGGTCGATGCCGTGTACCACAAGGCGCTCGAGCTTGGCGGCCGGGACGAGGGCCCGCCGGGCGCACGGGGCGATGATTTCTATGCCGCCTATTTTCGAGATCCCGAGGGCCACAAGATCGCGGTGTATTACTCGGGTTGAGGCTCGATCGGGGAGCGGGCTAGGGCGCCGGCTGCAGGTACTTTCCGAACCACGCTGCGGTCCGATCGTAGCGATCCTTCAGGAAGCTGGGTCGGGTGAGCTCGTGGTTCTGGTCCGGATACACGATCAGTTCGGCCGGGACTCCGAGTATGCGCAGCGCCTGGTACATCTGCTCCCCGCCGACAATGGGCACGTTGAAGTCCTTGTCGCCGCCCATAAACAGCGTGGGCGTGCGGATGCGATCGGCGTGGAAGAACGGGTAGGAAACCTTGAGCCACAGATCGGGGTTGCGCCAGGGGGAGCCCAGCTCGGCCTCATTCTCCACCACGTATTCGCTGCTGCCGTACATCGCCAGCTGGTTGCCCGAGCCGGCGCCACTCACGGCGGCCTGAAAGCGCGAGTCGCTGGCGATGGTGAAATCGGTGAGCATGCCGCCGTAGCTCCAGCCGCCGATGCCGAGGTGCTTGGGATCGGCGATTCCGCGTGCCACCAAAGTGTCGGTGGCCGTGAGCAGGTCTTCCACCTCGTTGTGGCCCCAGTCAGCGTTGATTGAATTGGCGAACTTGAATCCACGGCCGCTGCTGCCACGATAGTTGACCCCGAACACCACATAGCCGTTGGCGGCGATGATCTGGCGCAGGAACTGATAGCTGTTCTCAAAATCGGCGGAGTGATCATCCTGCAGATCGGGACCGCCGTGGATCCACAGGATCGTCGGGTAGGCGCGGCCGGGCACGTAGCCCGGGGGCTTGACGAGCATGCCGTGGACCTCCGTGCCATCCTTGCTCTGGAAACTGAAATCCTCGGTCGCACCGAGCTCGATCTCATCGAGCAGCTTGTCGCTGTGGTGAGTGATTCGCCTCATTCCGCCGGCTTCCAGTGCGTACACCTCCGAGGAGGTGGCATTGTCCGCGGCCACGATTGCGCGGTGCGTGCCCGCGGCCGACTGCGCGTACGCCACCAGCGGGCGGCTGACGAGCCTCTCGATGACACCGGTGGCGAGATCGAGACGCGCCGGATATTGATTGCCGTCATCTTCGACCAGCAATGCGATTGATTTGCCGTCGGCAGAGAAATCGTACGAGCTGACCCAGCGATCGAGTGCAGCGGTGAGGGCGCGCGGCGCCCCGCCCGCGGCGGGCACGACCCACAGCTCGTCGTGCATATACATCGTGTACTTGGACTCCAGGCCCTGCAGAAAGGCGAGCAGCTTGCCGTCGGGGCTCCAGGCCAGATGCTGGAAAGTGGGCGCAAAGGGGCGCAGCAGTGGGCGCGCCACCGCGCCCGACCGGGCCTCGATGAGCTCGATGCCCACCTTGCCGTCCATGTCCTCGGCCCGCTCCTTCGTGCGCACGAAGGCAATCTGCGTTCCGTCCGGGGACCAGGCCGGAAGCACATCGTTGTACTGCTCATCGACGCCGAGGGGCTCGAGCTTTGCTGCGGCGACGTCGAACAGGTACAGGTGCTGTTTCTGCGACCGGCCGATGTAGCCGGTCACGTCCTCCTTGAAGAAGACCGAATCGATGACGATCGGCTTAGGGCCCTTGGCGGGAAAGTCCGCCGTGGTCGGCTCGTTGTTCGTCTCCATGACCAGCACCAGGCGCCGGCCGTCGGGCGACCACGCGTAGCTCTCGATATCGTCAGTCACGCTGGTCAAGGCACGCGGCTCGCCGCCGCGGCGGTCGAGCAGCATCAGCTGCGAGTGCTCGGCGGCCTCGCCGGTCTTGGCCAGGTAGGACAAATAGCGGCCGTCCGGGCTCCAGCGCGGCGAATCGATGCTGCTCGAAGGGTTGGTCATCTGCACATGCTGCTTGCCGTCCCAGCTGACCATCCAGATTGCGCTGCGGACTTCGTCGGCCTCGCGATCGCTGGTGGTCACCAGATAGGCGACCCATTGGCCGTCGGGTGAGATCTGGGGCTCGCTGACGGCCTCCGTCCGGTAGATGTCATCGGAGGTCAATGCCCGCTTCGCGGCTGGCGCCGCGATGGCGAGCGTGCCGCCGGCCAGCATCGTGAGCAGCAGGACGGCCGCATTTCGGGCCGGGATACTTATCGCCATCTCTACCGCCGTTTGTTGCTGGACCGCGATCGTGCTCGGGCGGTCGCCCAGCTTATGCGCAACTCCCGGCGAGTCTAGCAAAACCCCGCCGGCCGCCAATTGGCCGACTTGCCGGCAGGCGCTCCCGCGATACGCCGCGCGGCGCATCTGCGAGATATCGCGCCGGGTCCGGCGGACATGCACTGGCTCCTCAGGCTTGCCGGCGGCCGCCGGTGTCTATGCCATCGACGATGGCCGGGCACGGCCGGGAGCGCAGCCTTCTTGCAGGAGGCGGCGCGCCGGCCGTCCTTATCCTTTATTTGGCGGCCAGCCGGGCGGTCTGTTCGCGCAGCTCCGCGAGCTGCGCGCTAACCGAGGCCAGCTGTCGGCGCAGATCGCTGGACTCTTGCGCCGCTCGCCGGTGCTCCTTCTGCAATTCGTTCAGCAGCAGCGGGGCCAGGGCCTGGTAGGCGACGGTCTCGGGTTGGCCCTGCTGGTTGTACACCACGAGTTCGGGCATCACCTGCGCCACCTCTTCGGCGATCAACCCGTACTGCTCAGGCCTCTGGCCTTTCTCATCCGTCTGTTTGTAGCGGAATGTGACGGGCCGGAGTTTGAGGAGGCGATCGCTGACATCACCCATGGAGCGGATGTCCTGCTTGTATCGCCGAGAAGAGGACATGACGCCAAGCTGGCCACTCGAATTGATCACAACCGTCGCTCCGCCCGTGACGTTCACGCCGCTCACGCCGGCGAGATAGGTCGCGGCCTGAGTGCCCTGGCTGCCTATCCTGATCGTATTGTTATCGGCCGCGCTGCCCCGGTTGCCGATCTCGATATTGTTGCTCCCGCTCGTCGCGTAATAACCCGCGTACTCCCCGATCGCGATGCTATTGCTGCCCGTGGTGTTGGAGCCCATCGCAAATACACCCATGGCGTTGTTGGAGGAGCCGGTCGTGTTCTTGTAGAGCGCCCCATACCCGGCCGCGTTGTTGGAGCCGCCGGCGGTGTTGTCGTGCAGGCCAAAGTTCCCGGAGGCGCTGTTGTAGTTGCCGGTCGTGTTGGAATACAGCGCGCCGATGCCAATGCCGGTGTTGTGCGCACCGGTACTGTTGGAGTAGAGCGCGAGGTAGCCCATTCCGTTGTTGTAGTTGCCCGTGGTGTTGGAATACAGCACCTGACTCCCGAAAGCGCTGTTGCGGCTGCCGTTCGCGCTGCGATAGAGCGCTCTATAGCCGCCGGCTGTGTTATCGCTCCCGGTGGTATTCAAGCCGCCCGCGGCAAATCCCAGGGCAGTGTTGTTGGAACCTGTCGTGTTGTACGTGAGGGTGTACGACCCAAAGGCACTGTTGTAGGACCCGGTGGTATCGAGATAGAGCGTGCCGTAGCCCGCGGATGTGTTGTCATGGCCCGTGGTATCGGAAGAATTGGCGAATCCGCCGAAAGCGCTGTTCCGGGATCCCACGGTATTGTGCGCGAGCGCATCGTGCCCGGCTGCGGTGCTGACGCTGCCTGTCGTGTTGTCGGCGAGGGCACTTTCCCCAAAGGCGGCGTTGTCGACCCCGGTCGTGTTCGAAGCGAGTGCTCCGGTCCCAAACAAAGTGTTGGCATCGACAGCCGACGACAGGATACTTCCCACCGCGACCAGTAACAGCGCACGGCGCGGCACCGCGCCAATTTTGAATTTCATGGTGACATCTCCGTAGGTTGGTGGAGCACACTGCCGAGACCCTTGCATTCCGTGCCATCGGCGGTGAATTGAATTTAATGTAGTCGTTCTCTTACCGGACGTGCATTAAAAACTCGTTCACAAACTTCGCTGTGACCTCGCGCCGTGGCGCCATCGCTGCGCTTTTCTCGAGTTCGCGAGCGCACTCGCGCAGCGAAGCAGGCTGGCCATGCCGCCGAATGCCGTTGTTGAGGACTATTAATAAGAGGGCAGTGTCACAGCGGTGCCCCGGAACCAACGCTGAACACCGAGCCGCCCTGATGTCCGCCCGTGTGGCAATGCGGCAATCGGCGTCGGGCCAAATGGTGTAAGTACTGAGTTTTGCTCTATACTCATAACTTGAGGGAACGCGCCGCCTTTTATGGTCAAGCATTATTTCAGCACTGACGAGCTAGTCCGCCTCTCAAGGTTGTCGGCGCACATGGTGGCCTACCTGTGCCGATGCGGAATTCTTGCGCCAACCCTGTCGACAGAAAGGCGCCGTGGCCTGAAACGACGATTTGCCTACGCCGACTTGCTGTTGGCAAGGGCGATCAACACACTTTTGGCTTCCGGAGTTTCGATTGCGTCCCTTGGACGGGTACTGCGAACGCTTCGCAGAAAGTTTGGCGCACTTCCAGCGGCCGCTCTGGGCAGTAAGCGCGTGGTGATTGTCGGAAACTCGGTATACCTGTTGGACGACGGAAACGGAATGGTAGATCTGACTTCGAACGGGCAACTCGCGTTTCACTTTGTGCTCGATACATCCGGGATTCCCAAGCAGGCTGTTTCTACGGCTCAGGCGAGGAATCGCCGGCGTATCGTTTGAGCGACGGAGCCCCTATGGCATCAACACCAATCTCAGTCGGTCAGCTTCAGGCCAGGCAGCATGAGCACGACATGGTCGCTAATCGAGCTGTCTTGTTGTGGCCGCTTAGTCGCCGCCATATGCGCTTTGTTCTGCACTTTTCGAAGTATCAGGGCAAGTTAATCACCGGCCCGAGCGGCGGACCGAAGGATCTGCGTCGTCGGGTGATCACCGACTCAATGATCGACATTCTGTCCGCAGCCAACGCGCTGAATTTTTGCCTATCAGACAGCCGTGCGTCCTTGAACCCACGCCGAGATCACCCGAGCGATACGGAATCAAAGAAGCTGCTTGCGCACTACGTATCGACGGTTGGATACATGGCAGAGGCCTGCGAAGCAATGGATCAAGGCGAAAACTATCCGGTCGCTGAGGTTCTGAAGAAGGGCGTGCGCGCACTCTTTTCGATTACCGCTGCGCTCGCAGCGTTGGAAGGCGTTGACCTTCAGCTGACAATTCCGGAAAGATGGTCTGAGCTCGAGCACGCCAGCCGTGAGGTGGCCGACACGATGAGCGGGGGCGTGGACCCGAAGCTTTCCGCTGTTGCGTAGATCGCGTGAGCTTTTGGTCTGGTAACAAGCCATCGGAAAAGCTCAGTTCCGAAGAACTCATAGAGCCCTTCAACGAGACCGACTTTCATGGCGCTGCTTGCGTGATCGCTGCACGATTCACCACCTTTGTCATTGGAATGCTGCTCGCCCTCGCTGCCGAGTCCGCGTTCTCGGCGGCATTTTCTCTGGAGCAGATCCTCAGCGCTCCGTTTGCTTCCGACATCGTCGCGGCGCGAACCGGCCAGGCATTCGCCTGGGTCAGCAACGTGCGCGGACGACGCAACGTCTGGCTGGCCGTGGCGCGGTCGGCGGACGGGCGCTTTGAGAGCCGGTCGCTGACGCACTATTCGGCCGATGACGGCCTGGACGTTTCCGATCTCGCTTTTGTCCCGAACCATAACCAGCTCCTGTACGTGCTCGGGGGTGACACCGAATACCCGGACAAGCCGGCTCCGAACCCCGCGCAAATTACTGCCGGTGTCGTGCAGCAGGTGTACGTGGTCGACTTTCGCGGCCATGCGCCCCTCAAGCTCGGGGACGGCCACGCACCGCTTGCTTCGCCGGACGGGACGCGCATTCTCTTTCTGCGTGCCGGCAAGGTGTACGCCGCGGTCGGAGGCAAGGGGGGCACAACCAAGCCGCTGTTTGAAACCAGGGGCACCCTCGATTCGCTGCGTTTCTCTCCGGACGGCAAGCAGCTGGCTTTCGTCTGTACGCGCGCGGATCACAGCTTCGTCGGCGTCTACAGCTTTGCCGATCACATGCTTCGCTGGATCGACGCCGGTTTCAGCTTCGATCTTGATCCGCGCTGGTCTCCGGACGGTCGGCGCATTGCGTTCCTGCGCACCCCATCGATACCCGCCGAGGTCGGGCTCATCCCCCATGCCACCGGGTCACCCTGGTCGATCCGCGTCGCGAATCTGGCCGACGGCCAAGTCACCGAGGCCTATCGCGCTCCGAAAGGCGCGGGCAGCGTATTCCACGCGTTGAGCTCCGATCAACAGCTGATCTGGATCGGCAATGAGTCGATCGCCTTTCCGGCGGAGAACGACGGCTGGCTGCACTACTACTCGGTGCCGGCCGCCGGCGGATCGGCCCGGCTGCTGACTCCGGGCGACTTCGAGATCGAATACGCGGCGGCCAGCGCCGACGGCCGCCGGATCGTGTACGCCGCCAACGCCGGCGACATCGACCGCCGGCACCTGTGGCAGCTCCAGCCTTCCGGCGGCTCTGTTGAACAGCTCACGAACGGTGAGGGCATCGAAACGCAACCGGTATTGCTCGCCGACGGCCAGACGATTGCCTTCCTGCGCTCGAACGCGCGGATCCCCGCTCATGCGGCGATCCTGAAGGCCGGCCAAGCACCCGTGGATCTTGCGGCCGAGGGACTGCCCAATGACTTTCCGGCCGCGGCCCTCGTCGAGCCGCGCTCCGTCGAGCTGCCCAAGCGCGATGGAATTGCGGCACACGGGGTGTTGTTCCTGCCCGCAGCGGGAGGTGAGGGCGTGCGGCATCCAGCCGCGGTCTTCATGCATGGCGGCCCCGTGCGCCAGATGCTGCTCGGCTGGCACTACATGGACTACTACAGCAATGCTTACGCGCTCAACCAGTACCTCGCAAGCCGCGGCTATGTCGTACTGGCGCTGAATTATCGTGCCGGCATCGGCTATGGACTGGGCTTCCGCGAGGCCGATGGCATCGGCGCCGCAGGCGCGAGCGAGTACAACGACCTGCTGGCGGCTGCGGATTTCCTGCGCTCGCGTGAGGACGTTGACCCCGCACGCATTGGCCTCTGGGGCGGGAGCTATGGCGGATATATGACCGCGCTTGGCCTGGCGCGCAATTCCGACCTGTTCAAGGCCGGAGTCGACCTGCATGGGGTCCACGACTGGCACCAATGGACGCTGTCCACGACCCGTAACAACCTGCCGCTATACCCGCTCGACGCTTCGCCCGCCGTGCTGGCGACCGCGCTGGCCGCTTCGCCCATCGCCGATGTGGCCAAATGGCGCTCGCCCGTGCTGCTGGTGCAGGGCGACGATGACCACAACGTCGATTTCTCCGAATCCGTGCGCCTGGCCGAGGCCCTGCGCCAACACGACGTCGAGTTTCAGGAACTCGTAATCCCGGATGAGATCCACGGCTTCCTGCGGCACGATTCCTGGCTGCGGGCCTACGCGGCGACGGCCGATTTTCTCGACGCGAAACTGGGGCGCGGCTCAGCGCGGTAGGGCGACCACTCCCGATCCAGTCGCACTGGACGCTGATCAACATCCGCTACGCCACCGACAGGCGCAAGGTGACGGTTTCTCTGCTGCACGGCACAGCAGAATGTCTGGGAGCTGCCCCGAACTAGCATGGGGCCAAAACTCGAACTGAGATTTCTCCGACATCGCTTTCACCCGCAAGTCCCGCCGATTTCTCCGACGGCCGAGGGGCCGCCCTGAAAACCATTCGATATTCCGCCGATGCCCATCGTGCATGTCGATGTCGCGGCCGGAAGCGCTAGGCGCTTGAACTTCTCTTGCGTGTCGGCGCCATGTGTTGCATACTGAACCATATGGTTCAGTATACCCAGGCCCGCTTCGACGCCTCATTCGCCGCGCTCTCGGACGCCACCCGGCGCGGCGTTCTGGAACAGCTCGGCCGTGCACACGCGTCGATCACGGAACTTGCCGAAAAGTTCCACATGACCCTCACAGGCATGAAGAAGCATGTCGGCGTCTTGGAGCAGGCGGGGCTGGTCACCACCGAGAAGGTCGGACGCGTGCGAACCTGCAAGCTCGGCGCGCGCCGTCTGGAGGAAGAGGCGGCATGGATCGAGCGGTGCCGCCAGCTCTGGGCCGCCCGCTTCGACGAACTGGACACGGTGGTCGGGAAAATGAAACGGCAGGACAAGATCGATGGACGCAAGAAATAGAGAGTGAGGCTAACCCATGACAAACAGCACAACGGTGGAACGGAAGTCCGAGCGAGAGCTGGTCATAAAGCGAACCTTCAACGCTCCGGCGCGAATCGTCTTCGAGGCGTGGACCAAGCCCGAGCTGTTCAGGCAGTGGTGGGTGCCGAAGTCGATGGGAATGTCCCTGCTTTCCTGTGAAATGGATGTTCGTGTGGGGGGCAGGTACCGTTTGGTGTTCGCACACGGGGACTCACAGTCGGCGTTCTTCGGCACGTACAAGGAAGTAACACCGCACTCGCGCCTCGTCTGGACCAATGAGGAAAGCGACGAGGGTTCCGTTACGACCGTGGCCTTCGCGGAAAAAGACGGCAAGACGTTGCTGGTCATGCAGGAGCTTTACCCTTCGAAAGAAGCTCTCGACGCGGCCGGCACCGGGGCGGCGGATGCGACGGGAGAGACGTTCGCGCAGCTGGACGAGCTTCTCCTCACCCTGACGGCGAACGTGGGACGGTCATGAAATCAGCTCGCGACGACAGAACCATCCGAGCAAGAAGGCGGGCACGGTCCACATGGGGTGCCTGAGCGTCGCGCCCTAGGTCTCGAAGGTCCTGACGATGCCCATGTCCTTCAAGGACTATGTGCCCGTGATCACGGCAGCCCTAACCCTCTTGAGCGCTGCAATTACGCATGAACGCAATCGTCGGCGATTCACCTGCCTGCGGATACGCCAGAGCCCGGTGCCGGAGGTCAGGTGCCGGTGCCGGTAAGTGTGACGGTTCGCAGCCCCCCGCCCCCGCCGTTCACGTCCAGGAAGGCTGACTTCACGCCCTTTGCGGTCGGCGTGAATTTCACCTTGATGCTGCAGGTCTTGTGACCTACCAACGATTTTCCGCAATTGTTTGTTTGGGCGAACTGGCCGGAAGCGGTGCCCGTCAGCGCCACATTTGCGATCGCGACAGATTTTAAACCGGTATTCGTCAACGTCACTGATTTCGTAGCGCTGATCGTATTGACGCGTTGGCCGGCGAAGGCAAGTGACCTCGGGGCTAGAGTGAGCACCGTGCCCTGGACCAGATACAGGCCGGACTGTCCTGTCCTGCTATCAGTTCCCTGGGCAACGACATCGCCTTGCTCGTTAATGAAATTCCCATTCGTAAGGGTGACATACGGCTGTAGAGGATCGCTGGAGTCGATCAATGCGTTCAGATCTTGCAGCTTTGTGCCGTCGTTCCTCCAGAGGAAGGCGTGCTTTGTTGTACCCCCGGCGAGAAACGCCCAACCCGTGACCTCTCCAGATGCATTGAGATCAGTGGCCGCACTGCGTGTTCCGCCGAAGGTGCCAAGATCCTTCATCGGCGTCCCATCGTTCATCCAAATGAAGGCATGGAAATCCGGATATCGCGTGCTTGCAAATCCCACAATCTGCCCAGAATTATTTTGTGCCGACGCCGAACTCTGCAACTGCTTATTAGTGCCCAGTGTGCCTAGATCCTGCATTCCGGATCCGTCGTTTTTCCACACGAAGGCATGGAAATGCTCGTAGGTGCTGTAGACACTTGCGTCCCCAGCGACCTGCCCCGAAGCATTGATGCAACAGGGAAAATTACGAGCGCCGGCAAGATTGCCCATGTCGACCATGCGCGAGCCGTTATTCTTCCAAATAAAGGCGTAGAAACCCCGATCACCATCGTATGCGTTGCCTGTAATCTGTCCGGAATTATTGATAGACGTACCGATCTCGCCAAAGAAGTAATCCAGGGGCTTGAGAACCACCATCGCAGAACCATCGTTCGTCCAAAAGAAGGCGTGATCCCCGGAATAGCCCGTCACCTGTCCGAGACTGTTAATAGCAAGCGCAGCCACAAAGCTGCTACCCAGACCGTCGTAAATTCTCGTCATGCCTGAGCTGTTGCCCGACGATACGAAGGCAAAGGAACCCGTGCTGTCAGTTGCCGAGCCGGCCACGAGTCCGGAGGCATTCAGAGCATTCCCAGCGCTCGTTGACCCCCTCTCGTTGGGCCCCAGATCCACCATCGGAGCGCCGTTGTTCTTCCACAAGAAGGCGTGCGTGTCACCGTTGGCATTGCACGCGGTGCCCGTCACCTCGTCGCTCCCATTGAAGCCATGTGCGACCGGAGCCGACGTCGTGCAGCCACCCAGGTAGCCCAGAGGCTTGATGCGATACATGGCTTGCGCGAACACGGACTGGCAGGCGAGTGCAAGTGAGAGTCCGAACAATAAATTCCGCGCCGACGCCCGGCGTCCACGGCCCTCGCCAATACGCGGTGATCCGTCTGCAGATAATGCGTTCATGGATCCCTCCGGAATAGTCCCTTTTTTTTTAAACAGGCGAAGAAGGAACGCCGAATATACTCCTCGCGGGCGTTTAGACAATTTCAGCGCCGGGGTGTAGGACTGAGGCCAGAAAATCCAATCAGACCGAGAACACACAGTCGCCTCGGCGAGTGCAGTCGAGCCTCACCGTTACTCTGATGCGCAAACCGAGGTAGTAAGACTACGTTGCCTTCGGCCGCAGAGGAAGCTCCAGCACATGCGCCGCCAGTGCTGCGATCCTCTGGCCGATATTCGTCGCCCGCACTGGCTAATTGTCTCGGACCTGCACGGCGATCTAATCTATTGCTTGGCCTGCAGTCGCGCAGTTATTTGACGGAGCTCCGCAAGCTGAGCCGTCACGGAGGCGAGCTGTCGGCGAAGGTCTCTAGCCTGTTGCTCGGCTCTCCTGTGCTCATTCTGTAATTCGTTCAGCAGCAGCGGCGCCAGAGCCTGGTAGGCGACCGTCTCAGGTTGACCCTTGTCGTTGTAGATCACCAGTTCCGGCATCACTTTCGCCACTTCCTCGGCAATCAGTCCGTACTGCTCCGGTTTCTGGCCATTCTCGTCCGCCTTCTTGTAGCGAAACGTCACCGGACGCAACGCCAGCAAACGATCGCTGGCGTCACCCATCGAGCGAATGTCTTCTTTGTATCGGCGAGAGGACGACATGATCCCGAGCTGACCACTCGAATTGACCACCACCGTAGCCCCGCCAGTTACGTTCACACCGCTTACACCGGCTATATAGGTCGCGGCCTGAGTGCCAGGACTGCCTATCCTGATCACGTTGTTATCGGCCGCACTCCCGCGACTGCCGATCTCAATGTTGTTACTTCCGGTCAAGGCGTTATACCCGGCGTACTGTCCCATGGCGATGTTGTTGTTCCCCGTCGTGTTGGAACCCATCGCGAATACGCCCATGGCGTTGTTGTTTACGCCGGTCGTGTTCTTGTAAAGCGCCCCATAGCCAGCCGCATTGTTGGAGCTTCCCGTCGTATTGTCGTGCAGACCAAAGCTTCCCGAAGCGCTGTTGTAGTTTCCAGTGCTGTTGTAATACAGCGTGCCGATTCCCACGCCGGTGTTTTGAGACCCAGTGGTGTTCTCATAGAGCGAGATGTACCCGAGCGCGGTGTTGTAATTTCCGGACATGTTGTTGAACAGTGCTTCGCTGCCGACTGCGCTGTTTCGAATTCCGCCTCCGTTATCCCATAGTGCATTTGATCCGATAGCGGTGTTGTCCGAACCGCTCGCATTGTTGGTTAGTGCGTAATAACCCAAGGCCGCATTGTTAGACCCCGCAAGATTGGCGAACAGGGCACGATGCCCGATCGCGGTGTTGGAATTACCGGTGGTGTTCACATAGAGCGCGCCGAACCCGGTAGCCGTATTGAAGTCCCCCACTGTGTTGTTCTGGAGCGCAAATGCGCCAGTAGCGGTGTTGTCAAATCCGGAAGAGTCGTAGAGGAGAGCGGACGCACCGAAGGCGCTGTTGCCGCTACCGGTCGGAGACGAACTAAGCGCGTTATTCCCGTACGCCGTATTGTTCACCTGTCCCATAGCAAACTCTGTACCGCTGCCGACCAACACGGCGGCAAAAGCGATCTGTACGACCAAATGTCTTCGAATTTTCATGGTTGGCAATCCCCCAAATTACAGCTCGTTGGTATGTGTCAGCCCCGAAGAGACTGACTTATCGTTTCGCAATCGCGTGAGTCTGCCGTAGCCCTTACTCTATGTTCTGCACCTGTTCGCGCATCTGCTCGATCGCGACCTTCATCTCAACTGCGATGCGCGTCGTTTCCAGGTCCTGCGATTTGGACGCCAGCGTGTTGGCTTCGCGGTTGAATTCCTGCAGCAGGAAATCCAGCCTACGGCCCGCGGCCTCGGGGCCGGCGAGCGCGCGGCGCGCCTCGTCAATGTGCCCGTCGAGACGCTCCAGTTCCTCAGCCACATCGAGCCGATGCAGGAGCAGCACGATCTCCTGTTCCACGCGCTCCTGATTGAGCTCGCCACCCAGCTCCTTGAGACGCTCCCCGAGGCGCGCACGCACGCGCGCCAGTACTTCCGGCAGGCGGGCACGCACCTGCGCTATCAGCACGGTGAGCGCCTCGCAGCGCTGCAGGATGAGTTCCGTGAGTCTCTGGCCCTCGCGTCCGCGCGCGCCGCTGAGGCCCTGCAGCGTGTCCTCGAACACGGCCCGCACCGCACCATGCAGCGTCTCGATATCCGCCTGTTCCTCGTGCAGCACGCCCGGCCAGCGCAACAGATCAAGCACATTGATCTGGCCCTGCTCCGGGATCAGCGCGGCGATCTGCCGGCTGCGTTCGAGCAGCGGCGTGAGTGCGGACTCATCGATCAGCAAATCGCCAGCGACGGGCGGCCGATGCTGAATCGTGCAGTCCACCTTGCCGCGCCGCAGTTCCCGGGCCACGCTCTGGCGGAGCTCTGATTCCAGCTCGCGGCAACTGTCGGGCAGTCTCATCGCGGTATCAAGAAAGCGATGATTGACGCTGCGGATCTCACATATCACAGAGCCAAAGGCACCGTTGCGTTGCTGGCGCGCGAACCCCGTCATGCTGGAAATCATGCGACTTTGGCCAGTTACTTTGCGGAAATCACGGCTGCGCCGCTTACTTCGAGCGACGCGGAATGTTATAAAGCGCCGCCAGTTTAACCCAACGACATGGAGCCCGCTTGCGCGCTGAACATGCTGAACTCAGCCTCCGGGGCGCGCGGGACAGCAACCAGGACCGCGTCGGGACCGAGGTCACGGACCAGACCGCGCTGCTGGTCGCCTGTGATGGCATGGGCGGTCATGAAGAGGGCGAGCGGGCCGCGGTGATCGCGCTGCAGACCATCAACCAGCGCTTTCGCGCGACCAGCCAGCCGCTGCTCGATCCGCTCGGATTCCTGCACCTGGCGCTGGGCGCCGCGCACCAGCAGATCGTGGGTATCGGCGCGGACATTCCGCTCGAGAACCGGCCGCGCGCGACCATCGCGATGTGCCTGGTGCAGTGCGGCTCGGCCTACTGGGCGCACGTCGGTGACAGCCGCACCTACCATTTGCGCCGCGGCCGGCTCGTGGCGCGCACCCGTGATCACAGCCACGTCGAGCTGCTGGTACGCGAGGGTGTCATCGCCGCCGAGCAGGTGCACAATCACCCGATGCGCAACTTCGTCGAATCCTGCCTCGGTGGAGAGGCGTTGCTGCCTGAAATGGATGTGAGCCGCCGCCAGCCGCTCGAGAAGGGCGACGTGCTGCTGGTGTGCACCGACGGCCTGTGGGCAGGCGTGAGCGATGAGGCGATCGCCGCCGCCTTCGCGCAGCCGGACCAGCCACTCGGCGAGGCACTGGCGGCGCTGGGCGCGCAAGCGCTGGCCAAGAGCGGCGCGAGCTGCGATAACACCTCGGCGGCCGCCCTACGTTTCCTGGAGTAAATCATGCCCTCCCGTCGCAACGATCGCGCAGCCGACGCGCTGCGTGCCATACGCTTTACGCGCCACTACACCCGCCATGCCGAAGGATCGGTGCTGGTGGAATTCGGTGACACGCGGGTACTGTGCACGGCCACCGTTGAGGATGGCGTGCCCGGATTCCTGCGCGGCAAGGGGCAAGGCTGGATAACGGCCGAATACGGCATGCTGCCGCGGGCCACCCACACGCGCTCGGGGCGCGAGGCGGCACGTGGCAAGCAGACCGGCCGCACCCAGGAAATTCAGCGCCTGATTGGCCGATCGCTCCGCGCGGTGGTCGATATGCACGCCCTGGGCGAGCGCAGCGTCACGCTCGATTGCGACGTGCTGCAGGCCGACGGCGGCACCCGCACGGCGGCCATTACCGGGGGCTACGTGGCGCTCGTCGACGCGATTGCCGCGCTGCGTGCACGCCGTGTCCTGAACAACAGTCCGCTGCACGGCCAGGTGGCTGCGGTCTCGGTAGGCATAGTCGGGGGCCAGCCCGTCCTGGACCTGGACTACGAGGAGGATTCCGAGGCCGAAACCGACATGAATGTGGTGATGAATAACGGCGGTGCATTCATCGAGGTACAGGGTACGGCCGAGGGTCACGCTTTCCGGCGCCATGAGCTGGACGCGCTGCTCAATCTGGCGGTGTCCGGAATCGGTGAGCTGTGCGCGCTGCAGAGCCAGGCGCTGATGGACTAGGTGGCGGGCGAAGGCGGCATGAGAATCGTGCTGGCGACGGCGAACCCCGGCAAGCAGCGCGAGTTCGCAGCGCTCCTGGGCCCGCGCGGCTTTGAACTGGTGCTGCAGTCAGAACTGCGCATCGACAGCGTTGCAGAGACCGGCCACTCCTTCGAGGACAACGCCCTGCTCAAGGCGCGTCACGCCGCAGCGCTCTCGGGCCTCCCGGCCCTGGCCGACGACTCGGGCCTGGAGGTCGATGCCCTGGGCGGGCGCCCGGGCGTCTGGTCGGCGCGATTCGCGGGTCCCGAGGCCAGCGACGAGGACAACAACGCCGAGCTGCTGCGGGCGCTGGCGGAACGGGCTGAGGCGCCGCGTACCGCGCGCTATCGCTGCGTGCTGGCGCTGCTGCGCGGCGCGGACGACCCGCGTCCGCTCCTGGCGCGGGGCAGCTGGGAGGGGCGCATCGGCCTTAGGGCCGCAGGGAGCGGAGGCTTTGGCTATGACCCCTATTTCATTCCGCAGGGCTTCGAGTGCACG
This sequence comes from uncultured Gammaproteobacteria bacterium, assembly GCA_963789365.1. Classification (GTDB taxonomy): domain Bacteria; phylum Pseudomonadota; class Gammaproteobacteria; order Steroidobacterales; family Steroidobacteraceae; genus FEN-1191. Next base: position 1,444,910 of record CAWBKJ010000001.1, read on the forward strand.
GCCGCCGAACTTAGCGCGGTCCAGAAAAATGCGCTCAGCCATCGCGGTGCCGCGCTGCGCGCACTGATCGCGCAGCTTGACTCATGGGCCTGAGCGCGCCGCCGCTGGCCCTGTACCTGCACTTCCCCTGGTGCGTGCGCAAGTGTCCGTACTGTGATTTCAATTCGCACACCCTGCAGCAGGAACTCCCGCAGCAGGCCTACCTCGATGCTTTGCTGACCGACCTGGACGCGCAGCGCGCGCAGGTCGGCGATCGGCCGGTTGTGAGCGTGTTTATGGGCGGGGGCACGCCGAGCCTGTTTGCGCCCGAGGCCCTCGGGCGATTGCTGGCGGCGATGCGCGAGCGCCTGGAGTTTGCCGTGGGCGCGGAAATCACGCTCGAAGCCAATCCGGGCACCATCGAGCGTGGGCGTTTTGCCGACTATCGCGCGGCCGGCGTCAACCGCGTCTCGCTGGGCGCGCAGAGCTTTGATCCCTCGATGCTCGAGCGCCTCGGACGCATACATTCCGTGCAGGAGACGCGTCGGGCGGTCGAGGAGTTAGGGGCGGCCGGGTTGAATAATTTCAATCTTGATCTGATGTATGCCCTTCCCGGCCAGGACCTTGAAGGTGCGATTGCCGACGTGCGCGCCGCCGTCGAACTGGAGCCCGCCCACCTCTCGCATTACCAGCTCACCATGGAGCCGGGCACGGTGTTTGGCGGCCGCCCGCCCGCTGGGCTACCCGACGAGGAGTCCAGTTACCAGATGCAGCTGCGCTGCCAGGCCGAACTGGCCGCGGCCGGCTATGCGCAATACGAGACCTCGGCCTACGCGCGCCCGGGCGCACAGTGCCTGCACAACCTCAACTACTGGAATTTCGGCGACTATCTGGGCATCGGCGCGGGGGCTCATGGCAAGCTGAGCCAACCGGCTGAGGACGTGATCGCCCGCAGCGTCCGCGAACGCGAGCCGCGACGCTACCTGGCGCAGGGCCACCGCGGGCCACCGCCGACCCGCCCGGTCCGGCCGGAAGAGCGGGCCTTCGAATTCATGCTGAACGCCCTGCGCCTGGTGGGGGGATTTGAGAGTTCGCTGTTTGAATCGCGCACCGGCCTGGGCTGGGACACCGTGGCCGGGACGGTCGGGCGCCTGACGACGCGCGGGCTGCTCGGCCACTCCCAGGGCGGGGGCGATCACTGGTCGCCGACCGAGTTGGGGCAGCGGTTCCTCAATGACCTGATTGCCGAATTTTTACCAGCGCGCCCCGTGGTTTAGGTCAACCGCTGCGGTGACACGCTGCTTTATGCACAGCCGCTTTGGGGTCACCCTTAAATTAGCCAATTACACCGCCCATTGCAGGCCAAACGGCATCTCAAGGCCCTAAGTATTTGATTATATAGGGCGTAATATATTGGTCATTTTCTGTCCAAAGCGAAAAAAATGCAGAAATGGCGTGCTTTCGGGCCATGCGGGACAAGGTTGCACACAGATTTATCCACAGATTTTGTGGATAAATCGGTCTCCCGGGGACCCTCGTAGGACGTGCCCTTGTAGGGCGGCCCTTGGAGGGCTAGACTGCGCGCCCTTTTTTGATTGCAGGCCCCCACCCGAATTGGGCGGGCCGATGTGCCGGAGACATGCCGGAAAGGTGGCGACCATGAAAGCAGCGACACATCCCGATTACAACGAAATTACCGTGACCTGCAGCTGCGGGAACGTGTTCAAGACGCGCTCGACCATGGGCAAGGATCTGCAGGTCGACGTGTGCTCGAACTGCCATCCGTTCTATACGGGCAAGCAAAAGATGGTCGATACGGCCGGTCGCGTCGACAAGTTCCGCAAGAAGTACGCCGCCGCCGCGGCGCGCTGAGCACCGGGCGCTTCGCATAAGCTCGCGGGGGTTCTTGTAAGGAGCCCGCCCACTGCAGCTGTCCCCCCGGGCCGCTTGATTCCCTGATGCGCTCATGTAACGCTGCGTTTTGACGCGCCGCGTTTCGCGGCCGGTCACCAACCTGATCTCGAGGCCACGGCGCGCGATGGATAAACCACCGTACGATCTGATCGATCCGGCGACCGGAACCAAGTCGCGCTTGCCCCTGCGCTCCGGGACCATCGGGCCGGCCTGCCTGGATGTGGCGGAGTTATATAAGGATCACGGGGTGTTTACCTTTGATCCGGCCTTCAACGTCACGGCCAGCTGCGAGAGCAAGATCACCTATATCGACGGGGATGCGGGGGTGCTGCTCTACCGCGGTTATCCGGTCGAGCAGTTGGCGGCCGAGAGCTCGTTCACCGAAGTGGCCTACCTGCTGATCTACGGTGAATTGCCCAACGCCCAGCAGCTGACGAGCTACCGGACCAGCATCACCCGCCACACGATGATCAACGAGTCGTTGCTGCGCTTTACCAACGGCTTTCACCACAACGCTCATCCGATGGCGATGGTCTCGGCAGTGGTGGCCTCGATGGCGGCGTTCTATTACGACTCGATGGACATTTACGATCCGCGGCATCGGGAGATCTTCTCGCACCGCATCGTGGCGAAACTCCCGACCATCGCCGCCGCCGCCCACAAGCACGCGCTCGGCCAACCGTTCATCTACCCGCGCAATGATCTGGACTACTGCGCGAATCTGCTCAACATGTTCTTCGCGGTGCCCTGCGAGCCGTATCACGTCGAGCCGGTGGCCGCGCAGGCCCTTGACCTGCTGCTGATCCTGCACGCCGACCATGAGCAGAACGCCAGCACCTCCACCGTACGCCTGGCCGGTAGCACCGGCGCCAACCCCTACGCGGCGATCTCCGCCGGCGTCTCGGCGCTGTGGGGTCCGGCGCACGGCGGTGCCAACGAGGCGGTGCTGCACATGCTCGAGACCATCGGCACCGTCGAGCACATCCCCAAGTACCTGGCGATGGCCAAGGACAAGAGCAGCCATTTCAAGCTGATGGGCTTTGGCCACCGGGTGTACAAGAATTTTGATCCGCGCGCCAAGATCATCCGTGAGGCCTGCCACCGGGTGCTCGCCAAGCTCGGCAGCACCGATCCGCTGTTCGAACTGGCCCTGCGCCTGGAGGAGATTGCGCTCAAGGATGAATACTTCATTTCGCGCAAGCTCTATCCCAACGTCGATTTCTACTCCGGGGTGATCTACCGCGCCTTGGGTATTCCGCGTTCGATGTTCACGGTCATGTTTGCGATCGCCCGCACCGTGGGCTGGGTCGCGCACTGGCTGGAGATGATCAGCGATCCGGAGATGCACATCGTCCGGCCGCGACAGCTGTACACCGGCCCGACCCAGCGCAAGTACGTGGAAGTCGCCAAGCGCCGCTGAGAGCGGCGCACCGAATCCGAAGGATCGCTCAGACGAGCGTGGCCGGGTCGGTGCTGAGCAGCGTTTCGAGCTCGGTGAGGTCGGCGCGGCGCATGGGGCGGCCGTCGACCGGGCTGACGGGCGTGTGGCGGATGCCGTCCACCGGAAACACGATCGCCTGGATCGTGTGCTGGTCGAGCTCAAAACGCACCGCGGGAAAATTCTGGAAGCGCTCGGCGTCGAGCCGCAGGCGTTGCTCGCCCACATCGTGACTGACGCCGCGGTCCAGGAGGCTGAGCGCCACGGCTTCGGGATTGTCGACAAACAGGTGCAGCTGCACGTCGGAATGCACGGTCGCGGTGCCCGCCAGCACGGCGCCGACCAGCCGCGGGGAGAAGGCCGCCAACGTGCGCATGGCGTGCAGCGCGGCGCGGCGCTTGGCCTCCAGGGTGGCGCCATGAGTGTCGGCCGCGAACAAGCGCTGATAGGCGGCCAGGGAGGCCTCGATCTCGGCGTTGCTCGGTAGCGCGCCCTCCTCGGTGATCCCGAAGCGTTCGGCGGCCTTGCGCTTGGCGGCGCGAAAATCCTGGATCCCGTGTTCGGCCATGACCCGCGCCGCTTCCTGTGCGACGGCTCGGCGGAGATTCTCGCTGCGAGGCGAATTGCGGCGTGGCATGGCGGTGGCGGGCTAGAACAACGGTTCGGTTCCGGCATTCGCCGGATTGCTGGGGCCGCTGGCGGCGGCGGGCAGCTTGTCGGTAAAGAAGAACTCGGAGATGGCGTTCGCATCGCTCGCCGCGGCGAGCTGCCCGGTCGTGGCGTCCACCCTTGCGCTCACCAGGCCGGGCGGCATCGGCCGTGGGACATCGGGCAGGCCGCGTAGGCCCTCGCGCATCAGGCGCACCCAGATGGGCACCGCGACGCTGCTCCCTTCCTCGCCTTCGCCTAGCGATTGCTCCTGGTCGTAGCCCACCCACACCGTGGCCTCGAGGCTGGCATTGAAGCCGTTAAACCAGGTGTCGTGCGACTCGTTGGTGGTGCCGGTCTTGCCGCTGATGTCCTCGCGCCCGAGTACCCGCGCCCGCACGCCGGTCCCGCGCTTGATCACATCGCCCATGATGTTGTCCATCAGCCATGCGTTGGCGGCCGTGATGATGCGCGGCGCCTTGCGCGCCGTGCCCAGGAGCGGTGGCAGTTGTTCCTCGGGTGGCGGTGCCAGCGTGAGCACCTTGCTGGTGCGCGGCGGCTCCGCGGCGGTTTCAGCTCCGTCGCTGCTCGCCTCCTGGACGGCAGGGGCGGCGGCTTCATCGCCAGGTCCGCAACCGTCGCACACTTCACGGGGCGCGGCGCGCCACACGGTGACTCCCTGGCTGTTCTCGATGCGCTCGATGAAATAAGGACTCACCTTGTACCCGCCGTTGGCGAAGCTGGCATAGCCGGTGGCCACCTCAAGCGGAGTGGCCGACAAGGTGCCCAGGGCCAGCGTCAGGTTGTTGGGCATGCTCGAGGGGTCGAAGCCGAAACGCGACGCATATTCGATCACGTCGCTGGTACCGACGGCGCGCAGCAGCCGGATCGACACCAGATTGCGCGAGTGCACCAGGGCTTCGCGGAGCCGTGTCGGGCCGCTGAAATTGCCGCTGTCGTTCTCCGGCCGCCAGGTCTGCTCGATGCCGCCGTCGGCCACCACCACGGGCGCATCCATGATGATGCTGGCGGGCGTGAACTCGTGCTCCAGTGCGCAGGAATAGAGGAACGGCTTGAAACCCGAGCCGGGCTGGCGGCGTGCCTGGGTTACGTGATTCCAGGCGTTGCCAAAGTAATCGAAGCCACCGACTAGCGCCACGACCGCCCCGTCATGCGGATCGAGCGCGACCAGCGCACCCTGCACCGCCGGTATCTGCGCCAGCTGGGCCGCGCCGTGACCGTCGCTCAGCACGTAGACCAGATCGCCGCGCTGAAGCACCGAGTCGGCCTTGCCCTTGGCGGCATTGCCGCGCGCCCAGGACATGCCGTCCCAGTCGATCTGCGCGTAGCCGCCGCCGCGCAGGTACACGCGCGCCGCCTCGGGCGCGACCGAGACCACCGCCGCCGACTGCAGGTTGCCGACCGGACCCAGATCGGCCAGCAGCGCCTCGAGCTGATGCGGGCTCGCGATCGCATCGAAATTGGCGTGGCGAATCGCGCCGCGGTAGCCGTGGCGACGGTCGTACTCGATCAGCCCGAGCCGCAGCGCGCGGTTGGCGACGGTCTGCAGACGGCCGTCGATGGTGGTGATCGCCCGGTAGCCGGCGTTGATCGCGGCCTCGCCAAAGCGCGCGACTACCTGCTGGCGCGCAATCTCGGCCACGAACGGCGCCTCGATGTCATAGCGCGGCGCGTATTCGCGCGCCTGGATTTCCTCGTGCATCGCGCGCTGCGCGGTGTCCGCGTCGATGAAATGGAGCGCCTGCATGCGCTGCAGCACATAGTGCCGGCGCTCGGTGGCGCGCTGCGGGCTCGTGACCGGGTTGTAGCGCGAGGGGGCCTGGGGCAGTCCGCCGAGCATGGCCGCTTCGGCGACCGACAGTTCGTTGAGGGGTTTGCCGAAGTACACCTCGGCCGCCGCGGCCACCCCGTAGGCGCGCTGGCCGAAGAAGATCACGTTCAGGTAAGTCTCGAGGATCTGCTGCTTGGTGAACTCGTGCTCCATGCGCAGGGTCAGGAAGATCTCCTGGAGCTTGCGGGTGATGTTCTTATCGCGCGTCAGGAACATGTTGCGCGCGGTCTGCATGGTGATGGTGCTTGCGCCCTGCGCGAAATCGCCATTGGTCAGGTCTACATATATAGAGCGCAGCATGCTGAAGTAATCGACGCCGCCGTGCTGGAAGAATCGGTCATCTTCGGCGGCCAGGAACGCCTCGCGCACCAGCTGCGGTATCTCCTCGTAGGTCACGGGCACGCGGCGCTGCTCGCCAATCTGGCTGATCAGCGCGCCACTCCTTGTATACACGCGCAGCGGGACCTGCAGAGGGAGAGTGCGCATGCCCGCAGCGCTCGGCAGCGTCGGGGCCAGGTACACATAGCTGGCGAGAAATGCATAGATCACGCCCAAGAGCAATACGAGACAGACGATTGCGAGGCTGATTAGTGCGTGCAGCGTGCGGGACTTCACCGATTACGACTCCACTTGTTGCGCTTGGCTGGCGGGCCATGGTGAAGTGCGAGGCTGTGACATATGGCAAACAGTTTGCGCGTTCCTCCATGAATGCAAATTCGCGCACCTCGAGTGCCGACAGCGAATTTCGTGAGACTACTCACGCTCAATTTAACCGATGGCTGCTAGATTTTGCTCTGCACATTCTCGCGGACTCGCCGTTACGGCGCGTATCTTACTGATAAGGAAGGGAAACTGTGTTCCTGTTCTCGCGTAAGAACCGCCAGTTGCTGGGGTTGGACATTACAACCTCCTCGATCAAATTGATCGAGCTGGCCAATTCCGGGGGTCGTTACGTCGTCGAATCGTACGCGGCGGAAGCGACTCCCGCGAATTCAATGAACGAAAAGACGCTCGTCGATCCGCAGGCGGTTGGCGAAGCCATTCGCCGTGCCGTGAAGCGCTCGGGCGCGACCAGCACCGAGGTCGCCATCGCCATCAGCGGCGACGCGGCCATCACCAAGGTGATCCAGATGCCCAAGGGCCTGCGCGATGCGGACCTGGAAGCACAGGTCGAGATGCAGGCCGACCAGTACATCCCCTTTCCAATGGACGAAGTCAGCTACGACTTTGAAGTGCTCGGTCCCTCGGACAAGGATGCCGAGTCGGTCGACGTGCTGCTGGTGGCCTCGCGCTCCGACAACGTCGAGCAGCGCCGCGCCGCGGTGGCGGCCGCCGGCCTCAATGCGCGCATCGTCGATGTCGAGGCGTTCGCGCTCGAGAATGCCTGCAAACTCATGACGCATCAGATGCCGGACGGCGGCATCGACCGCACCATTGCGGTCGCAGACTTCGGCGCCAGCAGCACGACCTTTAGCGTGCTGCGCAATCTCAAGATCATCTATACCCGCGATTTCGCCTTCGGCGGCCAGCAGCTGACCGAGGAGATCATGCGCACCTACGGCCTGACGATGGAAGAGGCCGGACGCGCCAAGAAGGAAGGCGGGCTGCCCGGAAACTTCCAGGCGGAAGTGCTCGACCCGTTCATCGACGACATGACCCAGCAGGTCAGCCGCTCGCTGCAGTTCTACCTGGCCTCGGGGAGCGGGCGCGACCAGCCGGAGAAGATCCTGATCTGCGGCGGCTGCGGCAACGTGTCCGGAGTGGCCGACGTGATCCAGAGCCGGGTGGGCATCACCGCCGAGAAGGGCGACCCGTTTGGCCAGATGAAGCTGTCCTCACGCGCGCGCGCCCAGGCCGTGCAGCGCGACGCCACCGCCCTTTTGACCGCCTGCGGGCTTGCCCTGCGGAGTTTTGACTGACATGCCACGCATTAACCTACTGCCCTGGCGCGACCAACAGCGTAAAGAGCGCAAGCTGGCGTTTTTCGTGGCGCTCGGCGGATCGGCGCTCGCTGCGCTGGTCGTCGCCTTTGCCGGCTACCTGTTGTTCAAGTCGATGATCAGCTCCCAGGAGCAGCGCAACGACCGCCTGCGGGCCGAGATAAAGACGGTGGATCGGCAGATCGAGGAGATCAACGACCTGGAGACGCAGAAGCAGCGCTTCATCGCGCGCATGCAGGTGATCGAGAAGCTCCAGCGCTCGCGCTCGGAGGTCGTGCACCTGTTTGACGAGGTCGCCCGGACCATACCCGACGGCACCTACCTGACCTCCTTCAAGCAGAGCGGCAAGGAGCTCAAATTCGAAGGCGTGGCGCAGTCATCGACGCGCGTGTCGACCTTTATGCGCAGCATCTCCGCATCGCAGTGGATGAAGGATCCAGAGCTCGAAGTGGTCGAGAGCAAGCCCGGCAGCACCGTGGGCAACAGTTTCGTGCTCGACGCCGCCGAGATCGTCGCCAGCGGCGATGAAGATGACGACGCGCCGGTCAAGTCGAAGCGCCCCCTCCACGCCGGAGCCGCCAAATGAACCTGCTGCAGGAACTGCGCTCGCTTGATCCGCGCGACCCGGGCCGCTGGCCGCTGGCGGTGCGCGCCGGCGCGGTCGCGGTGTGCTTCGTGGTCGTGTCCCTGCTGGCGGCCTACTTCTTTGTCTGGACCGACCTGAATCCCCAGCTCCAGCAGCTCGAGGACCAGGAACAGCAATTGCGCACCGAGTTCCACGACAAGCACTCCAAGGCCACGAACCTGGACGTGTACAAGCAGCAACTGGCGGACATCGAGAAGTCCTTCGGCGCCATGCTGCGCCAGCTCCCGAGCAAGACCGAGGTCGATAACCTCCTGGTCGACATCTCGCAGACCGGCCTGGCCGCAGCGCTCGATCAGAAGCTGTTCCAGCCCGAAGGCGAGGTCAAGAAGGATTTCTACGCCGAGCGTCCGATCAAGATCCGCTTTGCCGGCAGCTATCACCAGTTTGGCGCGTTCGTCAGCGGCATCGCGGCGCTGCCGCGCATCGTCACGCTGCACGACGTGCAGATTACGCCGGTGCAGCGCGCCGGGGGCACGGCCGCCTTCGACCAGCTGCAAATGGAGCTGACCGCCAAGACCTACCGCTATCTCGATGACGAGGAAGTGGCGGCGGCCGAGGCGGACCGGCGCAAGGCGGAAAAATCGGCCAAGCGGCCCACCGGCTGATGGGCGCTTTAGAGCAAGCAACAGGTAAGCGGATGAAGCAGCAGCACAATCTGGGCGGGCGAAGTTTTGCGTGCGTGGCGCTGTGCGCCGTCGTGCTCGTGGGTTGCTCGGGACGCGATGGCGACCTGAACCGCTTCATCGAGGCGACCAAGAAGGAGCCGGGCGGACGCGTCGAGCCCTTGCCCGAGGTCAAGCCCTACGACAGCTACGTCTACTCGAGCGCCGCATTGCGCTCGCCGTTTGTGCCCGGAGGCTCGAAAGGCGCCGCCTCCGGTCCGCGCCCCGAGGTGCAGCGCAATCGCGAATTTCTCGAACAGTTCTCGCTGGACACCATGAAGATGGTCGGCACCCTCAAGCTCGACGGCCAGAATTACGGCCTGGTGCAGGTCGCCGACGGGCGTGTACAGCGCGTACTGGTGGGCAACCACCTCGGCCAGAACGATGGCCGCATCACCGATATTGTGGCCAACAAGATCAGCCTGATCGAACTCGTACCGGACGGCTTGGGCGGTTATATCGAGCGCCCGGCGGCTTTGGGATTGAACGAGTGACCGGAATGGAGAGTAAGCGAATGAAGCGACCAACCGTCCATCACCTGCGTAGTGCCCTGAGGCTGGCGTGGGCCTGCCTTGCTGCAGCGCTTGTCACGCAGGTTGCCCAGGCGGCTGACGCCCCCGCCAATACTCTGCAGTCGATCGACGTGCAGACCCTGGCCGGCAAGCAGGTTCAGCTTACCTTGCACCTCAGCGGGCCCGCACCCGAACCGATGAGCTTTACCATCGACAAGCCGGCGCGCATTTCCATGGACCTGCCGGGCACCACGCTGGCCTTGCCGTCGAAGCGCATCGACGTGGCTTCGGAAGGCGTCGATAGCATCCTGGCGGCGGAAGCCAATGGCCGCGCGCGCATCGTCCTCAATCTCCAGCAGCTCCAGCCCTACACCACGCGCGTGGCGGGCAATGACATCATCGTGACCGTGGGCACCGGCGCCGGCGCCACCCATGCCGCGGCCGCGGCACCGGCCGCGCCAGCCGCCCCCGCCGCAGCGGGCAGCCGCGAGATTCGCAGTATCGATTTCCGTCGCGGGGACCATGGCGTCGGCCGGCTGATCGTCAAGCTTTCCGACCCGCGCACCGCCATTAACCTGAGCCAGCAGGGCTCGCAGATCATCGTCAATTTCACGGATGCAGGATTGCCGAAGAAGCTGGCACGCAGCTATGACACCCAGGATTTCGGTACGCCGGTCGCCGGCTTCGACGCCCTGCACGTCGGCGGCGACACGCACATCGTCCTCAACACCACCGGCGACTTCCAGCAGCTCGCCTACCAGTCCGACGACGAATACGTGGTGGAAGTCCAGCCGTTGACCAAGACGGCCGTGGTCAGCGACGACAAGAAGGTCTACAACGGCGAGAAGCTGTCGCTGAACTTCCAGGACATCGACACCCGCGCGGTGCTGCAGTTGCTGGCCGACGCCAGCGGCCAGAACATCGTGGTCAGCGACACCGTCCGCGGCAGCGTCACGCTGCGCCTGCAGAGCGTACCCTGGGACCAGGCGCTCGACATCGTGCTGCGCACCAAGGGCCTGGACAAGCGCCGCGACGGCAACGTCATCATCGTCGCCCCGTCCGAGGAGCTGGCCACGCGCGAAAAGGCGGATCTGGCCTCCAAGAAGGACATCCAGGAACTGGCACCACTGCGCACCGAGTACCTGCAGATCAACTATGCCAAGGCCACCGATCTGGCCGCGCTCCTCAAGGGCGGCGCTAATTCCAATTCAGTGCTTTCCACCCGCGGCAGCGTGGCGGTCGACGAGCGCACCAACACGCTGTTGCTGGTCGACACGTCCGAGGGCCTCGATGCGATTCGCAAGATGGTCGCGACGCTCGACATCCCGGTCAAGCAGGTGCTGATCGAGTCGCGCCTGGTCATCGTCAACGACGACTTCGAGCGCGATCTCGGCGTACGCTTTGGCTACACCGGCATCCACAGCAACGGCAACAACGGGCTGTTCCAGACCACGGGAACCGCGGCCGGCACCGACACGGGCCTGAACTCCGCGCTCACCAATCTGCAGAACAACGGCACCGTCAACCCGGTCGCCGTGCCGACCGGTGACACCGCCGCCAATCGCTATAACGTCAACATGCCGGTCTCGAACCCGGCCGGTAGCCTGGCGTTCCTGCTGCTGGGTTCCGACTACATCGTCGATCTCGAACTGTCGGCCGCGCAGGCCGAAGGCCGGGGCGAGGTAGTGTCCTCGCCGCGCGTGATCACCGCGAACCAGAAGGAAGCCTACATCGAGCAGGGTACCGAGATTCCGTATCAGGAAGCCGCATCGAGCGGCGCGACCACGGTGTCGTTCAAGAAGGCGGTGCTCTCGCTCAAGGTCACGCCCCTGATCACCCCGGACAACCGCATCATTCTCGATCTGTACGTCACCAAGGACAGCGTCGGCCAGGTGGTCGTGACCTCGGGCGGCGCCAACGTGCCGTCGATCGACACCCGCAAGATGAACACGCGCGTGATGGTCGCCGACGGCCAGACCGTGGTGCTCGGCGGCATCCTCGAGACCGACCGGAGCGAGTCGGTCAAGAAGGTACCGTGGCTCGGTGACATACCGGTGCTCGGCCACCTGTTCAAGAATACGACCACGATTAACAAGAAGAATGAGCTGTTGATCTTCGTGACGCCGAAGATTCTGCGTGAAGGGGTAAAGGTCAATTGACCTCGCTGGGAGTGCACGTGAACTTTACTCAAGGATCAATTGCTCAGGTGAATAAGATGCGCAAATTCAGATGGCTTTCGGCACTGCTACCGCTGTTACTGGCGGCGTGCGGCGGTGGTAACTCGAGTGATTGCAGCTCGCCGTCGTTTGCCGGAAGTTGCGGCACGAACGGGCCCACTACCATTCCGGTGGCTACGGTGCTGTTGGTGTCCGACTCAACCACCATACCGTCGGATAATTCGGCGTCGGCCAAGCTCACCGCCTATGTGCAGGATGCCAACAACAATTTCCTGCCGGGCGTGACGGTCGCATTTAAGCCGACTTCCGGCGGCATCGCGGTTACCCAAGCGGTTACCGATGACAACGGTGTGGCGACGGCGACCTTGAGTACCCTCGGCGACCCGTCCAATCGCACCATAACCGTGACCGCCACGGCCGATCAGATTACTTCGACCGCCACCATCGATGTAACGGGCTCCACCTTGCAGGTGCAGGGCCCCACTGCGCTGACTTCCGGGCAGGTTGGTACCTATACAATTTCGCTGACCGACGCGGGCGCCAAGGGCATCCCGGCACAGGCCATTACTGTGACCGCGCCTGCGAATCTGACCGTAAGCACAGCCTCGGTCACAACCGACGGCCAGGGGCGCGCCACCTTTACCGCCACTGGCGGCACCGGCGGTTCGGGCGCACTCACGATCGCCGGGCTCGGCCTCACCACTACTTTGACTGTGGCCGTAAATGCCGATGCCCTGAGTTTCACGGCACCGGCAGCGAATACGAATATCCCACTCAACACCACCAAGAGTTTTACCGTGCACTGGGCACAAAATGGTGTCGCGGTCGCTAACCAGCCGATCAATTTTTCTACCACGCGCGGCTGCGTCAATCCGGCGGCACTGACATGCATCGGTCAATCTTCAACCGCCACAGTCAATACTGACGCCGCGGGTAATGCATCGGTAACCATGGTATCGGACAACGCCGGCGGTGCGACCGTAACGGCAACTACGGCAACCTCAATCAGCGCCAATCTGACCGCGCAGTTTATTGCCACGCTCGCCGCATCGATCGAAGTGCAGCCATCGATCTTCGTGCTCGCGCCCGGCGAACTCAGCACCATCAACGCCGTGGTCAGGGACGCCAACAACAATCTGGTGACCGGCGCGACGGTCGTGTTCTCGCTCAATGACATCACCGGAGGCACGCTGACGACGGCGGCTTCCAAGACGGACCTGGAAGGTCGGGCGCAGTCGGTGTACACCGCTGGGACGGTCACCTCCGCCGCCGGCGGCGTGCAGATCACGGCGAGCGTGCAGAACCACGCCCCCGCCTGCACACTGTGCACCAAGACGGTCGGACTGACCGTCGCGGCGCGGCAGGTGTTCATTTCGATCGGCACCGGCAATACGATTATCAAGCCGGACAACAACGCCCAGTACCAGGTCCCCTACGTCGTCCAGGTAACGGATTCGACCGGCGCAGGTGTCAAGGGCGTGTCCATGGCGATGAGCGTGTTGTCGCAACGTTACTTCAAGGGCTTCCGCGTCTTGGGTGGCTCGGCATGGACCACCTGCTACACGATTCCCCAGGACGAGGCCGCTTGCATCATCGGTACACCGCCTTCGGCCACCGTCACGATGGGTTGTGCCGATGAGGACTTCAACCGGAACGGGGTGCTCGATCCGGGTGAGAACAAGAACGGCAACAATCCCGCGACCGTATCGCCGGCGTTCCCGAGCGGCTACCCGACGCTCGAGGCCGGCAATATCGCCTCAGTCGCCCCGACCACATCGGGCAGTTTCGTCACCGACGATTCGGGCTTTGCGTTCGCGACCGTCTCCTACCCAGCGGAATACGCCTATTACCTGCAGGTGACCTTGCAGGCTCAGGCTTCGGTGCAAGGCACGGCTTACTCGGCGAGTACCACGTTCCTGCTGCCGGGCTTAGCGACGGACTTCAACTCCCCGACGGTTGGCCCGCCAGGCCCCATAAGCCCGTTCGGCAAGAGCGCGACCTGCAGCGATATGCTCTAAAACCAGCGGGTTGAAGACCCTAGAGCGGCCGCCATCGGGCGGCCGCTTTGTTTCTAGCCGCCGCCCCGGCATGCTATGCCGGCAATGATCGGCGGCAACAACATCTTCCTCATTGGCCCGATGGGCTCGGGCAAGACCGCCGTGGGGCGCCAGGTGGCGCGGCTCCTCGACCGGCCATTTCTCGACAGCGACCACGAAGTCGAGCTGCGCACGGGTGCGGACATTGCCTTGATCTTTGAGCGCGAGGGAGAAGCGGGGTTTCGCCGGCGCGAGCGCGAGGCCATTGCCAGTCTCACGATGCAATCGGGCATTGTGCTGGCGACTGGCGGCGGTGCGGTGCTCGATGCCGAGAACCGCCGCTGCCTCGCCGAGCGCGGCTGGGTCGCCTATCTGGAAACCTCGATTGCTCAGCAGGCCGAGCGCGCCGGGCGCACGCGACATCGGCCCATGCTCAACGGCGTGGATCCACTGCGCCGGCTCGAGGAGCTGATGCAGACTCGCGAACCCCTGTACCGCGAAACCGCGGATTTCACTGCCACTACGACCCGCAAGCGGGTGGGCGCGGTGGCCGAGCTCCTGGTTCGCGCCTATCGCAGCGCGCAGGCCAACCCCTAGGCAGCTCCCGGTTATACTTGCGCCCCGGCCAGCGCGCCGGTCACATGCAGACACTCACCGTAGAGCTAGATGATCGTTCCTACCCGATCAGCATCGGTGCGGGCCTGCTGCACCAGCAATCCTTCCTGCAGGCCGCGGTACCGGCGAGCGACATCCTCCTGGTCAGCAACACCACGGTGGCCCCGCTGTACGCGCAGGCCGTAACCACGGCACTCGCGGACCGGCGTGTCGTCGAGGTCATTCTGCCGGACGGAGAGCAACACAAGTCCCTGGCCACCGCCGGGCGGGTCTTCGATGTGCTGATTGCCAACCGCTTTGGCCGTGACGCGCTGGTGCTGGCACTGGGCGGGGGGGTGGTCGGCGACCTGGCCGGGTTCGTCGCCGCCTGTTACCAGCGCGGTGTCGATTATGTGCAGATACCCACCACGCTGCTGGCGCAGGTGGACTCGTCGGTGGGCGGCAAGACTGCGGTGAATCACCCGGGCGGCAAGAACCTGATCGGTTCGTTTCACCAGCCACGAGAAGTGCTCGCAGATACCGACGTGCTGGCAACCCTGCCCTGCCGCGAGTACCAGGCGGGTCTGGCCGAGGTCATCAAGTACGGCCTGATCTGTGATCGCGAGTTTTTCGAGTGGCTGGAGGGCAATATTGAGGCGCTTGCACGCCGTGACGGCGCCACGCTGGCGCGCGCGATCTTCCGCTCCTGCCAGATCAAGGCTCAGATCGTCGGCCGTGACGAGCGCGAGCAGGGCGAGCGCGCCTTATTGAACCTGGGACATACCTTTGGCCACGCCATCGAGGCGGCGACCGGCTACGTCGAGTGGCTGCATGGCGAGGCCGTGGGCCTGGGTTTGCTCATGGCCGCCAGCATGTCGCAACGGCTCGGTGCGCTCGCGCAGGCCGACGTCGCGCGCGTGGAGGCACTGCTCCAGCGCGCTGGATTGCGCACGACCGCGCCGCGCATCGGGGCGGCGCGGGCGCTCGAGTACATGAGCGTGGACAAGAAGGTGAAGTCCGGGCGGGTAAGGTTGGTGCTGCTCGAAGCCCTGGGCCAGGCCTACATCAGCGGCGAATACCCGGACAACGTGCTGGAGGAGACTCTGCGCTCCTTCCTGGACACATGAGCGCCCCAGCCGCATCGGCAGGCTCACTGGCGCCCTACGCCGCGCACGACGCGAGCTCGCGCGGGCGCCGCTTCGCGGAGGCGCCGCCCGAGTATCGCAGCGAGTTTCAACGCGACCGGGACCGCATCATTCACAGCAACGCCTTTCGTCGCCTGGCCTACAAGACGCAAGTGTTCGTCAACCATGAAGGCGACCTGTACCGTACCCGCGTCACGCACTCCATTGAAGTGGCGCAGATTGCGCGCTCGATCGCGCGCGCCCTGGCCTTGAACGAGACGCTGGTGGAGGCGATATCGCTGGCGCACGATCTCGGACACACTCCCTTCGGACATGCCGGCCAGGACGCGCTTAACGAATGCATGCGCGAGTACGGCGGGTTTGAACACAACCTGCAGTCGCTCCGCGTTGTGGACGAACTGGAGGAGCGCTACGCCAGTTTTCCAGGTCTCAACCTGACTTTTGAATGCCGTGAAGGCATTCTCAAGCACTGCGCGCTGCCCAAGGCGCGCGAACTGGGGGACGTCGGTCGCCGCTTCGTCGATCGCACACGCAGCGGCCTGGAAGCGCAGCTCGCCAATCTTGCCGACGAGATCGCCTACAACAACCATGACGTCGATGACGGGCTGCGGGCCGGCTTGATCACGCTGGATGAGCTGTGCCAGGTGCGCCTGGTACGCCGGCATTTCGACGCGGTGCAGACCGCTTACCCGCAGCTGGCCGCGCGCCGCGCGATTCACGAAATCATCCGCCGCATGATCAACGAGGTCGTCGTCAACGTGATTCGCACCAGCGGTGAGCTGTTGCGCGTGGCGGGGCCCGCCAATATCGATGCGGTGCGCGCGCACAAGAGTGCGCTGATCGGGATGGGTGAGGAGGTCGCCGCCCAGCATCTGGAACTCAAGCAATTCCTGCGCGAACGGGTCTATCGGCACCATCGCGTGCTGCGCATGACCAGCAAGGCAAAGCGGGTGCTCGAGGGTCTGTTTGCGGCGTTTATGGGCGATGTCCGATTGATGCCGGAGGAGTATTGCCAGGCCGCAACCCGCGCCGATGCGGCTGCGGGCCCCGTCGGACGCGCACGTATCGTGGCCGACTACATCGCCGGCATGACCGATCGCTACGCGATACTCGAACACCGGCGGCTGTTTGATCCGGCGGAGCGTACGTAACGGAAGGTGCGGAATGAAGCAGAGAATCCCAAATCGCGAGCGTCTTATTTTTGCCCTCGATGTCACCGACGCGGCGGCTGCACGAAACCTTGTCGAGCGGCTCGACGACGCAGTGCAGTTCTACAAGATTGGTCTCGAGCTGTTCATGGCAGGAGAATATTTTCCGCTGCTGGATTGGCTGGTTGCGCGGCAGAAGAAAGTATTCGTGGACCTAAAATTCTTCGATGTGCCGGCTACCGTAGCCGCAGCGGTGCGGCAGCTTCGCAATCGGGGCGTCACTTTTACTACAGTGCACGGCAATCAATCCATCATGGAAGCGGCCGCCGCAGCCAAGGGCGATGTCAAGGTGCTGGCAGTGACGGTGCTGACGAGCCTGGATCGCGGTGATCTCGACGATTTGGGATTTGCTTGCGACGTGCAGCAGCTCGTGCTCTCGCGGGCCCGGCGCGCGCTCGAAGCGGGGTGTGACGGGATTGTCTCCTCGGGCCTGGAAGCGCAGCTCCTGCGGCAGCACATTGATTCACGGTTGCTGGTGATCACGCCAGGAATCCGACCGGTAGAAAATCGCCCGATTGACGATCAAAAAAGAGTGGTTTCGGTGAAACAGGCCTTGGAATTCGGCGCCGACTACCTTGTCATCGGACGGCCCATTCGCGATGCCGCTGATCCGAAAGCGGCCGCAGAACTCATCCAGCGGCAAATTGAAGACGCAAATTCGGTCGAAACGTCCCCCTGATAGGTCCTGAACAATGAACCGTAAGCCCTAAAACAGGGGACGGTGTCTCATTAAAGCAACAAACAAGCCGCCGAGCTAAACGTCGGCGCATTCTTAGTTCATTGATTCCATTAGTCTGATTGACATCAGTGTTTTTTGTGCAACGCCATATTTACCCTATTTCATTGACATAAGGTGACACCAAAAGGTAATGTAAAGTCCTGATCGGCTTATGTTTAACCAAGGGTAACACTTGGAGCCAGGGGCGGATGTTGATGACGAGCGTAAGGCGCTTCTCGAGGCTATCGAGGAGTCGCTGCGTCCCCTTATGCGCGCCGCATTTGCGTACGGCGTCAGTTACCAAGATCTCATTGAAGTGGTACGCGCGCTCTACATCTTTGCGTTGCGTGAACGAAACGAATCCCAAGGTCGCCCGGCTGACCCGACCCGCCTCGGCATGATGGCGGGAGTCACACGGCGCGAGGTCGTAAAGCTTGTTGTCAGCAGGCAAAAGCGAGAGCAGCAGCGCCAGCTGATGTTGAAACGAATCGATCAAATCGGGCTTCTTCTGGGCCGATGGCATGACGACCCTGGATTTTCAACTCCTTACGGCGCTCCGCTAGATTTGTCGTTACAACCAGAAGGCTCGTTTCGATTGTTTGACGATCTTATTCGAGCATCCGGGACAGAACTGGATCGGGATACTGCATTGGAAGTACTCCTGACCAATCGGTGCGCAGAACTCCACGCAGGTAAATTCGTTCGATGCACGACACGTGCATTTTTGCCGTTGGGGAAGGACCTTTCGAAGATTACTCGTCTCGGGCGACTCGGCAACGCTCTGCATTCCACCTTTACATACAACCTCTTTAAGGACCCATTGCAGCCTTCGTACTTCGATCGAGCAATGGTTTCCGATTTTCCACTTTCCGCTCCCGGTCGCGACGCAATGCTTGCGCAACTCAGAGCCGACGGCGAGGACTTCATTGATGGCATGGATCGGTGGGTATCTAACAAGGCGGTTGGCTTTAGGGATGACGACACGGGCCATCGCTACGGAGTCACAGCGCTTTTCTTTGAAGATTCCGGCGAAGCCCCAAGGGCGGGCATCAGTGATTGGACACTGACAGACGAAGTCGTGAGTTGATTTTTAGTGAATAGGGATTTGTCCGTCTCAGGGAAAACCATGAAGAAGATTAATAGAATTGCCGCTCCCATTTTCCTCGCGCTAGGGTCCGCGGTAGTTTGCGCCGGCTCTAATATGGAATCTTACAGATTGCTTCTGTCTGGTCCCGTTGAGTCTGTTGACAATACAACGAATACAATAAGCGTCCTTGGACATCGCTTCGTAGTGAGGAGCACAGCGTCAATTTTGCCCGGACACAAATTGAACGTGTTTGGTGGCATTGCATCGAATGGCTCTTTAAAGGCTGCAATTGTGCACGACACAGCACAATATGCGGTGAGCGGCGACAAAATTCTGATGATTGGAGCTGTAACCGCAATTGACAGCACTAGAGGCACACTTTATTTGGGTGGTGCTGCAGTGGATTACACGCCGCTGCTAGGAGACACGCGATTCAAGGCACCGGCAGTTGGAGAAGTCGTCGAAATATCTGGGACGCAACCAGCCGGACGAAATTTAATTCTTGCGGGGAGAATTAATCGAAGTCAGGGCGTGAATGCCGGCGGGCAGGCACTCGGTGTCAATGCGGGCGGTCAAGCTCTTGGTGTGAATGCCGGCGGCCAGGCGCTCGGTGTGAACGCGGGTGGGAGAGCTGTCGGCGTGAACGCTGGCGGCCAGGCGCTCGGTGTCAACGCGGGCGGTCAAGCTCTTGGTGTGAATGCCGGCGGGCAGGCACTCGGTGTCAATGCGGGCGGTCAAGCTCTTGGTGTGAATGCCGGCGGCCAGGCGCTCGGTGTGAACGCGGGTGGGAGAGCTGTCGGCGTGAACGCTGGCGGCCAGGCGCTCGGTGTCAACGCGGGCGGTCAAGCTCTTGGTGTGAATGCCGGCGGCCAGGCCCTGGGCGTGAACGCGGGTGGGAAAGCTGTTGGCGTGAACGCTGGCGGCCAGGCGCTCGGTGTCAACGCGGGCGGTCAAGCTCTTGGTGTGAATGCCGGCGGCCAGGCGCTGGGCGTGAACGCGGGTGGGAAAGCTGTTGGCGTGAACGCTGGCGGCCAGGCCCTGGGCGTGAACGCGGGTGGGAAAGCTGTTGGCGTGAACGCTGGCGGCCAGGCGCTCGGTGTCAACGCGGGTGGTCAAGCTCTTGGTGTGAATGCCGGCGGCCACGCCCTGGGCGTGAACGCGGGTGGGAAAGCTGTTGGCGTGAACGCTGGCGGCCAGGCCCTGGGCGTGAACGCGGGTGGTCAAGCTCTTGGTGTGAATGCCGGCGGCCAGGCGCTGGGCGTGAACGCGGGTGGGAAAGCTGTTGGCGTGAACGCTGGCGGCCAGGCCCTGGGCGTGAACGCGGGTGGGAAAGCTGTTGGCGTGAACGCTGGCGGCCAGGCGCTCGGTGTCAACGCGGGTGGTCAAGCTCTTGGTGTGAATGCCGGCGGCCACGCCCTGGGCGTAAACGCTGGGGCCAGGCGCTCGGTGTCAACGCGGGTGGTCAAGCTCTTGGTGTGAATGCCGGCGGCCACGCCCTGGGCGTAAACGCTGGTGGCCAGGCGCTCGGTGTCAACGCGGGTGGTCAAGCTCTTGGTGTGAATGCCGGCGGCCACGTCCTCGGTGTCAACGCGGGTGGTCAAGCTCTTGGCGTGAATGCAGGTGGACACGCCCTGCGCATACATTCGCTTGGCACCACCTAAATCCGATTAGCTACCCGCTGTAAGCGGGCAACGCATCTGTCTTTCGGCCTCATCGGCCAGGGCAGCGCCCAACGCGAGCGGTTCGACTATCACATTTCCCTATGGGCGCATTGTGCCCTCTTGGGCACGCCGAGTGCGATCATGCACTATATGCGGCAATATTCCCGTAGACCACGCGCGACGACTTAATGCACTATTTTGTTCGTTACCAAGCCTAGCCGTCGGTTGAGCCGCGCAGCATAACAAACAGGCGATTGCGACATGCAAAGAGCGTCAGCGATTTATAAACCAACTGCTTCAACGAATCCGACCCAGGTTGGCCGCGAGCTTTTAGCACCAATTGCGGCATTTCTACTGAAATCGGGATTGTCTCGGGTACAACTGCTTTCAGAATTCCGATCGGCAATTCGTCATGCATCCGGCTCGAAGCTAAAAGTCACACATATACAAATTGGAGAAGAGGTTTCCAACATCGTAAATCGCTGGCTTCGAGATCCTAAGTTTCTCAATAGCGTTGGGAGGCCTGCCGAACTGCCCTTAAGGGGATCACGTAGCATTGCGGAGTTGGTGAGAACGAGCCGCGCAAACACTTCACCAACCGCCGCTCTTAATATTCTAGTTGAATTTGGCATCGCGAGAAAAGTGGCAACGGGAAAGTATCGATTGGTGCGAAGATTGGTGGATTTCGGTCACTCGGAATACCTCCCATTTGAGCCGAACTTTAGATTTCTCGTAGACGCAACCAAAGTGTCAACAAGTAGATTGCGGAAACCAAAGGGGACGCCGGGCCTCTTTTGGCAATGCGCAGATAACCCGAAAATAGATGCTCGCTACGCGAATGAATTTTTACGTTTTGCGCAGCAACGCAGTCTCTCGTTCATGCATGAGATAAATGATTGGCTAGACGAACACGAAAGCAAGCGCTCGTACTCAAGCAGCAATCGCAGCCGCCTAAAGCGCCTCGGAATTGGTCTGTTTGGCATATGTCGATAGGGACCGCATTTTCCCGCTAAACTTACCAAAGAATGCGCTCCACAAAACCCCGGCTTCGCGTTACCGCGACTGCTCGTCAGCGTGACATCAGCGCATTAGCCCAAGCCCTTATGCCAGTTGCTAAGCTGTGCATAAAAAGCGGTATGGGCGCAGGGGAACTGCAGATTGCAGTCAAGCTATCGTGCATCAGGGTGGCGGCCGAAAGCGCAAAGCTCGGCAATCGGCTAAATCACTCAAGAATAGCAGCCACAACTGGTCTAACTCGCAAAGAGGTTCGTAGCCTATTTAGCCTGGTCTCATCGGGCGAAGTTACAGCTGGCAAGGAGGTTGCGAAACAACGCACCGCTCGGGTTATGCATGGATGGCGAACAGATCCGGAATTCCTAGATCGGCGTGGGAATCCAAATCGGTTGCTAATCCGGGGGCCAGGTTTGACGTTTCACACGTTGGTTAGGCGATACGGAGGTGACGTAACGCCAATCTCAGTATTGAATGAGTTGGTGCGCACCGGAGCGGCAACTGTTCTAGGTACCGATACCGTGGCAATCCGAAAATCTACGCCGCGTGTCAGGGGTTACGGGTCCGATGTGGTCGCGGACATCGCGCGCAGGTTGCGAGATTTCGGAACAACATTAGTTGAAAACATTGAACATTTGGAAACCCCGCATTTCGTAGGCTTTCATGAGATTTTGGGACTCTCTGCAGACGAGGCCGCTTTGTTTCAGGTTACCTTTTCAGATCGGGCGGCATCTTTGGTAGATGGAGTGGAGCGATGGCGAACTAGCCAGGCACAGATCCGCTCCAGACTCAAAACTAAGGATGAACCCGGGGTCCGAGTAGGCTTAGGAGTATTTCTTGTAGGTCCTCCGCCCCAGCTTAGAGCGCAGGCTAATACGGCAGCAAGCGCAAAGTCACTAATTCGGCGGCGCGCTAAGCCTTAGCACCAGCCAACTCGTTGCGCAGTTCCTTACGCAAGATCTTGCCTACATTGGTCTTGGGCAGTTCACTGCGAAAGTAAATATGGTGAGGGATCTTATAGCCAGTAAGGTACTTATGACAGTACTCGATTAGTGCTTCGGCCGTGAGAGCCGGATCCTTCTTCACCACAAACAGAGCGACGGTCTCACCCGATTTGGCGTCCGGCTGTGCGACTGCGGCGACTTCTGCCACTCCGGGATGGTGCGCAACGACGTCCTCGACTTCGTTCGGGAACACCTTGAAGCCGGAAACTATAATGATGTCTTTCTTGCGATCCTCGATAAACACGTAGCCGCGTTCGTCCATTCGACCAATATCACCGGTACGGAGCCAGCCGTCAGGTAGCATGACCTTCGCCGTCTCATCGGGCCGCTGCCAGTAACCGCGCATCACCTGCGGACCCCTGAGACAAATCTCACCGACCTCGTTCATACCCAAGTCTCTGCCATCGTCGTCGCGGATACTGATTTCTGTGGACGGTAGCGGCAGGCCTATCGCTCCGGTGAAAGCGACTCCGACCAGAGGATTGACGCAGCCGGCAGGTGAAGCTTCGGTAAGTCCCCATCCCTGCGTCAATTCGCATTTCGTGAGTTGTTTCCAGCGTTCGGCGACCGCGCGTTGTACAGCCATGCCGCCGCCAACGGTGGCTACCAGATGAGAGAAATCCAGGGAATCGAAGCCGGGAGTATTCATCAGAGCATTGAACAAGCTGTTCACGCCCATAAAGAACATTGGCGGGTGGCGATGGAGTTCCTTCACGAAACCCTTGAAATCCCGAGGGTTGGCGATCAGATGACCGGCGCCGCCCAACGAAGTAAACAGCAGGCAGTTCGCGGTCAGCGAAAAGATGTGGTAGAGCGGCAGCGCGCATACGTAACGGGTGTCATCGATCTCTACCTGTTTGAACCAGGCACGAGATTGCAGCACATTCGCGATCATGTTGCCGTGAGTCAGCATGGCGCCCTTGGATACACCGGTAGTACCTCCGGTGTATTGCAGGTAGGCAATGTCGTCATGGCCCACGGTCACGGGCGTGATCGTATCGGCGTCGCTTCGCAACAGCGTCTTTAGTGAGTGGGCGCCCGGCAGCTTCCAGGCAGGAACCTTGCGTTGCACGTAGCGCAATACCAGATTTACGAGCGCACCCTTCGGAAACGGCAACAGATCACCCACCGCCGTTACAACCACATGGCGCACGGACGTCGCGGGCAGCGCCTGCTCGACGATCGAAGCAAAATTCTCCAGCACCACCAGTGCCAAGGCGCCCGAGTCTCGCAGCTGGTACTCGACTTCCTTCTCGGTGTAGAGCGGATTCGTATTGACCACCACAAGGCCCGCGCGCAGCGCACCGAACATGACGACGGGATACTGCAAAATGTTGGGCAGCATGATCGCGATTCGATCGCCCGGTTTGAGGCCCTGAGTTTGCAGCCAGGAGGCGAAACGAGCGGATAGCCGATCCAGTTTCCGATAAGTCAGCGGGCAGTCCATCTGCAGGTATGCCACTCGATCCGCGAACTGCTTGCAGCTCTGCTCGATCAATGCCTTCAAGGAGGGATATTCCTCCGGATCAATATCCGCGGGCGTGCCCGGTGGGTACTGCTTGAGCCAGAATCTGTCCATTGCCACGCCCCCGTCGGCGATTGCCGGTCGTTTCAGTGTTGGCGCTTTTGCAAGAGCGGCCTGAGCACAGGCCAGACATTATCCAGCAGAATGGCCTGCCCGCGCTCATTGGGGTGCATTCCATCCGGCTGCATCAGCATCGGGCGATCGGCGACGCCCTCAAGCAAGAACGGCACCAGGGCGGCGTGATGCCGGCGGGCCAATTCGGGAAAGAGGGAGGAAAATCCGAGCGTGTAGCGCTCGCCATAGTTGGGTGGCATGCGCATGCCCAGCAGGACAACGGTGCGACGGTCGGCGCCGGCCTGGCTCATTATGGCCTCGAGGTTAGCGCGCGTGGTCTCGAGCGGCAGACCTCGCAAGCCGTCGTTGGCGCCAAGTTCCACGATGACGATGGCTGGACTGTGCGCCGACAGCACGTGCGCCAAGCGTGTCAGGCCTCCAGTGGTTGTCTCTCCGCTGACGCTGGCGTTCACGACCTGGAATCCGTACCCTTCGTGCTGCACGCGGTCTGTCAGCAGATTCACCCAGCCAGCACCGGACGCGACGCCATAACCGGCACTGAGGCTGTCGCCGTATACCAAGATCACCGGGTCCTGGCGCTGCGCACTGCTCGCCGGCGGCGCGGGCAAGGCGAACCACAGCCACAGCAGGATGAAGATGGACCGAGACATTGTTCTTTGCGCCGAGCGAGTGAGCAAACAGGTTAGCAGCCCCGAGGGGCCGCTGACCATCGTGCGCGATGTCTCCTTTGCCATACGCGCACGCGAGAGCGTGGCGGTCGCCGGGCCTTCCGGCGCCGGGAAGTCCACGTTGCTGGCACTGCTGGCAGGCCTGGATACGGTCAGTTCGGGCAAGGTATGGCTGGCGGGGGCGGACCTGACGACACTCGACGAGGATGGCCGCGCGCGGCTGCGGGCGGAACGGGTGGGCTTTGTGTTCCAGTCCTTCCACCTGGTGCCGGCATTGACGGCTCTGGAAAATGTCATGCTGCCGCTCGAATTGCGCGGCCGGGCGGATGCCCGTGAGCGCGCGCATGAGATGCTCGCGCGCGTTGGTCTTGCGGCGCGCGTCGGCCACTATCCGCGCCAGCTCTCCGGTGGCGAACAGCAGCGGGTGGGGATGGCGCGCGCGGCTGTCGGCAATCCGACGGTGCTGTTCGCCGACGAGCCCACGGGCAATCTGGACACCGTGACCGGCGAGCGCGTCATCGAACTACTCTTTGAGCTCAACGCCGCTGCGCAGACCACGCTGGTGCTGGTCACGCACGATCCGGCGCTGGCGGCGCGCTGCGGAAGGGTGCTCAGGATGGACGGCGGAGCGTTGGTGTAGCTCATGCGCATCCTTCTCATGGCCTTGCGCTCGCTCCGCCGCGAATGGCGTTCCGGCGAGCTGGCGATACTTTGGCTGTCCGTGGCGGTGGCCGTGGCGGCCCTTACGGGCGTGGGCTTTTTGGTCGACCGCATTGGCCGGGCGGTGCAGGCACAGGCCAACGAAGTGCTGGCAGCCGATGCACGCCTGGAATCCGCGGAACCTCTGGCCGAAGAGCTGCAGCAGCACGCGCACGCCCTGAAACTCCGTACCGCGCGACTGACGAGCATGCTGTCGGTGGTCTACAAGGGCGATACCAGTCAGCTCGCCAATATTCGGGCGGCCAGCGCGGGATATCCGCTGCGCGGGGCGCTCGCCGTGGCGGGCTCGCCCTTCGGGTTAGGCGCCGTCGTGCACG
Organism: uncultured Gammaproteobacteria bacterium; assembly: GCA_963789365.1. Classification (GTDB taxonomy): domain Bacteria; phylum Pseudomonadota; class Gammaproteobacteria; order Steroidobacterales; family Steroidobacteraceae; genus FEN-1191. The sequence goes on from CAWBKJ010000001.1 coordinate 1,470,447, forward strand.
ACATTCCCGCGCCCGGAGAGTGCTGGCCCGATTCGCGCTTGGCCGCGGCGATGGGGGTCCGGGTCGGGGGATTGCTGAGCGTCGGGGCGCGCGAGCTGCGAGTCAGCCGCATTCTCATATCGCGGCCCGATCAGGGCTCGACGTTCGTGGAATTTGCACCGGCCCTGCTGCTCAACGACACCGATCTGGGGGGCACCCGCCTGGTGCAGCCCGCCAGCCGCATGCAATACGACCTGCTGCTCGCCGGCAACCCGGAGGCCATCGGCTCCTACCAGGCGTGGTTCAAGACACGCGCGCGCCCCGGCGAAAAACTGGAGACAGTGGCTGATGCGAGCCCGCAGATTGGTGAGGCCGCGCGGCGCGCCGGCCGATTTCTGGCCCTCGCCAGTCTGGTGGCCGTGCTGCTGTGCGCGGTCGCGGTGGCGATGAGCGCGCGCTCATACCTGGCCCGCCACCTCGATGCGGTCGCCTTGCTCAAGACACTGGGCGCGCAGCGTCGCATGGTGCTGGGCGTGCACGCATCACAACTGCTGATCCTGGCGGTCTCGGCGACGGTTGCCGGGTCGCTGGCGGGTTGGCTGACCCAGCTTTGGTTGCTGCACGCACTGGCCGGTTTTCTGCGCACGGACCTGCCGCCCGCGGGCTGGGTCCCGGTCATCGTAGGCCTCGTGGTCGCAGTCGCCATGCTCGCGGGTTTTGCGCTCCCCTCATTGCTCCAGCTGACGCGCGTGCCGGCGCTTCGCGTGTTGCGGCGTGACACGGGGCCACCGCCGTTGCGCTTGTGGTTGGCTCTTGCCCCAGCGGTCCTGGCGATCATGGGCACCATCTATGGAACCCTCGGACAATGGAGCTTGAGCCTGCAGTTCATGGCGGCGCTTTCCGCCACGATTGCGGTGCTGGCCGCGGCCGGATGGGCGCTGGTGCAGCTTGCGGGCCGCTCGCGCGCCCGCGTGGGCCTCGCCTTGCGGCACGGGCTCGCCAACCTCTCGCGCCGCCGCATAGCGAGTGTCGTGCAACTGGTCGCGTTCGGTCTGGGCATCACGCTGTTGCTGGTGCTGACGACCCTGCGCCGCGATCTCATCCATGACTGGCGGGCCACTCTGCCGCCCGGGGTCCCGAATTATTTCTTCGTCAACATCCCCGCTGACCAGCACGAAGGCTTTCGCGATGCGCTGGGCGCTATCGGCGCGAAGCCGGAGCGCATGCTGCCGATGGTGCGTGGACGGCTGTTGTCGATCAACGGAGTCGCCATTGGCGATATCCCAAAGCATGGCGAGCTGGCCGAACGCGAGCAGAATCTCACCTGGTCGAGTGACCTGGGCGACGACAACCGCATTACCGCCGGACGCTGGTGGAATGCGGGCGATGCGGGCAAAGCGCTGGTGTCTCTGGCGAGCGAGTTCCAGGAATCGCTCGGCCTGAAGCTTGGTGACCGACTCATGTTCGATGTTGCCGGCGAGCGCATCGAGGTCCGGGTGGCGAGCTTTCGCAAGGTGAAGTGGGACAGCTTCCGGCCCAACTTCTTCATCATGTTTCCGCCGGGCCTGCTTGATTTCGCTGCCGGCAGCTACATGACCAGCGCGCGCTACGAGCCCAAAGGCGGCGCCGGGCTCACGGAGCTGGTGCGCCGCTTCCCGAGCGTGTCGATATTCAACGTGGGCGACCTGCTGGCTCAGGTGCGCGCCGTCATCGACAAGGCCGCCACGGCGGTGCAGAGCGTGTTCGCCTTCACGCTGCTGGCCGGAGTCACGGTGCTGCTCGCCGCGGTGCAGTCCAGCCGCGATGAACGGCGCTACGAGACGGCGATCCTCAGGGCGCTGGGTGCGGGGCGCGCAATGCTGCTGGGAAGTACGCTGGCGGAGTTTGCAGGCCTCGGCCTGCTGGCCGGAATTCTAGCGGCCACGGTCGCGGCCTTCGGTGGACTGCTGCTGGCGCGGGAGTTGGATTTGCACTACCGCTTTGATGCCCTGATGTGGCTAACCGGAGTGGCGAGCACCGTCTCGATCATGGCCGTCAGCGGCTGGCTGGCGGTGCGGCCGGTGCTCAATCACGAGCCCCGATCGGTGCTGAACTAGGCGCGCTAGTGGGCGATGCCGACCGTAATCCAGGCTTGAGCGATCGCCTCGCTACGCAGCGTCAAGCCCTCGATCGCGAATTGGTAGCTGCCCGGACCGAGCGCCGTGGTGTTCAGGGACAGGCGTAAATCGCCGTTCGAATCGCGCAGCATGTAGTTGATGACCGCTACGCGTCCCTGGTCCTGGCGGTCGATGGTTACCCGAAAGGCCGTAAATTTCGACCACGACATGTCGATCCTCAGATCGGCCATCTGCGCGCTGCCGCCGCCGACCACCACGGCGGGGCGGCCCGAAGGGGCCGTGCGGCTGGGAATCAAGCGCGTGCTGCGCGTGCTGGTGGCCGGTTCGAGGGGCTGCTCGGCGACGCGTTGACGGAGGGCCGCAATGGCGGCATCGCGGCCGGATAGCTTGCTCGCCATCGCCAGGGCGCTGATGCCGCCCGCCAGCGCCAACACGGCCACGACGATCAGGACCGGCAGCTGCTCCCACCATGCGCGCGGCTTGGTTTCCCAGGGAAGCGCAATGCCCCCAGCCTCGAGCAGTCGCAGCGCCGAGTGCACGCGCTCGGCAAGGCCCAGTTCCTGTATGAATTCCGGATGCTGGCGGCAGTAACGCTCAAAATCGTGCGTGCCCCTGAGCGGCAGGCGACCGGCGATATAGCGCTCGGCAATCTGATTGCGCAATATGAATTCGCGGTCCATCTCCACCGACGCCGGCATCACGGGGATGGCCTGCGTGGCGGACACGCTCGCCTGTGGCGCCACGTAACTGGGCGACCCTTCCTTGGCGGGCGGTGGCGTAATGAGCGGCGCGGTTCGCATCGTGGAGTCAGCTATGCCATTGGATCGGTCTTAAGAGTATCGTGCCTCCGTGAGGGGATCTGCACATGGGCGTTGGATCACAGTTCCGGGCAGCGTTCAGTGCGGTGCGAACTGGGTCGCACTTTCGAGTCCACGTGGGTCACAGTTTGGACCGCCTTGCGGCGGCGCTAGCGGAGCTTGACGCATGAACAATTGGAAGCCGCCGGTGGCGCTCGCCTGCGCCCTGGCCTGCGCCGCGCCCTGGCTTTGCGCCGCGCTTCCCGACGAGTCGGCGCTGACCATCTACAGTTCGCAGCAACCCGGAGCGATCGCGGCCGATTTTTATCGACCGGTGGCAGGCAACGCCCCGCCCAACGCTGCCTCGGTGCCGGGCTACGCGCTGGTGCGCCAGGATCGCGACGTGCAGCTCGCATCGGGCCGCTCGAGCCTGCGGTTTACGGATGTTGCCGGCCTCATCGATCCGACCACCGTGACCTTTTCAGTGCCCGCAAACCCGGGCGTGCGCGTGATCGAACAGAACTTCCAGTTCGATCTGGTGAGCACGCCCAAGCTCCTGCTGCGCTACCTGGACCGGCCCATTACCGTGGAGCGCACCATCGGCAACGACACCGCCACGGTCAGCGGCACATTATTGTCGGCCGCCGATGGACTGGTGCTGCGCGCGAACGATGGCACCGTGTATGCCTTGAATGGCTATTCCGCGGTGAAGTTCCCGGAATTGCCCGGCGGACTGATCACGCAGCCCACCCTGGTCTGGGAGCTGGACTCCTCGGTCTCCGGCAGCCAGCGGGCGCGCGTGACCTACCAAACCGGCGGCATCACCTGGTGGGCGGATTACAATGCGGTGTACAGCGAAGGCCGCAACGCCGGCAGCGGCACGCTGGACCTGTCGGCCTGGGTCAGCATCATCAATCAGTCCGGTACCACGTACAAGGACGCGCGCCTCAAGCTTGTGGCCGGCGACGTCAATCGGGTGCAAGCCGTGCCGCGACGCGTCGGCTATGCGCCCGTCGCCAAGATGGCCATGGCCGAGGACAGCGCCGGCTTTGCCGAGAAGCCGTTCGATGAATTTCACCTGTACACGCTGGGGCGCAGCACGACGCTGCCCAACAATTCGACCAAGCAGCTGGAGCTGTTCCAGGCGGCGCGCCAGGTTCCCGCGCGACGCCTGCTGATCTACGACGCCCTGGGCACACAGTTCTTTGGCGAGCCCTATACCGAGCGCGATCCCGGAGTTGCCGCCAACACCAAGGTGGCCACTTACCTGGAATTCCGCAACGACTCGGGCTCCGGACTGGGCGTGCCGCTGCCGGCGGGCAGGGTGCGGGTTTCGCGCATCGATGGCGCGGACGGCAGCGCTGAATTTATCGGCGAGGACGTGATAGATCACACTCCGAAGGACAGCACCGTCAAGCTGAAGTTGGGCAACGCCTTCGATGTCACCGGGGAGCGGCGCCAGGTGGATTACAAGATCGACACGCGGGCGCACTGGGTCGAGGAAGAAATTGAAATCACGCTGCGCAATCACAAGCCACAGCCGGTCGAGGTGCAGGTGCGCGAGCCGATGTATCGCTGGAGCAATTGGCAACTGCTGACGCATTCATCCCCTTACCAGAAGGACAGTGCGCAACTGATACACTTTGATGTGAGCGTGCCTAAGGAGGGCTCGGCCCAGGTGCGCTACCGGGTGCACTACAGCTGGTAGGTCCATGAGCAACCCCGAGGACAAGCCTCCCGCCAAGAAGCAGCCCCCTGAGCGCGGCGCGGTGAGCTATGACTCGCGCGGCAATGCCGTGTGGCAGTGGGCCGTGGACTCAGGCCGGCATCTGATCGCATCCACCTCGCACCTCCTGAAGCGCCTCGAGGTGCCCGGCCTCAAGCTGGAGGAAGAGGCGAGCTCGCAGGAGAGAAAATCCATCGCGAAGCCCGGCCAGGCGGCTGAACCCACCGGCAGCGTGGGCTATGACCCCTACGGCCACAAGCGCGTGGCGACGCCAACGCCGCCTCGCCCGCGGCCGGCGGCTACGAAACCAGCTGCAGGATTACCGCCTCGTCGGTCGTGGTGGCAACGCCTGTTTCGGCGCGACTGATGGGATCCAGGTAGTCGACCCCGGCCACCGCCAGCCAGCGGCCGGCGGCGGCGCTCTCCACGCGCTTGGCGACGCAATGAATCCCGAGCACTCGCGCGATGTGCGTGCAGGCAGACAACAACGCGCGCGGGAAGCGGTCGCGCATCGCCTCGGTGGTCAGTTCGGCGCTCAGCTTGAGCATGCGAATGGCCTTGCTCCTCAGCAGCAGCAACGCGGCCTCGTTGAGTTCGAAGTCATCGAGTACGACGCGGCAGCGATTTTCATCGCACAGATCGAGCAAGGGCTGCAAGGCTTCGGGTTGCGCGCACCAGGCCGATGCGGGCAGGATCAGCATCACCAGACCGTCATCCAGGGAGTGCCGGCTGAGGCTGGCCGCGATGCGGCTCGCGAACCCCGCATCCACTGCTGCGGCGGCCGAGATGGGCACCGCAAAGCTGGCCGGCTTGGCCACGTAGTGCTTCCGGTTCTGGACCAGCCAGTCCAGCACGTGCTCGAATACCGCGGCATCATGTGGAGCGCTCACCGGGTTGATGAGCACCTCGTAGCGCCGGGTGCCGCTGCCGGACTGCAATCGCAGGTACTTGCGCGCGCGGATCGGGGTGAGTTCGGGCAGGCTGAAAGGCAGGCCGCCGTCGCGACCCAGTGTCAGGCTCGACTGGCTGCTGGTTTTGTCGGTGTGCGGCGCGAGCAGCATGCTGAATCGCTGCAGCAGCGCGTGCAGGGCCGGTGTGACGACGCGCTGGTCGTCCACCGCGCTGCGTTCCACGAATGCGCACAGCACGCCGATGCAGTTCCCCGCCGGGTCGCGTGCCGCCAGGAACAGCGTGCGCCGTCCCTCCTCGAGCTTGCGGTGAATGTGTTCGCGATAGGGTTCGAGTGCGAAGACATCGAGCGCGGTGAGCACGAGACTGTGCTCATCCGGTCCCATCGAGCCGGCACTCAGCCACATCGTGTCGCCGGCCGCATCGTGCAGCGAGATGGCCTGGGGTCGCCAGCTGCCGAGCGCTTCCAGGAGCGCGCGGCCCAGCTCGTCCGGGACCGGCCGGCGCTGGGTGCTGGACCCCGTGTGCTCAGGCGTCGTGGACATAGTACCTATGATGGAGGATCCTTGAGCCTGCCACCGTGACGCCACTCGCGTTCCACCGCGAAGGCCATATTTCACATATTTCAGTAGACTTGTCATCCGGTGCTCATGCCACCGCCCGCACCCGATTTGTCCGTGCCTGGCGAGCGCGAGAGGCGCTGCTTTGCGCGATCGGGTGAGCGCGAGGACTCGTTCCCGCGCATGGAGGTCCGCACCTGGACCCGGCCAGGATGTTTCGGGCCGCATTTACGTCCCGATCGAGCGTGTCTCCACACGCACTGCACACCCACTGCCTTACAACGAGCCTGTCCAGACCTGCGGGGCCGGTTAGGGACCCGCAGCTGCTGCAAGTTCGCGTTGAGTTGCTCTCATCGACGACCTGAACGCTTCTGCTGGCCTACTGGCCCTTGTACTGCAACTGCGTTTTGAGCCTTCCCCAGCCCGAATCGAGCACGGACTTGGCCATCCGAGTCTTAGCCAGCCTGGGGCGGCTCACGTCGCCAACGACGATGTTCTGGTACTGTTCGACCCTCCTCCCTCGAGAATTACGGATTGAAAGCAGCATAATGAGCTTGGTCTCGGTTGTGAACACCGACATTCGGATCACTTTGCCCCGATATTCGGGCTTACAGGATAATCGTCGGGCGGGGCGGCGGGAACGAGCGCGGCAGGAGAATGGATCATGGGCACGGGCGCTCCTACTCCACGAGACCGCGCAAGTCGCCGGTGGGTTGAAACGTCCATGTTTCTTCATTGTGGCGTCGCCGTAGGCCGGAGGTGCGTGCGTGTACCGCGCTCCCATCGATGACCTGCGTTTTACGCTCGAATACGTGCTGGATGCCGGCCAGCTGGCGCAGTGGCCACTGTATAGGGAGTTTTCCATCGAGCTGGCCGCGGCGGTGCTCGCCGAGGCCGATCGCTTCGCGACCGGGGTGCTCGATCCCCTCAACCAGCAGGGCGACCGCGTTGGCGCGACCTGGACGCCCGCGGGCGTGACCGCGGCGCCAGGATTTGCCGAGGCCTATCGGCAATACGTGGCCGGCGGCTGGCCGCAGTTGGGCATCGATGCGGAACTCGGCGGCCAGGGCGCGCCGTTTGCGCTGGTCGGCGCGGTCGAAGAAATCTGGTACGGCGCCAACATGGCGCTGATGCTCTGCCCGATGCTCTCGCGCGGTGCGATCGAGGCCTTGCAGCTGGTCGGCTCCGAAGAGCTCCGGAGCGCCTATCTGCCGGACATGATCGCCGGAAACTGGTCCGGCACCATGGTGCTCACCGAGTCGCAGGCTGGCTCGGACCTCGGTGCGATACGCACCCGCGCACTGCCGGAAGGCGATCACTACCTGCTTTCGGGCCAGAAGATCTTCATCAGTTACGGTGATCACGATATGACCGAGAATATCGTGCACCTGGTACTGGCCCGCATCGAGGGCGCGCCGGCGGGCGTCAAGGGACTGTCGCTGTTCCTGGTGCCGAAATTCATCCTCGGTGCCGACGGCAGACCGGGGCGACGGAACGACGTGCACTGTGTGTCGATCGAGCACAAGCTCGGCATTCACGCCAGCCCCACCTGCGTACTGGCCTTCGGCGGCGAGAGCGGGGCCCTGGGCTACCTGGTGGGTCAAGCCAACCGCGGGCTCGAGTGCATGTTCATCATGATGAACGCCGCGCGCCTGTCGGTGGGCATTCAGGGCATCGGACTGGCCGAGCGCGCCCTGCAACAGGCGAGCAGCTGGGCGCGTGGCCGCGTGCAGGGACGGCCCGTCGGCTCGCACAGCTCAGAACTGCTTCCCATCACTCGCCACCCCGACGTGCGACGGCTCCTGCTGACGATGCGCTCGGGAGTTGAGGCCATGCGCGCGCTGGCCCTGTACGGGGCGCTGCAACTCGATCGGGCGCGCGCCGCGACCGATTCCAAGGAACGCGACGCGGCGCTGTCGCGCGGCGAGCTGCTGATCCCCATCGTCAAGGGCTGGGGCACCGAGTACGGCACTGAGCTGGTGTCCTTAGGGTTGCAGGTGCATGGCGGCATGGGCTATATCGAGGAGACCGGCATTGCGCAGACGCTGCGCGATGTGCGCATCACCACCATCTACGAAGGCACCACCGCGATCCAGGCCAACGACCTGTTGGGGCGCAAGCTCGGAGCTGACGGCGGCGCGGCGATGCTTTCCCTGTTGGACACCGCCGAGCGGGAACTTAAGGAGCAGCCGGGAGAGGCCGGCACGGCGCCGTTGGCCGGCGTGCTTAGCGGCGCACGCGAGGCCTTGGGCGAACTTCGTGGCGCGACCGAATCCCTGCTGGCCGCGCTGCGCAGTGCGCCGGCCTCGGCTTACGCCGTCAGCGTCCCGTACCTGCGCCTCTGCGGCATCACGTTCGGCGGATGGCTGATGGCGCGGGCGGCGCGCATCGGCAGCGCGCGCCTGCAAGAGAACGACGAAGCCCTCTACTGGCGATCGAAGTTGCAAAGCGCGACTCACTACGCGGCGCAGACTTTGCCCCTGGCCCTGGCGCTGGCGCGCACGGTCCGGAGCGGTGGGGCGTCGGTCGCTGAGGCCGACCCGGACCTGCTCTGATCGGACTTAGCCGATCGTCATCAGCTTGGCGTTGCCGCCCGCAGCGGCGGTGTTGGTGCTGATGCTCACTTCGGAGAGCAGGAGTTCCAGCGCGTAGTCTTCGCTCCCGTCGGCCAGCCCCGCGGCGCTCGCCCCCTGCACGATGATGATCGGGCCCTCGGGCCGGGCCGCGCGCGCGTTCACCGCGCGCAGCGCCTCGTGATCGCCGGCAAAGAGCACGGCGGCAATGCCGTGCGCCGCCTGCCAGTTGGGCACGGTGTCGATGCGCGCGGCAATTTCCGCGGGCAGCTCGGCGAGTGTGCGCGCCGCCGGGTTCGAGGCCTCGAATATCGCCCGATTGCCGGTGGCCAGGATCGCGCCCAGCTGCTGCAGGGCGGCAGCCTCGCTGTCGGCGAGCGCCACGACGCGGCCGCGGGGCTTGAGCACATAGACGTTGCGCTCGCCGACCGGACCGGGCAGGTCCTGCAACTCCCCGACTTTCGAGCGGGCCATGTAAGTTGCGACGCGCGCTGAGACCTGCGCAAACCCGCGCGCCTGGAGAAACTCCCGGTAGGCCAGCGCCACTGAGCGCCGGGTGAGCGCCTGCGCCTGCGATGCGCTGGCGAGCGGCGCAACGCCGTGCGCGGGCGCGGCGATGAGTCGATGCAGGTACAGCGGCCCGCCCGCCTTCGGCCCGGTCCCCGACAGGCCGTGGCCGCCGAAGGGCTGCACGCCCACGACCGCGCCGATCAGGTTGCGGTTGATGTAAATATTTCCGGCGCTGATGCGCTCGCTGACCGTGGCGATGGTTTCGTCGATGCGTGTGTGCAGGCCGAAGGTCAGGCCGTAGCCGGTGTCGTTGATCGCATCAATGAGCGCCTCCAGATCCGCTCGCCGGTAGCGCAGCAGGTGCAGTACCGGCCCGAACACCTCGCGCTTGACGTCGGCGATGCCATCGATCTCTATGAGGGTCGGGGCCACGAAGGTGCCGCGCGCGGCCGATGCGGGCAGAGGCAGCTGCTCGATCGCATGGCCCGCCCGGCGCATGGCCTCGACGTGCGTGTCGATGTTCTGTCGCGCCTCTTCGCTGATGACGGGCCCGACGTCGGTGGCCAACCGGTCGGGGTTGCCCACGCGCAGTTCCCGCATCGCTCCCTTGAGCATCGTCAGCACGCGCTCGGCGATATCCTCCTGCAGGCACAGGATGCGCAGCGCCGAGCAGCGCTGGCCGGCGCTGTCGAAGGCCGAGGCGATGACGTCGCCCACGACCTGTTCGGGCAGCGCCGAGGAATCCACAATCAGCGCGTTCTGCCCGCCGGTCTCCGCGATCAGAGGAATGGGAGTGCCCGAAGGGGTCAGCCGTCCGGCGAGCTGTCGCTGGATCAGGTGCGCGACCGCGGTGGATCCGGTAAACATCACGGCGCAGATGCGCCGGTCCGCGACCAAGGCCGCGCCGACATCGCCCGCGCCCGGGAGAAATTGCAGCGCGCCGCGCGAAATGCCGGCTTCGTGCAGCAGGCGCACCGCGGCGGCGGCCACCAAGGGTGTCTCCTCGGCGGGCTTGGCGAGCACCGGGTTCCCGGCCGCGAGAGCGGCGGCCACCTGCCCCACGAAGATGGCCAAGGGGAAATTCCACGGCGAAATGCAGACCACCGGCCCCAGGGCGCGGTGCGTGTCGTTGTGGAATGAGGACCGGACCTGAGCGCCGTAGTAGCGCAGGAAATCCACCGCTTCGCGGATTTCCGCCACCGCATTGGGCAGGGATTTCCCCGCCTCGCGAACGATCAGGCCGAGCAGTGCCGGCGTGCTCTCGAGCAGCTCGGCCGCGCGCCACAGCGCCGCGGCCCGCTCGGCCGGCGCGGTGGCCGACCACTCGGGAAACGCGGCCAGCGCCTGCGCGCAGGCCGCGTCCACGTCGCTGGGCTTGGATTCGACCACGACGCCGACGACATCCTGCCGGTCGGCAGGATTGCAGAGCGTGCGGCCGATGCCGGCGCCGTTGGCGCCGCTGTTTTCTGCGGTGGCATGGACCAGCGGCACGGCCCGGTAGCTGATCTTGCTGCCCGCAGGCAGCACGGCCGCGAGCGCCGCGAGCTGCCGTTCGCTGGCCAGGTCAAGCCCGGCCGAGTTGCGGCGCTCGCCGCCAAAGAGTTCGGGAGGCAAGGCGATCTTGGAATGCGGGGCGCCCAGGGGCGAGAGCGCGCGGGCGAGGGTCACGGGATCGGCGATAAGATCGTCCACCGGCACCTCGGGATCGGCGATGCGGTTGACAAAGGAGGTGTTGGCGCCGTTCTCGAGCAGCCTTCGCACCAGATAGGCGAGCAGTGTTTCGTGGCTGCCGACCGGCGCATAGATGCGGCAGGGACGGCGCAGCTTGTCCTCGCCGACCACTTCCTCGTACAGCGGCTCGCCCATCCCGTGCAGGCACTGGAACTCGTACTGCCCGGCGTAGAAGTTGCCGCCGGCCAGCTTCATCACGGTGGCCAGGGTGTGGGCATTGTGGGTGGCGAATTGTGGAAACACGGCGTCCGGGGCCGCGAGCAGCATGCGGGCGGCGGCCAGATAGGACACGTCGGTGTGGACTTTGCGCGTGTACACCGGAAAATCGCTGAGGCCGTCGACCTGGGCGCGCTTGATCTCGCTGTCCCAGTAGGCTCCCTTGACCAGGCGGATCATCAGGCGGTGCTTGGAGCGGCGCGCGAGGTCGATGATCCAGTCAATCACGAAATGGCAGCGTTTCTGGTAGGCCTGCAGCACGAAGCCGATGCCGTTCCAGCCCGCCAGTTCAGGGTCGAAGCACAGCGCCTCGAGCAGGTCGAGTGAGATTTCGAGCCGGTCGGCTTCCTCGGCGTCAATGTTGAGCGCAATGTCGTAGCGGCGCGCGAGCACGGCCAGTGTCTTAAGGCGCGGCAGCAGCTCCGAGCGAACCCGTTCCAGCTGCGAGCGCGAGTAGCGCGGATGGAGCGCGGACAGTTTCACCGAGATGCCGGGGCCCTCGTAGACGCCACGTCCGGCGGCGGCGGTGCCGATGGCGTGAATGGCCTGCTCGTAGTCCGCGTAGTAGCGCTCGGCGTCGGCGGCCGTGACGGCGGCCTCGCCGAGGCAGTCGTAGCTGTAGCGAAACCCCTTCGCCTCCATCGCACGGCTGTTGGCGATCGCCTCCTCAATGGTCTGCCCGGTGACGAACTGCTCGCCCATCATGCGCAGCCCCAGGTCCACGCCCTTGCGGATCAGCGGTTCGCCGCCCCGGCCGATCATGCGGGTGATGGCCGCCGTGAGGCTGCGTTCCGAGGTGGTGGCGGTGAGCTTGCCGGTGATGAGCAGGCCCCAGGTGGCGGCGTTGACGAACAGGGAGGGGCTGTTGCCGATGTGCGCCTGCCAGTCGGCGGTCGAGATCTTGTCGCGGATCATGGCATCGCGGGTCGCCGAGTCGGGGATGCGCAGCAGCGCTTCGGCCAGGCACATCAGGGCGATGCCTTCCTGGCTGGAGAGCGAATACTCCTGGATCAGCCCGGCTACGCTCCCCCCGCTGTCGAGTTTCTTGCGGCGCAACGCGACCACCAGTTCGCGCGCCAGCGACTTGGCGGCCTCGGCCTCAGCGGGCGGGAGGCTGGCACCGGCCAGGAGCGGTGGGAGGCATTCGGGTTCGGGTCGCCGGCAGGCCTCGGTAATCCGCGCGCGCAGTGCGCTCTGGGCCTGGATGCCCTGCGCGAATTCCTGAAAGGGAACGGGCGCTCCCGGAGTGTCCTGATCGTGCACCGGCCCTAACCTCGACCCAGCACCGGCACCATGTTGGCAATGAAGAACTCGATCAGCGCCTTTACTGCCGGTAAGCCGGCCCGCCGCAGGTCCGAGACCGCGTGCAACTCCAGCAGGTCCGCCACCTGCCACTCGGGCAACACCCGCTCGAGCTTGTTCATCGACAATCCGATGCGGCACAGGAACTCGGGGAGCACGCCGATGCCGGCGCCCGCCGCGGTGGCCGCGTGCACCACGGCCGGATCGGTCACGATCAGCCGCGGCGTCAGCGATACCTGCGCCTGCGTGCGACCGCGGTGCAATCGCAGTTCCGTGACCAGCTGGCCTGGGACCAACACCGCATGCTGGGCGAGATCCGCCGGTTGACCGACCCCCGGATGCGCGCGCAGGTAGGCCGGCGTCGCGCACAGGATCAGGGGCGGACGGCCCAGCGGCGTGCCTACCAGGCCCTCGCGCTGCGGGGGACCGTTCTGGAACAAGACGTCCCAGTGCTCGCCGGGCTCTTCGGGCACGGTCAAGGCCATCTCCACTTCCAGAGGAATGTCCGGGAACCGCTCCATGAAACGGGGCAGGAGGGGTGCCAGCAACAGCCGCCCGTACGCCGGGTCGGCCAGCACCCGCAGGCTCTGGCGGCCGTCTTCGAGGGGGGTCATTTCGCGACGGGCGGCCGCTGTTTCGGCGGCGATGCGCAGGGCGCGGGGCAGCAGCGCACGACCGGCGTCGGTAAGCGCCACGCGACGGGTGGTGCGCGTCAGCAGGCGCGTCCCGACCCTTTTCTCGAGGCTCTGGATGGCGCGGCTCACCGCCACTTTCGGTACCCCCACCGAGCGCGCGGCGGCCGTAAAGGAGCCCAGTTCGGCAACCTGGGCAAAGGCTGTCAGCTCAGAGGGAAGCCACATGGCTGTAACATATATGATTCAATGGCTCACTTTCAAGCCGGTATTGGCCCGTAAGCCTGCTATCTCCCAGGCTTCCCCCCGTCGGCCATGTCAGGCGGGTCGCAGCGCCACACGAAGGCCCTCGATCGACATCTGCACGGCCAGGGCCACCAACAGCAGGCCCATGAGGCGCTCGAGGGCCAGCAATCCCCGGGGCCCCAGGAGCTCCCCGATGTAATTGCCGAGCACCAGGATGATCGCACTCGCAAGCCATGCGGCGCTCAGGGCCAGAAGCCATTCCGGCCAGCGCTGCGGCTCGCGGCTCATTAACAAGAGCAGGGTGGCCAGCGTCGAGGGACCGGCGACGTAGGGGATGGCCAGAGGGACCAGGAAGGGCTCACCCTTGACCTTTTCCTCCAGGGGGCTGTCCGCCGACGGGAACACCATGCGCAGGGCGATCAGGAACAGGACGATCCCCCCGGCGATCGTGAGGGCAGGGCCCGAGATGTTGAGCACGCGCAGCAGGTGCTCGCCGGTAAACAGGAACATCACCAGCACCGCGTAGGCGATCACAAGTTCCCGCGCGACCACGCGCTTGCGCCGGGCCACCGGGACGCTGCGCAAGGCCGAGACGAAGGGCAGGATGTTGCCCAGGGGATCCATCACCAGGAACAGCAGGATTGCGGCGGACAGGACGGTCATGACCGGGCGCATCTTAGTGCCGCCGAGCGGGCAACTCCACATTGGCGCGACCAGCTCGGCGCGCCTGGCCTCATCGCAGGAGATGCCAAGGGCCGGAGTATTGAAGATCTTATGGAGTCCATCGCGCCGGAAAGAATTGTTTAAGATGCATTTCTCATGCCCAGTCCATCGGGCAATGTTGCTTCGAGAAAAATCGCTGTCTTAGTCAGATCAGGGGGAAAAACAAGATGAGCACGAGCACAGCGCCAATGAATGAGGGTGTTAACAACACGCCGACCGTCCACGTTCAGCGGCCGCTGAGTGCTCGGCTGTCCGAAAAGGACAAAACAATCCCATGTTGCGGTGAAAAACCCGACCGGCGAACTGTCCTCGGACTTCTGGTAGGGGTGCCGTTGGCGGCCCTCACGGTGAACTTTGGTCTGCCCGATGTCGCGGGGGCCGCGGCGCTTAGCAAGGAGGAGCGGGACAAGCTCACGCCCGACCAGGTCATCGATCTGCTCAAACAGGGCAATGAGCGCTTTCGCAGCGGCAAGATGCAGGCGCACGATTACCTGGCACAGAAACGCGCGACCGCTGGCGGTCAATACCCGGCGGCGGCGATTCTCAGTTGCATCGATTCGCGCGCTCCGGCCGAGATAATTCTCGACATGGCCATCGGAGATTCCTTCAACGCGCGTGTCGCGGGGAATATTGCCAACGACGATCTGATCGGGAGCCTCGAGTTCGCCTGCGCTGCGGCCGGGGCAAAGCTCGTGCTCGTGATGGGTCATACGGCCTGCGGAGCCATCAAGGGTGCCATCGACGAGGTTAAGCTGGGGAATCTCACCGGACTGTTGGACAAGATCAAGCCGGCCATCCCGGCAACGACCTATACAGGCGAGAGAACCAGCAAGAATGATGCGTTCGTCGACGCCGTGGCCGCTACGAATGCGCGCCGGACCGTCGAGGCGATACGCTCGCGCAGCAGCGTGCTCGCCGGTCTGGAAAAGCAGGGAAAGATCAAGATCGTCGCCTCGATGTACAACCTTGTCGGGGGACGGGTCGAGTTTCTTAGCTGAACCCTGCACTAAGGGCGCTGCCGTTGGCTGCCGGAGGCAATCGCGCGCAGCTGATCGCGGCTCGACGTCCGTGCGCAGGCCCTAGGAACCGGGAGGCGCCCGCAAGGCGCTGAGCACGGCGGAAGTGTCGGGCCGCAGGCCGCGCCATAGCATGAAGGACTCGGCCGCCTGCTCGACCAACATGCCTAAGCCCATCACGGCGCGGCCCGCGCCGGCGGCGCGGGCCCAGGCGACAAACGCCGTATCGCGCTCGCCATAGGCGCAGTCGTAGCACAGAGTGCGCTGGCCGATCGCGCTCGCGGAAACCGACGGCAGTTCGCCGCGCAGGCTCGCCGAGGTGGCGTTGATGATCAGATCGTAGGGCGTAGGCCCCTGCGGATCGTCGGCCGTGCGGGCCGGAGCGGCGCGCACCGGGCCAAGCTCGCCAAATTCCTCGGCCAGCTGCTGCGCCCGGTCGGCATGGCGATTGTGGATCATGAGCAGCGCGACGCCGCTCTCGAGGAGTGGCGCGATGACGCCCCGCGCCGCGCCGCCGGCGCCCAGCAGCAGTACACGGGCGCCGGGCAGCGCGCAGCCCAGATTGGCCGTGAGATCGCGCACCAGTCCCGCACCGTCGGTGTTGTCGCCGAGCACCGCCGTGGCCGCACCGCCCGTCAGGCCGCGCGCGAGTGTGTTGACGGCCCCGGCGCGTTGCGCGCGCGGGGTCAGTGTCTCGGCCAGCTGCAGGGCGAGCTGCTTGTGCGGCACGGTGACGTTGAGCCCGCATCCGCCCGCCGCAAAGAACTCGCGCGCCGCCGCGGCAAAGCCTGAGGGCGGCACGTCGATCAGTCCGTAGTGCATCGATTGCTGCGTGGCGCGGGCGAACAGCGCGTGGATCTGCGGGGATTTGCTGTGGCCGATGTGCTCGCCGATCACGGCGTAGCGATCAATGCTGCTCATGCGCGACCCACCTGACCAGAGTCCCGCCCTGGCGCCCGGCCCCGAGGGCGGCGCCCAACTCCGGAAGCCACCGCTCCATGTCCAGATCAATTTGATAGGGCGGATTGACGATCAGCAGCCCTGAGCCGTTGAGCCCGACGCGCGCATCGCGCGGGTGCAGCCACAGTTCGGAGATCAGTGCCGGCACCGGGAGCGCATCGGCCGCGCGGGCCAGGCTGGGGTTCAATTCGCGCTCGTCCTTGATCGGGTACCACAGCAGGATGAGCGCGTTGGCCAGCCGCGAGAGCACCTCGCCGATGGCCGCGATCGCGCGGGCCAGATCATCGTGCTGTTCCTCGTAGGGCGGATCGATCATCACCAGCGCGCGCCGTTCCACGGGCGGCAGCTGCGCCCGAAGGCTCCGGTATCCATCGATGCATTCGCAGCGCATCCGGGGGTAGGGGCTCAGCGCGCGCTCCAGCGCGCGGCATTCCGAAGCCTGGATCTCGCAGCACAGACCGCGATCCTGCGCGCGCAGCGCCAGCGCGGCAAGGAGAGGCGAGCCCGGGTAGCTCGAGGCGGCCCGCTCATCGCCGCGAACCTGTGCGAGAGCGGCGAGGTAGCCCCTGATCTCGGGGTTCTGGAACTGTGCGCCCTGCAGCGCGCCGATCCCCAGGCGCGCCTCGGCGCCCTGGTGCGTCTGCGCGCTGTCCAGGTCGTACAGGCCGCGGCCCGCATGCGTTTCCACGTACAGGAAGCCCTTGTCCTTGCGCTGCAGCGCTGCGATCAGGGCCAGCAAGCTCACGTGCTTGTGCACGTCGGCGAAATTGCCGGCATGAAAGCTGTGGCGATATTTCATGCGCGCTTAGCCGCGCGCTCAGCCGCGCTTGCTGGTCTTCTTGCCCGCGACGCGGGCCTTGGTCGTCGCCTTGGCCCCTGCCTTGGCCTTGGTCTTGGCCTTCGGCGGAGCCGGGCTCATTTTCTTCGTCTTGGCCGTCGGCGCTGCGGCAGCGGCGGCGGCCGGCTGCGCGCCCTGCTCATCGGCCGGAGCCGCGGCGGACTTCGCGGGAAACTTGCGGCCGAACCGGCCCCGGCTGCCCTTGGCGGGCGCCGCGGCCAGCAGCGCCTGGCATTCTTCCAGGCTCAAGGTCTTGGGGTCGCGATCCTTGGGCACGCGCGCGTTCTTCAGCTTGTCGGTGACGTAGGGTCCGTAACGGCCATTGAGCACCTGGATGTTCTCGGCGGCGAAGTCCTGGATGATGCGGTTGGCGTCGGCGATCACCTTGGCCTGGATCAGCTCCAGCGCGCGTTCCAGCGTCACCGTGTAGGGGTCGTCTTCCTTGAGGGAGACATACTTGGCGCCGTACTTGAGGTAGGGCCCGAAGCGCCCGATCGCCGTGAGCACGGTCTCGCCTGCCGCCGTCTCACCGAGCGTTCGCGGCAGCTTGAAGAGCTCGAATGCGTCGGCAAGCTGGAGCGTGTCCATCTTCTGGCCCGGGCGCAGCCCGGCAAAGCGCGGCTTCTCGGCATCATCCTTGGTGCCGATCTGCACGAAGGGGCCGAAGCGTCCCATGCGCACCGTGACTGGCTTGCCGGTGGCCGGATCAGTGCCGAGCTCCCGGGCCTGCGCGACCTGCTCGCGGGTCACGGATTTCTCGATCAGCTCCACCTGGCGAATGAACGGCTTCCAGAACTTCGCGAGTGGCGTGGTCCAGGGCTCCTCGCCGCGGGCCACCGCGTCGAGCTCATCCTCCATCGCGGCCGTGAAGCCGTATTCGACGTAGCGGTGGAAGTGCTCGGTGAGGAAGCGCCCGACGATCCGGCCGATGTCGGTGGCGGTAAAGCGCCGGTTGTCGATTTCCACATACTCGCGATCGCGCAGCGTGGAGATGATCGAGGCGTAGGTGGAGGGCCTGCCGATGCCGTGCTCCTCGAGGGCCTTGACCAGTGAAGCCTCGGTGTAGCGCGGCGGGGGCTCGGTGAAGTGCTGTTCCGGATGCAGCGCCGCCAGCCGCACCGGATCGCCCACCTGCATCGCCGGCAACATGTGATCGCTGTCGTCATCCACGGCATCGTCACGGCCCTCCTGGTACACGGCGATGTAGCCGGGCTTGATCAGGGTGGAGCCGTTGGCGCGCAGCACATGCCTCGTCGGCCCATCGTCCCCGGCCAGCATGTCGACCGCGACGGTATCAAACACGGCGTGCGCCATCTGACAGGCGACCGCGCGTTTCCAGATCAGGCTGTAGAGCTTGAACTGATCGGCATCCAGGTAGCGTTCGATGTCGGCGGGCACCACGGCCGCCGAAGTCGGGCGCACCGCCTCATGCGCTTCCTGGGCGTTCTTTGACTTGGTGCGGTAGACGCGCAGCTCCTCGGCCACCGCTTCCTTGCCATAGAGCCGTTCGATGGTCGCGCGCATCTCGGCGACGGCCTCGGCCGCCAGCGCCACCGAGTCGGTGCGCATGTAGGTGATGAGTCCCACGCTGCCTTCGCCGATGTCTACGCCCTCGTAGAGCTGCTGCGCGGTGCGCATGGTGCGCTGTGCCGAGAAGCCCAGCTTGCGGGAGGCCTCCTGCTGCAAAGTGGAGGTGGTGAAGGGGGGAGAGGGATTGCGGCGCCGCTGCTTGCGGTCGATGCTCATCACCTTCAGTTCCCCGGCCGCACCACTGGCCGTGCGCAGCTCCGCCTCGGTGGCGCGCGCGCCCGCCTCGTTCACGAAGCTGAACTGCTCGACCTTGCGACCGGCAAATTCCACCAGCTTGAGCGGAAAAGTCTGCTGGCTGTGCTCGCCCTCGGCGTCAATAGTCCAGTATTCCTGCGGCACGAAGGCGGCGATCTGATCCTCGCGCTCGCAGATCATGCGCAGCGCCGGGCTTTGCACGCGCCCCGCCGACAGCCCGCGCCGCACTTTCTTCCACAGCAGGGGCGAGAGATTGAAGCCCACCAGGTAGTCGAGCGCGCGGCGCGCCTGCTGGGCGTTCACGAGGTCCAGCGACAGCCCCCGGGGATGGTTGACCGCCTCACGGATGGCATTCTTGGTGATCTCGTGAAACACCACGCGGTGCGAGTTCTTGCCCTTGAGCTCGCCGCGCTCCTTGAGGATCTCGTGCAGGTGCCAGGCGATGGCCTCGCCCTCTCGGTCCGGATCGGTGGCGAGCACCAGCGTCGAGGATTTCTTCAGGGCCTTGGATATGGCGGCGAGGTGCTTCTCGTTGCGCTCGATCGGCCGGTACTGCATCGCGAAGTCGTTGTCGGGATCGACCGCCCCTTCCTTGGGTACCAGATCGCGCACGTGCCCGTAGGAGGCCAGCACTTCGTAGTCCTTGCCCAGGTACTTCTTAATCGTGCGCGCTTTGGCGGGCGATTCGACAATTACCAGGTTCTCGGCCACTGCTGCCGCAGCTCCTTTACTTCAGGGTTCCCAAAACGAAAAACCGCGGACAGGCCGCGGGTCATGCCTGCAGCCCTCACCAGGAACGCTCAATGGGGTACCTGCACCGGCAGCTCATGCAGGATATCCTCCATGCGCTCGCAGGCCGCTTCTTCGCCAGGCTGGCAGGACAGCACCATGAGCACGACCCACTTGACCTGTTCGAGGCTGAGCTCCTCGGTGTCGAGCGCGAGCAGGCGCTCGATGACAATTTCGCGCTGGGTCGCCGACAGGATGCCGCCACGTTCCAGAGATAGCAGCAGGCCGCGGCAGGCGGCGTCCAGCCGCGCGCATTCCTCGGTCGAATACAGCCGGAAGGCCCCTTCGTCGGGGCGCAGGCCGGGACGCTCGCGCTGATCGGCCAGGTCGGCCAACCAATCGAGCGCCCGCTCGACATTCGCGCCGCGGAAGCCGGCCACCTCCAGATCGCGGGCAATATCGGCCCGCTCGGTGTGTGCCGGGAGCTCTTCGAACAGATAGTGATCGAAGACGTAAACCAGAATGTCGAATACCGTGTTGTCCATTTCCCGCAGGCTACCCATTTGACTTGTGCGTGCCGCCCCCCGGCGTGCAATCCGACCCTGCCCTCGCCTCTTTATCAAGGAAAAGCAGCTAGGGACGCGTATTGAGGGCCCGCATGGCCGGTCCGGTGTATTTGAGCGTTGATGCTCGGCGGCTCGAACCCGAGCGCATCTAACAGGATTTCCTACGGCTTGTCCAACCCGGAAGCTGTCGCGGTGCCCTCCACGCGGCGGCTCAGGGATTCTGTAATATCCTGTTTCCTAACCAGATTCCCTGCTTCCATGGCGCTCTCGGCGGGGCACCCTGACACACTTGTGGCCGGGTGCTGGAAATCAAGGCCCCCCGCGGGGCGCCGGAGGAGACCCTGAGGGCAGCGCCCAAAAGCAAAGGGCCAGCGCGTGGCTGGCCCTTTGCCGGCGCCCTCTAGCAGCTGCGCCCTGACCCAGAAAGTCGATTTTAAGGCCGAATAACCTGGTCGCCGGTGGCGATCGGGTTGGTCTCGGCCAGCACCAGCCCGTAGCTCACGTGATCGAAGATGCGGAACATCAGCACCGTGCCGGCGGATTCCTGCGGCAGCTTGACCTTGTGCCCGGTGCAGGTCCCCAGGCCGGTCACGGTCGCGCAGTGATCAAGCACCTGGTCTCCGGACTCGTTGACGCGCAGCACGTGGCCAGGCTCGATGCCCTGCTGGCTGCCGCGGTTGATCGCGATCACCTGGTACTGCCCGGCGAGCAACACTCCATTGACGACCGAAACCACGCGTGCGTGCACTTCTCCGGCAGGCACGTGCGGCACGATGTCCCCGACCCGCCCGCCGGTTTCCGGGACCAGCACGTCGCCAGCGACGATTTCACGCTCCGAGTCCGTGATCAGGGCGCTCGCCGGATTGCCCGCGCGCGTCACCACCGCCGTGCCGGCGTAATTGGCGAGGTAGCCGAGCATCTTGCCCCCGTCCGGATCGTGCAGCTTGTCACCCACGTGCATCACGTTGAAATGCTCGCCCACGGCCGCACCCTCGAGCTTGCGCACGTAGATCTCGTTCTCGCTGCCGGCGATCAGGTGCCGGTCGCGCAAGGCGAGCACGTAGGGGGCGGCCTCGACCTGCTGCTTGCTGAGCACGCCGGGACGCGAGAGGAACGCGGCAATGGTCGAATAGGGAATATTGGCAATCGGCGCTTCCAGTTCGGTGGTGCGCAGCATCGGCTCCAGTCGCGTGGCACTGCCGCTGCTGCGGACCACCTGCACCTGCTCCTTGCCGTCCTTGCCCACGGCAAGCCGCAGGGTGTCGCCCGGATAGATCCGGTGCGGGTTGCTCACTTCCGGATTGACGTACCAGATCTCAGGCCACAGCCAGGGATCCTTCAGGAACTTGGTGGCCAGGCCCCAGAGCGTATCGCCGCGCTGCACGACGTAGCTCTTGGGCGCGCTCGCGCTGATTGGAGCCGTGGTCTCGGTGACCACGGTCGTGGCCTGGCCGTCCGCGGGCAAATCGGGCAGGTTGGAGGTCACGGTCTCGGGTTCGGCGGCCGGCGCGGTTGCCGGCGCGGGGGGCGCGGCCGATTCGGCGGCCTCGGGCGCGGCGGCATCGTCGTGATGGCGCATCAAAGAGCAGCCCGCCAGGCCCAGGCTCAGGGCCAATAAAAGAGTCGCCCCGGCGCACTGAGGGAACGCCCGGCGGCTGCTGCTTGTCGGATACAGGAACATCCCTCACTCCTAATACGGGGCCGGGTGGGGTGGCCAACCGCTAGCTGTTATAAACTCAATGGCCCCTAAACGCCCATGCTCCCGTGCGGAGTTTGTGCACTGGGTCACATGGGTGCAAGCCGAGGTATCAAAAAGCGGCCATGGCGCAACTATCCATACTGGAGTTTCCGGACCCCCGCCTGCGTACCCGCGCGGAACCGGTGCGCGAATTTGACGCGTCCTTGGGCCGCCTGATCGAGGACATGCTCGAGACCATGTACGCCGCTCCGGGGATTGGTCTGGCCGCCACCCAGGTCAACGTGCACAAGGCGCTGCTGGTCGTGGACGTCAGCGAGGCGAAGGACGAGCCGCAGGTGTTCATCAACCCGCAGATCCTGAGCCGCGAGGGCGCGACTCAGACCGAGGAGGGCTGCCTTTCGGTGCCGCAGACCTACGAGCTGGTGGAGCGCGCCGCGCGCGTGCGCGTGCGCGCCCAGGACCGGCAGGGCGAGCACTTCGAGCGCGATCTGGAGGGACTGCTCGCCGTGTGCGTGCAGCATGAGATGGATCATCTCAACGGCCGGCTGTTTGTCGACTACCTCTCGAGTCTCAAGCGCGAACGCATCCGCCGCAAGCTCCTCAAGGAACGGCGCGAACGGGGCGATGCGCCCGGCGCCCGCCCGCCGGCCGCACGGCTCGCGGCCAACGTCAAAGTGATCTAGCCCCAGGGCCGCCCGCAAGAGCCGATTGACTGCCATGGAATCGCTGCGGATCGTGTTCGCCGGAACGCCGGAGTTTGCCCTGCCGGCGTTGGACGCACTGGCCTCCTCCGCGCACCAAGTGGTCGGCGTGCTGACCCAGCCCGACCGGCCCGCCGGACGCGGCCGTGCGCTGCGCGCCAGCGCGGTCAAACAACGAGCCCTCGCGCTGGGCCTGCCGGTGGCGCAGCCCGAGAGGCTCGCGGGCGGTGCGGAACTTGAGGCACTTGGGGCTTGGGCAGCCGAGCTGCTGGTGGTGGTGGCTTACGGCGTGCTCTTGCCCCCTGCGGTACTCGCTCTGCCGCGGCTCGGAGCGCTCAACATCCACGCCTCGCTCCTGCCGCGCTGGCGCGGTGCGGCGCCGATCCAGCGGGCCATATTGGCCGGTGACGCCGAATCGGGCGTGAGCATCATGCAGCTGGATGCAGGGCTGGACACCGGGCCGATCCTGGCGCAGCAGAGCGTGGCGATCGGGGCGGACATGACCAGCGCGGAGCTCGCAACGCTCCTGGCCGCACAGGGGGCGCGGCTGCTGCTCGAGGTGATCGCGCAACTCACGGCAGGAACCGCGCGCGCGCGCGCCCAGCCCGCCGCGGGCGTCACTTATGCCCGCAAACTCGAGAAGCAGGAGGCGCTGATCGATTGGAGCGCCCCGGCGCCGCAGATCGCGCGCCAGGTCAACGGCTGCAATCCGCGGCCGGTGGCGCACACGCTGCTCGACGGCGAGCCGCTCAGGATCTGGCGGGCGCAGGCGCGCCCTGCGCCCTCGCGGGCGCAGGCTCTTCCCGGCCACGTGCTCGCGCTCGAAGGCGGGCGGCTGCTGGTGGCCTGCGGGCAGGGGCAGCTGGCCGTCGAGCAGCTGCAATGCGCCGGGCGACGTGCGATCGCAGCCGTGGATTTCGCCCACGGCCACCCGATCGACGGGCTGCGTTTCGGGTGAGCCCGCGCAGCGAGCGCGGCATGCGCGCCGGGCGAGCGGCTCCCGGGACCGCCGCCGAAGTGCTGAGCGGCGCGGCCGGCGTGGTGGCCGCCGTGCTGGCGGAAGGGGTCAACGCCGAGGAGGCCCTGGGGCGCCGGCCGATGGACCCGCAGCGCGCCGCCATCCAGGCGGTCGCACTGGGCACGGTACGCTGGTACCTGCGGCTTGCGCCGGCCGTGCTTCCCTTGCTGGCCCGCTCCGAGGCGCACACCGACGTCCGGCTGCGTGCGCTGCTGGTGAGCGCCGTCCATCAGATCGAGTACTCGCACCATCCGCAGGCCACGACTGTGGCCGCGGCGGTCGATGCCGCGCGGCTCCTCGGGCTCGCGCGCATGGCGGGGCTGGTCAACGCGATCCTGCGCCGCTACCTGCGCGAGCGCGATGAGCGCCTGGCCGCGGCGGACCGCGAGCTGCCCGCGGCCAGCGCCCACCCGGCCTGGCTGGTGGCCGAGTTCAAGTCGGCGTGGCCCGATGCGCTCGAGGCGATACTGAGGGCCAACAACGAGCACCCACCGCTGTGCCTGCGCGTCGATACCGGTCGCGTCGCGATGGAGGCGTACCTCGGACAACTGGCCGATGCAGGCCTGCGCGGGGAGCGCCTTGCGATCGTGGACAGCGCCGTCACCCTGGATCGTGCGCTGCCGCTGTCGGAGGTGCCGGGTTTTTCCGCAGGCACCGTGTCGGTGCAGGATTCGAGCGCTCAGCTCGCCGCCCGGTTGCTGGCGCCATCGCCCGGGGAGCGGGTACTCGATGCCTGCGCTGCCCCCGGAGGAAAGACGGGTGCGCTGCTGGAGATGGCCGGCGGTGCGATCGAGCTCACCGCGCTCGATGTCGACGCACCGCGCCTCGGGCGCGTCGCCGACAACCTCCGTCGGCTGGGGCGCGAGGCGCATCTGGTGCACGCCGATCTGGGCTCAGCGCCGGACTGGTGGGACGGGCGGCTGTTTGACGCGATCCTGCTCGATGCGCCCTGCTCAGGCACCGGAGTCATCCGGCGCCATCCGGACATCAAGCTATTGCGCCGCGCCAGCGATATTCCCAGCTTCGCGGCCCGCCAGCTCGGGATGCTGCGCGCCTGCTGGCCACTGCTCCGGCCGGGCGGCCGCCTGCTGTATGTCACCTGCTCGATCCTGCCCGGGGAGAACTCCGGGGTCATCGCCGCCTTCCTCGCGGGTCCCCAAGGGGCCGTCGAACGCGCGCTCCCCGGGGCCGAGGCGCGCTCGCCGCCCCTGCGCCGCTGCGCCTTTGGCTGGCAGCTGTTGCCCGGGGCGGGCGGGGACGGCTTCTATTATGCTTGCCTTAGTCACAAGGGGGCGCCCTAGCTTGGGTACGCGAGTCACCACCGTTCGCCTGCTCGCCGCCACGTTGCTGTTCGCGGTCGCCGCGGCGCGCGCCGCAGATCCCCTCGATGGCGAACTGGAGATTCGCTCCGCCTATGCCGTGCCCAGCCACGGCGTGATCATGTTATCGGTCCGCGTCGGCTACCCGCGCAGCGATCTGCTCGATGTCACCCTCAAGGACGGGGTGACCCTGAGCTTCGATCTTGAATGCACCGTCAGCCACCACCGCCATCTGTGGTTCGACGCCGAGGCGGTCTCATTGCTCCGTCACAGCGAGCTCTCCTACCAGGTCGTCACCAACCGCTATCTGTTGCGCGATATCGATGCGGCCACACAGGAGAGCTTCCCGACCCTGGATGAGGCCCTGGCGCGCGTCGGCACGGTCGAGGAGTGGCCGATCGCGGTCGATTCGCAGCTCTCCCGCGACGAGGAATGGCAGATCAGCCTGCGCGCCGGAGTGCGCCGTGGCCACATGCCCGACGCCCTGCGCGCACTGATGTTCTGGTCCGACGCCTGGCATCGCACCAGCGACTGGTACACGTGGACCCTCGTGCGCTGAAGCGCTGGGGCCTGCGCGCCCTGATCCTGCTGGGCTGCGGGGCCGGTGTGTGGGCGCTGCTGCTGCTGCTGCAGGTGACCGAGAACTCGGCCGACTTCAATCGCCGCCAGCCCTGGATCCTGCTGCTCAACATCTGTGCGGTACTGGCGCTCGGTGTGCTGCTGACGCGCAAGCTCTGGCAGCTGTACCGGGATTTTCAGAACCACGTGCCCGGCTCGCGCCTGACCGCGCGCACCGTGGGCATGTTCGGCACCCTGGTGGTGGTGCCCTTGCTGATCGTGTACCTGTTCGCCCTTCAATTTCTCAACTACGGCATCGACAGCTGGTTCCGGGTCGAGTTCAAGCATGGCCTGAACGACGCGCTGGTGCTCTCGCGCTCGGCCCTCGAGCTGCGCCTGCGCGAACAGGCGCGGCGCACCGAGGAATTCGCACTCACCATCGCCAATCTGAGCGGCCCGGACCTTGCCGTGCGGCTCGATGCGGAGCGGCGCGCAGCCCAGGCGGCCGACGTCACGGTCTATGACAGCGGTGGCCGGGTCTTAAGCCTCAGCAGCAGCGTCGGATCACCGCTCCCGGCCCGCCCGCCGGCGGGCATGCTGATGCAGGTAGCCGCGGGCCGCAGTTACGTCAGTCTGGAAACCCATCCCAACGGGCGCGCGACCATCGTGACCGCGGCGCCGCTCCCGCGGGCCGCCGACGTGCCCCTGGGGCGCTTTGTGCTCACCGACTACGACGTGCCCCAGGAACTGTCACGGCTCGCCGATGCGGTGCAGAGCGCCTATTCGAATTACGGCGACATGTCGGCCACGCGCCGGCCCCTCAAGATCAATTTCATGCTGACCCTGACCCTGGTGCTGCTGATCACGATGCTGGCGGCGGTCTACGGAGCGGTCTGGTCGGCCCAGCGCCTGACGCGCCCGGTCAAGGACCTGATCGCAGGCACCCGCGCCGTGGGCAAGGGCGATTTCGGCACCCGCCTGCCGCTGCCCTCGCGCGATGAGATGGGTTTCCTGGTGCATTCGTTCAACGACATGACCAAGCGTTTGCGGCGCAGCCGTGAGGAAGCGGCCTTGAGCCGGCAGGCGGTCGAGCGCGAGCGCGAGCGGCTGGCGGTCATCCTCTCGCGCCTTTCGAGCGGGGTGCTGGTGGTCGATGCGCAGTTGCAGCTGCGCAGCGCCAATCAGTCGGCCGGGGCGATCCTGGGGAGCGATCTGGCCGGCATGGTCGGCCAGAGCCTGGCCGCGGGAGCGGGGACCCCGAGCTTGCTGGCCGGGTTCGTGTCCGAATTGCGCGCCAGGCTTGATTCTGGGCAGCGCGAATGGCGCGAGCAGCTGTCGCTAAAGGATGAAGTGGCCGCGCGCGTGCTGCTGTGGGCCTGCACGCCGCTCCCCGACGTCGGGGACGCGGCGCGCCTGGTCATCGTTTTCGACGATGTGACCGCTCTGCTCAACGCGCAGCGCAGCGCGGCCTGGGGCGAGGTGGCGCGACGCCTGGCGCACGAGATCAAGAATCCGCTGACCCCGATTCAGCTCTCGGCCGAGCAGATGCGCCGCCAGCTGCTGCGCGGCCTGGATACCCAGCACGCCCGCATTCTGGAGCGTGCCACGCACACCATCGTGCAACAGGTGGACGCGATCAAGCAGATGGTGGACGCCTTCAGCGAGTACGCGCGCGCCCCCGAGGTGCAGCTGGCCCGCTTCAGCCTCAACCAGCTGGCCGCCGAGATGGTGGAGCTGTACCGCCTACAGGATCCGGGCATCGATATCGTCGTGGAGCTCGACCCGCAGCTGCCCGAAATCGAGGCCGACAGGGGCCGGGTGCGCCAAATCCTCGCCAACCTGCTCAGCAATGCGATCGAGGCCCTCTCCGGGGTCGCCGGGGCGGCCATCGCGGTGCATACCCGCTGGGTCCTGACCGCACCGGCCGCGCAGGCGGAAATCACGGTCAGTGACAACGGGCCCGGGTTCCGCGAGGATATCCTGGGCCGGGCCTTCGAGCCCTACGTGACCAGTAAGGCGCGCGGCACCGGCTTAGGGCTGGCCATAGTGCAGCGCATCGTCGAGGAGCATGGCGGGCGGATCAACGCCGAAAATCTGGTCGCAGGCGGTGCACGGGTTCGCGTATTGTTGCCTGCTACGGCAGACCGGCGCACGGAGTCGCGGAGGGAGCGAGCATGAGTCCGAACCGAATACTCGTGGTGGACGACGAGGCCGACATCAGGCGCTTGTTGCAGGAGATCCTGAGCGAAGAAGGCCACGACGTGGACGTGGCCGCCGACGCCGCGCAGGCGCGGGCCTCGCGCGCCCGCAGCGCGCCCGACCTGGTGCTGCTCGACATCTGGATGCCCGATACCGACGGCATCACGCTGCTGCGCGAATGGTCGAACGACGCGCGCAATGATTGCCCGGTGGTGATGATGTCCGGCCACGGCACGGTCGAGACCGCGGTCGAGGCCACGCGCCTGGGCGCCTTCGATTTCATCGAGAAGCCCCTCTCGCTCGCCAAGCTGCTGCCCACCGTCAAGCGTGCGCTCGATGCGCGCCGCACGCGCCAATTCGGGGATTACGCGGCGGCGCGCAGGCTCGCGCCGCTTCACGGCCGCTCCCGCGTGGCGCAGGAGTTGCGCAGCGAGCTGCTGCGCCTGGCCTCCTATCCGGCCCCGCTCCTGCTGATCGCGGAGTCCGGCAGCGAGACCGAGGCCCTCGCGCGCTTTGTCCACCAGTCCGGAGCGCGCGCCGGGGGGCCGTTCGTGAGCGGCAACCCGCGCGCCTGGCAGGGCGATCAGGCCGTCAACGTGTTGCTGGGCACGGGCCAGCAGGCGGGACTGCTCGAGCAGGCGAGCGGCGGCACGCTGTTCGTCGGCGACATCGACGAGCTGCCCGATGTGGTGCACCGGGTGCTGACGGGGGTGCTGGAGTTCGGCAGCTTCCCGCGCGGCGGGGGCGAGGCCTCCGTAAAATTCGACGCGCGCGTGATCGCCACGGCGCTCCCGGGCGTCGAGAGCCGCGCCGGTAAGGCCGGCTCGATCAGTCGCGAGCTGTACGCGCAGATCGCAGTGCTCCCGCTGCGGGTGCCCCCGCTGCGCGAGTACGCCGAGGACGTGCCGGAGCTGCTGCGCCAGTGCACCGATCAACTCACCGAGGGCGAGCAACTGCACTTCCGGCGCTGCAGCGTGGCGGCGCAGAACCGGCTGCGCAATTATCCCTGGCCCGACAATCTGCGCGAGCTGCGCAATCTTTTGCGCCGGCTGCTGCTGCGCGGCGGCCCGGAGGAAATCTCACTCGAGGAAGTGGAGCGCGAACTGGCCGCGCAGGCGCCGATCGACGCGCCGCTGGTCAAGCAGGACCTGCTGGCGCTGCCGATGCGCGAGGCGCGCGAGCATTTCGAGCGCGCCTACCTGCAGCAGCAGCTGCAGCTGTGCGCCGGCAAGGTCGGCCTGCTCGCCAAGCGCGTCGGCATGGAACGCACGCACCTGTATCGCAAGCTCCGTTCGCTCGGCATCGAGATCAGCCACGCCGCCGAGGAATAGCAGCGCTAGTCTTCGACGCGGATGACCAGCGTCACGATTTCCGCGGCCTGCAGCTGCTGGCGCACCCGGTTGAGCTGGTTTAGGTCCTTGATCGGGCCGATTCGGATTCGATACCAGACGTCGGCGTCGAGCGCGACGCGCTGCACGTTGGCGCTGATGCTCTGACGCGCCAGCTGGGCCTGCACCCGCTCGGCATCGGCCACGTCACGGTACGAGCCCGCCTGCAGAAAATACGTGCCGGGCCGCTCGATGCGCGCGGCCGCATCGACGTGCGTGCCGTGCTCCTTCTCAGGCACCACCACCTCGAACTTGGGCAGGCCGGCGTAGAAGTCGTAGCTGCTGCCGGCATCCGTGGCCGCCTCACCCGCGGCCTCGGTGGGGGGCTTGGCGCTGTGCCGCGGGGCAGGGGCGGGATCGGGGGCGCCCTCGACCGCGCCCGGCTCGTGGCGATGATCGCCGACGTAAATGACCAGCGCCACCAGCAGTCCCGCGCCAAAGCCCAGTCCCAGGTCCTTGAGCCGCGCAAGTCCCGGACCGCCGCGGCCCACTCCCTTGTAGTCACGCGCGGTAAGTCGTCGGTTGCTCACATGCTTTCAGGAGCGCTGGCGCCCAGCAAGGCGAGTCCGTTACGCATCACCTGCTGCGCGCCGAGGGCGAGAGCCAGCCGGGCATTGCGGGTGTCGGCATCCTCGACAATGAACTGCGCCGCGTTGTACCAGGTGTGAAAGCTCTGTGCGAGCTCGCGCAGGAAATGCACCAGCGCGTGCGGTGCGCGTTGCCTGGCGGCGTGCAGCAGGGTCTCGGGGTAGCGGCCGAGCGCCGTCAGCACCGCCGCCTCGGGCGCGCTGTCGAGCCGGTCGAGATGGGCGAGCGCCGCGGCGGCGTCATAGCTCAAGCCGCGCGCGGCCAGTTGCTTCATCACGCTGGACACACGCGCGTGCGCGTACTGCATGTAAAAGACCGGATTGTCATTGCTGCGTGACTTGGCGAGCTCCAGATCGAAGTCCAGCGGCTGGTCGTGGCTGCGCATCAGGTAGGACAGGCGGCAGGCGTCGTTGCCGACTTCCGAGCGGAGCTGGCGCAAGGTCACGAACTGGCCGTCGCGCTTGCCCATGGGGATCTTCTCGCCGCCGCGGTACAGGCTGACGAATTGCATCAGGCACACTTCCAGGCAATCGCCGCTCTCGCCCATGGCCATGAGCGCGGCGCGCATGCGCGGGATGTAGCCGTGATGGTCGGCGCCCCACACGTCGATGAGCAGCGCAAAGCCGCGCGCGCGCTTGTCGAGATGATAGGCGATGTCGGGGGCGAAGTAGGTCTTCTGGCCGTTGGCGCGTACCAGCACGCGATCCTCGCTGTCGCCGAAGCGGCTGCTGCGCAGCCACAGGGCACCGTCCTTGGTGTAGGTGTGGCCGTGTGCCGCCAGGAGTTCGAGCGTGCGCTCGACCGCACCGGCCCGAGCCAGCGCGCGCTCGGAGGACCAGGTGTCAAATTCGACCCCGAAGGCCTTGAGGTCATCGCGTATGTCGGCCAGCATGGCCTCCAGTCCCAGCTCCTGCACCGACTCGTAACCGGCCGCGCCCAGCAGCTCGCGCATGCGCGCGATCAGCGCGTCGATGTACTGCTCCTTGTCTCCGGCGGGCGCGTCGGGCGGAAGCCCGTTCAGCACCGCCGCCGCCGGCGTTCTGAGCGCTGCGCCCTGCGCGGCCTGGAGCTGCGCGCCGATCGCATTCACGTAATCCGCCCGGTAGCCGTTCTCGGGGAACGGCAGCGCCTCGCCAAGCGCCTGCAGGTAGCGGATCCAGACACTGGCGGTGAGGATGTCGACCTGACGGCCTGCATCGTTGATGTAGTACTCGCGGTGCACGCGATGGCCGGTGGCGGCAAGCAGGTTAGCCAGGCTTGCGCCATAGGCGGCCTGGCGGCCGTGGCCCACGTGCAGCGGGCCGGTGGGATTGGCGGATACGAATTCAACGCACACGCTCGTGCCGCGATCGCCCTCGACCGTGCCGTAGCGCTCGCCCTGCTCGAGCACGCGCCGCAGCACCTCGCCGTGCGCTTCGCGCACCAGGTACAGGTTGATGAAGCCCGCGCCGGCCACCTCGCTCCGCGAGAGCAATGGATGGGCAGGGAGCGCTGCGAGGATCGCCGCCGCCAGCTCGCGCGGCTTGCGCCCGCTGCTCTTCGCCAGGCGCAGCGCGATGTTGCAGCTGAAGTCGCCGTGCTGAGCGTCGCGGGTGCGCTCCACGACGATGGCCGCACGCTCGACGGGGACGCTGAGGTAGCTTCCTTGAAGTTTTTGCAGAGCCTGCGCGAGCAGCTCCTCGAGCTCAGCTTTCAATCCGGTCCGCCTTGCATGTCAGGGTCGCGCAGTCTACCGAAAAATAAACTCTACTGGACGTCCAGGGGATCGACGTCCAGCGCCCAGCGCACGCGCCGCGACTCCGGGAGGCGTTCGACCTCCGGCAGCCACCACTTGAGAAAGCCGTGCAGGCCGCCGCGGTCGGGATGTTCGATCAGGAGCTGCGCATGGTGGCGTCCCGCGCGCCGCGCCATGCTGGCGGGCACCGGCCCCAGCAGGCGCACGGCGGGCTCGGGCCCCGCGCTATCGCGGGCGCGACGCAAAAAATCCAGCGCCTGCATCGCCTCGCGCGCCGAGGCGCGCAGCAGCGCCAGGCGAGTGAATGGAGGCCAGCGGGCAGCGGCACGTTCCTCGAGCGCCGTGAGAGCGTAGGCCTCGTAGCCTCCCTGAATCAGGCTCTGCAGGAGCGGGTGCTCCGGATATTCGGTCTGGATCAGCACTTCTCCGGCGCGCGCACCGCGCCCGGCGCGCCCGGCCACCTGCACGATCGTCTGCGCCAGGCGTTCGGCCGCACGAAAATCGCTGCTGAACAGGCCCTGATCGGCGTTGATGACGGCCACCAGCGAAACGCCCGGGAAATGATGACCCTTGGTCACCATCTGCGTGCCGACCAGGATGCGTGCCGAACCGTCGAGCAGCGCGTCCATCACCAGGCCGATGTCGTTCGCATCGCGCGCCGTGTCGCGATCGAGACGCACCAGCGGCGCGTCCGGAAACATGGCCGCGAGCGTCTCGGCGACGCGCTCGGTCCCCTGGCCCACCGGGCGAACCGCGAACCCGCAGCGGCCGCAGCGGGCCGGAAGCGGCTGGGCCGCGCCACAGTAATGGCAGCGCAGCTGCGCGGCCAGGCGATGGACGGTCAGGCGCGCGTCGCACTCCGTGCATGGCGCGATCCACCCGCAGCTCGTGCACAGCAGCGTGGGCGCGTAGCCCCGGCGGTTCAGGTACACCAGCACCTGGCCGTCGCTGTGCAGGTGGCGCTCGATGGCCTGCGTGACCGGCCCGGACAGCCCCGCGTGCACCGCGTGCGCGCGCAGGTCGATAAGCCCCAGGCGCGGGGCGGCCGTCTGGTCGGCGCGCCGCGGCAGGCGCAGTGCGTGATACCGGCCCAGCTGCACGTTGTGCAGCGTCTCGAGCGCCGGGGTCGCCGAACCGAGCAGCACGGGAACCTTCCCCTGCTGCGCGCGCCGCACCGCGAGATCGCGCGCCGAGTAGCGGCAGCCCCCTTCCTGCTGCTTGTAGGAAGCGTCGTGCTCCTCGTCCACCACGATGAGCCCGAGCGCGGGAAGCGGTGCGAAGACCGCCGAGCGCGTGCCGATCACGACCCGCGCCGCGCCCGAGTGCGCGCTGCGCCAGTTCGCAAGTCGCTCGGCGTCGCCAAGGCCCGAGTGCAGGACCGCGATGGGCACGGCCAGGCGCGAGCGGAAGCGCTCGAGCAACTGCGGGGTGAGGCCGATCTCCGGCACCAGCACCAGCGCACTGTGCCCGCGCTCCAGGGTCCGCTGCACGAGGCGCAGATACACCTCGGTCTTCCCGCTCCCGGTCACTCCCTGCAGCAGGTAAGCGCCGTAACCGGGTCCGCCCGCAGCCACGGTCTCGATCGCCTGGACCTGCGCCGCGCTCAATTCCGGCGTCGCTTCGCGCGGCAGCGCGGATCTCGGAGCGATCGCGGACCATTCCGCGGCGGGGGTGCGTTCGATGAGTTCCAGCCAACCGCGCTGCTGCAAGGCGCGTGCCGTGCCGCGCCAGCCGGGACTCGCCGCATCGAGCTCGGGGGCATTCCACTCGCCCGGACGCGAGGCCAGCAGCTGCAGCAATTCCCGCTGCCGGGGCGCGCGTGGCGGCGAGCCGGCGGCCGCCGCCGCGCGACCCTCCTCCTTTAGGGCGATCCAGGTCTGCTGCGCCTGCAGCGGCTGCCCGCCGCGCAGTGCCGCGGGAAGTGCGCCTGCAAACACCTCGCCCGGCGGATGGTGGTAGTAGTGGGCCGTCCACTGCAGCAGTTCCAATAATTCGGGCTCAAACAGCGGCACGGGATCCAGCAATTCCCGAACCGGCCGCAGGCGTTCGGGCGCGAGCTCGGAGCGTTCGGCATGCGCGACGATGAGCCCGACGGCGGTGGCGCGACCGAGGAAAACCCTCACCCGTGCGCCGTCCGGGAGCGCGCCTGGGGCTATGCCCGGCGGCGGCAGGTAATCCAGGAGCGAGCGCAGCGGACAATCCACCGCGACCTTGAGAATCCCGCCCGCTGCCGGTTCAGCGCTGCTCATCGAGACCGCGGTTGTGGATAAGTCTGTGCACGGTTTGCCCGACCGCCCCCGGGCCGGGCAGGCCAAAGCGGCCCTGGGGGCCCCCAGCCACCGCCGGAGTTTATTGAGAAAGACTTATTAATCATACTCTTACAACATACGCGGCTCTGAGGCATTCCACCCTCGCCCGAGCATACGACGTGACCTCCAAGACGGTGCGTAAGTCGATGATTCTGGGTAAAACTCATGCGCGCAGCTTAGTGCTGTCAACCCTTAAGGACCCGTCACGTTGCGTTCATTAGCCATGAACAGCTTTGCTACATTGCTGGCCGATAGCGCGAGCCTCTTCTCCCCCAGGAATTTTGACTTGCAGGAATCGACGCAGCATTCAACGCGCGCGCTGGAAGGATTTCTGGCGGGCGTTGAGGCCAAGGCCTTCAGGATCGCACAGATCGCGTTGCGTCACGAAGACGACGCGCTCGATGCGGTCCAGGACGCGATGCTGCGACTGGTGCGAAGTTATTCGCACAAACCGCCGGAGGAATGGCGACCGCTGTTCTACCGGATCCTCGAAAATTGTGTGCGTGACATGCAGCGGCGGCGCAGCGTGCGTGGACGTGTGCTGGGCTGGTACCAGCGGGCCTTCGGGGAGGATGCGGCCGAGGCCGAGGGCGATCCGCTCGAGCAGCTGCGCGATTCGGCCCCGACCCCGCCGGTGCAGGCGCAGACCGACGAGACCATGCGCGCGCTCGAGGCCGCGCTGGCGGGCTTGCCCTCGCGCCAGCGCCAGGCGTTTCTGCTGCGCAATCTCGAGGGGCTGGATGTGGCGCAGACCGCAAAGGCGATGGGCTGTTCCGAAGGCACGGTGAAGACACATTATTTTAGGGCGCTGCAGGCCTTGCGCGCACAGTTGTCGGAGTACTGGTCATGAACGAGGAAGAGCTCGATCCGGCGTCGATGGAATTTGCACGGCACGCGCGCGAGTTGCTCGAACACAGCGCGAATGTGCTGCCGGCGCGCATCCGCTCGCGGCTCACGCGTGCCCGCCATGCGGCGCTCGATCGTCGCGGCGAGCTTGCCGACGCGGGGTTCGCGGGATGGCGACGCTGGCTGCCGGCGGGCGCTGCTGCCGCGGCGGTGCTTGCCGTGCTGGTGATCGAGGGGCCGCGCCTGGGAGCGGACCTGCCCCAGGCCAGTGCCGGGGGCGGGGAGGACTTTGAAATGCTGGCCGACAGCGGCGCATTTGCCCTGGCGCAGGATCAGATCTCGCAGGGCGGTGACGTCGACTATGAGTTTTACGACTGGGCGGTGAGTGCGGCCCAGGAGGAGCGCGGCGGGGAGGCCGGTTCATGAGGTTTGTGTGGTGCGTCGTCGGTTTGATGTTCGGCGGCGCGTGGTTCGCGGCGCCGGGGCAGGCCGAAGAACCGGTCGATCCGGATTTTCTTGAGTTCCTGGGAACGGTGGATTCGAGCGAAGCCGGATGGCACGACTATCTGGCAGCGACCGACGTGGACGCATTGCTCAAGGCGCAGGCAGCGGCCGCGAAGGCCGCCAATTCCGGCTCGCCCCAGCCGGCAGGTGAGAAAGAGAAGGTACAGCCACCATGACATCGCGATACGCCTGGCTGCTGACGGGACTCCTGCTCGCGCCCTGCGCGCTGCCGGGCGCTCGCGCGGCCGCCGCCGTCACGGACACACCGCCCGCCGCGGCCGAGAAACCGCCGGCCCCGCCGCTGGCCTGGAAGGATCTGCAGCCGGACCAGCAGCAACTCCTGCAGTCTTACTCGAAGGACTGGGAGGGCTTGCCCGCGGCACGCCAGCAGGCACTGGCGCGCGGCGCGCGACGTTGGCTGTCGATGGACCCGGCGCAGCGCGCCGAAGCGCGCCAGCGTTTCCAGAGCTGGCAGAGCCTCCCCGAGGAGCGCCGGCAGCTCATCCGCCGGCGCTGGGAGCGCTTCCAGCAGCTCGATCCGGAATCAAAGGCCCTGGTGCGGCAGAATTACGAGGCCTTTATGCGCCTGCCGCCGGGCAAGCGCCGCATGCTGCGAGAACGTTGGCTCAAGGCGACTCCCGAGGAACGCCAGCGCATGCTGGAGCGAATGCGAGAGCGGCGCGAGCATCAGCACCGGCCGCCCCCGACCTAGGCGCGCGGGCTGACCGCCTCGCTCAGCGCAGCGCCGCCCTGGGCAACGCGCGCTTGCGCAGCGTGCACCGCCTGCGTGTTGTCGGTACTTCCGAAGTGCGAGGCGGCGAAGATAGAGGTCTGCACGAAGGTCGCGCAGAAGGCCAGCATGCCGATGCCGATATAGCGCGTGACGATGTGGGTATCCATGGCTCTACTCCTGTCTTTGAATTTCGATCTCTGTGGCTTTGATACTCGCGGTGCGGGCAAAGGTTGCATGAAGCTCGAGAAATCTTGAGCCGTTCCGGTATCGGGACCGGAAGAGGGAATGGAGAGGGCGGAACGCGCGTGGCAGGCGTTCAACAGGGCCTTATAAAAGGGGCCCGCCGGGCCGGCGCGGTCCTACATCCTGGTGGCTCAGGCGCAGGGCAAAAAAAAGTGCGCGCACGCATCCGTAGGGAGCGGATGCGAACGCGCAAGGAGGGCGAGCTTCTTTGGCCCGCCACCGGCGCCTTGGGGGGACGCCGCAGTTCGCGATTGATGCGCTCTGGCGCCGGGCGCGCACCGCGGTGAGCGGCGACGCGCCAGCAGCGCCGATTGCCGACCCTTAGGCGCCCGCCTTGGTGGCTTCCTGTTTGTGGTAAGCCGACAGCGAGGCGTTGTTGATCTGCGACACGGCCCCATCGACGGCCTGTGTCATGCACTGTTTCTTGCTGCCGCTCGGCAGCCGGCTCCCGGTGACCACATCCTGTCCGCAGGCCTGCACTGCGGCGCTCTTGATGCGCGCATAGAGCGTCGCGACGTCGCCGCTCTTAGACAGATCAAGGTCGCTGACGACGATGCGCAAGGACTGCTGGGACGGCGCGTCAGCCGCGTGGGCCGTATTGACCATCCAGGCCTGCCCGAGGGTGGCGCTGAATGCGAGCATGCCGGTACCAAGGTAGCTAGTGATCGGATTGGCTTTCATGACGGACTCCTTAGCAAAAATTCGGGGCAAAACCAGGGCCTTAGCGCGGCGGGTCGCCGAGCCTTCGGTGCGCAATAAAAAGCGCTGCCCTGTGTCCTTTGATACTCGCGAGCGCGCGAATGGTTGCAGGGGAATTATGAAATTTTTTTGAACAGGAATCGGGGGGGCGCCGGACGGCGCCCCCGGGGAAGCTAGGCGGCCTTGACGGCCTGAATCAGCTGGCTGGCCGCGGCCTGGCCGTCGCCATAGAGCATGCGCGTGTTGTCGAGATAGAACAGCGCATTCTCTATGCCCGAGAAACCGGCGCCCTGTCCGCGCTTGATGACGATGACGTTCTTCGCCTTGTCGGCGTTGAGAATCGGCATGCCGTAGATCGGGCTCGACTTGTCGGTGCGCGCCACCGGGTTGACCACGTCGTTGGCACCGATGATCAGCGCCACGTCCGCGGTCTCGAACTCGGCGTTGATTTCATCGAGATCGGCGATCAGGTCGTAAGGCACGCCCGCTTCGGCGAGCAGCACGTTCATGTGGCCCGGCATGCGCCCGGCCACCGGATGGATCGCAAAGCGCACGGTGACGCCGCGGTCGATCAGCAGCTGGCACAGCTCCCACACCTTGTGCTGCGCTTGCGCCACGGCCATCCCGTATCCGGGAACCACGATGACCTTCTGGGCGTAAGCCATCATGACGCCCACGTCCGCCGCTTCGATGGGCTTCATGCTGCCGCTGACCGTGCCGCTCGCGGCCACGCCGCCGGTGTCGCCGAAACCCGAGAACAGCACATTGCCGAGTGAGCGGTTCATGGCCCTGGCCATCAGCTGCGTGAGCAGCGTGCCCGCCGAGCCCACCACGGTGCCGGCGATGATCATCGCCGCATTGCCGAGCACGAATCCCTCGAAGGCCACCGCCAGGCCGGTCAGCGCGTTGTAGAGCGAAATCACCACCGGCATGTCGGCGCCGCCGATGGGCAGCGTCATGGTGACGCCCAGCAGCAAGGACAGGCCGAACACACCCGTGACCACGCCCATGCCGGTGTGGTGGCCGCTGGCGATCATCCCGCCGTGCACCAGGGCCGCCGTCAGTATCACCAGGTTGAAGATCTGCTGGCCGCGGAAGCGGTAGGACTTCTTGATCAGGCCCTGCAGCTTGCCGAAGGCGATCAGGCTGCCGCTGAAGGACACCGCGCCGATGAGGCCGCCGATCACCGCCAGCGAGGCCACCACGGAGCCGAGCGGCTCGCCCCGGTAGAGCTCGACCGCCGCGATTGCCGCCGCGGCGCCGCCGCCCATGCCGTTGTAGAGCGCGATCATCTGCGGGATGTCGGTCATCGCCACGCGCCGCGCGCTGATCCAGGCGATCGCCGATCCGACCACGATCGCCGCCATGATCAGCGGGTAGTTGGTCAGTCCGGGATACAGGAAGGTCACCAGCGTCGCCACGACCATGCCGGCGCCGGCCCAGATGATGCCGCTGCGGGCGGTGACCGGCGAGCTCATGCGCTTGAGGCCCATGATGAACAGGAACGCGGTGAGCAGGTAGCTCACCTGGATCAGCAAGCTGGCGCTGGGCAAACTCATCAGTGGCCTCCGCGCTTCACGCCCGATTGACGTGCGCCGCTGGCCTTGAACATCTCGAGCATGCGCTCGGTGACCGCGTAGCCGCCGACGGCGTTGCCGGCCGCCAGTAGCACGCCCACAAAGCCGATGGTCTTTTCCAGCCCGGTGTGCGCCTGGCCGAGCGCAACCATGGCGCCCACCAGAACGATGCCGTGCACGAAATTGGAGCCCGACATCAGCGGCGTGTGCAGGATCACCGGCACCTTGGCGATGACTTCGTAGCCGGTAAACGCGGCCAACATGAAGATATAAAGAGCGACGATGCCGGTCATGTTCCCTCCACCGCTTTACGCGTGGCTTCGTGTTTGATGATGCCCTCGTGCGTGAGGCAGGACTGCGCGAATACCTCGTCCTGCCAGTCGATGGCGAGTGCGCCCGACTTGTCGAGCGCGGGCTTGAGGAAGTTGAACAGGTTGCGGGCGTACATCTCGCTGGCGTGGTAGGCGAGCTGCGCGGCCAGGTTGACCGGGCCGACGATCTTCACGCCGTGATGGAGCACGGTCTCCCCGGCGCGCGTCAGCTCGCAGTTGCCGCCCGATTCGGCCGGTATGTCGACGATCACCGCACCGGCTTTCATGCGCTCGACGGCCGCGCGCGAAATGATGCGCGGCGCACGGCGCCCCGGGATCGCGGCGGTGGTGATCACGGCATCGGCCAGCGCGATGCGTCCTTCCAGCACTTCCTGCTGCTTGGCCTTCTCTTCCTCGGTGAGTTCGCGCGCGTAGCCGCCCTGGCCCTCGGCGGACACCCCGGTCTCGATGAATTTCGCGCCCAGCGACTTCACCTGTTCCCGGGTGGCGCTGCGCACGTCGTAGGCCTCGACCACCGCGCCCAGGCGCTTGGCCGTGGCGATGGCCTGGAGTCCGGCCACGCCGACGCCAACGATCAGCACCTGCGCCGGGCGAATCGTGCCCGCGGCGGTGGTCAGCATCGGCAGGAAGCGGTCGAGTGTGTCGGCGGCGATCAGCACGGCCTTGTAGCCTGCGACCGCGGCCTGCGAGGACAATGCGTCCATCGATTGCGCACGCGATATGCGCGGCACCAGTTCCATCGCAAAACTGGTGATCCCTCGCGTGCGCAGCGCCGCCACCTCCGCACTCCGTGCGTGGGCCTGCATGAAGCCGATGAGCACGCTCCCGGCGCGCAGGCCCTCGATCTGGGCGAGACTCGGCGGCTGAACCGTCAACAGAATGTCGGCCTGCGCGAGGACCGCCGCGGCCGAATCCGCCCACTCGACCTTCTTGTAGAGTGAGTCGGGAAACTGCGCGCTGACGCCCGCGCCGCGCTGTAGCAGCACCCGTGCGCCCGCGGCGACCAGCTTTTCAGCAACCTCCGGAACAATACTGACGCGCGTCTCGCCGGGCACGCTCTCGGCGAGCGCGCCAATGGTCACGGGCATGAAATCACTCCTATTTGGATGGTGGCCGAGGCCCCATCCGTTGAATTCTCGCACAAATCTGCCTTATCTTACACGGATGGGTCTTAAGGTCTTGACGGCACGACAGCAGCGCCGCTGCCTGGACGAGGACACGCGTCTGGTGCTGCACTCCGCTGCGCACGGTCTGGGACAGATGGTCCTGCGCACCGACATTGCCGGCATGCCCCTGGAATGGATCGACTACCGCGAAGCGGCCAGGCTCTACCACCAGGAGCAGGTGGCCTACACTTGCGGCTCGCTGGTCTACCGACTGTACGGCGGCGTCAACGCCTGCACCGGCAATCGCACCGTGGTCGAGGTCAGCTCGATCGTGGCGACCGTGGGCCACACCGGCAATCCCGGCAACACGCGCCACGATTACGTGCCGCCGCTCAACAACGAGACCCTGTTCCGTCGCGATGCCTATTTGTGCCTGTATTGCGGCGAGCGCTGCAGCAGCCGCGAACTGTCGCGCGATCACGTGCGGCCTTTCAGCCAGGGCGGGCGCGATGTGTGGACCAATGTGGTGGCGGCCTGCCGCAGCTGCAACAACTACAAGGCCTGGCGCACGCCCGAGCAGGCCAAGCTGCAACTCATCGCCGTGCCGTTCATGCCGACGTACGCGGAATACATCTTTCTCAAGGGCCGGCGCGTGCTCGCCGACCAGATGGAATATCTGCAGGCGCACTTTCCGCGCAGCAGCCCGCTGCACGCGCGCATCGAACGCTGGCTCAGCTAGCCCCGCAGTCGCGCGCGTGGTCTATCTCGTCGACGCGTCGGTCTATATATTCCGCGCCTGGTATTCGCAGCAGCCCGAGCAGCGTGACGGCGAGGGCAATCCCACCCACGCGCTCTATGGCTTTGCCCGCTTCCTGGGCGATCTGATCGAGCGGCGCACGCCGCAGTACGTGGCCGTGGCCTTCGACGAGTGCCGCGGATCCGGGCACCGCCACGCGCTCTTGCCCAGCTACAAGGCCAATCGCGAGCCGGCGCCGCCGGAACTGAAGCGCCAGTTCGTGCTGTGCCGCGAGTACTGCCGGCACCTGGGCGTGCCGGAGTTTGCCAGCACCGACTACGAGGCCGATGACCTGATCGGCACGCTGGTCGCGCGGGTGCGCGCCGATGGCCTGCGCGTGACGGTGGTCACCCGGGACAAGGATCTCTCGCAGCTGATCGGTCCGGGCGACCGCTTCTGGGACTATGCCGACGCGGCCGAATACGGCTATGAGGAAATCGCCGCGCGATTCGGGGTGGCGCCCGAGAGCATGGCCGACTATCTGGCGCTGACGGGCGATGCGGTGGACAACATTCCCGGCGTGCCCGGAATCGGGCCTAAAACCGCCGCCGCACTGCTAAGCCGCTTCGCGACGCTGGAGTTGCTCTACGAGAGCCTGGA
Source organism: uncultured Gammaproteobacteria bacterium (assembly GCA_963789365.1). Lineage (GTDB taxonomy): Bacteria > Pseudomonadota > Gammaproteobacteria > Steroidobacterales > Steroidobacteraceae > FEN-1191. Next base: position 1,511,312 of record CAWBKJ010000001.1, read on the forward strand.
TCAGATCGCCTATCTGCCGTTGCGCGGTGCCTCGAGGCTTGCGGCCAAGCTGAGCGAGCATCGCGAGGCGGCCTACCTCGCTCGTGCGCTGACGCGTATCCATTGCGATGCGCCGTTCCTGGCCGGCGGGGAGGCGCTGCGTCGCCGCGGGCCGGCGCTGCAGGCCCTGGGCGAATTCTGCAGCCGGCAGGGATTTGGCGCCATGCTGCCCCGCCAGGCCGAGCGCATCGCCCGGCTGCCCGACTGCCCGGCCCTCAGGGCTTCTTGACGTAGACCTTGCACCAGCCGCCGGCATTGACCAGCTTGCCGGGAAACAGGTTGCAGGGCCGCCAGTCATCGCCCTCGTTGCCGGTGAGTTGCAGGCAGTTGCCGCAATGCTGCTCCGGCTTGTAGGTGGGAAACTTGGCGGCCTCCACAGTCTTCGCGCTCTCGTGGTAGGAAAGCGATACGGCCACCGGATCGGTGGGAGTCACGTGCGGAAGTCCGGCATAACTTGCGGCGGGCTGGGCCGCCTCGGCGGTTACCGTCGTGCCCGCGACCAGCAGCGTGCCGGCGCCCAGGGCGAGGTTCTTGAGCGCCTCTCGGCGCGACATGAGTTCTTTCATCTGCAGTCTCCATGAGGAAAGGATCCGCCCGGCAATTGTACCGGACCCGGACCGACACGCTGTAGTTCCACTGGCCGCGGTGCTTCCAGTATTCTTGAGTACACGTCCGGCCCGGCGGAGGTTTCGTGGATCAGAAAAATATTGAATGGGCGTTGCAGGAGAAACGCCGGTTCGAGCCGCCCGCGGCCTTCGCCGCGCGCGCCCGGCTGCGGGCGCAGGATGTCGAGGCCATGCGGCGCAAGGCGGCGGCCGACCATGTCGGATTCTGGGCCGATCTGGCGCGCAAGTCGCTGTACTGGCATAAGCCCTTTACCGTGGCCCTCGATGATTCGAAGGCACCAAACTACCGTTGGTTCCCTGACGGGGAGCTGAACGTTTCATGGAACTGCCTGGACGTTCAACTCAAGGCGCGGTCCGACAAGACCGCCATCATTTCCGAGGGCGAGGCGGGCGAGGTGCGCCGCCTGTCCTACGGGGAGCTGCACGGGGAGGTTTGCCGGCTCGCCAACGGCCTTAAGCAGCTGGGCATCGGCCGCGGCGATCGCGTGGTGATCTATATGCCGATGATTGCCGAGGCGGTCATTGCCATGCAGGCCTGCGCGCGGATCGGCGCGGTGCATTCGGTGGTGTTCGGTGGCTTCTCCTTCAATTCCATCCGCGATCGCATCGAGGACGCGGGCGCGCGCCTGGTCATCACCGCCGATGGCGGGCGCCGGGGCGGCGGCGTCATCGAGCTCAAGGCCGCCGTGGACAAGGCGCTCGAGGGTTCCTGCCCGAGCATCGAGAAGGTCATCGTCTTCAAGCGCAGCGGCGTGCCGGTGAGGATGCGCAAGGGACGGGACCTGTGGTGGCACGAGCTGACCGAAAAGCTTCCCACCGAGTGCCCGCCCGAATGGGTCGATGCGGAGCATCCGCTGTTCCTGCTCTATACCTCCGGATCGACCGGCAAGCCCAAGGGCATACAGCACGCCAGCGCCGGGTATCTGCTGAACGTCAAGCTCACGAGCGAGTGGGTGTTCGACCTGCGCGAGGACGACGTGTTCTGGTGCACGGCGGATATCGGCTGGGTCACCGGCCACAGCTACGTCGCCTACGGCCCGCTGGCCGCGGGCGCGACCCTGGTCATGTACGAGGGGGCGCCCAACGTCCCGGATGGCGGGCGCTTCTGGAAGATCTGCCAGGAACATGGCGTGACCGTGTTTTATACCGCGCCCACCGCGATTCGTGCGTTGATGAAGCTGGGCGACGCCTTGCCGGCGAAATACGACCTGTCGCGGCTGCGGCTGCTGGGCAGTGTCGGCGAGCCGATCAATCCCGAGGCGTGGATGTGGTATCACCGCGTGATTGGCGGGGAGCGCTGTCCGATCGTGGACACCTGGTGGCAGACCGAGACCGGCGCAATCATGATCGCGCCGCTTCCGGGCGTCACCGCGACCAAGCCCGGTTCCTGCACGCAGCCCCTGCCCGGAATCGACGCGATCATCGTCGACGATCACGGCGAACCGATAAGTGCGCCCGACGCCGGCGGCTACCTGGTGATACGCAAGCCCTGGCCTTCCATGCTGCGCACCATCTGGGGCGACAACGAGCGCTACCTGAGCACCTACTGGGAGAAATTTCACAGCCGCTACTACGTGGCCGGCGACAGCGCGATTCGCGACGCCGACGGCTACTTCTGGATCATGGGCCGGATCGACGACGTGCTCAAAGTCTCGGGACACCGCCTCGGCACCATGGAAATCGAATCCGCGCTGGTCGCCAACCCGCGGGTCGCCGAGGCCGCGGTGGTGGGCAAGGCCCACGAGATCAAGGGCGAATCGGTGTTTGCGTTCGTGGTGCTGCGCGGCCCGCGACCCAAGGGTGACAGCAGCGGGCTCATCAAGGAACTGCGCGACTGGGTCGGCGAGCAGCTCGGCGCTATCGCCAAGCCGGACAACATCCGCTTTGCCGACAACCTGCCCAAGACCCGCTCCGGCAAGATCATGCGCCGGCTGCTGCGCGCGATCGCGAACGACCAGCCGGTCACGCAGGATATCTCCACGCTGGAAAATCCCGCGATCGTCGATCAGTTGCGCGGCATCGATGCGCCTCTCGCACGCGCTGCCGCGCGCCTCAAGCCAGCGGCCAGCGCGGCTCGCCGCAAGCTGCGCCGCACCGTCAAGCGCGCCAGTCCGAGAAAGCCGCCGCGCAAGGCTGCCCCGAGCGCCAAGCGAGTCGCCGCCAAGAAGGCCGTGAAGCGCAAGGCCAAGGCGCAGCGCCCGGCGACGGCCAAGCGAAATACAGCGCGTGGCGGCCGACGAGCGAAGCGAGCTGGCCCGGCCCGCCGGCGCTAGCGGTTCGCGCCTGCCCTTATCCTTCGGAGCCCTCCATGGCCAATTATGTGATCGAGATCGTCGGCTGGATCGCCGCGGGCCTGCTGCTGGCGGCCTACGTGCTGTTGACGCTGGACAAAATCTCCTCCCGCTCCAGGGTCTACCAATGGTTGAACGTGCTGGCCGGTGCCGGCCTTATCGTCAACAGCGGCTGGAACGGCGCCTATCCGTCGGTCTTCATCAACGTGGTGTGGATGGCCATGGGGCTCTATGGCGTCTTTGGCCGCGCGGGCGGCCGGGCGGCCGGCCTGAAATGAGGCTGCGCTGGGGAACGAAGAGCGATTAGCTGAATTCAAGCTCTCCTTCAATCTCGACCGGAAGGTTGAACGGCAGTTCGGCCATGCCCACGGCGCTGCGACTGTGTGCACCAATCTCAGGACCATAGAGTTTAAGGATGAGATCGGAACAGCCGTTGATGACCGCCGGCTGCTTGTCGAAGCCCGCCGCCGAGTTCACCATCCCGAACAGGCGTCCCCAGGCCGTGACGCGATCCAGGTCGCCGAGCGCGCTTTTGAGGCTGCCCAGGATCGACAGGGCCGTCAGCTGCGCGGCGCGATAGCCTTGCTCGACGGTCACTTCCCGGCCCAGCTTGCCGAGCGGTGAGGCCAGGGACCCGTCGGGATTTTGCGGGCCATGACCCGCGATCAGCGCGCGGCGGCCGAGAATGCGCACCGACTGGAAGGGCAATTTCACTCCGGCAGGCGGCGCCATGGGGGCCGGCAGAGTCAACCCAAGCGCGCGCAGCCGATCTTCGATGTTGGGCATGGACGGGTGCTCCTCGATGAATGTCGATGTCGGTACTTTATTCAGTCAGTGTGGGCGTCGGTGCCCAAGTGCGCCGGCGGCGCCTGGGCGACGCCGATGGATTCCTACGGTGCGATGGCCGGGCTGGGTCAATCAGGCCAAGAATTGGGACGCAAGATCCGGAGTGTGCCATTACCGTGACCTCGGCAGACTCGATTCTTCAATTCGCCGCCCAAGGTCACAAGTCATGAGCTTCAGAATCCAGGGTTTGCCAGTGGCCCCATTCGCCCCGCTGTTTGGCATGGACGAGTCCGAACTTGCCGCTCGCGGCGTGATTCGACGCGTGGCGGACCAACCGGTGGGCTTTCCCTGCCGCGTCAGCCTGCGCGACGCCCTGCCCGGAGAGACGGTGCTGCTCCTTAACTTTGAGCACCTGCCAGTGCCTGGGCCCTACCGCTCGCGGCATGCCATCTACGTGCGGGAATACGCCGAGGAATACCGGCCCGAGGTGAATGAGATCCCCGAGGTGCTCGGCAGCCGGCTGCTGTCCGTGCGGGCATTCGACGCCTCGGGACTGATGGTCGATGCCGATGTAGTGGCGGGGATGGTCGCCGCACGGGTCATTGAGCAGCAATTCGCCAACCCGGCCGCCGCCTACCTGCATCTGCACAACGCCAAACCCGGCTGCTTTGCCGCTCAGGTCGTTCGGGCCTAGAGCCCGCGGCCGGCTCACTGCACGTCATCGTAAATGCAGTCGGGGTGATGGCGGCCGCGCCAACTCGGCTGGCGAGCTGGCGCGGGCTGAGGAGCCTTCCGGGCGGTGCCTCTCCGGCGCACGCCCGGCTCGATGGGCCAAGGCGCCCAGCCCCTCGCCGCAAGTAGGGGCAGCAGCACTTCACTCAGGCGCAGGGCTTTCATGCCGGCCTCGAACCGTCCGAGGACGGCGCCACGTAGGCGACCGAGGCCAGTACCGACTCGGCGCTTGCCGCCGTGTCAGTGGCAAAAATCAGGGCCTGTCCGACGGTGGTGAGAATTGCGGCCAGAAGGGTCAGATATTGACGGGCATTCATACATTTCTCCTAGAAAACCAAAGTCAAACCATGTGACTCCGTGGGCAAGAGTCTCGGCCGTTGGCCACTAGGCAGCAAACGCAATGCCTGAACCGCCGGTCAATATTTCTGAACGATCCCCAGTTTCCCGGCGCCTGCAAGGTACAGTAGCTTCTGCGGGCTGGAGGATCGCGGAAGGTGCAATGATCGTGGACCGATTGCTGTCGGCTAAGAACACAGCGGCGTGGAGGGGTCGAGCCCTGCGCTGCGCCACGTTCGTCTGCGCGGTCGTGGCGCTGATGGGGGAGGCCGGCTGCGGCGCGCGACCGTCGGCATCGGCGCAAGCCGTGGCGGCCACGCGCCCGGCCGGAACGACGCCCTTCCAGCTCGATGCGCAGGCCTCGCAGATTTGGCTATTTCTCCATGCCGACGGTCCGATGTCCAAGATCGGGCATGCGCATGTCATTACGACGCACGGACTGCAGGGCAGCATCTGGCTGCACCCGCAGGCGGAACACTCCGGTTGCGAATTCGAATTGCCGGTCGCATCGTTCGTGGTCGACGATCCGCAGGAACGATTGGCGGCCGGGGGAGAATTCTCCGAACCCCTCGATGAGGGAGCGCGTGCCGGCACGCGCGAGCATATGCTCGGCGATCGGCAGCTGGACGCAGCGCAATTTCCGAAGGTGTCCCTGCGCTGCCAGCACCTGAGCGTGGCTACGGACCATATCACGGTGGTACTGAGCGTCACGGTGCGCGATCACACCGCGCAGCTGTCGGTGCCCGTGAATTGGCAGCGCACCGGCAACACGTTGCAGGCCAACGGAGAGTTCAGCTTCACGCAGAGCTCGGTGGGACTGGAGCCCTATAGCCTGTTATTCGGTGCGCTGCGAGTCAGCGATCAGATCCAGGCGCGCTTCCGGCTGGTGGCACGGACTTCCTAGGGACTGCGGGCCTGGCGGGCCAGGTATGGTCTACAATCCGCATCGAACGGCACGCGAATTAGCACACCCTGTGCATGAATAGGAAACAAGAAAGCCGGTGACACCGCGATTGGCCCGTTGAGGCCGCCGTTGCTGTAGGTCACCTCCTGGGAAAACCCGAACGATCCGGAGATTGGGCATGAAACTCGGTACATGGCTTAAGACGCTATTGGTGATCCCTGGACTGGTGCTGGCCGCGGCCTTGCCCCAATCGCCGGGAACGCCGCAGACACCGGCCAAGGGCAGCATCGACCGTACGGTGCTGCCGGTGCCCGAGCCGCCCGTGACCACGATCACGACCATCGATGCCCGGGATGCGAAGGCACCGCCGCGCTTCGAGGTCAAGGCACCCAAAGGCGCACCTAACGTCGTCATCGTCCTGCTGGACGACATTGGCTTCGGCCAGTCCAGCGCCTTCGGCGGTCCGGTCAAGATGCCTACGCTGGAGCAGCTGGCCGCGGAAGGCCTGCGCTACAACAACTTTCATACCACGGCGCTGTGTTCGCCGACACGGACCGCGCTGCTGACCGGGCGCAATCACCACGTCAATAACGCGGGTGCCGTCATGGAAGTCGCCACGGCCTTTCCCGGCAACACCGGCATTCGCCCGCTCAGCGTGGCGCCGTTGGCGGAGATGATGCGGCTCAATGGTTACAGCACGGCGGCGTTCGGAAAATACCACGAGACCCCGCCCTGGGAGGTCTCCGTCTCCGGACCCTTCGATCGCTGGCCCACGCACTCGGGCTTTGACAAGTTCTATGGATTTATCGGCGGCGAGACCAACCAGTGGGCGCCGGCGATCTACGACGGCACCGTGCGTGTCGAGCACGCGCAGACGCCCGATTATCACTTTACGGCCGACATGACCGATCAGGCCATCGGCTGGATGCAGGCCCAGCATGCGCTGACTCCCGACCGACCCTTCTTCGTGTACTTCGCGACCGGAGCGCTGCATGCGCCGCACCATGCGCCGAAGGAATACATCGATCGCTACAAGGGAAAGTTTGACCAGGGCTGGGACGCGGTGCGCGCCGAGACCTACGCGCGCCAGAAGCAAATGGGCGTCATTCCCGCCGGCGCTGAACTGACCCCGCGTCCCAAGGAGATTCCTTCCTGGGATTCCCAGACGCCCGACCAGAAAAAGCTTGAGGCCCGGCAGATGGAAGCCTTTGCGGGCTTCGGCGAGCACACCGACGAGCAGGTAGGACGACTGGTCGGGGCCCTGAAAGAGATGGGGGTCATGGACAACACGCTGTTCATCTACATCGTCGGAGACAACGGCGCCAGTGCGGAAGGCGGACCGGAAGGCGCGTACAACGAGATGATGGCCCTGAATGGCATCGTCAACACGGCAGCGATCAATATGCCGCACCTCGATGAGTGGGGCGGCCCGAGTACTTTCCCTCACTACGCCATCGGCTGGGCGTGGGCCGGAGATGCGCCATTTCAGTGGACCAAGCAGATCGCGTCCCACTATGGCGGTACCACCAACGCCGTGGTGGTCCATTGGCCCTCACGCATCAAGGCCAGGGGAGAAGTCCGCTCGCAGTTCACCTACGTCACGGACATCGCCCCGACCGTGCTCGAAGCGGCAAAGCTCCCGTTTCCCAAGAGCGTGAACGGTACCCTGCAACGGCCCTTTGACGGCACCTCGATGGTGTACAGCTTTGATCTCGCCAAGGCCCCCGAGACTCACACCACACAGTACTTCGAGATGTTCGGGAACCGCGGCATTTATCACGAGGGCTGGGTGGCGGCCGCGCGCCACTCGATTCCCTGGCTGATGGTGGCCAACCCGCCCTTGTCCAAGGACACCTGGGAGCTGTACCACGTCGCCGAGGATTTCAGCGAGGCGCACGATCTTGCCGCCAGCAATCCCGCGAAGCTGCACCAGATGCAGGACCTGTTCTTAAAGGAGGCCGAGCGCAACCACGTCCTGCCCATCGATGACCGCCGCGCCGAGCGCTTCGACGCATCGATTGCGGGCCGGCCCGACCTGATGGGCAACCGCACTTCGCTGACGGTTTATCCGGGCATGAAGGGTATCGCCGAGAATGCCTTCATCAACGTGAAGAACCGCCGCTACACGCTCACCGCCGAGGTGAATCTGCGCGATGCAAACACCGACGGGGTGATCATTGCCCAGGCCGGTGCATTCGGTGGTTGGACCCTCTACATGAAAAACGGCAAGGTGCACCACGAGTACAACTACTTCGGGGTCGAGCACACGAATATTGCGGACCCGACGGCGCTTGAGCCCGGCAGGCATGTGATCCGCTATGAATTCATACCGGACGCCGCCAAGCCTGGGTCCGGCGGTACCTGCACGCTGTACGTGGACGACAAGCAGGTGGCGAGCGGGCATATCCCCAAGACCCAGCCTTATATGTTCTCGGCGGACGAAGGCGTGGATGTGGGGGAGGACGCCGAGACGGCAGTGTCCAGCGACTACAAGCAGGGTGAAAATAAATTCACCGGGAAGATCAGCAAGGTAACCGTTGCAGTGCAGCCTACTGGCCTGAACCCCGCCGACCAGAAGTCGGTCGAGGACGCCGACGACGCCGTCGCCATCGCCGTGGAATGAGCCCGTGCGCCGGGCGGGAGAGGAATTCCCGCCCGGCGTGTCCTTATTCAGTGGGCCGCCGGTCTCTAACGGCGACCATCGCAAGCCCTGCCATCGGCGACTAAATCACTGTTCGCCTTAGACGCCATGACATAACGCCCTAACCGCCGGAAAGTGGCGTCGGCCTGGCCGGAAACAACATTCGCTTGTGCGCTAGGCCCAATGGGCGCAATGTCGACACAAATAATGACGGGCAGATCCTTCAGGGGAGATTTGCCGAGACCCAAACCGCGCCGCCGTCCGTTCTGACGCCTGGACAATTCACGAGTGATTGTGAGTGTAGGGCGCTCCGCCCGGACGCATCTAAAAGCAAGGCAATGGCACGGGCGGTGGGGTTGAACGGGGATCGTGGGCCGTTTCCAACTAAAAAAACAAGGGCGTGACCTATGACTGCATCACTACTGAAGAGCCACAAGATTGCGGGCGCTGCATGCCTGTGCCTGATGATCGGATCCGCGGTAAGCGCACAGGACGCGCAAGACCCGCGGCGAGTCATAAACGTCCACACCGTCAAGGAGCTGTACGCGGCGGTCAATAATCCCGCAAACCAAGGGGTCACGGTACGTCTCGCGCCTGGAATCTACGCGCTATCCACTCTGTACCCGCAAGGTGCAATCCGCCCCAATCGCGGTTCGCTGCGCATGCCACCGGGTATGTCGCTGGTGGGATCCGAGCAGCGCGTCGATACCAATGGCGACGGGGTGCCCGATCCGGTCAGTAATGCGACGCCCGACGATTTCACGGTAGCGGGGACGGAAACAATAATCGACGGCTCGGCGCTGGATCTCCCGTTCGAACCACGCGCGGATTGCACGGGGTACGCGCCCTTCGCTGCGCCAAATCCGGTAATCCACATCGGCGTTGAGAATACGATTTCGCACTTGACTGTGGTCTCCGGACACAATGTTGCGATCTCCGAGCCGACCAACGATCCGGTCGATCCCAACGGTAATCTGTCCATGACAGTCACCTACACGGTGCTCGACGCATCCGTTGCCGCGATGACATTCGCGAATTGTGAATGCGCCGCGCGCCGGGCACGTTCGATGCTGACTTTTTCGCACAATGTCGTGCGGGGAACGGCAGCTCTCGGTCTGCTCATTCAGAACTTTCTGACGGGAGACGCCAGCAACGACGCCTCGGACGGCCCGGCCATCTGGGCGATGCTCACCGCCAATCTCTTCTACAACAACACCGGCAAAGCGCTTCAGGCGTCAGGTAGCGAGCGCGGCACCGATGGCGGTTCCGTAATCCTTTACATGAACGGCAACGTGTTCCGGAACAACGGGGCAAATATCCTCGGCCACGGAGGTTCGTCGCGGGACCCAGTTCCGACGGTCGGAAACCGGCTCACTATTCGATCGGAGTTCGATACCTTTGGGGAGGCGAGTGCAAACATAACCCTGGAAGCGGGTCCGGGCTCGGACGCCGACGATCCGCTGCGGGGCGACCTGGAGGCTGAATTCCTTCACAGCCATTTCATCCGCGATTCTGTGGACACTCCTGCCGAGCTCTCGATTATCGGGGGAGCCGGGCGCCACAACCGCGCCCAGGTTCTGATCCGCAATGCGACCGTCAAGACGTCTGCAGGCGTTCGTACTCAGGGCGGGCTCCTGATCCAGAACCAGGAAGTGCCCGGTATCGGCACCAGCAAGGCGAAGCTTGAGGGGTCCCGGGCGCAGTTTCTGCAGAGCAACCAGGGTCTTCCCGCGCCTCCCGCGCGATTCTTCCTCCAGCCCTAGGCGCGGTCCCGGCTTACTCTGCGTTGGGTTGCTGCGCACAGGCGCACAGGTGCACGGACGCGCGCGCTCGCCTCGCCGTGGCTAGCCCTCGGCTTGCAGCAACAGCAGCAGCGTGCCTTCGGGCGCTTCGAGCAGGGCGTTGGCGCTGGGATCGAACCCCTGGGGCAGTTCGGCGCCACCGACGATCCCGCTGCCGGCGAGCGCTTCCAGGCGCGCGGGCATGAGCGGGTCGGCGAATACCAGCACCGGGGCCGCGATCGCCCGCGGCCGGTGCAAGGTCAGAGTCAGCGCGTCACTGGTGAGTGCGAACTGCGCCAGAGGATCGTCGGGCATTTCAAGCGCGACAAAACCGGCATGTTCCCAATAGGCCCGCACGGCCTCGGTGTCCAGCGTCGGTATGCTGTAGCTGCTAAACCAACCGCAACCGGAGCCCGTATGGTCGGGGCGCGGGGGAGAGAAGGTGCGCGCTTCCAGCAAGGCGATGCTTTGACCGGCCGGATCGTGCAGCTGCAGCTCATGGAAGTCGCTGTCGCCCAGCCGCGTGTAATGCGGTTCGAAGCCCGCCGCCCGCAGTTCATGCACATGCCGGGCCAGCTCCGGCCGCACGAAGCTGAGCATGCTCGGGGGGCCGCGCCGCTGGTGCAACCCGAGGCAGATGCGCCCGTCGCTGAGCACGCCGTAAGGATGCGTCCAGGTATCTCCGGTGGTGAGTTGCGTGAAGCCGAGCCGCTCATAGAACTGCACCGAGGCCGCGATGTCCGCGGTGGTCAGGCTGAGCTCTAGGAAACGGCCGAACACGGCTTAGCCTGCAACGCCTAGTATGCGCTGCGCGAGCGCCCGCGCGTGATCACCGCGGTCGTTGAGGGCCGGCACGTACTGGAATTGCGTGCCGCCGGCGTGCAGGTAGATTTCGCGGCCGGCCAGGGCGATTTCCTCCAGCGTCTCGAGGCAATCGACCGCAAAGCCCGGGCAGATCACCGTGAGGCTCCGCACTCCGCGCGCCGGGAGTTCGGCGAGGATCTGCGCGGTGGACGGTCCGAGCCAGCGGGACTGGCCGAAGCGCGACTGAAAACTGAGCGACCACTGCGCGGCGCTCAGCTCCAGCGCGCTGGCAAGCCGGCTCGCGCTCTGCCGGCATTGTTGCTCGTAGGGGTCGCCGCGCTGCACGCAGCGCTGCGGGATGCCGTGAAAGGACATCAGCAGCTGCGTCGTTCGGCCGTGCTGCTGCCAGTGTTCGCGCACGCTGTTGGCGAGCGCGCCGATGTAGCCTTCATCCTCGTGGTAATTTCCGATCAGCTGCAAGTCGGGCAGCGCGCGCCACGCGCGCAAGCTTGCGCCCACGTGATCAAACACCGCTCCGGTGGTGGTGCCGCTGGCCTGCGGAAACAAAGGCAGCACCACGATGCGCTGCGCACCTGCGGCGCGCAACCGGTGCAGGGCGGTGCCCAGCTGTGGCTCGGAGTAGAGAAACGCGGCCTCGATCGTCACGGCACCGGGCAGCTGCGCCTCCAGCTCGAGCTCGAGCGCATGGCGCAGGCGCCGCGAAAATACCTGCAGCGGTGAGCCGTCGTCCATCCAGACGCGGCGGTACTTGCGGGCGCTGCGCGGCGCGCGCAGCGGCAGGATGAACCCATGCAGCAGCGGCCACCACAGAAACCGCGGCAACTCGACGACCCGCGGGTCGGACAGAAATCGACCCAGAAACCGGCGCACCTCGCGGGACCGCGGGAGCTCGGGCGTTCCCGTGTTGACCATCAGTACGCCGAGCATCTTGGCGTTTCCTTCAGAGCGGCGTGATGCCGCCGATACACAGGTACTTCAGCTCGGTGTAGTCGAGGATACCGTGGTGCGAGCCCTCGCGCCCGAAGCCCGATTGCTTGACGCCGCCGAAGGGCGCGACCTCGGTCGAGATCAACCCGGTGTTCAAGCCGACGATGCCGTACTCGAGCGCCTCGGCGCAACGCCAGGCGCGCGCCAGGTCGCGCGTATACAGGTAACAGGCGAGCCCGAACTCGGTGTCGTTGGCCATATGCAGCGCCTCGGCCTCGTCACGGAACCGAAACAGCGGCGCCACCGGGCCAAAGGTTTCCTCTTTCGCAAAGCGCATGGCGCTGGTCGCCTCGGTCACGATCGTGGGCTCGTAAAAGGTGCCGCCGAGCGCGTGTGGCTTGCCGCCCAGGGTGACCTTGGCGCCCTTGTCGCGCGCATCGGCCACGTGTTCCTGAACCTTGGCGAGCGCGGCGGCATCGATCAGCGGACCCAGGTCGGTCGGCCCCTTGAGACCATCACCCACCTTGAGCGCGCTGACCGCCCGCAGGAGCCGTGCGGCAAACTCCTCGTAGATTTCATTTTGGACCAGCAGCCGGTTGGCGCACACGCAGGTCTGGCCGGTATTGCGGTACTTGCTGGCCAGCGCCCCCTGCACCGCGGCGTCGAGGTCGCAGTCCGCAAACACGATGAAGGGCGCATTGCCGCCCAGTTCCATCGAAAGTTTCTTCAGGGTCGGCGCGCACTGCGCCATCAGCACACGCCCGACCTCGGTCGAGCCGGTAAAACTGAGCTTGCGCACCACCGGGCTGCCGGTGAGTTCGGCGCCGATTTCGCGCGCGCTGCCGGTGATGACGTTGAATACCCCAGGAGGGACGCCTGCGCGAGCGGCGAGTTCGGCCATGGCGAGCGCCGACAGCGGCGTCTGCCCGGCCGGCTTGACTATGAAGGTGCAGCCCGCGGCCAGCGCCGGAGCGGCCTTGCGCGTGATCATGGCCGCCGGGAAGTTCCAGGGCGTGATTGCGGCCACCACACCGACCGGCTGGCGCAGCACCACGATGCGCTTGTCCGCCTGGTGGCCTGGAATGACCTCGCCGTAGATGCGGCGCGCCTCCTCGCCGAACCACTCGACGAACGCGGCGGCATAGGCGATTTCCCCCGTCGACTCCGCCAGCGGCTTGCCCTGCTCGGCGGTCATGAGCTGCGCGAGGTCCTTCTGGTTCGCCATCATCAGCTCGAACCAGCGACGCAGGATTACGGCGCGCTGCTTGGCGGTCTGGGCCGCCCAGGCCGGGAACGCGGCGGCCGCAGCCTCGATGGCACGGCGGGTGGCGGCGCCGTCGAGTTGCGGCACCGTGCCGAGCGTCGCGCCCGTGGCCGGATTGAGCACCGGCGTGCTGCGGCCATCGGCGGCATCGAGCCACTGGCCGTTGACGTAACACTGACTGCGCAGGAGTTTTGAATCGCTAAGCTGCATGATTAATTCAACCTATGTGCAGTTTCAGGAATTCCTGGGTGCGCTCCCAGGCGAGCTTGGCGCTGGGCGCGTGGTAGCTGGCGCGGGCGTCGCAGTTGAAGCCGTGATCGGCCGGATAGAAATAATAAATGGCCTGCGGGAACACCGCGCGCACCTGCTCGATGCGTTCGCGCGGGATGTTCTTGTCGAGCTCGCCATAATGAAGCATGACCGGACAGGTCGGAAGTCGATCGAGCTTCTCCCAGATGCGGCTGGTGTAATAGCCGACCGCCGCCTGCACGCGCAGCGCGCCCGCGCCAATCCAGGCGAGCTGCCCGCCCCAGCAGTAACCAATCAGCGCGACGCGGCCCGCATGGTGCACGACGTTCACGGCTGCGCCGATATCGAGCAGCGCTTTGCTGTCCTCGATCTGCATCCGGTAGCCGACGCCCTGTTCCATGTCCTTGGGTCCGTAGCCCAGCTCGAGGTTTCGGCCGACGCGATCGAACAGCGCCGGTGCAATGCTCAGGAATCCGGCCGCGGCGTATTGCTCGACCACGCCACGGATGTGCGCGTTGACGCCAAATATTTCCTGCAGAATCACCACCGCACCGCGTGCCACGCCGGTAGGCGCGGCCATATAGGCCGAGAATTCGTGCCCGTCGCGCGCCATCAATGTCTGCCATCGACCCATGGGTCACTCGCCGAGCCAGGCGTCGGCTTCGATCTCGACCAGGATGTCGGGTGCAATCAGCCGGCTGACCTCCACCATGGACGTGGTCGGGCGTATCTCGCCGAACACGGCGCCATGGGCGCGGCCGACCTGTTCCCAGTCGGCAATATTGACCACATAAATGCGGGTGCGGACCACCTGGGAAAACTTCGCGCCGGCACGCTTGAGCGCGGCCTCGATGTTCTTGAGGCACTGCACGGTCTGGGCGTAGGGGTCACTCAGCCCGACAATGCGCCCGTCAACCCCGGTCGCGGTGGTGCCGGAGACGTGCACGTAATCGCCGGCGCGCACCGCGCGCGAATAACCGACGATGGGTTCCCACTGCGAACCTGAAGCAAAATTCTGGCGCGCCATCAGGCACGCTCCACCACGGCGGTGACACCCATGCCACCGGCCGTGCACACCGAGATCAGCCCGCGCCGCGCCTGCGCATCGTTGCCTAGGAGCTTGGCGAGCGAGGCGAGTATCCGTCCTCCGGTGGCGGCGAAGGGATGGCCGAGCGCGACGCTGCCGCCCTTGACGTTGATCTTGTCGGGCGGAATGGAACCCAGAGCCGCACTACGTCCGAGTCGCTCGCGGCAGAACTCGGGCGACTCCCAGGCCCGGAGCGTGCACAGCATTTGCGCGGCGAAGGCCTCATGTATCTCGTAGTAGTCGAAATCCTGCAGGCTCAGCTGCACATCCCCGAGCATCGCCGACACCGCGTACGCCGGCGCCATCAGCAGGCCTTCCTTGCCGCTGGCGAAGTCGACCGCCCAGCTCTTTCCGGCGCGCAGGTAGGCCAGTATCGGCAGCTGCCGTTCGCGCGCCCAGTCCTCCGAAGCCAGCAATACGGCGGCTGCGCCATCAGTCAGCGGCGTGCTGTTGCCAGCGGTGAGCGTGCCCGAGCCGCTGGTGTCGAACACCGGGCGCAGCGTGGCGAGTTTCTCCGTCGTAGCGTCGGGCCGCACGTTGTTGTCGCGCTGCAAGCCGGCGTGCGGTGCCACCAGGTCGTCGTAGAAACCTTCTTTCCAGGCCGCCGCGGCCCTGATATGGCTTTCCACGGCCACCCGGTCCTGCTCGGCGCGCGAAATCTTCCAGGTCTTGGCCATGAGCTCGCAACTCTGGCCCATCGACAGGCCGGTGCGTGGCTCGACCACCGCCGGCAATATAGGCTTGAGGTCCCGCGGGCGGAGCTTGAGCCAGGGCGCGAGACGCTGCCCGAGGTTGCGGCCGCGGTAGCTGCGCAACAGCAGTTCACCAAACGAACTCGGCAACACCACCGGCGGATCGCTGACCGTGTCCACACCACAGGCGATACCGGCGTCGATCTGGCCGAGCGCAATCTTGTTGCCCACCAGGATGGCGGCCTCGAGCCCGGTGCCGCAGGCGCGCTGGATGTCGAGCCCGGGTGTCTGCGGATCCAGGTCGGCCGACATCAGCGACTCGCGCACCAGGTTATAGTCCCGGGAGTGCTTGATGACCGCGCCGCCAATGACATCGCCCAGCCGTTGTCCCTGCAATCGGAAGCGTTGCACCAGCGCGCGCAGCGCGGCGACCAGCAAGTCCTGGTTGCTCTGGCCGCTATAGGCACCGTAGGAACGCGCGAATGGTATGCGGCTACCACCGACGATTGCGACCCGTCTGGCGGCTGACTGGACCAGCATGGCGGTCTCCGGAAGCGGCGCGCCGCCGGTGGCAGCGCTGGTCGCGTAGAATGCCAGTTTGCGACTGCTTGTGCACGGCCTGTGCGACTATCCGCGGGTGCCGAGCGCAGATTCGGCTAATGTATTCAACTCGCAAGCGACAGGGGTCCACAGGGGATGGCGCGAGCAGTGACAGACCGTGCCTTCGAGAGGCGCCTGGCGGCGCTGGCCAATAACCGCGAACACGCCGGAGCGCTGGGCGGCGGCCTGCGCGGCCTCGAGCGCGAGGGACTGCGGGTGACGGCCGCGGGCCGCATCGCTTCCAGCGCGCATCCGCGCGCGTTCGGCAGCGCGCTGTGCAATCCGCACATCACGACCGATTATTCCGAGGCGCTGCTCGAGTTGGTGACGCCGACCTTTACCGACAACGCGGCGCTGGCCCGGTACCTCAGCGAGCTGCACCATTTCGTGGCGCGGCACCTCGACGATGAACTGCTGTGGGCCGCCTCCATGCCCGGGGAGATCGCCGGCGAGAGCGAGGTGCCTATCGCTCAGTACGGGCGCTCGCATCGCGGGCACTTCAAGGAAGTCTATCGCCGGGGTTTGCAGACCCGCTACGGCGGACTGATGCAGGCGATAGCGGGGGCGCACTACAATTATTCCTTCCCGGAGCGATTCTGGCCGCTGTGGGCCGATTTGCTGAGTTCGCACCGCCACGACAGCGAGTTTGTGTCGGCGCGTTATTTTGATCTGGTGCGTAATTATCGCCGCCACGGCTGGCTGGCGCTCTATCTGTTCGGCGTCTCCCCGGCATTGTGCGCGAGCTTTGTGCCCGGGGAGAACACCGCCGACATGCAGCCCCTGGGCCCCGGCACGCTGCATCTCCCCTACGCCACTTCGCTCCGCATGAGCGATCTGGGTTACCGCAATCGCAATCAGTCCGGCGTTACAGTCTCCGTCAATGCGCTCGATGAATATCTTCGCGATCTGCTGCACGCGACGCATACCCTGCACCCAGCATTTGCGGCGCTGGGTCTGTGCGTCGACGGACGCTATCGCCAGCTCAATGCCAACGTCCTGCAGATTGAAAACGAGTACTACAGCAATATCCGCCTTAAGCGCGCGCCGCAAGCAGGCGAAAGCACCATACGTGCGCTGGCGCGCGGCGGCGTCGAGTACGTCGAGGTGCGCGCTCTCGACATCTGCATCTTCGAGCCCACCGGGGTATGCACGGACGAGATGCATTTCATGGAGGCGTTTCTCGCCCTGTGCCTGGCGCGCAGCAGCGATCCGATCGCCGCGTCGGAACACGACTCGCTCGATCACAACCATCTGCTGGTCGCGCGGCGCGGCCGCGAGGCGGACCTGCAACTGCAGCGCGACGGGCGCGCGGTCTCGCTCAAGGCGTGGGGTGCGGAGCTGCTGGACCAGCTCGGCGGCATCTGCGAATTGCTGGACGCGAAGGATCCTGGCCAACCTTACAGGCGCGCGCTCGCCAAGCAGCTGGACAAGCTGCGCGATCCGGAGCGCACTCCGTCGGCACGGCATCTGCAGGAGCTACGCCGCTCGGGCACCGGGTTCGCGGAATACACGCTCGGGCTTTCCGGGCAGCACCGCGCGCGGCTCCTCGACCCGGCCGGTCGCGATCAGGCGTTGCAGGCGCAGTTCGCCGCGGAAGCGGCGGAATCTCTGCTCGAGCAGGAGGCCCTAGAGCGCGCCGACCGGGGCAGTTTCGAGGAATACCTGGCGCACGCGCTCGCGCCGAATCTAGCCTAGCCGCGAGGCGGCGGTCGGCTGGGAGCGGGCGAGGGTAGGGCTTGCGGGCGGCGCGGGCGTTTCGCTACAGCTCGTAGCGCACCGCCAGCTGCAGCGCTTGTTCGCGCGCGTAGGCGGGATCACCCAGCAGGGCGCGCAGCGGCACGTTGCTGTCGGTTTCGATCCCCTCCAGTGCCACGCTCCAGTGCCGGTTGAATTCGCGCGAGCACGACAGCGTCCAGGCGTGACCGTGGTCGGCGAGCAGGATGGGAATGTATTCAAAGCTGCTGTAGGTCTGCTGCATCTCGAAGCGGTCGTAGCGCACCGAATAGCGCATCGCACCGCTGTGCAGGCTGGCCAGCAGGAATTCCGAATTGTAGCTCCAGGCGTTGTGCGGCAGGTCGGCGTCCGCAAAGGTGCGCCCGTGCAGCCACTGGCCAATGAACGTCAAGCTCTCATTCGGCGTCCAGCGCGCGCCGTAGCTGTCGAAATAGGTCTGCCAGGTGCTGTCGTTGATGGTTTCGTTCTCTTTCGCAAGATCGGCGCGATTGTCGTAATGCAGCGCGCGCAATTCCAGCAGTCCCCGATAGTTTGCGGTTGCGCCGGCGTAGTAGCCGGCGCGCTTGTCAAGATCGTCAAAGAACAGGGTGCGCTGCGGGAGCGGCGAGCCCGAGTTGGCGTAACGACCGAACAGGGTGCTCTGCCGGTCATGCAGACCCCAGCCGCGCGTGGCGAGCACCGTGCCGGCCGTGTCGTTCCAGCCGTAGGCGGCGGCGGTCAGCGTGAAATCAAAGTCGTGGCCGTGGCTGCGCCCGAGCCAGTCGAGATTGTACTCGGCGCCGATGGTGCGCAGCTCCTCGCCGATCCAGGTGTTGATCGCCGAGAACGACAGCGTGTACGGTGAGCGCCAGCCCTGCATGCGATTCTCGAGGGAGATCGCGGGGTAGAATGCCCCGACCCGGACGCGCGAGCGCCAGTCCGAGCTCGGGATCTCTCGCCACTCGGCGTACAGCTCGGTCAGGTCGAGCATGTTGACGTCATGATCGCCGTAGGCGTACGCCTGCGCGCTGACGCGCAGGGTCTCGGTTGGATCGGCCCGGTAGCCGAGCTCCACGTAACCCAGGCGCAGACCATCCTGCGAATCGTCGTAGCGCAACTTGCCCAGTCCACCGGTCAGTCGCGACTGCGTGGCATCGGTGCCGACGGCGCGCAGGTCCACGCCCAGGTTAAATTCGTCCGCGGCGGCGATTTGCGTCAGCGCCAGCGGAGCGGCGACGCAGAACGGGATCAGTAGTCGTCCCATTTCTTGTCCGCTCCGCGGTTGTGCATCGGGGCTTTTAACGGCCGCGTCAGATGGAAGCTCAGGCTGCCGGGAGCGCCATCGGCAAGCCGCAGGCGCGAGCTCAGCTGCGGGACGGACTCATCGAGCAACTGGTGCCAGACCCGCACCGTGTATTCGCCCGCGGGCAGGTCATGCAGGCGCAAGGTCCCGTCTGCGCCGGTGCGCCCGTACCAGGGAGAGTCGGTGACATAGATGTAGCCGACCATGCTGTCGTGGATATTGCAGCCCAGCGTCACCAGCCCGGCGCGATTGAACACCACCGGATCGTGCGCGCCGCCGGCATAGAGCCCGAGCTGGAAAGTCTTGGCTTCCGAGAACGAATAGACCTGGTGCCGCACCTGGTCACTGTTGGGAAAGTCGACCGCAGTGCCGGTTTGCACCACCAACACGGCCGGCACGAATGCCAGATTGCGTTGATCCATGACGGCTTTCTGGCCGGGCTGGGGCTTAGGCGCACCGGCCAGCGGCTCGGCGACGACCACCGCGCCCTCTACGGGAGCGCCGCTCGCGCCCACAATCGTGACCGAGAGCGCCGAAGGCGCAGAAATCGCCTGCGGCACCGCAAAAACCGTGCAGGCCGTCACACAGGCGATGAGCGTGGCGCTTCTACTATCCATAAGTCAGGTTGATTAGAGCCTTCAAAGTTGACCAGCTTCAAGAACCGACTGCTCATTTTGATTGTCTCCCTGATGGCGCTTGCACAGGGTGTGACGATCGTGCTCACGCTGGCCTCGATCCGCAGCGCCGTGCACGATGAATCGATCCGCCAGCTTTCGGCGACGCGCGCGATGCTGGATCGGACGCTTGCGGAACGGGCGCGAATGTTGCGCGCGGCCGTTGACGCGATGGTCGGTGACTTTGCGTTCCGCGAGGCCGTGGCGACCGGCGACTCTCCGACCATGCAGTCGGCGCTGAGCAACCAGGCCGGACGAATCGGCGCGGATCTGGCGGTCCTGTACGCGCCCGCCGGCCGTGTGCTCACCGCTACCACTCCCGAACTGGCCGAACAGGCCGGCGAGGGCCTGCGACTGCCGGACGGGAGCAATGCGGCTCCCTTCGCGCTGGTCGGTGGGCGGCCGTATCAGATTGTGTTTGCACCGCTCCGCGCCCCGCAGGTCATCGCCTGGGTCGCGCTCGGATTTGCCCTGGATCGCCCGCTCGCGCAGCAGCTCGCAAAGCTGGCCGACACCGAGGTGAGCTTCGTCTACCGTGAGCAGAACGGCTCCAGCGGCGCGATATCCACGCTGGAAGCCAGCAGCGCCGGACAACTGGCCGTGCCGGGACTCATGGACCTGGGCACCGATGTTCCCGCGCTGTCCACGATATCGGGCGAGCAGTACCTGACGCTGAGCGCCCCGCTCCGCGCACAGAGCGGCACGCTGCTGCTGGTGGCGCAGCGCTCCCAGTCGGTCGCCATGACGCAGTTTCGCGAGATGCGCCTGGCGCTGCTGCTGATCGGCGGCGCCGCCTTGCTGGGCGCGATCGTGGTGGCGGTGATCGCCGGCCGCAGTGCCGTGCGCCCGCTCGGTGTGCTGGTGGCGGCCGCCCGCGAGATCGAACGCGGCTCGTACAGCGATCCCATTCAGGTGAGCGGCGGGGAGGAGTTCAGGAAGCTTGCCGGCACCTTCAACTCGATGCAGGAGAGCATCCGGGAACGTGAAGCGCACATCGTGCGCCAGGCGACCCACGATGCATTGACCGGGCTGCCCAATCGCGACGGCCTGCGCGAGCGCCTGGGCGCCATGCCCGAAGGCACGACGCTCAGCGTGGCGCTGGTGGACGTGCACAGGTTCCGTGACATCAACGCCTCGGTCGGGCACGTGGTCGGTGATCAATTGCTGCAGGCGCTGGCAGAGCGGCTGGCGAAGCTGGCGGGCGAGGACGCGCTGTGCGCGCGCATCGGCGCCGATCAATTCGTGATCACCGCATCGCTCCATGATAGCGAGCTGCTGCACCGGCTGCTGATGGCCGCCGATGAATGGCGCGCAGGCGTGAGGCTCGGCGAGCTGCGGCTCAGCGTCGACATTCGTGCCGGCATCAGCGAATGGCGGGCCCCGCGCGTGCCGGTGGAGGATCTGCTGCGCCAGGCGGACGTGGCGCTCCTGCAGGCCAAGGAGCAGGGGTCGGTCGCCGTGGTGTACAAGCCCGCACACGACGCCGACCATCGCCGCCGCATCATGCTGGTGGCCGAACTGCGTCGCGCCCTGGCAGGCGATGGCATGGCGCTGCATTACCAGCCGCTCGTGAACATGAAGGACCGCGCGGTGCTGAGTCTGGAGGCGCTGCTGCGCTGGAACCATCCGACGCTGGGCAATATTTCTCCGGCGGAATTCATACCCCTCGCCGAGCGCGCTTCCGTGTTGCCGGACCTGTCGCGCTGGGTTCTGGGCGCCGCGATCGCGCAGCTCGGCATGTGGCGGCGCGAGGGCCTAGAGCTCTCAGTGGCGGTGAACCTGTCGGCGGCGGATTTTGCCGACGGCGGCTTGCCGGCGCGCGTGTTCGCGCTGCTGCGCGATCACCAGGTGCCCGCGACCGGCCTGCTTCTGGAAGTGACCGAGAGCGCGATCATGCGCGAGCCGCAGCTGGCCGCACAGATCATGCAGCAGCTGCGCACCGGCGGCGTGCGCTTTGCAATCGATGATTTTGGCACCGGTCACTCCAGCCTGGCGCAGCTGCACGCGCTGCCGGTGGACGAGCTCAAGATCGATCGCGGCTTCGTGAGCAATCTCGACCACTCGACCAGCAACCTTGCCATCGTGCGCACCACCATCGAACTTGGCCACAGCCTCGGGCTCAAGGTGGTGGCCGAGGGCATCGAGACCCCGGAAGTGTGGGCGGCCCTGCTGCGCCTGGGGTGCGACCTGGCGCAGGGCTACTACATCAGTCGGCCGATGCCCGCGGCCTCCGTGTCGGCGTGGACGCGAACGCAGCGCGAGCAGCTGGCCCGCAACCTCAGTGCCGCCGAGGAAGGCGGCAGGCTCACTACGCTCCGTAGCCGGCCGGTGTAGGACGCTTAAGCCGGAGTGACCAGGCGCAGCGCACGGGCACTGCGGCTGATGCCGAGGGCACCGCTCCGCACGACCTCGAGCAGTTCACCGTGCGCGGCCACCTCGTGCATGAATCCGTTGACCTCGGCCTCGCTCCCCAGCAGTTCGACGATAAAGCTGTCGGTGGACGGGTCCAGCACGCGCCCGCCGGTGCGCACCACATAGCCGCGCAGCGCGTCGCGTCGCGCCGGATCGACCTTTAGCTTTGCCAGCACCAATTCGCGCTCCACGTGCTCGCCGCGCGTCATGTCGTCGATGCGCACGACGTCGATGAGCTTGTTGAGCTGATTGGCGATCTGCAGGATCACCGCCTCCGAGCCGGTGGTCACCAGCGTCAGGCGCGAGACCGTGGGGTCGTCGGTGGGTGCCACCGACAGTGACTCGATGTTGTAGCCGCGGCTGGAGAACATGCCGGCCACGCGCGAGAGCGCGCCGGCCTCGTTCTGCAGCAGTATTCCGATGATGTGGCGCATGGCCTTAAGCGTCATCGCCCTCAGGCGTCGGGACAGGGCCGCAGGATAGCCCAAGTTTGTGCAGGCGCGCCAAACTGCTAGGCTCTGTCCATGGACCCGATCGCGCAGCAAAACCAGCCGCCGACGCACCCACTCGCCGGGCAGGCGATGAGCGGGGCGCAGATCATCGTCCAGGTGCTCGCCGACGAAGGGGTGACCGCCATATTTGGTTACAGCGGGGGCGCGATCCTGCCCACCTACGATGCGGTATTTACCTTCAACGAGGCGCAACGGCGCGCCAGCAAGCGCGAAATCCCGCTGATCGTGCCCGCCAACGAGCAGGGCGCGGGATTCATGGCCGCCGGCTATGCACGCGCCAGCGGCCGGGTGGGCGTGTGCCTGGTCACTTCGGGCCCCGGGGCCACCAACACCGTGACCCCGGTGCGCGACTGCATGGCCGATTCGGTGCCGATCGTGGTCATTTGCGGGCAGGTGCCGGCCGCAGCCATCGGGACCGACGCTTTTCAGGAAGCGCCGGTGGCCGCACTCATGGGTTCGGTCGCCAAGCATGTTTTCCTCGTCACCGATCCGGCGCGACTGGAAGCCACGGTCCGCACCGCCTTTGAGATCGCGCGTACCGGCCGGCCCGGTCCGGTCGTGATCGACATCCCCAAGGACGTGCAGAACTGGGACGGGACCTATCGGGGCAGCGGTACGCTGCCGATTCCCGGCTTTCGCCGGCGCTCCGCGGAGCTGGCCGCGAACCTGGTAACTCCCGAACAGCAGGCCGCCTTCGTTGAACTGTTGTCCGAGTCGCAGCGCCCGCTGATCTATGCCGGCGGTGGCGTGATCAACGGCGAGGCCTCCGCGACGCTGACCGAGTTTGCGGTGGCCCTGAACCTCCCGGTCGTCACGACCTTGATGGGCATCGGTAGCGTCGATACCGCCCACGCGCTGTCCATGCGCATGCTCGGCATGCACGGGGTCGCGGCCGCCAATTACGCGGTTGAGGATTGTGACTTCCTGATTGCGGTGGGCGCGCGCTTTGACGACCGCGTCGCCGGCAATCCGCAGAAATTTGCGCGCGCCGCGCGCGCAATTGCCCATCTCGACGTCGACCGCTCCGAGATCAACAAGGTCAAGAACGCTCGCTGGAGCCACGTCGGCTTATTGCCCGAGGCCCTGCAAGCGCTGCAAACGGCCGTGCAGAAGGCCGCGCGCCAGCGAGACTATGGGCCCTGGCACAGCCATCTTGCGGCACTCAAGCAGCGCTACGGCATGAATTACCAGCGCAGCGGCGAGCTGGTCCAGCCTCAATACGTGATCGAGGAGATCAATCGCCACACGCGCGGGGAGGCGATCATCACCACCGGGGTCGGCCAGCACCAGATGTGGGCGGCGCAGATGTTTGACTTCGGTGCGCCGCGCCGCTGGCTTACCTCCGGCAGCATGGGAACCATGGGCTTTGGGCTGCCGGCGGCGATCGGCGCGCAGGTGGCCAACCCGGGCCGGCTGGTGATCGACATCGACGGCGATGCCAGCATCCGCATGAATATCGGCGAGCTCGAGACCGTGACCACCTACGATCTGCCGGTCAAGGTGGTGGTGCTGAACAACTTCGGCGACGGGATGGTCAAGCAGTGGCAGAAGCTGTTCTTCAAGGGCAGGCTGTCCGGGAGCGACAAATCGCTCCACAAGAAGGACTTCATCAAGGCGGCCCAGGCCGATGGGTTTCCCTACGCGCGCCGGCTCGATCGCAAGCAGGACGTGCCTGAGGTGATCGCCGAGTTCCTGGCGTTTTCAGGGCCGGCGTTCCTGGAAGTGATCATCGATCCCGACGCCGGCGTCTATCCGATGGTCGGTCCGGGGCAGGGGTACGAGGCCATGATCACGGGTGAATTCATCCCGGCACGCGATCCCAAGGACGGCGGGAATATCGATCCTTCCAGCATGTTCTGACGGGGATCGCGCCGCGCCGCGATGCTGTTTAGGCTAAGGGCGGGCGGTGCGTTCGGCGCTGATGTACTCGCGCGCCAGGCGGACATCGTGCATGTTGCGGATGTCGGCAGGTAGCGCATCGAGGAGCGCCGCGGCTTCATGCAGCAACGCCGGTTTCTGGGCGCCGGCGGTTAGAGCCTGCGCGTACAAAGTGCCAGCCAGCTCGACCGGTACCCAGACATCCCCGTGGTTGCGCGCCGCAAGCTCGCGCTCGTACTTCACCGCCGGCGCGATCAGCTTTGCGGCTTCATCGGTCTTGCCCTGGCGCGCAAGTGCGATAGCCAGCCATGAAGAAATGATGGCCTCGGTGCGCCGATCGTCCATCGATGTGGTGCCCTGCGCGCTGCGGCCCGCCAGCGCTATCCGCAACGATTGCTCGGCGGCGGCGTAGTCCTTCTGCACCATGGCCGACTGCCCGGCGGTCAGACCCGCCCAGAACAGCAAGGTGTTCTTCTGATACGCCTCGACGCCGCCTGTGACCTTGAGGTCCTGGAGTTCTCTCTCGGCATCGCTGGCGATGCGTCGGGCCGCCGCGTCGTCGCCCCGCTGCTGAGCCACGGAAGCCACGGCCAGGCGATTTTCCATATCGACGATCGTCAGCGCGGTGCTTCCCTTAGGCGTGCCCTGGCGGAGCCGGTCCAAATACGGCTTGCCCGAGTCGATGAGCGCCCCGGCCCCGGAAAAATCGCCGATCTGCGCATGCTTCAAGGCGCAGTAGGCCAGAGTAAAGAAGCTGGTGATGTAGAGGTTGGGGCCGCCGGAGGTCACCTGCAGCCCATCCTTGACCGACTGGTCGTAGTTCGGCATCGCCTCGTGCAGCCTGCCCGCTGTCCAGTACACATCGCCCAATCCGGTGCGCGCCACCGCCAGGTTGTTGGTCGTGACGATGTTGCCCGGATCAAACTCCAGCAGGGTCAGTGAAATCTGCACGGCGCGCTTGGCGTTGGCCACGGCGTTGAGCGGGTCGAGATTGATCATGGACCATTGCGCGAGCTGGCCCACCAGGATCTGCTGCGCGTGCAGGGCGAGGCGATACCCCGGACGCTGCGCGAGCACCTTCTCTGCGACGGCTACCGCATCCTCGGCCACGCGCTTGCCCTCGTCGGTGCGGCCGAGGAACCCGAGCGCCTCGACCCGCCATGCGCTCGCCTCGGCATAGTAGGCCGCCATGCTGAAATCGCTCAGATCGCGCGCACCCAGGTCGGCGGCGAGCTTCGCCGATTTCTCGAGCGAATTGGCCGCGTCCTGGGCGCGCGCGCTGCGCAGCTGCTCGAAGCCCACCCGAACCAGCACCTCGACCATGGCACGCCGTGCAAGAACCGAGGGATTCGGACCCTGCACAAGCGGTTGCAGCAGCGCGGCCGCGTGCTCAGAGTTGGCCAGCATGTTCGGGTCATTCAGGAATTCCATGATCTGCGACTGCGTGGTGTAGGCGAGCGCCAGCGCGATCGTGTCCGCCTCGGAATCATCGCCGGCCAGGCGGCGCTGCTCGAGCAGGCGCACGGCCTCGGCCGCGGTGGCCGTTGCTGCCCTCGGATCGCCCAGCACGCGCTGGGCGCGGGCGTAGTGCACCATGGCGAGCGCGCCGTTGCGGATCGTGTCCGGGCCTTTGAGTGACTCCGGCAGGCTGTGGAAGTAATCGATCTGGCGCTTGGCGAACTCCGCCACCACATCGAGCCGCCCAAAGCTCTCGAGTTCGCGTACAAAATCGTCCGTGAGGTAGCCCAGCAGGTGCTCCGCGCCGGCACGCGCCTGCACCGCCTGGAGTTCGGCGCGGTGCGCCCGCTGTGTGCTCAAGTAGGCGATCACCGCGGCGCCCAGGGCGCCGATCGCCAGCAATCCGCACACCGCCGCCACCTGACGTGCCCGCACCAGCGACTGGCGCGCCGCCAGCTCCCGCTCACGCTGCGCGGCCAGAAGCCGTTCGGTCGCCTCGCGCGCCTCGCGTTCCTTGCGCTGATCGCGACTGTACTTGACCACGCCGCACAGCACGTCGTGGGTGAGTTCGACGCGCCGCGCGTCCAGGCGCTCCTCGATGCGCAGCAGTCGCCGGTTGACCAGCAAGGCCACCGTGCCCGGCTTGGCGCCCGCGGCCGCGAAGCTGCTGACCAGGCTCTCCTCCGCCACGTTCTCGCGGAAGCCCGAGGCGGTCAGCAATTCGTCCTCAATGATGCGACGGACCGCGGCGGGCTGGTCTTCGAGCGTCCGTTCGTAGAAATTGCTGAGGATGGTGGCGTGCGAGCCGGCCAGCAGGTCGAGGGAAATCTCGGCACGATCCTGGGCGATGCGCGTGTCGTTCAGTTCGCGGCAGATCAGGCTCAGGAGCGAGGGCTCGACCTCGGCATTAGCCAATTCGGCGCCGCCGGCCACGAAGCGCACGATGGCGGCCGCCACTTCCTCCGACACCAGCCCCTTGCCTGGCCGCAGGACCGCGGTCATCGCCTGGATCCCGGTCATCGGCGCCAGGCGCAGGCGGTTCTGGGTGATGCTCGGCATCGCGCTCTTAAGGCCTTCGAGCGGCGCCAGGTAGTCCTCGCGAAGCGAGATGAGCACGCGATAGTCGCTGCGCGCGAAATCGAAACGCTCGGACATCTCATCGTCCGCTTCGAGCTTCGCCTCGACCGCCTTCGGCGGCCGGTTCTCGACCAGGTCCGCCAGATCGGCCACGAAGGTCGCGGCCCGGGCACGGCCAAATTCATCGCTCTGGGCCAGCGTGAAGATCTCCTCGAACTGATCGAAGATCACCAGCGGGATGAGCGTCTTGCCGGACTCGTCGCGCAGCACGTCGTCGCGGTGATGCAGGAACTCCCACAGCGACTCCCCGGCACTTGCCACGCCCGCCTGGCTCCACTCCCCGGCGCGCCGGGCGGTGCGGGCAATGGCCTGCTTGATCTGCTCGGCGGGCTCGGGCGCCTCACGGCCATAGTCGACGCGCACGTAGATCGGGCAATAGCCCTGATCTCGCAGGCGCGGCACCAGGCCCGCCTGCAATATCGAGGTCTTTCCCAGGCCCGACTGGCCAAACAGCACGGTCAGGAGCTTGCGCTGTACCCGCCGCGCCAGTTCCGCGACCTCCTCGTCGCGCCCATAAAAATACGCGCGGGATTCCTCGGTGAAGGAGGCCAGGCCGAGCCAGGGATGGCGGGCATCGATCGTCGGTTCGGCCGCATCCGCTCTGTCGAGCGGCTCGGGCTGCGCGTTCACTGCTGGCGGGCTCGCATGAAGTCGCCCAGCCGTTGCGCGAACTCGCCCGGTACCGCGCCGCCGGGGAGTTGCGAGAAGTGCAGGGCCTTGAACTTGTCCGGGACCAGCGCCTCCATGGCGGTGGTGCCATCGATCGTCACCGGCAGGATGAATAATGCGCCGTCGGCCATGTTGCGCACGCGGTCCATGGCGTAGCTCCACTCCCGCCTGAAATAGCCCTCCAGGCGCCGCTGCGTGTTGGCGGAGATCACGGGGATGAAATAGGAACAGCGGGCGATATTGCGCTGGATCTTGCGATCGTAGTCGTCGCCGACCTCGAGGCGGTCCATGTCGAACCAGGTGGTGACGCCGGCAGCCTCGAGCCCCGCCTTGATCTGCTGCACGGCGGGCAGGTCCTCGCGCGAATAGCTGATGAACACGGCATTGTCGGGCATGTCGCGCGCCGGGGGCACGAACCGGAGCGGTGCGGCGGCGTGCGCGGTGCCCGCTGCCGGCTTGCGCCTTGCCGCCAGCCGATCGTGCAGTTCGTCGACGAAGCGCTCCGCGCCCTGGTAGATGCGGGTGCGCACGCTCACCTGCTGCAGAAAGGCGACCAGCCGCTCATCCTGGCTGGTGTGATTGTCGGCCATGACCTCGCCCACATCGCGCGGGTCGGAAAGCCGCTGGCGCTTGGCCATGCGCAGGAACAGGCGCGCCAGCCAGTTGGTGAAATTGCTGCCGATAAACAGCAGGTGGTTGTGCTCCAGCTCGTGGAACAGCTTCTCGGGCGCCAGGTGCTCGCTTTGCAGCGCGCAGATGAATTCCAGCAGGTCCTCGTCTGAGATCACGTAGGTCGGGGAGGCCGAGATCTTGCCGAACAGGTGATAGACCACCGGCCGCTGCAGCTGGTCACGCTCGACCGGAAGGTCGACCACGCGATTGGGCGAATAGGACAGCGTTTCGGTCGAGGGCGCCCCCGCGAAGCGCTCCAGATTGATCGCGGTCTCGAGCAGCGGATCAAAGGTCGTGGAGACGAACAGGTCGAACTCGGGGATCGCCGCCAGGCGCCGGAGCGCTTGCGGCGGCTCGATCGTCGCGTCCTTGAGCAGGCCGCGCAGGCGTACGTAGGCTTCCTCGCGCCGACCCCGTGCACCCAGAAACCAGCAGACCACGTCATTGAGCGTGTAGGGCTGCGGCAGCTGCGAGACATCGACGTTCAGTCGCCCGGCGAGCTTCTCCGCCAGCCAGTCGTACAGCAGGCGCGGTCCCTTGTCGGTGCGGACCTGGAGAAGCTCCGGGCCGATGATGGGTATGACCCGCCGCTCCTCGATGTAGCTGAGCAGGTCGTCCCAGGCGTCGTCATCGAGTGCGCTAGTGACTAGTTGCGCGGCAGCGCCGGAATTCATGGGCTGCCTTCAGCCAAGGGTTGGGTCATGCGGGATGGATGGACCTTATGGTTGGCTGTCATGCCTCCGAATATCCAGTGTGACGCAGCGCTTTGCCACTGGCAAGACAATTGCTCCGCCCATCGGGCGCAATGTCGAAACGCGCTGTGCGGTGATACATAAGATTGGCGGCCTGCGATTACGCCACGGACCGGCTTGGCCTATCATGCCTTCCTGCCCGGACGCACTGAGGGCCGTTTGACCATGGCCGTGAACAGAAATTCGAACCAGTACGAACATATCTCGCAGCCGGTCGCGCAGTTGCCGAAGTACCTGCGACGGCAGCTGCGCAGCCTCGGCATCGGGGTGGTGCTGATCCTCATCGCCTTGTTCGCCGGCATGCTGGGCTATCACAGGCTTGTCGGGCTGTCGTGGATCGATTCCTACGAGAATGCCGCGATGATTCTCTCGGGCATGGGACCGCTGGCCTCGCCGACCACGTTCGCCGGCAAATTTTTTGCGGGCACCTATGCGCTGTTTTCCGGCATCGCCGTACTGGCGATTGCCGGAGTGATCGCCGCGCCCCTGGTCCATCGCTTCTTGCACCGGCTGCACGCCGACTCGGGCGAGTCCAGGTGAGCTCCCTTGCGCGACTCCGGCGCGCCTATTTTGACTGCCGCTACGGCCAGCTGCATGTCCATCAGGCGATTCCGCCCGGGGGCGGTTTCGACGAAGCCGCGCCGCTCCTGTGCATACCGGGGACGGAGGGCACGGGGCGCTTCTTCTACCCAGTCTTGCGAGCCCTGGGGGACCGGACCATCTACGCCCCCGATCTGCCGGGCTGCGGCGAGTCCGACAGCGCGGGCGCCGAGGCCGGTGCCGAGCAATACGCCCTCGCCTTCATCGACCTGCTGGACTCGCTCCGCCAGCGCCAGATCGACGTGCTCGCCCACGCGCAGGGAGCGGCCACGGCGCTCGCCATGGAAAAGCTGCGCCCGCATGCGCTGCTGCGACGCGTGGTGCTCAGCGCCGCGCCCCCGGGAGCGCCCGACGCTGCGCGCGCCCTCAAAATCCTGTTTCGTGAATTGGCGCCGGTTGCCGGGCCATCGGAGGCTGCCAGCGCCGCCCCCAAGGATTCACAACTTACTGACTTAATTGAGTTTTTTGGCTCCGCTCGTCATGCATGAGGACTGCGTCCGGAACCTTGACGTGAGCCGGATCAGGCAGCTGAGGCTGCGGGTAGACTACTTCCAGCCATGAGCTCTACCCCGCGCGGTCCGCACTCCACGAGCGCGGATCTGGAAACCACCGCCGATTATCCGCCGGCCCCGCCTGAGGCGCCCGCCGATACCTGGCTCGTTCCGCTGCTCGCCAAGGACGGCGCGGCCGACGATCCGCTGCGCGCCTATAGCGCGGAAATACGGACCCTGCGCCAGAGCGTGGCCGGAATCACCCTGGCACGCGACCAGCTGCAGGCCGAGCTGCGCGCGCTCACGGCCAAGCGGCATGAACTCGAAGAGCTGCTGCTGACCAGGGACGCGCTGCTGTCGAAACACGAGCATGCGCTCGGCGCGCGCCAGGAGGAAATCGGCACGCTGCGCGAGACCCTTAGGGCCGCCTCGAACAACAGCGAAGCGCTGCAGGCGAAGCTGGGCACGCTGTCGAGCAAACTGCAGGAACTCGAGCGACCCCCGGACGATGGCGAGGTGCGGCGCCTGGAGCATGAACGGGCCGATTCGGCGCGCGATCAGCAGCTGGCCGAGCTGACCGAGGAACTGGCCGCGCGCACCCAGCAGCAGTACCTGCTGGCGGCCGAACGCGATGATTTGCAGGCCCGCCTGGAGCGCGCACGCGCGGATCTGAGCGGGATCGCGCAGCGGCGCGAGCAGCGCACGAGTGCGCAGGCCGACGCCGAACGCGAGCAGGCCCGGCGCGAGGCGGAGCTCGCGCGCAATCACGAGGATCTGAGGGAGCTGCAACGCCGCGTCGCCCGGCACCGCGAAGCCCTGCAGCGCGGCGAGGCCCGCCGCCAGGTCTTCGAGGCCATGCTGCGCGATCGCGAAGACCTGCTCGACGAACGCGACGCGCGGCTGCGCACGCTGCAGGGCGAACTCGATGGGCAGCGGCGCGACCACCAGGCCGCGCTGGAGCGCGCCAATGCGCAGCTCGCCGCGGCCATCGCCCCGACGGGCGGCAGCGAACGGCGTTTTGGCCAGCCGTATCCGGGAATGCAGGCGCCCGCGGCTGCGCCGCCGGCGCTCGCTTTGGAATCTCCGGCACCGGACCCGGAGGCGCAGCCACGGGTCGCGGCGCTCGAATCCCAGCTTGCCGAGGCGCAAGACACGCTGCGTGCGCTGCAGGAGCAGCTCCAGGGCGCGCAGGCTGCGAACGAGGCGCTGCGCGCTGAGCTTGGGGCTGCGGAGCTTCGGCTGCACGAGGCGGGCAGTGACTTGCGGCACAGCGATGCGCGCGTGACACAACTGGAGGTGGAAGCGGCCGCTGACGCGCCGCCCTTGCCCCCGGGCCAGCGACTGCTGGTGCGCACCGTGGGTGATAGCGGCATCGTGTGTGTGCTCGGTCGCCGCACGACCATCGGGCGGGTGCCTTCCAACGATCTGTGTATCGATGCCGACATGGTCAGCCGGCACCATGCGGTGGTGTTGGTGACCGAGGCCGGCGCGGTGGTCGAGGACCTCAACAGCACCAACGGCGTGTTCGTCAATGACGTGCGCGTCACGCGCCAGGAGCTGCGCGAAGGGGACGTGATCACCTTCGGCGCGACCAGCTTCCGTTACGTGCTCAAGCGGGACGCCCATCCCGCCTGAGGCCGGCTGAGCTTCGGGGTCCAGGTCATCTCCGGCCGCCCCCCCGGAACGCCAAGGATCCCTTAAGCTTCGCTCCATGAAGAAACACGGAGGTTTCGACCCGCCAGCGACTTGCGTAGTGTCCTGGAGCAGGAGCGCCCGTGCCCATGATCCGTTCTCGTGCCGCGCTCGTTCCCGCCGCGCGCTGGCAAGGCACGGACAGGTCGGGTGAGGGCGGCGGCATGAGCACCGGGAGCGAGGAATACCTGCAGCGCATCCGGCAAGCCAAGGTGTACGAGGTGGCGATCGAGTCGCCCCTTGATCTGGCGCCGCGCCTGTCCCGCCGGCTGGGGCACGAGGTGCGTCTCAAGCGCGAGGACCTGCAGCCGGTGTTCTCGTTCAAGCTGCGCGGTGCCTACAACAAGATCGCGCAGCTGGGCGCGGATGCGGCGCGCGGCGTGATCACGGCATCGGCGGGAAATCACGCCCAAGGCGTGGCGCTGGCGGCGCAACGACGCCAGGTGCGTGCGCTCATCGTCATGCCGCTGACCACCCCGGCCATCAAGGTCCAGGCGGTGGCGGACCTGGGTGGCGAGGTCGTGCTGCACGGCGACGTGTTCGACGCGGCCTACGCCCACGCCACGGAATTGGCGCGCGAGCAGAACCTGAGCTTTGTGCATCCCTTCGACGACCCGGACGTGATCGCCGGCCAGGGCACCATCGGCATGGAGATCATCCGCCAGACCAACGGGGTGCTGGACGCCATCTTCGTGCCGGTAGGGGGCGGCGGCCTGATCGCGGGCATCGCCGTGTACGTCAAGCAGCTCCACCCGAAGGTGCGCATCATCGGCGTCGAGCCCGAAGATGCGGCGGCCATGCACGCATCGCTCCAGGCTGGACGACGCGTCACGCTCGACAAGCTCGGCCTGTTCGCCGATGGCGTGGCCGTGCGGCAGGTGGGCGAGCAGACCTTTGCGCTGGCGCGCCGCTACGTCGATGAGATCGTGAGGGTCAACACGGACGAGATCTGCGCGGCCATCCAGGATGTCTTCGAGGACACGCGCGCGATCCTGGAGCCGGCCGGCGCGCTGGCCGTGGCCGGGATCAAGCGCTACGCGGCCACAGCACCGGCCGGCCAGCGATTCGTGGCCATCAACAGCGGCGCGAACCTGAACTTCGACCGCCTGCGCTACATCGCCGAGCGCGCCGACCTCGGCGCCGGCCGCGAGGCGCTGCTGGCAGTCGAGATTCCCGAACAGCCCGGAAGCTTCCTCAGGTTCTGCGGTGCCCTCGGTCAGCACAGCGTGACTGAATTCAACTATCGCTACCAGCGCGCCGAGCGCGCGCAGTTGTTCGTCGGATTTGGCCTGAACGCCGGCCAGGAAAGCTGCGCCGCGGTGATCGCGCGCCTGACGGCGGCCGGCTACGGCGTGCTGGACATGAGCGGCAATGAGATGGCGAAACTGCACGTGCGCTACATGATCGGCGGCGGCGGTCGTGGCCTGGCCGACGAGCTGGTATTCCGGTTCGAGTTTCCGGAGCGCCCGGGAGCGTTGCTGGCCTTCCTGCAGGCGATCGGCAGCACGTGGAACATTACGCTGTTTCACTACCGCAACCACGGATCGGACAACGGCCGCGTGCTCACCGGCATCCAGGTGCCGCGGGCCGGGCGGGAATTATTTCTGAGCCATCTGCAGGCGCTGGGGTATCCGTACACCGAGGAAACGGCCAATCCTGCCTATCGCAGCTTTCTGGGCGCCTGAGCACGATGAGCTCAGCGCAGGCCCCGGAGGTCTACGTGCCGCGTCGGCCGGCGCGCCGTTTTGAGCGGGAAGGACCCGAAGGAAGGATCGCGCTGATGCAGTGGGGGCCGCCCGATCCCACACCCATATTCCTACTGCACGGCTGGATGGACTGTGGGGCCGCGTGGCAATTGCTGGTCGATCATCTGCCCGAGGACTGGCCGCTGCTCGCCCTCGATTGGCCGGGCTACGGACACAGCGCGCGGCAATCCGGGCACTACTGGTTTCCGGAGCACCTGGCGCAGCTCGACTGGCTGCTCGGGGAATTCTCGCGGGACAAGCCGGCGCGGATCATCGGCCACAGCATGGGAGGGACCATCGCCTCGATGTACGCGGGCGCGCGTCCGGAGCGTGTCGCTTGGCTGGTCAACATGGAGGGCATCGGCATGCCGGAGTTGCCGCCCGCCGAACTGCCCGCGCTGATTGCCGGATGGCTCGGCGCCTTGCGCACTCCGCCGCTGGCGCGCCGCTACCAGGACCTGGAAGAACTCGCCGCGGCGCTCCAGCGCGCCAATCCGAACTTGCCCATGGCGCATGCGCGTTTTCTGGCCGCGGTGTGGACGCGGCCGGTGGACGGTGGCCACGAAATGCTCGCCGATCCGCGCCACCAGCTGCGCTCGCCGATGCGCTACACGCGCGCAGAACTCGAGGCGTGCTGGGCCCGCGTCCGTGCGCCTCAGCTGCTGCTCTACGGCGAGGCTTCCGGACACTCGCGGCGCGTGCTGGCCACGGAGCTGCCTGTGCAGCTGAGCAAGACCATGCCCGCGCTGAAGATCCAGCCGATCCGCGCGGCCGGGCACCTGATGCCCTACGAACAGCCTGAGCAAGTGGCGCGCACGATAGTGCAGTTCGCGGCGAGCCAGGGGTGAGTGATATGCCGGACGGCCCCGGGGCGCCGCCCGTCGCGGCCCTGAGCCGGCGCGACGCGCCCTGCTTTGTCATCGGACGATGCTGCGCGACATTGGCCGGGCAGATGCTGGCGGTGGCCGTGGGTTGGCAGGTCTATGCGTTGACACGCGATCCGCTGGCCCTCGGTCTGGTGGGCCTGAGCGAATTCCTGCCCTTCATATTGCTGGTGCTGATCGGCGGACACGTGGCCGACCGCACCTCCCGCCGGGCGATCGTCTGCAGCGCCTATGCGGGGCAGATTCTGTGCGCGATCGCGCTGCTGCTGATGAGCATCCACGGAGGGCAGCGCATTTGGATGATCTATGTGACCTTCAGCGTATTTGGGGCGACGCGGGCCTTCTGGGGGCCGGCGATGCAGGCCATGCTGCCCGGGCTGGTGAGCCGGGAGCGGTTTCCGGGGACGGTGGCGATCAATTCGATGCTCTTTCAGCTGGCCTCGGTCGCCGGACCGATTCTCGGTGGGCTACTGTTCCTTGCGGGCGCGCCGATCGTTTACGCCAGTTGCGTGCTGCTGTACGCCGCGGCGCTGGTGCTGATGCTGCTGATCCGCGCGAACACGCGCCCCAAGGCACCGCCCGAAGCGGGGAGCGCTCGGCAGTTTCTTGAGGGAATGCGCTTCGTGCGACACAACCCGCTGGTGCTGGGCGTGATATCCCTTGATCTGTTCGCGGTGCTGTTTGGCGGCTCCGTGGCCCTTCTGCCGATCTTTGCCAGCGACCTGCTGCACACGGGACCGGTGGGCCTGGGCTTGATGCGCGCCGCGCCCGGCATCGGGGCGGCCATCACCGCGGCGGGGCTGGCCTTGCGCCCGCTGCGTGATCACGCAGGCCGCGCGATGCTGGGCGGGGTCGCGGTCTTTGGCCTGAGCATGATCGTCTTCGGTTTATCGCGCAGCCTGCCGCTGTCGATCGCGGCATTGGTGCTGAGCGGTGCCGGTGACATGCTCAGCGTGAACATCCGCGGCATACTGGTGCCGCTCAATACTCCCGATGCCCTGCGTGGCCGGGTGAGCGCGGTAAACTGGATGTTTATCGGCGCCTCCAACGAACTCGGGGAGTTTGAATCGGGCCTCACCGCGAGCTGGTTCGGCACCGCCCGCTCGGTGGTCGCGGGCGGCCTGATGACCCTGGCGGTCGCTGTTTCCTGGGCTTGGCTGTTCCCGTCGCTGCGGCACTTGCGCCGTTTGCGCTGAGCGTTCCTCAATTGTCTGTAGGAGCATCCCTGCCCCGATCGGCCATGTACAGGAAATTCTGATCACTCCAGGTCCTGCGCTGAGGAACAAGGGCAGTTTTGGGGTGTTACAGCGTCCCGTCGGGGAACTTCGCCGCCGGAGGGCTAACTAATTGTCTGAATTCCCCGCAAATCAAACCTGGCGACCTTGCATGAGTCGATTCTCGCCACCATCCGCCTGCATTAAGAATGCGAAATCAAATTGTAAGTCGATCGTGCAACACTGATGCGGCGCCTACGCAAATTCGTGACGCGCGGCTTCGGGCCACGCGCAGGCCGTTATAATCCGGACCATACGCACTGCTAACAACCTCAGGAGAATCAACCATGTCAAAGATCGGATCGTCAATTGGAGCCGCTGCCCTGGCACTCGTGGCCACGACGCTGGCTCCTGCGACGCTGGCCTCCGAAGGTCCGGTGAGTTGGCTGGTCAACGGTGGTTGGACTCCGACGATGGGCACGACCTCGGACTACCTCAAGGACGGATGGACGCTGGGCACCGGCGTGGTGTTCCAGCCGGACTCATCGAGCCCGTTCGCAGTGCAGTTCGACCTCAGTTATTCGGATTTCAATGCCACGAACAATTTGATCACGCTGGGCCAGAGCCAGAGCTTCCGCACTGACGGCGGACGCGGCGATGTCTGGGCAATTACGGCGGCCGGCAAATACACCATGCCTATCGAAGGCGTACGTGGCTACGGTCTGCTGGGCTTCGGCGCCTATCATCGCTACGTCGAGCTGACGCAGACCGCGCTGGGCAGCGGCTACATTTGCGATCCCTGGTGGGGCTACTGCTACCCGGGAGTCGTGGTGGGAGATGCCATCGTCGCCAGCCGCTCGAATACCAAGTTTGGTTTGAATGTCGGCGCGGGCGTGGAGTTTCCGCTCCACAACGGCTCGGCCTGGTTTCTCGAGGCGCGCTATCACTGGATCGACGGGACGAAGCAAACCGAGTTTTTGCCGATCCAGATCGGCTTCAAGTTCTAAATTCCGTGCATGCAACCGCCCGGCGCGTTCAGCGCCGGGCGGGTAGGTTCGCGCCCGCGCGGTTCTTGGAGTACAGTTCGCAGACTGCTGAATCCCGGCGCACACGGGCAAGCAAGCCTTCGGAGAACCTGTGAAGAAGAGGCCAGTCCCAATCCTCGTATTCCTGCTCAGCGCAGCCCTTCTGCTGAGCGCTGGCGCGTCTGCGCAACAGGGCGCGACACCCGCTTCGCCGCCGGCAACCTCAGCGACCCCGGCGACGCAGCCTGCCTCCGGCCAGACTCCGGCCGCCACCAAGACTT
This sequence comes from uncultured Gammaproteobacteria bacterium, assembly GCA_963789365.1. GTDB lineage: Bacteria > Pseudomonadota > Gammaproteobacteria > Steroidobacterales > Steroidobacteraceae > FEN-1191. Next base: position 1,548,204 of record CAWBKJ010000001.1, read on the forward strand.
TCACGCAGCAGGATCTCGACCAGCTCCTGGCCCCCATCGCGCTATACCCGGACAACCTGCTCGCGCAGATCCTGATGGCCTCCACGTACCCGCTTGAAGTCGTGCTTGCGGCCCGCTGGGTGGAGGCCAACCCGAACGTGAAGGATAAGGCGCTCGAGGACGCGATGCAGAAGCAGACCTGGGATCCGAGCGTCAAGGGACTCACCGCGGTTCCGCAGGTCCTGAAGCAGATGGACGAGAAGATCGACTGGACGCAAAAACTCGGTGATGCGTTCCTGGCGCAGCAAGCGGACGTGATGAACACGGTGCAGTCGCTCCGCGCCAAGGCCAATGAGAGCGGCAATCTGAAGTCCAGCCCCGAGATGGCAGTCAAGACGGAAACGGTCAACGAAAAGACCGTCTACGTGATCGAGTCGACGAAGACCGAGACCGTCTACGTCCCGACTTACAACCCGTCGGTGGTGTACGGCGCCTGGCCTTATCCGGCCTATCCGCCGTACTACATGTACCCGCCGTATTACGCTTATGCGCCTGGCATAACCTTCACCGCCGGCATATTCGTCGGCGCGGCGATCTGGGGTGGCTGCGGCTGGGGCGGGAACGACGTCTACATCAACCACAATAACTACAACAACTTCAACCGCACCGACATCAACAACGACATCGGAAATGGCGATCGGGGCGATCGTGGCAACGGCGATCGCGGCAACGGCGATCGTGGCAACGGCGATCGGGGCAACGGTGATCGGGGTAATGGTGATCGGGGCAATGGCAATCGGGGCAATGGCGATGCCAGCTGGAAGCACAACGCCGATCACCGCGGTGGTGTGCCCTACCGCGACCAGAATACTGCCAGCCAGTACGGCCGCGGCAATGAGAATCGCCCGCAGACCAGTGACTCCTTCCGGGGCCGCGACCAGGCGGGCGGGGCGGATCGCCCCGGTGCGAGCGCGGGAACGCGCGATACGGGCTCACGCGATACGGGAGGCTCGCGGGACACGGCGGGTTCGCGGGACACGGCTTCACGCGATACGGGATCAAGGGACACGGCCGGTTCGCGAGACACGGGTTCGCGCAGCAGCGGATCGCGAGATACGGGCTCGCGCGGTGGGAGCTCGCGCAGCAGCGGCGGCGGTGGGTTCAGTGGGATGAGCAGTGGAAGCGGCGCCAGGGCCGCAAGTTCGCGCGGCGGCTCGAGTTTTGGTGGCGGTGGCAGGGGCGGCGGTGGTCGCCGGCGGTAGGCCGGGCACGTTGGAGTTCGATCAAATGACGCTGAGGAAAATTTCATTCACGGCCGCAGTGGGCGTTTCGCTCGCCCTGGCGGTCACGGTCCTCGCCCAGTCTCCGGCGGCGCCCGAGCAACCGGCTGCCGCGGCGGCGGGCAAGCCCGTCACCTCGAGCCATTCCGCGCAGACCATTTTCGCGACACCCGAGGCAGGTGCCGAGGGACTCGCCGCCGCAATCCGGGCCGGGGACCCGCAGAAGCTCCTGAGCGTGGTGGGGCCGAACTCCTCGAGCTGGATCTTCTCGGGAGACAAGGTCGCCGATCGCGCCGACTGGCAGAAATTCCTGGAGTTGTACGACGCCAAGCACGCCATCGAACGCAGCGCCGATGGTGGCGCGCTCGTGACCGTGGGTGCGGATGCCTGGCCGTTCCCCGCGCCGCTGGTCAAGACCCCGGCAGGCTGGCATTTTGATTCCGAGGCGGGACGCGACGAGGTCCTCAAGCGCCGAGTCGGCCGCAATGAGCTCGACACGATCCAAACGCTGCTCGCGATTGTGGATGCCCAGCGCGAATACGTGCGCGTCGACTACGACCGGGACGGCTATAGCACCTACGCGAAGAGCTTCCGTTCCAGCCCCGGCAAGAAGGATGGTCTCTATTGGCCCACGGCACCGGGCGAGTCCCAGAGCCCGCTGGGCCTGCTGGTCGCCGAAGCCACCAAAGAGGGCTATTCGGCGACTGCCGGCGCGCCCCAGGCCTATCACGGTTACCTGTTTCGGATGCTGACGGCGCAGGGACCTGCCGCCCACGGTGGCGCCATGGACTACATGGTTCGCGGGAGATTGTTCGGTGGCTACGCGGTCATCGCCTGGCCGGCGAAGTACGCCAATTCCGGCATCATGACCTTTATCGTCAATTACCAGGGCGTGGTCTACCAGCGCGACCTCGGCGATGGCACGGCAGAAAAGGTCGCCAAAATCACGACGTTCAATCCCGACCACTCCTGGAAGCGAGCGCAGGAGTAGAGGCCCCCGCCCTTGGATTGCAATGCCCGGCCGGCCGGGGCTGCGGTTCAGAATTCATCCCGATCCATTTCCGTCGCTGTAGAGTATCGGCATGGATGGCGTGTTGAAGGGTCGCGGTGCGACGATCAATCCGGCGGGGCGATTTGCCACGACCACCCACGACCGGGTCGATGACGGTTGGTACCAGGAATCGGTGCCCGATTCCATCGCGACCGAGGTGCGCCCGGAGGCGGCGCGCAGCATCATTTCGCGCAACGACTCGCCCGACATTCCCTTCACTCAGTCGATCAATCCCTACCGCGGTTGCGAGCATGGATGCATTTACTGCTATGCGCGCCCCAGCCATGCCTACCTCGATATGTCTCCCGGCATCGATTTTGAGACCCGCCTGCTCTACAAGGCCGACGCCGCGCGCCTGCTGCGCGAGGAACTCGCACGTCCCGGGTATCGCTGCGAGCCCATCATGCTCGGCGCCAACACCGATCCCTACCAGCCGGTCGAAAGGCGCCTGGGCGTCACGCGCGAGATCCTCGAAGTGCTGCTCGAGACGCGCCATCCGGTCACGATCATCACCAAGGGCACGCTGGTATTGCGCGATCTGGCACTGCTGCGCGAACTTGCGGCGATGAATATGGCGCGGGTCACGGTCAGCCTCACCACCCTCGATCCGGAGCTCAAGCGCACCCTGGAGCCGCGTGCCGCCTCGCCGCAGGCACGGCTGCGCGTGATCACCGAACTGGCGCAAGCCGGCGTCCCGGTCAGCGTCCTGGCGGCGCCGCTGATTCCGGCGGTCAATGACGCTGAGCTCGAGCAGCTCCTGTCGGCGGCCGCGGCGGCGGGGGCCACGCGTGCCGGTTACGTGTTGTTGCGACTTCCGCACGAGGTCAAGGAATTGTTCCGTGCCTGGCTCGAGCAACACATGCCGCTGCGCGCGCAGCACGTGATGTCACTGGTCCAGCAGGCGCGGGGCGGACGCGACAATGACCCACGCTTCGGGATGCGAATGCGCGGCACCGGCCCGTGGGCGGAAATGCTACGCGCGCGCTTTGAGCTGGCCCGAAAGCGCCTGGGCCTGAACGCAGATCGCAACCCCGAACTCGATGCCACGAAATTCCGCCCGCCGCGCAGCAACGGGCAACTCGAACTCGGCTGGTAACGGTTTGCCGGCCTCCCGCGTTAAGCTCTGCGTCCATGCACACTGAGGCGGGGCGGGTGGCGCTGGTGGCGGGCGCCAGCGGCATGGTGGGAAGTGAGTTGCTGCGCGTGCTCGCCGCGGGCGGGGCGTACCAGCGCGTCATTGCCCTGTCGCGGCGCCCGCTGTCTTTCGAGGCGCCGCGCCTCGTCAACCGAATCATACGGTTTGAGAATATCGACCAAGAGCTGCGGGGCCTGGCGTGCGATGACGCCTATTGCTGCCTGGGCACGACGCTGCACGAGGCGGGCTCGCCGCAGGCCTTCCGCGCCGTCGACTACGATCTGGTGTTGCGATTCGCGCGCTTCGCACAGTCGGCCGGTGCCAAGACGCTGGTGGCCGTCTCCTCCGCGGGCGCCGCACCCGACGCGCAGAATTTCTACCTTCGGGTCAAGGGCGAAACGGAACTCGCCCTGGTGTCGCTCCGGTTTCGCGCCCTGCACCTGATGCAGCCCTCGCTCCTGGTGGGCGCGCGCAGGCAGTGGCGGCCCACCGAGGCGCTGGCCCGCGCGCTGCTGCCGGTGTTCAATCCGCTGCTGCTCGGCCGCTACCGGCGCTGGCGTGCGATTCCGGCGCGCACGGTCGCCGCCGCGATGTGCGCCGCCGCCGCTCTGGGTGTGCCCGGCGTCTATCAGCACAGCTGGACGGCACTGCAAGCGCTGGCGCGCACCGGTCGGCTGCCGGCCCGAGTGTGACGCGCATCCCAGTCAACGGGACATAAGCACGGCAAGCGTGATCTGGCGCGCATAGGCCGGAGCGCGGGCATCGTTTAATGAGGCCCAGGATCGTCGGGGCCTCGCCCAACATGCCGTTGACCACAGGGATATTCTCATCGTCTCAAAGCCGGCGCCTGCTCGGCGCTCTGGCCGCGCTCGCCTCGGTGGTGCTGCTGGCGGCGACGGTCAGTGCGGTTGGCGAGCTGCGCGCCGCCGAAGAGCGTCAGGCCGTGGACGCGGTGGCCACGCAGAGTCGCAGTTATGCGCGGGAGCTGCGCGCGCGGCTTGCGGCCAGCGAGCTTGTGGTGCAAACCCTGGTGGGCGATGACGCGGGTCCCGGCGGCTCAGTGCTTCGCACGCGCCTGCTGCGCTCGGAGATGATCCACGGCGTGGTGCTCAGCGCCGCAAATAAGGATTCAGGTCCGGTACCGCTGAGTAACGCGGACCGGCTTGCGCTCAGCGCCGGACAAACCCTGTTGCGTTCCGATCCCCGCGGCCACGGCGACGTGCCGCAATACCTGGTGCACACGGTGCGCGCGGCAGGGGCAGCCGCGACCGCCTACTTTGAGTTGGCACCCGACTGGCTGTGGCAGGACCGCGAGGGCATGCCCGCTCCCCCCTCGGTGCTCGCGGTCTACGACGACGCCGGGACGCTGCTGAGCGCCAGCGATGAGGTGCCGGTTGATCTGTGGCGCATGTTTGCGCACCGCAATTCGCCCGGCGCGGTGCAGAAATCACCGATGGCGCTGCGCTCCTGGACCGTGCGTCAGCAGGAATGGCGAGGCGCCGCCGTCGCGGTTCTGCCTGAGGAAGTCCACCTGGACACGAGCCGCTGGACCGTGATCGCCAGCCTGCCGGCGGCCCCGTGGCTGGGCTCCTGGGCGCAGGCCGCCCGATTGCTGCCGCTGCCCCTGGTGTGCGCCGCGCTGCTGATTCTGGCGATCGGAATACGGCTCCATCGGCGCTGGGAACCGGTGTTGGCGGAACTCAGCGGCGCGCTGCGCGAGCTGGCCACGGGCCGCTACCAGCGCGTGGTGCTCGAGAAGGCGGGCGATGCGCCGCGCGCGGTGGCGCAGGAATTCAACCGCACCATCGCCATACTCGAAGACAAGATGCGCGCCATGGCGAGCCTCAACGACATCGATCGCATGCTTCTCGAATCGGTCGACCTTGAGTCCTGCCTCGATCAGTTGCTCGAGCGCGTCGGCAAGATCACCGGCTGCGACTCGGCCATGCTGGTGCTGCTGGACCGCGATGTCTCGGAATTCGGCCGCGCGTACCTGATGAACTCCGGCGAGCAGGCCCCGGTCAGTCGCGTCAGTCTCGACTCCCTGCTGGTCTCGCAACTGGCGCAGGAGCGCGGCGGTCTGACCGTGGCGAGGTTTGAGCCCGGGCGGCACAGCGTTCTTGAACCCCTGCATGCGCACGGCGCCGAGTTCTTCTGGCTCTGGCCGGTGCTCTCCCAGGAAAGCATGGTGGCGGTGCTGGTGGTGGGCTACCGCGGCATTCCGCAGGTGGCCGCGGAGATTGCGGGCTTTGGCACCGAGTGTGCTGCGCGCATCGGTGTCGCGCTGTCCAACAGTGCGCGCGGGGAGCAACTCTACCGCCAGGCCCACTACGACGCCCTGACCGGGCTGCCCAACCGGCTCTTGTTCCGCGACCGGCTGTCGCAGGAACTGGCCAGCGCGGCGGACGGTCGCCAGCGCGGAGCGCTGCTGTATGTGGACCTGGACCACTTCAAGAAGATCAATGACACCGTCGGCCACAACGCCGGCGACCAGCTGCTGCAGATCGTGGCCCAGCGCCTGCGCGCCTGCATCAAGGAGGGCGACACGGTGGCGCGGCTGGGGGGCGATGAGTTCACGGTCATTCTGCGCGGTGTTGGCACGGCCGATGCCGCCCAGCGCGTCGCTGCGCGGCTCATCGCAACGCTCCAGGAAGCCGTGAATATCGGCGGTCGCGATCACTTCGTGCGCGCCAGCATCGGCATCACGCTGTTTCCGGACGACGCCACCGCGCTCGATGAACTGATGCGCAACGCCGATCTGGCGATGTATCGGGCCAAGGCCGACGGTCGTTCCCGGTCCGTGTTCTACAACCGCGCGATGCAACGCATGCCGGCGCTGGCGGCCGAGAGCGGCCTGCACAACGCCCTGCAGCGTCGGGAGTTCTCACTCTACTACCAGCCGCAGTACACGCTCAGCAATGGCCAGCTTTCCGGACTCGAGGCGCTTTTGCGCTGGCAGCCGCCGCGCGAAGCGATGCGCTACCCGGGCCAGTTCGTGCCGGCCGCGGAGCAAAGTGGCCTGATCGTCGATATCGGCGCCTGGGTGCTCGAGGCAGGTTGCGCGCAGATGGCCGAGTGGTGCGCGGCGGGCGTGGCGCCCCCGCGCCTGGCGATCAACGTGTCGGTATATCAGCTGCGCCAGACTGATTTTCCGAAGCTGGTGCGCCGCGCGCTCGAACGCGCCGGCGTGGCACCGGAGCGGCTGGAATTCGAGGTCACCGAATCGGTGTTCGCCGACGAGGAGGCGCTCGCCACGCTGCATAAACTGGCGGCACTGGGCGTGTACCTATCGCTCGATGACTTTGGCACCGGCTATTCCTCGCTCGGCTACCTGCGTGCGCACCCGGTGCAGTCCATCAAGATCGATCGCTCCTTCATCGAGGAGGTGGCGACCAGCATCACCGCCGCAACGCTCGCCGAGACCATGATTACGATGGCACACGCCCTGGGCAAGAAGGTGGTTGCCGAAGGCGTGGAGACCATGAACCAGCTCGAATTTCTGCGTGAGCGGCGCTGCGACTACGCGCAGGGATTTTACCTCGCGCGCCCGGCCGCGGCGGCGGACATAACCGCCTTGCTCCAGGGGCTGAAGGACAACACGGGCACCGAGCTGCGCGCAACGGCCTGAAACCCCGGCCGATTTGACAGAAGTGTGACCGAGTTCGCCAAGTTGCGACAGTTGTGAACTGGCTCTCCTTCTGCACTCTTGACCCCCAACGTCACCGTGCCAAACTCCGTCACGTTTACTGATCGGCATACCTGTTGAGAGACAGGGACGCAAAGCCTCCGGTCCTCCCGTCAAAGCGGGGATAGCGGGGTTGCCACCGAAGTGTGAAGAAGAGGCCTGACGGACAGGCGGTTTTCTTAGCTTACCGAGGTGCCATCCCCACGATGATCGGTCGCTGGCGAAGTTCTTTATCGCGGCCAACGGGGATAAGTGCATGCAGCAGGCCACCGGTTCGATTGACAAGCTTGGATCCACGGCCGCTGCGAGCGTATCGCCCAAGGCCCTCAACGCGCCTCGCTTCGTCGTCAATCTGTGCGCCTCCACTACGCCGGTCGGACTGGTTCAGCCGACGCACGCCGGCCTGAAGCGTTTTACGTTTTTTGTCTCGCGCCGGCTCGAAGAAGGTCGCGAGCGCTTTCGCCTGCACATGGGTTACTTCGACAGCCAGGAAGAGGCCGAGAAAATGCTCGACCTGGTGCGCGATGTGTATCCGGGCGCCTGGGCCGGTGCCGCCCCTGGCATCAAGCTGCGCGCCCGCGCGGCCCTTCCGGAACCCCCGCCTGCCGAGGAACCACCGGCCGCCCCCGTCGCTGCCGCGAACCCCCGGGCTCCTGCTCAGGCCGCCATCGCCGCAGTCAGCGTCGCAGCAGCGCCGGCCAAAACGCCGCCCGATGCGCGGGCGGAGGCGACGCCCGCCGCGCCGCCGGTTGCTCTCAGCGCCGCCCCGCTCAAGCTGGAGCTTGCGCCGGATCTGCCCCGCCCGAGACCTGTCCCCGAGACGCCAGCCCCTGCCGCCGGTAACGATGCGACCCGCTCCTTGAGCGATGTGCGCGCGACCATCGCGGCGCTCGGTGATTCCGCCGAGACAGCCGCATCGCCCGCGAATTCCGTGCTGGAAGGCGCGGCGGTACTGCGATTGCTCACCACCGCGCGCCCGGCGCCGGCGGCGCGACTGGCACCCGTGCAGCCCGGCCCCAAGCGCGCGGCCGCCCGAGCGCCGAGCGAGAAGGCGCCCCCGGCACGTGCCGCGAAAGCTTCCGCACCCCCGCTGGCCGCGCAGCCCGAAGCGGCCGTGTTCGCCGTACAGCTCCTCTGGTCGGTGCAACCCATCGACATGAGCAAGGTGCCGCAGCTCGCCATATTCAGCGCCTACACGCTCTACGGCGCGGAAGGCAATCGCGACGGGCGTCGCTGGTACGGCCTGCGCCTCGGGTTCTTTACCGATGCGGTCTCCGCCAAGCAGGTGGCGCAGTACGTGCGCTCGGAATTCACCTCGGTGTCGGTGGTCCCTGTGACCGAGCGCGAGCGCAGCCGTGCGGGCGCGGCCACCGCCAAGCCCCTGCCGGCCGTTGCCACGCCCAAGAGCGAGGTCCCGGAACTGAATTTCATCAACGAAGTGGCCAGCGATACCGCCACCAGCGGCAGCCAGCCCGCTCTGGAAGGCGCGGACCCCTCGGCCTCCCGCGCGGCACCGACCTTGAGGCCGGAAGTGGTGGCGGCCCTGGGCATGAGTTCACGCGCCACCCCGGGCAAGCGCGCGAAGCTTCGCAATCCTGCGGGCGGAAAGCCATCCGGCAAGCGCTCGGCGCCGAACCGCGCGCTCTCGCTCGAGGAAACCCTGGAAATCCTGGGCGCCGGCGAGCTGCAGATGGAGAGCAACAAGCGCCGCGATCTGCTGAGCGAATCTGCGGTGCGCGACCGCAAGGCTCCGGAAGCGAGCACCTCGCGCTTCGGTCGCCTGATCAATCGGCTCGCCGAGCGTCTGGGCAACGGCTGAGCGGCGCGGCGGCCTGCTAGCGCTTGCCGAACAGGCGCTCGAGCTCCGCGCGCGCGCTGTCGACCGCAGCGGTGTCCGGGGCCACCCAGGCCTTGGGGCGCGGCCGGAAGAAATCGCAGAAATTCGCGTGCTGCTTGTCGCTCACTTCTTCCGCGGTCGGTTCGCGGCAATGCTTGGCGACCCGCTCGTCGTATTCGACGCACATCCGGCACACATGCAGCTCGGCGCGGCAGCGCGCGCACTCATCGCGCCGTGACAGCGGCAGGGTCAGGGCGGCCAGATCCGCCCCGCACTTCCAGCACACCAGGCCATGGCCCATCGGCGCTCCTTACGGCTCTACTCGGCGCGCTCCCGCAGGAACGGCGCCAGCGCTGCGCCAGTATGCGAGCGCGCGGCCCGCGCGGCAATCTGCGCCGGAGTGCCCTGCGCGACGATGCGTCCGCCGCGTGCACCGGCCTCGGGCCCCATGTCGATGATCCAGTCGGCTTCCGCGCACAGATCCAGATTGTGTTCGACCATGACCACCGAATTGCCGGCGTCGACCAGGCGGTGCAGCACGCTGCTCAAGCGCTCAACGTCGGCCATGTGCAGGCCCACGGTCGGCTCATCGAGCACGTAGAGCGTGTGCGGCGTCGTGCGCCGACCCGGCCGCACGCCCGGGAGTCTCGCCAGTTCGGTCACCAGCTTGATGCGCTGCGCCTCGCCGCCTGAAAGCGTGGGGCTGGGCTGGCCCAGCGTCAGGTACCCCAGCCCCACGTCGCGCAGCAGCGCGAGCGGGCGGCGCACGCGCGGGTGAGCCTGAAAGAACTCAGCGGCGTCCTCCACGTTCATCGCCAGCACGTCGGCCACAGAGCGCCCGCGCCAGCGGGCCTCGAGCGTCTCCGGATCGAAGCGCCGGCCCCCGCACTGCTCGCACAGCACCTTGACGTCGGGCAGAAAGCTCATCTCGATCGTGCGTTGGCCCTGTCCGTCGCATTCGCTGCAGCGACCCCCGGCGGTGTTGAAGGAAAAGCGGCTGGCGTCGTAGCCTCGGATGCGCGCTTCCTCACCGCCGGCATAGATGCGACGGATGTCGTCCCAGAATCCCACGTAGGTCGCAGGGCAGGAGCGCGGCGTGCGCCCGATCGGCGTCTGATCGACCTCGAGCACGCGGGTGAGCTGGTCGGAGCCGAGGAGCCGTCCCGCCGGTCGCGCCGCGCCCGGCGCGCCGGCGTTGAGCGCGGCTCGTAAGTGAGCGTACAGCACATCGCGCGCCAGGGTCGACTTCCCGGAGCCCGACACGCCGGTGATCACCACCAGCCGCCCGAGCGGGATGCGCACCCGGAGCGAGCGCAGGTTGTGCAGCGTCACATCTTCCAGCTGCAGCGCCGGCGTGCTCTTCGTCACCGCCCGGCGCGGAAGGCGCGCATGGCGCAGGGGCGAGGCCAGCATCCGCCCGGTGACCGATTGGGGGTTTTGTAGGAGCTGTGCGGCCGTGCCGCTGGCAATGAGCTCACCACCCCGCACGCCTGCGCCCGGCCCCAGGTCGATGATGTGGTCGGCGTGGCGAATCGTATCCTCGTCGTGCTCGACGACGATCAGGGTGTTGCGGGCGCCGGCCAAGGCGTCCAGCGCCTGCAGCAGCACCGCGTTATCGCGCGGATGCAGGCCGATGGTCGGCTCATCGAGGATGTAGCAGACCCCCTGGAGGTTGGAGCCCAGCTGCGCGGCGAGTCGAATACGCTGCGCCTCGCCGCCCGAGAGCGTGGGCGCGGCGCGATCGAGAGACAGATAGCCCAAGCCCACGCGCGCAAGGAACTGCAGGCGGCTTCGGATCTCGGCCATGGCATCCTGCGCGATCGCCTTGCCACGCACGTCCAGGCGCAGCCGGTCGCAGAATTTTTGCAGAGCCTCAACGCTGAGCTTGGTCAGGGCGCTGATCGAGCGCCCGTCGAGGCGCAGGTGGCGCGCGATCGGGTTGAGGCGCGCGCCTTCGCAGGCCGGGCAGGGGCTCGCGGTCGCGGCATCCGTGGCCAGCCATTGCGACTCCTCGCCGGTCTGCTCTGCGGTGTAATCGGAATGCGTGGTGCCCGTCCCATGGCACTTTGGACACCAGCCCTGGGGCGAGTTGAACGACAGCAGCCGGGGATCGGGTTCTGCGAAGCCGCGACCGCAGCTCGGGCAGGCGCGGCGGCTGGAGTGAATCGTCACCCGCCCGCGTTCATCCAGCACGTGCGCGACGCCGCTGCCCGCCTCCAGGGTCGCGCCGAGGGCGGCGCGCAGTTCGCTCCCCGTGCTGCGCCCGATGCTGAGCGTGGCGACGGGCATCTCGATGCTGTGATCCACGAAGCGTTTGAGGCGCGGGAAGGGTTCGGTCGGAACCAGCACGCCATCGACCCGCAGTTGCTTGGCACCGCGTGCCGCCGCCCAGCGCGCCAGGTCGGTGTAGATGCCCTTGCGCTGCGCGATCAGCGGCGCCAGCAGCTGGATGCGCCGTCCGCGGTGGCGTCGTTCGAGCTGCATCGCGATGTGCTCGAGGCTCTGCGGGGCGATCGCAACATCGCAGTCCGGGCAATACTGCACCGCAAGCTTGACGTACATGAGCCGCAGAAAGTGGTAGATCTCGGTGAGCGTCGCCACCGTGCTCTTGAGCCCGCCGCGGCTGGCGCGCTGCTCGATGGCCACGGTGGGCGGCAGCCCCGTGATGGAATCGACGTCGGGGCGGGCCGCCGGCTGCACGAACTGCCGCGCGAAGGCGTTGAGTGATTCGAGATAGCGCCGCTGCCCCTCATGAAACAGGATGTCGAAGGCCAGGGTGGATTTTCCGGATCCGGACACGCCCGTGATGACGGTAAAGCGCTCGCGCGGCACGTCCACGCTCAGCTCGCGCAGGTTGTGCTCGCGCGCGCCACGCACGCTGATGGCGGGCGCGCGCGGGGTCGGCATCACCGCGGTGATGGCATCGCGCGATGCGGGGAAGGCGGGCGCTCCCAGATTATTGCGGTGCTGGGCGCGCAGCGCCGCCCCGGTGTGTGACTCGGCCACGGTCGTGATCAGTTCCGGCGGCCCGCAGCCGACGATCCGTCCGCCCTCGGCGCCGCCCTCCGGCCCGAGGTCGATGATCCAGTCCGCGGAGCTGACCACCTCCAGGTTGTGCTCGATCACCAGGAGCGAGTGACCGGCCTCGAGCAGCAAGCCGAAGGCGCGCAGGAGCCGCGCGACGTCCTCAAAATGGAGCCCGGTGGTGGGCTCATCGAACAGCAGCAGCTTTCCCGCACCGTTGCGGGGCGCGCCATTCGCCGTGCGCGCCGCGCCGGATCTGGGGCGCGGCGCCGAGGCGGCTTCGGCCAGGTACCCGGCGAGCTTGAGGCGCTGGGCTTCCCCGCCCGAAAGCGTCGGCACCGGCTGGCCCAGGCGCAGGTAATCGAGGCCCACATCGGCGAGCGGCTGCAGGCGTGTGAGCACGCGCGCTGAGCGGGCGAAGAACTTCAGCGCCTCGGTCACGGTCAGGTTGAGCACGGTGGCGATATCCGCGCGCTCGCCCCCCGCACCTTCGAGCCGCACCTTGAGCGTTTCGGCGCGGTAGCGGCTCCCGCCGCATTCGCCGCAGCGCAGGTACACGTCGGCGAGAAACTGCATCTCGACGTGCTCGAAGCCATTGCCACTGCACACCGGGCAGCGCCCGGTGCCGCTGTTAAAGCTGAAGGTACCGGCCGTGTAGCGGCGCAGCTTGGCGTCGGGAGTGGCCGCAAACAGGGCGCGGATCTCGTCGAAGGCGCCCACGTAGCTCACCGGGTTGGAGCGCGTCGTCCGGCCGATGGGTTTTTGGTCGATCAGCACCACGGACTCGATCAGTTCGGCGCCGCGCAGCTCGCGATGACCCAGGGCCGATTCGCCCGCCTTGCCCTTGGCGTGCTGCAGCGCCGGGTACAACACCTGCTCGACCAGCGTTGATTTTCCTGAGCCCGAAACGCCGGTCAGGCACACCAGCCGGTGCAGTGGAATGCGCACGTCGATGTTCTTCAGGTTGTGGGCGCTCACGCCCAGCAGCTCGATTGCATCGTCCGCGGCGTAGCGCCGGGCCGCCGCATCGCTCACCCGGTCCGAAACCCGCCGGGTCGGCAGGCGCTTGCGCCCCGCCAGCCAGGCGCCGGTGAGGGAGGAAGGATCGGCGGCGACCTGCGCCGGGGTGCCGTAACTCACGATCTGACCGCCGTGTTCGCCCGCCCCCGGCCCTAAGTCCAGCAAGCGGTCGGCGCAGCGCATGATCTGTGGATCGTGTTCCACCACCAGGAGTGAATTTCCGGCGTCGCGGATGCGCTCCATCACCGCGATGACGCGGCCCATGTCGCGTGCATGCAGTCCGATCGAGGGCTCATCGAGTACAAACAGGGTATTGACCAGCGAGGTGCCCAGGGCGGTCGTGAGATTGATGCGCTGGACCTCCCCGCCCGAGAGCGTGCGCGATTGCCGGTCGAGCGTCAGGTAGCCCAAGCCGACGTCGCACAGAAAATTCAGGCGCACGCACAGTTCGCCTAAGACCAGCTCGGCGGCCTCATCAAGAGGCGTGGACCGCTGGAGCGCGTGCAGAAAATCGCGGCAGGCCGTGACCGGCATGCAGGCGAGCTCGTGCACCGTGGCGCCGGCTGCTCCGCCGCTTGAGCCAAGCCGCCAGAGCAGGGCATCGGGCTTGAGCCGCGCACCCTCGCAGGCCGGGCACAGCGTGTAGCTGCGGTATTTCGAGAGCAGCACCCGGATGTGCATCTTGTAGGCCCTGGTCTCCAGCCACGCAAAGAAGCGCTGCAGTCCGTACCAGGTCTTGCGGGTCCAGGGGCCTTCCCCCGCCATGACCCACTCGCGATCGGCCTCCGGGAGCTCCCGCCAGGGCACATCGAGCGCTACGCCACGGCGCCGGGCATGGCGCACCAGGTCGTCCTGGCATTCTTTGAACGAGGGGGTCTGCCACGGGCGGATCGCCCCCTCGCCCAGGGTCTTGCCCGGATCGGGAATCACCAGCGCGTAGTCGATGCCGATGACGCGTCCGAAGCCGCGACATTTTTCGCAGGCGCCGAGGGGAGAATTGAACGAGAACAGCGAAGGGAGCGCGGCCTGGTAGTGCAGGTCGCACTCGGCGCAATGCAGCTCGCTCGAGTAGCGCCAGCTGCCGCACTCGCGCTCTGAATCATCGAGCGCATGCACGCTGATGCGCCCGTGACCCGCGCGCAACGCGGCCTCCAGCGCCTCGTTGAGGCGTGCGCTCTGACCCTCGCCCAAGCGCAGCCGGTCCTGGATGATCTCAAGCTCCTGGGCGCTTTCGCGGTGCACCCGCGAGTAACCCTGGCGCTCGAGCTCGGCGCGGATCTCGGCTACCGCCATGCGCGCCGGCACCTTGACGGGAAAGCACACCAACAGGCGCGATGCGCCCGCCGCCGGGGCGCGAAGCTGCAGGTCCGCGCTGATGCTTGCGGCACTGTCGCGGCGCACCGGACGCTGGCAACGGCGGCAATGCAGGGTCGCGGCGCGGGCAAAGAGGAGCTTGAGATGGTCGTTGATCTCGGTCATCGTCCCGACCGTCGAGCGCGAGGTACGCACCGGGTTGACCTGATCGATGGCGATGGCCGGCGGAATGCCCTCGATGCTGGCGACGCGCGGCTTGTCGCAGCGATCCAGAAACTGGCGCGCGTAGGGTGAAAAGGTCTCGACGTAGCGCCGTTGCCCCTCCGCGTACAGCGTGTCGAACACCAGCGAGCTCTTGCCGGAGCCGGACACGCCGGTCACCACGATCAGCTCGCCGTGCGGCAGCTCGATATCGAGATTCTTCAGATTGTTCTGGCAGGCGCCACGGACAACGATGGCCTCTGCGGCGCGCGCATTCATCGGTTCATTTTACCGGCAGTTTTGTAGAATGGCGCTCCGCTGTAGGACTCATCCATGGCCCGCTCCGCTGCTGACTTGCGCTCCATCGCGCTGATCACGGCGCGCGCCGCGCGCGCGCAGGATACGGACCTGCCGCTGCTCCAGGCGGCCCTTGGCGCGCGGGGGTTAAGTGCAGCCATCCTTGATTGGGATGACGCACAAGTGGACTGGTCGCGATTTGCACTGCTGGTGATCCGTTCCACCTGGGATTATTCGGTGCGCCTGCGTGAATTCCTGGACTGGCTGGATCGCGCCGCACTCGCCACGCGCGTGCTCAATCCACCGAGTGTGATTCGCTGGAATCTGGACAAGCACTACCTGGCCGAGCTGCAGCGCGCCGGGGTGCCCACCGTGCCCACGGTCTACGCCGAGCCCGGGGACGACGCCGGCAGCGTGCTTGACGGGTTCCTGCAGCAACATGGGGCCGCCGAGCTCATTATCAAGCCCGCGGTCGGCTCGGGCGCGCGCGATGCGCAGCGCTACCCGCGCGCTGCCCTCGCCGAGGCGCGCGCGCATATCTCGCGCCTGCTCGGCCAGCGCCACAGTGCGCTGCTGCAGCCTTACCTGGGGCGCGTCGATGAGCAGGGTGAAACCGCGCTCATCTACATCAACGGCGCCTTCAGCCATGCCATCGGCAAGGCGGCCCTGCTGAGTCCGGGGCAGGCACCGATCGAGTCGTTGTTCGCGCCGGAAAAGATCACAGCGCACACTCCCGATGCCGACCAACTGGCACTCGGCGCACGGCTCCTCGCCGCGCTCCCGTTCAAAGATCTGTTATATGCCCGGATCGATCTGCTGCACGATGCGCACGCGGCGCCGTGCGTGCTGGAGCTGGAGCTTGCCGAGCCCTCGCTCTATCTGGGCTACTCTCCGAGCGCGCCCGCGAATCTGGCCGGAGCGATCGCCGAGCGGGTGCAGGGGCAGGCTCGCCGGGACTGATCACTCGGGTCGCAGCTGATACTGCTCGAATCGCCCGTCGGGCAGTTCGCGCGCCACCAGGACCAGCGTGCGCTTGGCAAATGCGATCTCGAAGCGGCGCATTTTCATGCCGCCCCGGTCATGCTCGAGAGTCTGCTTGAAGCTCAGCGGGGTTCCGAGCGGTGCGAGGCTCGCCTTGGCATCGAGCAGCGCCTGCGCGTTGAAATAGGCGTTGCCGTTGTCGCTGAGCAGCGTGCGCTCGAGAGTCCCGTGCTGCAGGTCGGTGAAGATCTTGCGCGCGCGCTCCAGCTGCCGTGCGCTCTGCGGGGAATCTGCCAGGAACAGCAGATCCCGGATGCGCTCGCTCAGCTGCAGCGCGGCTGAGCTGGCGTCCTGGTTCGTCAGCACGATGACCGCGGCCTTCTGATCCGGATACAGCGTGTTCTGCGAGACGAAGCCGGACACCTCACCACCGTGCCCGAGTACCCGGCGCCCGGAGGCCATGTACACATCCAGGCCCAGGCCATAATCGGCGCTGGCGCCATTGCTTAGCAGTCGCGTGGTTGACATGGCCCGGAACGAGGCGGGCGCCAGCAGCGTGTCGTCGAGCAAGGCAAGATCCCAGCGGGCCAGGTCCTCGGCCGTCATGGCCAGGCCGCCGGCGGCAAACAGCCAGCCCGCGCCTTCCTTGGGTGCCCGGCGCGGCGGCCCCAGTGTGTAGCGCAGGTAGCCTGTGGCGTCCTCAGGCTCGAGGCGCCCGAGATTGACGTCCAGGACGCTGTGCATTTGCAGTGGCTCGAAAATGCGCTTGCGCATCACGTCCATGACGGGCGCGCCGGCGACCTTCTCGACAATGGCCCCGGCAATGACATAGCCGGTGTTGCTGTACTGGTACTCGGTACCGGGCGCGAAATCCAGCGGCAGCGTGGCCCAGTCGCGGATCAGCTTGTCGGGCGTGATCGGTTGCAACATGGTGACCGGCACGTAGTCCTGCGGCCAGAAGTCCCGATACCCGGAGGTGTGCGTCAGCAGGTCGCGGATTCGCACCCGAGCCGCGTCGGTCAGGTTGGGGAAATATTTTGCGACCGGATCATCGAGCGAGAGCTTCCCCTGCTCGGCGAGCAGCATGATGGTCGCGGCCAGGAACTCCTTGGAGACAGAACCGATCGCATAGCGCATCGCGGGGCTCGCCGGAACATCCGGATCCAGGCGCGCATGGCCGTAGGCTCTGATCAGCAGCAGATGATCGTCTTTGATTACCGCGATCGATGCGCTCGGCACGCCCGTGGCCTGCAACACTTCCGCGGCGGCGGCATCGACGCTGGTTTCGAAGCTGGAGATTGCCGCCTGCGATGCGGCCGAGAGAGCCGCGGCCAGCGCAACGGCGCAGATACCTCGGGCGATCATGGGCTGCTCACGGGCGGTGGCGGCTGGCGCTCCACGCGCGGAATGTCCTCGGACATGCAGCTCCAGCTCGGGGCCTGGGCCGTCCATATGGTCATGGCCGGCCGGGCGAGCTCAGGATCATCGAGCGTGCCGGCGCGCACGAATATGAGATTTGGGCGCGCCTCGGTGCTGCTGAACATCGGCGTGCCGCAGATCGGGCAAAACTGTCGATGCATGATATTGCCGCTGTCGGCGGTATTTGAATAGTCATGGGTGAGGCCGTGAACGGTGAAACTCTCGGTCCTGAAGCAGGCATTGACCGTGCCACTGCCTGCGCCCAGGTACTGGCACAGGCGGCACCAGCAGACCCGCGTGATCAGCGGGGGATCGGTGCCTACAAAGCGTACCGCGGCGCACAGACAACCCCCGGTTATTTTCATCCCCCGCCTCCTGCCGATTCACCGCCGCGCCTATAATCCCTGCATGCTGCCGGCACCGCAACTGCAATCCTGGCTCCCTGCGCCCGGCGCCCAACGCGTCCCGGCGGCGCCGTTTCTGCCCATGACGCGCGCCGAGATGGAAGCGCTCGGCTGGGTGGAGTGCGACGTCATCATCGTGACCGGCGACGCCTACGTTGATCACCCGAGCTTTGGAATGGCGTTGATCGGCCGGGTGCTCGAGGCGCAGGGACTTAAGGTCGGCATCATCGCGCAGCCCGACTGGCACAGTGCGGAGCCGTTTCGAGCGCTGGGGCGCCCGCGGCTGTTCTTCGGCGTCACCGCTGGCAACATGGATTCGATGGTCAACCGCTACACCTCCGACCGGCGGGTGCGGAGCGATGACGCCTATACCCCGGGTGGCAAGGGCGGGCAGCGGCCCGATCGCTCGGTGATTGTCTACGCCCAGCGGGTGCGCGAGGCCTATCGGGACGTGCCCATCGTCATCGGCAGCATCGAGGCCTCGCTCCGCCGCATCGCGCACTATGACTACTGGTCCGAGAAGGTGCGTCGCTCCATCCTGCTCGATGCCAAGGCGGACCTGCTGGTCTTCGGCAACGCCGAACGCCAGATCATGGAGATCGCACGCCGCCTGGACGGCGGCGAGCGCATCGAGGCGCTCACCGATATCCGCGGCACGGCCTTCGTGCGCCGCGAGCGACCCGAGGGCTGGATTGAAATCGACTCGACGCATCTTGATACGCCAGGCCCCATCAACCCTCCGCTCGATCCCTACGCCCTCTCGCCTGCGGCCGGCGGGACGCCGCCCGCTTCGGCGGCAAATCCTGAGGCCGGAGTGAATGTGGTGCGCTTCGTGCGGCGGGTGCGCAATGCGGATCGCGAGCACAGCGTCATCCGGCTGCCGGCCTACGAGCAGGTGATCAGCGATCCGGTGCTGTACGCGCACGCCTCGCGCATCCTGCACCTGGAGTCGAACCCCGGCAATGCGCGCGCGCTGGTGCAGCGGCATGGTGATCAGGAGGTGTGGCTCAACCCGCCGCCGATCCCCTTAGAAATGGCCGAGATGGACTGGATCTACGAACTGCCGTACCAGCGCCGGCCGCATCCTTCCTATGGCGCGGCGGTGATCCCGGCGTACAAGATGATCCGGTTTTCGGTGTCCATCCAGCGCGGATGCTTCGGCGGGTGCACGTTCTGCTCGATCACCGAGCACGAGGGCCGGATCATCCAGAACCGCTCGGAGGACTCGGTGATCCGCGAGATCGAGCAGATTCGCGATGCGGTCCCGGGATTTACCGGCGTGATCTCGGACCTCGGCGGGCCGACGGCCAATATGTACCGAATCGCCTGCAAGAGTCCGCAGATCGAGAGCGCTTGCCGCCGGCCCTCCTGCGTGTTTCCGGGCATCTGCCCCAACCTCAACACGGATCACAGCGCGCTGATCGGATTGTATCGGCGAGCGCGCGAGTTGCCGGGCATAAAGAAAGTCCTGATCGCCTCGGGCGTGCGTTACGACCTCGCCATCGAATCGCCCGAGTACGTGCGCGAACTGGCCCAGCACCACGTCGGCGGCTACCTGAAGATCGCCCCGGAGCACGTGCGCGAGGGCCCGCTGTCCCTGATGATGAAGCCCGGCGTGGGTGCCTACGACCGCTTCAAGGAGCTGTTTGATCGATACTCGAAGGCCGCGGGCAAGGAACAGTACCTGATTCCGTATTTCATCGCCGCGCACCCGGGCACCACGGACGAGGACATGCTCGAGCTCGCCCTCTGGCTCAAGCGCAACGGCTTTCGCGCCGACCAGGTGCAGGCATTCCTGCCCTCGCCCATGGCCACGGCCACGGCGATGTACCACACCGGCAAGAATCCGCTGCACCGCGTGACGCGAAGCAGCGCCGGGGTCACCGTGCCCAAGGGCTTAAGGGTGCGCCGGCTCCACAAGGCGTTTCTGCGCTATCACGACGCCAACAACTGGCCGTTGCTGCGCGAGGCCCTGCGCAGGATGGGCCGCGCCGAGCTGATCGGTCCGGGCCGCCATCAGCTCATTCCTTCCTGGCAACCGGCAGGCACGGGACTGGCGAGGGAGGGGCAGCGCGCCGCGCCCTCGCGCAAGCAGCCCATCCGCACCCAGCACACCGGCCTGCCGAGCACACCGCGCCTGCGCCCCGGCGCGCGCCCTCGCAAGGGCCGGGCGTGAGTCCAGCGGGGCGCTCGCGCAATGCCGCGACGCGGGCGCTGGCTTGCGGGTCCCTGTTGATGGCGCTGGCAACCGTCATCGGGGCGATCGGCACCCACCACTTGAAGCCCGTGCTTTCTGCAGATCAGTACGGCGTGCTGCAGACCGCCGTGCTCTATCAATTTCTCCACGCACTGGGCCTGCTGTGCCTGGGCGTACTGCTGCAGCGGCGGGCCGATCGTGTGCTGGGCATCGCGGCCAATCTGCTGCTCATCGGCGTGCTGCTTTTTTCAGGAAGCTTGTACGCGCTGCTGTGGGGCGCGCCGCGCGGCCTTGGTGTGCTGACCCCCGTGGGCGGAACCTGCCTGATCCTAGGTTGGTGCGTGGCGGCAGTGGCCATGCTGCGCGCGCGCGACACACCGGCGGCGTGAGCAAGGTCGCTCCGGCCTCTGATCCGGCGCTCGCGCGCGCGGTGCACGACGCCCTTGCGGCCCATCGCGACGCGGTGCTGCGTGCACCACCAGGTGCCGGCAAGAGCACGCTGGTGCCGCTCGCGCTGCTTGAAGAGCCCTGGCTTGGCGACCGAAAGATCCTGCTGCTCGAGCCGCGCCGGGTGGCGGCGCGCGCCATCGCCCGGCGCATCGCCTGGCTGCGCGGTGAGCCGGTCGGAGGCACGGTGGGCTACCGCATGCGGCTAGACAGCTGCGTGTCGCCCGCCACGCGCATCGAGGTCATCACCGAGGGCGTGCTCACGCGCATGCTGCAGTCCGACCCGGAACTGCCCGGCGTGGGCTGCGTCATCTTCGATGAGTTTCACGAACGCAGTCTCCAGGCCGATCTTGGACTGGCCTTGTGCCTCGATGCGCGCGCGGCTCTCGATGCCGACTACCGGCTGCTGGCGATGTCGGCGACGCTCGATGGCGCCCGCATCGCCACACTGCTGGGCGATGCGCCAGTAATCGACGTGCCCGGAAGGCAGTTCGAGGTCACGATCCATTACGCTGGCCGTGCGGCGCCGCTTTTGCCCGGAGGTGCGGACACACCGGAGCGGCTGGTAACCCGGACCGTGCGCCAGGCCCTCGATGAGACCACGGGGGACCTGCTGGTGTTCCTGCCCGGTGCCGGCGAGATCCGGCGGGTGCACTCGCAACTCGCCGATCTGGCCGGTTCGCACTTGCGGGTGTTGCCGCTCTACGGCGAGTTGAGCGCCGAGGAGCAGGACGCAGCGCTGGAGCAGGGCGCTCCCGGCGTGCGGCGCGTCGTACTGGCGACCAATATTGCCGAGACCAGCCTGACTATTCCCGGTGTCACCGTGGTGATCGACTCGGGTCTGGCGCGCCGTTCGAGATTTGACCCGGTCAGCGGGATGAGCCGGCTGGAGGTCACGCGCATATCGCGCGCTGCGGCCGAGCAGCGTGCCGGGCGCGCCGGGCGTACGGCACCCGGAGTGTGCTACCGGCTCTGGAGCGAAGGTTCGCAGGCGAGCCTGGCGGCGTTTTCGGCCGCGGAAATCACCGAGTCCGACCTCGCACCCTTGGCGCTCGACCTGGCGCAGTGGGGCAGTGCGGATGCGCTGAAACTGCGCTGGCTCGATCCGCCCCCTGCCCCGATGCTGGCGCAGGCGCGCGAGCTGTTGGCGCGACTGCAAGCCCTCGATTCCGCGGGCGCAATCACGCCACTCGGGCGCGAGATGGCCGCGCTCCCGGTCCATCCGCGTCTCGCCCATATGCTGCTGGCCGCGCGCGCACGCGCTGCCCTGCCCCTAGCGGCGGAACTGGCGGCCTTGCTGTCCGAACGGGACCTGATGCGCCGCGCCGGCTCGCCCCGCGATCCCGATCTGCGCACGCGCCTTGAGATCTTGCGTCGTGCACCCGGGGCGCAGTCTGCCGATCGCGGTGCGTTGCAGCGGGTGCAGCGTAACGCGGCGCAATTCCGGCGCCTGGCCGCGGGACGCTCGGACGCGGTGCGACAGGGCGCATCATCGACGGAATCTTCTCCCGGCATGCTGTTGGCGCTGGCCTTTCCGGATCGGATTGCCAAGCGGCGCGCCGCCGGGGGCGGGCGGTACTTGTTGGCCAACGGGCGCGGCGCGGCATTTCCCGGCGTTAGCGGACTCTCGGCCGAGGAGTACCTTGTGGCTGTCGAGCTCGACGATAAGGAGCGCGAGGCGCGCATCGATCTTGCCGCGCCGCTCCAGCTCGCCGAGCTTGAGGATGTCTTTGGCGCGCAGATCACCACGGCTGAACAGGTGGAGTGGGACGAGCGCAGCGCCGCCGTTCAGGCATTGCGCACGCGGCGCTACGGGGCACTGATCATCGAGACCCGCGCGCTTGCGGCCGTGCCGCCGGCACTGGCCACTGAGGCCATGCTGGCCGGCGTCAGGCAGCTTGGCATGGCCGCGCTTCCCTGGGACGTGGAGCTGCGCAATCTCCAGGCGCGACTTGAGTTCGTGCGAGGGCTGGAGCGCGCTCCGGGCGGCCCGTGGCCCCTAAGCGATGATGCCACTTTGCTCGGCACACTCGATCAATGGTTGCCGCCGTGGATCGAGGGCATGACGCGCCGCGAGCATCTCGAGCGCTTGCCGCTCGCCGAGGCCCTGCTCGCGCGCTTGAGCGGGCCGCAGCGCCGGTTGCTCGATGAGCTGGCGCCGCGCGAGCTCGCTGTGCCCTCAGGGTCGCGAATTCGCGTGGATTACGCGGAGGAGGGCGGCCCGTCCATCGCTGTGCGTCTGCAGGAAGTCTTCGGGGTGGCCTCCACGCCGCGCGTGGGCGGTGGCGCGGTGCCCGTCACCTTCAAACTGCTCTCACCGGCGCGCAGGCCCGTACAGATCACGCGCGATCTGGCGGGCTTCTGGAAGTCCAGCTACATCGAAGTGCGCAAGCAAATGCGCGGCCGTTACCCCAGGCACCATTGGCCGGAGAATCCACTCGAGGCCGCACCCTCGCGTGGCGCACGACGGCGCTGAGGCCTAAGGCTGTGGCCCGTTTTCCCGGCGCATCACCATATGCACAGCGGATCATTGGCAGGAGCTGGCCCGGGACGCTATCTTAAGAGCATGAAGAACCTGCAAAAAAACAGCACCACGCTCCTGATAGTGCTTGCGCTGACGGGGCTGATGTCCTGTGCCAAGACTCCACCGCCACAACCTCCCGCTGCCTCGGTGCACCGGCACGCCGATGCCCCGGGCATCGATTGGTTTGGGGGCGAGGTGAGCTCTGCCTTTGCGGCGGCCAAGAGCGCGCACAAGCCGATCCTTCTGTATTGGGGCGCCAGCTGGTGCCCGCCGTGCCAGCAGCTGAAATCCACCGTGTTCTCGCGGCCGGACTTTATCGCCAAGAGCCGCCTGTTCGTGCCGGTCTATCTGGACGGGGATGACGCCGGTGCACAAAAGTGGGGCGACACCTTTAATGTCTCGGGATACCCGACGGTGGTGGTACTCGACGCCGACCGCCACGAACTCATGCGCATCGCCGGTGGCATGGACCTGTCGCAATACGCGGGCGTGCTGGATACCGCGCTGGCGGACGTTCAGCCCGTCGAGGCCCTGCTGGCAGCGGCCTCGAGCGCCTCCTTGCTCAGTCTCGAACAATGCCGCCGCCTGGCCCTGAACGGCTGGGAGCCCGACCAGGGCGGCGATTCGGCCGGAAGCGCGAATTTGGCGAAGCAGCTCGATGCCGCTGCCGAGCATTGCCCCGCGGATGCGCGCATCGAGCGCGCACGGCTGAGGATTTTCGCGGCCGGTTATGCGACGCAGGCCGAGGCCGATGCACTCAAGGCAGGGCAGGCGCCGAGTGCGGCCCTGAGAGCGCACGTCGCAGCGGTCGGCGAGGTGCTGGAGAGTGAAGCCACCGCCCTGCAGGTGACCGATGCCCTGCAATCGCTCGATACGAATTTCTTTCGCGCGGTGAAGGGCACCGGCGCCGCGGCCGCACCCTGGCTGGTCCGCTTCACCAAAGTCATGGACGCCGCCGCGTCCGACCCTGATTTTGCCGAAGCCGATCAGCTCGGCGCTGTCGGTTCGAAGCTGACGGCGATCAAAATAATCAATGGCGCGGTTCCCACCGGGGTGGCGCGCGCCGCCGGCGCGCGCGTGGCCTCGGCGCTCGCCGGAAACCAGATACCGTACGTGCGCTCCGGCATCATCAACGCCGTGTTGCCCATCTATGACGTGCTGGGCCAGAACGAGAAAGCCTATCTGGTGGTGCAGGGCGAGTTGAGCAAGACGTCGACTCCTTATTACTACAAGGCCGATCTCGGGGACCTGGCCGAAGGCTTGGGCCGCAAGGACGAGGCACTCAAGTGGTTTTCAGAAGGGTATGCGGAGGCGCGCGGGCCGGCCACCCGGTTCCAGTGGGGAGCGTTCTACGCGGCCAGCTTGTTGCGACTGGAGCCGGAGAACGCCGATAAGATCCTGGACGTCACAGGACAGGTGCTCGGCGAGCTGGATGGCTCCGATAGAATTTACCGCCGTGCACGCCTGCGCCTCGCCAGCCTGGATAAGTCACTGCGAAAGTGGAATGCGGATGCCGGCAACGCGCACCATGCAGTGATCGTCGGATTGCGTGAACGCATGCAGCACATATGCGTCAAGATTCCCCAAAC
Source organism: uncultured Gammaproteobacteria bacterium (assembly GCA_963789365.1). Classification (GTDB taxonomy): domain Bacteria; phylum Pseudomonadota; class Gammaproteobacteria; order Steroidobacterales; family Steroidobacteraceae; genus FEN-1191. The sequence continues at coordinate 1,572,588 of CAWBKJ010000001.1, forward strand.
CGAGCCCGCGCGCGCGAGCTGTGATGCCTTCCTGGCGAGTGCCTGACCGCCCACTGCGCTGCCCTGCTAGACTGCTGCATTCTTTATTCCTACGACGGGCCTGTAGCACAACGGTTAGTGCAGGGGACTCATAATCCCTTGGTTGTAGGTTCGAATCCTACCGGGCCCACCATAACGCTTTGTTTCCGAGGATCTTTCTTAACAGCTCACAAATCAGCGGCAATGCGCATTGCGCCTAACGCTCCGCATGAGCGCCGCCGGCAGTCACGCTTGCGCTTGGTCGTGAACGGTTCACCGGGGCGGCCTAAAACTACTGCTTAGCCGACAGCCGCGCTGTCACTTGGCGAAGCTCCGCGAGTTGGGCGTTCACAGAGACGAGGTGACGACGCAAGTCGGAAATCTCTCGTTCTTGTTGCTGAGCCTTCCGGTATTCGTTCTGTAGCTCGTTCAATAACAACGGGGCCAGAGCCTGGTAGGCTACCGTCTCGGGTTGACCCTTCTGGTTGTACACCACAAGCTCCGGCATTACCTTAACCACTTCCTCTGCAATCAGTCCGTACTGTTCGGGCTTCTGACCGTTCTCGTCCGCTTTCTTGTACCGAAAGGTGACAGGACGAAGAGCCAGAAGACGATCGCTGGTGCTCCCCATCGAGCGAATATCCTCTTTGTAACGGCGTGAGGAGGACATTACTCCGAGTTGGCCGCTCGAATTGACCACCACTGTGGCCCCACCGGTCACATTCACGCCGCTCACACCGGCGACATAGGTCGCGACCTGGGTACCGGGCGTGCCAATACGGATCACGTTATTGTCGGCCGCCGCGCCCCGGCTGCCGATCTCGATGTTGTTGCTCCCCGAAGTCGCGTTGTACCCCGCGTATTGACCCATGGCGACGTTGTTACTCCCCACGGTATTCGAACCCATCGCAAAGACGCCCATCGCGTTGTTGTTGGCGCCGGTCGTGTTCTTGTAGAGCGCCCCATAACCGGCCGCATTGTTTGAGCTTCCCGTCGTGTTGTCGTGCAAACCAAAGCTTCCCGAAGCGCTGTTGTAGCTGCCGACCGTATTGGTATAAAGCGCGCCAATTCCGATAGCGGAGTTCTGTTGGCCGCTGGTATTGCTGTACAGCGTTATATACCCGACTGAACTGTTGTAATTGCCGGTCGTGTTTCCATAGAGCGCTTCATAGCCGCTGGCGGTGTTGTAGTGTCCAGTTTGGCTCTGAGCAAGCGCGTAGCCACCCATAGCCGTGTTGTCATTGCCGGTGGCGTTGGCGTACAACGCATACATCCCGGTGGCGGTGTTGCTGTTACCGGTGACGTTTTGGGACAAGGAGAACATCCCAGTAGCGGTGTTGTTGATACCGCTGGAATTGATGTACAACGCCTTAACCCCGCTGGCGGTATTGTTAGCACCGCTGACGTTGTTTGCGAGCGCCTCGTAGCCACTTGCAGTGTTCGCATCGCCGGACGTATTGAGCAACAACGCATTACTCCCTGTGGCGGTGTTGTAATTACCGATCGTGCTGTTTTGGAGCGCGTGGGCCCCGAGCGCAGAGTTATCACTACCGTTCGTGTTGGAATAAAGCGCGAAGCTACCTGCAGCGGTATTGTAAAAACCGTTTGTGTTGGTGTAGAGGGCACTATCGCCAAAGGCACTGTCGTAAATGCCACTAATATTTGAAGTGAACGAATTTGTGCCGTAGTTAGTGTTGTAGGTCTGGGCGAAGGCGCCGCTAATGCTGCCCAATGTGAGCAGGCCCGTGAGCGCCAGGTGGGGGTACAACTTGGTTGTGAATCTCATCGCGACGTAATCCTTTTTCAGTAGTTTGTTGCCGCCGGCACACTTGCCAGCTACCTGCGCCTTTCGAAAGACAGGTTCTTGAGAAACCGAAAGCTGCGAACAATGGCGCCTACGGCTTCGAATTTATGGCTCTGGGATGGATCAACCTGAATAAATAGCTCCAGGTCAGCTCACCAGCGCGCGCCGAAGCGCAGCACGCCAGCCCTGCAGCATTTTTTCGCGACTGCTCGTCGCCATGCGCGGGCGAAATACACTGGCGGTTGCCGACGTCGCCGCCAGGGCCTTGAGATCAGGCCAGACGCCGCAGGCGAGCCCGGCGAGAAACGCCGCACCGAGCGCCGTCGTTTCGAGCTCCACCGGTCGCTCGACCGGGACCTCGATGATGTCAGCAAGGAACTGACAAAACCAGTCGTTCACCACCATACCGCCATCGACCCGCATCGCCTGCGCGCGCCGTGCGCCTTCGCTTGCCATCGCTGTGGTGAGATCCAGCGTCTGAAAAGCCACGGACTCGAGCGCCGCTCGCACGATGTGCGCGCGATTGACATCGAGCGTCAGACCACAGATGAGGCCGCGCGCATCGGGTTGCCAGTGAGGCGCGCCGAGTCCGACGAATGCCGGCACCATGTAGACGCCATGATCATCGGCAACACTGGCCGCGAGCTTCGCCGTTTCTGCTGCCTGAGCGATGATGCCAATGCCATCGCGCAGCCATTTCACGGCGGCGCCAGCCACGAAGATCGAGCCCTCCATCGCGTAGGTCGTTCTCCCGCCGATCCGGTAGGCGGGCGTCGTCAGCATGCGATTGCGCGAGCGGACCGCCTGCTCTCCCGTGTTCAGCAGCAGGAAGCAACCCGTGCCATAAGTCGACTTCGCCATGCCCGGCTCGAAGCAGCATTGCCCGATGAGGGCAGCCTGCTGATCGCCGGCCATGCCGCTGATTGGAATGGGTTTGGCAAACAGACCCTGCGCCGTCGCGCCGTAAACCTCGCTGCTGTCACGAATCTGCGGCAGGATCGCCGCCGGTACGCGCAGCAGACGCAACAGGTCTTCATCCCAGCAGCCGCGATGGATGTCGCACAGCAGCGTGCGCGAGGCATTGGTGAGGTCAGTTGCATGCACCTTGCCGCCGGTAAGCCGCCACAGCAGAAAGCAGTCGATGGTGCCGAAGGCCAGCTCGCCGCGTTCGGCTCGGGCCCGCGCCCCGGGGACCTGATCGAGCAGCCACGCGACCTTGGTGCCGGAGAAGTAGGGATCGAGCAGCAGACCAGTGCGTGCGCTCACCAGTTCCTCATGGCCATCCTGGCGCAACTGGGCGCAGACATCGGCCGTACGCCGGTCCTGCCAGACGATAGCTCGGTGAATCGGCTTGCCGCTCGAACGTTCCCAGATGACGGCCGTTTCGCGCTGATTGGTGATGCCAATGGCAGCAATATCATCGGCGCCAAGCTTCGCAGCCTCAATTGCCTCGCGCGCCGTGGCGAGTGTCGCTCGCCAGATCTCCTCGGCATCGTGCTCAACCCAGCCGGCCGCGGGGTAATGCTGCTCGAGATCGCGCCGCGTGATGCTCACCGCGCGGGCACTGGTGTTGAAGATGATGCTGCGAGTCGAGGTCGTGCCCTGATCGATCGCCAGCACGTGGCAAGGGCGACTCATGCCTGTGCTCCGCCACCCCTGACAGCCGGCAAATAAGGTCGCACCAGCCCGTGATAGAAAGCCCCGCCCAGCACACCACCCAGCAGTGGCCCGGCGATCGGTACCCACCAGTAATTCTGTGGCGCAGGAAAGGCCTGCGCACCCCAGCCGTTGAGGAAGCAAAACAGGCGCGGCCCGAAATCGCGCGCCGGGTTGATCGGCCAGGCTTCGAGATAGCCAGCACAGGCGCCGATCGTTGCCACCAGCAGACCCACCATCAGCGCGCCTTGCGCCGGCGCGGGCGCCGCCGAATTTCGCGGCTCGGTAATAGCGAAGATACCGAGCACCAGAATCGCGGTAAGGACAATTTCATCGACGAAGGCATGAGTTGGTGTGATGCCCGTACCCGGGTGTGTAAAAAATACGCCGGCGGCTCCCCCCTCAATACCGCGCGTCAGATGATGCAGCTCGTTGAATTGATCGATCACCGGCGAGAACAGCAGGTAAACGAGCGCCGCGCCCAGGAACGCCCCGACAACCTGCGCCAGCACGTAGGGCAGGACTTTCCTCGCGGGGAAGCCGCGGAACAAGGTCAGTGCCAGCGTCACGGCCGGATTGGCGTGACAACCCGAAACCGCACCGGTTACGTAGATGGCGAGCGTAACGGCCAGACCCCACGCGATGCACACACCCCAGTAGGCATGCTGATAGGGGCTCGGGTCGTAGAGCACATACATTGCAGCGACCGAATCGCCGATTCCCAGGATGATGAATGCCGCAATAACTTCGGCGATCAGTTCGCCCAGCTTAAGGCGAGTTAAATTGTCAGCGGCGTCGGTTCCCATGCTCCCTCCTATGCTACAGCGCGGCTCAGCGAGTGGCGTGTCGATTTCGCGCGAGCGAGACAGCTCTTCCCCTGATCATACAAACGTCAATTCGAGAAGTGCTAGCCAATGCTTCTTTCAAATTGACCCACCAGCGGTACGCAACAAAGAAGCAACCAACCCCACCCAACCGGGCCCAACTCCGGGCAACTCCGGAGGTGGGCACTTCGCCATAGTATCAACGCTTGAGGTTGCGCTAGGTTCGGGGCGGTGCCCTTACTCTGCGCTCGGTGTGCGCGCGCAGGAGCGCTCGTCGGTGCACTTCATGGGTTCCCAGGCTCATCTAAAGCGCTCACTGCGGGCGGTTACTGGTCCAATATTCCTCACGAGAGCTCTACGGGCATCCACGCTTGAGCGTGGCCGCGTGTCGCTCACACGGCGCCCGATGTCTGGCGCGCATTGGCCGATTACGTACCCGTGCCCGTGAGTCTGACCGATCGCAGCCCGCCACCCCCGCCGTTCACATGCAGAAAGGCGGATTTTGCGCCGGTCGAAGTCGGCCCGAAGGTTACCGAGATCGTGCAGTTCGCGTGGCCCGGCAAGGAATTGCCGCAGTTATTGGTAGAGGCGAACTGGCCGGCATCGACACCTGCCAGAGCAATGCCGGTGATGGCCACGATTTTTGCGCTGGTGTTCGTAAGGGTCACGGACTTCGCACTGCTGACGGTGTTGATCGGCAGATTGTCAAAGGCGAGCGCGCGCGGGGCGAGTGTGAGGAACGTCCCCTCCAGAAGGTACAGGCCGGACAGTCCGGTCCGGCTATCAGTTCCCTCGGCCAGGATGTTGCCAAGATCGTTGATGAAATCGCCGCCGGTCAGGATGACGTGACGCTTCAGGGGGTCTTTGGGGTCAATGAGTTTGTTGAGATCCTGAATCCTCGAGCCGTCATTTCTCCAGAGGAAGGCGTGCGTGCCCGCGTCGCCGGCCAGATTCGCGGAGCCCGTCACTTGTCCCGAAGAGTTGATGTCGCGCGCATCACTGCGGGTTCCGCCAAACGTACCGAGATCCTTCATCGGCGTCCCGTCGTTCATCCACACGAACGCATGCAGACTTGTTCCTCGCTTATACGAGTACCCCGCGATCTGCCCTGAATCGTTGAGGGCCGAGGGAACGCTCGTTGTGCCTCCCAACGTCCCCAGATCCTGGATCGGCGTGCCGTCATTCCGCCAGAAGAAGGCATGCTCCCTCTCGGGCTGGCGCGGGAATGGTCTTGGCAGAGTACTGGTCCCTGCTACCTGACCGGAAGCATTGATGTAATAGGCACTGCTATCGCTACCTAGGGTGCCCAGGTCAAGCATGGGGCTGCCGTCGTTTTTCCAGACAAAGGCGTGAGTCACGTTGCTAGGCAGATACGAATACCCGGCAACCTGGCCGGAAGCGTTTATGGCGAGGCCAAAGCTGGCAACGCCGCCCAGCGTACCTAGGTCCAGCAATGGAGAACCGGTGGTCCACAAAAAGGCGTGCTGAAAACTGCCACCCATGTAGGCCGTGCCAGCCACCTGTCCCAGCTCATTTAAGGCCGAATCCTCGATAAACCCGCCAACTGAATCACGGATCTTCCTCAAAGACGTGCCATCGCCCGACGCCACAAAGCCATAAGTGCCATTGCTGTCGTGCCCCCAGCCGGCGACCTGTCCAAATGCGTTGATGCCCACGCCGAAGCTCCAAGAGCCCACTTCATTTGGTCCGAGATCCACCATTGGGGTGCCATCGTTCTTCCATAGGAAGGCATGACTGTCGCCGTCAGCGTTGCAGGTATAGCCGCCCACCTGGCTGGCCTCGTTGAATCCGAAGGCTATTGGAGCAAGAGAAGTACAGCCGCCCAGGTTGCCAAGCGGCTGGATGCGGTACATCGCCTGTGCCAGCGCGGACTGGCTGGCGATGGCCAGCGAGAGGCCCAACGCGATCTTTCGCGTGACCGCCCAGCAATGCGCAGCGCCAAACTCGCGCCCTTGGCCGCGGCGCTCCGATCCGTCGAGAGTGAATTTGTCCATTAGCCCCCCTGTTGTGTTTTTTTTAACAACGGCTTGAGCTCGATCGCGGAATATTCTCTTAGCGAGCGCTTAGACCATCCTCCCGCGGGACGCTCGGATCAAGGTGGTAGAACTACGTAGGCTATGGCCACCGGGCACGCTTGGCCTGTGGTTCGATGCCAGCGATACAACCGAACAGCACAACTCCGGCCAACCCGGCGTTGAGCGCTCTTCGGGAAATTAATAGATCTGCCGGCGTATGCCTCAGTTGGACTTGGCCGCTTTGGCTTTCGCTTTTACCGCATCCAGATGTGCATTGGCCTCGTCCTTGCAACTCTTCTGAGCATCCCCCTCCAGCGCCTCGCACTTCGCTAGAGCGATTTTTGTGTCACCCTCCGCTTCAGTAACCGCGGAATCCGCGACAGCGTCGACATTCTTGTCGGCCACCTTGGCCATTGCATCGGCCCGGTCCTTGGAGGCCGCGGCCTCGACTTGCTTCACCTTCTCGTCCGCCTTGGCGTTCTCCTGGACCGCATTGCTTTGCGCTTTGGCAACGTCCGCTTGGACGTCCTCAGGAGATTTGGCCTTGTTGCAGCCAGAAAGGCTTATCAATGCGCCGACGAGCAACGCGCAGCTTAAAGTTAGTTTCATTGTAGTTACTCCGATTTTCCCCGATGGGGGCCTAATTTAGGGATAAAGCGCACGCAATGCCCGTCCTGCCAAGCCCGACTTTCTGTAGGACAAAGGCTATTCCTCGCGGCGACGCGTGGGCAGTGCGACGGAACTACCCTACGGTAGATGTATGCGGCCGAAGGGGTGACGCGGGACACTTCTGGGTTGTCACCCCCGCAGGCGATAGGACGGGCTAATGAAGCAAGGCACTCACGGCCTCCGTCGACGGAAAACACAAATCTTGCACGGACTGTTTCAGGTCAGGAGTTTGCCTCGATCAGCAGATTTGCGTCCCTGGCCAGTAACCACCGTCCGTTAGTTTTCCGAAAGATAGTAAGGGTATTGCCGGAGCGCTCGACTGGTTTGTTTTTATTGGGCGGAGTGACTTTAATTTGAATGTGGCTGCGCATGTACGCCAACTCACCGACAACCTGAATCTCGTCGATTCGCTGCTGTATATCCATAGCGGGCGGTGCAGTGCCGGGCGATCTAGCCGACATTGCGGCGAATTCGCTTTTGCCAAACGGTTCCCGGCCTACGACAACGAACACCACGTCGTCCGTCATGAGGTTGAGCACTGCTTGCACGTCGCCAGTACGGGTAGCCGCCTGCCACCTACCCACGACTTCCCGAATTGCGTCTTCATTGCCTGACACTATTGGTACCCACGAGCGCCACGGCACTTAGCGCGTGGCGCACCCGCTACTATTTGCCGCTTCGATCCCATAATCGTGCCACTGCTCCAGACCATTGCATAGAAAGGATACATTCCTGCGTGCGCGTCAGAGTCGGTAACTTGCGGCAATATTAAGCTCCGCTGGGAGGCGCCAGCGTTCGCGGTGGCGGTTAGGCCGTTGCTTCGTGTCTCAAACGGATGCGACATCGGTGCCGCGGCCTTCCACAACGAACCTCTAAATTGCGCTTCGCGTCCCCTAGACTCATTGCCCAAGGACGAACAAGAGGTTGCAGCCTCCGATAAGGACTGTGTTTGTAGGACCGCGCCCGAGTTCGGCGGGCGAAGGGGACCGCTAAGATGGCCCCAGCCGAAGTCGACAGCCAGGCCGATGGCAGAAAATTGTTTGGCGTCACCAGGGCGTGGTAATGGGCTGACACCTTGGAACGCGTCCAGAGATTGAGGTGATGCCGGAGATGAAACGCAAGAAGCTGCGATTTAGCCTCGGATTTCGGGTGGCGATGGGTAATCGCCGTTCGCAAGCGGCCGAAATGGTTATCCCGCCTGGAAGCTCTGAGGGCGGTCCTGAAAATCGCCATCGCGGTGCGGATCAGTGGCTCTACGTCGTGGCCGGGAAAGGCGTCGCCCGTGTCAATGGCCGCTCATATCCGTTATCCGCGGGCGTGCTGCTTTTGATCGAGAGGTGCGAAAAGCACAAGGTGAAAAATACCGGGCGCGCCTTGCTGCGAACTTTGAACTTCTATAGCCCGCCGACATATCGGAAGGACGGCAGAGAACTACCCGCAGCGCGCCCATGACTCCACACGACAAGGCCGCTGCAAAGCGGCGTCGAAGGCGTCCTAAATCCGCTGTGGTGGGTCCGAGCAAGCCGAGACTGTGGAAAACGCTTGGGCCCGGGTTGATCACTGGCGCCTCCGATGACGACCCGAGTGGCATAGCGACGTATTCGCAGGCCGGCGCCAAGTTCGGGTACCAGCTTGCATGGACATTGCTGCTTACCTATCCGCTGATGACCGCGGTGCAGACGATTAGTGCTCGTATTGGCCGGATTACGGGGCGAGGAATCGCGGGAAATTTGCGCCAGTACTATCCGAACGCGCTGCTGCAGGTGATGGTACTGCTGCTATTCGCTGCAAATGTCTTAAATATTGGCGCCGATCTGGGAGCAATGGCTGAGGCCAGTCGCCTGTGGACGCCGGCTATTCCGGCCTGGATTTACGTCGTGGTCTTCGGAACGATCTGCACCGTGGGCCAGGTGTTGTTCAAGCACACACGCTACGTGGCCATTCTGCGATGGGTGACGTTATCGCTGTTCGCCTACTTTGCGGCACTCCTGATGGTTCACGTGCGATGGAGTGAATTGCTGCGCGGGTTGGTTTGGCCGCGTTTGTCTCCTGGTCGGGACCTGTGGATGATGGTTGTGGCGGTACTCGGCACGACGATCAGCCCGTATCTTTTCTTCTGGCAGGCGGCACAGGAGGTCGAGGACACAAAGGCCAAGCCGGAGCGCACGCCCTTGCGCAAAGAGCCACGCCAGGCGCCTGTCGCCTTGGCACGCATCCAGTGGGATACGCTCATCGGCATGGCGTTCTCAAATCTCGTCGCCCTGGCGATCCTGGTCACGGCCGCCGCCACTCTGCATGAATCTGCGGTGCATGAAATCGATAGCGCCGCCCAGGCCGCCGAGGCGCTGCGCCCGATCGCGGGGAAGTTTGCCTTCGCCGTCTTTGCTCTGGGAATTGTTGGAACCGGCTTGCTGGCCGTGCCTGTATTGGCAGGCTCGGCGGCCTACGCCGTTGGGGAAGCGAGGCGTTGGCCGGTGGGATTGGCGCGCGCGCCACTGGATGCCAAGGCGTTCTACGTCGCAATTGCCGTGGCGACGGTGCTGGGAGCCGCGAGCAACATGTTGTCTTTGAGCCCTATGACCGCCCTGGTATGGGTGGCTGTCATCAATGGCGTGCTGGCCGTCCCGGTAATGATTCTGCTGATGATGATGGCCAGGAACCGGCGCATCATGGGAAAGTTTTGCATCTCTCCCCTTCTGAGCACGATAGGGTGGATCGCGACAGGCGCAATGGCGCTTGCGGCAATCGCCTTTTTGCTCACTCTGACCCACGCTGTGTAGCGCGTGCGGGCCAGCAATCACCGCCGGCTGAACCGATCCCGCCCAGCTTCTCGCTTTCGGTCAGCTCGCTTAGCCACTCTTCAACAAGTCCACGAGCGGGTTGGGCACAGGGAGTGCGACTCGCCGCAGAGTATTGGTGTCGCGGTGGTTGAAGGGCGGGGTTTCGCCCCGGACCGCCAAGTCTGTGCGCGTCACGTAGGCCCAGCTGCCGTCATCGTTGAACGTGATGTCAATGCGGTAGTAGTCGGTTCGAAACTCCGCGTCGAGAAAAGTGGTTGAGCAAATACCGAAGCGGGTATCGCCGCGCCGTGCTTCCACTGAAATGCGTTTGTCATCGGGCGCCGCCGTTCCGGCGGCCAGCACCACCTGGCCGCGCGGAATGGCGATGCTCTGCATGATCAGCCCGGTGGCAGGTTCCCAAAGCCAGTAGCCGACCTGATCGTGGAAGGTGATGACTTCCTCGGGCGTGTTGATATGGATGTGGTAGCGCAGCCCGTAAATGAGTTGGGGGCCGTTGGTCTGCGGATCGATCGGCTCCATTCGGATATGTTCCCGGTACACACGCCGTTCGGGGCCTTCCGCCTTGGGGCTGACGTCCACGCCCTGGTCCGACTCCCACACGCCAGCCAGGCGGCGCAGCGGGCCCAGATTGGCCAGCGTGTCCGGCGAGAAATCATCGGGTTCAGTAAAGATGTCCTCGGAGATATCCGGCACAGGCTCCTCAGGTAGCGCGAATTCGCCGCGAAAGCGCGTGCGCCTTGGCGAGGATAATAATCCAGCGGCGGCGGGAGGTGTGCCACCGCCCGGAGGAAACGAAGGCGGTGTGCAGACCGGGCCACGGGGCGTCAGGCCATGGTCGCGAGCGCAAACAAACGGTGCGCCAATGGCGTGAGCGTCACGCGGACGCTGGTCGTTATCCGATCTTTGGCGGGATGTTGGCGTTCAGTCGGAACAGGTTCGCCGGGTCGTACTTGGCCTTCAGCGAGACGAGCCGCTCGAAGTTGGCGCCATAGTTCTCGCGATGCCCTGCCATCGTGACGTCGGCGTCGGCGTAGTTCGTGTAGAAACCCTTGGTCAGCGGCGCCAGTTCCTGCCAGTTCGCGCGCATCTTCGCCATGTTTTCCTCGACGCCGTCCTTGTTCGGCCAGACGCCGATTGCGGCCAGCGTCAACGCCATGTCGCGATTGGGGAATGCCGTCGCCGCCGGCGCCACCTTCCCATACGCGGCGCCACCATGTTCCAGGAACATCACGTACCAATTGGGCATGCGCTTGAAGGAGTCGAGGATGAGATCGATGCCCTGGTCCTTGAGCTGCGTCATCATGCCGCTCTTCAGATAATAGTAGCCGCCGGGAGCCAGCGCCTCATCATCGCCCGACTGTATGGCCACGTAGGGCATTGGCGCGATGGCGTCACGGGCCGGTTTTCCGAAGGCCCGCAGCTTCTTGAGCCAGGCCTCGCCTTGGGCGCGATCGCCGGACCAGCAGGCTTCGATGGCAATCATCTGACCCTCGGGCTCCGAGTGCAGGTCCACGTTCAGATTGACGACGTCGGGCGCGTCTGCGGTGACATCCCGGTAATAGCGCAGCACGTCGCGTGCCTGGGTCAGCGGCCAGACAATATTGCCACCGAGGATGACCGGATCCATGTCGTGCAACCGGTATTCGAGCGAAGTCACGACCCCGAAGTTACCGCCGCCGCCACGCAGGCCCCAGTAAAGATCGGGGTTCTCCTTGTCGTTCGCCTGGAGGAAGTGTCCATCGGCAGTCACGATATCGAAGGAGGCGACGTTGTCGCAGGCGAGCCCGTAGCGCCGGCCCAGCCGGCCCAGGCCGCCGCCCAGCGTGAGGCCCGCGGCACCGGTATGAGAGACCGTGCCTGCCGTGGTGGCCAGCTTAAAGGCGGCGCATTCATGATCGAGCTGCCCGAGGAGAGAACCCGAATCGACATAGGCGCGTTTGGATTCCGGATCGACCCGCACGCCCTGCATGGATTGCAGGTCAATGACCAGGCCGCCCTGACAGGTCGACTTGCCCGAAAAGCTGTGGCCGCCGGCGCGCACCGCGGTCAGCAACTGGTGTTCGCGGGCGAAATTCACGGCCTGCTGGACATCGGCGGCACCCGTGCAGCGCGCGATCAGCGCCGGTTTTTTGTCGAACAGCGCGTTCCAGAGGCGACGCGTCCGATCATAATCCTGGTTGCCCGCCAGCAGCACTTCGCCGCGCATGCTGGCCGCAAGGGCCTCCACGGAAGAGCCCGGCAGCACGATGTCGCCGCCGGAAAGAGACTTGGCGGGCACGTCGCCGACACCCTTGAGGACGAATGCGAATCCACGCAGCGGCCAGGTCGCAGCGAGTGCCAGACCTGCACCGACGAATTGACGTCTTTTCATGATCGGCCCCTCCCGGTGTCCATCAATCACGCGCGGCGTCCGCGCTTACCGCCCATCTGGCGCCTTCAGTGCGGGAGATCGACCTCCCACACGCCGCGCCCATAAGTCGCGATACGCATGAATCCGCCTTCTGGCGAGAGGTAAAGGCCCCGCACAGAGACATTCGGCAAGCCGGCGCCAAACAAGGACCAACTGTTACCCCCGTCCTGGGTCCAGTAGACGCCAAGGTCGGTGGCCGCGTACAACGTGCGGCCACTCGCATCGCGGCTATCTACCGCGAGCTCGCTGACCGCAGCGTCGGGTAGACCGTGATCCTTTGCGCTCCACGTCTTACCGCCGTCGGTGGTCTTGACCACGTGCACTACGCCAGGATCGCGTCCTTCCGAAGAATAATAGAGCACGTTGTTTTCTGTCCATGCGGCGGAACTGTTGAAGCCTTCGTAACCTGGAACCAGGTCTATCAGGCTCGTATCGGTTCCACTCCAGCTCGCCCCCCCATCCCGAGAAATCAATGGGCGCCCGCTCGCTCCAGTCACGGCGATCAGCTTCGGATTGCTTGGGTGCAGGGCGGTGGAATGCCAAACTGCCCGGATGATGCACTCTGGCGCGGCGACCGTGCCGAATAGTGCCACTTGCTGCCAGGAGGCCGCACCGTTCGTGGTGCGATACAGGCGTGCGCCGGTCGTTGTATAGAAGAGCCGACCGGTCGTATCGAGCTTAGCGGTGGGCGTCGCCAGCGCGGTGTAGAAAGGGAAGCAATCGAGATCGGTGAAATTGATGCCTTTGGTCCCGTCTTTCCAATTATTCGGGTCGCCGGTATTGCCCGGCAGGCCCGGTTGGCGTTGGATGTACATGAACTCGGCCGTCGCCAGCGTCACCGCGTTATTCGCCTGGCTCCAGGCCACCGCTTCCCCGTCGCCACCGAGGACCTGGTTCCAGGTCCGCGACGTGCCGATGCGCGCCCGCGTGCCCGTGTCCTGCAGGCCGGTAATCGCGCTGCTGTCACGCTGCGGTGTCGACATGATGGTCTGTGCAAGTAGTGCCACGATGCCGACGTTCTTCGAACTGTCGAAGGACTTGCCTCCGTCCTCGGACACGAATATGCCGCCGTCGGTGCCGAATATCAGCTGTTCGCTGCGGCCCTTCGAGACGATCGTTGCCGTGTGGTTATCGGCGTGCACGTAAGGGAGCGCGGGCGATACTTTATTGCAGGAGGTCGGCAACCAGTTCGACGTCAGTTTCCAGCTGGCCCCGCCATCCGTGGACTTTGCGGTCGACAGGTTGCCACCGATGTACAGGGTGTTGCGCTCGGTGTCGCCTGGAGACACGACGATCATCTGGTTGTACCAGGCCTGGTCGCCGAGAATATTCATGTCCTTCTGATAGCAGTTGGGATTGGTGGGAGCCCGAGCCGTCATCTTCAACGCCTTCCAGCTCAAGCCACCGTCCCTGGACCGATACACATCGGCCTGCGCGAGTCCGCCCGGATCGGAGGCGATCGCATAGACATTGGGTTCGCCCGGGCGCGCCACGGCCAGCGTCGCACGGCCTACGCTCGTGAACACGTCGCCGGCCGCCGGAATCTTCGACCAGGCCGCACCGCGATTGGTCATACGATAGAGTTCGCCGGTCGCGGGGACGCCAAAGTCGAAATTCGGATCGACGGTGCTCACGAGCCACCCGCTGCTGGATCGGACGATGCTCCATACGGAAAACAGGCCACTGGCTTGGCCCAGGTTGCTGAGTGAATAGCTGGCGCCGCCGTCGGTGGAGCGGTACAGGCCGACGTCCGTCGCCACCAACACCACGTCCTCGGGGCCCGAAGTATCCACCTTGACATCGCGGACCGCCGTGGCGCCCGGAAGTACCACGAACGGACTCCAGCTCTTACCGCCGTCGCTGGATTTCACCATCACGCCGGCGAGCGTCGGGTAGACATCGAAGGGATCGCCGATGCCCAGATAAATCGTATTGGCGTCGCGTCCGAGCGCGGCCGCACCGCCGCTGGTGCTCAGCAGTGCGTCCGTCAGCACGGTCCAGTTGGGTTGCGCGGCCGAAAAATTCTCGGTTTTCCAGATTCCGCCGCCTGAGGTCAGCAGATAGACATGGTCCGCATTTTGCGGATCCACCAACACATCGCGCATACGCCCGCTGTCCACGCCATCGATGAAAACGTCGTTGTACGAATACTTGCTGGTACGCGGACCGATCGAATGCCATACCGGCATTCCGGGCGGTGGCGTTGCCCCCGCAATTTGATTCGGATACAGCGCCTGCTTGCGGGCCAGCTCGCGAATAAAGTTTAACTTCTGCTCGTCTGTGACCGGCCCATGGCCGAGGCCCGCGCTTGCGTCGAGGCCCTCCATGGGATCGGCGTCACGTGGACCGCGGTCGGTAGGTGATTCGCCAATGGGTGCGGGGGTCGCTATGGGCTCGGTTGCCCTGGCCTCGGCGCCCTGCCACGCAGACGCGATCGTCAGCAGGAATGTAAAAACGGCAGTGGTCTTGCTTTGGGGGTGATACATGGTGAAGCCCTTTGCGATTTCTTCGCAATTTATAGTTTTCGCTGGGCCACGCCGACCGCGAACGCCCTGCAGACAGGGTGAATCTAACTCAGGGAGGCCTCGAACGATAGCCACCGCGCGCTGCGACCGACCGTATTAAGTCCAGTCACGGCATCACTCGGTATTCCGGACACCGTGGCGCGGTGCGCCTGCGGATCGCTGAAGTTTCAGGCGGGCTCAGCTCGGCCAAGAGCTAGCTTAGGGCACCCTGGATATCAGCTCCGGCAGGGCCCGACCGTGTCGCCATGCGCAAGATGCTGGTCGAATTCCGTCGGGAAATCGACCTTCATGGTCTTGGCCGCGCCTTTTGTGCCGGGGCCTGGCGAGCTGTCCGATGGGTGGCAAACAAAGGCGGTGTCGATTCTCAGCACCCAGCCTGCATAGTCGAGATCGCCCAAGCCCCATCCGCCGAGGACCTTGCCGTCGTCAGACACGGCGGTTGGTGACCACAGGCTGATCCATTGCTCCGTCGCCGTCCCTTGCTGGTGCACGAATTCGTCCAGGTTCGCCGTGCCAAGTTCATGCGTCCAGATGAACGGTCCGGGATTGAAGCTGAGGAAGGCGTTGCCACTGAATCCCGCCATCACCTCGCCGTGGGCGGACATGGCATAGGGCGCGGCCGGACTGGCATCTCCCGGGAGGGGTGCCACCCACTCCATGCGCCCGCCGGTCGCGCGCCGACGGTAGCCATCGCCCAGGGGCAGCTCACCGACGATCAGCGCTCCGCCAATATACGCACCGTCGGCGCTCACAGCGGTGACCTCATCGGCCAACTCACCCGAGGGTGTGCGCACCAGGCTCGGCACGCCCGAATTCCAGACCACGCCTTCCCACAGGCCGGTCACCGGATTTTCCTGCCAGCCCACGATGGTACGGCCATCGTCCGAGGCCTTATTGGCGCGTGAATTGACCGATTGGCCGTTGGCCTTGAGGCTGGGCGGCTGCAAAGGCACCGATCCGGTATTCGGGCTCCAGCGGAACGCCTTGTAGCTCCGGCAGGTTCGGTAGGCCAGTCCATATACCGTGCCGTTGTTGTCGACCGAAAAGGCGCTGGTCGTATCGGTGCCGCAGGCGCCGAGCGGGGCAATGGGCAGCCAGCCGTTCGCCGCGTCCCAGCGATAGGCGCCGAGCGCGGTATCGGTACGTGGATCGAGGAAATTGGTCGCGATGTACTTGCCATTCCTGGAGATCGAGGTGATCTCGCCGGTGCTGACGACATCCAGCGGCACGACGCCCGTCTTGGCGGTCCACCGATAAGCCGGGCCGCCACGACCGTAATTGCCCACCGCCACCGAGCCGTCGCCGCTCATGCCCGTCACGCCCGCGCCGTAGCCGAGTTGATAGAGCACGGGCGCGCCCGGTTTGAGCCGGAACTTGATCGGCGCGCTCGTGGTGCTGCCCGCCCGCGCCGTAATCACGCTGTAGCGGCACGGATCGTATTTTCCGTCGTTGCCTCCATTCGCATAAAAGCGTTCGGCGCCCGGCAGGAACCACTCCGGTGGTGTCGAGAAGCCGCCGGAAACAACCGCGTCCACGTACAACACGTAGCGTTGCCCGGGAACCAGTCCGTGGATCGCAAAGCGGCCGTCGGGCCCGAGCGCGCCCTGCGTCATCTGGCCCGTAATGGCCGAATTTGCGCCCACGTAAGGATCGGCGATATTGCGCGCGATCACGTTGACTCCCGTGAGCGGGGTCTTGCCATTGATGTCGTACACCATGCCGATGATGCTGCCGGAGGCCGTGGGCCAGCCGGCGGCGGGGTACAGATCGGAGATCGAAGCCATCGAATCAAGGGTGTGCACCTTGCCCATCCCGACGCCGCTGCCGGTGCCGGGCGTCGGGTCGATGTACGGGTACATGGTCTCGACATCGTTCCGGCCGGGCGTGCCGCCATAGGGCAAAGCGCCACAGCTGGCCGGACCCACGGGATCGTTAAAGAACACGACCGCGCCGTTGACCTGGCTGTGAGCGAGGCCCAATGAATGGCCGAATTCGTGGGTCGCGACTCCCTGGAAGCTGGCGGCACCGGTATCTTGCGGATTGACCGTGGCACCGTTCAGTACCGCAAAGCTTTCAGTGATCGTAGTCGTGCCGTCGATCGCGTATTGCGGCGATGAAATTCCGAGCACGCCATCGGACACGCCAAAGAAATTTTGCATGATGCTGCCGTCAGCATCGAACACCACGTAGATGCCGCGACCATTGTGCGTGCCGATGATCTTGGTGATATTGGTGGCATCGATGTTCGGAAGGTTCTTGAGGGAGAAATTGCCCTCAACTTTGGTGCGCAGGGCTGTGCTGGGCACATTCGACCAGCTGGCATATCCGGTGCGCACTAGATTGGCCCCGACCGCGTTGTTGAACACGACCTTCGTGGGTACGGCCGTGGAGTAGTCCCAGACCACGCCGAAATTGCCGAGGTCGTAATAGACCGGCACCGGGCCCGGCCCATAATGGAAAGCGGTGCCGGTACCGGGATCGACCAGCAGCGGGCCGCCCGCCAGGGTTACCCCGGCAGCCGCCGCGCCCACCGCCAGCAGTGCCGCATGGCGCATGGACTTAACGCGGCTCATTGCGTAGCCCCCCCTGCTCAATCCAGCGATCGGCGACGATCTTGCGCACCAGCGACAGGAAGGCCCTGGCGTTGACCGCGCCCCTTTCGGTATTCATGACGTGCCGGTCGGACTCGTTGAGGAGCATCGGGTCAACCTGCATGTGGGCAAACAGGCCGGCGTTATCGACGCGATTGGTGGCACCGGCCATCGCCACTCTGAACTGGCCTTGCCCGAGGCCCACCGTTGTCTGCAGGCCGGTCCACTGCGCGTGTCTATAGAGGAACAGGATCGTGTCCTCACCTTTGCGATAAGTTGCCCAGCCGGCCGGTGTCAGGGTGACATTGGACACACCGTTGCCTACGCTGCGCGGCTTGAGCAGGCCAAACTGGCGGAAGGTGTATTCACTTCCGACCTGGCCGCGAATCGCCTCGGCCACCTGCAGCGTGACCTCGGTATAGGGTATGCCGCGCTCGTCGATGCCGTCGCTCAGCTTGCTGACGGTGCCGCGCAGGATCAGTTCCGACTGGCTGACCAGATCGACGATGTTGTTCTGGCGTGGCTGCACCGTCGCCCGTGCTCCGCCTGCCGCGAGACCCAGTATTACAATTACCCAGACCGCAGCCTGGCTACAGCGAGCGTTCATGCATCCCCCGTTGATCTTTGTCTGGCCTTTCGGCCGCTATTTCGCAAAGTGTATCGAAGGCATCGGCCGTGTGTGGCGAAAATTGGAGTTGACATAAAAGCCGAGTCCGGATTTGGGGGCGCGCACCGACATCGAGCGTGATGATGTGGGCCGAGCGGCCAACAGGTCGCGGCGGTCGCGCCTCGTCGCAGCGACCGGCCTAAATGATGAATGGTCGTTATTCGTGGTTGAACGGCAGTGCAACCGATGGACGGCGCCCTCCAGCCGACGAGCAGGCTGGCTTCGCGCGCTGATCAGCCTCTAACATGGTTGCGCAGGAGCAGACCATGTCGCACCCAAAACGCGAGCACAGTGAATTTAGCCATTCGGCAGTCGGCCGGGCTTTGGCGCGCAGCAAACCCACCCAGACAGCCCCATGGGAGCTGATGGATCCGGCACAGCTGCGGGTGCTGGAATCTGCTGAACACAAGGCCGTGGCGAACGGGGACCCTTACAACGGCGTCGGTGCGCGCGCCCTCAGTAGCCGCGTACTGCGCCGCTAACCCCGGCTCGGGCGGCCTGAGGGCATCCGGCCACCCGCACAACTCAAGCGCGCTCGAATCGCGGCTATAATCCCGCTCGCAGGATCGATCAAGTAAGGGGGAATGGCCATGACGGAGCTGCACGCGGTGGTGTGGGTAGATCATCAGCATGCGCAGGTGTTGCACCTGGACGGCGCTTCGGTGCAGGCGCACAAGATCAAGGCTCACAGCCACCATACCCGACAGCATGGCAGCCAGGTGCGCACCGAGCACGAGTTCTTCGGCGAAGTGTGCGACGCGCTGGCGGACATCAAGGAAGTGCTGGTGACCGGCGCGCACAAGGCGCAGGCCGATTTTCGCCATTACGTCGAAAAGCACCGGGCCCACATCGCCCCACGGATTGTCGGCTGGGAGACCGTGGATCATCCGACCGAAGGGCAATTGGTCGCACTGGCCCGCCAGTTCTTCGTCAAGCACGATCGTATGGCTGGAGCTCCTTAAAGAAATACCGGCATTCGCTTGACCCGAAGACCACAGCGTCAGGACCAGCTAAGAGCCGCCCGGAGACTTCCCCGCATGAGATATTGCGCCTCAACTCTGATCCTGACGTTCGCGCTGGCCGGCAGCGCGGGCGCGATGGCGGCCAGCTCAGGCGCCGGGGATCTTGAGGCCCTGCACCGGGGAATTGATCGGCTGGCCGATCAGGTCGAGCCACACGTCATCGCCAATCGCCGCTACATCCACCAGCATCCGGAACTGTCCAACCGCGAGACGCAGACCGCAGCCTACATCGCCGAGCACCTGCGCGCCCTGGGCCTTGAAGTGCACACCGGCATCGCCAAAACCGGCGTGGTCGGTGTGCTGCGCGGTGGCAAGGCCGGACCCGTGGTGGCGCTGCGCTCCGAGCTCGACGCGCTCCCCAATACCGAAGAGGTCGATTTGCCCTTCAAATCGACCGTGCGCACCAGCTACGGTGGCAAGGAAGTCGGCGTGATGCACGCCTGCGGCCACGACGCGCACATGGGCATACTGCTTGGAGTGGCTGAAGTGCTTTCGCAGCTGCGCCCGCAGTTGCACGGCACGGTGAAATTCATATTCCAGCCGGCGGAAGAGGGTGCGCCCGCAGGCGAGGAAGGCGGGGCGGCCTTGATGGTGAAGGAAGGGGTGCTCGATCAGGACCCGAAGCCCCAGGCGATCTTCGGGCTGCACGTACTGACGCAATACGAGGTGGGCACGATCGCCTATCGCGCGGGCGGAATCATGGCGGCCACCGATGACCTGAAAATTGTCGTCCACGGGCGCTCCACTCACGGCGCCCAGCCGTGGAACGGAGTCGACCCGATCACCGTCGCCTCGCAGATCGTCATGGGAATGCAGACCATCGTCAGCCGCCAGATGGACCTGACCAAGGCGCCTGTGGTGCTGACCATTGGCCGAATCGAAGGAGGCTTGCGATTCAACATCATCCCGGACTCGGTGACGATGTACGGGACGGTGCGCACCCTGGATCCCTCGGCGCGGAGCGATGTGGAACAACGCATCAAGCGCACCGCGGAGAATATCGCCGCGGCTTCGGGGGCGAGTGCCGAGGTTAGAATGGGCGATGAAGTATCGTATCCCGTGACCTTCAACGATCCCTCGCTCACCGCGCAGATGCTGCCCACGCTCTCGCGCGTCGCGGGCAAGGAGCATTTGCTCGAGTGCCCGGCGCAGACCATCGCCGAGGACTTCTCCTTCTACCAGAAGAAGATCCCCGGCGTGTTCGTGTTCCTGGGGGTGCGCAAGCCGGGCGCGAGCATGGACGAATACGCGCCCAATCACTCGCCGCGATTCAAGATCGACGAGAGCGGCCTCAAGCTGGGCGTGCGCTTGCTTGCGAACCTGGCGGTCGACTACCAGGCCATGGCCCACTAGGCGCATTGCACATGCCCGAGTTGAAGCAGCTCTTTGAGAACAACCGGCGCTGGGCGGAGCGCATTCGCCGGCAGGATCCGGAGTTCTTCAGCAAATTGTCCCGGCAGCAGTCGCCGGCCTACCTGTGGATCGGTTGCTCCGACAGCCGCGTGCCGGCCAACGAGATCGTCGACCTGCTGCCTGGCGAGCTGTTCGTGCACCGCAACGTCGCCAATCTGGTGGTGCACACCGATCTGAACTGCCTGTCGGTCATGCAGTTCGCGGTCGATATCCTCAAGGTGCGCCACATCATCGTGTGCGGCCACTACGGCTGCAGTGGCGTCGGCGCTGCGCTGCGCGGGGACCGCATCGGCCTGAGCGACAATTGGCTGCGACACGTGCAGGACGTGCGCCAGAAGCACAAGAACTCCGTGAGTGCCGCCGGAGGCGAGGCGGCCGCGGCCGATCGACTGTGTGAACTGAATGTGATCGAGCAGGTGAGCAATGTCTGCCAGACGACTATTGCCCGCGAAGCCTGGGAACGCGGCCAGGAACTGTCCGTGCACGGCTGGGTATACGGCCTGAAGGACGGCCTGCTGCGCGACCTGCATACGACCGCGGCCAACGCGCGCGAGCCCACCGCGGCGTACGAGGCGGCGCTGGCGAAGCTGGGCTCAGGCTGAAATCCGACACTCTCAGCGCGGCATGAGAAAGTCTGCAGCCGACATTGGATTCTTCCTGGCGCTGGCGATTGCCGCGCTGTTCCTGATCCGCAGCAGCGGCACGTTGCCTGATGTGATCGCCACGCACTTTGGCCCGACCGGGGCTGCCAACGGCTATATGTCGCGCGCCTTCTACCTGCGGTTCATGCTGGTATTCGTCGTGTTGCTGCCGCTGGCGCTGAACTTCCTCATCAACCGGGTGCTGAAGCTCCCGAACACCCGCATCAATATTCCGCACCGCGAATACTGGCTGGCGCCCGAGCGCCGCGCGGACACGGTCGTGCGGCTCCAGCGCCACATGAAATTTTTTGGCGTGATGCTGGCCGCGTTCCTCAGTTACGTACATTGGCAGGTCGTGCAGGCGAATACCCGTGCACCGCCGGTGCTCGACAATCTGCGCTTCTCCACGGGACTGGCGACCTTTATGGGGGCGCTCATCACCTGGATCGTGATTCTGCGAAGAGACTTCCGGCCCCCTCAGCAATAACCCAAAAGGTCACGGCGATGGACAAGGAGAGCATGTCGGCCGACGGTGGCTGCGATTGTCGGCAAATACGCTACCGGCTGCACCGCCGGCCGCTGTTCGTGCATTGCTGCCATTGCAGCTGGTGCCAGCGCGAATCCGGCGCCTCATTCGCCCTGAACGCCATGATCGAGTCGGACCAGGTGGAACTGCTGAGCGGTGAGCCCGACTGGGTGGACACGCCCTCGGCGAGCGGCAAGGGGCAGAAGATCGCGCGCTGCCCGACCTGCCGCATCGCTGTTTGGAGCTGCTATTCGGGCGCCGGGACTCTGGTGCGTTTCGTACGCGTGGGAACGCTCGATGCGCCCGCGCAGTGCCCGCCGGACATACACATCTTTACGAGCA
Organism: uncultured Gammaproteobacteria bacterium; assembly: GCA_963789365.1. Lineage (GTDB taxonomy): Bacteria > Pseudomonadota > Gammaproteobacteria > Steroidobacterales > Steroidobacteraceae > FEN-1191. Next base: position 1,594,533 of record CAWBKJ010000001.1, read on the forward strand.
GCAAGCAGCCCTGGCTCATCCTGGACCCGGCGGTGCCCGCGGTGCCCGAGTATTACGACCGGGAAAAGTACTGGCCGGCCGCGAGCCTGGCGCGGCGCAAGCTGCTGCTCGCCCGGAGGGCCTAGCCCCCGGCGTTTGCGGCCGCCGCCGCTTCCTCTAATGAACCGGCTTGCGGAACTTCAGCACGAAATTGTCGGCCTCGCCGATCGCCACGTAGCGAGCACGGTCCTTATCGCCCTGCGAGAGCGTCGGGGGCAACGTCCAGACCCCGTCCACCCAGTCCTTGGTGTCCTTGGGGTTGGCGTTGATCTCGGAGGACCCGGCCGGTTCGAAGCCGGCCTTCTTGGCCAGCGCGACCACATAATCCTCGCGCAGGTAGCCGCTCTCTGCCTTTGGATCCTGCGGGCGATCGGTGCGGCCGCGATGGTCTTCCACGCCGAGGATGCCGCCGGGTTTGAGGGCGCGGAAGCAGGCCGAGAGCGCGGCATCCGCGTAACCGCTATTCACCCAGTTATGCAGGTTGCGAAAAGTGAGCACGAGGTCGGCGGAACTGGGGGGCGCGATCTCGTAATGATCTTTTCCCAGCGAGGTCTCGGTGATCTTGCCGAGCCGATCCTTGTGGGTCGCCATCCGCGCGCGCCACTTGGCCGTGCCCTCGTCCTCTTCCTTGTCGCCTGAGGGCGGGAGCGCCACGTAGTACTTGCCGCTGGCCGCCAGGTAAGGCCCGAGGATTTCGCTCCAGTAGCCCGAGCCGGGCCACAGCTCGACCACGGTCATGTTCGGCTTGAGTCCAAAGAAGCTCAGCTCTTCGGCCGGATGCCGCACCGCATCGCGCGCCTTGAATGCGGCCGCCCGGTCCGGGTTTGAGATCATCACGCTAAGTTGCGGATCCGTCGTGGCGGTACTGGCAACGCCGCTGGCGCCCAGCAGCGCCAGGGCCAGGGCGATCGGGGTGAGATGCGCTCGGGTCGGGGTATGCACGATCGACTCCTCGGGAATGTGGGAATATAGGCGCCGTCGCAGGTGCCCTCTATTATTGGGAATGTATCGGCAAAATTCCAAGTACACAACAAGTAACGCCCATGAACACCAAACTACTGATCAACGGAAAATTAGTCAGCGGCAAAGGTGCCGCCGAGCAGATTGTCGATCCGGCCAGTGGCAAGAGCCTGGCCACGGTGAACGAGGCCTCGAAGGCGCAGATCGACGCGGCCGTGGAGGCCGCAAGAGCGGCCTTCGACGGCTGGTCCGCGACGCCCCCGAGGGAACGCGCCGCGCTGCTGCTCAAGCTCGCCGACCGCATCGAAGCTGATTCGGCCGACTATGCCGCGCTCGAGTCTGCCAACTGCGGCAAGCCGCTGGCCGCGGTTGGTGGCGATGAAATTCCCGCCGTGGCCGATGTCATGAGGTTCTTTGCCGGCGCCGCGCGCACCATGCACGGCGCGGTGGCGGGCGAGTACCTCGCCGGCTACACCAGCATGATCCGCCGCGACCCGGTCGGAGTGGTGGCCTCGATCGCACCGTGGAACTATCCGCTGTTGATGGCGGCGTGGAAACTCGCGCCGGCCCTGGCTGCCGGCAATACGGTGGTGCTCAAGCCCTCCGAACAAACGCCGCTCAGCACTCTGCGGCTGGCAATTACCCTGGCGGAAGTCTTTCCGCCCGGAGTCGTGAACATCATCTGCGGTCGGGGCGAGAGTGTCGGGGCCCCGCTGATCTCGCACCCGACGGTGGCCATGATCTCGCTGACCGGGGATGTCTCGACCGGCGAGAAAGTGCTCGCGGCCGCTGCCAAGGGCGTCAAGCGCACGCACCTGGAGCTCGGCGGCAAGGCGCCCGTAATCGTTTTTGACGACGCGGATGTGGAATCGGTGGTCAGCGGAGTGCGCACCTTCGGCTATTACAACGCCGGCCAGGATTGCACCGCCGCCTGCCGCATCTATGCCGGCGCCAAGGTGTACGAGCGGGTGGTCGCCGATCTGGCCGCCGCCGTCGGCACGATCAAGGTGGGTGCGCAGCAGATGGCTGGCGTGGAGATGGGGCCGCTGATCAGCGCCGAACAGCGCGCGCGCGTCGCGGGCTTCGTCGATCGCGCCACGGCCAAGAAACATATCGAGGTGGTTACCGGCGGCAAGGCGAAGAGCGGCAAGGGGTTCTTCTTTGAGCCCACGGTGATCGCCGGCGCCCGCCAGAGTGATGAGATCGTGCGCCGTGAAGTTTTCGGTCCGGTGGTGACGGTGACGCGATTCAAGGACACGGACGATGCCATCGCCTGGGCCAATGATTCTGAATACGGCCTGGCCTCCTCGGTGTGGACGCACGATGTGGGGCGCGCCATGCAGGTGGCGGCGCGGTTGCGCTATGGCTGCACCTGGATCAACACGCATTTCATGCTGATCTCGGAAATGCCGCACGGCGGGCTCAAGCGCTCCGGCTACGGCAAGGACCTGTCGATGTACGCGCTGGAGGACTACAGCGTGGTCCGCCACGTCATGGTCAAGCACTGACGATGAGCGGGGTCTAAGCGCGTGACTGAGCAGCGCAGTGCCGCGGTGCGCGGCTACCTCGGCGCGCTGCAGGATGAGTTGTGCGCCAGCCTTGCCGCCGCCGACGGCAGCCGGGAATTCACCAGGGATACCTGGTCGCGCGCCGCAGGCAGCGGGACGCTCGCGGGCGAGGGGGTAACGGCGGTCCTCGAGGACGGCGCGCTGTTCGAGCGCGCCGGGGTGGCCCTGTCCGATGTGCGCGGCGCCCAATTGCCGCCGGCGGCGAGCGCGCGCCATCCGCAGCTCGCGGGCCGGGCCTATCGGGCGATGGGCGTTTCGGTCGTGATCCATCCGCGCAATCCGCAGGTTCCCACCAGCCACATGAACGTGCGCTACTTCAGCGCCGATGAGGCGTGGTGGTTTGGCGGCGGCTTCGATCTCACGCCCTACCTGCCCTACGAGCAGGATGCCGTGCTCTGGCACCGGGCCGCCGCCGCCGCCTGCGCGCCGTTTCACGCGCGCCTGTACGCACAGCTGCGCCGGGAGTGTGATGACTATTTCTACCTGCGCCACCGGGGCGAGGCGCGCGGGCTGGGCGGCTTGTTCTTCGATGACCTGAACGATGAGACGCCAGAATTCGCCATGCCCTGGGAGCGTTGCTTTGATTTCATGCGCGCGGTGGGCAGCCAGTACCTTCAGGCCTATGGCGCGATCGTCCAGGCGAGGCGCGATCTGGCCTTCGGCGAGCGCGAGCGGCGCTACCAACTCTATCGCCGCGGGCGCTATGCGGAATTCAACCTGCTGTTCGACCGCGGCACCCTGTTTGGTCTGCAGTCCAATGGCCGGAGCGATGCGATACTGATGTCGATGCCACCCCTGGCCCAATGGGCTTATCGTTCACCGGACCCCGAGCTCGACGCGAAGCTCCTGCCGCTGCTGACGAGCCGGCGCGGCCAGGACTGGCTGCCTGAGAGCTCGAAAGACGGGACCGAAACGAAGTCCTAGCGGAGGCGCTCAGCGCTCTGGCGAAGGGGCCTGCGGCGCCGGGAACGCCAGCACATTGCCGGTGTAGGTTTCCAACACCTCGCTGAAGGGCGTGCCGTCGGGCAGGCTCAGCACGGCGCGGTGCTCGAGCACATGGGCAGGCACCTGCAATGTTCCCTCGCCCTGCGGCGCAGAGCCCTGACTCATTTCCCAGCCCTCGGGCAAGGGCATCCACAGCAGGCGCGAGGACAGCGTGTGTCGCTGGAAATGAAGATCGCGAACGATGGCGCCGAAGGGCGCGTCGGTGGTCTCGAGCAGATGATTCATCTGCGGCGTCAGGCGTGCGGGCACGTACCAGTTTTCGGCCTCCGAAAGCACCAGCGATCCGCAAACCAGCTGCACGTGGCGATAGCGAAGGGATTCGGCGGCTCCTACATGGAGCGATTGGAGCTGCTCGGCGCTCGCTCCCGTTAGGCTCACCGTGCAGCGGGATGGCAACAATGTGCGGGGCGGGCGCCAACTTGTGCACGGCGCACCAGTGCTCGAGAGTCAGTGTCGCGCTGTCCTGGCTCAGCAGCTCGGCGTTGAGCGTCTGGAGCAGGGCGAGAGCCTCGACCCGCGAGCTGAAGTTGTCGGGCCATTCGGGGGCGGCACGCGGCGCCTGGGCGAGGGCGGCGGCTCCCCACAGAGCGCACAGGGCACCAGGCCCCAATCCGATCAGCAAAAAGCGCAGCGCCCGTAGATTCCTCACCCCGGCATTGTGCTGCGGGGAGACAGGCGCGGGCGAGCCAAAAAAAAGCCCCGCCAGGCGGGGCTTTAACTTTTCAAAATAGATCCGGTCTGCCACGGGTGGGCAATTATTTTTCCGGACTGGCAGAGCCGGCAAATTGCCTCCCCCGAAACAGCGGGGTTAGCGCGTCACTTCGCGCTTGATCATGCCCGGCGACCAAAAATGTTGGCCGCCTCATCCGTGTCCACCCGGACAGCCAGATTTCTGAAAATTCTAGGCTGTTCCTTTTGCGCATCGCCACATCCGGCGATATCGCATGAGTGGAGGATAAGATCTTCGAAGGCAAAAATCTATAGCAAATCATCGCTTTGAAGCGAATGTTATGTCGTGTTTCGACGACAACCGCCGCCTTCCGATTTCCGAATTGTGGTTGAAATCAGACGGATGGGGCCGGCAGCAAGCCCCGCAAGCGCGTAAACGCGCTAGCCTCGATCTGACGGATCCGCTCGGCCGACACCCCATACTCGTCGGCGAGCTCATGCAGGGTGGCCTTGGGCGTGACCAGCCAGCGCCGTTGCACGATGTTGCGGCTGCGCTCATCCAGGCTCTCCAGCCCGGAGGCCAGCTGCGCCGTGGAGTCCCCGTCCCAGTCCTCGGCCTCGACCTGCTTGGCCGGATCGGCGTCCGGCGCACCCAGATAGGCCGCCGGGCCATAGGACTCTTCCTCCTCGCCCGCGGCCGGCAAAGGATCGAAGCTCAGATCGTGCGCGGACAGGCGCTGCTCCATCTCGGTCACCTCGGTGGCCGGGACGCCCAGGTCCTTGGCGACGGCGCGGGTTTCCTCGGCGCTCAGCCAGCTCAGATTGCGCTTGAGGCGGCGCAGGTTGAAGAACAGCTTGCGCTGCGCCTTGGTGGTGGCAATGCGCACCAGTCTCCAGTTGCGCAGCACGTATTCGTGGATTTCCGCGCGGATCCAGTGCACTGCAAATGAGACCAGGCGTACACCCACGGTCGGGTCAAAGCGCTTGACCGCTTTCATGAGGCCGACGTTGCCTTCCTGAACCAGGTCGCTGACCGGCAATCCATAGCCGTTATAGCCGCGGGCGATATGCACCACGAAACGCAGGTGCGAGAGCACCAGCTGACGGGCGGCATCCAGGTCATCGTCCTCGCGGAATCGACGCGCCAGCTGCTGCTCCTCCTCGCGGCTGAGCACCGGCACGCGGCTCACGCGCTCGACATAGGCCTCGAAGCTACCCAGCGGGCCGGCAAGGCCAAAGTCGTTTCCATGGGTCATCATCGCGGTTTGTACGCTCATTCCTTTAAGTCTCCGATGGAGAATCGATGGCGACGATTTTAGCACTCTTAGGCCCGGAGTGCTAAGGGTGGAAGGGGAGATTTATGGGGAATAAAATAGCTTAAAATCAATAGCTTATATCTAGCCCGAACCCGGATCGATCCGGGCAAGATGGCGAGCCGCGGCCAGCCAGGAGCCGAGCCAGCCCAGCACCGTGCTCGAGAGCAGCAGGATCTGCAGATCTCGCGCTCCGGGGCCGGCCAGGCTAAAGCTGCTCCCATAGGAGCGCGCCAACTGCGCGGTGGCCGGGGTCAGCAGATGAATGGCGACCATCACCACCAGCCAGGCCGTCAATCCACCCAGGCAACCATAAAGCGCCCCGGTGTAGAGGAAGGGACGGCGCACGAAACCATTGGTGCCCCCGACCAGCTTCGTGACCTCGATTTCGGCACGACGGTTCTGGATCTCCAGCCGGATCGTGTTGCCCACCACGGCCACGACCCCCAGGGCCAGGATCCCGGCGGCCAGCAGCAAGGAGCGTTGCAGCAGGGCGAGTATCGCGTTGAACCGCGCCACCCAGTCGCCGTCGAGCTGCACGCTATCGACCTCGGGCCAGTTCTTCAGGTAGCGGCGGAGCGATTCCATGTCGGCCGGATTGGCATTGCCGGGCCGAGGCGTGATGGCCAGCACGTGCGGTAGTGGATTGTCCTCGAGCGCATCGAGGGCCTCGCCGAAGCCCGACTGGGCACGGAATTGCGCCAGCGCCTGGCTCGCCGTGATCAACTGCACGCTCGCCACGCCCGACCGTTCGCGCGCGGTGCGCGCGAGCGCTTGCGCGCGCGCTTCGGCCACGCCGGTTTTGAGGTACACGGACAGGCTGACCGCGCCGCTAAAATCGCCGGTGGCGATGCGGACGTTCCGCACCAGCACGTCCAGGCCGAGGGGCAGCGCCAGGGCCAGCCCCATGACCAGCACGGTGAATACCGTGGCGACCGGCACGCGCGTCATGTGGCCGGCCGAGCTCAGCAGCGCGTGCGCATGGCGCGCCAGATAGCCCGAGACTCCGCCGCTCATCGCCGGGCCTCGATCACCGGTAACTCGATGCTCGGCTCGCTTCCGGCGATGTGGCCGTTTTCGAGCACGACGGAGCGCAAGCCGGACGCTTCCACCAGGTGCAGATCGTGCGTGGCCACGACCACGGTGACACCGACCTCGTTGAGCCGGCGAAACAGCGCCATGACCTCGCTGGCCAGCTGCGGATCCAGGTTCCCGGTCGGCTCGTCGGCAATCAGGATCGGCGGCCGGCTGATGATCGCGCGCGCGATGCCGACGCGCTGCTGCTCGCCGACCGACAGTTCGGCGGGGCGCCTGCGCTCACTGCCCAGCAGCCCGACCTGGTCGAGCGCCGCGCGCACCCGCTTGTCGATCTCCTTGAGCGAACTGCCGGCGACGATCAGCGGCAGCGCCACGTTGTCGAACACCGGCCGATCGATCAGCAATCGGTGGTCCTGGAAGACCACGCCCACGCCACGCCGGAATGCGGGCACGTGGCGGGCCGCGAGCTTGCCCGTGTCGGAGCCGGCAACGCACACGCGGCCCCGCGTGGGCCGCTCCAGCAGCGCGATCAGCTTGAGCACCGTGCTCTTGCCGGCGCCCGAGCGCCCGGTGAGAAACACCATTTCGCCCGGGGCCACGTGCAGCGTGACATTGCTCAGGGCCTCGCGCCCCTTGCGGTAGCGCTTGGCCACACCCTCGAATCGGATCATCCGCTAAGCTCCCGGGGCCGGGCGGTGCGCCGCCGCACCGCTCCCGTCGACGCCATCGACCAGTGCCTTCGCGAAGGCCGCGGCCTCGAAGAGCCCGAAGTCCTCGCTGTGCTCGCCCAGGCCGATGTAGCGGATCGGGAGCGCGAGCTTGCGGGCAATGGCCACCACGATGCCGCCCCGCGCCGTACCGTCGAGCTTGGTGATCGCCAGTCCCGTCACACCGATGGCGGCGTGGAACTGCTCGGCCTGGGCGAGCGCGTTTTGCCCCTGGTTGGCATCGAGCACCAGCAGCACCTCATGCGGTGCGCTGGCATCGAGGCGGCCGATGACCCGCTTGATTTTGCGCAGTTCGTCCATCAGATGCGACTGGCTGTGCAGCCGGCCCGCGGTGTCGGCAAGCAGCACGTCGATGCCGCGCGCGCGCGCCGCCTGCAACGCATCGAAGATGACCGCACCCGGGTCGGCACCGGCCTGCTGGGCGATGAACTGCGCGCCGGCGCGCTCCGCCCACACGCCCAGCTGCTCGATCGCGGCGGCGCGGAAGGTATCGCCGGCGGCCATCATCACCTTCAGCTCCTGCGAGCGCAGCTGGCCGGCCAGCTTGCCGATCGTCGTGGTCTTGCCCGAGCCGTTGACGCCGACGACCAGGACCACGTAGGGCCGCGCGTGGCGGTCGATCTGCAAAGGGACCTCGCAGGGCTTGAGGATCTCGGTGAGGCGCACACGGAGCGCGGCCAGCAGCGCCTCGGCGTCCGCGAGCTCGTGGCGGCCGGCCCGGGCGCGCAAGTCCTCGAGTATCTCCCCCGTGACGAGCACGCCCAGATCCGCCCCGATCAGTCGCGCTTCCAGTTCATCGAGCAGTTCGGCGCTGATCTGCCGCCCCTGCAGCAATCCGCGCAGCTCGCGCGCCAGGCCGGCGCCGCCACGGTTGAGGCGCGCGCGCAGTCGCCCAAAAAAGCCCGGTGTGGACTCCTGGGGCGCGACATCCGCCGGGCGCTGCTCGAACATGGGTGGATTCTCGCATATGCGGTAGGCTTCCCCGCCATGACGCGAAATCGCAGCACGGCCGCCACGCCCCCGCGCCGGCACCCACGAGCGCGGCGCGCACACGCGCCGCTTGCGCATCATTGCGGGGCAATGGCGAGGAAGGCGCTGGCAGTTTCCGGAGGCGCAGATTCGCCCCACCAGCGATCGCGTTCGCGAGACGCTGTTCAACTGGCTGCAGGATAAGATCGTCGGCCGGCATTGCCTGGATCTGTACGCCGGTTCCGGCGCCCTGGGGCTCGAGGCGCTCTCGCGCGGCGCGGCGCACTGTGTGTTCGTGGATCACGACGCGCAGGCCATCGCGGGCTTGGGCGATGTGCTGCGGGAATGGGGCGCGGCCTCGGGCAGCGCGGAGCTGGTGCATGAGCGCGCCGAGCGCTACCTGGCGCGAAGCGCGCGGGCCTTCGATCTGGTGTTTCTCGATCCGCCGTTTGCGGGGCAGGCTCTCGCCCACGTGGGCGCGCAGTTGCAGGCCGGGGGCTGGCTGGCGAGCGGGTGCCTGGTGTACCTCGAGCACCCGCGCAAGAGCGCATTGCCGCCGCTCCCTCCGGCCTGGCAACCCCTGCGACAGGGGGCGGCGGGCGTGGTCGGGTATGATCTCTACGAGTACCGCTAAGGAGCCGTCGTGTCACCCCACCGCAGAGCCGTCTACCCCGGGACTTTCGATCCCATCACCCGCGGCCACGAGGACCTGGTACGCCGTGCGGCGGGAATATTCGACCATGTGCTGCTCGCCATCGCCGCGAATCCAGGCACTAAGGCGCCGATGTTCACCATCGACGAGCGCGTGGAGCTGGCCCGTGAGGTGCTCGCCGATATCAGCAACGTGCAGGTCGTGGGCTACAGCGGCCTGACGGTGGAGTTCGCGCGCGCCCAGGGCATCGGCGTGATCGTGCGGGGCCTGCGCGCGGTGTCGGACTTCGAGTTCGAGTTCCAGCTGGCCAACATGGGCCGGCACATCGCCCCGGGCGTGGAGACCGTTTACCTGACGCCCCAGGAACAATTTACCTTCATCTCCTCCACGCTGGTGCGCGAGATCGCTACCCTCGGAGGGAGCGTGGCCGAATTCGTGCATCCATTGGTCGAGGCGGCGTTCCGCCGCAAGGTGAAGCGGTGACATTCGCGGCTCCGCGCCGCCGCGCCGCCGTGTGCGGGGTGCTGCTGCTGGTTTGCAGCGGCGCTCTCTCCGCCGCACCGCTCGCCAGTGCCCCGGGCCGAGCCGCCATTGCCAGCGCTCATCCGCTGGCGACCGCCGCGGGCCTTCAAGTACTGCGCGAAGGTGGCAACGCGTTTGACGCAGCCGTGGCGGTGAGCGCCGCGCTGGCGGTGGTGGAACCCACGGGCTCGGGATTGTCGGGCGGCGGGATCTACCTGCTGCACCGGCAGAGCGACGGGGTCGAGGTTGCCATCGACGCGCGCGAATTTGCACCCGCGGCGGCCACGCGCGACATGTACCTGGACGCGAAGGGCCAGGTGGTCCAGGGACTGTCGACCGACAGCGCACTGGCCGCGGGCATCCCCGGCGAGCCCGCGGGTCTCGCCCTGCTGGCGGCGCGCTACGGGCGTTTGCCGGTGGCGCGGAGCCTGGCGCCGGCCATACATCTGGCGCGCGCCGGGTTCCCGCTCTCCGCGCACTTGCACGAGGGCCTGGTATCGCGGCTCGAGCAGTTCAAGGCGGAGCCCGACGTGGCGCAGAATTTCCTGCGCTCGGGCGCGGTGCCCGCGATCGGCACGGTCGTGCGCCAGCCGCAACTGGCCGCCACGCTGGAGTACCTGGCCCAGCATGGGCTGGAGAGTTTCTACCGTGGCGATTTGGCGGCCCGGCTGGTGGCCGGCGTGCGCGCGCAGGGTGGCATCTGGACCGAGGCAGATCTTGCCTCCTACCGCGCGATCGAACGTGCGCCCATCATCGGGCAGTACCATGGCGCGCGCGTGGTCTCGGCCCCGCCGCCGAGCTCGGGCGGCGTCGGCCTCATCGAGGCGCTGAACGTGCTGGCGCAGTTCGACCTGCACGCGGCCCCGCCGGTCGAGCGCAAGCACCTGATCATCGAGGCGATGCGCCGCGCACACCGGGATCGGGCGGTTTACCTGGGCGATCCGGACTTTGTGGACGTGCCGGTGGCGCGCCTGACCAATATCGACTACGCGGCGGGACTGGCGGCCTCCATCCGCACCGACCACAACACGCCCAGCAGCGCGCTGCCCGGAATCGGCGCCGGCGCCAACGCCGGACCGCAGACCACGCATTTCTCGGTGCTCGATCGCGACGGCAATCGCGTCGCGGCCACCATCACGCTCAACCTGCGCTTCGGGAGCGGGCGCATGATCGCCGGCACCGGCTTGTTCCTCAACAACGAGATGGACGATTTTTCCATCAAGCCGAACACGGCCAATTCCTTTGGGCTGGTGGGTGCTGATGCCAATGCGATCGCCCCGCACAAGCGCATGCTCTCCTCCGTGACGCCGAGCTTCGTCGAGGCGGGCGATCGCGTCATGATCGGCGGCTCGCCCGGTGGGAGCCTGATCATGGGCATGGTGCTGCTGGCGACGCTGGATTTTATCGACGGCCGCTCGGCCAGCGAAATCGTGAGCGCGCCGCGCTTCCACCACCAGTATCTGCCGGATGTGGTCCGCTACGAGGGCGGGGCCTTCAGCGAGGAGGAGCTCAAGACCTTAAGCGCGCAGGGCGACACGCTGCAGGCGACATCGTATCGCTGGGGCAATTTCCAGGCGGTGATCTGGAACCGCGCGACCGGGGCGGTCGAAGCCGCCGCCGATCCGCGCGGCGAGGGCGCCGGGGTCGTCGAGTAGGTGAGCCCGGAGGCGCTGCTTGCGGGCAGCTGGGTGCCGGTGGCGGCCGACGTGTCGGGGCAGATGCTGGAGATCGGGAAGCTGCGCGTCGCGCGATTGAGCTTTGATGCTGAGCGCTACGCGATCGTCGATCACGCGGGCAAGATCGTCGATGCCGGGACCTGGCAGCTGGGCACGCTCGGGGTTCCGCGCGGTATCGATCTGATCGGGCAGACTGGACCTAACGCCGGGCGGCGCGTGCTGGCCATCGTTGCGCTCGACGGTGACCGGCTGTGCCTGGGCTATGACATGGAACGCAACCGGCGGCCGAGCGGCTGGCGCTGGGAACCCGATCAGCTGCTGCTGAGCATCACGCTGGTGCGCGAGTCGGCCGGCAAGGCGGCCGAACGGGCATCGTAGAATGGAGGCAGCAGCAATCCTGCCGGAAAGAATTTAGGTGGCGGTGGATTGGGGGTTGTCATGAATACACAAAGAATCTTGGCCTTGCTCGTGGGATGGACGGTGGCGCTGCCGGCGGTTCCCGCGGCGCAGGCGGCAGGAACGCACGATCTGATATTGCGTGGCGGCACGATCTATGACGGCTCGGGCGATAAGCCCTACCTCGGTGATGTGGCGATCGATGGCGATCGGATCAGCTACGTGGGCCCGCCACGCACGCTGGAGGGACGCACGGTACTCGACGTGCACGGCCAGGCGGTGGCGCCTGGATTTATCAACATGCTCGCGCATCCCGAGGAATCCTTCCTGATCGACGGGCGCGCACTCAGTGACCTGACGCAGGGCGTCACCCTGGAAGTGCTCGGTGAGGACTCGATGGGGCCGCTGACGCCGCACATGCAGGAGCTGATGGTGCAGCGCCAGGGCGACATCAAATTTCCCGTGACCTGGACGACGCTCGGCCAGTACCTGGAGACCCTCGAGCGCCGCGGCATCAGTCCCAACGTGGCCTCCTTTGTCGGCGCGCCGGCGGTGCGCACCTACGTGCTCGGCGAGCGCGACGTGCAACCGAGCGATTCCCAGCTCGAGCAGATGCGCGCTCTGGTGCACCAGGGCATGGAGGAGGGGGCGCTGGGCCTGACGACCATGCTCATCTACGCACCGGCCACCTACGCCAAGACGCCCGAACTCATCGCACTCGCCCAGGAGTCGGCCCGTTGCGGCGGCATGTATACCGCCCACATGCGGAGCGAAGGCGATCGCATCGAGGCGGCCGTGCAGGAGACCATCGACATTGCGCGCGCCAGCGGTGCACCGGCGGAGATCTATCATCTGAAGGTCGCCGGCAAGGACAACTGGGGCAAGCTCGATCGCGTGATTGGCATGATTGATCAGGCGCGCACCTCGGGCACACGCATCTCGGCCAATATGTACACCTACACGGCCGGCGCCACGGGCCTGGACGCCGCGATGCCCTCCTGGGTGCAGGACGGTGGACTCGAGGCCTGGATCGAGCGACTGAAGGATCCGGCGATCCGCGCCAAGGTGATCGCCGAGATGCGCGATCCGCACCCGGCCAGCTGGGAGAATCTCTACGCCGCGGCCGGCGCCGAGGGCACCTTGCTGCTCGAATTCAAGAATCCGAAACTCAAGCCACTCACCGGCAAGAGCCTGGCCGAGGTCGCAAAGCTCCGCGGCGTATCGCCGGAGGATGTGGCCATTGACCTGGTCATCGAGGACGGTTCCCGAGTGGGCATCGCCTACTTCCTGATGAATGAAGACAATATCCGCAGGCAGGTGGCACTGCCCTGGGTCAGTTTCGGTTCCGACGAGGCTGGCGAAGCACCCGAAGGCGTGTTCCTGCTGTCGGCGGCCCACCCACGGGCGTATGGCAATTTCGCGCGGGTCTTTGCCCAGTACGTGCGCAAGGACCATGCGCTGAGCGTTGCGGCCGCGGTGCGCAAGCTCAGCACACTTCCGGCCGACAATCTCTCGCTCCCCGATCGCGGACGGCTCAAGGCCGGAGCCCATGCGGATGTCGTGGTGTTCGACCCGGACACGATCCAGGATCACGCGACCTATGATCAACCGCACCAGCTCAGCACCGGCGTGAGCCAGGTCATCGTGAATGGAAAGTTCGCCCTGCGTGATGGCAAGGCGACCGGCGCAAGCACCGGGCGCGTGGTGAGGGGACGGGCATGGACCGGGGTCGAGGGCGGCGGCTGCCGCAAATCGGCCAGCGACTGGTCGTGGGCTCCCTGACTTAACAATAAGGCGCGCGCGTCGCGGCGCTTTGCGGCGGTGAGGGCTGCGCGATAATTCGCGTGCTATCCTCGATCGAAACGCCGGAGGGGACGTGCCATGCGCGCTCATCAGCTAGCGGTTCGCACGCTGGGAATGGCGATTCTGGGGATGGCGGGCGCTGCGGCCGCGGCCGTTTCGGACACGATCAGCGTCGGTGCGCTCACCCTGTCACTGTGCAACACCCAGTACACCGGCTACTGCGGCGCGATCGAGCGTCCGCTCGATCCGGGCGGAGCGGTACCGGGTAAGGTCACGGTCGGGTTTGAATATTATCCGCGCCGCGATCGATCGCTGGCATCACTCGGGACCATCCTGCCGCAGGAAGGCGGACCGGGATACTCCTCCACCGGCACGCGCGATTTCTACCTCTCGGTTTTTGCGCCGCTGCGCGATCGCCGCGACGTGCTCATTATCGACAAGCGCGGCACGGGTTACTCTGATCCCATCGACTGTCCCTGGCTGCAGTCCGGTTCCCTGGCCTTGCAGGCAGTCGCCAACTGCGGCCGGCAGCTGGGCCCGACGGCCTGGCTCTACGGCACCGATTTCGCTGCCGGGGACATCGTCGCGGTGCTCGACGCCCTGCAGATCGGCGAGGTGGATTTCTATGGCGACAGCTATGGAACCTTCGTCGGCCAGATTCTCGCCGGCCTGTATCCGCACCGACTGCGCAGCATCGTTCTCGACAGCGCCTACCCAGTGCGACCGCCCGACGTGTGGTTCCACACCGACTGGGCGAAGGCCTGGTCGGGCATCGACTTGAGCTGCTCGCGTTCGCCGAGCTGCGTTGCGCTCGGCGGCCAGGCGAGTTCACGCATGCAAAGGCTGATCGACGACATCCGCGTGCAGCCCATCAAGGGACAGGCGGCCGATGGATTCGGTGTGCCGCGGGAAACCCGGGTCGACACGGGAACCCTGATCAACCTGATCTTCGACGCCGGCTACGGCGCCTCGATCTACCGCGACCTCGACGCGGCCGTCCGGGCCTGGCTGGACGAACATGACCCGCAGCCGATTCTGCGCATGGTGGCCGAGGACGAGACCGGCTATCGCAGCGATCCGGGGGACTTCAGCTACGGCTTGTACACCGCGGTGATCTGTCAGGACTACCCGCAGCTCTACGACCTCAACAGCCCGGTGCCGGTGCGCGAGCGCCAGTACGCCAACGCTCTCGAGCAGGCGCGCAGCCATCGTCCCGACCTGTTCGCCCCGTTTACATTCGATGAGGGGCTGGCCTCGCAGCTGTACATCACGCCGCTCGACAGCTGCCTGCCCTGGCCGGCACCGCCCGTGGGCATCGTCCCCGGCAAGCCGCTGCCGCCCAGCGTGCATTTCCCGAATGTGCCGACGCTGGTGCTGTCGGGCGACCTGGACTCGGTGACTTCCATCACGGATGCACAGGAGGTGACCGACCAGTTTCCAAATGCGGTCCACGTCATCGTTCCGAACCTGCCGCATGTAACCGCGGGGGGCGATCTCATCGGCTGCACCTCCTCGATCGTATTGCGATTCGAGCAGGAGCTCCAGCCGGGCGATACCAGCTGCACCCGGAAGGTGCGCGCCGCGCGGACCGTGCCGCAATTTGCGCGCCGGGCCCGCGAGCTCGCGGCACTCGAGCCGCTGGCCGGCGATAAGAGCAGCGTGGAACAGCGGCGACTTGCCGCCGCCGCACTTGCGACCGCGGGCGATGTGATCGCCCAGTGGTATGCCACGGTCGGCGCCTATCTGCGCGGCCTGCGCGGTGGCACGTTCAACTACATTGAGACCGCCAACGGCTATAACTTCCGGCTCAAGGATCTGCGCTGGGCCGAGGATCTGGCGGTGTCCGGCACGGTGGTGTGGAACACGAAGACCAACATCGTCACCGCGCAGCTCCAGCTGCTCGCCGATGAGGGCTCGGCAGGCACGCTGAACATGCGCTGGAATGACGCGGACTTTCACGCGATCGCCACGGTGCAGGGGCAGATCGACGGCGCCATGCTCAGCGCGCAGGGCGTCGCACCCTAATCTTTAGGACCCCGCCTCGGCGGGATCGGCTCTTAGGCGGGCGCGCCGGTGAATTCGCGGATCAACTGCCGTGCGCACATGTAGCCTGGCGTGCCCGCGATGGATCCGCAGGGGTAGGCGCCGGCGCCGCAGTAGGCGAGGCTGGGCCATCGGCCGAAGCGGTAGAAGTGCGCGGACGGATCGCCCGTATATTGGCGGTCGGCAAATGTCTGTCCGCCGACCAGCATGGTGTGATCGATATTGCCGCCCGGAAACAGGAACAGCTGCTGCAGGTCCTTTGGAGTCAGCATGCGGCTCCAGACGCAATCCTGGGGATTTTCCAGATGCCGGAACAGCTGGGCCTTTACCGCCTCGGCCACTTCGGGCAGCGCCTCTCCTTGCCGATCGAGCGCCAGGTTCTTGAAGAACAGCGTCAGGCGGTCGAAGGATTCGCTTAAGCCCAGCTGGCGCATCGCTGCGCCCTCGCAGTAGATCTGGATGTAGCCCGGTTCGTAGGCGACATCGCCCGAGGTCACGCGGAGCGTGGCGCGCTCGTACTCGGCGAGACTCTCAACCGCAAAAATGAAGCGGAACGGCGTGTCGCCCTCGGCGCTGGCGGCCCCTTCCTTCCAGCGTGCCGGCCGATCGAACATCAGATTCAGCTTGCCGCTGCTGCCAAGGAAGCGCTTGCCGGAGACCGCATCGACGAAGGCGGTGTCCCCAACCATGCGCGCGGCCGAGAGCGGATCGGTCGCAAACACACACTGATCAAAGGCCAGCACTTCCGTCCGGCCGTCCACCGAATACTCGAGCCGCCCGCGCTCCGGATCCACGGCCCCGACCGAGGCGCCGAGTTTGATCTGCACACCGAGCTCGGCGTTGATCTGCGCCAGCTCCTCGGTGACCCGCCAGATGCCATCGCGCACAAAACCGTAGTAGCCATCGAAGACCGAGCCGGAATCCATCACCGGCAGCGTGAAGGCAGAGTAGGGATCATGGAGCGAGACCGGCCCGCTCTCGGTGACCGTCATGGCCATGTAAATCTTGGTGCGGTCGGCGCTGAAATAATGATCGAGCAGCTCCATGGCGCTGCCGGTGATCCACAGCCGCGTCAGCGTCTCGCCCAGCCTTTCTCTGGCCTCATCGAGCCGTGGCGGAGTGGCGCTGCGATAGCCTTCCTGCAGATAGGCCACCACGCGAGCCTCGTCGCGGCGAAAACCGGAGACATCGCCCTTCTCGCCCCAGCGCTGATGGAGCTCGGTGTCCAGCGCCGCCGGGTCGCGATGGATCCAGGCGCTGGCTTTGGAGTCGGGGAAGTAGACCCGCTTGGCGCTGCTGGGCACATAGGTCTGGAGCCGCTCGGCCAGGCCGGTCTCCCTGAAGATAAAATCCGGCATGAGGCCGAGCACCGAGGCGCCCAGGGCGTAGCGCTGGCTGCGGCCGTTGACGGTCGCCGTCTCGAACACGCAGGCCCCGCCCGGCCGTGGCGCGCGTTCCAGAAGCGTGACGGCCGCACCGGCCCGGCGTAGGTAATGCGCCGCCACCAGCCCGTTGATGCCGGCGCCCACCACCACGACACGCCGACCCGCGATCTGTGTGCTCATCGCTGCTTGTTCGAGCCGGCCGTGGGCGAATCCGGAGCTTCGTTCGCCTACTTGCTGATGTTCGAGCCGTGAGTCGCGACGCAGCGCCACTGGCCGCCGGCCAGCTTGACCCAGGTGTCGGTGTAGCGCTCATGCACGCTCACGGGCTTGCCCGCCATGTCGGTGCCCTTGCCGGTAAATACGCCCGTGGCAATGGCGGTGTCACCGTACACGCTGACCTGCATGTCGGTGTACTCGGCGTGGCTCCACTTGATGGACTTGGCATCGGCAATGGCCGCGTCTTTGCCGCTCATGAGCTTGCCTTCCGTGGAGGTGTCGGCAATGGTGTCGGCGAGCAGGGGCTTGAGCAACTCGATGTCGTTGGTCTGCTGCGAGGTGAGCCAGGTGTGCTCGAGCGCCATGATCTTGCTCTCGGTGCCGGCATCCTTGCTGCCCTGCGCCCAGGCCGTGCTGGCCAGAATGACGGTGCCGAGCAGCAAGCCGATCAGCTTAGTGGTTTTCATGTGCAATCCCCCGTGTTGAAGTCGATAGAAGTTGACTACGGTGTGCGCGCAACGCCAGCTTGAGGGCGCTGCCACATCGCCTCTTCACCAGTATGACATCAACGGCTGCGCCGCTTGCGCAACGGCTTCCTGTCGCCGGCGCTGCGTTTCACGGAGCGCCTGGCCGGTTTTCTGACCGCCGCCTTGGCGCGCTGCTGGCGTATCGCCACGCGGGGCGCGCGCCGGGCGCTCGGCAGTTTTTTCGCACGCGCCAGTTCCACGGCGCGCCACAGGTACCATGCGGCGAGCGAACGGTGCGGCGCCCAGCGCGCCCCGAACTCGGCGAGCGCGCGCGGACGCGGCATGCCCTTGAGCCCATACACCAGGCGAAAGCCGTTGCAGACCCCAAAATCATCGACCGGCAGCACATCGGGGCGGCCGAGCTGGAATATCAACAGCATCTCGACCGTCCAGCGGCCGATGCCGCGCACCTGCGTGATGCGCTCGATGATGGCCTCGCTTTCCAGCGCGTGCAGCTGCTCGGTGCTCGGCACCACCCCATCAGCGACCTTCTCGGCCAGATCGCGCATTGCGCGGATCTTGGCGAAGGACAGCCCGGTGCCGCGCAGCGCGGCCTCCGGGGTCGCAAGCAGTGCCGCAGGTTCCGGAAAGGCGGCCGGCAGATACAGGGCCTTGAAGCGCGCGAATATGCTCTCGGCGGCAATTCCGTTGAGCTGCTGATGGGCGATGGCGCGGGCGAGGGTCTCGAAGGGCGGGATTTCCAGCTTGGGTTCCCAGCGGCAGGGACCGACCGCGGCGATGAGCCGCGCCATGACCGGGTCGCAGGCGGACAGAGCGCGTTCGCGATGGCCCAGGCCGGCCTGAATTACCTCTGGCATTGAGCACAATAATACGTCGAGCGCTGGCCCTGGGTCAGCTGGCGGATCGGCGTGCGACAGCGCCGGCAGGGCAGCGTGGCGCGCTCATACACGTAGAGCTTCTGGCTGAAATATCCGGGCGTCCCGTCAGCGCTGAGGTAATCGCGCAGCGTCGTGCCGCCCGCGCGGATCGCCGATCTGAGCACGGCGCGGATCGCGGCGGCGAGCTTGGCGCACTGCCCGAGCGTGAGCGTGCGTGCGGCACGTTGCGGGCGCAGGCGGGCGCGGAACAGCGCCTCGCTGGCGTAGATGTTGCCGACGCCGGTGACCAGCCGCCCGTTGAGGAGCAAGGTCTTGATGGCGACGCGCCGATGGCGCGTCACCCGGTGCAGGTAGCGGCCGTCAAATCGTGTCGTGAGCGGTTCGGGGGCCAGCCCGCGCAGCAACTTGTGACGATGTGGCGCCTCGGTCGTGTAGAGGCAGCATCCGAAACGCCGCGGGTCGTTGAAGCGCAGCGCTGCACCTGAGTCCAGGTGCACCTCGACATGGTCATGCGGGAGGAGGGCGGTGGGCTGAGGCACCACGCGCAGGTTTCCGGACATCCCCAGGTGCACGATCAATGTGCCGCTGGTACAGCGCAGCAGCAGGTATTTCGCGCGGCGCTGGATGGCGCGAACCTGCTGGCCGCGCAGCAGCGCGTCCAGCTGCGGGGTCACCGGCCAGCGCAGCCTTGGGTCGTGGACCAACACGGCGCGGATGCGCCGGCCGCGCAGGTGCCGGCCGAGGCCGCGGCGCGTGGTTTCAACTTCAGGCAATTCGGGCACGGCGACCTCGTTCGAAAGGCCCAAAAACAAAAGCCCGCCAGGAGGCGGGCTCTTATGCAGCAGCGGACCGCCCGCAGGCCCAGGGCTTACTTGATCTTGGTTTCCTTATAGCCTACATGCTTGCGGACCACCGGATCGAACTTGCGCACTTCCATCTTTTCCGGATGCAGGCGCTTGTTCTTCATCGCCACGTAGAAGTGGCCGGTGCCGGCCGAAGAGAGGAGCTTCACTTTTTCGCGCATGGCTTAGGGTCTCTGCAGAAAGGGTGGGGCGCTTAGAGGATCTCGCCGCGACGGCGCAGGTCGGCGACCACGGCGTCGATGCCGAGCTTGTCGATGGTGCGCAGGCCCTTGCCGGAGATGCGCAGGCTGATCCAGCGCTTTTCGGTTTCCAGCCAGAAACGCTGCTGATGCAGGTTCGGCAGGAAGCGCCGGCGCGTGCGATTGTTGGCGTGCGAGACGTTGTTGCCCGTGACGGGGTGCTTACCGGTAACCTGGCAGACGCGAGACATTGGACCAATCCTTATAAATCAATGGCTTGGCTTGTTAGCCGCTCATTGCAGCGACGAGCGAAGGGGCGGCTTTATACCAGCCCCAAGCGTTCTGGGCAACTTCCGCAGCCCCTGCCGGGCCCCTGTTTAGAGCAGGCCGCGCTCGGCGAAGGACAGGCAGCCATTATCCCCTACGATGCAGTGATCAAGCACCCGGATGTCGACCAGCGCCAGTGCCTCGCGCAGCCGGCGCGTGATGAGCTCGTCGGCCTGGCTGGGCTCGGCGACGCCCGAGGGGTGGTTGTGCGCCAGGATCACCGCCGCGGCATTGCGGCTCAGGGCCTGCTTGACGACTTCGCGTGGGTGCACACTGGCGCCGTCGATGGTGCCGCGAAACAATTCGTCGAAGGCGATGAGCCGATGGCGGTTGTCGAGGTGCAAACAGCAGAACAGCTCATAGCTCTGGTCGCGCAGCCGGCTGATCAGGAATTGGTGCGTGGCGGCCGGGGAATCGAGCAGCGGACCGCAGCGCATGGCCTCGGCGTAGTGCCGGCGCGCCAGCTCCAGGGCCGCCTGCATGCGGCAATACCCGACGACGCCCAGTCCGCGCGCGGCCAGCAGCACCGCGCGCTCGGCGTTGAGCAGCTCGCGGAGCGAGCGATGTGTGACCAGCAGGGTTCGCGCCAGATCGACCACGTTGCTGCCGCGCATTCCGGAGCTGCCCAGGAGCAGTGCCAGCAATTCGGCGTCCGACAGGGCCTGCGCCCCCTGGGCCATCAATTTCTCGCGCGGTCGTTCCTGGGCGGGCCAGAGGCGCAATTTCATGTGAACTCGCTCACACCTCAAGCCACTCAGATGCGGTTGATTCTCGATCGACATGGCCCGGGCGTGCCAACGACATATCCGGTGGGCATGGCACGAAACCGCGGCGCTGACCGATAATGTGCGCATGCGTGGAAAACACGTCCTTCTGGGAGTGACCGGCGGCATCGCTGCGTACAAGAGCGCCGACCTGGTGCGCCGGCTGATCGAGCGCGGTGCCGAGGTGCAGGTGGTCATGACCGCCGGCGCGCGCGAATTTATCGGCGCGACCACTTTCCAGGCCCTCTCGGGCCGGGCGGTGCGCGAGAGCCTGTGGGATTCCGCCGCCGAGGCGGCCATGGGCCACATTGAACTGGCGCGCTGGGCGGACCTGGTGCTGGTCGCGCCGGCCAGCGCGGATTTTATGGCGCGACTGGCGGGCGGACGCGCCGATGATCTGTTGAGCACCTTGTGCCTGGCGACCGCAGCGCCCCTGGTGCTGGCGCCGGCCATGAACCAGCAGATGTGGGCGAATGCCGCGACCCAGACCAATGTGGCGACACTCACGCAGCGAGGCGTGCGGCTGCTAGGTCCGGGGATCGGCGAGCAGGCCTGCGGCGAGCTGGGACCGGGGCGCATGCTCGAGCCGATCGCGATCGCCGATCTCATCGAGCCCCTGCTGGAGCGCGCCGGCGCATTTGCCGGGAAGCGGGTGCTGATCACGGCCGGCCCGACGCGCGAGGCGATCGACCCGGTGCGCTTTGTCAGCAACCGCAGTTCCGGCAAGATGGGCTATGCCGTGGCCGAAGCGATGCGCGCGGCGGGCGCCGAGGTCGTGCTCGTCAGCGGGCCCGTGGCGCTGTCCGCGCCGCCCGGCGTGCGCTGCATCGGTGTGGAGACCGCGGCGCAGATGCTCGAGGCGGTACAGCGGGAACTGCCGGGCACGCACGTGCTGGTGGCCACCGCCGCAGTGGCGGACTATCGCCCGCTCACGGTCGCGGAGCGCAAGATCAAGAAGAAGACCGAGAAGATCTCGCTCGAGATGACGCGCACCACCGACATACTGGCCACGGTGGCGGCCGGTCCTGAGCGGCCCTTCGTGGTGGGGTTCGCGGCCGAAACCGACGCGGTGGAGCAGCATGCGCTGGAGAAGCTGGAGCGCAAGAAACTCGACATGATCGCGGCCAACGAGGTCAGCAGCAGCAAGGCGTTTGACTGTGAGGACAACGCGCTGCTGGTGCTGTGGCGCGGCGGCGGGCGGGTCGAACTGGAGCGCGCACCCAAGCGCGAGCTGGCTACCGCCCTGGTCTCATTGATCGCCGCGCGCTGCGCTGCCAAGACTTAAGGGAAGGGAATCATGGAGACTCAAGCGCGGCGCCCCTTGCAGGTGCGGATACTGGATGCGCGCCTGGGCGGCGAATTCCCGCTCCCGACCTATGCCACCGATGGCTCGGCCGGGCTCGATCTGCGCGCCTGCCTCGATGCGCCGCTCCTGCTCGAGCCCGGGCGCGCGGAGCTGATCTCCACGGGCCTGTCGATTCACCTCGGCGATCCGGCCCTGGCCGCCGTGATCCTGCCACGTTCCGGGCTCGGTCATAAGCACGGGCTGGTGCTCGGCAATCTGGTCGGGCTGATCGATTCCGACTACCAGGGACCGCTGATGGTGTCCTGCTGGAATCGGGGCGGCAGCAGCTACACGGTCCAGCCCGGGGAGCGGATTGCGCAGCTGGTGATCGTGCCGGTGGTGCAGGTCGAGCTGCAGGTGGTCGAGAGCTTCACGGCGAGCGAGCGCGGGAGCGGGGGCTTCGGACACTCCGGCCGTTAACTGCTCGAGTGCGCCGCCGCGGTGAGCTCGCGGTAGCGCGCGATGTCCGCTTCGAACTGCGTGCGCACGTCGGTCTGGTCCTGGAGGCGCTTGTCCATGGTCTTGCGCTGCGAGCGCAGGTCGTTGGACGCCCGCACCAGTTGCTCAGCCAGGTCATCGGGCATGCGGCGGGCGTCGGGCTTGGTGTTGTAGGGTTTGAAGAGCAGGGCCCGCGCCTGCAGCATCTTCAGGCGCGAATCCAGGGTGTCGATGTAGGCATTGGCGGCCTTGATCTGCCCGTCGAGCTGGTCGAGCCGCTCATCGCGCAGCCGCTCGATATCCTTGGTCGAGGTGTAGGTGGTCAGCAGGAAGTTGTCGTGCTGCTCACGCTGTTGCACGGTCTGGTCGTGCTTGAGCTGCTCGGCCCGCTGCTCCGCGTTCTTCTCGGCATCGACGTGCTGTACTTCGACGCCCTGGCTGTTGAGCACCCGGCGCTCGGACTGCGCGTACTCGGGCGGCACGGCATCGCCGTAATGGCGCTCGCCGTTCTTGTCCACCCAGCTGTAGCTCGGGCTGCCGGTGTGTTCAGCCGCGAGCAGAGGCTGCCAGGCCAGGCACAAGCCCGCCGCGGCGCCGATCATCCCACCTTTTGTGATGCCCATCACTGTTTCAGTTCCGGTGGCCAGGCCTAGCATTCCTTACGTCCAATTGTCCACGAAGCGCCCCCAAGGGCAAGAGAGTCAGTCCGCAACTCCGTAGGATTGTCGATAGGCCCGCAATGCGGCCAGCTGCGCGGGCTCCGCACCCCGTGTGGCGCGGGTCGCAAAAGCCTCGATCAGGTCAGCTAGGGTCAGGATGCTCACGCATTTGAGCCCGAATTCGGCCTCCACCTCCTGGACCGCCGAGCGTTCGCCCTGACCGCGCTCCTGGCGGTCGAGCGCGAGGGCCACGGCGACCGGCTGGGCGCCCGCGGCGCGGATCAGCTCGACCGATTCGCGAATGGCCGTGCCGGCCGTGATTACGTCATCCACGATCACCACGCGCCCCCTGAGGGGACTGCCCACGACCAGCCCCGCCTCGCCGTGATCCTTGGCCTCCTTGCGGTTGAAGGCCCAGGGAACAGAGCGCCCCTCCCGCTCGGCATAGGCAATCGCACAGGCACTCACCAGCGGGATGCCTTTGTACGCCGGACCGAACAGCATGTCGAAAGCCAGGCCCGAGCGCTTGAGCGCCGCCGCGTAGCAGCGCCCCAGGCGGGCCAGCGCGGCGCCGTCATTGAACAGCCCGGAGTTGAAGAAATACGGACTGAGGCGGCCGGACTTGAGCGTGAATTCACCGAATTTCAAGGCCTGCTGCTCGAGCGCCAGCGCCAGGAAATCCTGCTGGTAATCGTGCATGCGCGGCAGGCTATCATGTCCCCATGCGCGTCATCACGCTCAACGTCAACGGCATCCGCTCGGCCGCTGCCAAGGGCCTGTTCCCGTGGCTGGCCACGCAGAATGCGGACGTGATCTGCCTGCAGGAGGTGCGGGCAACCGAGGCGCAGCTGGAAGGCCACAATATTACCCTGCCCGGATACCACGCCGCCTATCACTCGGCGGTGCGGCCCGGGTACGCGGGCGTCGCCTTGTATTCACGCGCTGCGCCCCAGCGAGTGGTGCGCGGCATCGGCGTGGATGAGTTCGACCAGGAAGGCCGTTACCTTGAAGCGCAGTTTCCAAACCTGGCGGTGGTATCGGTTTACTTGCCTTCGGGCTCCTCCGGTGAGCACCGGCAGGCGTCGAAGGAACGGTTTCTGAAGGCGTTTCTGCCGCACTTGCGGGCCCTCAAGCGCCGGCGCCGTCCGTACATCCTGTGCGGCGACTGGAATATCGCCCACCGGCCGATCGACCTGAAGAACTGGCGCGCCAATCAGAAAAACTCGGGCTTCCTGCCCCACGAGCGCGCGTGGCTGGATGAGCTGTTCGACGATCTGGGCTACCACGACTCGTTCAGGCATGTCGATGCCGCCCCGGATCGTTACACGTGGTGGTCAAATCGCGGCCAGGCGTGGGCGAAGAACGTCGGCTGGCGCATCGACTACCAGATTGCAAGTCCAAAGCTGGCGGGCAAGGCGCGCGCCGCGCAGATCTACAAGGCGGCCAGATTCTCCGATCACGCGCCGCTGATCATGGACTATGAGCTTTGAGGCGATGAGTGCGCGCAAACCCGGATTGCGGGAGATTGTTGCCAGCCCAAAGTTGCTAGTGATCATGGCACTCGGCGCCGCGTCCGGGTTTCCGAATCAGATCACCGAGAGTGTCCTTCAGGCCTGGCTCAAGGACGCGGGCAGCAGCAACACCAAGATTGGCGCGCTCACTTACGTGTCGATTCCCTACCTGCTCAAATTTCTGTGGGCGCCGCTCCTTGACCGCTACCCATTGCCCTTGCTCGGCCGTCGGCGCGGGTGGTTGCTGATGTTTCAACTGGCGCTTGCCGTTGCGATCGGCGCACTCGCGTTTCAAAACCCCGCGATCTCGTTGTCGGCCGTGGCCGTTACAGCGTTGGTGATCGTGTTCTTTTCCGCTTCGCAGGACATCGTCATCGACGCCTATCGCACCGACGTCTCGCTACCCAACGAGCGCGGCCTGGCGGCCGCGGCCAATAACCTAGGCTACCGTGCCTGCGCGTGGCTGGCGTTTGCCGCCGCCCTGATCGTCGCCGACGCCTTTGGGTGGCGCCTCGCCCTGCTGGTACTGGCCGCCGCGATGGCGGCATTCACGATCGTGACCTGGGCTGCGCCCGAGCCCGAATATAAGACCCCGGCGCCCACCTCCTTGCGCCAGTCGGTGCTGGTACCGCTCCGGGAACTGCTGGGCTCACCGGGCGCCCTGGGCCTGATCGTATTGATCATCGTATTTAAGATCGGTGGTGCGGTCGCGCTCAAGCTGTTTACGCCGTTTCTTATGGATCTGGGGTTCAGCAAAACCGAGATTGGCCTGGTGGCCAAGGCGGTGCTGACCTCGAGCGCAATCGCCGGTGCGCTGCTCGGTGGCCTGTGGATGGTGCGCCTAGGCTTGCTGCGCTCGATGCTGCTGTTCGGTGTCCTGCAGGCGGTCTCGATTCTGGCGTTCTATGCGCTTGCAGTGACGGGCAAGAGCTTTCCGCTGATGATCGCGGCGACGGCGATTGAAAACCTCTCCGCCTCGATGGGCAACATTGCCGAGGTTGCGCTGATCATGGCGCTTTGCAATTCACGTTTCAGTGCCTTTGAGTACGCACTGTTGTCGGTGCTGGCGCTGTTGCCGCGTTATCTGCTGGGCGGCCCCGCGGGCTGGCTCGCCGATCACGGAGGATGGGCAAACTACTACATCGTGGCATTCGTGCTGGGCCTACCCGGTGTAATCATGGTCTGGGTGATGCGCAAACGTATTGCGGCCTTAGATGTTCGCCAGTGAGCGAGATTGATCTCACGCGGGTGCTGTGCAGCCTGGGCGAGCTGCGCGCGACGGGCTGCCGCGAATTTCGCCTGGGGGGCGGTGAATGGCCGCTCAAGGGATTTCTGGTCAGAGTGGGTGCCGAGGTGCACGCCTACGTCAATCGCTGCGCGCATCAGTCACTGCCTCTGAATTATCTGCCCGATCGATTCCTGACCTACGACGACAGCATGATCCTGTGCACCGCCCACGGGGCGATTTTCGAGAAGTCCACCGGGTTTTGCGTTTCGGGACCCTGCGCGGGACGCTCGCTGGTGCGGGTGGCGGTGCGCGTGGTCGATGATTTTGTGCTGCTCGAGGACGGCGTGGACGTGCAGGCGCTGGCGGCGCGCTTCGCCTGAGCTAAATGGCCGGCCGGCAATTACTCGAACAGATCAAGCCCGTCGAGCTGATCGGCGCGAAAGCGCCGGTCGTCTTCAACCGGATCGGCCGGCGCGCGCCCGTCCTCCGGCTCCACGTCGACTGATCCGCTCCAGTCCTCGGGAGCCTCGGCTTCTTCTATCGCACCGCTGGCACGCTGCGAGCGCCAGTCATCGAAGTCGAATTCCTCGACGGTGCCGTCGAAATACTGGACCTCGATCGTGCCGTCGGCCGCATCGAAGGCGACCACTTCGAGCAGCTCGCCGCTGCTCAGGCGGTACCATTCTCCGATGCCGGGTTTCTGCATATTCATGAGCGTGGTCTCCACGATCATGTTGCTCTCAGCTCCGGCGCCGATCAAGTTCTATTGGGACAAACTGCGAGGGCAAATTGCTTGATGCGCCGCGTCAGGACACACGCCGATACATGAGATCGTGCACCTGATGGCCGAGCCGCAGACCACGCCGCTCAAATCGCGTCGCGCCGCGGCCCGGGGACTCGCCCAGTGCGCTGTCCGGGAGCACAAGCCCGAGTCGCGGGCAGGCATCGAGCACCAGGCGCATGTGCTCGGCATATGGCGCCCAATCCGTCGCCAGCAGGAGACGGCCACCGGCGCGCAGCCGGCTGGCGGCGAGCGCGGCGAATTCCGGCTGAACCAGGCGACGCTTGTGGTGGCGCTTCTTGGGCCAGGGATCCGGGAACAGGATCTGGATCTCATCGAGCGCCTCCGGGGCGATCTGCTGCTGCAGCACCTCCACGGCGTCGTGATCAATGACTCGGAGGTTCTTGAGATCGGCCGCGGCCGCGATGCGCAGCAGGTGGCCGATGCCCGGTCGATGGACCTCGGCACCGAGGAAATTGCGCGCCGGCTCGGCCTGCGCGCGCGCCGCGAGGTGTTCCCCGTTGCCAAAGCCGATTTCCAGCGTGCATGGTCCGGGCCGCCCGAACAATACCGCCAGCTCAAGCACGGTCTCTGCATACGGCACGCCAAAGCGCGGCCACAGCTCCACGAGCGCGCGTTGCTGCGCGTCGGTCACGCGGCCGCCGCGCATGACGTAGGAGCGCACCGCGCGAGGGGTCATCTAGGTCTTACGTTTGGGGCCGCCGCGCTGCGCCCGGCTCTCGTGCACATCCGGGGGCAGGGGCGATGCCTGGGCAACTTCGCGCAGCCACGTCAGCAGTCCCTGCATCTTGGGCATCGCGAGGTAGGATTCCGGGCAGACGAAGTAGTAGGCACGGGGGCAGAGCAGCGCCTTGGTACTGGCCAGAGCCAGACGCCCGAGCTTGATGTCGCCTGCGGCCAGGCACCAGCGCGTCATGGCCAGCCCCTGACCCTGCTCGGCCGCGTTGAGGATCGCGACCGAGTCGTCGAAAGCGGCGCCATGCTCCTTCCAGTCCCGGTCCGCGCCGGGACGATTCCACAGCTGCCAGGGCTCATCCGAGGAGCGCAGCAGCGAGTAGCGCTTGAGATCCTCGTTGTTCCGGATCGGCCCGTGGCGCCGGTACAGTTCCGGAGTGCACACCAGCACGAACCACTCATCGAGCAGCTTTTCGTTATATAGCCCGGCGGTCGGTCCGGTGGCCATGCGGATCGCCGCGTGGAAATCGGTCTGCCCGAAGTCGACGGGATCGCGCGAGGTATGGATGCGCAGCTGCAGATCGCTGTGCCGGTCGTGGAGCTGCGGCAGGCGCGGCAGCAGCCATTTCTGCAGGAAGGAGGCGATGGTGGAAATGTTGAGTGTGCCGGCACAACGGCTCTGGCGCAGCTGGTGGAGTGCGCTTTGCAGGTCGGTGAGCCCGCGCCGTATGCCCGGCAGGAGCTGTGAGCCTTCCGGCGTGAGTTCGATGCTGCGGCCGGCGCGGCGAAACAGCGGCACCTGCAGGTAGTCTTCGAGCGTCTTGACCTGCATGCTCACCGCGGCGGGAGTCACGTGCAGGGACTCGGCAGCCTCCGCGAAACTCAGGCGCGTGGCCACCGCCTCGAAGACGCGCAGCGCGTTGAGCGGCAGGCGATCAAATGCCGAGGCGAGTTCCGGCTGCTGCAGCTTTCGTCTGGCCATGCCAAGCCTCCAGAGCTTAAGTCCTCTGCTTCGGGCAGGCATCTTACGACGCTAACCCGGCCCGCGGCGATCTGCGGGGTCGAGGCGGCTGGCGCTAGACTTTCGACAGCGCGCGAACCGCCCCGATCAGCGCCGCCAGCACCAGGACCAGGGCGGGCAGCATGGTCAGTGCGAAGCCCACGCTGCGCTTCTTGGGATCCTTCACGTAGGCATTGAGATAGAGGAAGCGGCCCACCAGGTAGACCACCCCCAGCAGGGCCGAGTATCCGGGCGACCAGTACTTCGCCGCGAGCCAGAGTCCCGGCAGAAACACCAGGAGCGACTCGACCGTGTTCATTTGCACCCGGTAGTAGCGCTCGAAAATCGGATGCCCCGTGGTGGCCGGGGCGGCCACGCCATACTGGCCTCGCGCGCGACCGACCAGGACTCCGAACAGGTAATACTGCGCAATCGCCAGCAGCCCCACGATGTCGACCCAGATCATGCGGTTCATCTTCTTCGGAAATTCCTGAGTAGCGGAGCGAGGCGTGCTCAAGGCATCCTCGCCCATTGGCCTCGCCGCTGTCTAGCGGCACCCCGGTGGGGGCCTGCGTGCTTCGCTGGCACCTGCGATGAGAAGCCGTTAACAGTGTGGGCCTTCGCCGCGTGACAGAAACGTAACAACCCCGCACATTGCGCTCGCTGCCGCGGTTTGTTGCAATCCTGGTATGGGAGAGTGCATGCAAAAGCTGATGGGACTGACCTGTTGCGCGCTGCTGTTGAGTGCCTGTGGCGGGTGCAACGGCAATACGACCCCGGCCGGCTGGCAGCCTGGCGTGTTCCCGCCGGCCTCCAATTTCGCGGCCCGCTGCGCTGCGCCGCGAACGGGTACGGACCCTGTCACCGGCGTGCCCTACCCCGACATGAGCGGCAGCACGGTGGATGAGAACAACTGGTTGCGGTCCTGGACCAACGCGCTGTACCTGTGGTTCGACGAGGTGACCGACCAGAATCCGGCGCTGTTCAGCACCACGGCGGCCTATTTCAAGGTGCTCAAGACCACGGCGATTACCGCTTCCGGAGCGCCCAAGGACAAGTTCCACTTTACCTATGCGACCACGGACTGGGAATCACTGTCCGGATCTGGCGTGCAGGCAGGGTACGGGGCGCAGTGGATCATCGTTACCGGAGTGCCGCCACGCCAGGTGCTGGTGGCCTACACCGAGCCGGGATCACCGGCCGTTGCAGCCTCCGCCAGTCTCACGCGCGGGGCCGAGGTGCTCAAGGTCGACGGCGTTGATGTCGTCAACGATGACACTCAGGCCGGGATCGATTCCATCAATGCGGGCCTGTTTCCGGCGGCCGCGAACGAGACCCACAGCTTCGAGATTCGCGACCCGAACTCCGCGCACACGGTCCGCGAGATCACCATGGTATCGGCCGACGTGGCCTCGCAGTCGGTGCAAGGGCTCCGCACCATTCCGACCGCGACCGGGCCGGTGGGCTACATGCTGTTCAACGACCATCTGGCGCCCGCCGAAGCGGCACTCTTCCATGCCTTCACGAGCTTGAGGTCGGCCGGCGTGAACGATCTGGTGCTGGACATCCGCTACAACGGCGGTGGCTTCCTGGACATTGCCAGCGAGGCGGCCTACATGATCGCCGGACCCGGTCCGACCGCGGGCATGGTTTTCGAGCTCACTCAATTCAACAGCAAGTACCCGACCGTCAATCCGGTCACCGGCGCGACCATCCAGCCCATGCCCTTTCTGTCGAGCACGCGTGGCTACTCCCTCGCTCCAAACCAGGCGCTGCCCACGCTGGATTTGCCGCGGGTATTCGTGCTGACCGGACCGGACACCTGTTCGGCCAGCGAGGCGATCATCAATAGCCTGACGGGCATCGGCATCCAGGTGATCCAGATCGGCTCGACCACCTGCGGCAAGCCCTATGGGTTTTACCCGGAGGATAACTGCGGCACGACCTATTTCTCGATCCAGTTCCGCGACGTCAACGCCGAGAATTTCGGCGATTACACGGACGGCTTCTCGCCGAATAACTCCCCGACCCCCACCAATGCCCGCTTGCCGGGATGTTCGGTGGCCGACGATTTCACCCATGCCCTGGGCGATCCGGCCGAGGCCCGGCTGGCCGCCGCTCTCAATTACCGCGCGACCAGCAGCTGCCCTGCGACCCTCGGATTCGCGCCGACACGCGGGCTGAGCGCGATGTCGGCCGTCGATGGCCGGCTACCGGCCTCGCCGCTCAGGCAACTGAGAATTCTCCGACCCTAGCAATTGGGGCGCGGGACGGCGGTGGGAATGCAGCCAGGCTGCCGCGAGGGTTATTAGCAAAGTTATCGCGCTGACGTAGAACTGGCTGGCCATGGCGGGGGTGCAGGCCATCGCCACCAGCACGATCATCATGCCGCCGATCGCCGCGTAACTGGCCACCGGATAGAACCACATCTGCACCGCGAGCGAGCGTTGCTCGGCGTCGCTCCGCTTGCTGCGAAGCCTGATCTGCGCCACGGCGACCAGCAGGTAGACGAACACTACGACCGCGCCCGCGGCGTTGACGAGAAACGCGAACACGCCCTGCGGCGAGACCGTCGCTGCGGCGATTCCCGCCAGGCCCGCAGCACTCCCCATCAGGACGCTGCGTACCGGCACGCCGCGACGATTCAGCTTGACCAGCGCGGCCGGCGCGTCGCCCTTGGCCGCCAGCGCAAACAGCGTGCGCGAAGTGACGTAGAAGGCCGAGTTGAGGCAAGAGAGCACGGCGGTCAGGATGATCAGGGTCATCGCGGTGCCCGCCCATCTGAAGTGCATCGCGTTCATGGCGGCGGTGAACGGGGACTTCCCGGGCACGATCTGCTGCCAGGGCACGACGGTGACGATCAGCAGCACCGAACCCACGTAGAAAATGAGGATGCGCGTCATCACCGCCGTGGACATGCGCGCGACCGCACGGACCGGTTCGCGCGATTCGGCGGCCGCCACCACGGTGATCTCCGCGCCTACGATCGCAAAGTACACGCTGGTCACCGCAGCGAGCACCGCCAGCACCCCGCGCGGGGCAAAGCCGCCGCCGTTGACCAGGTTGCTCCAGGTGGGCTCGCCCGAGGAAGTCAGGCCGAACGCCCAGGCCGCGGCCACGAGTATGAACGACACCACCGCCGTGACCTTGATGAGCGCAAACCAGAATTCGAACTCGCCATAGGAGCGCGCCGAAAGCAGATTGACGCCGGTCATGATCGCCATCAGGCCGACGCCCAGGAGCCAGGCCGGCAGATGGATCCACAGCTGCAGGAGCTGCGCGCCGGCGATGGCCTCGACCGGAACGACCACGATCCAGAAGTACCAGTAGAGCCAGCCCACCACGAAGCCCGCCCACTCGCCGATCCCCTTGCGGGTAAAATCACTGAAGGTTCGTACCTGCGGGAGCGCGATCGCCATCTCCCCCAGCATGCGCATCACCAGCAATACCAGGATCCCGGCAGTCAGATAGCTTAAGACCACGGCCGGTCCGGCGGCATTGATGGTCACGCTGCTGTTGACGAACAGGCCGGCACCCATGATGCCGCCGATGCTGATCATCGTGACATGCCTGGAGGCCAGCACGCGCCGCAATTCATGTCCGCCCTCGCTCGGCGTGGCTTCGCTATGCATGGTGTTACTTTCCCCGGCCGGCAATGGCCGGCTTATGATGCGGCCATATTATGGATGTTGCCGACCATAATCATCTGCCATTGCCGAATGCGACCCCGGCGCGCCTCTGTACCAACTGTGGGGCGGCACTTCACGGCCGCTATTGCAGCCACTGCGGCCAGCGGGCCGACACCGCCGCCCACTCGGTCGGCCATTTCCTCTGGGAAGCCATCGAAGCGCTTACGCATGCGGACTCGCGCGTCTGGGGCACTCTGCAGCCACTCGTACGACGCCCCGGATTCTTGACGCGCGAATTCTTCGACGGCCGCCGCGCGCGCTACGTAGAGCCGCTGCGCCTGTACCTGATCCTGAGCGTGGTGTTTTTCGTGTTGAGCGCCGTGCTCAACAGCGGCACGGAGCACCACGTCAAACCCGCCGGCCAGAAGTCGGTGACGACTGAGGACTGCGCCAACCTGCAGTCGGACCTGCACTGGGGCGCGGTGCAGCTGTTGCCAAGGCTAAAGGCCGCCTGCCGGAACATGGCCGCGGACAACGGCCGCCAGTTTGGAGAAACCATGGTGCGCAACCTTGGCCGTGCCATGTTCGTGTTCTTGCCGTTGATGGCCGCGCTCATGCGGCTGCTGTATTGGCGGCCGCGACACTACTACCTTGAGCACCTGGTGCTGTTGATTCATAACCATGCCTGCGGATTCCTGCTGTTGTCGATCTTCATGCTGGCAACGCACTGGCTGCCCTCGGGCGGGTGGGCGGCGCCTTTCGTGCTGGCGTTGATCTGGTACCTGCCCCGCTACCTGTATCGTTCTATGAAGGTCATGTATGGCCAGTCCGGGCTGCTCACGTTCCTGAAGTTCAACGTGCTCGCCGTCGCCTACTTGCTGTGCGGCTCCTTCATGTTGCTGGCGACGGCGTTCGTCAGTGTGGAGACGCTGTAGCCGCGCTTAGAGCTTGTGCGTCGAGAGCAGCAGGCTGGTCTCGGTATTGGCGATCCCCTCGAGCTTGCGGATGCGGCCCAGCACCCGGTCAAAGGCCTCGAGCGTATCGGCACGCAGTTCGGCGATGATGTCCCAGCGCCCGTTGGTGGTGTGGAGGGTGCGCACCGCCGGATCGCCGCGCAGGCTCCGCAGCACCGCGTCGGCCCGGTTGCCCTCGACAGCGATGGTCATGAGCGCGGTGATCCCCGGCACATCCAGTTGGGAGCCGAGCCTCACCGTGTAGCCTGCGATCGTGCCGTCGCGTTCGAGCTTGCCGATGCGATTTTGAATGGTCCCGCGGGCCACGCGCAGCTCCTTGGCGAGTGCCGCGACGCTGCTGCGCGCGTTGCCGCGCAGGCGGCTGATCAGCTGGTGATCCAGTTCATCCATGGGCTCTCCTCAAACGTCGCTCGAGGCGGGTTGATCATAATGCCAATCCAGAGTGTCATTTTAATCATTTAATCTCTCATATTGCGCATCTAGCTCTCTTCTTGTTAGCCAAGCCAAAAGGGATGATGAACAGGCGGCGCTTAAAGGCTTGAGGCGGGCGCCATCGAGGAGCGGAGCGTGGTCGATTACATCGGTGTCAGCGACATTCAGCGCCTGGTGCAAGCCATGGGTGCGGGTGCCTTCATTGAGCGGCTCGCCGCTGAGCTCGAGGCGGACTATCGCCGCTGGGGCGAGTTCGAGAAATCGGCGCGCCTGGCGAGCCATTCGGCGAACGGCGTGATTGAACTCATGCCCACCAGTGACGGGCGCTTGTACAGCTTTAAGTACGTCAACGGTCATCCGAAGAACACCTCGGTAGGCCTGCTGACGGTCACGGCCTTTGGTGTACTGGCCGACGTCGAAACCGGCTATCCGCTGCTGCTGTCGGAACTGACCGTGACCACGGCGCTTCGGACCGCGGCCATGTCGGTACTTGCCTCGAAGTGGATGGCGCGCAGCGACAGCCGCGTCATGGCCTTGATCGGCAATGGCGCGCAGAGCGAATTCCAGGCGATCGCTTTCTGCCGTATGGGAATCGAGGTGCTGCGCCTCTACGACGTCGACGGGGCGGCCAGCGCGAAGCTGGAGCGGAACCTGCGCGCGCTGCCGGAGTTCGCGGAGGTCAAGATCGTGCGCACTTCCTCCTCGGCGGAGTGCTGCCAGGGCGCAGATATTGTCACCACGGTGACCGCCGACAAGAAGAATGCGGTCATCCTGACCCCACCCATGCTGCGCCCCGGCCAGCACATCAACGCCCTGGGCGGGGACTGTCCCGGGAAGACCGAGCTGCACGCGGATGTGCTGCGCATGCCCGGTGCCCGCGTCGTGGTCGAGTATGCCCCGCAATCGCGCATCGAGGGCGAGATCCAGCAGATGCCGGAGGATTTCCCGGTGACTGAATTCGCCGAGGTGGTCAGCGGCGCGGCGGCCGGGCGCAACAGCGCGCAGGAGATCACGATTTTTGATTCCGTGGGCTTCGCGCTCGAGGATTACTCGGCCCTGCGCTTTCTCTACGCCCTGGTGCAGGAGGACCGCAGCAGAGCCCGCCAGATCGACCTCGTGCCGCAGCTCGAGGATCCGAAGGATCTTTACGGCGGCACGCTGGGCGGCGCCAGGCGCGCGCGCCTGCGGTTGACCGGCTAGCGCCATGGCCGCGGTCGTAGGGCTGATCGGAGCACCCACGGACATCGGCGCCGGCACGCGCGGCGCCTCGATGGGACCCGAGGCGCTGCGAGTCGCGGGCCTTCAGGCCGTGCTCGAGGCCCAGGGGCTCGAGGTTCGCGACCTGGGCAATCTCAACGGCCCGGGCAATCCCAATTCGCCCTCCCACGAGGGCTATCGGCACCTGAAGGAAGTGGTGGCGTGGAACCAGCTGGTACACGACGCCGTGCATGCCGAGTTGCAGGCGGGGAGGCTCCCGGTCCTGCTCGGGGGCGATCACAGTCTGGCGGTGGGATCGATCAGCGCGGTGGCGCGCCACTGCCGCGAGCGGCGCAAGCCGCTGCGGATCCTGTGGCTCGATGCCCACGCGGACTTCAACACCAACGTCCTGACACCGAGCGGCAACCTGCACGGCATGCCGGTGGCTTGCCTGTGCGGGAACGGTCCGCGCGCGCTGATCGAGATCGGCGGTGAGGTGCCGGCCATCAATCCGGGCATGATTCGGCAGATCGGCATCCGCAGCGTCGACCAGGGCGAGAAGCGCCTGGTGCACGAGGTGGGGCTCGAGGTGTTCGACATGCGCTACATCGACGAGCACAGCATGCGTGTCACGCTCGAGGAAGCATTGGGCGGCATGGACTCCGGGACTCATCTGCACGTGAGCTTCGACGTGGATTTTCTCGACCCGGACATCGCCCCCGGAGTGGGCACGACGGTGGCCGGCGGGCCTTCCTACCGCGAGGCCCAGCTGTGCATGGAGATGATTGCCGACACCGGAAGGCTGGCCTCGCTCGACATCATGGAGCTCAATCCCGCACTCGACGTTCGCAATCGCACGGCCGAGGTGGCCGTGGATCTGGTCGCCTCGCTGTTTGGCAAGAGCACCTTGATGCGCCGCGCCTAGTACTGCGCTGTCCACAGAGCGCCGGACACAGAATTCTTGGTGCGCTGGCCCGGCCGGTGCCACAATCGGCACCAAACAGGAGCCCAGAATGAAATTTTACTATCACCCGGTGTCCACGACCTGCCGTCCGATCATGCTGCTGGCCGGCGAGGAGGGGATTGAACTCGACCTGCAAGTCGTCGACCTGTTCACGGGCGCGCAGTACAAGCCCGAGTACGAGACCGTCAATCCCAGCCACCAGGTGCCGGTGCTCGAGGACGAGGGCTTCCGGCTGACCGAGAGCTCGGCGATCCTCAAGTATCTCGCGGACAAGAAGGGCAGCGCGGCCTACCCGAAGGACGCGCGCGAGCGGGCCCGGATCCACGAACGCATGGATTGGTTCAACACCGGCTTTTACCGCGATTTCGCCTACGGCTTCGTGTACCCGCAGACTTTCGAGTTCATGCGCCGGCCGGACGATGTCGTGCAGGCCGGTACCATCGCCTATGGTCGGGAAAAGACCCTGGGCTGGCTCAAGATCCTGGATCAGAACCTCATCGGTCCGCGCAACAAGTTCCTGTGCGGGGATTCGATCACCATTGCCGATTATCTGGGCGCGATCATGGTGCTGGGCGGCGAATCGATCGGTGAGACTTTCAAAGCCTATCCCAACATCTCGCGCTGGCTCGGGCAGATGAAGGCGCTTGCGCAGCTGGCAGAACGTGAATGCCGTGTTCTATCAGTACCTGGTCGATCCCAACAAGGGCAAGAAATTCCTCGGGCTGTGAGCCAAAGGCTCGAGCCAACCGGCCGCCGGAGAAACGCCATGATCAAAGGACTGCACCACAACGCCTATCGTTGCCGCGACTCGGAGCAGACCCGCCAGTTCTACGAGGACTTTCTGGGCTTGCCGCTCTCGGGGAGCCTGGAAATCCGCGAAACCAAGACCGGGCGCGCCGACTTCGGTGCTGCACACCTTCTACCGGCTCGACGACGGCTCATTCCTCGCTTTCTTCGAGGCCCCGGAGCAGCCCTTCGAGTGGAAGAAGCAGCACGACTTCGACCTGCATATCGCGCTCGAGGTCGAGCCGCCGGTGCTGAAGGACATGCTCGAGAAGGGACGGGAGCGCGGCGTGGAGACCCGCGGCATTTCGGATCACGAGTTCGTGCACTCGATCTACTTTCGCGATCCGAACGGCTACGTCATCGAGCTGACGGCGAAGACACCCGAGCATGCGCAGCTGATGGATCCGAGCAAGAATGGGGCGCGCGCGATTTTGCAGCGCTGGCAATCGGCGAAGCCGCGTCCGGCTCCGCTCAGCGGCTGAGCCGGAGGGCCCCGTGGCTCAGGGCAGTCCGGTGCCCATCGAGGGGCTGGCTCACATCGGCATCCGCGTGCACGAACTCGAGCGGTCGGTGCGCTTCTATGAGCTGCTCGGCTTCACCAAGACAGAAGGTCCGATCGGGCCTGAGCCGGTGGCCATCCTCGATCACCCATCCGGCGTAGAGATCAACCTGGTGCTCAATGCCCGCAACGCGGCCGAGCCGAACATCCTGATGGACGTGGCTGATAAGCACGCGGGCATCACGCACTTCGCGCTCTTGTGCCCGGACATCCTGGCGGCCAGGGCGCGTCTCGCGGCCGCCGGCATCGAATTGAGCGGCGGCCCGATCCGTTTCAGCCCGCTGGCCCAGGGGATCTTCGTGCGCGACCCCGACGGCAACGTCATTGAGTTGCACCAGCGCGGCTAGGTGAACACCGGGCGCCGCAAAGCGTGCTCCTTCAGATCAGGGGCTCGTCCACTTCTTGATCCAGCGCTCGACGGTGTCGTGCCACTCTAGGCTGTTCTGCGGCTTGAGCACCCAGTGGTTCTCGTCCGGGAAATACAGGAATTCGCTCGGTATCCCGCGCCGCTGCAGGGCCGTGAAAGCCGCAATCCCCTGTTCGACCGGTATGCGGTAGTCCTTGGCGCTGTGGATGACCAGCATCGGCACCTTCCAGTCACCCACATGAGCGGCCGGGTTGAAGCGCTCGATGTCTTCGGGATGATCCCAGGGCGTGCCGCCGTTTTCCCACTCGCTGAACCATAGTTCCTCCGTCCCGTAGGCCATCATGCGATTGTCGAAATCGCCATCATGCGAGACCAGGCATTTCCACGCGCCGGACTCCGGCGTGGGCCAGTTGCCGGCGATCCAGTTGATCATGTAGCCGCCGTAGCTTGCGCCCAGTGCGCAGGCGCGGTCCGCGGCCAGATAGGGGAACTTCGAGAGCGCCGCCGCCCAGCCCTTCTGCAGATCCTCGAGTGGTCGGTCGCCCCAATGGCCGGAGATGGCGTCGGTAAAGGCCTGTCCGTAACCGGTCGAGCCGTGAAAGTCGATGACCACCACGGCGAAGCCGGCACCGGCATAGGTCTGCGGGTTCCAGCGGTAGT
Organism: uncultured Gammaproteobacteria bacterium; assembly: GCA_963789365.1. Taxonomy (GTDB): domain Bacteria; phylum Pseudomonadota; class Gammaproteobacteria; order Steroidobacterales; family Steroidobacteraceae; genus FEN-1191. The sequence goes on from CAWBKJ010000001.1 coordinate 1,632,240, forward strand.
GGAAGTCATTGATCCACGAGCCCTGCGGCCCGCCGTGGATCAGAAACGCGACCGGATATTTCTTCCCGGCCTCGAAGCCATAGGGCTTCATGACGTAGCCGTGCACCGTGTCGCCGTTCCAGCCCTTGAATTCGAGGGGTTCGAAGTCACTGAACACCACGTTCTTCAGCCGCGCGTCGTTGAAATCCGTCAATTCGAGTGCGTGGCCGTCCGCGCCCAGGGCGTACAGCTGCGCCGGCGACTTCAGCGAGTCGCGCGCGAAGATGAGTCGCTGTCCGGCCACCGAGAAATCGCTGATGTTGCCCCCGCCGGCGGCGCGTTTGACGTGACCGCTGGCGATGTCGACCGCAAACAGCGCGTGCTCGCCGTTGTCATCGGCCGTGGTGTAGAGCGTGCGACCATCCGGCGAGAGCAGCAGGCGGCCCGGGCTCCGATCCCAGTCCGGATCCACTACGCGCGTGGTGCCCGATGCGAGATCGAGTTCCATGATCGCGAAGCGGTCGGCCTCGAAGCCGGGCCGCTTCATGGCCTCGTAGTAGAGCTTCTTGCCATCGCGCGAGGGCAGCGGGAAGGCGTCCCAGGCGGGATTGCTGGCCGTCAGGTTGCGCGGCGGAGCGCTGCCGTCGGTGGGCACGGCGTAGACGTCAAAATTGGTCGACCAGGGCTCGCTCTGGCCCGGAATCCGCACCCCGAAATAAAGCGTGGCGCTGTCCGGGGCGAAGGCGTACTCCTCGTCCCCGCCGAAGGGCTTCGAGGGCACATCGCCGCTGATGTCTTGCGTCAGGCGGCGCGGTTCCTGCGCGACGATCCCGTCGGCATTGAGTTCGGCGAGAAACAGCTGCGTGCGCCGCCCATCCGCCCAGCTGTCCCAATGCCGGATGAACAGCGACTGGAAGTCCACGCCCGAGGCCTTGGATGCACTGCGCTCCTCGAGACGCTTCTGGGTGCAGGCGAGCTCGCTGCAGTCGATGAAGACCTCAAGGGCGAGTGCCAGGTGGACTCCATCGGGCGCAAGTTCGAAATTTTGGACATCCAGCGGCAAGCGCGTCACCTGGCGGGCTTCGCCCGGGCCCTCGCCGAGCCTCCAGAGCTGAGTGCTGCCCGAGCGGTCCGAGAGGAAGAACAGACTCTTGCCATCGGCGGCCCATCGTGGCGATGAGGCATTGCTGCCCTGAGCCGTGATGCGCTCCGGGCGGGATTCCTTGGCGCCGAGCGCCAGTCGCCAAAGGCCGGTCACGCCCTTGTTGGCGTTCCAGTCGGTCTCTCGAACCGTGAACACCACGCTCTGCCCATCCGGAGCCACTTGCGGGTCCGAGACTCGATCCAGCATGACCAGATCCTTGGCCGTGAACGCTCGTTCCGTGTCATCGGCCGCCGCCCCGGTGCCGGCAATGCACAGCAGGCCGGTCAGCGCGGCTATGGTCCGCAATGTCTTCATGATTGTCGTCCCCAGGATTTATTCAGCGCCTAAATGTTTAGCGGGCGCCTGTAATTTCATGTTACGGCCTTGGCCGGCAAGTGTGAAGCGTGCCGCAGTGTGAGCACTCTGGGTACGCGGCATCGAGGTCGATTGGCTCCCCCGGGGCAAAGCGATTGACAGGCCGTGCACGCGGCAGGTTAAGCTCTCCGCACCGCAGTAATACTAGCCTCTGCAGAAGGCTCGGGGTTCACATAAGCATGGCCGACGTCTTTGTTTCCTATGCGCGCAGCGATAAGCCACGCGTGGCACCGCTGGTGGCCGCGATCGAAGCGCAGGGCTGGTCGGTCTGGTGGGACCCCGCGATCACGCCCGGCCAGGAATTTGATCAGCAGATCGAAGTCGAGCTGAAAGCCGCCGCGGCCGTGCTCGTGGTCTGGACGCCGAACTCGGTGAGTTCGCGTTGGGTGCGGGGCGAGGCCCGAGAGGGCGCCGATCGGGGCATTCTCGTGCCGGTGCGATTCGAAGGCGCCGAGCTGCCCATCGACGTGCGCGCGCTGCACACCACCGACCTCGATGGCATGTCCGCGGAGGAACGGGATCGGCATGTACAGCAGATGCTGCGTGCGCTCGGGACGATCATCACGCGCCGACGCTCTTCCCAGCCCGCAGAGGCGGCGCCGGCGCCGGCCGCCACCGGCGCCCATCCTACCCGCGTCACGATCTGCGTGCTGCCGTTCACCAACATGAGTGGTGATCCCGGTCAGGACTACTTCAGCGACGGGCTCACGGAAGACATCATCACGGAGTTGTCCCGCTGGCGGCGACTGTTTTCGGTGCGGTCGCGCTCGGCGTCGTTTCGCTACCGCGGCTCGGCCCTCGACATGAAGCAGGTGGCCCGCGATCTGGACGTGCGTTTCATTGTCGAGGGCAGCGTGCGGCGCGTGGGCGATCGCATCCGCATCAACGCCCAGCTGATCGAAGCCGAGAGTGGCAGCCACGTGTGGGCCGAAAGATTCGACCATGGGCTGGATGAAATATTTGCCGTTCAGGATCGGGTCGTGCAGACCATCGTCAGCACGCTCGTCGGCCGGGTGCAGGCCTCCGACGCGGAACGCGCCCGACGCAAACCACCCTCGAGCCTGGCGGCCTACGAGTGCGTACTGCAGGGCAACGCGCTGCCCTGGGATGAACCTGAGGGGGCGGCGGAAGCCACCAGGCTGTTTGAGAAGGCGGTAGAAATTGATCCGGGCTATGCGATTGCGCACGCGCTGCTGGCGGCGCTCCGCTTTGGCCGCTGGAAGGATGATCCTGGCGACTCGAGCACCCTGCTGGATGAGGCCTATGTACTGGCCAGGCGCGCGGTGGAACTGGACGACGGGGACAGCACCTGTCATTCCATGCTGGCGCAAGTACAGCTGTTGCGGCGCTCTTTTGACGAGGCGGTGCAGTACGCACGGCGCGCCATCGAGATCAATCCGAACAACCAATGGAATGCCGCGGATCTGGGCTGCATCCTGATTTATACCGGGCGCTCCGAGGAGGCGCTGAGCTGGTTCAAGAGAGCCCGAGAGATCGATCCCTACTTCGATCCGGCCTGGTATTGGCGCGGACAAGGCCAGGCTCATATGCACCTGCAGCAGTACGCGCAGGCGGTCGCGAGTTTCAATCATTCCCGCGCGCGGCCCTACCGGATGCTGGCACTGCTGTCCGCCTGCGAGGCGGAACTGGGCGACATCGATCGCGCCCGGGTCACCGCGGCCGACTGTCTGTCCCTGCGGCCCAATTTCTCCGTCGCGCAGTACGTGAGCAAGGAGCCGTTCCAGATCAAGGCTGATGCCGATCGCGTAGCCGCATCGCTCCGTCGGGCGGGACTCCCGGAGTGAATCGGGGGGGCAAGCCGCCAAGCAGCGTACAGGCGGAGCCCGCCTGGGTCGGGGAAGTATTGCGGTACTGGTTTGAGGAAGTAACCGAGGCGCACTGGTTCAATGTCAGCGGTGAGGTCGATGCTCAGATCCGCGACCGGTTTCTGGCTTTGCATGAGCAGCTTGCCACGGGCGATGTTTCTGCGCTGAGCACTCCGCGCGAATTGCTGGCCGCCATCATCGTCCTAGATCAATTCTCCAGAAACATTTTCCGCGGCTCGCCGGGCGCCTACGCGGCCGATTCCGTGGCGCGGCGTCTGGCGAATGGCGCCATAGGCCAGGGACACGATCGCGATATGAGCGATGCGCAGAGGCAATTTCTCTACCTGCCGTTCCAGCACAGCGAGGATCGTCAGGATCAAGTGCGCTCACTGGCACTGTTCGAGAAACTGGGCAACGCGCGTTGGACCGATTATGCGCGCGCGCATAAATCGATCATCGATCGATTCGGGCGCTTTCCGCACCGGAACGAGATTCTCGGCCGCCATTCGTCCGCGGATGAGATCGCATCGCTCAGCGAGCCGATGGGATCGTTCTGAGCGTGCGCCCGATGATCGCGAGCCGCGAATACCCGCCGCACCGGCGCGGCAAGTCCCGCGATCCGGCGCATTCCCGATGAGTTCCACCCGGCCCACGATCGTTCTCGTGCACGGGGCCTGGCACGGCGCGTGGTGCTGGGAGCGTCTGATTCCACAGCTCACGAGCCGTCGATGCGCCGTGAGAACCGTGGAGCTGCCAAGCATCGGTGCGGGTCGCGACGTCACGGTAGGACTCGAGCGGGATGCCGCGGCAGTGCAAGCGGCGATCGATGAGGTGGACGGGCCCGTGCTGCTGTGCGGCCACTCCTACGGCGGCATGGTGATCTCGCTGGCTTCCTACCGTCAGCCGCGCGTGTCGAAGCTCGTGTATCTGTGCGCATTCGTGCCCGAATCGGGAGAGTCTCTGGTAGCGATCGGTGGCGGGCAGCTCGCGCCGTGGATCCGGCTGCTAGAGGGCGGCTTGACGCTTCCGGACCCTGAGCAGGCGGCAGATCTCTTCTATGCGGATTGCGACGCCGCCACGCAGGCGTGGGCCATCGGGAATCTCCGTCCGCAATGCGGCGCGCCGTACTCAGATGTGGTGGCTCACCCCGGCTGGAAGAACATCCCATCGACTTATATTCTCTGCTCCGCCGATCGGGCCATGCCCCCCGCCTGGCAGCGCGACTTGTTTGCGCCCCGGCTCGACAAGGTCGTGGAAATCGATGCCGGTCATTCCCCATTCCTCTCGCAGCCCGGCGTACTTGCTGACTTGCTCGCCATGGAATTGGCACTCTAGCCGCTAGTCCACCGGCCGCCTCTCGGCCACTGCGCCGCACGGTCTGGTAATCCTAGAGGCCCAGCCGAATTCAGCGGACCTTCCTCACCGGACTCGCGCGGCCCATCCCAGAAGCAACAGGCCGCTCGCCACGATCCAGCTGCCGATCACCCGTACAGCGATCCTCGTCCACGGCGGCCGTAGCGCAATTACCAGCGCCGAGACCAATGCCACGAGAACAAAGATGGCTCCGGCCAGTCCCGCAAACACGGCGAGCAGCGACAAGGACCATCGTAGCCCGGCGCCATTCAGCCAGCCATGCGTCAAACCCAGCCCTGCGGCGAGCACGGTCATGATGGACAACGGCCATCGCGCGTTTGCCGCCACCAGGCCGCCGAAAACCAAAAATCCGATCGCGCTCACCGGCCAGGACGGCCCCCACTGAAAAATCGTCCCAAGAAGGCATCCCACGAACCAACTCACCGGCAGCACCCACAGCGCCCGTCTCCCGTAAGCCGGTCCGCGCAGGCCCGCAAACAGCGAGAGCGCCACGACCGGCGCGACATCCTCCGGACTCAGCCAGAAGTGCAGCAGACCGTCGTAAACCGGGCCCATGCCTGTGGGGTTGAGATGTGCCGCCGCCGGCACGGGGAACAGGCCGCCGAGCAGCGCCATCGTCGCCAGCATCGCCGCACCGTCGCGCTTCATGCGCATGTCAATTCAACGCCTGCACGATGAAATACACGCCGATCGATGCCGTAATCGCGCCGGCGGCGCGCACCAACGCCTTTCCCCAGGTCCATCGATGGATCAGCCCGATCGAGATCCCAACGGCATGGAGCAGTCCGGTCGCGCAGACAAATCCCATGCTGTACAGCAAGCCGTTTTGTCCCGCGGGCAACTCCGTGCCGTGGGCGTGCCCGTGGAAAATCGCGAAGATGGACACGATAGCCCCCGCTACCCATAGCGGCGGCCGCCACTCGCACAGGACTGATGCGCCGAGCACGATCATTGAGGCCGCAATGCCATATTCGGTTCCGGGCAAAGGGATTCCCAGAAGACCCATCAGCCCGCCGAGCGCCATTACCATCGGGAATGCCACCGGCAGGACCCACATCGCCGGCGCTCCCATTTGCGCGCCCCACAAGCCAACCGAGACCATCGCCAGCACGTGATCCAGCCCCGAGATCGGGTGCCGCAATCCGGTCAGGAAACCGACGGCTTCACCCTTCTGAATGTGCGCCGCCACGTTCCCCGAAAGACACAGCGCCGCCAGACCCACGAGCCAGCTCCGCGCCATCCCTTCGCGAGCGGCTCTTCTCATTGCACTATTCCAAACAGGATGGCCACGCGCTGGATGGTCCAGAAAGCGCCCAGCGAGCCGACGACATATCCCGGGAGGGACCGCAGCGCGCGGGGCCAGTTGATCTCCAGCACGCGAAAGGCGTGCTCGAGCACCAAGACCAGCGTCACGAATCCGAGCTGGCCGATTTCCACGCCGATATTGAAGCTCAGTAACGCCCACGGCAATTCGCTCGAAGGCAGACCGGCGCTGGTGAGTGCGCTGGCAAATCCAAATCCGTGCAGCAATCCGAAGACAAACGCCACCACCCAGGGATGACGGAGGGTAAAGCTCGTCTGCACCCGCCATGAGCGCACGATCTCGGGCCCCAGAAACAAAATGCTGAGGGCAATGGCCGCGTTCAGGGGCACCGCCGCAATCGTCGCCCAGCCGAGCGTCGCCACCGCGAGCGTGATGCTGTGGGCCACCGTGAATGCGCTGATCGTTTTCACCAGCATCCAGCGGTCCTTGACTATCAGCAGCAGCCCCAGCACGAACAGCAAGTGATCGACACCGAACAGGATATGGCGCATGCCCTGCACGATGAACGCGCTGACGGTGGCCAGCCTTCCCGGCGCGCGCTTGACTTCGAACCACGCCCGGGAGGGGTGGACAATCGCGGTCCACTTGCGGCCGTCGAGCAATTCCACCCGCACCAGCACATCCGTGATCGTGCCTTCCAGGCCGAGGAAGGAAATTCTCCGTCCTGCTAACCCGGGCGAGACCGCGAGCATCCTGCGCTCGACGAGCGAATCGGTCAGCGCCTGTACGGCCGGCGGAATGAGGTTGCGCGTGCCGTCCGGAAACTCCAGTGCGACCTGCAGCGGCGTGCCGCCATTCAAGGGCGTGCGCCACAGCACGTCGTAGCGCTCGGGCGCCGTTTCCTTGATCTCCAGATAGGCCGGGCGCGACTCGTGGGCCAGGGCGCCGGGCGCGCCGGCAACGGCAAGCGCCAGGCCGCCGAGCAACCACCATGTTCGCAGCGCCTGTGCCGCGCCCCGGCCAGCACTCACGGCATCGTCCGCTTAGCTGTTGCGTCGGTTCCCGCCTCGCCGGCGATCGCCCGCGGCAGCACCACCTGGTAGCGTGCCCTCATCGCCTCGTAGGCTTTGCGTTTGTATTCCGCATGCTGCTCTGAGAGCCATCGCGAACGCACGTCGGGTTCGATCTCCTCGAATGCCGGCACCCGCTCGGGGATCAGCGAGTCGATCCATACCAGGTGCCAGCCGTAGCCCGATTCAACCGGGCCCTGCCAGGAGCCGGGGGTTTGCCGGAAGAGCGCCTGGGCAAATTTCGATCCGAAGTCCTTGGCCAGCTGCTCCGCGGTGCGCTCGCGGTAGTAATCCTGCAGCATGAACCGGTCCGCCAGCGCCGCGGCCGGCGGATAATCCTCGGGCTTTCCGGCCAGAGTCTTGAGCGCGCGCGCGGCGTCCTGCTGGGCATTCTGAGCACGGCGGTCAAATCCAAAAAAAAGATGGCGGAAACTGGCCCTCGCCGGTAGCGCAAATTCCTGGTGATGGTTCATGAACCAAGCGCTGAGTTCCTGTGTCGTGGGCTCGTGTGCGGTGGCGACGTCTTCGGACAGGAAATCCATCTTCTGCGCCAGGCGGCGCTTGACGATGGTGTCATCCTTGTCAAGACCGAGTGCCAACGCCTCGCGGTACAGCACCTCCTCCCGGATCTTCGCTTCCAGCGCGTTCTGAAATTCCTGGGGGCTGGGCAGGCGCTGCCACTGGGCAGCGAACGCCAGGCGTAGCTGGCGCAGGTCGTCCGCTGTCAACTCAATCCGGTACGGGGCGGGGCTGCTGTTACCCTGCAGCTTCTGCACTGCCCCATAGACGGCAAACAGCAGCGCTCCGATTAGCAGGAAATGGACCAGCGGCTCGCGCAGCATACGTCGTGCGTTGCCGCCAAATCCCGGCAGCAGTTGACGGATCCGGTGCTGTTCCGTCAAGGCACGTACGGCCCGCCAATCATTGCATCACTTTTTCGATCTCATAATTGACGTAGCCGAATTCGTTGCTGCGCGCCGCCAGCAACTTGTTGCCTTGCCTGTAAACGGCGATCTCGAAGGGCGTCATTCCCACGGTGGTGACCAGGCGTCCCCGTTGAATCTCGTAGGGCGCGGGCGCTCCCAGTGCGCCGCTCGCCATCACGTCGAAGGCCTCACCGGGCTCCGGCTTCTGGCCATCAACGCTGGTGATAAGACGCCGGCCGTCCTGGCCGTAGGTGATATCGAAGTGCTGGCCGGTCACACGATTGCGTACCCTGAATGTCTTGTTGATCACCAGCTGCTTCAACTGGGCGTCGTTGAGCGCCACGGCCCCCGACTTGGTGAGCTCGGCGACGGTGAGGCCACCCTTTCCGCCTTTGCGCGCCTCTTCCGCGGTCGGCGTGTACCAGATCGGCGAGGTCCAGGCGCGCTCCTGCACTGTCGCCGGTACAAAGCCAGGCGGCGGTGCCCCGATTGTCTTGGCGTCGTAGGTTGTCCAGCGCGGGGTTGGAATTTGAATCACGCGCGCATAGTAGAAGGCATTCAGCTCGGGGTGGAAATCCGGATCCTTCCAGACCTTCATCAGCTCGGTGGCGCCGATCGTGTTGGTGTAGGAGGCATTCTTTAGGTCCACAGTGTCGCCTACCGCCGGCAGTTTGCCGGTGGCAGGATCGGGCCTACGGTCACCCGCCCAGACGACGTCGTAGACTTTCTCGAAGATCTGACCATCCTTGGTCCAGCCCTTGATAATCTGAATGCGATCGAGGTTGCCATCGTCGGGATCCTTCACGGCCCAGACGATAAAGGTCGGCGCGCCGCCCTTCTTGGCCGGCAGGTCGGCACCCATGGGCACGCCGTCCTGATAGCCGCTCCTCACCCAGTCTTTGCGCGCGAGGATGTCCGGGCGGAAATCCCAACCGCCGAAAAACCGCACCTTGATGCGTACTCCGCTGGTGCCGAAGGTCTCCTTGCGCTGCAAGGCGTTGAATATCGCATCGCGGGTGTTCGACTCTGCCCACACTCCGCCCAGCCCGGCGGTGCTCAGCAATCCCATGTTCATCCCGGTCATCTCTTTGCCGCTGAGCCGTTGCTGGGGCTTTCCGTCTACCAGCCCGTGGCCGCCGAAATAATCGCTCTGACTGTAGCCGGCGGCGCTGCTGTGGGAATCGCTCCCACCCACGAGGCCCATCTTGTACGGGTTGTAGCCGCGGGCCTGCTGCATCGCGAGGCCGTTTTCGTAGGCTTCCCGGACATAGCTGCCGTGGACCTTCGGTATGCGATCCACGCCGCCGAGCAGATAGGTGAGGATCTCGTAATCGGCGAATTCGTCGTTGGGCGAGAGCACCGGATGCGTCTCTGAGGTCCCCTTGAGCTGGTGGATTTCGGTGAGCGGCTCGTTGTTCACGCGCTCTTGCGCCCAGGCGGCATCGATCGGCCGATTCTTGCTGTCCACTTCCAGCGGAAACATCATGCCGTCGCTGAGGTTCGCGTTGTGGGAAATGGCCAGCACTTCGTTGCCCGACTTTCGCTGCCCGTCCATCCACTTCCACAGGTCCTCCGGATGATCGGAGTCGATCGAGCTGAACGGCAATGCGGGCACCTTCTTGGTGTCTTTGAAAATGATGTTACGGTGTAGATTCCGGTTGTCCGGGGTCGACGACCATTCGTAGGCGGCAAAAGTCGTGAACTTGCCCGGCTGGTTGTACTTATCGGCGATCCTCACGACCTCCTTCCAGACGCTGCCTGCCACAGCAGGGTCTAACAATTCCTTGATAGGCGTTGTGATGATGCTTGTCGCGAGCCATTGGTAAATCCTCTGGATGTCCGCCGGGCCCTGGACCTTCAGCTTTTCGGCAATGGGCAGTTTGCTCAGCTCCGAGGTCGGGTCATTCGCCAGTTTGACCGTGCCGGCATACTCGCTGTGGTCGGTGACGGCCATGAAATCCAGCGGACGTGTAATCTTGATGTCGTAGCCGGCCGGATGCTTGATGGTCTCACCGAGGGCAAACTTGTAAGCCTCCTCGGGCCCGGTCATGGTGGTGCCAAAAACGAATGCATCAAACGACCAGCTGGTATGGATGTGGGTTTCGCCGAAATAGGCGTCGCGATCAGGGTTGGCTTCGGGCGCTGCCGCCATCGCCGCGGCGCCCGCCAGGAGCGCCAGCACAGTCGCCGCAATTCGGACAGAGGAGATTCTGATGGACCGACACGTCGCAGACATATTGGTTACCTCGCTCTTATCGGTTTTTCTTGTATCGAGCTACTTTAACACGCACCCGAGCGTGCGGTGAATCCTGGGGCCGCGCGCACCGGTTACATGCCCTTCGCGGCGGGCGGGCAGTCCGATAGCCGGAGGAGTATTGCGCGCGTACATGGTGAGCGGGGCAATCTCACTTCGTTCGGATGCCGCCTATATGAACTCCGTCAGTCCGCTGTCGCCGCTGTTTCATTTGCGCAACACCAAAGGCGGAGAGGCGGCGAGCGTCGCCGGGCCCAATTTGGCAAAAGGAATGCACAAGCCCGAGTATCGACTTGCGCTGCGTACGCCGGAAGCTGCGGGGCGGACGCGACAGAGGCGCTTGAAAAGCCAGATGGGATTGTCCTGAAGCTCGCGGAACCAATAGGCCGTGCAGTGAAGCCTGCTATCGTGGATTGTGGACGCCGTGAGGCCGCTTGACACGCTCTGAGCCGAGTGGTTAGCGTGACCGTGAGTTGAGGGCAACCGATCGAACAGGGGATCGCTTTGGCACGTAAGCCGCGCCGTACCGCCGGGCGAAGCACCGCGGGGGCGGCCAACGCGGCTGGCACCCGAGCGAAGCTCCGCGCCTCGCCTTCAGCCGCAGCCGCCACAGGCGATACACTCTTCAACCAGTCGGTCGAGAAGGCCTTCGCCGTACTGCAGGCCTTCGCGGCGGCCGACTCCCGCGCGCTCGGGCTGGCCGAGATTGCGGCAGCGACGCACATGACGCCGAGTTCCGCGCAGCGCTCGCTGCACACGCTGGTGCGCCTGGGGTATCTGCGCCGAGATGCCCGATTGCATGGCTGGGCGCTCACACCACGGACGCTCGATGTGGGCTATCCCTACCTTGCCGGCCACCCGGTGATCGAGCAGGCGACCCCGCACCTGATCGATTTGAATCAGGCCTGCGGCGAATCCGTCAGCCTGTCCGAACCCGACGGTGTGGACATGGTGTTCATCGCGCGCTTCCCGAGCCGCAAACCGTTTTTCATCCACATGCCGGTGGGCCGACGGCTACCGATGTACTGCACCGCCGCGGGCCGCGCCTACCTGTCCGCGCTATCGCCGGCGGAGGCGCAGGCAATCGTGGAGCGCTCGACCCTGCGCCGCTTCACGCCCACCACCCTGCACCAGATGCCGGCCATCCTGGCCCGGATTGCAGAGGCGCGCGAGGCGGGCTACGCCTGGGCCAATCAGGAGTACTACCGCGGCGATTTGACCATCGCGGCACCGATTCTCGGTGAGGGTGGCCGCCCGGTGTCGGCCATCAACATCGCCGGCACTACCAGCCGTTCGACGCTCGAGGAACTGCGCCAACAATTTGCACCACTCCTGATCGCCGCGGCGCGCGCGGCCTCCAGCAGCGTCGCGGCCCTGCGCCGCCGCTGAGCCTGGTCGCCCGGCCGTTTGACGCTGCCGCAGCCAGGCCATAGACTAATCCCGTGACCGATAGTTGTGATTCGATAATCGATAACTGAAGTTCAGGGGGCCGTCATGGGGAAATCTACCGGGCATGGCGCGGCGCTAGCCGCCATTGCCGTCGCCGCCGTCCTCGCGCCGCTCGCCGCGCGCGCCGACACGACGCTCGAGGAAATCGTCGTCACCGCCGAACGTCGCAGCGAGCGCTTGCAGGATGTGCCGGTGGCCGTCACGGCCTTATCGGCCAGCGATCTGGACGACCTCGGGGTGCGCAAGGCCGGGGACATCACGGCCAGCGTCCCCAACATGCTGCTCAATCTGCCCTACGGCCCGGAGGCGCAACCGACCTTCACGCTCCGCGGCGTGACTACGCAAGACTACAGTCAGAATCAGAGCAGCCCGATCGCCATGTACGTGGACGAGGTCTATAAGGCGGTCGGTGCGGTGCAAGCCCTGCAGACTTACGACCTGGACCGTGTGGAAGTGCTACGCGGCCCGCAGGGCACGCTGTACGGCAAGAACGCCACCGGCGGCGCCGTAAACTTCTACTCCAAGAACCCAAGCCTGAGCAGCCTTGAGGGCTATGCCACGGCCGGATTCGGCAATTACGGTGCCTACACCCTGGACGCCGCCGCCGGCGGCCCGCTCATCGACAATACACTCGGCGTGCGCGCCGCGGTGTTCTACGAGAAGCGTGACGGCTGGGTGCACAGCATCTCGCCTACGCCCGGAGGAGTCGAACCGCTCAACGGCGTGGACGCGCTCGCCGGGCGCCTGACCTTCCTGTACAAGGGCGGCGACGCACTGACGGCCACACTCAAGCTCGCCGCGACCCGTTCGGGTGGCACCCCGTATGGCGCGCACGCGCTTAACGTCGATCCCGCCTACTACAGCGGCACCATCGATTGGTTCGACAACGGTGCCAAGTACGCCGTGCACAAGGATATCCGTAACGATACCGCATCACTCAAGGTCGAGTGGCTGGCGAGCGAGCACATGATTCTCACCTCCGTTACTGGCTTCGATTTTGGCCGCTGGTACACGAAGAGCGACGACGGCGGGCTGCCGATTACGCTGCGCCTGGATGATCCGAACACCTACCGATTATCGCCCTTGTTGGGCGGATAGGGTATTCGGTGAGCCAGGAATAGGATCGTCGCCATCTTCAGTACGGAACTACTGTAGCATTTGGGAGGTGTGCGATACTCCGCACGCGATATGGAACTGCCACATTCCGCCTCAACTGCGAACGTCAATTGGCGATATGACCGCCGAAGCGCTTGGCAGCTATCCATTGGGATGGCGACGATCGGGGCTGTTGCACTCGTCGCGCTGTTCTGGGACACCGTATCAAGCGCCACCAAATTGTGGTGGAACGATACCGACCTACAATTACGCATTTCTTATCCTGCCGATCAGTGCGTATCTCGTTTGGTGCAAGCGTGAGGAAGTCAGAGCCGAGACGCCGTCCGGTTCGCTCTGGGGCGTTGCCGTTACCGCCATCTTTGCGCTCCTTTGGCTTATTTGTGATCTTGCGCAGGTCACTGAAGGGCGACATATTGCGTTTGTCGGCATGCTGCAGGGAGTTCTCCTGGCCTGCCTGGGATGGCGAATTTTCAAGATCCTGTCATTTCCTTTCCTTTACCTGTGGCTTCTGGTTCCGACCGGCACCGTCCTCCTCCCCCTACTCCAGGAAATTGCTACTTATATCTCATCGTCAATTGTGGGATGGTTTGGCATCCCCGTCTATGTCGAAGGCGTCCTTATTGAAGTACCTTCGGGTCGCTTTGAAATCGAGCCGGGCTGTGCCGGCCTGAACTTCATTCTCGCCACCGCGGCCATTGCGCCCCTTTACGCTTATTTGCTCTACCGTGGCGCTTGGAAACGACTGGTTGCGGTGGTGCTTGCCCTCTTTCTCGCGATCATCATGAACGGTGTTCGCATAGCCGGCATTATCGCGCTCGCTCACTGGTCCAACCGAAGACTTAATATCGTTGACGACCATCTGTTATATGGCTGGGCCTTCTTCGCGCTGGTCCTTTTCGCGGCCGGCTATGCAGGATCGTTCTTCGCCGACAGCGAGCCCGCGGCCCCCGCTAAAAAGACATCCAATCTGCGGTTTCCCCGCAGTATCGCGGATATCCGGCGCCTGGCTATCGCGGGCTCGCTCTCGTTGCTGACACTGGTTGCGGTTTTTGTCCTTGGCGAGAGCATGACCGCTGGTGCGGTTTCTCGGTCCTTCGTTTCATTTCAAGTGCCGTCGGAGATCCACGGTTGGCGTAGCCTCCCCTGGTCAGCCGACTGGTCGCCGGCCTTTTCAAACGCCGATCTGCAGATCCGGCAAAGCTATGCTCGGGATGGCCAAAGCGTGGATCTGTTCGTCGCCTACTATGCCCGACAGGCGCCAGGACGGGAAATGCTGGCCTACGACAATCGCATTGTCGACCAAACACAGTGGAATATCGTGCGCGAACGCCGCTCGCACGGTCGCTTTCGGCGCCGAATCGCTTCCTTTTGCTGACATCGTGGCGGCTTCAGCCGGCCAGCGCCGTCACATCTGGTTGTTCTATTGGGTGGACGGCACTTTCACGGCCGACCCGCTTGTTGCCAAGCTCCTCGAGGCCAAGGCGAAACTTTTGTTCGGCGATCAACGTGCGGCCATTGTTGCTGTTTCGACACCAGAGGGAGACGGTCGAGCCAACGTCGATCTCGTGTTGCGATCTTTCCTGGAAGCGCTCCCACCAATGGAGGCCTTGCTGAATGCCCCGCTCGCGCGGCGCTGGTGGCGCCAGTTGAATAGGAACCGAGGGAGGCTCTTTTGTGCGGCTTGGTAGGAATATTCGATTTTGAAGGGCGAGCCCCCTGGACCGCAACCTTATTGTCCGAATGGGCGACCGTCTGCGTCATCGCGGACCAGATGGCGATGGATATCTCGTCGCGCCCGGCATCGCGTTGGGCCACCGACGTCTCGCGATCATTGATCCTGCGGGCGGGAAGCAGCCGATTTACAACGAAGACGGCTCCATCGCCGTGGTCTTCAATGGCTGCATCTACAATTTTCGCGAGCTTAGGACAAAACTCCAGACGGCGGGCCACGTCTTCAAGACTAACTGCGATACCGAGGTCATCGTACACGCTTGGGAGGAATGGGGCGCGGACTGCGTGACCCATTTCCGGGGCATGTTCGCCTTTGCTCTATGGGACGCAGGCGCGGAGAGCTTATTTCTGGCTCGAGATCGCCTGGGCAAGAAGCCGCTCTACTATGCGGAGTTGCCGACCGGGCGTATCATATTCGGCTCAGAGTTGAAGGCCCTCCTCGTCGACACAGAGATACCGCGTACGATCGATCCATACGCCGTCGACGATTTTTTTGCTTACGGCTACATCCCGGACCCGCGGACAATTTACCGGTCCGTCGCCAAACTTCCCCCGGCCCATGTCTTGTTGGCGCAACGCGGCTCGCGGCCTCGCATCTCGCGCTACTGGGATCTCGCCTTCGTACCGCGCCAACGCAGCGAGGCTGAGGCGTGTGAGGAACTGATCGAACAGCTCCACGACGCAGTGTCGGTTCGGATGGTTTCCGACGTCCCGCTCGGCGCCTTCCTTTCGGGTGGTGTCGATTCGAGCGCCGTTGTCGCATCCATGTCTTCGCTCTCAAGCGAACCAGTTAGCTGTTTCTCGGTCGAGTTCGGCGTCCGCGGCTTTGATGAGACGGTCTATGCCAGTGACGTGGCTGAGCGGTTTCACGCGCGGCACGTAGTCGACAAGATTGATCCCGCGGAGTTGCTATCGCTCGATGATTTGATCTCGACCTATGATGAACCGTTCGGCGATAGCTCGGCGCTTCCCACTTCTCGAGTCTGCGCCGCCGCTCGCCGACACGTGACGGTGGCTCTTTCCGGCGACGGCGGCGACGAGCAGTTTGCCGGCTATCGGCGATACAAATGGCATCTCGCGGAGGAGCGTGTACGAAGACTGTTGCCCGACGCGTTGCGCCAAAGGTTGTTTGCCACCCTTGCGGGTCTCTACCCTGCTCTCGGATGGGCGCCGAGGCTGTTGCGGGCAAAGCACACCCTTGAAGAACTCGCCCAGTCTCCCGCGGACGCCTTCTTTCACAGCGTCGCGGTCACTTCCGATCCGATGCGGCGCCGTCTCTTCAGCGAGCGCTTCGCACGAGAGCTACAGGGGTACGACGCCAAATCTCTCATTCGGCGGCACATGGCAATGGCAAACACCGACGACCCGCTCGCTCAGGCCCAGTACACCGACATTAAAACCTATCTGCCCGGCGATATCCTGACAAAGGTTGATCGCGCCAGCATGGCAAATTCGCTGGAGGTTCGAGCCCCGTTCTTGGACCACAAGTTCGTGGAATGGGCAGCTACGCTGCCGGCTGGGCTCAAACTCCACGGGGGAACCAGCAAGTATATCTTGAAGCGCGCCCTCGACCCGCTATTGCCACGGGAAATCCTCTACCGGCCAAAACAAGGGTTCTCGATGCCGATAGCCCACTGGTTTCGGGGGCCGCTTCGAGCAAGACTTCGCAGCACCATTGTTAGCCCGATCTTGCAGGACATGGGATACTTCATGCGGGGTGAGCTGGAACGGCTGATCGACGATCATGAACAAGGCCGGCAGGATCACTCGGCCATACTTTGGCTGGTGCTCGTGTTTGAGACTTTCTTGAGCAGCCGCGAGCAAGCTAGCGACTTCGCCTTATCCCCGGCATGTAGTGTGTGATCCTTTCACGTTGAACCACGATTCCAAGGGCCCCTTCGCCAATCCGGCGAGATGGTCGTATACGAGCCCGTGGCCGAGCGCTGGCGTTCGCAGAGGGTTCAGCGTAAGATGCCTAAGGCCTTGGAGGTAAGCCATTGAATAACATGAACATTGACGCGAGACGCGATCGTCCGATCCTGCGGCTTTTTGCCGCTTTCATGCTTGTGGCTGCAGTGCTCTCCGCTTGCAGCAAAAGTGCCGACGAGGATATCGGCCGCGCGCAAGCGCAGCTCGATGCGGGCGACATCCCCGCTGCCGTAGTTGAATTGAAGAACGCGCTGCAGGAGGAGCCGAAGAACCTCAAAGCGCGGATTTTGCTGGCGCAAGCCTATTTAGATATGTCTGACGCGGCGAGCGCGGAAGTGCAGTTTTTGCGCGCGCGGGCCGATGGCGCCGATGCTACTCTCGTCGCCAAGCCGCTGGCCGAGGCCGAACTGCAGCTCGGCAAATTCGACAAGGCTTTAAGCGAGAGCGAATTCCCAGCCAATGCCTCGCCCGCGCTAAAGGCCAGTCTTTATAGCGTTCGTGCGATGGTTAATCTCGGCCAAGGCAATACTGCAGCAGCCGACGAGGCACTTGCAGCGGGTCTCCGGGAAGATCCACACTCTGTGGACGTGCTTACTGCCATGATTCAATCTGCCTTGGCGCGCAATGACTTAGCGACCGCGCGTGAGCGGCTCAGCCAAGCGCTAAGCGAAGCACCCAATTCCACGCGCATTGTCGCCTTGAAAGGCGCTGTCGCGTTCGCCGGTGGCAAGTTTTCCGATGCGGAGGAAGCCTTTGCACAGTTAGTAAAGACACAACCGGGGAATCTCGGAGCACGTACCGATTTAGCGCAGGTTCAGATCGCCGAAGGGAAGCTCAAGGATGCCGATGCCAACCTTGCGATCGTACTTAAGGCAACGTCGAAGGCACCAAGGCCGAATTATCTGCGCGCTCTCTCCGCCTTCCAGGCGCACGACTATGCGACCGCGAATACGTATATCCAGAACGTCTTGAGTACGGGTGCTGCCAATGCTCCGGTCCTGCTTTTGGCCGGGGCTACGAGCTACGGGCTCAATCAGTTTGAACAGGCCAACGATTATCTCACCCAATATGTAGCCAAGCTGCCGGAAGACATCAGAGGTCGGCGTCTGCTTGGCGCCGTTCAGATACGGCTCGGCCGCCCAGCCGATGCCGTAAAGACCTTATCGCCAGCCCTGGAAGCTGCAGGTGACGACGCCGGATTGCTCGCACTCATCGGTGAAGCCGCCGCGCGCAGCGGCGATGTCGTCGCAGCAGACAAATATCTAACCTTGGCGCTGGAACACCAGCCTGACAACGCGGCTTTGCACACGGCACTTGGCCGCACCAAAGTCGCTCTCGGCGAGACGGATTCAGCGATCGAGGAATTTGAGAAGGCAAGCAAACAAGACCCTAACGCTCTTGAATCCGACACCGCGCTCTTCGCGACGTATTTGCGAACAAAAGAGTACGATAAGGCGTTGGCAGTGGCAGAGAGCCTCAAGAGCAAGCAGCCGACCAACCCGATTGGGTTTGACTTTGCGGGCATTGTCCTTTTGGCCAAAGGCGATCGCGGGGCAGCGCAAACCGCTTTCTTGAAAGCCAAGGAACTGCGGCCCGACGATCCAATCGCGCTGCGCACTTTAGCTGAGCTAGCCATAGAGGACGGCAAGCCGGATGTAGCCGCTGGCTACTTTGAAGTGCTTGTTAAAGCGAATCCGAAAGATGCTCAAGCAATTATGGGTTTGGCAAGGCTTCAGCTCAATCAGGGCAACGCAGAAGCCGCACGTACTCTCCTGGAAAAGGCAATTGGAGTAGACGCGGACAACGTCGCCCCACGCATCGCCCTAGCGCGCTTGCTTTTGGCGCAGGGCAAAGCTCCCGAAGCTTTGGGCACAGCAGAACCGGCGCTCGCCAAGAACCCGCGTCAAGCTGATCTACTGGAGGTGGTGGGTCAGGCGCAACTAGCTGCGGGGCGGGTTGAAGCAGGCGTAGCCACGTTTAAAAAGTTGGTCGACGCAGCGCCGCAGTCGGCCGCATCGCATAGCCGATTGGCTCTCGCTTATGCGGCGGCGCATGACCCTGAGAAGGCCTTGTCGGAAGCGCAGACCGCCGTGCAGCTCGCACCGGAAGACAAACAAGCTAAGCTCACCCTCGCGACGGTGCTGATATCCGCGAAGAATTTCGACGAAGCGCGGCGACGCGCTGAGGATTGGGCTGCTGCATCGCCGCAAGATGCGGATTTCGCCGAGTTTCAGGGGATGGTCGCCTCGGCGCAAAATCGTGCGCAGGATGCGGTCAATGCCTTCCAACGCGGGCTAGCGGCGAAGGATAATACCATTACGCGCACGCGCCTCGCAGTGGCGCAAGCTAAAGCAGGTCATCCTGAGGAAGGCGAAAAGACTCTGCGGTCTTGGCTCGACGCAAATCCCAAGGACGTTGCGGCGCGGGTCGCACTGGCACAGCTATACTTGGACAGCAAACAATTCGCGCCGGCTCGAGATCAATACGCTGAAGTCGTTCGAATAGCGCCGGATAACACCGCCGCCGAAAATAATCTGGCCTGGACGATGTCGCTTCTGGGTCAAAGAGACGAGGCGCTTGTCCATGCGCGGCACGCCGCAGCAGCAGCGCCCGAGGCTCCCGCCGTCCTAGATACGCTCGGTGTCATTCTGTTGCAAAGCGGGAAGGCATCAGAGGCACGGGACGCGCTCGAAAAAGCGGCCAAGGCAGCGCCGAGCGTTGCGACGGTCCAATTCCATCTGGCGCAAGCCCTCGCGCAGACGGGCGATGAGGATAGAGCACGAGAAATTCTGCGTGGTTTGCTGTCGAACACGGAGCCCTTCGAGGAACGCGATCAAGCGCAACAGCTCCTGACACAGCTCAAGGGTTAATTCACCCGGTGGTTCTGGCGTGTACGCCGACAGCACCAATGCTGTTCCTAAGACGCCATTCCCTAATGGCGTTCCTGCCGCTCCTGGCACCAACGCTGATCACTATCTGGTGGCCGAGGCCAACGGAACTGTCACGATCACGTTCAAAAATGCACAAACCCGGCTCGACTTGCTGTGGGACACCGTTGATGCACAAAACACCGTCCAAGGTGGGGATATTGCGACCGCCGCTGGCATTCCCGCCAACGGCTCCCTCAATGCCTGGGTCCGGCTTACTGACCTTGCGCCATTTAGCGCCTCGGGCGGTTGCGTTCGAATTTTGATGTCGGCACAGCGGTATGGTTCGCTCACTGGCGCTGCGGGCTTCTTGAGCCGTCGCCGCCGCAAATCGGCGTAAAGAAAGCCGACAGCCTTGGGATGTTATGGGGGCGCCTGGCGCCCCTGTCATTCCTGGCCGGTGTTCCGGGGCCGCGGGTGAATTAACCCTTGAGCTGTGTCATTAACTGGAGCCGGTGCGGAATCGTTGTCGACAAATTTTACAAAGAGAACGCCAAGGTATGGGATGGAGATGTCTAACTTATTATATTTGCTAAAGAATCTCTGTTTGGCATAGGAGTTGCTTAATTGAGGCTAGTGAAGAACGTTAATCGGAGGGGAGATTATTATGAGCAAGAGAACAAGCATTCTGATAAGCGGAGCCGCGGCACTCGCCTTCCTCGGCATGATGGGCACCCCGGCGGAAGCCTTCATCATCACGGCTGGTACTACCAATCCCGGACCTGTCCAGCCATTGGACCTGGGGACTGGGGCGGGGGGCGGTTTCATCAATGCCACCACAATCAACAACCCCAGTGCTGATATTTCCTCGATTGTCTTCACTACGGCAGGGGACTTCACCTGGTTCCGGCTTGTACTCCGGGAGCGTCTCGAGCGTTGCTGCGTCGCCATATCCTAATGGTACTTTTGTGTCTCCCGGCCGCAATACGAATTATCTGGTGGCCCAGGGAGATGGGGGAGTTGTCACGATCACGTTCAGTAGTCCACAAACCCGGCTCGACTTGATATGGGGCACAGTTGACGCGAATCCCCTAACTTACAATGTGGTCACGACTAATGCCCGACGTGGAATCCATCAACGGTGCTGATATTGCGACCGCCGCAGGCGTCCCTGGCAATGGCACGACAAATGTGTTTGCCCAGATCACTGGCCTCAAGTCGTTTACCGTAGCCACATTTTCGGCCTCCAATGTTGCCTTCGAATTTAATGTCGGCACACCGGTAGGAGCGCCTGAGCCGGGCTCACTGGCGCTGCTCGGCACCGCTCTCGCGGGCCTAGGCTTCCTGAGCCGTCGCCGTCGCAAGTCGGCGTAAAGAAAGCCGACAGTCTCCGGGACACGTTATGGGGCGCCTTCGGGCGCCCCTTTCATTCCTACCGAATCCGGTTTTCGGCGAGGTACTGTCGCCGACCCTCCAGAGAAGACAATCAAGGAAATACCAGGATTTCCGCCGCCACCGGGGTTCAATGATCTGGTGGCGATGATGAGACCGGAGCCGCCAGTTCCCAGGTCCAAAGCTCGAAATCGGGTCCGGGATTGGTAATACCAGCCTGGATGACCAAGGTTCGAAAAGCCTGCCCAGAGGCTGCCTGGACGTCACTTAATTGGTGCGCTGCGGCAACAGTCCGCCAAAAAAGTGTCACTCCCTCCTGATTTTTTCGATTTTCCCCGGCAGAGTTAAGGTATCAACACCCACGTCATTAGGAAGGGGGGTACCTGATGGTGCGGCTTTTTGGGCATCATGTCGCGTTGCCAGTGGCGTTTCTCGCTGTGTGCGAGCTCTGCCTGTTTTTTTTAAGCCTGGTACTGGCGCTATGGATCTATCCCACATTCGCACGCGCGCATTTCAATCTCGAGCTGATAGGCCGATGGTGGATAGTCGGCCTGGCGGCAACAAACCTCGCCTGTTTGTTCGCCGCCGGTCTTTACAAGCGTGATGCCATTCGCATTGGCTCGAGGTTGTCGCTGCATTTGGCGACAGCGACGTCGCTCAGCGTTATCGCTTTCGCCACATACCTATTGCCGTATTCATGGATTTACGGCTACCGATTTTCTAGTCTCTTCGCAATAACCCTCCTCGCAGTCAGCATTCAGCTGATGCTTATATTTTTCATCAGGGCATTTTTTGTGAACATTGTCGACGTCGTCGGGTTCAAGCGGCGACTTCTGCTCTTGGGAGAAGGTTCTCTCGCTGCCAAGGTTCAAACCTGGCTTGCCGAGAATGAGCGGGGATACACTGACGTCGTCCGCCGTGACGCCGTGGCCCGGCAGGACCGTGTTGTCCCTCTTCGCGGACGCCTCGCTCATTCCGCGGCTGTGGCCGCTTCGGCCGTTTCGTTGCCGGACCGTGCTTTGCCGGAGTTTGTCCGTTATCACAGCATCGATGAAATTGTGGTAACCGGGTCGGAAGACCACGACGGATCGGTATGGGATCTCCTCGAGTGCCGGACTAGTGGCGTGAAGGTGGTCGATTTCCTGACATTCTGGGAGCGCGAGACGGGGCGCATTGATCTCGACGCGATCGACCCAAATTGGCTGGTTTATTCCGGCGGCTTTCGTAGCAGCCTGCTGCGTCGCGTTGCTCAGCGGTCACTGGATGTGCTGGTGAGCATTGTGGGTTTGGTTATAACGAGCCCGTTATTGCCAATTGTGGCCCTGCTGATCAAACTGGATAGCCCGGGTCCGATCTTGTATCGGCAAGAGCGGGTCGGCAAAAATGGTCACATGTTCCAAATCCTGAAATTCCGCAGCATGCACGCTGACGCGGAGCAGGGAACACCGCGATGGGCGGAGCACGCGGATCCACGTGTGACCCGGATCGGTGGCATCTTGCGCCGGACAAGGATCGACGAGCTCCCGCAGCTTCTAAACGTTATCAAGGGGGATATGAGTCTCGTGGGCCCCCGCCCCGAACGACCGGCTTTCGTCGCCGCGTTCGAGCGGCAGATTCCGTTCTACGACGTGCGACACTCGGTCCGGCCGGGCATCACAGGCTGGGCGCAGATCAATTACGAGTATGCTGCGTCCCTGGAAGACACAAAACGCAAGTTGGAGTATGATTTATTTTATGTAAAGAACCACAGCGTTTTCCTGGACTTAGCCATTATGCTGCAGACCTTGCGCATTATCCTTTGGCAGCAGGGAGCGCGGTAACCGGATAGACCGATGGACGCGACCGTTGTCGAAGTTGGTTACGGCATAGCCGCCGTCGCGTTCCTTGCTTTGTTCGTTCTGACCGGACTCAGCAAGATTCAGTCCCGGCAAAGACTAATTCTCCTCATGGTCGCCGGCGTGAATTTCATCTGGGCGTTGGCAATTGCTTGCTCGCTCTTCGTTGCGTTACCCGCTTGGCTCCTTGTCATGGTCGAGGTCGGGAGAATCGCAAGCTGGCTGGTCTTCACCGTCGACCTACTTGGGCTGTTACGGCAGAGTGCGCACGGAACTCCGGCTCTTGAAGTTTCTCGGCGTGGCATTGCCGGCAGCGGTGGTCGGCTACGTCCTGATGCGGCCCGCGCTCGAGTCCCTTACTGGAGTTCACTGGCTGCCATCGGGCAGAGAGTTCTGGATGCTGATCCCGGTCGCCGGGCTTCTGCTCGTAGAGAATCTTTTCCGAAACGCGGACAGGGACGCGCGCTGGGCCATCAAGCACCTCTGCTTAGCCATTGGTGTCATCTACACCTATGACTTTTTCTATTTCGCCGACGCTATGTTCTTCGGTCGTCCTAACCCCACACTCTATGGCGCGCGCGGTTTCGTCAGTGCCATGATGGTGCCGCTGCTCGTTCTTGGCGTCGTACGCTCGCGCACCTGGCCAGTGGCCATTCACCTCTCACGGCGAGTGGTGTTTCATTCCTTTGCCCTTGTTGGCTCCGGCCTATACCTGCTGGCCATGGGAGCCGCGGGCTTCTATTTCCGCCGGATGGCAGGAGATTGGGGACTGACGCTGCAGATCGTCTTTCTGATCGGCGCCGCATCAATCTTGGCCGTCATTCTTGCCTCCGGGTCCTTCCGCGCGCGTGCAAAGCTCTTCATCAGCAGAAATTTCTTCTCTTTGAAGTACGATTACCGGGAGACATGGATGCATTTCGTCCGGACCCTGTCGTCAGGTAATCCGGAGTTGGGCCTACAGCGTCGCCTCCTCGATGCGGTGGCCAACCTGATGGAGAGCACTGCCGGCGGTCTTTGGGTCCGCTCCCCTGAGGAGGCGTCATATGTCCCCGGCGTCTCATGGAATCTGGGCGAGGGATTGCCAGCGGAGCCGCTCGGCTCGCCCTTCGAGGACTGGCTTGGCCAGCACGAGGAGGTCATCGAGCTTGCGGAGGCCGCCGACGCGAGGCGCTATCCAAACTTGCAGGTCCCTGATTGGCTGCGGACGCTACCCCGTGCCTGGTTGGTCGTTCCTCTCGTCCACCGGGACAGGCTTCAGGGCTTCATGGTGCTCGGGGAGCCGCGCACCAATCGGCACCTGGACTGGGAGGATTACGAGCTCCTGCAGGCGATCGGACGGCAGGCGGCCAGCTACATTGCTGAGGAGCAATCGGCCAACGCTTTGTCGGACGCCCGCCAGCTCCAATTGTTCAGCCGGCGCTTTGCCTTTGTCGCGCATGATTTGAAGAACATCGTGGGCCAGCTGTCGCTGCTGCTGCGCAATGCCGAGCGCTTCAAGGACAATGCCCAATTCCGAGACGATATGGTCGAGACCGTCTCGCATTCGGTCGACCGCATGAGTGCCCTGCTGCAGCAGCTGCGGTCAATGGCTGAGGGTGGCGAACCCGCAACCAGTGAGCCCGTCGCCCTCGACGCATTGCTTGAGGAAACCGCCGCTACCTGGCAGCGAGAGCGCCCCGGTTTTTCGGCGGAGTTGAAGCCAATGCGCGGGTTGCTTCGGGCGCCGACGGAACAGCTTCGATCCGTCCTTGACCACCTGGTACAGAACGCTTTTGACGCGGCGGGTTCCGAGGGACATGTCGCGCTTCGCGCTCGGCTCGTGGGCAATTCCGCTCTCATTGAGGTGGAGGACGACGGTCCCGGCATGGATTTGGATTTCGTGCGCCAAAAGCTCTTCCGTCCATTCCACTCAACCAGATCGACCGGCTTCGGTATCGGCGCTTATCAGATCCGCGAATATGTCCGATCCATGGGTGGACGCCTCGAGGTGCGGACAGCACCCGGCATGGGCACGACGATGCAGGTTTTGTTGCCGCTCGTCACCTCAGACCACGAGGGCGCGTCTGCGTTGCGCCTTGAGGCGGTTGACTCGTGAATCAGTCGGGACAGGCCATTCTGTTGGTGGAGGACGATGCTGGCCTCCAGAAGCAGATGCAATGGTCGCTCAGCGACTACAAAGTGCTCCCGGCCAACGATCGCGCCTCCGCGCTGACGATATTCCGACGGGAGACGCCGCGCGTCGTCATCCTCGATTTGGGCCTGCCGCCATTACCGGACGAGGCCACAGAAGGGCTAGCGCTGCTTGAGGCGATTCTCACGCAACAGCCCGCTACCAAGATTATCGTCGCCAGTGGCCAGGACGGAGCAAACGCAATCAGAGCCATCGGATTGGGTGCCTACGATTTCTTCGCCAAGCCGATCGATCCCGACGTCCTCTTGCTGATGATTGGTCGCGCCTTCCACCTGCTCGAACTCGAGGACGAGAATCGGAAGCTGCAGCGCGCCTCGCATGGCTCGCCCTTTGACGGGGTGATTGCCGGTAGTCCGCAGATGCTCGATGTCTGCAGAATGGTCGAACGCGTGGCGCCGTCCAATGTCAGCGTGCTGCTATTGGGCGAGAGCGGCACCGGCAAGGAGCTGCTAGCGCGCGCTTTGCACACTCTGAATCTGCGCTCGGCAAAGAGGTTTGTCGCCATCAACTGCGCCGCCATTCCAGAAACACTTTTGGAGAGCGAGCTTTTCGGATACGAACGTGGCGCTTTCACGGGAGCGACGAAGCAAACACTTGGCATGATCGAGCACGCGCATGGCGGCACTCTGTTTCTCGATGAGATTGCCGACATGCCGCTGCCCTTGCAGGCCAAGCTGCTGCGCTTTCTCCAGGAGCGGACCATCGTGCGCTTGGGGGGCCGCGAGACCATTGATGTCGATACGCGAGTTGTGTCGGCAACTAATCGGGATCTGCAGCAGGCGATCAGCCAGGGCCAATTCCGCGAGGACCTTTACTATCGGCTTGGCGAGATCTCTATCGAGCTCCCGCCGCTGCGCGAGCGCGAAGGAGATGCTGTGCTGATTGCCAAGGCCATGCTCGACCGTCTACGCCAATCCGGCGCCCCGGCAAAGATGCTGACCGAGGATGCCGTCCGCGCCGTGTCAAGCTATGCGTGGCCCGGCAATGTGAGAGAGCTTGAGAGCTGCGTCAAGCGCGCCACCATCCTGACGGAGGGACAGTTCCTTACCGCAGCGGCTCTCGGCTTATCCAGCAGCGACGAGCGTCAATCCTTTCCTACCCTGCGGCAAGCTAGAGCGAAGGTCGAGATCGATATCATCCGCCGCGCCTTGGCGTTGTCTAGCGATAATGTTTCAGAGGCAGCCAAGCTGCTCGGTGTCAGTCGTCCGACGCTTTACGACATCATGCAAACCCATGATATCCGTTTGGAGCGAGCCGCTGCCGTTGGAGTGCATGGACAGGGTCATGCCGTGCGGGCGAAGTAATCGAATAAGAATACCTTGTCGGCTATACCGCAAAGTGCGGCAACAGCGTCAAGACAAGAGGTTGCCGCGAGCATCGCGGCTCCGGCGCCGGTCAATCAAGGACGCCCCGAGGCTAGCACCGGCGCCAGGCATTCGCGCGCCACGGGAAATCGCCGTGCGAAAAGCAGCATTCACTCCGGACCCGCCACATCGAGCGTCGCCCGAGCACGCTGTCCGCTCATCACATCGACCGCCTCGATAGTCCATGTGCCGGCGGCGGCGTGCAGCGAGAGGCAAGTGTATTACTACTTCGCGATGACGCATTATGACGTTGCTTGAAAAGGCGCTGATAGTCCGGCCGATGGGATCGGACACCGCGAGATGGAGGACATGGACCGCGTGTTGCGATGGCCCGGTCAGTCCGAGGACGAGGCGCACTTTTTCCCCAGGATGGGCGGACCGCGGCATGGTGAGCGATGGGCGCGACAGCGGCAGCGGTGAAAGCGCCAGGATTGAGGGAACGACCCGATCAAGCGTCAGTCGCAACTCGCGTTTATGGCCGAGAAAGGAACCCGCAAGCACATCGTAGACGTAAGCCCGACGGGGAAATTGCACCGATATTTGCTCAGCCGTAGCAGCGAGGAAATCTCGCTGAAGCGCGAGGAGATTCACGTTGCCGTTGCGATAGCTGTGGATGGCAATGGCGGTCGGCAAGGTGTCACGATCGTCGCGGGCGCGGATCCCCGATGAGATGCCAACCCGAGCTAGAACGGCCCCGAATCGCGCAATATCATCTGCGGCGAGGCTGATTGAAGGATCGGCATCATCATTGACACGCGGCCGACCCGGCGCAAGCTCAATTGCGCGGCCCGAGCGGAAGAGCGCGGCGAAGCGAGGTGCGGCAAGCTTACGGCCGTGCTCGTCGTAGAGCCCCGGGATAGTATCTGCAATCACGATCCCGCCGCGCGCGGAGAAATCCTCAATTGCCTCTACCTCGCGCGTCAGAGAGCGCGATCGAATGCGGGAGGATAAGGAGCCTATAGGATCCGCCGCGCAGCGCCCCCTTTTCGATCATCTCCGACGAGAGATAGCGTGGCGCGAAGCCGAGCTGCTCGAGGCTTCGCTCATAGGCGTACATCGCCGCACGTACCGTGCCATCGTCGCGGTCTTCGGCATCAGCGCCGCGTCCTAGCCAAGCGTCGCCTTTATCCTTCCAATCGAGCAGCCATTGAACGCGCAGGCTTGCCGGCGAATAGAGGATAGCCACTTTGCTAGCGGCTTCCTCACTGTTCATCAGCAGCGCGCCGACCCCGCGCCGCAAGTCTTCGAAGTAGGGCGCTGCCCTGCGCCCTCGATCGCCGAGACTGCCATTCTCGTCTACGAATTGCCGTTTCTTGTCCCAAATGATGACGCCGCAGGCCCCGTCGAGAAGCGCGTGCCAGATGCGATGCACATCCGCCGATCCGTCACCGGAGGATGTTGTCAACAGATGCAAGCGCGGATTGAGCCCATGAGCGAGGATGACGGTCGGTAGGCCGGTCTCAATCACATCGACCGCGCCGGAGAGTTCCACATAATTGTAGCCGCCCCACCCAGGCTTCTGCGCGCCTTCCAGCCCAGCAAGCGCCGTCGGATCCGCAGCGTGCACGGCATCTCGGCCCGCTGCGAGCGCGCGCGCAAATGCCACGTCCATCCATTCCTTGCCATCCGCCCAGGCCGCGAAGTTGTCGCCCGTGCCCCTCATGGCCGCTGCGGTCGTTAGCGGCACGACGTCATCCCAACTCGAAAACCTCGAACCCCATTCGGCGTTCAAGGCATCGAGAGTGCCATACTGCGACATCAGCCATTCCCGCATCGCGGCGAGCGAGCTAGGCGAGAAGTCAAAATCCCAGAAGGCGTTTAGATCAGCAATTCCAGCCTCGTCCGCAAGATTATAGAAAAGCGGCTGGTAGGGGCGATGCGCGACAACCGTCTCGCGAATCCTATCGCCGAATTTTTGCAAGCCAGGCGGGATCGGAGAGGCTCGGATCACGTATGAACACCGCCGGATCGCTCGGATTTTGGCGATAGAGATTCTCAATCTCGACGAAGCGCCAGTTGACCGGGCGATCTGGAAACCAGCGATGATAGGCCGAATAGAAATCGGTCGCGATATTCTCGACGTACCAGGGCAATTTGCTGCGCATGAGCGGCACCACGTTTTCGGGTGCAAGCAACCGCGGCGCGGCGCGATTGGCTGTTATCGCCGCCGCGGTAAAGCCGATGGACTTGAGCGTGGTATAGCCCGCCGCGGTCTGCGGCTGCCACATGATGATCTGGTAATCCGACCAGCCGTCCGGCGCCGAACCCGCAGCGAGTTCGGCGGCCGCAGCGCCACGCACCGGCGCGAGCATTACCACGGCGGCTACGGCGCCAGCCACGAAGACGACGCGTTTTAGCGCCCGCGTGAGAACCGTCGTGGCCTGACGTTTGCGCGAGATTACGACCACGGCCGGGATCCCTAAGCATTGGTGGCAAAGCAGTGAGAGACTCCGCTACTTTTGCACGAGTGTATTCGCAAATGCCGTCGATTGAAGCTCGGCGAAGCTGTACTTGTGGCGGGCGCTTACCAATTGCCGATCCTCGCTGGTCGCGGAGACACGCGCCTGCATGCTTTAGGTTGCTTGAGACCGGGGCGTACCCCGGCAAACCTCTTCGATAACCGCCGCCAATGACAAGCCTCGCAAGCGTCGGCTCCCAGAGGACAATAAAAGATGATCTTAGCTAAAGCTTGCCTCGTGATGGCCAATGAGGCCGCGGGCTCAGAAACGGCTATGTGGTTCATTCTCGGGATTGCGTGTCGGCGTGCCACGGACTGCCACCACATCGTAGATGTATCAACGCGGACTTTGTTCAAAGAAGGGGCGATCGGGTGATCGCGAACGTTCACCATTTCACCAGCGGTCGGCCAAACAGTCGATAGAGGCGCCACGCCCCAGGGAAGTCCCAGTGAATTAGTCGCGCTGAACAGTCGGAACGTCACGGCAGGGGTCTAAGGTGCGATAGCTCACGACACGGACTCCAACCGGAGAGCAACTGCGCACAAGTCTGGCGAGTTATTGACCTCAACGCAATCGGTCGAACAAAGTGTTCCGGCTTACCCAGATCTGGCTTAGTTTCGCGATAACCTGGCCAGACCGGGCCAGATCATTCTATGACTTACGCATACCGGGAAATCGCTAGGAGCTTCTTGTGATCACGAGTTTGAAGACCGGCTCTCGGTCCACACCGCCGGTTATTCTGAACGTATTCCCGACCTTCGCGATTGGCGGCTCGGAGGTCCGATTTACGACGTTGGCGAATTCACCGGGACACGACTTTCGCCAACTGGTCTTTGCGATTGACGGTCGATATGACTGCTTCGATCGCCTCCGGACGAATGCTGACGTAAATCGTAGCCATCTCAATTTTCCCCGTGCCGGAACCGCAGCGAATGTCGTCGCCGCTTACAAGGCGCTCCGCCATTTGAACCCTGCTCTACTCGTCACCTACAATTGGGGAGCGATCGAGTGGGCTCTGGCCGCAACCTTCACCAACATACCCTATGTTCATGTTGTTGACGGCTTTGGGCCCGAGGAGGCCGAACGCCAGTTAGCCCGGCGTGTCTGGTTTCGCCGGCTGGCCCTTGCTCGTTGCAGTCGGATTGTTGTCCCGTCGCGAACCCTTCACCGACTTGCTAAAGAGGTGTGGCGGCTACCCGACGACCGAATTGTTCATATTCCGAATGGAATCGACGCCGACCGCTTCGCGCGGCCGCCGGATACGCAGCTTTTATCTGCGCTTGGAATCCCGCGTGACCGACGGATTGTTGGTACGGTTGCGACTTTGCGTCCGGAAAAGAACATTACTCGCCTCCTTCACGCCATTGCGCAGGTCGCCGAGCGAATGCCAGTAGCACTGGTCATCGTCGGCGACGGTGCAGAGCGGCGCGCGCTCGAGTCCCAGTCACTGGCAATGGGCCTCGGTGACACGGTCATATTCACCGGGGCAATCGAAGATCCAGCAAGGATCCTCGGCGCGTTCGACGTTTTTGCCATCTCCTCTGATACGGAGCAAATGCCAATTAGCGTGCTTGAAGCAATGGCTGCAGGGTTACCCGTCGCGGGCGTCGATGTAGGTGACGTCAAGGAAATGGTCTCCCTCGAGAACCGACCCTTCATCGTCAACCAGGAGTCGACAGCACTTGCGGGGGCTTTGTTGGATCTCTTGTCGGATGGCGAAACGCGGTCACGCATCGGCGCAGCGAACAGACAACGGGTGTGCAAAGATTACACCCTCGACCGCATGGTTCGTTCCTACACCGACCTCTATCAGGCCCTCATCCAATCTGCCTCCAGAAGCCGGGCTGCGTAGATGGCTGATGGCAGACGATAACAAATTAGCCGTGCATCTGGTCGCTGGGGCGCGTCCAAACTTCATGAAAGTAGCGCCTTTGTACCACGCGCTAGCGAACGAAGCTTGGTGCCGACCGGTACTGGTCAACACTGGTCAACATTACGATGCCAGCATGTCTGACGCGTTTATTCGTGATCTTGGCCTACCCTCTCCAGACCATCACCTAGGAATCGGTGGAGGGACCCATGCCCAACAAACCGCTCGTGTCATGATTGCCTATGAGACGCTGTGTCTAAACCATCCGCCCGACTGGATTGTGGTTGTTGGAGATGTCGATTCGACGCTCGCATGCGCGCTCGTTGCGGCTAAGCTTCGTATTCCATTGGCGCACTTGGAAGCCGGGCTACGGAGCCGGGACCGGTCTATGCCCGA
The DNA here is from genome assembly GCA_963789365.1 of uncultured Gammaproteobacteria bacterium. Taxonomy (GTDB): domain Bacteria; phylum Pseudomonadota; class Gammaproteobacteria; order Steroidobacterales; family Steroidobacteraceae; genus FEN-1191. Next base: position 1,663,051 of record CAWBKJ010000001.1, read on the forward strand.
GGAAATCAATCGCATCGTGACCGACGCTGTCGCCGACCTGCTTTGGACGCCATCCAAGGATGCCGACGAGAATTTGCTCCGCGAAGGGATCTTGCCCGACGCAATAGATTGCGTGGGGAACATCATGATCGATTCATTTGAGCTGGTGCGCGACCGAATTATGGCGGCAAGAATGAGGGAGAAGCTGGGATTAAACGACACCGACTACGGTGTGGTCACCCTTCACCGCCCCGTCAATGTAGACGTGACTGCTACCTTGAGTACGATCATTCTGGAGTTGGCAACGATATCGCGTGATCTGCCGCTAGTCTTCCCAGTGCATCCCCGGACGCGGCAGCGATTGCTTGAAGCCGGTTTTCCTGAGCAGCTAGAGAGCGGGCATAATCTCACTCTCTTGGAGCCGATGGGATATATCGAGTTCATGAGTCTTGTGTGCGACGCCAAACTGGTCATTACGGATTCGGGAGGGCTTCAAGAGGAGACCACTTATCTAAACATTCCTTGTCTGACGCTTCGCGATTCGACGGAGCGCCCAATCACAATCACCCTTGGAACGAATGAGCTCGTGCGTGTTGGGGAAATGAAACACGCTGTTGATCAAATTCGGACTGGCCGGTGGAAGATAGGGAAGTGTCCCGAGCTATGGGACGGGCGAACCGCTTCACGCGTAGTTGAGTCACTTCGGTCACGAGTGGTTAAATGCCACTCTACTGCAATCAGTCGCGGAGGCTTAAGCAAGCGCTCGTAGATATTCGCCAACCATTATGGCGGCGCGTGCAAAGGCTCTGCAAGTGATCGAGAAGCTGCGCGTATCACGCCTGAACAAAGCCGGCGAGCTCGTGGCAGCAACGGTCGAGGAAACGCTTACCTACTACGCCTTCCCGGAGGAGCCCTGGCGCCGCATCCGCACCAAAAGCCACTCGAGCGCATCTTGCGCGAGAGACCAGAGCGGCGCACGCGCGTCGTTGGTGCCTTCCCCTATGCTCAGTCACAGCGGCCAGGCTGCGGCACATCGCCAGCCGACACCGGATGGTCGACCAAGAGATATTTGAACATTGAGCTGCTAAAGGACCAGCAGATGCGAGGTGCCAGCACTGCTCGAGCCAGAGCCGGGAGCCGTTCAACCCAAAATCAAATCTGCGAAAACTCTGGACACTGCCGTGCCAAGCGCATCTTCGCCTGGAAAGTACTTGGCCGATGTTTCGCGGGTTTACGAGCCGTGATCCCAGCTCGGTTTCCGAGCTGCGCCGATTGGCGGACGCGAGTGGACACCGTTAGTGTCTTGGTGGCGACAACACAATGTTTGCGTGTACCATGCCGAATTGCGCCCACGGCGGCGGCGATTGCGGTGGCGTTCAGGGCGCCAATTCCAGGCACGGTGCGTAGCCGTTTGGCGCACGGCTCGGTCTGCGATAGCGCGTCGAACTCGCGATCGAGCGCCGTGATTCTGCTGCTCAATGCACGCATTTCCTCGGCCATATCTTCAATCAACAGGCGCATCCTTGCGGTCAAATCGGTAGACGCCAGTTCGTGCTGGAGCCAGCATTCGATCTTCGTGCGGCCCTTTGGAATGGCGAAACCTCTATCGAACAGCACGGCGCGGAGTTGGTTGATGAGCGCCGTGCGCTCGCCAACGAGGCGCTCCCGGACGCGATGAAGCGTTTGGATATCGAGCTGTTCTGGTTCCTTCACCGGTACGAACCGCATGGTCGGCCGTAACGCAGCCTCGGCAATTGCCTCCGCGTCCCGGTCGTCATTCTTGTGCGATTTGACGTAGGGCTTTACTAATCAGCTGAGAGTAAGATTTGGAACAGATTCTCCGATGACCCCGTTAAGGAGATCATCGCCTGAAATCGTGCCGGAGCACCCGGATATGCCTATGAGTAACGAACCGCCCTTTCGCCTTGGACTGATCGGCGCGGGGGCCGCGACCAGCATTATCCACATGCAAGGCGTGCTTGCGTCGCCGATGGTAGCGGTCACCGCGATCGTCGATCCGGTGGTTGCCCGCGCGCAAGCGCTGGCGCGCGATTACGGTATTTCACCCAAGATCGACGCCGATGTCTCCGCCGTTTTGCCCGATGTCGACGGGTTGATGATCGTCACTCCCAATCATACCCACCGCGATATCGCCGTAACCTGCCTTCGTGCAGGGGTTCCCTGCCTCGTAGAAAAGCCGCTGTCGATTTCCGTCGCCGAGGCCGAAGACATGTGCCGGGCCGCGGAGGAGAAGGGGCTCGTGCTCGCGGTCGGTTACACGACGCGTTTTCGCGACGAGGTCGTGCTGCTCAAGGAACTGCTGGACAGCGGGTATTTCGGAGCCCTGCGCCGGTTCCATTACCAGGAGGGAAAGCCCGGGGGATGGTCGGCCGTGTCCGGCTTCATGACCGATCGCAAAGCCTCGGGCGGGGGCGTGCTGGTCGGAACGGGCACGCATTTCATGGACCGCATGCTTTACTGGTTCGGCTATCCCAATTCCTGCTCGCTTATGGACGATTCGAGAGGCGGTCCGGAAGCCCATTGCCTCGCGCGTTTCCAGTATAAGAACGCGCTTGGCACATTCGAGGGCACGCTTCTGCTCTCCAAATTGGCATCGCTTACCGCGGGGCTCGTCATTGAAACAGAACGCGGTGACCTGATTAATCCGATGGGCATGGGCCGTTCGCCCCTCTATTTCCGCGCGCGCGGAGAGAAGAGACACACCTCCATCTTATGCCCGGCCGCACCTCGAAGGTTCACGTTGTCGAAGAACGATACCCAGCTCGAAGTCGAGAATTTCGTCAAGGCCTGCCGTGGCAAAGAACCGCCGCTGGTGGATGGGCGTCAGGGGCTTCTGTCCATGCGCCTCTTGCAGGCGCTTTATCAACACCGCTCGCCCATGAGCGAACCATGGACGGCACAGGAAGGAATGGCGGCGGAATAATGAAAATCGCGGTTTTCGGCGCTACCGGATTCGTTGGCGCAGCTCTGGTCGATCTCCTGTTGGAAAGAAAAGACGTCTCGTTCTCGCTGTATTCGGGTGGCTACGGCAGCGCGTGGCGCTTCGCGAGGGCGGGCATTCCCTTCAAGCCTGTGGACGTCACCTCGCTGGAAGCCGTGGAACAAGCGCTCAAGGGCTGCACGCATGTCGTGAACTGCACCCGCGGCTCGACCGAAGTCATGATCAAGGGGCTGAAGAATCTCCTTACCGCCAGTAAAAATAAGGGCGTGAAGCGCTTCGTGCATTTGAGCAGCATGGCCGTCTATGGTGAGCGTCCTCCGCCGGAGGCCGAGCACGAGTTTGGCCCCGCGCGGCCCGCACCTGGGTCCTATGGCGCCGAAAAGCTTGAGCAGGACGACATGGTAGAGCGCGCAACCGCTGCGGGTCTCGATTGCGTCAACATCTGTCCGCCGAATATTTCGGGCGTCTATTCGAGCTTTCTGTGCAGTGTGCTCGCCGATATGCACGCAG
>CAWBKJ010000002.1:0-302223 GCA_963789365.1 uncultured Gammaproteobacteria bacterium
CTGCATGAGATCCGCGTGCCCCACCGGTCGCGCCGGCAGCGCGCACGCCAGATATGTCCCCCATCCTTTCAATTCCGATCTGTGTAAGACCTACCCTGGCGCCCGCGAGGCGCTCAAGAATGTCTCGCTCGAGATCCGCCGCGGCGAGATCTTCGCGCTGCTGGGTCCCAATGGCGCGGGCAAGACCACGCTGATCGGAATCGTGTGCGGGTTGGTCAACCCGACTTCCGGCCGCGTCATTGCCGACGGGCATGACGTGGTGCGCGACTTCCGTGCCGCGCGCCGCTCCATCGGCCTGGTGCCGCAGGAACTGACCACCGACGCCTTCGAGACCGTCTGGGCAACGGTAAAGTTCAGCCGCGGGTTGTTCGGCCGCCCTGCGGATCCGGCGCACCTCGAGCGCGTGCTGCGGAGCCTTTCGCTGTGGGACCGAAAGGATGCCAAGATCGCGACGCTCTCGGGCGGCATGAAGCGCCGCGTGCTGATCGCCAAGGCCCTGGCGCACGAGCCGCGAATTCTCTTCCTGGACGAGCCCTCGGCCGGCGTCGATGTCGAACTGCGGCGCGACATGTGGAACGTCGTGAGAGGACTGCGTGACTCCGGTGTGACGATCATCCTCACGACACACTACATCGAGGAGGCGGAGGAAATGGCCGACCGCATCGGCATCATCAACCAGGGCCAGCTGATCGTCGTGGAGGAAAAGGCGCGCCTGATGCGCGAGCTCGGCAGCCGCCAGCTCACGCTGCACCTGACCGAAGCGATCAGCGCGGTGCCTGAGCCACTGGCCCCCTTCGGCCTGGAGCTGGGCGCAGGCGGCTCAACGCTCGTCTACCACTACGAAAAGGAAGGTGGACAGAAGCGCATCGCCGAGTTGCTGCGCGCGATCAACGACTCCGGCGTGCCGTTCCGTGACCTCGAGACCAGCGAGAGCTCGCTCGAGGAGATCTTCGTCTCGCTCGTGAGCGCGCGACGATGAACTGGCTCGCGGTCCGGGCGATATACCGGTTCGAGATGGCGCGCACCTTCCGCACACTGGTGCAGAGCATCGGCGCTCCGGTCATTACCACTTCGCTGTACTTCGTGGTGTTCGGCGCGGCGATCGGTGCGCGCATCACCCAGATCGGGGGCGTGCCCTACGGGGCATTCATCGTGCCTGGCCTGATCATGCTGTCGGTGCTGACCGAGAGCATCAGTAACGGATCGTTTGGCATCTACATGCCGAAGTGGGCCGGCACCATCTACGAATTGCTGTCCGCGCCGGTATCGACGCCCGAGGTTCTGCTCGGCTACGTCGGTGCAGCCGCGAGCAAATCGGTGCTGATCGGCTTGATCATCCTCGCCACCTCGACTTTGTTCGTGCCGCTCAGGGTGCTGCATCCACTGTGGATGGTCGCCTTCCTGCTGCTGACTTCGTTCACCTTCAGCCTGTTCGGCTTCATGCTCGGCGTCTGGGCCGACAGCTGGGAAAAGCTGCAGATCGCTCCCATGTTGGTCATCACGCCACTGACCTTTCTGGGCGGGAGCTTCTACTCGATTGACATGCTGCCACCCGCCTGGCGGGCGGTGACCTTGTTCAATCCCGTGGTGTACCTGATCAGCGGCTTCCGCTGGAGCTTCTTTGGGATCGCCGACGTCAGCCTCTCCACAAGTCTGGGTTTTATCGGATGCTTTCTTGCCGTCTGCCTGGCCCTCACGTCTTGGATGATCCGCAGTGGCTGGCGGATGAGGCACTAGGGCGCATGCGCGCACTGTGCCGCCGGCGCGGCGTCGACGCGCCGATGTGAACGCCCAGGCATAGACGTGAATCGCTGGCGGATCTGCCGGCCCCGTACCTCTCCGCCCCGGATTGAACGCTGGCGCCTGTTCCTATTTAAAGTAGGAGCGGCTGCTTCTTGAAGGTCTCGGACTCTCGATTCAGTAGTGCTGATCGATGGCCGAGATGTTCGCAGATGTGCCTACGTTCCTCGGCCAGAGCCTCGGCGGCGGGTACCCACGCGACCACCGCCATGACCGGCAAACGGCACTCATCGAGATACAGCTCCCGGATCCATTGATAGAGAGGTCTGAGCTCAGCTCGTTTAATCCACCACGGCAGTTCGTCCGGCAGCCAAAGTCGGGCGGCGTTCAGGTGCTGCAGAAACCGTCTGCGCAGGCCGCCCGTTTGACCGACATACCGCACATCACGGACATCTCGCGGGTCAGCCAAGGTATAGATGGCGCAGTCATCCGGCTCGGTACCGGACAGATCCACGATGTGCGAGGCGATGCGACGACGAATGAGTCGCACCAGTTGAGTTTTGACATCGGAGCCATCCATGTCGACGCAGCTTTCCGGCTGACTGACCGATAAGGAACGGTCAGCTACCCGTCCCCGTCGGCGCAACGGAACGCACTCTCCCGCCATTCACATTCAGCAAGGCCGAATTGGCGCCTTTCGTGGTCGGGCATGTCGCCGCCCAGCGGCCGACGGAGAAATTCGCGCGGGAGAGACCTGCGGGCATCAGATTCTCAATTCAATCGTGTATTTGTCCATGCCTGACCCCTATTTTTTTGTGCGCACCGCGGTACGAGGCCCCCTTGAATATACTCGCCCCGCGCCCTTATGCCAGCGCACCGCCCGAGGACCGGAACCCGCTCTGACTTGATCCGGACGGGCGGTTCCTTAACCAATTTTAATGTCCGGCAAGTGCCGCACCGGCACTTGCCCCAGGCCGCCAGCGCCCCACTCTCCTTTCCGTGGAAAAGCGCCGACTGCCTGCGAAGACTTGAGGCTATAAGGGATCGGCGAACAGCTGGACCCAGTAGAGTTCGGGATGTGTTCCGCCGCTCGGGGCAAACGCAATGCCCATCTCCTTGAAGCGGGGCTCCATCAGATTCTCACAATGCCCGGGGCTATTGAGCCAGCCCGCGATCGCATCCTCGGTGGACAGCGTGCCGTAGGCAATGTTTTCGGCCACCCGTTGCTCGCGATAGCCCGCGGCTTTGACCCGCTCGGCCGGTGAGCGTCCGCTCAAGTCCTGGTGGTCGAAATAATGATGACGGGCCATGTCGAGCGCGTGCCGGCGGGCCACCTCGGAAAGCATCGCGGAAAGGCGCACCGGATTCGCGCTCGGCCAGGAACGGTTCCCGCAGCGGTGTCCCTGCTCGCGAGCCTCATTCACGAGATTCATGGCCCGAAGAGCCATCGCTCCTGTGTCTTCGGAGTTCGGAAGCACCGCTCGCGCAGCGAACACCACCCAGAGCTCGTCACCGCGGCGAAACGATCCCAGATCCGTCAACGACCGATCGCGCAGGACATGGCAGCTTGATGCGTTCAGGCGCGCCCTGTCCGGAGCATCGAGTCCGTAGAAGCGCAGTCCAGAGACTGAAGTGGCAGCGTAGCCTGTGTGGGTCACGGCATCACTCAGATCGGCGCCGAGGGCCCAGCGTTGCGCGGCCTCATCGAGCAGTCGATCGGCGCGCCACGGGGCAGTACCGTTTGCCATTCCGCAATCGGCGATGGGGAGCACAGGGAGCGCCGGGGACACACCACTCGCCGACGCTGCGAAGTCCGCCGCCGGCAGCATGGCACCTAGGACAAGAGCCGCGCATAGCGCGCGAGAGTGGGTCATAGGCAGCCATGGAATCATGAAAACGACTCTCCTGCGACTGCGGGTGGCCCATGCTCAAGGACGCCGCTGGAAGCAGCCCAGTGGGTGTGGGTGAACCCAGCGCTGGTGCGGCCCGGATCGATGAGGCGCGAGCCGCGCCAAGCAAAAGGCCCCGGGAGTTTCCTCCCGGGGCCTTTGATCGTCTTGCAACGAGTGAACGGGTAACGCGGTTGCGTTACATGTCCATCCCGCCCATGCCGCCCGGGGGCATGCCGCCGCCGTGTGCATGGTCTTCGTCCTTCGGGGCCTCGGCGATCATCACCTCGGTGGTCAGGAGCAAGCCTGCAACCGAAGCAGCGTTCTGCAGCGCCAGGCGCGTCACCTTGGTCGGATCCAGGATGCCCTCTTCGAGCATGTCCCCGAAACTTCCCGTGGCCGCGTTGTAGCCGTAGCTGCCCTTGCCCGCCTTGACCTGATTGAGGATCACGGCGGCGTCTTCGCCGGCGTTTTCCACGATCTGGCGGAGCGGCTCCTCGATCGCACGTCTCAGGATCGCGATGCCGACCGTCTGGTCCTCATTCGCACCCTCGAGCTTGTCGAGCACCTTCTGCACGCGGATCAGCGCCACGCCGCCGCCCGGCACCACGCCCTCTTCGACCGCGGCACGCGTGGCGTGCAGCGCGTCTTCGACGCGGGCCTTCTTTTCCTTCATCTCGACTTCGGTGGCCGCACCGACCTTGATCACGGCGACACCGCCGGAGAGCTTGGCAACGCGCTCCTGGAGCTTTTCCTTGTCGTAATCGGAGGTGGCTTCCTCGATCTGCTGACGGACCGATTCCACGCGGGCCTTGATGTCACTCGTCTTGCCGGCGCCATCGATGACGGTGGTGTTTTCCTTCTCCACCAGCACCTTCTTGGCTTCGCCCAGATCGTTCATCGTGGCCTTCTCGAGGGTCAGGCCAACCTCATCCGAGATCACCACGCCGCCGGTGAGCACCGCGATGTCCTGCAGCATGGCCTTGCGACGATCGCCAAAGCCCGGGGCCTTGACGGCCGCGACCTTCAGGATCCCGCGGATGTTGTTGACGACCAGGGTCGCCAGCGCCTCGCCCTCGACGTCCTCGGCGACCACCAGCAACGGACGGCCGGCTTTCGCCACGCCTTCCAGCACCGGCAGGAGCTCGCGGATGTTCGAGATCTTCTTGTCGACCAGCAGGATGTAGGGCTTCTCGAGCTCTGTGCTCTGGCTGGCCTGGTTGTTGATGAAATACGGCGAGAGGTAGCCGCGGTCGAACTGCATGCCCTCGACCACGTCGAGTTCATTGCCCAGACCCGAGCCTTCCTCGACCGTGATCACGCCTTCCTTGCCGACCTTTTCCATCGCCTCGGCAATCGTCTTGCCGATGCTCTCGTCCGAGTTGGCGGAAATCGTGCCGACCTGCGCAATCGCCTTGGTGTCCTTGCAGGGCTTGGAGAGCTTCTTCAGCTCGTCGGTGGCTGCAATCACGCCCTTGTCGATGCCGCGCTTGATGTCCATCGGGTTGCGGCCCGAGGCCACGGCCTTCAGGCCCTCGCGAATGATCGCCTGCGCCAGCACGGTGGCCGTGGTGGTGCCATCGCCCGCCTCATCCGAGGTGTTCGAGGCCACTTCCTTGACCATCTGCGCGCCCATGTTCTCGAACTTGTCCTTCAGTTCGATTTCCTTGGCGACCGAGACGCCGTCCTTGGTGATGGTCGGTGCGCCGAAGCTCTTGTCGAGCACGGCATTGCGACCCTTGGGACCCAGCGTTGCCTTGACGGCGTTCGCCAGGATGTTCACGCCCTTGACCATGCGTGAGCGGGCGTCGTCGCCGAAACGTACTTCTTTAGCTGCCATGTGTGCTTACCTCTACTTGCCTTCGATGACGGCCATGACGTCTTCTTCACGCATGACCACCAGGTCGTCACCGTCGACTTTCACTTCGGTGCCGCTGTATTTGCCGAACAGGATCTTGTCGCCGACCTTGACGTCGAGCGCACGGACTTTGCCGTCTTCGAGGATCTTGCCCTTACCCACTGCCATGACCTTGCCCTGGATGGGCTTCTCGGCCGCAGTGTCCGGAATCACGATGCCGCCTGGTGAGGTGCGCTCTTCTTCGAGACGCTTCACGATCACGCGGTCATGAAGAGGACGAATCTTCATGGAATACACTCCTTAACCTTTAAGTTTTGAACCAACCGGCAAGCCGGCATCTAATAATTCAGCCTGGGGGACGGTGTTAGCACTCTCCCTCGGTGGCTGCTAATGATAGCGGCGGATTGTGAACTTTCAAGAGTTGGGACGGGATCCACGTGACGAAAAGATCGCCAAGGGACTATGCTGCAGGGTCCTTGGTGGCTTTCTTGAAAGCTAATCGGTTGATTTATATGAAATTAAATACCGTTTCCGGAATCGCCCGGCACAGAGTGCCAAATCCCCTGATTTCACTTTTTCTCGGGATGCTGATCCTGGGGTTTGCCGCAGCGCCCCGCGCCGCCGCCCCACCGCCCAGCTCCAGCACGCTTTTGGGGGCCAGCCCCCAGCAAACGACCTTTTTGCCGCCCGATGTGGCGTTCCGGCTCGCCGCGGTTCCGGAAGGCCCGACGCGCGTGCGCCTGAGCTGGGCGATCGCCGAGGGCTATTACCTGTACCAGTCGAGGCTCAAGTTCGCGAGCTCGACCCCGGGGGTCACCCTGAGCAAGCCCGAGCTTCCGGCCGGGGACACCAAGAACGATGAGTACTTCGGCAAGCAGGTCGTCTATCACAAGGACCTCATTGCCCATATCGGATTTACGCGGAGCGGTGCGGCAGGCCAGCCGCTGGCGCTCGCCGTGACCTACCAGGGCTGCGCCACGGCGGGGCTGTGTTATCCCCCCATCACCAAGCAGTTCACGCTCTCGATGCCGGGGAGCGGCGCGGCCGTGATCGGCGCCGGCAAGAGCGGGGGCAGCGGCGGGAAGCCCTTCGTGTCGGATCAGGATCGCCTGGCGCGCATGATCCGCACCGGGAGCGTGGCGGCGATTCTGGCCACCTTCTTTGGATTGGGACTCCTCCTGGCCTTCACGCCCTGCGTGCTGCCGATGGTGCCGATCCTGTCCGGGCTGATCGCCGGACAGGGGCCAAAGATCACCACCGGTCGCGCTTTTTCACTCTCGCTCACCTATGTGCTCGGCATGGCACTCACCTATACGGTGGCCGGCGCGGCCTTTGCCGCCGCGGGTCGACAGGTGCAGGCCGTGTTCCAGCAGCCCTGGATCATCCTGCTGTTTGCGGCGCTGTTCATCGCGCTTGCCCTGTCCATGTTCGGCTTCTACACGCTGCAGATGCCCGCCGCGATCCAATCGCGCCTCTCGGACAGCAGCAACAAGCAGCGCGCCGGGACCTTTGGCGGCGTGGCCGTGATGGGCGCGCTCTCGGCGCTCATCGTCACCGCCTGCGTGGCGCCCGCCCTGGTCGGCGCGCTCCTGGTGATCAGCCAGGGGGGCGATGTCATCCGCGGCGCGCTCGCCCTGTTCGCGATGAGCCTAGGGATGGGTACGCCACTTTTGATCATCGGCACCTCGGCCGGGAAAATCCTGCCCAGGGCGGGCGCGTGGATGGACACGGTCAAGCAGCTGTTTGGCGCGCTGATGCTCGGTGTGGCGGCCTGGATGCTCTCCCGGCTGGTCAGTGATCGCATCGCCCTGCTGCTCTATTCCGTACCGTTCTTGGCGGCCTTCCTGGTGCTCTGGAAAGTGCAGAACCGCGGGAGCGTGCGCCTGCTCGGCCGCGCAGCCGCGCTCGCCGCAGGGCTCTATGCAATTCTGCTGGGCGTGGGCGCCGCACGCGGCGCCACCGATCCTCTGCATCCGCTCGCACGGCCCGCGCTCTTAAGCGCCGGCGAGCTTAAATTTGCGCCCGTGGCCAATGTGGCGGATCTGGATCGGGCGGTGCGTACGGCCTCCTCCTCGGGCCAGGCCGTGCTGCTCGATTTCTATGCCGACTGGTGCACCTCCTGCAAGGAGATGGAGCGCTATACCTTCACGAACCCCAGGGTGCACGAGGCGCTGTCCAAGATGACCCTGCTCCGCGCGGATGTGACGGCCAATAACAGCGACGATCAGGCGCTCCTCAAGCGCTTTGGCATCTTCGGGCCACCGACGATCGCCTTCTACGGCGGTGACGGCCGCGAGCGCAGCAATTATCGGGTCGTGGGCTACATGCCGGCCGATGCCTTCGCCACAGTTCTCTCCCGCGCCACCGCACCGGGCGGCTAGCCTCCTTGAAGATCGCGCCGGTCGCCCTCTTTACGCTGGTGGCGGTGCTCGGCGCCGCGGCCGGGTTCCTGAGCTACCGCCATTACGCGGCCCATTCCGGGCTCACGGTGCGCGCGGCGCTTCCGGCGCCGGGAGCCCGACCGGCCGCTTCGGCCGCAGCGAACGAGGCGAGCGCCGAGGCGCCGACCGAGGCCCCGGCGCTGAAGATCCCCGAGGAGGTCCCGGACGTGCATCTGGCGGACCTTCAGGGCACCCCGCGCTCGCTCCGTGCGATCCCGGGACGCACGCGACTGTTTAATTTCTGGGCCAGCTGGTGCGAGCCCTGCCGGCGGGAGATCCCGCTGCTCAATGCCCTCCAGGGAGCGCACAAGGCGGACGGGCTTACGATCGTGGGCATCGCGGTGGACACGCAAGCGGCCGTGCAGACCTTCCTGAAGAGCACGCCGCTCCATTACACCGTGCTGGTGGGCGAGGAGGACGGCGCCGAGGCAGCCCAGAAATTCGGCATGGAACTCGCACTCCCCTTCACCGTGTTTGCCGATGCCAAGGACAGGATCGTCGCCATCAAGCTCGGCGAACTGCACCATGACGAGGCCGATGCGATCCTCGCGCAGCTGCAAAAACTCAATGCCGGCCAGCAGAGCCTGGAGGCGAGCCGGGCGGCCATTTCAACCCTGTTAAAATCGCTGGCCATCGAGAGATCGAAACAAACACCCGCCAGCTGAGCCTATTGATATCGATTTTGATTCAATAGACTGATTCCAGAGAAAACGCAGATACCAGCAGTTTCGACGACAATAGGTATCAATCTTCACCCGATTGGTCTAGATTCGCCGAAATTCGACGTTCAGGCCCGGCGGGCCCAAGAACCCATGGCGCGATTGCTACTGCTCAACGGTCCCAACCTGAATCTGCTCGGCAGCCGGGAACCGGACACCTACGGCCGCCAGACGCTCGCCGAGATCGAACAGCGCGCCCGTGCGCTGGCCGCCGAACTCGGCCACGAACTGCGCACCGCGCAGAGCAATGCGGAGCATGAGCTCATTGAACATATCCAGCGCGCGCCCCAGGAGGACATCCGCTTCCTGATCTTCAACCCGGGCGCCCTGACGCACACCAGCGTCGCGCTCCGCGACGCCCTGCTGGCCGTGAAGCTCCCCTTCATCGAGGTGCACCTGTCCAATCCCGCCTCGCGCGAGAGTTTCCGCCATCACTCCTATTTCGCCGACATCGCGGTCGGCTCGATCGTGGGCGTAGGTGCTCTAGGGTACGAATTTGCCCTGCGCGCGGCCGCAGCCCGGCTCGCTGCCGCCTGACATTCCGATTTCCGAGCAACAATAATCCGGAGCGCATCCACCGATGGACATAAGAAAAATAAAGAAACTGATCGAGCTGCTGGAGGAATCCGGCGTCTCGGAGATCGAGATCAAGGAAGGCGAGGAGTCGGTGCGCATCGCGCGCAACGGCACCGTGGAGGTGCAATCCAATTCAGGAAAGCCCCAGGCCGTCGCCCATACCACGGCCAGCTCGGTCACGCCGACGCCGACCTCTCCTTCGCAGCGCTCGGCCAACGTCCGGGCCGCCGCGGAAGCCCCGCCGGCCGAGCCGCAGGCCAACCCGGGCGAACACATCGTGACCGCGCCGATGGTGGGCACCTATTACAGCGCCCCCTCGCCCGGGGCCAAGCAGTTCGTGGAGATCGGCGATGAGGTCCAGGTCGGCCAGGTGCTGTGCACCATCGAGGCCATGAAGATGATGAACCAGATCGAGTCGGACGTCGCCGGGCGGCTTCGCGCGGCGCTGATCAAGAACGGCGAACCGGTCGAGTTTGGCCAGCCACTGTTCATCATCGAATAGCCCATGCTCGATAAGATCGTCATTGCCAACCGTGGCGAAATCGCGCTGCGCATCCTGCGCGCCTGCCGGGAGCTGGGCATCAAGACGGTGGCGGTGCATTCGACCGCCGATTCCAACCTCAAGCACGTGCTGCTGGCCGATGAGTCGGTGTGCATCGGCCCGCCGCCCGCGCGCGACAGCTACCTGAACATGCCCGCCATCATCAGCGCGGCGGAGGTCACCGACTCGGTGGCCATCCATCCGGGCTATGGGTTCCTATCGGAGAACGCCGATTTTGCCGAGCGGGTGGAGAAGAGTGGCTTTACCTGGATCGGGCCTAAGGCGGAGACGATCCGGCTGATGGGCGATAAGGTCTCGGCGCTCCACCTGATGAGCAAGGCCGGCGTGCCCTGCGTGCCCGGATCCAACGGGCCGCTGAATGACAACTCGACCGACAATCTTCGCATCGCCCGCCAGATCGGCTACCCGGTGATCATCAAGGCCTCCGGCGGCGGGGGCGGCCGGGGCATGCGCGTGGCGCACGCCGAGGGCGCGCTGCTCAGTTCCATCGCCATCACCCGCTCGGAGGCCGCGGCGGCCTTCGGGAACGATCAGATCTACATGGAGAAATTCCTCGAGCGGCCGCGCCACATCGAGTTCCAGATCATGGGCGACAACCACGGCAACGTGGTGAGCCTAGGGGAGCGCGACTGCTCGATGCAGCGGCGCAACCAGAAGGTCATGGAGGAGGCACCGGCGCCTGGCATCACCGACAAGCAGCGCGCGCGCATGGGCGCGCGCTGCGTGGAAGCCTGCAAGGCGGTGGGCTACCGGGGCGCGGGCACGATGGAATTCCTGTACCAGGACGGCGAGTTCTACTTCATCGAGATGAACACCCGCATCCAGGTCGAGCACCCGGTCACCGAGCTGATCACCGGGATCGACCTGGTCAAGACCCAGCTGACGGTGGCCGCCGGCGAAAAGCTCCCCTTCAAGCAGGATGACATCGAGATCCGCGGCCACGCGCTCGAGTGCCGCATCAACGCCGAGGACCCGCGCACCTTCGCGCCCTCGCCCGGCCCCATCAAGCTCTGGCATCCTCCAGGCGGCCCTGGCGTGCGCGTCGACAGCCATGTCTACTCCGGCTACAGCGTGCCGCCCTACTACGACTCGTTGATCGGAAAGCTCATCACGCACGGCGATAACCGCGAGACCGCGATCGCGCGCATGCGCAACGCACTGGCCGAACTCGTGGTCGAGGGCATCAAGACCAACACCGCGCTCCACCAGGAGATCCTCGCGCATCAGGCCTTCCACGCCGGCGGGCTCGACATCCACTATCTCGAGCGACGCTTAGGCCTTCGCTAGGGATCGCTCGATGCCCCACACCCGGGACTGCCTGGCCTTGAGCTTCGAGCTGCGCGGGCTGGACCCGCAGCGCGCCGAAGCCGCCTGCCAGGAATTGGGCGCCTTCGCGATCAGCTTCAGCGACGCTCGCGATGATGCCGTGCTCGAGCCGGGGGTCGGGGAAGTGCGCCTCTGGCCCGCCACGCGCCTGCAGGCGCTGTTTGCCGGCGATGCGGACGGCGCAGGTTTAAGCGCGCGCCTGGCCGGCGCGCTCGACTTCGAGCCGGACCGTGTCGCGCGGGAGTGGCTCGGCGATCGCGCCTGGGAGCGCGAGTGGCTGCGCGATTTCCACGCGCTGCGCTTCGGCTCCCGATTGTGGATCTGTCCGCGCCACGAGCAGGTGAGCGAGCCGGACGCGGTCATCGTCACGCTCGATCCGGGGCTCGCCTTTGGCACCGGCACGCATCCTTCCACCGCGCTGTGCCTGGAGTGGCTCGATGCGAAGATCACGCCCGGCATGAAGCTCGTGGACTTCGGATCGGGGTCCGGAGTGCTCGGTATCGCCGCAGCGCTCCTCGGCGCCGCGCAGGTGGCCGCCTTTGACATCGACCCGCAGGCACTTCTAGCCACCGCCGAGAATGCGGCGGCGAATGGTGTCGCAGGACAAGTCTCCGTGCATTCCGATGCCGCCACGCTTCCCACAGGGAATGAGGTGCTGGTGGCGAACATCCTGGCCGGGACCTTAAGCGAGCTGGCCCCGCAGCTTGCCGGACTGCTCCGTCCCGGCGGCCAGCTGCTGCTGGCCGGGATCCTCACCGAACAGGCAGAAGTCGTGGCGGAGGCTTACGCTCCGTGGTTTGATATTGCCCCCTGGGCGGAACGGGAGGGCTGGGTGGCCCTCGCGGGCGGAAAAACGAGCGATGTACACGGTCTGTCCTAAATGCGCCCTGCCCCTGGCGGTCACCGCGGCCGACCTGCGTGCCGGCCAGGGCTACGTGCGCTGCGGACGCTGCGCCAATGTGTTCAACGCGCTGCTCCGGCTCAGCGAGGAATCCGTGCTGAGCGGGGAATACGGCGACGAGCCGCCGCAACCTTATATAGAGGACAAGGCGAGCGGGACCTTATCGCGCCCGGCGCTCTCGGACCCGCAACCCGCGCCCCGACCGAAGCCCGAATCGAAAGCCGAAAGAATCGAAAGAACCGAAAGAACCAAAAGGGCCGCCGCGCGCCGCCGCACCGCCTGCAGCGCCTGCGCCCGCCGCAGCGCCTGCACCGGACGAGTCCGAGCCGCTCCTCCCCGGGGATCCGGGTTTCGAGGATCCCGATTGCACCAATCCCAAGATCGGGATGGCGCCGCTCGAGCTGGTGCCACCGGCCCAAAGCGCGCGATCACCGGCGCTGCGCATCGTGGACTCGCCCCCGCGCCCCTCGCCCGTGGAACTTGCCGTCGAGGAAAGCTTCGGCGAACCGGAGGCCCGGGCGGAGGAGGATTTCGATTTCATGGACGATGAAGAAAACCCCAATCCGGGCACCGGGACATTCGAGACCATCGTGCTCGAGGGCGACACCTTCCTGCAGACCGAGGAGACCATTCCCGAGGAGGTGCTGGCGAGCGAGATCGCCGACGTGTCGCGCCGCATCGCCGAGGCGCACAACACGGCGGAATTCGCGGCCCGGATGGAAGGACACTTCGAAGACGAAGCCGAGCCCGAGGAGGATCCCGCTCCGGAAGTGGAAGCTGCCCCGGAGCTCGCGGCGCTGCGCGAGGCCACGGGGGAACTCAAGTACGAGACTGACCCGGACTGGCAGGCCGACGATCCGAGCGCCTGGTTCGGGGCCGTCCGCGCCTGGGGCGACTGGCGCCTGACGGCCGGCGCGGTGGCCCTCGCGCTCTTGCTGATCCTGCAGGCCGTCAACCATTGGCGCGATGATCTGGCCACGCGTCCTGGGTGGTACGGCAGCATGCACAGCCTCGCCTCCCTGCTCGGCGAACCGCTCCATCCGCACTGGGATCTGAACGCCTACGACGTGCGCCAGCTCGGGGCCGCCGCCGACAGCGCCGACAACCAGACCCTCACGGTGCGCCTGAGCCTGACGAACACCGGCGAGCGCTCGCAGGCCCTGCCCCTGATCCGGCTCACGCTCCGCGATCGCTACGGCAAAGCGGTGAGCCGGGAGAGCTCACGCCCGAACAGTACCTGCCGCGCGATGAGCATGGCCTGACCATGATCCGGCGCGACCAGCGCATCGACACCGAGGTCCGGGTCTTCGATCCGACGCGCCAGGTCTCGAGTTTCGAACTCGACGTGTGCGTGAGCGCCGCCAGCGGCGCCTTACGTTGCGCCGGCGACACGCCCGCGCTCTCGGCGAGACAATTGTGAGTCTCGCCATCGGGCCGCACGCGCTTCCCGGGCGCGCGCTGCTCGCGCCCATGGCGGGCGTCACCGATCCGCCGTTCCGCGATCTGTGTGCCGAGCAGGGCGCGGCGCTGTGCTGCGGGGAGATGCTGAGCGCCGATCAATCGCTCTGGCACACGCCCAAGTCGCGCCGCCGCATGGTCCAGGCAACGCCGCAGCGCGCCACCGTGGCGGTGCAGCTGGCCGGGGCGGAACCTGCGCAGCTGGCCGCCGCGGCGCGGCACCAGGCGGATGCGGGCGCAGACATCATTGACCTTAATCTGGGCTGCCCCGCAAAAAAAGTCTGCGACCGGCTGTGCGGATCGGCACTGCTTGGCGATGAAGCGCTGGTGGCGCGGATCTTCGAGGCGCTGGTGCGCGCGGTGGCGGTGCCGGTGACGGTGAAGATCCGCACCGGGCCGGACCCTTCGCACCGCAACGCCACACGAATCGCCGCGCTCGCCGAGCAAGCGGGAGTGGCGGCCATCGCCGTGCACGGGCGCACCCGCGCCGATCGCTTCCAGGGATTTGCCGAGTACGAGACGATCCGTGCGGTGAAGGAAACGGTGCGCATACCGGTGATTGCCAACGGCGATGTCACCACCGCCCGGCAGGCGCAGGCGGTGCTGGAAGCCACCGGCGCCGATGCGGTGATGATCGGACGCGCCGCGCTGGGCGCACCATGGATTTTCCGAGATGTCAATGCATTCCTAGATACAAAAAAATTTCCCTCTCCACTCTTGCGCGCTTCGATCACTGCGATCATCCTTAAACATCTCGAGTCCCTGTATGCGTTTTACGGCGAGTACAGCGGGGTTCGGATGGCACGAAAACACTTGAGCCGGTATTGCGATCTGGATGTAGAGACCCGCGCCTCGCGCGCGGCTCTCATGGGGGCGGAAGACTCCGCATCGCAGTTCGAGCTCGCGGGGCGTGTCTTTGGGGATTGGGCAAAACAACAGAGTTTTGAAGAACTACAACGATGAATCGAATCGCCGGCAAGGATCTCCCGCTGCGTAATCACACCGAGCGGGTGCTCAGCGACTACTTCTCCAATCTCAATGGCCACCGGCCCGCACGCCTGTACAATCTGGTACTGCGTGAAGTCGAGGAACCACTGCTCCGGGCGGTGCTCGACTATGCGGACGGCAACCAGAGCCAGGCGGCCGAAATCCTGGGGATTACCCGCACGACGCTGCGCAAGAAGCTGCGCTCGATGGGGCTCGCCGAATAGGAAGCTAAGGCATGGCGATTGCGCGCGCACTGCTGTCGGTCTCCGATAAGCACGGGCTGGCCGATTTCGCGCGCGCACTGGCCAAGCACGGCATCGAGCTGCTCTCCACCGGCGGCAGCGCGCAGACGCTCCGCAACGCCGGCCTCGGCCGTGCGCGAGGTCGCCGACTACACCGGCTTCCCGGAAATCATGGACGGGCGCGTCAAGACGCTTCATCCGAAGATTCACGGCGGCCTGCTCGGCCGGCGCGGGACGGATGAGGCGCTGATGAGCGCGCACGGCATCGAGCCGATCGATCTGCTGGTGGTCAACCTCTATCCCTTCGCCGCCACCATTGCCAAGCCCAACTGCAGCTACGCCGAGGCGATCGAGAACATCGACGTCGGCGGGCCGGCGATGCTGCGCGCGGCCGCCAAGAATCACGCGGATGTCACCGTGCTCGTCGATCCGGCCGACTATGCCACCGTGCTCGCAGAAATCTCCGCCACCGGCGGCACCTCTATCGACACGCGCTCGCGGCTGGCCGCGAAGGCCTTCGCCCACACCGCCGAGTACGACACCGCCGTCTCCGCCTACCTGCAGCGCGCGCAGGCGCTCCCGATCGAGCGCTTCCCGGAGCGCCTACCTCTGGTGCTCGAGAAGGTGCAGGAGCTCCGCTACGGGGAAAACCCGCACCAGCGCGCCACCTGGTACCGGAGCGGCGCCTCCCGGAGCGGCAGCATCGGCGCGGCGCGCATGGTGCAGGGCAAGGAGTTGTCCTTCAACAATCTTCAGGACGCGGATACCGCGATCGAATGCGTGCGCCAGTTTGCCGAACCCGCCTGCACCATCGTCAAGCACGCGAATCCCTGCGGGGTGGCGGTCTCCACCACGCTCGGCAAGGCCTACGAACTCGCCTACCGGACCGATCCCACCTCGGCCTACGGGGGCATCATCGCCTTCAATCGCCCGCTCGATGCCACCACCGCGCGCGCCATCCTCGATCGCCAGTTCGCCGAAGTGATCGCCGCGCCCTCGATGGATGCCGAAACGCTCACCGTGCTGCTGGCCAAGCCCGACATCCGCGTGCTGGTGCTGGGGGCCTTCGGCGAGAACGATGAGACGGACTATGAGTTGCGAAGCCTCAATGGCGCGCTGCTGGTGCAGGACCGCGATACCGCCACGCTCGCCGAGGCGACGCTCAAGGTGGTCAGCAAGCGCGCTCCCGATGCGCGCGAGTTCGCGGACCTGCGCTTTGCCTGGGCCGTGGCGCGCTTCGTAAAATCCAATGCCATCGTCTTTGCGCACGATGGCGCCACGATCGGCGTGGGCGCCGGCCAGATGAGCCGCGTGTACTCCACGCGCATCGCCGCGCTCAAGGCGGCGGATGAAAAGCTCGAGCTGTACGGGGCGGTGATGGCCTCCGATGCCTTCCTGCCGTTCAGGGACGGGGTGGAGGTCGCGGCCGAGTACGGGATCGGCGCCATCATCCAGCCGGGCGGCTCCAAGCGCGACGCGGAAGTGATCGAGGCGGCCAACGCGCACCACATGGCGATGGTGTACACCGGCATGCGCCACTTCCGGCATTAGCCGCATGAAGATCCTGATCGTCGGCAACGGCGGCCGCGAACACGCCCTCACCTGCTGCTGCCTCAAGGCCGCGGGCGTGAGCGAGGTGCTGGTGGCGCCGGGCAACGCCGGCACGGCCGCCGAACCTCAAGCGCGCAATGTCGAGGTGGCCGCCACCGACATCACCGGCCTCGTGCAGCTGGCGCTGCGCGAGCAGGTGGCGCTCACCATCATCGGCCCCGAGACACCGCTGGTGATGGGCGTGGTCGATGCCTTTTCGGCCGCAGGGCTCCGCTGCTTCGGGCCGAGCCGGGCCGCCGCCCAGCTGGAGGGCTCCAAGGCCTATTGCAAGGAGTTCCTGGAGCGCCACCGGATTCCGACCGCGGCCTATCGCACCTTCGGTCGCGAGGATTTCGATGCAGAGTGGCTGCGCGCCCAAACGGCGCCGATCGTCATCAAGGCGAGCGGGCTCGCGGCGGGCAAGGGCGTGGTGATTGCCCAGAGCATCGATGAGGCGCTGGCCACCGTGGCGGACATGTTCTCGGGACGCCACGGGGAGGCCGGCGACACGGTGGTCATCGAGGAATTCCTCGAGGGCGAGGAAGCCAGCTTTATTGTGCTCGCCGACGGCAGGCACGCCCTGCCCTGCGCCAGTTCGCAGGACCACAAGCGCTTAGGGGATGGGGATCTCGGGCCCAACACCGGCGGCATGGGCGCCTACTCGCCCGCCCCGGTGGTGACCGAGGCCGTGCACGAACGGGTGATGCGCGAAATCATCCATCCGACACTCAAGGGCCTGGCGCACGATGGCACGCCCTACACGGGCTTCCTCTACGCCGGGCTGATGATCGATAAGCACGGGGCTCCGCGCGTGATCGAGTTCAACTGTCGCTTTGGCGATCCGGAAGCGCAGGCGGTGCTGGCGCGGCTCCGTTCCGATCTGCCCTCGCTGTGCCTCGCCGCCCTGGAGGGCAAGCTCGCGGGCCAGCGCATCGACTGGGATCCGCGCGCGGCACTGGGCGTGGTGCTCGCAGCGGCGGGCTACCCGGGCAAGCCCCAGCTGGGGCAGAGCATCAGGGGACTGAAGCGCGCGGCGCAGCTTCCGGGCAAGGTGTATCACGCCGGCACCGAGCAACGCGATGGAGAAATCGTGACCAGCGGCGGACGGGTGCTGTGCGCGGTGGGGCTGGGCGAGAAGGTCGCGCAGGCGCAACGCGCCGCCTATGATCTGGTCGAGACCTTAAGCTTCCCCGGAGCTCAATTCCGCCATGACATCGGTTACCGGGCGATCGCGCGCGACTCCTGAACGCACGGTGCCCGGGCTGACTCCCGCCTTGCGCGGGCGGGTCCGCTGGCTGTTCAGGATCGTCAGCGCCTTAAGCTCAAGCCTGGCCGCGCGGCTTGCGATGAGGGCATTCCTCACCCCGCTCGCGCGGCAGATCGAGCCGGATGAGGAGGAATTCCTCGCCACCGCCCAGGCGCAGAAACTGCAGTCGGGAAGCGTGGCGCTCCAGGTCTACACCTGGCCGGGGGCATCGCCCGAGGCGCCGACGGTACTGGTCGTGCACGGCTGGATCTCGCACGCCGCGCGCATGGCCGAGATCGTGCGCGCGCTGCGCCACAGGGGGCTTCGCGTCGTGGCCTTCGATGCCCCGGCGCATGGCCGCTCCGGGGGCACGCAGGCGGACATGCAGGATTTCCGCACCGCCATCCAGGCCGTCATCAGCCGCTGCGGTCCGGTGCACGGCATCCTGGCGCACTCCTTCGGCGCGCTGTCCACCGCAAGCTGGCTCGCAGAGCACAGGCCAGCCACGATGCGCGCCGTGGTGCTGGTCGGCATGATGCGGGACTTGGGCTATATCTTCGATTCCTTCACGCAGGTGCTGGGCCTGCGATCGAAGGTGAGCGCGCGTTTCCGCGAACTGATCCGCGCGCGCTACGGCGCCTATCCCGAGGAGGTCTCCACCGCTGAGATGGTGCGACGGCTCCAGCTGCCCGTGCTGCTGGTGCACGGGGCTGCGGACGATATCGTGCCCAGCGCCCACGCGCAGCTGATCTCCAAGGAACTGCGCCGCGGACAGCTCCTGATCGCGCCGGACCTAGGCCACGGCGCACCGCTCCGCGATCCGGCCACGGTCAGGCAGATCGTGGATTTCCTGGACGCGCAGCTCGCGCCGTGAGTACAGCGCGCACCACCGCGCCCTCCTTCGCGGCGCTCCGTCATCCCGGGTACCGCGGCTATGTGATCGCGGCCACCGTCGCCATGATGGCCGACAACATCGAGCACGTGATCAGCTACTGGGTGCTCCACCAGCGCTTTCACTCACCGGCCTTAGGCGCTTTCGCGGTGATCTCGCACTGGGTGCCGTTCCTGCTGCTGTCGGGCTATACCGGCGCGCTCGCCGACCGCTACAACCCGCGGCGCATCATGCAGATCGGCATGCTGCTGTTCATGGCGGTGTCGCTGGGCTGGGGCCTGCTGTTCCTCGGCGGCAATCTGCAGATCTGGCAGGCGTGGACGCTGCTGGCGATCCACGGCCTGGCCGGCGTGCTGTGGAATCCGGCTGCGCAGGTGCTCATCTACGACATCGTGGGGCCCGAGCATCTGCAAAGCGCCGTGCGCCTGAACGCGAGCGGCCGCTACCTCGGGATGCTCGCAGGCCCCGTGGTGGGCAACGTGCTGTTGCTGGGCTTGGGTCCCATCTACGGGATCCTCGCCAACGTTCTCATCTACCTGCCGATGTTGATCTGGCTGCGCAAAGTGCGCTACAGCCCGCGCGCGCCTGCGGCGGCGAAAGTGGATTCGCGCACGAGTCTTTGGAGCGGCCTGCTCGCCACCTTGCGCGAGCAGGCGGGCAACCGCCCGATGATTGCCATGACGCTGCTGGCGGGCGCCGGTTCGCTGTTCATCGGCAACGCCTATCAGGCGCAGATGCCCGGCTTCGCCGAGGACCTAGGGTTCCACAACGCGGGATTCGCCTATGCGGCCCTGATGGCGGCGGATGCGGCCGGTGCAATCGGCGCGGTGCTCCTGCTCGAGGGCCAGGGCCTGCTCTCGGCCACGCCGGGGCGCGCGCTGCTGCTGGGCGCCTGCTGGTGCGTGGCGATGGGCGGCTTCGCGCTGGCGCACGGGATCGCACTCACCCTCGCGCTCCTGTTCGCCGCCGGCTTCTTCGAGCTGTCCTTCAGCGCCATGGCCCAGACGATCGTGCAGATGCGCTCGCCCGTGGATCAGCGCGGCCGCATCATGGGACTGTTCATCACCGCGAGCCTGGGATTGCGCGCCTTCGCTGGGATCACCGTGGGCCTGGGCGGAACGCTGGTCGGGATCCACGATTCGCTCGCCCTAAGTGCCGCGGCCCTGCTGGTGTGCATCGGGCTGATCAGCGCGTGGTACGCCCGCGCGCCCCGGGGTTAACGCTTCGCATCGATGCCGCAGGCTGGTGGCGGATGGCTATACAGTCGAGGCGAATATTGGGGCGCATGACGTACGATGGGGGAAGCATGAGAACCGGTCTATTTTTGATTGCGGCTGCACTCGCAGTAACCGCCTGCGCTTATGCGCCCACACAAGAGCCCGCGATCAGCCGCGAAGCCATCGAAGGTTATCTGAAGGCATACGCGGAGACGAATAATTTCTCGGGCATAGTTCTTGTCGCCCGAGACGGGGCGACCGTCTTTGAGAAGGCCTATGGCCAGTCCGATCGTGAGTTGCAAGTTGAAAACACTTCGGCAACACGATTTCATCTGGCCTCGGTGTCGATGCCAATCACCGCAGCCGCCGCGCTGCGATTGGTCGATCAGGGAGTGTTGTCACTCGACACGAAAGTTGGAGAGGTCGCGCCCGAAGTAAAGGGTGGCGAGAATATCCGATTGCGCGAACTCCTCGGGGAGACATCCGGACTGCCTGACATTAATGATTTTCCTGACTATGACGATGTCATAGTGAAGCAGCACCAAACCCCGGACAGTCTCGTCGCCAAGATCGCAGCTAAGCCCCTGTTGTTCACACCGGGCTCGAAATATCTCCATGAAGAGCATTCCGCTTACAATCTTCTGGCGCTCATCATCGAGAGGAAAACAGGTCTCCCGTTTGCCGCAGCGGTAGATCGCCTTGTTTTTCAGCCGCTCGGTATGAAGGATTCAGGCATCGACGCGGATGATGCCGCAGGACTGCCCAACATGGCGAAAGGCTATGCCCCGCTAGGGACCTATGCGCTTCAGCCGGCTCCCTACCTTCGCTGGTCAGCCAAGACCGGCAATGGATCCGCCTATGCGACCGCGCGCGACGAAGAGAAATTCATCGAAGCTATGCTTGGGGACAAATTCCTCTCCAAACCGCTGCGCGATGCGGCATTCGACCCCAAAGACCCGGCAGACGAAGGCTTTGGGTGGACCAAGGACGTCAGTAAGCGATTTGGCGTGCCGGTGATCTATATGACCGGACGCGCCCCCGGCTTCACCACCATTGTCCTCAATATACCGTCAAGTCATCTGAACGTAATTGTATTCAACAACATCTATTGCCAGTCCCCGAGGACGATCGGGTTTGATGTGGCGGCCATTGCTTTGGGGGCGCCCTACAAGTCCTTTCAGCCGCTCAGTCCGCCGCCTAGCGCGACAGAATTGATGAAGAGCGAAGGCACGTTTCAATTCGGCCCGGACTTCCTCGAACCGAATGCCAAACTACAATTGAAATTATCGGGATCTGAGCTTTCCCTGCTGTGGCTGTCGCCACCGGGAAAGCCGGCGCCGCTCATTCCCCTCGGGGACGAACGATTTCTCGATCGTATTTATTGGGTAAACGTCGCAGTAGATCGATCGGCGATGGGCGGCAAACCAATACTCCACTACGAGCGATCTATCGGTACTGCCACGGATCAATGAAGCAAGCAACTCGGCGGCACCGAGGAATTCCAGCAGGTCATCAGGCAGGAGAGACCGAAAGTTTGACGCCGAGGCTATGCAACACCTTGAGCATCGTGTCGTACCGCGGTTTTGCGCCTGGCGCGAGTGCCTTGTAGAGGCTCTCTCGCCCAAGCCCCGACTGTTCCGCAATGCTGCTCATTCCTCGAGCCTTAGCGACATTTCCGATCGCCGCGAGGAAAACGTCCGGATTTGGATCCTCGAGCGCGGCGGTAAGGTACTCCGCGACCACCTCATCGTCGTCGAGGAAGACGCTAGGATCTAACGCTCTCCGCTTAACCATATTTGTCACTCCAATTCCGCAAGGAGGCGCCTGGCCCGCGATGTTGCGATCTTGTGAGGCTTTATCGCCACCACACAACAGAACAATAACAACCTTGTGCCGCGGCGCGAAGTAGAGGCGGTATCCTGCACCCACGTGGATGCGCAGCTCGTGCAGGCCACCTCCCAGGCTGTCAGTGTCCCCCAAGTTGCCGAGGCGCGCCGACTCCAGTCTCGCAAGGATCCGCGCCTTCGCACTTTGATCGCGCAGCCCAGTCAACCGGGACGAAAAAATCTCGGTCTGCTGGAGCTGATACACAAATCAAAGCGTATCCATATGGATACAGATCTGCAAGTGGTCCGAACCCTTTCTCTGCAGCCTAACGGCGTTTTACGGATTCGAAAGCCCGGAGCGATCGGGCCGCCCTAGAAGCTCGCGCGCAGGAACAACTCGGCCCCGTGGACGCTGAACTTCATGTCCCCGTCGGGATTGCTGTTGATGACCGTGACCTGCGCCTGCGTGCTCTGGTAGCCGAGCCCGACGGCCAGATTCGGCTTCCAGCGAAATTGCAGGTCGGCGTGGTAGTCGCCGAGCTTGCCGTGATCATCGTGCAGGGTGAGGCTCATGTACTGGGCGCGCGCGTTGAATGAAAAGCGCTTGGTAATCAGGAAGCTCCCGTCGAGCGCCACGGTGCCGAAGGGCCCGGCGCCTTCGAGGGAATCGTGCACGCCGCGCGCGTAGACGCGCGCAGAAGTGTCCGCCTGGATCAGGTGGAGCCCCAGGCCCACGCCCAGCTCGAAGCGCGGGTGATAGAGCACCGAGTAGGTGTAGGTGAAATCGCTCTGGCGCCAGTTGAACTGCGCGAGCACCGAATCGGCCGGGGTCAGGGTGACCTTGCCGAACACGATGTCGGACTTCGGCGTGGTCGTCGCCTCGCGGTTGACCTCCCACATGTCGACGCGCAGTCGGTGGCGATCGCGCATGCGAAAGATGAACTCCACCCGCCCCTGGTGAACGTCCGGCGTGAGGCCCAAGTCATCCTCCATCGATATCGGGGTGCCCGGGGTGGGCGAGGCGGGGTCGGTGACCGAGCCGTTGGTCGAGATCTTGCCCGAGTAGTAGCTGACGCGCGCCGCGAAGTGATCGCTGAGGGGGCTGGCTGGAACGGGGGGCGGCTGCTGTGCGCCGGCCACCGCGGAGGCGGTCATGAGGAGGGTGGCGAAGTAGATCCGAGGCATGCGCAAACCTTGAGGAATTATCCGCCACACCATCATCCGACAGCTCCCCTGCCCCCGGCTACAGTCGCGGGCCCGCGACGCACGAATATGTGACCTGCTCGGCGGTAATTAGTGCCTTGCGGTCGCCGGTTCGGTGTGCATCGGGGCGCGCGGCTCGCGCGTCGGGGGATGGGGGCCACGGCAGTGCTAGCGCTTCATGGCCTCGAAGAAGTCACTGTTGGTCTTGGTGTCCTTCATCTTGTCGAGCAGGAACTCGATCGCGGCGAGCTCGTCCATCGGGTGCAGGAGCTTGCGCAGGATCCACATCTTGGCCAGCTCGGCCTGATCGGTGATCAGCTCTTCCTTGCGCGTGCCGGAGCGGTTGATGTTCACGGCCGGGAACACCCGCTTCTCGGCGATGCGCCGGTCGAGGTGGATTTCGCTGTTGCCGGTGCCCTTGAACTCCTCGTAGATGACATCGTCCATCTTCGAGCCGGTATCGATGAGCGCGGTGGCCAGGATGGTCAGCGACCCGCCCTCCTCGATGTTGCGCGCGGCGCCGAAGAAGCGCTTGGGGCGCTGCAGGGCGTTGGCGTCCACGCCGCCCGTGAGCACCTTGCCGGAGCTCGGCACCACGGTGTTGTAGGCGCGCGCCAGGCGGGTGATCGAATCGAGCAGGATCACCACGTCCTTCTTGTGCTCGACCAGGCGCTTGGCCTTCTCGATGACCATCTCGGCCACCTGCACGTGGCGGGCGGCCGGCTCGTCGAAGGTGGAGGACACGACCTCGCCCTTGACGGTGCGCTGCATCTCGGTCACTTCCTCGGGCCGCTCGTCGATCAGCAGCACGATCAGGTGCACTTCCGGATGGTTCCAGGTGATCGAGGTCGCGATGTTCTGCAGCAGCATGGTCTTGCCGGCCTTGGGCGGCGAGACGATCAGGCCGCGCTGGCCCTTGCCGATCGGCGCGACCAGGTCGATGGTGCGCGCGGTCAGGTCTTCGGTGCTGCCGTTGCCGCGCTCGAGCTTGAGGCGCTTGGTCGGGTGAAACGGCGTCAGGTTCTCGAACAGCACCTTGTTGCGCGAGCTCTCGGGCGAGTCGTAATTGATCTCGCCGACCTTGAGCAGCGCGAAATAGCGCTCGCCGTCCTTAGGCGGACGGATCAGGCCGGAGACCGAATCGCCGGTGCGCAGGTTGAAGCGGCGGATCTGGCTCGGGCTGATGTAGATGTCGTCCGGCCCCGCCAGGTAGGAACCGTCGGCGGAACGCAGGAAGCCAAAGCCGTCCTGCAGGATCTCCAGCACGCCATCGCCGTAGGTGTCCTCGCCGTTCCGCGCGTGCGCCTTGAGGATCGAGAAGATGATGTCCTGCTTGCGCGAGCGCGCGAGGCTCTCCAGCCCCATGGACTCGGCCTGCTTGACCAGTTCGTGGATCGGCTTGGCCTTGAGCGTCGTCAGGTTCATCGAGTTGCGCGATTGCGCCAGCTCGGCCGGACTGATGACCTCGGCGTCGTCCTCGCCCAGGGGCTCGAGGTCGTTGAGGTGCTCGTCCATCCTCCCGCCGACGTTGCCGCGGTTCGGGTCGCGATTGCCGTCGCGCTGTCCGCGGTGCTGCCCCGGGCCCTTGTTGGGACGGTTACGACCCTGATTACCCAGATACCCTCTCACAGGTGCTGTTCCAGGAATGCGGCGAGCTGTGATTTGGACAGGGAGCCGACCTTCTGCGCCTCGACCGTGCCGTTCTTGAACAGGATCAGCGTCGGAATGCCGCGGATGCCGAACTTCGGGGGGGTGTGCGGGTTCTCGTCGATGTTGAGCTTGGCGATGCGCAACCGGCCTTGGTATTCGCCGGCAATCTCGTCGAGGATCGGCGCAATCGTCTTGCAGGGACCGCACCATTCCGCCCAGAAGTCGAGCAACACGGGCTTATCGGACTTGATGACGTCGGCGTCAAACTTGGCGTCCGAGGTGTGGACAATATTTTCGTTACTCACGCGTACTTTGGCCTCCGTTGAGGTGGTTGTTGGCAGGAATCATGGGTTTTGGCGCCGGGTGACCGGTGTTCGATGAGAGCCTGCGTCTAGAAAAAACTTGGTGGGTGATTGGTGTGGGAAACCAGACAGTGGCACGTGAGAGCCGCTCAGCGGTTACACTTGTGCTTTAAGGATTTGTTTAGCGGGCGTGCAGAGGAGCCGCCGATGTCCTATTTTTAGCTTTTTCCGTCTGCAATGCAAGTACCTCTGCGTTGCCATCCACCGACAGCGCCACGAGCGCCCCCAACACGAATTATGACGCCAAGACTATGAGCGATGAGCATTTAAGTACCCTGGCCTATACCTCCCTGCCCCTGCACCCGCTGGTCATGCACGGCGTGGTCGATGCGGGATTTACCCTGTGCACGCCGATCCAGGCCCAGACCCTGCCGGCCGCACTCACCGGTCGCGATATCGCCGGCCAGGCGCAGACCGGCACCGGCAAGACCGCCGCCTTCCTGGTGGCGCTCTACCAATCGCTGCTCGAAAGACCGGCCGCAGCGCGGCAAGTCGCCGACCTCGGTGCGCGCGCTGGTGGTGGCGCCGACCCGGGAGCTCGCGGTGCAGATCCACAAGGATGCCACGATCATCGGCCGGCACACCGGATTGCCGCTGGCGGTCGTGTTTGGCGGCACCGACTACGAGAAGCAGCGCCGCCAGCTGCAGGATGGCGTCGAGGTGCTGATCGGCACGCCCGGGCGCATCATCGATTACCTCAAGCAGGGCGTGTACGACCTGCGCCACGCCCAGGTGCTGGTGCTGGACGAGGCCGATCGGATGTTCGACCTGGGCTTTATCGCCGACATCCGCTACATCCTGCGCCGCCTCCCGCCGCCCGACAAGCGCCAGTCGATGCTGTTCTCGGCGACGCTCTCCCAGCGGGTGCTCGAGCTCGCCTACGAGCACATGAACAACCCCGAGCTGGTGCGCATCGAGCCCGACAAGGTCACCATCGATCGCGTGCGCCAGGCGATCTATTTCCCCTCGATGCCCGACAAGATCCCGCTGCTGGTGCATCTGCTGCGCGAGAGCGAGGCGCACCGCACCATGGTGTTCGTCAACACCAAGCGCATGGCCGAGCGCCTGGAAGCCTCGCTTCGCGCCAACGGCTTCCATGCCCAGGCGATCTCGGGCGACGTGCCGCAGCCCAAGCGCCTGCGGTTCCTGCGCCAGTTCCACGAGGGCGAGCTCGCGGTGCTGATCGCCACCGATGTGGCCTCGCGCGGACTGCACATCCCGGACGTCAGCCACGTGTTCAACTTCGACCTGCCGCAGGACGCGCCCGACTACGTGCACCGCATCGGCCGCACCGCGCGCGCCGGCGCCGACGGGCGATGCGATCAGCTTCGGCTGCGAGGAGTACGCGATCTCGCTCCCCGACATCGAGACCTACATCGGCCACAAGATCCCGGTCGAACGCTACCAGCCCGAGGATCTGCCCAAGCTCCATCCCGCCCCTTACGTGCCCCGCGACCCGGACGCGCCGCGCCGGCGCAGCGGCGGCGGTGGACCGCGGCCGGGCGGGCCGCGGCGCGGACCGCCGCGGCGCCGCTAGCACCGACCGCTCAGAGGACTTAAGTCCCGGACATTTCCTTGTACAGCGCGCTCGCCCCGTACACCTTGGTGAGCGCCTCGCGGATGATCGTCGTGTCCACCGCGACCGCGCGGTTCTTTTCGGTGTCGAACCAGTACGAGCCCGAGATCGAGTGGATGTTGCCGTCGAACAGCAGTCCCACCACCTCGCCCGCGGCGTTGATCGCCGGGCTCCCCGAGTTTCCGCCGACGATGTCGTTGTTGCTGGAGAAATTGAAGGGGGTCGCCGGATCGAGCTGTGCGCGCACCTTGACCCAGCTGTCGGGCACCCGGAACGGATCGGCACCGGTGGCCCGGTCGAACAGCGTGGCGAGCTTGGTGAAGGGCTCGACCGCGTGGTCCGGTTCCTTCCAGCCCTGCACCGTGCCGTAATTGAGACGCAGGGTGAAGGTCGCATCCGGATACACCCCCGTCCCGTAGGCGGCGTAGCGGGCCTTGGCGATGCGTTCGGCACCGAGCTTTTGCGGGCCTTCGACCTCGTCCTCGTAGCGCTTGCGGATCGCGCGCGCGTCGGCATCGACCGATTTGGCGAGCAGGATCATCGGATCGGTCGAGGCATTGACCGCTTCCGCGCCGCCCTTCCACAGCGCCAGTCGCACGGCCGGGTCGGCGAGCTTGCTGCCCGAGACCACCCGCTGCACCAGGGCCTGCGGGGATTCCTTGGCGAGCAGCCGGCGCACCACCGGATCATCGGGCCCGAGCCACTCGCGCATCCGCTCCAGGCCTAAGGTCATGCTGATGCGTTCCAGCTCAGGGTAAATCGGCACCGGGGCGGCCAGCTGCTGCTCGAGGCGCGGGAGCGCCGCGTCGGTGTACTCGCGCAATCGATCGCCGTTGGGCTTGGCCCGTTCGGCCGCCGCGCGCACCAGGGCGCGTGCGTGGCCGAACAGCTCGCCATCGAAGCCCGCGCCTCGTTCCAGATAGGTGTATTGCTGCCACAGCCCGGCCTCGATCTGCGCTGCCTTGGCGATGTCGCCGTAGGGATCACCCAGCGCACTGCTCAGCGCCGGATCGCCGTTGATCTTGGCGCGGAGCTTCGCCTGCTCATCGGCCTTGCGCGCCATGAGCTTGTCGTCATGGAGCGCATCGAGCTGCTTGCGGCGCACCTTGATCGAATTCTCGATGGTGTTGAGCGTGTCGGCCGTGATGTGCTGGTTCTGCGTGCTCTGCTCGGAGAACTCGATCAGCCGCCCGCGCTCCTCCGAGCGCCGCAGCAGCCAGGTCGGTATAAAGACATTGCGCTGGAACTTCAGCTGCTCGAGGGTCAGTTCGCGATCGGTGTTGCCCGGATGCCCGGCCACGAAGATCACATCGCCGGCCTTCGGTCCCTTGAAGTCGATGTGCAGGAAGTTGGGCGTGTGGACCGGCTTGCCGTTCTCGTAGGCGCGCAGCACCGACATGTCGAGGCAATAGCGCGGGAACTGGAAGTTGTCCGGATCGCCGCCAAAGGCGGCGATGCCGTCTTCCGGCGCGAACACCAGCCGCACATCGGTATAGCGCTTGTACTTGTAGAGGAAGTACTGGCCGCCCTGGTAGAGCTCGACCGACTCGCACTTGAGCGCCCCGGTCTTAGAATCGTTCTTGCTCGCCTCCTCGCAGGCCGACTCGAGCGCGGTCAGGGTGCGCTTGCGGGTTTCATTCGCCTTCTTGGCATCCTGCCCCTTGGTCGCCGCACTGACCTTATCGGTGATGTTCTCCATCGCCACCAGCGTGTCGGCGATCTGCGTGCCGCACTTCTTCTCCTCGCTCCGGTCCGCGGCCAGGAATCCGGTCTCGATCAGGCTGTGCTCGGGCGTCGAGTTATCGGCCAGGCACTCATCGGCACAGTGATGATTGGTGAGAATCAGGCCGTCCGGCGAGACGTAGGTGGCGGTGCAGTTGGACAGGCGCACGATGCTGAGCCGCACCTTGTCGAGCCACTGGGCATCAATATGGGCCCCGAATTTCTTCGCCACGGTGGCGCTCGGGAAGTTATCGAAGGTCCACATACCCTCATCGGCGTACAGCGGACCGGCGGTGAACAGGGCGGCGAGCATCAACCATTGGATCTTGCGCATGGCGTGGTCTTTTTTTGTTGTAAAAAGGGGCGGCGATTATGCCACCGCTCCACCCACCGCGCCCAGTGCTCGCCGAAGCCTAGCCGGCTTAGGGGTCGAGCAATTCCACCAGGGCATCGACCGCCGTGAACTCCTCATGGCTGTGGGAGGCGCGCGCGCTGTCGGGCCGGCGGATGGCCCGGATCACGGCGATCCCCGCCTCCCGCGCAGCGCGAAGAACGGCAGTGCTGTCATCGACAAACAAGCTTCGCGCCGGGTCGAAGGGCTCGACCAACGAGAGCGCTTCCCAGAACTGCGGGTCCTCCTTCGGACTGCCCAGATCGTGGGAGCTGAAGCTGGCATCGAAATGATCGAGCACGCCGGTGCGCTCGTGTTTCAGTGCGAGCGCCTGCGGGTGGGCGTTGGTCAGCAGCACCAGGCGCTTGCCCCGCTCCCGCGCCGCAGCGAGAAACCGCTGCGCGCCGGGCAGCCACCGGATGCGATCGGCGTCCTGGCGCTTGAGCGCGGCAATGTCGAGCCCGAGCTCCGCGCTCCAATATACGGTGCTGTACCAGGGAAGCGTGCCCGCGCAGGCCGCAAAACGCGGCTGCAGGATCTGCTGCGCGGCGGCAGGATCGAGCCCGCGCGCCGCACCCCAGACACGCGGCACGAGGGTCTGCCAGAAATGATTGTCGAAATCCAGATCAAGAAGCGTGCCGTCCAGATCGAGCAGCACATGCTCGATCCGGGACCAGTCGCTTTCTAGCAGAGCGTACGAACTCATGACGCCGATGATGGCGTCCCCTGACTTAAGTGCGCAAGCTTGCTACGCCGCGGCGCGTCAGCCCGGCCGCCCTATCGCGGTCCGGGCTGAGGGCGGGCGCAGCTGCGCGCCCGCTCTTTCGACACTCACGGCGCCTTAAAGTCTCTAGCGACGCTCCACCGAGTCCCAGTAGCGTGGGGCCTTGTAATAGGTGTAGGTCTGCTCGCGCACGGCCACGCCGCCTTCACGCACCAACTCGGAGACCGAGCCGGCCGGAGCGGCCTTGAGCTGATCCTTGGTGTAGGGAACCGTGTACGCGCTCTCGGACTCGTCATAGTCGAGCACGCTCCAGGGGATCGGGTGAAATTTTTCCCCGGCGCCCAGGAAGCCGCCGAAGCTGACCACCGCGAACATGATGTTGTTGGACTG
The DNA here is from genome assembly GCA_963789365.1 of uncultured Gammaproteobacteria bacterium. Taxonomy (GTDB): domain Bacteria; phylum Pseudomonadota; class Gammaproteobacteria; order Steroidobacterales; family Steroidobacteraceae; genus FEN-1191. The sequence continues at coordinate 29,489 of CAWBKJ010000002.1, forward strand.
CTTGTCGAGAACGACGTCCTCGATCTCGCCGATCTTCTGTCCCGCCTTGTCCTTGACGTTGGTGCCGATGACCTTCTTCGCGCGAATCGCGGAGGTATGGCCTGATGCGGTTGTCATGAGTGTCTCTCCTGAAAAAAATGAATGGGTTCCCCCGAAACGCCGGGGTGATGCAGGCTAAGAAATCCGGTGCGGCACGGTCTATGGGTCGACTTCGCGACATACCGTAAGTTCTGTCCTACCGTTGGGCTACTGGGAAAGTGGCGGCGGCGCTGCGCCCGCACGAGGGGCGCAGCGCCAGCGGCCGCAGCGTTACCAATTCTTCGAGGGTTTGTCGTCATCCTTCTGCAGATCGTTCTTCGCATCGCCGTAGGTCGCGCGCGCCTTGCCTGCGGCTTCTTCCACGCGGCCTTTGTTCTTCAGCGACTCGTCATTCACGGCGCCGCCGACGACCTTCTTCGTCTTGCCGGCGACCTCTTCGGCTCTTCCTTTGATCTGATCCTTGTTCATGGCTCACTCTCCTTAAGGGGCGGTATCGTTTGAAATCGACTGCTGCATTTTTGCACTGGTGTGCGGCTGCAGGCTGTCACACTAAGCCGGCATGTCCTGTAGGAAGGACCGCGATCAACCCTAAGATCAGCCGCCGACGTTGCGCCTGAAGTAGATGCCAGGCAGGCCGTGCGGGTTGACGCCGATGGCGACCAGGCTCTGATGCGATTGAAACAGCTGCACGACCGGCAGGCCGTCGCGACGGTAATTGCGAATCAGGCTCACGACATCGGGGCCCGCGATCTCGCGGCTTTCGCGCCAGCGAATATCCAGGGCGCCCCTTTGCTGCTGCGCACGGGTCTCCGCCTCGGCGGCGGAGGGAAGCTCACGGGCATTCGGAAGCACGGGGCGCGGCTCATCGAGGGCGACGACGGGCTGGGCCCGCGGCTTGGTGATCGCCGGCACGGGGAGCGTGGTGTCGAGGGGATGGGAATTGGCCGCTGGGTTTGGCACCGTCCGGGGAGCGGCCTGGGCGAGGGAGCAGGCGCCGAGCAACAGCATCGCGCCCAAGGTGTGGACGATCCCGCATTGCACTTTTGTTCTCTGGCCTGACATGGCACTTCCCTCCATTCCAGCTCTCAAATTCAGCTCTTCCTTGGGGGGAAATTTTCCGCATATACGCGCGCGGCGGTAGAATCGGATTAGCTATGTTGGTGTCGGTTGCGACTTACCTCGCCTGTAATACGCAGAGTCGGGATGCGATTTATGCGAGCGGGAGGCTCTCCTGAGGCCCTTAAGCTCTCGACGGTAGGCAGACACCGACACTCGATTGCGGCGTTGTCCTTAAGGAACCTCATCGCCGCCTGCGCCGTGCTGCTATAGGGCGCGATGAATCCTCATCAGCGCTCGCCCCGCTCGCCTACCCAGCCCGGAAGGTAGCGTGTCTTCGAAGATTGGGCGAGCCGCAAAGCGCGCTTGAGCGCCTTGCCGTAGTGCGCGCGCACCCAGTCGGCTCGCACGTGGGCCCGGAAATAATTGGTCCAGAGAAACTCCAGAAACGGCGTGTCGGATTTGGCAAAGCCGCCCAGGTCGCGGACCTCGCCGGCCAGGCTCCGGTACGGATCGTCGCGCAGTGCGGCCAATGAGGAGGGCATGCTGTTGAACGAGCGGCGCTTGCCATGCTGATCGTAAGGGTGCACCCAGCTCAGGTGATCCAGATAGATCCAGAAATCTGCGGCAGCGAGCGCCGATAGATCCCTGACCACACCGACCTCGACTTCCTCGGCCTTTTCATGGGCGAGCGCCACGGCGGAGTGGTGGTGGTCCAGGATAAAGTAGGCCTTGCGCGGACCGATGACAGCCGGGAAGAGCACCTCGGCCATGGCCGCGCGGCGCTTTTTCTTGCCCATGGCGGCCCATTCCTGCTGCTTGCGTTCAATCTCCCGAAATCCCACCGTCATCTGCGTGGGGCGGAGATCGGTGACGGCGACTCTATGCAGCCTGCTTTGAATGCGATACATGCGTCTCTCGGGGAAAGCCCATCACGGTCGGTCACGAGGATAGAGCAATGAACTACACGCTTTTGGATTTGTTTGGTCAAGGTATCCATCTCACGGCCTCTCAGATGATCGCGCGCGGCGTGGTGGTGTTCACCCTCACGCTGCTCATGCTCCGGATCTCCGGGCGCCGTTCCCTCGGTCAGCACAGTTCCTTCGATGCCTGCATCACGGTTCTGCTGGGCGCGGTACTCTCGCGCGGCGTGGTCGGCGCATCGCCCTTCTGGCCCACCATCGCCACCGGCGTCGCCCTGGTGCTGCTCCATCGCGCCATCGCCATGCTCAGCGTGCGGCTGCCGCGCTTTGATGTCCTGGTCAACGGGCGTCCCCGCACGCTCCTGAGCGATGGTCGCGTGAGCGAGGCGGCGTTGCGCAAGGGCCTGGTATCGGCCGCCGATCTGCTGCAGGCCCTGCGGGAACATTCTGTCCCGGAGGATCTGACTCTCGCCCGGCAAATCATCCTGGAACGTAATGGCGTCATCAGTGTCCTGAAGCGCTAAGACCGTAATTTCAAGCGCCGCGCGGCTCACCCGAACTCTTAGTTTTACGCGCCGGCCGAGCTCCCCTGCGTGGCCGGGGCCGTAGGAGCGTGCCTACCGAATCTCATTACCTTTGACGACTTATTGTCGTCAGCGTCCCCGCTAATCTGCGCTCGAGCGAAATTTTCGCTCCACGTATCACCACTGGAGGGATTGCCCATGGGTCGCGGAATTCTACTTTGGCTGCTGGGTGTGCCGATTCCAATCATCCTGCTGCTGGCGATGTGCAGCCATCATTAAGCGGCTGTGTGGCGTGCTGATGAGCCATATCGCCGTGCGGCCAGACTCGACACGATCGCGATGAAAGTCACGACGCGCGGCGCGTGTCCGACGCGGTCGGGTCGCTGATGGCGAGCGCATCCTCGCCGCCAAGTTTCATCACCGGCGAAGTTCTTCCGATTATCGGAGGGTGCTGTGGCGACCAGGACTGATGGCAGCGCCCACGCCAAACGCGAGTGCAGTGAAATCGCTCAACAGTTTCGGATCATCAGGCAGGTTTGATTTACACGGAGGGGTTCAATATGGCCATCGTCAATCCGGAAGGTGCGGACCTTCCCAATACCGGCATCGCCGGCCGCCCACTGGAATCGGCGCTGTCCGCGGTCTCATGGCCCGCGATCACGGCCGGAACCGTCGTGGCGGTGTCCGTGACTTTCGTCCTGATGGCCCTGGGGTCCGGCCTCGGATTGGCCTTCGTCTCGCCCTGGCCCGGCAGGGGCGTGTCCGCCACCGCGTTTACCGCGCTCATGGCGATCTGGCTCATCGTTGTGCAATGGGGAGCTTCGGCCCTTGGCGGATACACCGCGGGACGCCTGCGCACGAAGTGGGCAGGTCTCCATACGCACGAGGTGTTCTTCCGGGACACGGCCCATGGTCTGGTCACCTGGGCCACCGCGACCGTGCTTGGCGCGCTGCTCATGGGAGCGGCAGCTCTCCACACCGCCGGCAAGGGCGTGCAGGCCGCCGGCGCACTCTCGAGAGCGGGCACGGAGCGCAGCATGCACAGATCCGCGGGCGGCGGGGAAAGACCCTCCTATGAAATGGACCAATTATTTCGTTCCACCGGCGCCGAGCCCGTGGCCGCGGAACGCTACGCCGAGGCGGCGCGCGTGTTGAACAAGGCCGTGACGGACGGGAGCCTGTCGAGCGAGGACAACGCCTATCTCACCGACCTGGTCGCGGCGCGCGCCGCGATCCCGCCGCAGGAGGCGCAAAAGCGCGTCAATGACGCGCTCGCCCAAGTCAAAGCGGCCGAGCTCCGCGCTCGCAAGGCCGCGGATACCGCCCGCAGAACCAGCGCCGAGTTCTCGATCTACATGGCCCTCTCGATGCTTGTCGGTGCGTTCGTGGCCTGCGCCGCGGCCGCGCTGGGGGGCAGGCTCCGGGACCTGCATCCGTGAAAGCCTCCGGCATCGCTGTGCCCCGGCGCCTCCTGCGCCGCCCGAGAGGCCCGGTGCCGCACGGAGTCCCGATCGGGAAACAAGGCGCCTGCACGGACTGTGGGCGAACACCGCTGCCCGACGGCGGCGGATTCCGGGCGCATCGGCTCGAACCGGAATCTTAAGGAGGGTTCATGCCGATCCATGAACACGATCCCTGGCGCCTGCAGTACTTCAGTGAAGTCGCCTGCCCTCCCGATGTTCATATCCCGACGGACGACGGTCTGGCCTTCGAACTCAATCCCCAGCACCGATGGGTGTACGACAAGCTGCTCCTCTCCCAATCCCAAGGCCTGCCCTGCGCCCTTGCTTGCGTGGCGCCGTCCGCCTACCCGGTGTTCAGCAAGCCCATCACGAATCTGCGCGGCATGGGCGTCGGGAGCCGCCTGCTGCGCAACGCCTACGACTTCCGCAAACACTGCAAGGCGGGTGACTTCTGGATGAAGCTGCTCACCGGCACTCATCTGAGCAGCGACTGGGCCGTGGTGTGTGGCGAGCCGCAGTGGTGTCGCCACGCCCAGGGAATTCCCGGGCCCGGTGGAACCTTTGACTATTGGATCCTCGAGGCGCGCGCCCGCCCCGCACTGGAGGACTACTGTCGCGACTGGATCCGGCGGAACCTCCCCGGCTACACCGGCATGCTCAATGTCGAGACGATCGGGGGCTCCATCATCGAAGTGCATCTGCGATTTGCGGACCAGTGGCCGGATCTGTACGGGCGTCACTGGATCGACTCGGTGGTGAAGCTCTACCGCGAGCAGCGCTGGGAGTTTGCAGACACCGCCACCTCAGATCAGTACAGCGTCGCCCTGTTCGGACCACACGGCGTACCCTACGTGCATCCGTCCGCGGCGAGCGAGGCCGCGTACCGGCGGACTCCTGGCGTAAGCAGCGTGCAGATCACCTTCCGGGGACACGTGCCGATGCGCGAGCATGCCATGCCGCCCGGCGGATTCAGGCTTGCGATCATCAACTGCGCCGCCCTGGAGGTGGGCCTGCGGCTGCGCGCGATGATGGAACGCGACTTCGGCCTGCGGCATTTCGAGCATTTCGGCCGCCTGGCGGGCTAGGTTCCGGCCGACCGGTTCGTTCAAGTTTCCGGGTTCGGCGAATGTTCTTGAGGCGTTGACGCGCGCGCTCAAACCCTGCGGCCTGGGTCGGGCTCTAATCCCAAGTGGCGGCGTGCAATCGCCCTGCTCCAGAGGAGCCGAGGCCTTGAAAGGAAATTCTCCAGCGATCACCCCCCGAAGAGAACCATCGGCGGGGATCATTCTCCGGTGGCTCCGCCGGGCGCAGGGCTGCACATCGCTCGCCTTGGCGGTGTCCTTGCTGCTGCCGGCCGCCTGCACGCTGTGGGCTGCCGAACCTCAAGCCACATTGGCGGCCGCGAGGGCAGCGAGCGGTGCCAGCGAAGAAGCTGAGCGGGGATTTCTCGTGTCATCCGGCTCCAAGCGCTCCAGCGGCTTGACCGGCCGCTGGAGCCGGACCATTGACCTTGCGACTGGCAGGAATCGGGAAGCGGCGGACTTCGGCATCTTCTCCACCGCCGCCGTCTGGGACGGAAGCCATTACTGGCGCCAGGACGCCTCCGGTGGCGTGCACCCCATCAATTCCCCTTACATGCAGGCGGTACACGTCACCGACGGCTGGCTGGCGGCGCGGGGTTACCTCAGGCGCGATGCGGCGGGCGCCAAGCTCGAGCCGCTTGAGGACCAGGCCGCCGGCGGGCGGAGCTACGCGCTCATCCGAGGCACGCCGCGCCACGGGCAAGCGGTGGATCTGTGGTTCGACAAGGAATCCAAGCAGCTGGCGCGAACCGTGCAGCTCATGACCAGCTACGTGTGGACCGTCCGATACGATGACTACCGGAAGGCGGCAGGCTCGGTGCTGCCGTTCAGGATCAGCGCCGATGACGGGGATCCCAGTGACGCGGACGTTATCCAGATCGATCGCATCGACCGGGCCCGCACGACGAAGGAGGATTTCAGCCGGCCGCGACCGCCCGATGATGTGGCGATCGCGGGCGGCAAGACGCTCGTGCCCATGGAGTTTGACGGCGATGTCATCGTCGAGGCCAAGCTCAATGGCGAAGGGCCCTTCGCATTCATCCTCGACACCGGCGGCCACGACATCCTCACGCCCGCCGCCGCCGCGGCCCTAAAGCTCAAGCCGGTCGGCGCCGGTGCCAGTGGTGGCTCAGGTGCCGGCACCCTTCCCGAGCAATACGCGCGCGTCGAGCGCGTGGACATCGGGGGTCTGAGCATGCGCAACCAGCTGTTCAGCGTCATTCCGCTCCAGTTCGATACGCTCGAGCGGGGCGCGCGGCCACCGCTTGCGGGGATCCTGGGCCTCGAGCTGTTCGAACGTTGCGCGGTTCAGATCAACTACCGCGCGGGCACGCTGGCGCTCGAGCGGGCCTCGGACCACCGGCCTCAAGGAGCCGGGACTGCCGTGCCGATATGGTTTAGCGATCATGAGCCGCTCCTGCGCGCCAAGATCGATGGAGCCTCCGGCGATGTGGGCGTGGATACCGGTAATTCCGGAACGCTCGTGGTGCAGGGCATCTGGGCCGATGCGCACGGACTGAAGCAAAGGTTTCAGAGCGGAATTCCGGTGCTGGGTTTCGGCTCGGGCGGTGCCTCATCCGACTGGTCGAGCCGCGCGGACTTTGAGATCGCAGGGCAGCTCTTTCCCCGCGTCATTGCCCTGTACGCCGCCGACCAGAAGGGATCGTTCTCCTCCCGCACCGAGTCCGGCAACGTCGGCAACCAGATCCTCGCTCACTTCACCCTCGATTTCGATTATCTCCACGGCCAGCTCTGGTTCGAGCCTGTGTCGGGCTACGTTGCCCCGCCCTTCAGCCGCGCGGGAGTGAGCGCATACAAGGAGCGTGCCGAGGCTTTCAAGGTGGCAGCGGTATCGCCCGGCACGCCGGCTGCGGAGGCCGGTCTGCAGTCGGATGATGAAATCCTCGCCGTCGACGGGGTCCCCTCCTCGCAATTGTCCGGATGGGATTTGAGGCGCGCCCTGCGGCGCGTCCCCGGAACGAAGCTGAGCTTGTCGATTGTCCGCGCCGGACACCCGCAGACGGCCGTATTGACGCTGCGGGAAATATTGCCCTGAAAAGGCGTTCGCCCCTGGCTCAGCGCCGATCTTGGCCCGACTACTTCTGCCCGACGGGCATGACCTTGTTGGCCACTGACTGCAGGGCCGAGGCGCTGCTGTCGCCGATGCCGTGCGCGGCACTCTGCAATCCTCCCGCGGCCGATCGGGTCGCGCGCGCCAGCACGTCGCGCCCGGCATCGGCCGCGCGCTGCGTGCTTTGTTTAGCCAGGCTCAGGGCTGTGTGCCCCACCTTGACCAGTGCCCGCTTGGTCGCGGCCCGTTGCGCGGCGACGGAGGTGCGGGCCGGCTTGGCGCGGGACTTGCTGCTCCGCGATTTGCTGCTGGCCTGCACCGTGCGGCTGGCCGCACGCGACTTGGCCTTCGGGGCCGGACTCTTGCGTCGTGTCTTGCTCTTCGCCTTCGCTTTGCTCATGAAATTCTCCCGGGAACTGTTGATGAGTGCTGGTGCCAAGAAGGCGAGACTGACCAGCTTGCTGAGTATCGACATGGCTCGCGCTTCCTCAATTTAAATGGGGTTCAGTGACAGTTGCGCCGTCAATGGCCCTTCTTCAGCCCGCCGCCGTCCTGCTTGTTGACCGTCGCCCAGGCGATGCGCTCGGCGCGCTTGCTGGAGGCGCCGCGCTTTTCATAGCCTTCCTCGATATGGCGCGCTTCCCGTTTCTGCTTCGGCGTGTACGAAGACTTATCGCCCCGCGGCATGATGAGCTCCTCGATGGACCTCTAAATTCCTGGGTCGAGGGTAACGGATGCCTAAAATCCGCGGCGTCGGCGCGCAGCGCGGCTGGCTGTCAGATTCCTCGTACACCGTGTCATTATCGGTGTCGTGTACGGCTGTGGTGGGTCCTGACTCGCACTCGTCAAGACCAGAATATTTGCGGCGTGATAATTATTTTCCGATGCAATGCGAGCGCGTGTATTGCTTCGCTCCACTCGTGAGCATTCGCATGCGCCGCGGCCCGGCCGCTACGCCGGCCGGGCACGGGCCTCGAGCCCCCGTGCCCAACCAGCGAACCGGCACGCCCTAGGCTCCCACGCGGGGGGCCCCCGGCGCGTCCGCATATCCAAAGCTCAGCGCGACCGGATCGAGCGGCGCCAGATGTGGAGTGGCGATCCCTGAGGCAATGCCGGCCGCAAAGAATGCGGTGACAGCGGTGGCCAGGAATGCGCCGACGGCGCCACGATTGGCCTTGTTTACGTTGAGGTGGTTGAGGTGATTCATGATGGACTCCTTTACATGGTGGTGGATGGACTTCCCCGAGTTCAGGGCGCGGTGGAGTACGCGACGAGCGCGTCCCTTCCCTCGCCCGAGCCTGTTTGGGGGCTACAGGACTCATTCCGGGCACGTTCCGTCGCACGCGACGGTGCCGTGCCAAATCGATGCTGCAGAGAGCTTCGGCAACGCTCGTAGGTCCGCTCCGCCGCGGGCGCATCGCCGATGCGGGTCTGGGTCACCATCAGCGCGCGGTACAGCTCCTCGCTGGCGTCCTCGACGCTCAGGCACCGTTCGTACAGTTGGATCGCACCGGGCACATCGCCCCGGCGAAGCCGCTGGGCGCCGGCCCCCAGGACCGCGAGCGTGTAGATCCGCCGCAAGCGGTCGCGGGCATCGAGCGCCAGGAGCGATTGGGCTTCCCCGAACAGCGGGCCGCGGTACATCCGCAGAGCGCTGTCCAGATCGGCCGCCCCCTCCTCGCCCTGCTGGGCCAGCGCACGGGTCACCGATTGCTCGAAAGCCCAGGCGTCGACCCAGCAACTGGCCGAATCAAGCGCCACGCGTCCCGCCTCGAAGCTGACCGCGGCGCGGCAGCGCAGGCCCCTTCGCAAGCGGTGGATGGTGGCCACGAGCGCATGAAAGGCCTCGCCTCCGGTGGCTTCCGGCCACAGGGCCTCGTACAGCATCGAAGCGCCCAGGCCCCGCAACCCGGCCGCGACCAGGCCCATGAGCAGTTCCCGCGTCGCGAGCGAGCGGATCCGCCGGCGGGAGCGCAGGATCCAGCCGGCGGTGATTTCGAGCCCGCCCAGGGCCTGGATGCGTACCCGCGCGCTGCTTTGGTTGATTTCCATCTCGCCGCTCCTCGCTCGTTTGCCGATGGGGCGAGATTGCGATCGCGGGGCCCGCCAAGTCCTCAAGGAGCTCGAAAGCGTTTCTGATATTTTTCTGAGGACCGTAGAATCAACCACCTAGGAGCCTGTCGCGGAGAGCAGCTTTGACAGGACCGGGCCCAACGGACCTCTGGCAGATCGGCGAATGGGTTGCCGACGCCTCGGATGACTCGATTTCGCGCGCAGGCGAGACCGTCAAGCTCGAGCCGCGCACCATGCGCCTGCTCATATGCCTGGCCGAATCCGGCGGCACGGTGGTCGGCCAGGAGCGGCTGCTCAATGAGGTGTGGCGCGGACTGGTCGTGGGACCCGCCTCGGTCTACCAATCGGTCTCACAGCTGCGAAAGCTCCTGCGCGATACCGACGCGCCCCCCACCTATATCGCCACCGTCTCGCGCAAGGGCTACCGGCTCATCGCCCCGGCCCGGCGCCTGGAACGCCGACCCCCGGCACTGCCCCCCGAGCCGGCACCGGTCCCAGCACCGGCCCTGACCCCTGCCCCCGCGCCGCTTCCGACGCTGCCTTCGACACTGGCCTCGACACCTCCGCCGGCACCGCTCACGCCGGCCACGCCCTTGCCCGAGGACACAACGTCCCGCGGCGAACCGACGCCTCCACTTCACGAGCCGGACCGAAGCCGCGTCCGCTGGGTGGTGGGGGCCGGTCTCGGGCTCGTGGTGCTCGCGCTGCTGGCGCTGAGCTGGGTGCCGCTGCGCAGGTACATGGCGCGCGCGCCGGTCACGCCCTCGATCGTGGTGCTGCCTTTCGTCGACATGAGTTCGGAAAAATCCGAGCAGGCCTTTTGCGACGGGCTCACCGAGGAGCTCTCCAGCTGGCTCGCGCAATTGCCCACCTTGCGGGTCGTGGCCCGCACCTCGGCCTTCAGCTTCCAGGACAAGCCGATGGACGTGCGCGAAATCGGCCAGAAGCTGAACACGAACTACGTGCTCGAAGGCTCGCTCCGTCGCACCGGCAGCTATATGCGCATCTCCGTGCAGCTCATCGACGCGCGTACCGGCTATCACCGCTGGGCGGGCGCCTATGACGCGCCGGTGGCGGATGTCATCAAGGTGCAGGAGGACATCGCACGCTCGATCGCCACCAATCTTGAGATCAGGCTCGCGAATCTGACCACCGCGGGCTTCGCGGCCCGCGGCAGCAGCAGCGCCGAGGCCTACCAGCTTTACCTGGTCGCTCAGCACCATCGGCAGTTGCTCTCACGCGCCGACAACGACCGCGCCATCGCGCTCTACAAGCAGGCCATCGCCGCCGATCCGAACTTCGCGCTGGCCTATATCGGCCTGGTGTACGCCTACCTGAACCAGCAGTCCTTCAATGGGCGCCCGATCGAGGATATTTCCACCGACGCCACGCCGCTCCTGGCGCGGGTCGAGAAAATGCATCCCGAGCTCGCCGACCTGTACAGCGCGCGCGGCGCCCTGGAACTGCACCAGATGCGCAGCAGCGAGGCGCTGCGCGACCTGCGCCGCGCGGTGCAGCTCAATCCCAACTCGCGCGATGCCTACTCGCAGCTCGGACTCCTGCACCTGGTCTCGGGCGAGCCGCGCGCGGCCCTTGAGGAATACAGCAGCGCGGTGGCGCTCGATCCGCTCGATGACTACCTGCACGCCCAGCGCTGCATGGCCCTGCAGGACCTGGCCAATTACGAGGACGCCGCGGCCGCCTGCGAAACCGCGCGCGCACTCGCGCCGCAGGGATCCTGGGCCTACATCGCCAGCAGCTGGCTGGGCGATGCGCAAGGCCAGATCGACGCGGCGCTGCGCTGGAACGAGGAAGCCCTCAAGCGCAATCCCGGCGCCGCCGATCTGAATGCCGACCGCGGCAACTGGCTGCTGGCCCTTGGGCTGGCCGAGGCCGCGCGGGCCACCTACCGGCAGGCGGCCGCGGCCGCCGCCGGCGATGCGGATGCGCTCGACACGCTCACCGATCTCTCCTTAACCAGCGCCCTTGCGGCGGGCGGGATGCCGGCTCTCAAGGCGCAGCTGTCGGCCACCCGTGCCGATGCCGCCTCCGCGCGAAGCTTGCTGGACATCGCGAACGCGCAGCTCATGGCCGGGGATCTGCCGGCCGCGCGGCATCTGATCGAGCGATCCCTCGCCCAGCGCGACTACGCCGTGCAGGTCGAGCGCGACGCGGCCTGGGTGGCGCGCGAGGGCTATTCGTATTCGCTCACGATCGCCTATGTCCTGCTCAAGAGTGGCGAGACGGAGGCCGCCGAGGCGCGGCTCAAGCAGCTCTCGGCACTCCTGGCTGGGATAATCCAGGGGGGCGTCGCGCGGAGCGGTGTCACTCTGCTGCAGGCCGAGGTCGCCGCCGTGCGCGGTGAGCCGGATGAGGCCATGCGCCTGCTCACGCGTGCCGTCGATCTGGGTTGGGGAAATTCCTGGCGCGCGCAGCAGGAACCGTTCCTAGCGGCGCTCCGGACACGGAGCGACTACCAGGCGCTCATCCAGCGCGTCAACGCCCGGAACCTCACCATGCGCAGCAAGCTGGGCGAGCCGGCCACACCGGACGCCCAGCAGAAATAGGAGCCGGTCGAAGGCCAGTACCTACTTGACCGGAGGCCAGCGTGAGCCGCCCCCGCCCCCGCCGTCCCCGCCGTCGTTGATCGCCTGCAGCATCAGGTCGACGACCTGCCCAATCTCGTACAGATTGACCGTCGGGACCGGGAACCCGTAGGGCTTCCCGTTCTTGACCTTGTAGCAGGAGCTGTTCGGCCAGGGAAAGGCGCTCACGCACGCGGCCACCTCCGCCAGGAAGGTTCCGGGAGCACCCGCCGGAGGCGGCGTACCGGCCACCACGGCCGCGTCGAGCATGTCGTGCACATCGCGCACGGTGTCCAGTGAACTCGCCCGCACCTCGCCGGCCGGGGGCCACCTCCAGAGTCTCTGGTGGCTGTCTTCCGGATCGTCCTTGCTGAGAAACAATCGAAATGCGTTCAAGAAGGCGGTGACCAGCGAATTACCCTCTTTCCAGGGCACAACGTATTCAGGCTTCTTCTTCGCCGTTTTCTTCTTCGCCTTTTTCTTCGGTGTACTCTTCGCCTTTTTCTTCTTTGCCATGCTAATTCCCCTTGGATGTTCAGGGTAGGCGCTGCCACTGTACTCCCGGAATCAGCGAGCCGCCATTACGGCCCCGTGACGCCGCGGCCTTCAGCGCTTGCCCGTCACCTCGCATTGGTACAAGCTTGGGGTCAGGGCATCGACTAACCTCTCAGGCGCAGCGCTCCTTAAGACCCCGGCGCTCCGGCCCCGTCCAGGCCGCCGCAGTGCTCACCACGGTGACCGTCATGGTTGAAACCGTTGACATTTCCTACGTACCGTACGCGCAGCAGGCTGACCTGCTGTGCTGGGCGGCCTCAACGCAGATCGTCGTGGACGTGCTGCATCATCCGCTCGAGCAATTCAAGATCGCCGCGTACGCCTGGGTCGCCCCCACGCCAGTGGCGGCTTTCAATAGCAGGGTGGCGACCTGCCATGACAACATCCAGGCCTGCAACTGCGCCTTTACCCCGGTCCTGGATAAGCTGGGTTTTACCTATCTGAAGAGTTCCGCGCTCACCCCACCGGTTCTGACCGCGGAGCTGATCGTCGCGGACATCAAGGCCGGGCGCCCGATCATCTTTGGATGGCAGTACACCAAGGACATCCGCGAGAGTGCGCACTTTATGGTCATCACGGGCTACAGCGGCGACGTGCACGCGCCCGATGACTTGCAGCTGCGCATCTTTGATCCGCTCCCCGCCGGGCAGGGAAGCGCGCAGTACATCAGCCTTAAGAATTACAGCGTGAAGACTCCCGTCGAGCTGCAGAACGACATGGGCCGGCCCCATGAGCTGTGGGAAAGCTACTACCTGATCCAGATGCCCTCGGACCCCGCGCCCACTCCACCGCTCACCTCCGCTGGCCTGAGCGTGCCGGGCCCGCCGGGAGGCGCGCCCGCCCCACGGCCCGCACCACCACTTCGCGAGTCACCAGGGATGGACCCGCGGCTGGCCATCGAGGCCTCGCGCAGCGCGGCCGTTTCAGAAGTGGCCCGGCGTGTGTCCGCGGCGCACATCAAGCTCGGCGCAGGCTTCCCGTTCCCGATCATTGCCCTCGGCCTGCAGGAATTGAGGGCGGCGACGGAGCCGCAGTCGGTCCTCGCTCTGTTGCGCCGGAACACCGGCACGCTGCTCTACCCGATCGAAACCGAGGGACGCGTGCGCGACAGTTTCCTCATGATCAAGCGGGGTGATGAGTGGATCGCGGGCGGATACGCCAATACCACCGTGACCCGGCGCCTGGTCTGGCAGCGCAATCAGTACGCCAAAACGCCGGCGGAGCGCGCCGAGCACTATCTGCTCTCGGTCCCGGCGCTGGGCGCATTCTTCCTGGCCCGCGGGACGGGCGCCGATGCCCGCCTGATCCCAATCGCCCATGATCGCTCGATCAGAATCGGCGAGGACTCAGTCCAGCCGAACCGGCCGTATCGTGCCGATCAGTTGCTGCCTGCGCTGGCCACGGCCGCGCGCAGAGCTCTGTCCTCCCCCTACAGTGAGCGGGGCCCGGGCTGAGCTCTCGACTATCATGGTGTCTGTGGACACCCCGCCGCCTGCCTACGAACGCATTGATCTACACACCCACAGCCGGTATTCCGACGGGAGCTTGAGTCCGACTGAGCTGGTGGCCCTGGCCGCGCAGCGGGAAGTCCAGCTGCTGGCCCTCACGGACCACGACACGCTGGCTGGATGCGGGGAGGCGGCGCGGGCCTGTGCCGAGCGGGGGATCGAGTTTCTCCACGGAAGTGAGCTCACCGCGCTGTGGCGCGGGCGCGAGATCCACATCGTGGGCCTGCGCCTCGATCCGGACTGCGCGGCGCTCAAGACACACCTGCACGGCGTGCTGCAGCAGCGCATCGAGCGCGTGCGCGCGATCGGAACCCGGCTCAGCCGCGCCGGCCTGGCGGGCGAGGAGATTGTCGAGGAAGTGCTGGGCCAGTCCGGCACACCCACCCGACAGCACCTCGCCGTCCGGCTGGTGGCGCGCGGTCACGCCAAGGACGTGGACGATGCCTTCAAGCGCTGGCTGGCCACCGGCACGCGTGCCGCGGTGGCGCCGCAGTGGCCGGGGATCGAGCCGGCCATCGGGGCCATCCGGGCTGCCGGGGGACAGGCGGTGCTCGCCCATCCGCATCGCTACAAGCTCTCCTCCGGGGGCCTGGCCGAACTGTGCCGCCAGTTCAAGGAGGCGGGGGGGGCGGGGATTGAAGTGAGCCTGCCGGGATTAAGCCCCAAGGATGCGGCCCGGGCCGGCTCGCTCGCCCGGCGCTTCGGGCTGGCCGGCTCCTGCGCCTCGGATTTTCACGCCCCGGGGCTCCCGTGGCGTCCGCTGGGTCGGTTCGCTAAGCTACCCGAAGGGATCGTGCCCATCACCGAACGGCTAGGACTGGCCAAGCCGGGCATTGTAGCTACAACAACGCATGCACCAGCTGCCCCATGAAAGAATCGGGGGACAACGTCGATCGCGAGCTGTTCCGCAACGTGCAACGATTGCGGGCGCTGCGCATTGAACATCGGGACCTCGACGAGGTGATCGCGCGCCTTTCGCTCGACATGCACATCGATGAGCTGCAGCTCAAGCGCCTGAAGAAGCGCAAGCTGGTGCTCAAGGACCAGATTCTGATGCTCGAAAGCCAGCTCATTCCGGACCTGAACGCCTAAGGGCCCCTCGTTGGAGCAATTCCTAACCGACCTGTCCAGCCCGCAGCTGCTCGTGCAATTGCTGGCCATCGTGGTGGTGCTGCTGCTCGCCCTGCTGGCCGGCAAGTCGGCCCGCACCTTCAACCAGCGGCGCGCGGCCTCGAGCTCCCCCTGGCAGCACGAGTTCCTGGAAGGCCTGCTGCGCCTGGTGCCTGCCTTAAGCGCGCTGCTCCTGCTGCTGGTGGTGCGTGCGGCCTTCGCCGGCTCGGGGCTGGCCACCGACGCGCTCGATCTGACCATGCAGCTGGCGCTGGGGATGATCGTGGTGCGCGCGGGGGTGTACATCATCGGGCTGATGCTCGGGCCGCGCTCCTGGCTGCACAACTGGGAGCCTCAGGTCACGCTCTCGATCTGGCTGGCGTTCGTGTTTCACCTGATCGGCTGGTTCAGCGCCATGCAGGCGCGGCTGGACAACATCGACCTGCTGCCCGGCAATGCGCATTTCTCGCTCTGGTCGCTCCTCAAGAGCCTGGTGGTCGTCACCGGCTTCGTGCTGGTGTGCAGCCTGATCGCCCGCGCCATCGAGCAGCGCGTGATGAAGCTCTCGACCGTCGCGCTCTCCACGCGCGTCGGGATCACCAAGTTCAGCCGCTTCTTCCTGGTGAGCCTGGGCATCCTGCTGGGCATCAACGCCGCGGGCGTGGACATGACCGCCCTGACGCTGCTCACCGGCGCGATCGGCATCGGCTTAGGGTTCGGCCTGCAGGCGATCACCAGCAATTTCGTCAGTGGCTTCATCCTGCTGCTGGACAAGTCCATCAAGCCGGGCGATGTCATCAGCTTCACGGGCCTGACCGGCACCAGCACCGAGAACTTCGGCTGGGTGCAGGAGCTGCGCGGCCGCTGCGTGGTGGTGCGCGATCGCGACGGCGTGGAAACGCTGGTGCCCAACCAGAACCTGATCACCAGCACGGTGATCAACTGGAGCTACTCGGACCGCAAGATCCGCCTGAAGCTCCCGGTGCGCATCAGCTACCGCGATGACCCCGAACTGGCCCTGCAGCTGCTGCTGCACGCGGTGGAAGGCAATTCGCGCGTGCTCTCCGAGCCCCCGCCGGTGACGCGGCTGATGCAGTTCAGCGAGGTCGGCATGGACCTGGAGCTGCGCTTCTGGATCGCCGATCCGCAAAACGGCGTCAACAACGTGCGCTCCGAGGTCAACCGCGGCATCTGGCGCCTGTTCCGGGATGCGGGCATTACGATCCCGGTCACGCAGCACGAAGTGCGCCTGGTCCGCGAGCGCGGCGAGCCGTGAGTGGCGCGCCGCCCATCCCCGACACCGACATCCGCATCAGCTTCGTGCGCTCCGCCGGCCCCGGCGGGCAGAACGTCAACAAGGTGGCCACCGCGGCGCAGCTGCGCTTCGATCTGGCGGGCACCACGGCGCTCGATGAGCGCACCAAGGCACGGCTGCGCTCTCTCGCCGGGCATCGGCTGATCGGCGATGCGGAAATCCTAATCGTCGCGCGCAATCACCGCACCCAGGAAGGGAACCGCCGCGAGGCCTTGGGCAGGCTCCAGGAGCTGATCACGCGCGCGCTGCAGGTGCCCAAGACGCGGCGCGCCACGCGCCCGACGCGCGCTTCCAATGAGCGGCGGATTGCTGGCAAACTGCGCCAGCAACGCAACAAGCGCCTGCGCGGCTCGGTCCGTCACGACGACTGATTTTTGGAATAAAAAGGGGGAACGCCATGGTCGCAATTACCACGCTTTGGCTGCCGATCGTGCTGGCCGCGGTCGCGGTTTTCCTCGCGAGCTCCGTCATTCACATGATGCTGGGTTATCACCAGAACGACTTTCGCGCGGTGCCCAACGAGGGTGCGGCGCTCGAAGCCCTGCGCGGCCTGAACCTGCCGCCCGGGGAATACGCGCTGCCCAAGCCCAAGAACATGCAGCACATGCGCACGGCCGAGTTCAAGGCCCTGTACGCGCGCGGACCGGTGGTGCTGATGAATGTCGGGCCAGGCTACATGTCGATCGGCAAGAATCTGCTGCAGTGGTTCATCTACCTGCTGGTGGTGGGCTTTTGCTGCGCGTACATCGCCGGCCGCCAGCTGCATCCGGGGACCGAGTACCTATCGGTGTTCCGCCTCGTGGGCTTTACCGCCTTCATGGCCTACTCGCTGGCACTCCCGCAGCGCTCGATCTGGTACCGGCATAGCTGGCGCATGACGGTGGTCGCGATGATCGAAGGCCTGGTGTATGCGGGGCTGACGGCCGGCATGTTTGGGTGGCTCTGGCCGAGGTGAGTGAGCCCTGCGGTGCTTGTCAGCGCCGGGCCGTGGGCGCATAGTTTTCAGCCAAACAACCCGGGGAATCAGTCATGAAGAGTGCATTAACCGTTGCTCTGCTGGGTGCCTTGTTCGTCGCGGCGAGCGCCCTGGCGGCCGATCCGGCGGTTGGCCACTGGAAACTCAACGTCGCCATGTCCAAATTCTCGGGCGCCGTCCCGAAGAGTGGCACGGCCGTATTTTCGGAGACCGACGAGGGCACCAGCCTGGAGCAGACGATGCTCACCTCGGACGGCAGGGAAATGATCATGCACCTGACCATCCGATACGACGGTGCGGACTTTCCCATCACGGGCAATCCCGACGCCGACGCCGCGGCCGCCCACGTCATCAACGAGCGCACCGTCCACTTCACGCTGAAGCGCGGCAGCAAAGCGGTCGGTAGCATGCATCGCGTGATCTCGCCCGATGGCCAGACGCTGACCGCCAACGACAAGGGCATACACCGCGACGGCAAGGGGTACAACGAAACGCTGGTGTTCGAAAGGCAATAGCCCAGAACACAGGGAAAATCGCTGAGCGATCGCTGCCCGGCCGGCGTTCCCGGCGCCGCCCTCGCAGTGAATGAGGGCGGCGCCGCGCGATTCAGGTCAATTCGCGGCCGGACACGATCCGCTGGCCACAATCGTCTGCTGTAGGGGCGCCGAGCTGGAACTCGCATTCGCGGCGTCGCCTTCGTATTTCGCCGCCAGCACACTCACTCCCACACTGAGCTTGAGGTTCGAGAACTTCGCCGTACCGTTCACCAGGCTGGTCGTGGCGAGCACGCTCGTGCCCTTCTTCAGCCGGACTGTACCCGTGGGCTTGACGCCGCTCGTTCCGGTGACGGCGACGGATAAGGCCAATGAGGTGCACACGCTCGCCGGATTTTTGGGGGAGGTGAGAGCGGTCTTGGTGAGAGTGGCCGAGCCCGTGCCGCTCAGCTGCACGGTGTTGGAATTGGTCACGGTATTGTCCAGGAACACCAGGTTGGCTGCACGGGCGCCGACCGCCGCGGGCTTGAACACGATGCCCACCTTGCAGCTCTGCCCGGCGAACAGGGTGGCCCCGGCCGTCAGGATGCAGCTGGTGGTGTTGGGATCGATCGTGAAATCAGCCGCGTTTGCGCCGGTGATGACCGCCTTGGTCAGGGTCAAGGTCGCGTTGCCGGTGTTGGCCACCGTCACGGGCTTGGCGGGACTGGCCGTGGCGGTCTTTTGTGAAGCAAAGGCCAGCCTGCCGTTCGGTCCAAGTTTTCGCACCAGTTGTACGGTTCCGGTCGCGGCCGCTCCACTGATGATGTAGACCTGGCCCTGCGAGTCCACGGCGACTCCGGTCGGAGAACTCAAGGTCGCTACCGTGGCGGAGTTGTTATCGCCCGTATAGCCCGCCACTCCGGTACCGGCAATCGTGTTGATGATTCCGGTGGTCGAATCAATGCGCCGCACGCGGTGCTGGGTGGTGTCGGAGAAATACAGGTTGCCCGACAAGATCGAAGGCGATCTGGCCGACCTTGTTGCCGATCTCGGCGTTTCTGGCCTGGCCCCCGTCTCCGCTAAAGCCGCAGGTGTGGCCGCCGGCGATCTTGGTGAAATTCACATTGGAATTTTCCGCGTTGAAGAGGGTACTTTGAGCGATTTCGCAAACCCCGCCGTTGGCCCACAGGCTATACAGGTTGTCGCCCGCATCGACAGCCATAGCGGCCGACGGGGTCTGCTGGTACGGAAACGGGTCATACAGATAGATGAGGTTTGCGGGGATGGGTTGCACGGTGGACATCGCCGCGCCCTGGTGGCCATCCGCAAAGAACAAATTATTGTACGGATCCATGCTCATCTCGCCCGGCAGTGAGAGCATCTGCGCACCGAGGGTACACGGCGTACCGACCGTGCAGCTCGACGATCCGGTTCCAGTGTCCTGAACGACGGGGCCGTAATCGTAGATCTCGTACATTTTTCCGGTCGCGGGCACGTCAAAATAGACCTCGCCGAAGGTATCCACCGCCACTCCCATGGCGTTGGTGTACCCGGAGGCCAAGGTGGTTATGGTCCCGCTCGAATCCATATACCGAATGAGCCCATTGCCCGAATCGGCGATGTACAGTGAATCCCCTCCGTCCACGGCCAGGTTTTGCGCGGCACTGAGCAGCCCCACACCCGAGGGATGGGTCGCTGGCACGGTCGTTATCAATGCGGGGGTGAAGCTGATCACTGGCGCGTAGCCGAAGCCGCCTAGCCCTAAGGACATGGGCTCGGCCGAGGCCGTGTGCGTGATCTTTACCCGGCCCAGGCGCCTGCCCGGACCCTGCGGCGTGAACCTCGCCATCAGGACGCAACTGCCGCCGGCGGCATAGCTTTTCCCCTCGGCGCAGGTGGTCCCAGCATCGATCAGGAAATCCGCGCTTGATTCGATGCGGATCAGTTTCGTGGACGCGGAAAAATGCAGCGTCAGCTTCTTGGCGGGGGTTGCCTCGCCCAATCTCGCCGGCGCAAAGGAGCGGAAATTCGCGGGCGCGTGTTCGAACGAGGCGGTACCGGCCACTGAGGCGGAGCGATCCGCATCCGGCTCGGATTCAAGTGAAATGGCGGGAGTGGCCGATCGCGCGAGCGCGGCCCCGGATGCGATCAACGCTGTACACAACACGGCGCCGAGGCGCACAGCAGTCAAACGGGTAGCAACGTTCATGGATTACCCTCCTCTCTGCAAGGCTGATGATTAGTGGCTTAGATGTGAATTGACCCTCAACTCCAGAAACCGCTGCGGAGACATTCTTTCTTGGGACCGTGCGGCTTTCTTCTTTGTGAATTTTGATCGTAGCGCGCTCGCCGCAAAACTGTCGAGGCGTGATTTCTCCCGGAACGCGACGTGACAAGTTCTTAATGAATCTTGCTGTAGGAGGATGCCGACCGGTGGAAATCTGTTGCGAATGTGTGACAGCGAAATTCGCGACTCATGAATTAGCCCCCGGGCTGCGAAGTCGCATCCTCTTCCGTGTGCTCAGGCCTCGACGCGGCTATGCGTCGACAAATTCGATCAGCTGCCGGTTGAATTCGAGCGGCGCCTCCATGTTCAGCATGTGGCCCGCGCCGGGCACCGAGACTCGGGCGGCCCCGGGGATGCCCGAGAAGAGCGTGTCCGCGATGCTCTGGAAGTCGGGCAGGTCCCGCGCTCCGACCATCACCAGGGTGCGCACCCCTATCTCGCGCAGGCGGCTGATGGCCGGTGCGCCGGGAGCGGTGCCGGGATCGTCGTGCAGCCAGTGCCAGCCCGAGTAGTCCTGCACCATCTCGGCCAGCCGGGCCGCGACGCCGGGTTGCTCGCGCGCCGCAGCGAACAGCGGATGTTCAAGCCACAGGCGCTTGGCCTGATCGACCTCTCCTGCCTTCGCCTCGCTGTCCATGGCCTTCCACAGCGTTTGCCAGTTTGTGGACCAGGCGTGCCCGTCCAGCGCGGAATCCACGAGCGTGAGCGAGCGCAGAGCCTTTGGGTAGGCGAGAGCGAAGCGAAGGGCGATGCGCCCGCCGTTCGAAAGGCCCACCAGATGCACCGGGCCGGCCTCAAGCTGCAAGAGGAGAGCGCGCAAATCATCGGCGTGCGAATAGGGCCCCGCGCCCGGGAGCGATGAGCGCCCGTAGCCTCTCATGTCGTAGCAAATGACGCGAAAGCGTTCCGCGAGTCCCTGCGCCTGGTCCTGCCACATCCTTAGATCCAGGCCGAAGCCGTGCAGCAGCACCAGCGGTGCGCCCTCGCCCGCCGTCTGGTAGTACAGCCTCCCGGCTTGAACGTCGAGATAGTCGCTTGGCATCGCGGGTGAGAGGTGAAGGGGACCGAAGGATACTAATTCCCGGGCGCATCGCATCGCAATGGCCGCCCGGACCGTGAATGTTCCTTATTCCTAGCCGTGCGTGACCTGCAGGATCGAGTGACGGATGTGTTCCGAGAGCACGATCTCGGCGTCGCGCGCCACCGCCACCAGCACCTCGTCAAAGGCCAGGTGCCCGGCGGCATCGACCGTGAGCACGCCGCGCTGGCGCAGCAGGCTGATAAAACTCCCGAACAGCGCGCGGTCGAAGAATTCCGGCGAGTTCAGGCCGTAAAGCATGGTCATGCGCTGCGCCATCAGCTGGCAGCGCTCCTCGAGTGCCTTCTGCGAGATCTCGCCGCTCCCAGCGCGCTCCAGCAGTGCGATCGCCAGGTAGTAGCGCTCGATGGTCTGCACCGTCGCCTGCGCCAGGAGCGAGAGGTCCATCGCCGCGGCGGTGCTGGGCGCCGGTCGGCGCCAGCTCTCGGCGCTGGCCGCCTCCAGCAGGCCGCACTGGGCGAGCGCGGCGAGCACCTGCTGGATGGCCCCGGGTACTTCCTCTTCGCGCCAGCGCAGCGAGAGCTCGGCGGCAATGTAGGGGTAGATCCGGTTGGCGAAGCGCTCGATGTCCGCGGTGCGCAGCTCCGTGTTGGCGATAAAGCAGCAGGCCACGAGCGAGGGCAAGGCCACCAGGTGCAGCACGTTGTTGCGGTAGTAGGTGGCGAGCACGGCATGTTCCGCGCTCATGCGCACGAACTCGCCCGCCCGGTGGGTCTCGCGGCTGATGAGCTGAAGCTTGACGCCGTAGTCCACGATCTCGGGCGCGCTCAGGGGCGTGATGGTGACCCGATCGCTGTAGGGCGCGGCCCGCAATATCGCCACCAGCGTGGCGATCTGCCGCTCCAGCTCGCTCGAAAGCGACATCTGGCGCGGTGTTGCCAGCAACGCCAGCGCCAGCAGGTTGACCGGCGTGACGCTGGCGGCCGAGTTGATGTTGCGCATGATGTGCTCGGCCAGTTCCCCGACCAGCGGCGTCACCCAGCGCGCGCGCTCCTGCGAGTTGCCACTGTAGCGACGCCAGTCCGGCGCGTGGCGTTCGAGGAGCTGCTGCAGGAAGATCGGCTCGCCCAGGTTGACGTGCACACGCCCGAAGCGCTCACGGAGCCGATGCAGGCTCGAAAGGAGCGTGCCGATGCTCTCCTTTTCCTTCGGCCGGCCGGAAAGCTCGCCGATATAGGTCGCTCCCTCCCAGATCCGCTCGTAGCCGAAATACACCGGCACGAACACCACCGGGCGGCGCGGCTGGCGCAGGAAGCTGCGCACCGTCATCGATAGCATCCCGGTGGCCGGCTCCAGCAGCCGGCCGCTCCGGCTCCGCCCGCCCTCGATGAAATACTCGATCGAGTGGCCGCGCGCCATGATGGCCGCCAGGTACTGGGTAAACACTACGGTGTAGAGCGAGTTGCCGCGAAAGCTGCGGCGCATGAAAAACCCGCCACCCTTGCGCAGGAACCGGCCGACCACCGGCAGGTTGAGATTGACGCCGGCCGCGACGTGCGGAATCGCAAAGCCGTGCTGGTAGATCGCGTAGGAAAGCAGCAGGTAGTCCATGTGGCTGCGATGGCAGGGCACGTAGACCACCTCGTTCCCGTCCGCGACCTGGCGCAGCGTATCGACGTGCCTGAACTCGATGCCGTCGTACAGCCGGTTCCAGATCCGCGGCAGGAAGAGCGTGGCGATTGTGACGAAGCGGTGCGAGTAATTGGCGGCGATCTCATCGATGCAGCGGCGTGCCTCCAGCAAGGCATCGCGCCGCGTGGTGCCCGGACGCTCGCGCACGCTCTGCGCCACGGCCTGGCGAACCGCCCGCGAACGCAGCACCGCGGCGACGATGGTGCGGCGGTGCGAGAGGTCCGGGCCGATGCGCGCCGCGCGCGCCTTGGCCTGCTGGGTGCGCAGCGCCCGCGCCACGCGCCGCGCGGCCGAGGCCGTATCCGCCTCGCCCCCGAGAAGGCTGCGGAGTGAAACCGCCGCGCCCAGCTGCACCCAGACGTTGCGGCCGTTGACCAGCACCGAAAATGTACGGCGCAGGCGACTTCCGAATGCCCAGTCCTCCGAGAGCAGCAGCCGGATCAGCGAGCGTTCCTTCTGCGGCGCGCGACCCCAGTACATGCCCACCGGGACCAGCGCGACATCGAGCGCCGGGTCGGCGCGCAGCGCATCGATCAGCACCTTGAGCTGATCGGGAACGCGCCGGTCGAGCCGGGTCCGCCAGAATCCCACCGGCCGCTCGAGACCGAAGGAAGCGCGCACCGCGCGTCCGGGCAGCAGCCGGCGGCTGGGCCGCGGGAGCTTCGCGTGCGCGCACAGCGAGCGCAACACCGCCAGGTCGAGCGCGCTGTCGCGCTCCAGGACGTAGCAGACCGGCGAGGCACTCTCGCGAAGCCGCGTGCCCGGGTCGGGATCGGCCGGATCAAGGCGCGCGCGCGTCCACAGCGCAACAAATCGGGCAAGGAGCGAATCCATGGCCTTGAGCTAGAGCCTAGCGGTACCCAAAACGCAGGTCGATCGCAATGAGGAAGTGTTCGAAGTAGTAGTTGATGGTCTGCAGCTGATCGTACATGCGGTGATCGCTGTCGATCAGATGGAGCGTTGAGCGGTACTGGCGCGCAAATTCCACGCTCTGCTCGGGGGGCACCACCTCATCGCGCCAGCCGTGCACGATGGTGGTCGGACAGTCGATCACGCCCTTGCGAAGCGGCGGCAACTCGCTCAGCAGGAGCGCGGGCGCCAGCAGAAACAGGCCGCGCGCGTGCAGAAGCGAGGCGGCAGCCACCGCGATGTAGCCCCCTAGGCTCGAGCCGACCAGCACCAGCTCGCCGGGCAGTTTCTGGCAGTGCTCGACCAGCTTGGTAATGCGCTCGCGCGGCGTATTGAGGCCACGATAATCGAGCGAATCGGCCCGATACCCTTCCGCGCGCGCGATCTCGGCCATGCCCGAGATCTTCCGGCTCCACGGCTCGCCGTCCTTGCCGTGGGAAAAAATCACGTATCGTTCCGGCACTGCTTGCGTCCTAACTTAAATTTAAACTCGAATGGCGCGCCCGAAGAATCATACGTCGGCCACCAGCTGGCGCAGGATCGACGTCTCCATCTCCTCGGCCACCCGGGTGCCCGGGGTCGCCAGGCGATTGATGGTCACCGCGCGCACGCTGCTGCCGCTGCGATCGTGCGTCACCAGGCAGGACTGGAACTCACCGGGCCGCCACGCGGAAAAACCGAACAGCAGGCAGGAGCGGCCCTCGGCCACGCCCTCCGGCGGGTTGAGGCGCGCATCGCAGATCACGTAGAAACGCTCCTCGGAATCCACGCCCGCAAACGCTCCGTTCACCGACAGGCCTTCCAGAAACTCCTCGACCTGCGCTTGCGCGCGCTGCCATTGTTCGGCTCCGCCGCTGACCAGCCGCATCCAGCGCGTCCCCTCGAGAATGCAGGCCTGGAGCCACAGCGTCAGGCGCCGCGCCGGCAGGTATCGCCACTCCCCGCGCGCGGCGGTCTCGGGCAACAGGGTACGCGCGCTCCGTACCGCACCATAAGCGGGCCGCAACTGATCAAAGCAGTTCACCCCCAGCTGCGCAAGATGCGCGCGCTGGGGCTCTTCGAGCGGAAACTGCAGCCGGAAGGGCGAGCGCAGGAGCGGGGTCTCCCCGGCCGCCGCGCCCCAGGGCGGGCTGCTGTCATCGCCGCGGGCGATCAGGCCTGCCGCCGCCCCGCAGGAGGCAAACAGCTCGGTGCGCCCGCGCAGCCGGTCGAGCGCGCGGATCCTCGGAAAATACAGCAGCGCATCTTCGCTCTGAAAATGCCACTGGCTCACCCCCGCGGCGGCGCGATCGGCGCTGTCCCAGGCGCTCGGCGGGTCCACCACCAGCAGCGCCTGGCGCGAGCGACACAGCCGCGCGGCCACCAGGAGCGTGGCCATGCCTATGTCCTGGTTTCGTCCCAGCGGCGGCACGCACAGGAATTCAAAGCGCGGGCCGTTACGCAGCGCAAACAGTCCGGTGCGCGCGCTCTCATCCCCGATCAGGTCATAGTCGGTGAGATCCGTGCCGTCCGCCCCATCGGCGTTGGCCGCGACATAGCCGATCAGTGTGCCTGGGGTCGTGGCGAGCGTGCGGTCCGGCCGCTCGGCTGGCAGCGGGCCGGCGACGCGCGCCAGCTGCGAGCGGGCCAGCACCCGCTCGACCGAGCGCTCCGCCTCGGGCCGCACGGAGACCCGGCGGATGATCTCCTGCTCTTCGATCAGCTCCGAATCGGGCACGCGCAGGCGCTGCAGCACCACGTTGAACTGATCGCGATCGAAAGGCGCGATGCCGTCGTAGTCGACCGAGGCGCGCAGGTACTCGCGCGTGCCGGGGTGGCGTCCCTGCAGGATCAGTTCCCCGCGGCCGGCGGGCAAACGGAGCGTGGGGGCACGCGCGCCGTTGGCCACGCGCACGATCACCGCCTGCCAGCCGCCGTTCTCGAAGAACTGCTCGACCGCGTAGCCGAGCGTGGCCGGCTGCCACAGGCCGCCGAACTGCTGCTGGAATTCGGCAAAGCTCGCGATGGTGCTCGGCGTGTTGAGCGGCCCCTTAAGCGCGCGGCCGACGAATGCGGTCACCGCGGTGGGCAGTCGCTCGATCGGCGCCGGTGCAGCGGCGTCCGCGCGCGCGGGCCCCGCAACGATAGCCGCTTCAGCCGCCTGGTTTGAGCTGAGTAACATGGGAGGTGGTGACGGCAGGCTGCGGTTCGCGTTCCGATTGCAACTGCTGGAAGCTCTGCGCGTCGGCGTCCACTTCGTCGGCACCGTCCCAGTTGGAACCTTCGGGTATGCGGTTCTGGACCACGGGTGCGGCGGCCACCACCTGCTCGACGGTTCCGGCCGCGACACTCACCGGCACGGCCAGACCGCGCGGTGACTTGACCACCTGGTTCACCGCGTCCCAGTCGATCTCGGTGCCCGCGTCCTTGAGGCGCTTCTGCAACTGCGGCGTCATCGTCTTGGTCAGCAGGCTCTTGTGCGCCTTGCTCCAGTCGCGCGTGTCGTCTTCGAACACCGTATAGGCCTGCAGGTACAGCTGGCCCTGGTGCCAGCCGATCAGGAAGGGCTGGTTGACGACGCGTACCTGGGTGCCGAGCGGCACGGCCTTGTACATCATCTCGATGTCTTCCGGGTACAGGCGGATGCAGCCGTGGCTGGAGCGCAAGCCCACCCCGTAGGGCTTGTTGGTCCCGTGGATCAGGTATTCGGGCCAGCCGAGGGTGAACTTGAACTTGCCGAGCGGGTTGTCCGGGCCCGGAGGCACCACGGCGGGCACCGGATCGTCGTTGTCGGCGTGCTCCTTGCGCACTCCTGCGCCGGGACGCCAGGTCGGGTTTTCCTCGCGCGAGATGATCTTGGTGATCCCCTCGGGCGTGCGCCAGCCCACCTTGCCGACGCCGATCGGGTAGGTGTAGACGACCTGCGGTTCATCTTTCTTGTGCTTGGGGTAGTAGTAGATGCGCATCGCCGCGAGATTGATGACCACGCCCTCGTGCGGGGCGTTGGGCAGGATGAATTGCGTGGGCACCACGACCTTGCGCCCGACGCCGGGTATCCACGGATCCACGCCCGGATTGGCGCGCACGATTTCCTCGTAGCCGACATTGAAGCGCCGCGCGATGTCGGGGAGCGTGTCTTCCTTGCCGACGGTGGTGATCTGCACCACGCCCAGCACGGTGTCATCGCCATTGAGCTGAAATTCGTGGGTCGCGACCGGGAGCGGCAACACCGGCTCCGGGGCGGGCTGGACCGGCGCGGGCGGCGGAGGTGGCGCGGGCTGGTGTCGCCAGGGCTCGTTCAGAAGCGAGCAGCCAGCCACTGCCAGCGCGCCCGCCATCACAGCGGCACGAAACCACTTAGTCATTCGCCCCATACTGCCAATTCTAGAGAAGTACGGGCTGATTGGGCAGTTCGTTGCCATCTCCGTCGCTGGCGGGGAAGAAACGGGCCAGGCGCAGGCCCACGCTGCGCACCGCCACGCAGCATCCGGCCGTGAGATCGCCCTGCCTGAAGCGCTCGCTGACCTCGTCGCACAGCGCCTGCCATTCGGCGCCCGGAATATGCGCTGCGATGCCCCGGTCGGCCACGATCTCAATGGCCCGATCGCCCAGCAGCACGTAGATCAGCACGCCGTTGTTGTGCTTGGTGTCCCAGACCCCGAGCGATGCGAACAATTGCAGCGCCCGCTCGCGGGCGCTGATCTTACGCCACAGCAGCCCAAATGAGAGCGCGGTCTCCACCGCCACGCGAATCTCGCCGGCGTGCGTGCGCTCGGCCGCCTGGATTTCGCCTTCGATTTGCGCCAGGGAAGCGGCCGGCAGGAGCTTTCTTGCCGGCCTGAAACCCTGCAGCCAGTGACGGGCGATGCGCTGCGCGGCCATCACCATCTCCCCGAGGCGCCCCCGCCCCCAAAGCCGCCACCGCCCCCGCCAAAACCCCCTCCCCCAAAGCCGCCGCCAAAACCACCACCGCCTAAGCCCCCAAAGCCTCCGAAGCCGCCGCGACCGCCCGAGTTCCAGCCGGCACCGCGCAGGCCCAGCACCAGCGAGAGCAGGAAGCCGACCACGGCCACGCCCACGGCAGCGAACAGCAGCTGGCTTAAGACCCAGGCGACGAGGCCCGCCAGGCCCGCGGTCGCCGCCGCGCCGCCAATGCGCCCGAAGATGGTCCGCAATATGGCCGAGGCCACGAAAAAACCCACGAACAGCGCCGGCAGCGCGTTGAACAGGGCACTGCCGTTGCCCTTCCAGCTCTTGTCCGGCGGCGGGAGCGGCTCGCCGTCGACGACCTTGATGATCTGGGCGACCCCGGCGCTGAGGCCGGCGTAGTACTGGCCCTGCTTGAACAGCGGGATCATGGTCTCATCGATGATGCGGTTGGAGGTGGCATCGGTGAGCGCGCCCTCCAGGCCGTAGCCCACCTCGATGCGCGTGGTGTGATCGTCCTTGGCCAGCAGCAGCAGCACGCCGTCATCGGGCTTGGCGCGCCCGAGTTTCCAGCTCTCGACCACCCGGATGGAGTACTGCGCGATGTCCTCGGGGTTCGTGGTGGCCACCACCAGCACCGCGATCTGCGCGCCCTTGCGCTCTTCGAACGCGCGCAGTTTCTGCTCGAGCTCGGCCTGCTCGGCCGCGGTCAGCGTGCCGGTCAGGTCGGTGACCCGCCCCTCGAGCTTAGGCACCGGCTGGAGGGCGCCGGCCGGCAGCGCGGCGGCGAGCAGGCTCAAGGCCCCGACCGCCACGAGCGCAGCCCGGAAGGGCGGGAAACGCGCAGGCCGGTGGGGCGATGGGCCCATATATGGCGTGGAATTCCGCCGCTATTGGGCGGGCGGAGCACCCGCGGGCGCGGGCGCGGCCCCAAAGTCGACCGTCGGGGGCTTGGAGATCGCCGCCTCGTTCTCGACCGAGAAATTCGGCTTGGTCTGGTACTTGAAGATCATCGCCGTCAGGTTGCTCGGGAATGAGCGGATGGTGACGTTGTAGCCGCGCACCGCATCGATGTAGCGGTTGCGCGCGACGGTGATGCGATTCTCGGTCCCTTCCAGCTGCGCCTGCAGGTCGCGGAAGTTCTGGTCGGACTTCAGCTGCGGGTAATTCTCGGTGACGGCGATCAGGCTCTTGAGCGCCGAGGTCAGCTCGCCCTGGGCCGCCTGGAATTTCTTGAAGGCGGCCTCGTCGTTGATCAGCTCGGGCGTGGCCTGGATCGTGCCCACCTTGGCGCGCGCCTCGGTGACGCCCAGCAGCACGCTCTTTTCCTGCGCGGCGTAGCCCTTCACCGTGTTGACCAGGTTCGGCACCAGGTCGGCTCGACGCTGGTACTGGTTGACCACCTCCGACCAGGCCGCCTTGACCGCCTCGTCCTGGGTCTGGATCTGGTTGTAGCCACAGCCGCTCAGCAGCGCCGCCAGCGCCACACAGCACACCGCCCGGATCGATTTCATGCGCGCACCCTCCGTTGAATCTCCAGCCTCACGATACGGCATTGGCGAACACACGCCAACACGAATGCGGCCTGCCTAATCCAGGGAACGGAGCGGGCGGCGGGCCAGGAGCGGGTCGATCCGGGTGAGCAGCCAGTACGCTGCGCTCGAGCGCAGCCGTTCCCACCAGCGCCGGCGCGCGCGCCACTGCTCGGCCGGGACCGGGCGGCTCAAGGCCAGCGCCTTCTCGAACAGTTCTCGCCCCTGCGCGGCGAGTTCCGGCCACTCAAGGCGCAGGAGCAGCTCGAAGTTGATGTCCAGGCTCCGCCGGTCCAGGTTGCAGGAGCCCACGTACACGATATCGTCCATCAGGATGAGCTTGGCGTGCAGCACCTGGGGCTGGTACTCGTAGAGCTCCGCCCCGCCCTCCATCATGGTGGTGTACAGGTGCTCGGCGGCGTAACGGGCCACCGGCACGTCGCTCTTGCCGGCCAGGAGCAATTGCACCTGCCCGCCGCGCGCCGCGCAGCGGTGCAGCGCTCGGCGGATGCGCGAGGGCGGCAGGAAGTAGCCCGCCATGCAGCGCACGATCCGCGCGCGCCTTAAGTCAAATCGCAGGCTGGAGCCCAGAAGCCCGCGCTGCCACCAGCCCGGGCCGCTGCTCAGGAGCCTCACGGCGCCCGCCGGCGTGGGGAGCGCGCGCACCGCGGCGCGGAACTTGCGGATTCCGCCGGCACTCATCGGGGCCAGCGCGAACATGGCCTCGAAGCTCAAGGCCAGCGTGGCGGCGATCGGGCCTTCGATCTCGAGCGCCAGGTCGCGCCAGCCGCGCGTGATGCCATCGCCCGCGTATTCCGGGCCGATGTTGTTGCCGCCCACGATGGCGCGCTGCGCGTCGCAGACCAGGAGCTTGCGGTGATCCCGAAACGCGAGCCGCAGGCGTCGCGCCGGACTGAACACGCGCACCTCCCCGCCCTGCTCCTCCAGCGGCAGGAAGAAGACAGGCGGCAGGCCTTCCGAGCCGAAGGCGTCGTAGAGCACCCGCACCTTCACCCCGCGCTCTCGCGCGGCCAGGAGCGCCGCCCGCAGGGACTCGGCCGGCTCCCCGGGCCGCACCATGTAGCTTTCGAGGCAGACGGACTGGCGCGACTTGGCAATCATCGAGAGCATGGCGGCAAAGGTGTCATCGCCCTCGGGGAGCCACCGGGCGCGGTGCCCGGCCAGTTCGCATTCAGGGTAGAGGGCTTTCACTGAAGCGCAGACTGACCAAAAAAAAACGCCCCGGCAAGCCGAGGCGTTGAAAGAGCGGACTTACAAGAGGGGGAGTAAAGTCCGCCAGGGGATCGGTCAGTGCAGCCAGGCCCAGTCGAGTATCCGGATCTCCTCCGCCTGAAGATCCATGCTGCCCGCCAGCACCTGCGAGAGTTCCCGTTCCTCAAATCGCAGACTCAGCGGACGTGTCAGCTCGATGATTCCACTCCACTCGCCGTCCTGCGCCACGCTGGGCGATTCGGCGATAAAATGGGCGTAGTACCTGCTACCCATGGATCCAAAGCCTACCGAGCCGCCCTCCTTCAGGCTGTGAGCCGTTGCACATATCGCGCCCCCAAGAGGCCCCGATTGACCCGCTACCGCCCCCCCGTCGCGCAAAGTTCGAAGTACATCACACCCGCCGGGAGAGCGCCGCCTGCGCGAGGAGCTCGAGGCCCTGTGGCGCGAGGAGCGCCCCAAGGTCACGGCGGCCGTGGCGGCCGCTGCCGCCCAGGGCGATCGCTCGGAAAATGCCGAATACACCTACGGCAAGCGGCGCCTGCGCGAGATCGATGCGCGCGTGCGCCACCTGCGCAAGCGCCTCGAGGGCATGGTGGTGGTCAGGGAGCCGCCGAGCGATCCGCAGCGGGTGTTTTTCGGGGCGCGGGTGACCCTCGAGGGCACCGCAGGCGACACGCATGATTACCGGATCATCGGTCCGGATGAATTCGACCAGGAGCCCGGCGGCATCAGCATGGACGCCCCGCTCGCCCGCGCGCTGCTGGGCAAGCCGCTGCACGCCGAGATCAGCGTGCGCCTGCCCGAAGGCGAGCAGGAGTACACGATCATTGCGATCAGCTACCGATCGCCGGCCGCCTGAGCCGGAGGGGCGCGCGCCTCAAACTAATGGAGTGCGGATGCGGCCCTAGCTGACGCGCACGTTCTTGAACTGCCACGGATCGGACTTGT
This sequence comes from uncultured Gammaproteobacteria bacterium, assembly GCA_963789365.1. Classification (GTDB taxonomy): domain Bacteria; phylum Pseudomonadota; class Gammaproteobacteria; order Steroidobacterales; family Steroidobacteraceae; genus FEN-1191. The sequence goes on from CAWBKJ010000002.1 coordinate 60,791, forward strand.
CCACGTCCTCCGGGAACAATCGCTCGCGGTCGGTGAGCGGCGTCCAGTCGGTGTACTGACCGACCACCGGCCCGAGGTAGGGCGTGCAGATCTCCAGGCAGCGCTGATAATCCATCTCGTCGGGCTCGACGATGCCGCGGTTCGGGTTTTCCATCGCCCACACCATGCCGGCCAGCACCGCCACGGTCACCTGGAGGGTCGTGGCGCTGTTGTGCGGGGCGAGCTTGCGCGCCTCGTCGATCGAGAGCTGCGAGCCGTACCAGTACGCATTCTTCTTGTGGCCGCCCAATAGCACCCCGAGCTCGTCGATCCCGGTGGTGATATCGTCCATCATGATGCGCTTGCGTTCCTGCAGGGTGTAATTGCGGCCCTCGAACTCGTGCACCGAGAGCACCGCGTTGTCCGAAGGGTGGTAGGCATAGTGAACCGTGGGCCGGTAGGTCGCGGCGGCATCGGCGGTCGAGGTCAGGTAGTCGGCGATCGAGATCGACTCGCCGTGGGTGATCAGGAAGCCGTGGTAGGGCCCGGCCAGGGGCGCCCAGCTGCGCACGCGCGTGGCGACCCCCGGTTGCATGAGATAGATGGCCTCCCCGTCGCCAAAGTCGAAGCGCTTGCCGTCGCGCGGGAAATTGCGCTCGTGCGAGCCCCAGCCCAGCTCGGCCGGTTGCGAGCCCTCCGAGACGAAGCCGTCCACCGACCAGGTGTTGACGAACTCGTTGGGCTCCTTGGGGATCGAGGAAATCTGCGTGTCGCGCTCGGCGATGTGGATGGCGCGCACGTCGAGCCGTTGGGCGAGATCCGCCCAGTCCTCGCGGCTGGCGAGTTTCCCCGGCGTGACGTTCAGGTCGCGCGCCAGGTGCACCAGCGCCTGCTTGACGAAGTGGGAGACCAGGCCCGGGTTCGCGCCGTGCGTGAGCACCGCGGTCGGCTGGCGCTCAGCCCCCTTGCGCAGGGCCAGCGCCTCTTCGCGCAGCGCGTAGTTGGTGCGCCGCGCGGCGGGTGTCGCGGCATCGGTATAGCCTCCCGGCCACGGCTCGATGCAGGTGTCCAGGTACATGGCGCCTTTTTCCCAGGCATAGCGCACCAGCGCGACGCTCGAGACGTCCACCGAGACATTCAGGATGAAATCGCCCCGGCCGACCAGCGGATCGAGGGTACGGCGCAGGTTCTCGCGTACCAGGCGCTCCTTGATGAACTTGATCCCGTAGCCGGCGGCCTCCTCGTGCCCCTGCTCCTCGGCCGTGACGATCGTGATGCGCTCGGCCGGGCAGCCGATGTGGCGCAGGATCAGCGGCAGGACGCCCTGGCCGATGGCCCCGAAGCCGACGATGATGATTCGCCCCGGAAAATCGCTGAAGTGCAACTGGCTGGTCATGATGATGATTCTCGTTATTCGCCCCCGCGCGAGGGCATTGAGCCTACCAATGGACAGCGGGCGGCGCCACCGTGCGCCGGGCGCTCAGCGGCGCCTCAGCCCACCGGCTCGACGGAGGCCTTGGGCGCGATGGCCGTGACCCGGTCCAGCCAGCGCCCGAGCGCCGGATAGTTGACCTCCAGGGGCAGGAAGCGCGCCGCCAGTTCGTGCGCGCCGGGCCGCTCCAGGGCCCGCAACAGCAGCCGGATGTCCGGATAGATGACCATGTCGCAGGCGGAGAAGCTCTCCCCGACCACCCAGTCCGACTGTGCGAGCCGCCGTTCGATGGTGCGCGCCTCGCTCGCCACGCGATGCATGGCCTCGGCCATGAGCTCGGCGCTGCCCTCCCCGAGCGTCGGCTCGCGCCCGTAGAGCATGGTGCTCACGATCTGCATCAGGCTCGGCTCCGCGTAGGCCTGGTATTCGCAGATCACGCGCATGATCACGCCGCCTTCCTCCGGGCTCCTGCCGAAGATGGGCGGCTCGGGGTACTTTAGGTCCAGGTAGTACAGGACCGCCACCGACTCGAACACCACGTACTCGCCGTCGCGCAGCACCGGCAGCCGGCCGCGCGGATTCATGGCCAGCATTTGCGGCGCCTTGTGCTCCTGCTGGTCGAACTTGAGCGGATGGCTCCGGTAGCTTAAGCCCTTGTGCTCGAGCGCCAGCAAGACGCGCCAGCAATAGGCACTGCTGCTGCCCCAGTAAAGATCGATCGCCATTTGTTCGCGATTGTACCCTTGCCGCCCCAAGCGCAGTACCGGAAAAAGGGTCCGCGAGCTGCACTGGATTTCTGTCCGCCATTTGTTAAGGTGCGCGCCTTAATCGCGAGCGGCCACAAGGCGGAGCTTTTGCATGGCACAGCAATCGACAGCACCGCACCGCGGCAGCAGCAGCTGGGGTGTCGCCGACTCGCTCGAGCTCTACAACCTGCCGGCCTGGGGCTCGGGTTATTTCTCGATCAACGCGGCGGGCAACGTCGTGGTGCGCCCTGACGGCACCGAGGCGCGCGAGATCGATCTGCTCGAGGTGGTGCAGGGCCTCCAGGCCCGCGATCTCGCCGCCCCGGTGGTGGTGCGCTTCTCGGACATCCTCGCGCACCGCCTGCGCCACCTCAACGACGCCTTCGCGCGCGCCATCGGCGAGTGCGAATACCGCAATCGCTACGCGGCCGTGTTTCCGATCAAGGTCAACCAGCAGCGCCTCGTGGTCGATGAGGTCTACCGCTACGGACGGGAGTTCGGCTTCGGGCTGGAGGTCGGCTCCAAGCCCGAGCTGCTGGCGGTCATGGCGGTGACCGAATCGGCGAGCGACCGGCTGATCGTCTGCAACGGTTTCAAGGACTCGAGCTACATCGAGGCGGTGATCCTCGCCACCAAGCTCGGGCGCACCATCATCCCGGTGGTCGAGAACTTCGCCGAGCTCGCGCTGATCCTGCGCCACGCCAAGACCTACGCGGTGCGCCCGCGGATCGGCGTGCGCGTCAAGCTGGCCAGCGAGGGCTCGGGTCGCTGGCGCGACTCGGCCGGCGAGAAGAGCAAGTTCGGCCTGTTCGCCACGGAAATCCTCGAGCTGCTGAGCACGCTGCGCGAGGAAGGGATGGAGGACTGCCTCAAGCTGGTGCACTGCCATCCGGGCAGCCAGCTGCAGGACATCCGCCGGGTCAAGGACGCCATCAACGAGCTCGCGCACGTCTACTGCGAACTCAAGCGGGCCGGGGCGGGCCTGGAGTACATCGACGTCGGCGGGGGCTTAGGCATCGACTACGACGGCACCGGCACCAACTACTCCTCCTCGATGAACTACACGCTCGATGAGTACGCCAACGATGTGGTCTACCGCATCGCGAGCGTATGCAACGCGCGAGGCGTGGAACACCCGATGATCGTGAGCGAGTCGGGGCGGGCCATCGCCGCCCATCACAGCGTGCTGATCTTCAACACCCTGGGCAGCTCGCGCCTGGATCAGTTCGAGGTCTCCCCCGACGCGGCCGGGGCGCTGACCAAGGCCTCGCCGCAACCGCTCCGCGACCTGTACGACGCGCTGCGCGCCATCGATGAGCGCCACCTGGTCGAGTGTTACCACAACGCGCAGACCGCGCGCGATGAGGCCCTGCAGCTGTTCAACTTGGGCCTGCTGTCGCTGGCCGACCGGGCCCTGGTCGAGCGGCTGTACTGGGCCGCCTGCGGGCGGATCCTCGATTGTTGCCGCAAGATCGGCCAGACGCCCGAGGAACTCGAGGACCTCGAGGACGTGCTCGCCGACATCTACTTCTGCAACTTCTCCCTGTTCCAGTCGCTCCCCGACAGCTGGGCAATCGATCATCTGTTTCCGATCATGCCGATCCACCGCCTGAACGAGCGCCCGACCCGCAATGGCGTGCTGGCCGACATCACCTGCGACTCGGACGGCCGCATCAACCGCTTTGTGAGCCGCCGCGAGACCAAGCGCACGCTCGAGCTGCACGAGCTCAAGGCCGGCGAGGACTACTACCTGGCCGCGTTCCTGGTCGGCGCGTACCAGGAGACGCTCGGCGATCTGCACAATCTGTTCGGCGATACCCACGTGGTGCACATCAAGCTGCACGATGAGGGCGGCTGGTGGATCGAGGAAGTGGTCAAGGGCGACACCGCCAACAAGGTGCTCGAGTACATGGAGTACGACGTCGCGGAACTCGCCCCGGCGCTCGCGCGCGATTGCGAGCGCGCGGTGCGCGAGGGGCGCATGAGCGTCGCGGAAGGCCAGGCCCTCAAGCGCTTCTACGAGCAGGAACTGGACGGCTACGCCTACCTCGAGCCCTAGAGCCCTCCGCCCCGTGGCGACATCGATCGCAGGGCTCCCCACGATTGCGGGCTGCCCAGAGCTGTAATCCCCGTCCCACGGAAGTTTCGGACGCCCTCCCCTAGTTCTTTTACGGGGCGCGACCGACCATCCTGAACATGGCTCGGCGCGCGCTGATCTCGCAAACGCAAAAGATCACTCCGTTTCTCTGGTACTCGAAGCAGGCCGAAGAAGCGGCGCGCTTCTACGTGTCGGTCTTTCCCAGATCCCGCATCCGGCGGGTGGTGGTGCTACCGGCCGAGTCCCCGAGCGGACCGGCCGGCTCGGTCAAGATCGTCGAGTTCGTGCTCTGGGGACAGTCCTTCACGGCGATGAGCGCCGGGCCCCTCGATCCCTTCAACCATGCGATTTCCCTGGTGGTGAACTGCGACACCCAGGCGCAGATCGATCGCTACTGGGAAGCGCTGCTCGAGGGAGGGACGGCCGAGCAGTGCGGCTGGCTGGTGGATCGCTTCGGCGTCTCCTGGCAGGTGGTGCCGACGCTGCTGGGCGAGCTGATGGCGGATCCCGACCTTGCCCGCTCCAAGCGCCTGGCCGAGGCCATGCTGAAGATGGTCAAGTTCGACATCGCCAAGCTCAAGAATGCCTACGCCGGGCCTGGCGCCTGATTGATGTTCAGGCCCGCGCCATGAGGCGGTCACGGCCGGCCCTTGCTGCCGCCGGCCGTGACCCAAAGATCATTTCTTCTTGTGTTTCTTCTTCGGAGCGGGCTTCGCCGTCGCAGCCTTCGGCTCCGGCGCCGGCGGCGGGGCCATCGCCGCGGCCGCGGCGTCGTTGTTCCAGATGTCTCTGATCATGAGCCAATTGTCTTTGGCACCCTTTTTCCACACCTCGAGATATTTCCCGCGAACCCACGGGGCTCCCCGCCGACCCGTTCACATGGAAGGTTCCCGAATGCCAGGCCAGATCGCCCGAGACCCCGACCGTGTCGCTATCGAGCGTAAGGGTGGAGCCCGCGGCCTTGGCCGAGGCCATGTCCCCCACAAGGAACTGCTTCATCGCCTCGTGCCCGGTCGCGGCCGGCGCGTCCGGTGGCATCAGGACCGCATCGTCGGTGTAGCCGGCTACGATCTTGTCCGCATCCCCGGCGTTATAGGCTTCCACCCAGGCGGCGGTATGCGCGCGGATCATGGCTTCGACGGCGGCGGTATCGGGCGCCTTGCGCCGCACAGCCAGCCAGCACACTTAAGCCCGCGGCGAGCAGTGTCGCCTGTTTTAATCTGAGCATGCATCATCCCCCGGTAATTCAAAGACTCGCGGTAGTATAAGCCATGCCCGAAGCGCTGGAAGACGTTCGCCCCGTCGCCCTCGAGGAAATTCGCGCGGCGCGTGCGCGCATCGGCGGCACCATCGTGCGCACGCCGCTCATCCGCCTGGAACTCGGGCCCGAGTTCCCCGAGATTCGCCTCAAGCTCGAGAATCTCCAGCCCATCAACGCCTATAAATTGCGGGGCGCGGCCAATGCCGTGGCGATGCTCTCGCCGGCCGAACGCGCGCGCGGCGTGTGGACCATCAGCGCCGGCAATGCCGGCCAGGGCGTCGCCTATGCGGCACGCCAGGCGGGCGTCCCCTGCACCGTGGTGGGCATAGAAACCGCGCCCGCCTCCAAGCTCGAGCGCATGAAGGCGCTGGGCGCCAAGCTGGTGCTGGTCTCCTATGCCGACGCCTGGCAAGCCATGGAGCAGCGCGCCTATCCCGGGGTCGAGGGCACATTCGTGCATCCCTTCGACGATCACAACTTTATCGCCGGCCACGGCACCATGGGCCTGGAGATTTATGAGGATGCTCCGGACACCGCCGTGGTCATCGCCGGCATTGGCGGTGGCGGACTGATTACCGGACTGGCCAGCGCGCTCAAGGCCCTCAACCCTGCGATCAAGCTCTGGGGTGCCGAGCCGGAAACCGCCGCACCCGCGGCGCGATCGTTCGCGAGCGGCTCGGCCCAGCCGTTCCCGGAATGGGAGGCCTCGTTTGTCGATGGGGCCGGCGGCAGGAGCGTGTTCCCGCGCATGTGGGAGCGGATGCGAGAACTGGTCGAGGGCAGCATCGTGGTCACGCTCGAGCAGACGCGACAGGCGATGCGCCTGATGGCCGAGAAATCGCGGGTGATTGCCGAAGGCGCAGGCGCCCTGTCGCTGGCGGCGGCACTCACGGGCAAGGCCGGGCGCGGGCCCATCGTCGCCATCGTTTCGGGTGGCAACGTCGATCTGAAGAAGTACTGCGAGATCCTCGAGTCCGTCGCGAGCTAGTCCATCAGCTCGGCACAGACTTTTTTGGTGATCCAGACGGCCGCCCCGTCGGAGCGCTGTTTGCCCGGGGAGAGATGAATTCTAGAAATACTAGAACGAGTAGTCGACGCCAACGCCGACAGTTCGCGGTTGCACCATGAAATCTTCCGTATAGCCGATGGTGCCGGTAGGATCCAAACTCAGGTGTCCGTGCCGCGATGCGCGGGTATCCTCGAGATTCCGGGTAAACAATCGCACGGCCAGCGGCCCTGTCGCGAGGCTCGCATTGCAGTCGATGATCGAGTAGGCCGGCAGCTCCAGGGTAGGGGCGGCGCCGAGCGAGCGACTGTTCACCGTCAGGGCCCATAACGGGCCGACCCAGCGCCATCCGCCACCTAAATGAGCATGCCAGTGGCCCGTGAGTGCCCAGTCATAGTCTGCAGTGAACGACATGCTCCACTTGGGCACCTGGGTTTGCTGGTAACCGGTCAAAATACCTTCGATGCCGGGGATAAATTCAGTGTACTCAGCTTGCGTGTAGGTGGCGTTGTACCCAAATCTCAGCATATGGAGGGGCGACCAGGTACTGGCGAGTTCCACGCCTCGGGATAGCGCCTTTGCGCCGTTGACGAAGTAGTAACCGGTAGGGTCTGGCAATAGGGTCTGAATGTCCTTCCAGTCGATGTAGTACACCGTGAGATCAATCATGCCTCGGCGGTCCAAGAACTCCGACTTGAGGCCCATTTCGTAATTCGTGAGCCTGTCCGCTTTGACGGGTGGACGGGCGACGAGGCCGCTGTCGTCGGTACCGTTCGTGCTGCCCGGCAGGTAGCCGGTGGCCACGCGCCCGTACAGCATCACCTCTGGCGTAAAACGATATTGGGCACTCGCAGCCCACGTCGTTACTCCTTCTGAGTGCTGGCCTGAGCTTGTCCCAGGCCCGGCGGTCACGCCGCCGTGGATTTCGGAAAATGAAAAGTCATTGTGGTCGTGGCGAATTCCGCCTGTCAGGTCGATGTGGTCGGTGACCCGCCAGGTCAGATCCCCGAATACCGCCAGTTGACTGAAGGTGCTTGGCACGTCTTGAAAAAAAAGTGCTGGTGCAAAGAACGCCAGCGAGTGGTAGCTGGTATCGAACGCATATTCGGCAAAATGGTCGGTGACGCGCTCGTGCGTGTAAAAACCGCCCAGCAGCCATTCAATGCGCCCGCCCTGTGGTGAGGAAATGTGAAGGTCCTCGCTGAATTTCTCCAGGTCCGAATCCTGTTGGATCTTCGACAGTCCCGCCGGAATCGTGCCGCCACTGAGGTCGGGAAAACTGCTGCCGGTGCTCGGGGTCGTATCAGTGGTCTGGTGGCGTCCATCGTGCGACCAGGAAGTGGCGGACAGGACGTCGACCGAACCGGGGTTCCAGCGAACTGTCGCCGAGTAAAGATTGATGAGTGACTGGTACGCCGGCAGGAAAGCCCAGTCCTGTTTGAACTCGCCCCACGATTTTTCAACCTTGTAGATATTGGCATCGCCATCAACCACCGCGGTGGCGGCCCCAGTCGACACCACCAGGGGATCGGAATCCGCGTAGATCCGGTTGCCGAGCGCGCTGACCTTCACTGACAGCGATTCCGTGGGGCGCCAGAGCATGGCAATTCGCCCGCCGTAGCGCCGAATGACGTTGACGTCCTTCGCCCCAGAATAGACGTTGTCAATGAACCCCGGGGTGTAGGTGTCGTAAGCACTGACGCGTAGCGCGAGCGCGTCCTGAACGATCGGCACGTTCACCATGGCCTGGAGCGAAGTGCCGGGTCTAGAGGCATAGTGGGTCGTGCTCACGTCTACCCCGGCTCGCGCCTCGAATTCGCTGACATTCGGCTCATTGAGTACGTACCGGATCACGCCGGCCTCGTCGCTTGCGCCGCCGAGCGTTCCCTGCGGCCCGCGCTGCACTTCAAGTTGCTGGAGATCGTACGGTATAAGATCGGGAGTGGACCATGCCTGTAACAGCCCACCGCTCGTGCCCATAGGCGAGTCGTCGATGTAGAAGGTCACCGCTGAGACGTTGGTCAGTGGATAGATGCCACGCAGCAGTACCGAGTCGAAGCTTGGATTGCCGCCCGTGTCCATACTCAAACCGGGCAGGTAGGCCGCGTAGTCGGCCAGCTGTTCCAGCTTCTGCGCTTCAAGGCGTTCACCGGCCACGATGCTCACGGAAGCGGCCGTGTTCTGCACGCCCTCGTCGATCTTCTGTTCGTTCACACTGTGCGAGCCCACCACAGTAATCTCTTCGTCGGCTATGCCGAACGTCGCTGCGCGGGGACTGTTAGGTTGCCGCGGCGTCTTGGCGCCCTTCGGCGGTGCGGGCTCCCCGGTGGAGGTGGTTTCGAAGATGCGGACGGTGCGCTCGTTCAGGAACTCAAAATCGAGTCCCGTGCCGGTAAGGAGCATCGGAAGTGTCTCGGCGGGAGTCAGCCCGGCCCGCGCGCCCTTCGATGTGCGCGCCCGGGCGAGCCGTGAGACGTAGATGACTTGCAGCCCGGTCTGCTGCGCAAATTCGGCCAGCGCGCTCGCAATAGACTGGGGCGGAATGGCGACCGACAGCACGGGAGCCGCGCGAGCCTGGCCGGCCAACAGGGCGAGAACAATGCCGGACACGCCGCACGCCAAGCCCCGTGCGAGCAGCCGCGCGCGTTCACTCCTGATCACCCCTCCTCGCACGAGCCCCCCGTCGACATCCGTCCACAGCACTCGCGCACGGCCCCGGACATTATTTTTCGATGGGCAACGGCTCACGAGTCGCGGGCGCGAACTTTCGGACCAAGATGCGCGTCGGTGTCTTCTCTACTTGGACACCGTCCAGCGTTCCGAGGAAGGTCGCGAACGAGTCGGTATCATACGCGTCAAAGACACCGCTGATCGGCAGCGACCGCATTTCCTGATCCCGGATTTCGATGCGGGTGCGCCCGTAGCGGTTGAACTCCTCCACCACCTCACCCAGCGGGCGGTTTTCAAAGGCGATCTTCCGCTCGAGCCACGCGAGCGCCGCGCGCGTGTCCACGGCCCTCGGGACACCGACCCGTTCACCGACGTCGACCTGGTAACCGGCCTCGACCCGCTGCGCCGCCTGCGGCGCGGTTACGGTAAAGACCGCCACCGTACCTTCGGCAACCGTCACCCTAACCGTGTCCGGCGAGCGACGGACATCGAACCTCGTGCCCACGTCGAGAACGCCGGCCGCACCTGCGGCCACGCGAAAGCGGCGTCGGTCGTTGTGCGCCACCTGGAAGAGAGCCTCACCGCGCTCAAGCTCAACGAGCCGCTCACCACGTGAGTAACGCACAGTCAGCTCCGAGTCTGTATCGAGATGCAGCAGCGAGCCGTCCGGAAGCTGGCGCACGCTTTGTTCGCCATGCGCGGTGCTGTAGCTCTTAGGCAACCCAAAGCGCTCGCCATCTCGAGCCGACCACAGTGCAGCGCAGATTATCAAGCCCACGACTGCCGCCGTAGCCAGCGGCCAGGTCGCAAACCATCGGGATTGAAGACGATTGGGCGTGCGCCGCGCCGGCGCGAGACCGACGACATTGCCCGAATCGGCCCGTGCTTCGGCGAGGAGCGAGTCAAGCGAACCATGCGGATCGCTGGTCGCGGCCGGTAGATCTCGCGCCAGCACCGCGACAGCGAGGTACTCCTGCACGTGCACCGGCGAGGTATGCAGCCACGCCGTAAAGGCCGCGCGCGATTCACCGTCGAGCACACCACCGCGATTCTCGACGAACCATGCGCCCGCCTGCTCGGCGATCGCGGCGCGGATCTGCTCGTTACTTGACGACATCTCGCTCATCCCAGGCGGGCCATGCGACGCCGGCAGTGACCCAGCGCCTGGCCCAGGTATTTCTTGACCATGTGGGTGGATATCCCGAGGCGCTCGGCAATCTCCTTGTAGCTGAGTCCGTAGTGATACTGCATAGTCACCGCCGCACGGCACTTCGGAGAGAGTTGCCCGAGCACTTCCCGCAAGCGCTCGATGCGCCGCTCGGTGTCGATGGGCGCGTCGAAATCCGGCAGATCCGCAAGCAGCTGCTGGGCCTCGGTGCCCTCGACATCGGCATTCTCAGCCTGGCGACGATCGGCGATGGCGTTCTCCTTAGCCAGATTCCCTGCGACGGCGAACAGATAGGCCTCAGGGTTGAGGATGGCGGCCGGATCGCTCACCCGTAGCATGCGCAGATACACCTCCTGCGCGAGGTCGGCGGCATTCGCCTTGATCCGGAGCCGCCGCAGGAAGAAAGCCTGCAGGGCGCCGCCGTGCCGTGCGAACAGCCTCTCGACCCACGTCCTCGCGGACTCGGCCATATCGCAGCGGTATCCCTTGAAAATCTCGCTTGTCTAGAGACTATGAGCCCGCTGCGGCTGTTTCGGGTACCTAATTATTTCGCTGGTACCCGAAGTTGCAGGCGCCGGCTCTTACTCACGCACGGACACGGATCGCCATGGTGGCCCCGTCCCGTGCCATAGGGGAGAGGGTCGTGAAGCACCGCGTCGCCATTCTGTGGCTCCCTGGCTTAATGGCCAGCCTGCTGCTCGCGGCCTGCGGGGGTGGAAGTGATAGCGGCAGCCCCACACAAGCATCGTCTGAACCCACGCCCACCGTCACGTTGACCTCAAGCGCCGCGTCCGTCGCTACCGGCTCATCGGTGACGCTCACCTGGACTTCTACGGATGCCAGCTCGTGCACGGCCTCGGGCGGTTGGTCCGGCTCGATGGCCACTGCCGGATCGGAGGCCACCGAACCCTTAGCTGCCGCGGCAACATATACGTTGAGCTGCTCTGGGGCGGGCGGTTCGGCCAGCCAGTCGGTTTCCGTCGCGGTCACATCCTCTGCCGGCGCGCCAACTGTGACGTTAAGCTCAAGCGCCACATCGGTGGTTACCGGCTCTTCGGTGACGCTGACCTGGTTATCCACCAGCGCCACTTCATGTATTGCGTCCGGCGGCTGGTCGGGCGCGAAAGCCACTTCCGGATCAGAATCCGTCGGACCCTTGAGCGCCGCCGCGTCGTACACGTTAACTTGTTCCGGCACGGGCGGTTCGGCCATCCGGATCGTTTCTGTCTCGATTGCATCGAACGGTGGCGCACCCACCGTCACGTTGACCCCAAGCGCCTCGACGGTGGTCATCGCCGCATCGGTGACGCTCACCTGGTCTTCCACCGGCGCCACGTCATGTACGGCATCCGGCGGATGGTCGGGCACGAAGGCCACGTCCGGATCGGAATCCATCGGACCGTTGAGCGCTGCCGCGTCATACACATTAACTTGTTCCGGCGCGGGCGGTTCGGCCAATCAAACCGCATCGGTCGGCGTGGTCGCGGCAGGAGTATTGCGTATCGCCTCGGGCGCTCCTCCGAATGGGGTCATCGGCAAGACGTACAACACCGGGAATGGCCAAATGTGCTACTACCCCAATGGTGACCATGCGGGCCCCTGCTACCCGTGTTCTGTGGGAAATCGACAATGTCCTCCCGGTTGGGTCTATCAAAACAGTTTTGAATTCCGCGCCGCCGGGGGAGCGCCGCCCTACAGCTGGGTCGCGGTGGGGTTGCCGCCGGGTCTGGGTTTCCATTCAGACGGCACCTTCGTCGTTCCCCCTAACAGCTGGTGTTGCCGCCCACAGTCCGTGGGAACCTTCAGCGTAACGGTCACGGTCACAGACTCGAGATCTCCCGCTGGGCATGCGAGTGCGGCCTACTCCATTGTCATCGCACCGCCACCAGCGCCCGTCATTTACACGACTCCCCCTCCAAAGGTTGGGGTGATTAATGCGCCCTACCTCTTTGGGTTTAAGAGTACCGGACAACCTCCCTTGGTTTGGAGCGAAGCAGGCAATTTACCTCCGGGATTGACGCTTGCGGCCGACGGGATCCTTTCGGGCACACCAACCGCGGTGGGATCTACCCCGATCACGGTCACGGTAAAAGACTCGTTTGGTCAAGTTTCGGCGCGCCAGAAATTCACGCTTATCATCGCCTCGCACGGATTCACGGCCACAGGCAGCATGGCAGTTGCACGTAGCTGGCACACGGCGACGTTGCTCGGCAATGGAACCGTACTGATCGCCGGCGGCCATTCCAATGTGGCAACGCCGACAGCCGAGTTGTTTGAGGAAAGCAGTGGCCGCTTTGCGCCCACCGGCGACATGGTGTCGGCGCGCTGGGCACACACAGCGACGCGACTCAACGACGGCACCGTGCTTGTGACCGGGGGAATCGACGCTAACGATAACGTTACAGCGAGCGCAGAGTTATTCAATCCCGCGAGTGGCCGCTTTACATCGACGGGCATTATGGGCTTGGGGCGATGGGGGCACACAGCGACATTGCTCAAGAATGGGCAGGTACTCGTGACCGGGGGATCCGACGGCTCAGGTGATCCGACCGCTAGCGCTGAACTGTTCGATCCGGCAACCGGCCGCTTCACACCGACGGGCACCATGACGACAGCGCGCTTCGACCACAGGGCGACCTTGCTCAACGACGGTGAAGTGTTGGTCACCGGCGGCGTAGGTGTGCGCTCCGGCGGGGCAGCGCTAGCCACGGCCGAACTCTACAACCCGCTCACTGGCACTTTCCGATTGACCGGCAACATGGTGATGGCGCGCGAAATGCACACCGTGACCCTGATGAGAAACGGCAAGGTATTGGTCGTGGGAGGCATTGATTATGATGTCCCCGCCATCGCGGAGCTGTTCGATCCGGCAGCCGGATCGTTCAAAGCAACGGGCACCATGGCCGTGGCGCGCTCCAGACACACGGCGACACTCCTCAACGACGGAACAGTGCTCCTGTGCGGAGGGGATGGCGTGGGCAGCGCGGAATTGTTCGTCCCCGCCAGCGGCCAGTTCCGGCCAACCGGCGGGATGGCGGCGGAACGCTACATGCACACGGCAACCTTACTACGGGACGGCAAGGTCCTCGTCACCGGAGGGGACATGGACAACATGGCGGAAATCTATTGATTACACCCGCCGTGACCGCGGCATTTGCGCGCGCGGCGATTTCCAATACACACTCCAAGGACCAAACAAATGAATTTCAGAAAATCGAAGTGGAATTCCGCCGCCCGCTACGGGGTGCTGTTGACTACGCTCGCCGTAGCGATGCCGCTCGCCGCACAGGAGCAGACCGCAACACGTTCCGGCACGCTCTCGCGCTACATCCTGAAGGATCTGGGCACGGCCGGCGGCCCGAACAGTGACGTTCAGGACGTTACCTACCCGATAAACAATAAGCGCATGGTCACAGTCATAGCAGATACACCGTTTGCCGATCCCTTTGATCCCTATTGCTTTGGTGACTGCTTCATCGTGCACGCCGCTGTGTGGCAGCGCGGCACCCTGACGGATCTGGGCGCGCTCACGGCAGGCGCCAGCAGCGTGCCCAACGGGATCAATGCCGCAGGCATGGTTACCGGAATTTCCGAGACCGGCGCGGTCGATCCCACCTTCGATTTTCCGCCGGAGTTTCATGCCGTCGTGTGGAAGGATGGGCGGATCATCGACCTCGGAACGTTTGGCGGAACATTGAGCTATGCCAACGCCATTAATGATCTCGGCCAGGTGGTCGGCTTCGCCTTAAACGGAAAGGCCGATGCCTTCATCACGGGTTCAAGTGCCTTCGACGGTGAATGCGGCACGGGAGATGTGCCGAGCCAGATGCGCGCCTTCGTCTGGCAGGAAGGTCGTGGGCTGCGTGCCCTGGGCACGCTGGGCGGCCCCGACAGTTGCGCCAAATTCATCAACCGGCGCGGCCAGATCACCGGGATTTCGTTCACAAGCTACAGGCCGAACGCCGGCAGCGGGATTCCAAACTTCGAACCCTTTATCTGGACGGACGGCAAGATGACTGGCCTGGGCAGCCTCGGTGGTACCCAGGGACACGCGAGCGCGATCAACAATCTGGGGCAGGTCGTGGGAGATTCAAATCTGGCGGGTGACCAAATCACACACGCGTTCTTCTGGGATCGCGGCCAAATGACCGACGTCGATCCGGGGAGTGACTTCGCCGTCGCGGAAGCTCTCAACGACAAGGGCGAGGTGGTCGGCGGGACAACAAATCCAGGCGCGGCGTGTATCCATGCATTTCTATGGCGAGACGGTGTCCTGACCTACCTTAGAGCACGCAGCAACGCGCTCGGCATTAATTTGAGCGGTCAGGTGGTCGGACAGTCGTCAATGTGCAGCGGAACCCCGCGCGCGTTCCTGTGGGAGAAGGGCCGCGGCGCCGTCGACCTGGACAGACTGGTTGCTCCGGGTTCCGGAGTGAAATTGACTATTGCGAGAAAAATCACCGACAACGGCGAAATCACCGCGCAGGGCACGCTCGCCAATGGCGATGAGCATGCGTTTCTGTTGATCCCAAGGTAAAGCGCGAGATGAACACCGAGCGGACGCAGTCACTGCCAAGGAAAGCCCATTGACATTCCGGACACTGAGGTGGATTTCCGGCGCCCGTTACGTGGCGCGGCATCGATTCTTCCGAATTCAGACGCTCCCGAAGGCTGGCTGGCCCGCGCCAACTCCAGGGACAGTGTTCTGGGATTCGCAGCCGCCATGGCCACGGCGCACACCACCACGGTGCGGGGGCGTGATGGTGTACAAGACCGAATTGAGTACACTCAGCGCTTCGTCTCAGGTCGTCGTTATATAAACTCACAACAAAGGTGACCCATGTGCGAATTCACCGTTGATCACTCGCTGCGTTGGCGGAGAGAGGATCGCGCCGCACGGTGGTGGGCGATGGCGCGCAAGTTAGTGCTGGGCCTCTCGCTGGCCTTCGTGTGTCAGGCCGCGTTGGCGCAGGCGATGTATCGCATCAAGCCACTCGGCTACCTGGGCGGCTGTACTTCCTCTGCTCCCGTGGTGCAGGGCTTTAATGGGGCCGGCCAGGCGACCGGCTGGGCGTGCAACGCGCACGGCGACACCCATGCTTTCCTGTGGAAGAACGACGGTACCGCGATGCTGGATCTCGGACCGGATGAAGTAGGATCGGCGAGCTACGGCTTGGGAATCAATTCGTCCGGCCTGGTCACCGGACAGGCAAATGACAGTACGGGCTACTTTGCGTTCCTGGAATCTGGTGATGGCGCGCCCATGACGAGAATCTACGACAGTCTGGGTGGCAGCTACATCCAACCCAACGCCATTAACGAACTGGGGCAGCTAACGGGCGAAGCGACCACGGCCGATTCCATACATGCCTTTTTGTGGAAGAACGATGGTTCGCCGTTGCTCGATCTGAGTAGCCCGAACGTTGAAAGCTACGGTAATGACATCAACGCCTCCGGGCAGGTAGTCGGATACGCGCAAATGCCGGGCGACACACTATATGACGCCTTTGTCTGGAAGAACGACGGAACGCCGATGCAGGATCTGGGTACTCTCGGTGGTCATACGCGCAGCTATGCCAGTTACATAAACGCTGCCGGTCAGGTGGTAGGAGCCAGCCAGATTCCAGGGACAAAGGTTTCGAAGTATCACACCGTTTTTTGGAGGAATGACGGAACGCCACTACAGGACCTAGGCACATTGGGTGGGGCGCAGAGCTACCCCGAAGCGCTCAATGATTCAGGGCAGATCGCTGGAAACTCTTACACCCATGGGAATGTTCACGCATTCGTGTGGATGAACGACGGGACGCGGATGAAGGATCTCGGGACCTTGGGAGGGACACAAAGCGGGGCGTATGACATGAACTCTTCGGGACAGGTGGCCGGCCAGGCAAATCTTTCCGGCGACGCCATCTCGCACGCCTTCTTGTGGAGAAATGACGGCACGAAGATTCAGGATCTGAACACGCTGATCGACCCCACCGATCCCCTCAAGCCCTACGTCACCCTGATTTACGCCAGATACATCAACGATCGGAGCGATATCCTGGCGGATGGAACCGATACCCGCACCGGGCTGGAAGGCCTGTACCTGCTGCAGGGAACGGTGCTCACGCTGGCCCCGCGCTCGCTCGCCTTTGGCAATCAACCGATCAACGCCTCTAGCGCCGCGAAATCGGTGACCATGATGAACACCAGCGCCAAAGTCGTGGTCATCACCAACATCGCGCTGACGGGTTTGGCCGCTGGGCAGTTCGCCGCCACGAACAACTGCGGCAAATCTTTGTCAGGTCACGCAACCTGCACGATCAAGGTGACCTTCAAGCCGACCACGAAGGGCGCCAAGTCCGCGGTTCTAAACGTCAACGGCGGGGGTGGCGGCCTGCGTTCGGTCACACTCACAGGCACGGGCACGTAGCAAGTCGCACAGATGGATCAAGCCATTCCACTCGTCGTCGTTGGACTGTGTCGGTGCCGACCGCGGTGAAGGGGGCCTCGAAGACTTAAAACGCGTCGCTCGGCGTCCGCCAGCCTAGTAATGCCTTCTTGTCGATTCCCAGAAAAGTCGAGTAACTATCAGGCTTGGCAGCTTCGCGCTACAGCGGCTTTCAGCCCGTCCAGATCAACGCGACGCGAGCGCGGCTACCACATGTCCTTGAGCTTCGCGGCGATGTCGATCTTCTCCACCCGCGTCTCGAGCGTCTTCATCACCTCGGTCTGCTGCGTGCCCTGGTAGGCCATGGTCTCGCAGCACTTGAGCACCTTGTCGGTCACGAAGCGGCTGCGCGCACCGTAGACGTGCGCATCGCCATTCTTGGGCTGCTGGGCGAGCGGGAACTTGAGCGGCACGCACAGGTGCAGCTCGTTTCGAGCCCGCGTCATTGCCACGTACAGGAGCCGGCGTTCCTCGTCGATCAGATCGGCGCGGCCGGTGGAGAACTCCGAGGGGAAGCTCCCGTCGACCACGTTGAGCAGGTAGACCGTGTCCCATTCCATGCCCTTGGCGGAGTGCACGGTCGAGAGGATCAGGAAGTCCTCGTCCTGGTTGGGCGTACCGGCCAGATCGCCCGCCGCATTGGGCGGGTCGAGCGCCAGCTCGGTGACAAAGCGCTCGCGCGTCGGGAACTGCGCGGAGATGTGCTCGAGCTGCTCCAGATCCCCGATGCGGGTGTGGGTCTGTTCGTGGATCCGCTCCATGTGCGGCTGGTACCAGTCGCGCACCAGGCGCACCTGCCCGGGCCACGGGCGCTGCGGCTCGGACAGGGTGGCCATGAGCTTGGCCAGCTTGGCGATGTCGTTGAGCGAGCCGGCCGGCTTCTTGATGTCCTTGAGCAGCGCCAGACCGCCGCCCGCCTGTGCCATCTCCATGATGATGCGCTGCGCGTGCGCCGGGCCCATGCCCGGCAGGAGCTGCAGCACGCGGAAGGCGGCCAGCACGTTGCGAGGGTTGTCGGCCCAGCGGAGCACCGCGAGCAGGTCCTTGACGTGCGCGGCTTCCATGAACTTCAGCCCGCCGTACTTCACGAACGGGATCTTGCGCTGCAGGAGCTCGACCTCGAGCACGTCGCTGGCACTGGCGTTGCGGAACAGCACCGCCTGTGAGCGCAGCAGCACGCCGGTTTCGCGGCGCTTGAGCACCTGCGCGCAGACGTATTCGGCCTGGGTCTGCAGCTCATCGGCGGTGACGTACTGCGGACGGCCGCCGGCGCCGCGCACCGACAGCAGGTGCTTGCGGTGCTGGCGCGGCGCGTCGGCCATGAGGGCGTTGGCGACGTCGAGTATCGGCTGGGTGGCGCGGTAGTTCTGCGCCAGCGTGATGATCTCGGCCTTGGGCGTGTAATTGTCCGCAAAGCCGAGGATGTTCTCGACCACCGCGCCGCGGAAGGAATAGATCGACTGCGCGTCATCGCCCACCACCGTGACCCCGGCCCCGTCGGGCCGCAGGTTCCGGACGATCTCGCCCTGCAGCCGGTTGGTGTCCTGGTACTCATCGACCAGCACGTGATCGAAGTTCGAGGCCACCTGCTGCGCGAGCTTGGGCACGTTCATCATCGCCTGCCAGTAGACCAGCAGGTCGTCGTAGTCGAGCAATCCGCAGCGCTGCTTGCGCTCGACGTAGGCGCGGCACAGCTTGGCCAGGTCCTGCTCCCAGCCAAGACACCACTGGAACTGCTGCTCGAGGGTCTCGTGCAGGCTCTTTTGAGTGTTGATGCGCCAGGAGTAGATCGCCAGGCAGGTGTCCTTGCGCGGGAAGCGCTGGTACTGCTCGCCGAGCTTCATTTCCTGGCGCAGGTTGTCGAACAGATCCGCCGAATCGCTCCGGTCGATGACGGTGTAGCCGGGCTCGAGGTTCAGGTGTCGCCCGTAGTGGCGCAGCAGCCGGTTGCCGATCGAGTGAAAGGTGCCCGCCCACACCAGTCGCTGGAGCATCGCCTGGGCCTTGTTGCCGAGCGTGTCGCCGAGCGCCTGGCGCATGATGTCGTGCGCGCGCCGGCGCATCTGGCCGGCGGCGCGGCGCGTAAAGGTCAGCAGCAGGATGCGCGCCGGGTCCACCCCGTGCATCGCCAGCCAGGCGGCACGGTGCGCGATGGTCTCGGTCTTGCCCGTGCCCGCCCCGGCCACGACCAGCAACGGTCCGCATTGCACGCCCTTGCCCTCGGCGATCGGCTGGCCGAAGGTCACTGCCCGGCGTTGTGGGGCGTTAAGGGTGGCGAGCGGATCGGGCGATGCCATGGCACTCAATATATAAGGCCGGCCTGAGCCGGGCTATACCCGCGGGCGCAGTTAGGCCAAAGCTGTTGCCGCTGCACCCCGATTTGGTGAACCATGCACTCATGAACACCAGCTCGCTACTCAAAGTGCACACCGTTTATCCCGGTCGTGTGATCACGGTCAACGTCGAGACCGTGCGGCTTCCGAACGGACACGTCGCGGATCTGGAAATCATCCATCACCCGGGAGGGGCGGCGATCGTCGCGGTGGATGCCGAAGGCCGCGTGTGCCTGATCCGCCAGTTCCGCCATGCCGCCGGCGGCTGGATCTGGGAGCTGCCGGCCGGCAAGCTCGAGCCGGCCGAACCGGCCCTCGAAACCGCCAAGCGCGAGCTGATAGAAGAAGCAGGATTTGAGGGCTACGTCTGGGTTTCGCTGGGCGATTATGTCAGTTCGCCCGGGGTTTTCACCGAAACTGTGAAGCTGTTCATGGTCCATGGGCTCAAGCGTTCCACAATGGCGCACGAGCCGGCAGAATTAATCGAGGTCCACTGGGTCCCAATGGAAGAGGCCTGCGAGCGCGCGCTGGACGGGGAAATCAACGACGGCAAGACCGCAGTGGGGCTGTTGCGCGCGCAGGCAAAGCTCAAGGCGGGTCAAAGGTCATGACGGTTTGAAGCAAAGAGGGCAGAAATTGAGTCACAGAGATTCCACCGAGCGCACCGGCAGCTTCGAACTCATTCTCGAGGAGCACGCCGGAGCGAAGAAGATGGGCTACGGCTACAATCCCTACGACACCGTCCCGAACCTGCGTGACCCCTCCTTCACGGCGCGCCACAGGGACCTGCGCCGGCTGTCGGAATGGATCCGCACCAAGAATCACGTCGAGCGGCTGAAGGAATCCGGCCAGGACGAGGACCCGCTCCCCTAGGCCAGGCACTCGATGTGCCGCAGCTTCATGGCACTGGTCAGCCGATAAAAGCGCCGCAGTTCGCATCGCGCCCGCTCCTGCGCCTGCGCGCCCACGGGTCGCAGCAGCGCGCTTAGGTGCCGGCAGAAGCGCCCCGCGTAGTGATTGGCGCGCCGGTAGAGCCCGACGCGCTCGCCGGCCAGGGCCGGATCGACGCGCGCGCTCTCAAACAGCGCCCGGTGCAACTCGGCGGGGAAGCGCGTGGGATCCTGGCTGCGCAGCAGCTGCACGCTGCACACGTACTTGTCCACCTCGGCCTGGAGTTCGAGTTCCAGCAGGCTCACGTGCCGGTCATGGCCGGCATTCCAGGCCAGGTACACGAAGTGACTCACGCCCTCGAGCGCGGTCCAGTAGTCGGCCAGGTTCCCGCCATTGAGGGCATCGAGCGGATTGGAGCGCGCCAGGCGCGCGAGCACCTCGGGTTCGAGGAACAATCCGAGGGTCATCTCGGCGCCCTCCTGCGCGACCAGCAGTTGCTCGTCGCTCCCGCCCGCACCGAAATCCCCGGGCAGCGCACGGCGATCGGTCAGCAGAAATTCCGCCACATCGTGCGCGAGGGGCACATCGTAGATGCGCTGGAGCAGGGCCTGCAGCTCTTGCACCACCATCTCGCTCACCTAGTGGGCGTTCAAGGCGACGGGCGCGGCGTCGACGCCCAGTTGCGCCAGCAGCCCGCGGGCGCGGGCACTGCCGGTGCGCAGCCAGATCTCGTAGAGGCGCAACACGTCGGCCTGGGTGTAGGTGCGCGCGGCGTCGCTGATCTCGCCGAGCGCATCGACCAGCGGCTGAAACTTTGCGGCCAGCTCCGCGTAGACCGCGGCCAGCACCCGGCGCGGTCCGCGCGAGAGCGACCCGGCGAGCGTCCCGTAGGCGCGCCCGCCCATGGCGATGTGATAGTCGATGTCGACCAGGCGACGCGCGAAGCCATGCGCGAAGAAGCCGGCGATGAACAATGAGATATCGCCCAGCCGCTGCAGTGCACGCTCGCGCTCGGCGGCGGTGCTGGCCTCCGCGGCGTTCGCGAACAGGTTGACGAGCGGGGGCATCTTGGGGCCGGTGGGCACGCCCTCGTAGAGGTGCTCGGCGCGTGCAAACAGGGTCAGCATATTGACCACGTAGTGCTCGGTCTGATCTTCGACCGACAGGTGCTGGTGCGCCAGGGCGCCCTGCAGGGCGTCCCGGAAGTACTCGGTCAGGCTGGTCACCGCCAGCACACCACTTGCGCCGCTCTTGCGTTGCATGCACTCACCTCGCGAATTCATCCTAACCCCCGCCCTTCTCGGAGCAAGGGTGCGATTTCCTACACGGGTCACAGATTTCGCCTAATTTTTCCCACCTGACCGCCGCACAGACGCGGCCGGCGATGCGCCGGCGTTGGCACTCGCTCGTCGCGAGCGCCAAAACAGGGAAGCGGATATCAGCGCCGCGGCGCGCTCAGCGGTGCCGGTGCAATCCGATGCGCAAGGTGGCGGTGGCGATGAATACTTCGCGCAGGAAGCACAGGATCGCGCCGATAAAACTCAGCATCGCGGCGATGAACAGCGCGGCCACGACAAAGCTGATGTGCACGTTGAAGGACTCGCCCAAAAACAGCACCACGATCGCGATCGATATCAGCAGTGCGCAGATCGTGGCCAGCGCGATGGCGCTGCTCAGCAACCGGCCGCGGCGCGCGAGGGTCGCCAGCGACTTGTGGATCTCCTGCACGGCAGCCGCTTCGCTCAGGCCAAGCACGTTGCGCTCGAGCTCGCGCGAGCGGTCCACGGCGCGCGCCAGGCGGTTGGTAAAGAGCGTGAGCATGATGCCGACGCCCGAGAGCAGGAATACCGGGGCCACGGCCTGCCGGATCACTTCGCCCACTCCCTGTATCGGCGGCAGATCGCCGATGTCGACCATCACTGCGGTGAGCTCATGCGCACAAAATGGAAATAGGTGTCGGGCGCGCCGGGCGTGGGATCCACGGGATGGTCGGTGAAGGCCAGCTGCTCGCCCTCGAGCTTCCAGCTTTGCGGGCAGCGTGGGCTGGCGGAGGTCGCGCCATACCCGTGCGGGGTCTTTTCCCAGATCAGCTCGCAGCCCGGGAGCGGACGCAGGTCCTGGCTCAGGAGCGAGCGGAACAATTCGGGATTCTCGGCACCCTCTCGCCAGCGGTCGGGCTGGTCAAAGGCGTAAACCGTGGCGACCAGGTGCCCGGAGCCGCTCACATCCAGCAGCCAGAGGCGCTCGCTGTACACGCGCCGCACATCGCCCGCGTCGCTCTCGCGCACGTAGAGCGCATTGCCGCTCAACATCGGCGCGAACACGTTCATGATCATCAGCACCTGCTTCGGATTGCCGTACACGCCGGGCAGCACCACCGAGAGTTCGTTCATCTCGGCCTTGCGCAGGTCTTCCTGGCTGGTGCAGGCGCCCAAAGCCGCCAGCGCGCACAGCAGCACTGCCCTGCCCACCGTCAATGCTCCGCTCCTGATCCTGTACACGATGGCTCACCCGTATTCAGTGCGCCACGCGGCGCGATAGGCCTGGCCCAGACGCATGATGCGATCCAGCAGGCGTGCATAGCCTACACCGGCGGCCTTGGCGGCGGCAGCGAAATCCTCCTCGCGCTCGAGGTTCGGATTCGGGTTCGCCTCCAGCACGTACAGGCTCCCGTCCTCGCGCAGGCGGAAATCGATGCGCGCATAGCCTGACAGATGCAGCGCGCGGTAGATGCGCCGCGCCAGCCGGTCGATGCGCGTGAGCAGGAGCGGTGCCAGATCGCTCGCCTCGCTGGTGGTGATGCCGTATTTCTTCTGGTAGGCGCGGTCCCACTTCACCTTGCGGGTGGCGATGGCCGGGAGCGAGTCGGGGAGCGATCCGAACTTCATCTCCCACACCGGCAGGCGGCTCAGGCGCTCGTTGCCGATGAGGCCCACGTACAGCTCGCGCCCGGCGATGTATTCCTCCACCAGCGCGTCCGAGCCGATCTGCTCGTGCATGAACTGCACCCGCTCGCGCAGGCGCGCCGCGTCCTCCACCACCGAGGCCTGGGCAATGCCCAGCGATGCGTCCTCGGTCGCCGACTTGACGAACAGCGGGAAGCGCAGGCGGCGCGGCACGTGGAAGCGCTCGGCGCGCCGGAACACCGCGAACTGCGGTGTCGGGATGCGGTGGAAGGCCAGCACCTGCTTGCACAGCACCTTGTCGCGCGAGAGCAGCAGGCCGCGCGGATTACAGCCGGTATAGGGCTGGCGCATGAGCTCGAGGAACGCCACCACGTGCTGGTCGTAGGTGACGATGCCGTTAAATTCCTCCAGCAGGTTGAACACCACATCCGGCGGGCTCTCGACCAGCGCCGCGCGCAGCTCGGTGAGCGAATCGAGCACCCCCAGCACCTGCACGGTGTGGCCGGCCTTGCGGAGCGTGGCGATCACGTCGTACTCGGTGCGCCACTCGGAGATTTCCTTGTCGCTGTAGCCTTCGAGCGAAACGGGCGGCACCAGGCTCGAATGCACCACCACCAGGGTACGGAGCGATTTCACAGCCGCAACCGCAATTCTTCGCTGCTGATGTAGCCGCGCGCCATGCGCACCAGCGTGGCGCGCAATTTCGGGATCGATTCGCGCCGCGAGCCGCGCTGGTACAGCGCCAGCTGCTCGCAGCGCTCGATGGCCAGGCGCACCAGCTGCTGGGCGCCGTAGCGGTCGGTCCCGGCGCGCCGCTCCAGGGTGGTGCGCACGCTTGCCTTCAGGCCGCGCAGGAGCGTGGCCGCCGGCGGCGCCCCGGCGCGCGCGTCTTCCTTGCTCACGAAGACCTTGCGCAGCAGGCTGTCGGCCAGGGCGCGATGGCGCCGGTGTTCGGCGCGGCGCTTGCGCCGGTAATGCTCGCGCAGCGTGCGCGGGTTGTGTTCCACGGACTCGATTCGATCGCGGGCGGCGACCGCCGGGCGATCAAGCCCGATCTCGGCGGCGACCTGCGCCACGTACTCGAGCTTGCGCTTGGCCGGCCACGCCGCGTAACGGCGCCGCCAGGCGGATTTCGGTTGCAGCCAGACCGCGAAGGTCTCGGCGAAGTCCTCGGTCGGATGCGCCTGCGCGTACCACTCGCCCAGATGCTGCACGTGGTGGCGGCTGGCGGGCCGGGCGCGGTACTGGGAGGCGTAGCGGCGCGAGGCCGGGCCGAACAGGGCGCGCCAGCGTGCGCGGCGGCGCAGGCGGTAGGCGGAGTCGAAGGCATGCCCGGCCTCGTGGCGCAGGATCCGCATCTGCCAGTTGGCGTTGCTCCCTTCCACCGCCCCGGTCATCTTGCGCTCCAGGCGCGTGAGCCTCGGGTGGGCCAGATAGAAAGGTACGGCAAAGCCCGGCACGCCGTCCGGAGAGAACCACTCCTCGGCCAGCCAGGCGTGGGGCCGAAAGGCGATGCCGCGCGCCGCCAGCTCCCGGTACAGTCGGGCGATGCGCCGCTGCACGGCGGTGCCATGCAGGCGCAGGCGCAGATCACACAGGCGCAGATCGAGCAGCTGCTCGTCGGCCAACCGTGTCCAGGCCGGAGTCCTTCGCTTCATGAGGCGGCCACGCGCTCGCCGAGCTCCATCAGTGCCGAGCGCAGCAATCCGTCGCCGAGTTCCACGATCAGTTCCGATTGCGAGAGCGCCTGGCGCCAGGCGCGCGGGATTCCCGCCAGCCCGTAGTGCGCGCCGGCGAGCTGCCCGTACACGGCACCGATCACGTCGCTGTCGCCGCCCAGGTTGACCGCGCGCAACGCGCCCTCGCGAAAATTCGCGCTTCCGGCGAGGCAGGCGCGCGCCAGCTCCAGCACCGCGAGCGCGCCGCCATCGGCGGCCGGCGGCTCGTACTTCGCGCCCAGGCCACGGGTGAGGATCGCGGCCACGGGTTCGCGCAGCGGGTGCGCGCCGAACACGGCCCGATCGGGCGCCAGCACGCGTTCGCGCGATTCACCACGGAGCGCGGCATGGAGCATCGCGGCCAGCAGCCGGCAGGCATCGAGCACCAGGGGCGAGTGAGTGGTGAGGCGGGCCGCATCCGCGGCCAGCGCCACCGCCTCCTCCGGCCTGGCAAAGAAATGCAGCACGATCGGCGCGACTCGCGAGAGCGACTCGGACTCAAGCGCCGCCGGATCGCCCGACTCGCTGAGCGGCCGGCCGCGCCACTGCGCCGCCGCCAGCGCGCGCGCGCTCGCGGCGGTGATCCCCAAGCATTGGCCGGTGGCCGACAGGTAGCCCTCGCGCTGCCAGCGCGTGTAGCGCGCCAGCTGGTCGGCGGCGTCAAACCCGGAGCGCTCGATGAGGCTCTCCGCCAGGCACAGGGCCATGGCGGTATCGTCGCTCCAGGCGCCGCGCGGCAGGTCGAAGGGTCCGCCGCCGAGCAGATCGCCGACCGGAGCGAAGCTTCCCGCGCGTCGAAACTGCGTGGCCGCCGCCAGCGCATCGCCGACCGCAAGTCCCTGCAGCGCGCCCTGGAAGCGCTCGCGCAATTGCCGCACCGGGGCGAGATCGCGATCGGTGAAGGCGAGCGTGTCCAGAATCTCCCCGGAAGCGACGCTCGTCATCGCCGGCGCCAGGGCCGCGGCGCGACGCGCACGGGCCGAGAGCGCGCGGCGCGGTGTCCACTCGCACACATAACTCGCCTGCTCCCGGGTCTGCGGGATCGTGGGCCAGCTGGCCGCCCGCGCGCATTGTTCGGTCCACAGCAGGTTCAGTTCGCTCAAGGCCTGCTCGCCGTCACGCCCCTGCTCGACCAGAAAGCAGCCGGCCACCGTGCCGGTGCGCCCGATCCCCGCCCGGCAGTGGACGTAGACCTTGTGGCCCGCGGCCAGCGCCGAGGCGATCTCATCCTGGATGCGGCGCATCTGCGCGACGCGCCGGGGCACCTGCTGATCGCGGATCGGGCGGCGCAGGTAAGTCACCGAGGGCGGCAGCATCGGCTCATAGGCCACGCATTCGCCCTCCTCGGTCAGGTCGACGAAACAATTGATGCCGGCCGCCACCAGCTGCAGGACCCGCGCGCGCCCGCCACCGTCGGGCAGCTCCACTCGGCCTGCCGGGTGTTCGCCTGCCAGGAGCCTGCCGGGCACCACCCAGTAGCTGTTGGCGAGCGGCCGTTCCATCAGGCGCCGTCGGGTGTCAGCGCCGCGAAGTCGAACAGCTCCGGGTCCGCAAGATGCGCGGGCTCGACGTTGCGGAGCGAGGAGAAGATCGCCTCGGTACGGCCAGGATGCTCGAGCTCCCAGGCGCTCAGCATGCGCTTGATGGCGCGGCGCTGCAGGTTGGGCTGCGAGCCGCACAGGGTGCAGGGGATGATCGGAAATTCCCGGCCGCGCGCGTAGCGCGCGATGTCGCGCTCGGCGATGTAGGCCAGCGGGCGGATGACCACGTGGCGGCGATCGTCGGAACGGAATTTCGGGGCCATGGCCTTGAGCCGGCCGCCGTGAAACAGGTTCAGGAACAGCGTCTCGACGATGTCGTCGCGGTGATGGCCGAGCGCGATCTTGGTGATGCCGCACTCGCTGGCGTAACGGTACAGGGCGCCGCGGCGCATGCGCGAGCACAGCGAGCACATGGTGCGGCCCTCGGGAATCAGCCGCTTGACGACGCTGTAGGTGTCCTGCTCGATGATATGGAAAGGCACGCCCAGCGCGCGCAGGTAATCGGGCAGCACCTGGGCCGGGAAATCCGGCTGCTTCTGATCGAGATTCACGGCGATCAGATCGAACTGGACCGGCGCGCTGCGCTGCAGGGAGCACAGCAGGTCGAGCAGCGTGTAGGAGTCCTTGCCGCCCGATACGCACACCATGACCCGATCGCCCGGCTCGATCATGCGAAAGTCGGCGATCGCCTTTCCAGCCAGGCCGCGCAGGGAAGCGCTGAGCTTGCGAAAGGTCGAGGAGTCCTTATCCGGAGGGCGCTCGGTGGCGGCCAGCGCGCTCATGCCGATTCTCCCATGTACTTGCTGCTCAGATAGCGCAGCAGCGCGTTGGCGCTCAACGCCTGACCGGTGGCCTGCTTGATCAGTTCCTTGATCGGGAGCTTGGCCCCGTAACCGTGCATGTTCTCACGGAGCCAGGCAAACACGGGAGCAAACTCGCCGCGCTCGAGCGTGGCGTCGAGCTCCGGCAGCTGCGCGCGCATGGCTTCCCACAGCTGCGCGGCGATCACCAACCCCAGCGCGTAGGAGGGGTAGTAGCCAAAGGAGCCCAAGGCCCAGTGCATGTCCTGCAGGCAGCCGTCGGCGGTGCCGGTCGGGCGCAGTCCAAAGCGCTGCTCCATGCCCTCATTCCACACTTCCGGCAAATCGCGCACCGCGAGCTTCCCGGCCAGGAGCTGTTTCTCGATCTCGTAGCGCTGCATGATGTGCAGCGGATAGCTCATCTCGTCGGCATCGACGCGGATCAGGCCGCGGTGCACCCGGGTGAGCGTCCGGTAGATGTTCTCAAACTCCCACTCCGGTCCGCTGACCCCGTAGTGCTTGTGCAGGAGCGGCAGCAGGAAGCGCAGGAACGGCGCGCTGCGGCCGATGACCATCTCCAGCAGCAGCGACTGGCTCTCCTCGAGCGCCATGCCGCGATCGCGCCCCACCGGCTGATCGCGCCAGCTGGTAGGCATCCCCAAATCGTACATGGCATGCCCGGTCTCGTGCAGCGCGCCGAGGAGCCCCATGAACGGATCCGTGCCGTCATAGCGCGTGGTCACCCGGATATCGCCCACCACCCCTTCCGTGAAGGGATGCTCGCTCTCATCGAGCCGCCCCTGGTCGAAGGGGAAGCCCACCGACTTCATGACCTCCATGACCAGCCCGCGTTGCTTGCCGGTGGCAAACTTGCCGGTGATGGGCAGCACCGGGCGCTGCTGCTGCGCCTCGAGCGTCTCGCTGATCATGCCCGGGAGGCGGCGCGTGAGCGCCTTGAAGATCGCGTCGATGTCGGCGGTGCCCACCCCGGGGCTGAACTCGTCCACCAGCGCGTCGTAGGCCGGGAGGTTCAGGGCCTGCCCGAGCAGGGCGGCCTTGTCGCGCACCAGCAGCAATACCTCCTCGAGGTGCGGCGCGAACAAGGCGAAGTTGTTGTCACGCCTCGCATTCAGCCACTGGCTTTCGGCCAGCGCCGTGGCGCGCGCCAGGCGCGAGATGAGCGTGACCGGAGTGGCGATCGCATGATCGCGCTGCCGGCGCATCTCGCGCAGGTTCGAGACCTGCCAGTCTTCGAGGCCACGCACGTCGGCCTGCGCTCGATCCAGGAGTCGCGTCACCTTGGGCGTGGTCAGCAGCGCGTGGTATTCGGTTTCGAGCGCGGCCACCTGCTCGCCGCGCACGGCGGCGCTGCCGCGCGGCATCATGACCGCCGCATCCCAGCGCAGCAGGGACAGCGCGCCGCGGAAGGCGTGCAGCCGCCGCCACTCCTGCTCGAGTTGTTGGTAGGGGGTCGCTGACATGGTCCGGTGTCGTGTTCTTGGGAGCGCACGATTCTACCAGCCCGAAGGCCCCGGCGGCGGCCCAATCTGCTAATTTATTTCTTTATAATCAAAATGTTACAGAAGGCCCTGGCCGTCGCACCAGTGGAGCAGCCGGCACCAGTGGGGCCAATCGCTGGCAATCCACCCCACCGCCAGGGCCACCGCCACCAATCCGATCACGCTCAGATATACCGCCAGTCGACGCATCCGCCAAATCATAGCCGCCCACGCGGCTCAGCCGCCACGACATCGCGGGTTCCCCATGGCGCGCCTGCGCGCGCCGTTGCGCTCGAGCCGGTACCCGCCGTGGCCGTTTAAGCTCAGTGCAGCGGGAGCTTCCCGTGGCCCTTGAATGGAATCTCGCGCAGCAATCCCTCGGCCAGATGCAGGGTGCCGGTCACCTCGTAGTCCAGCTCCGTGTCATTGAGATGTGCGCCTACTACGCTCACCAACGCGGCCAGATCGGCGTTCGCGTTGAGGTTGAACTCGCTCTGGCCCAGGGCGGGCACCGTGAAAGGCTCGGCGCTGCTGCCCTCGGCAAAGGGACTGCCGGCGAGTGCCACCTTGTAGTCTATGGCGCGCACCGCGATCTCACGGTCGTTCGGGTTGCTCACCTGGATACGCAGCCGCAATTGCTGGTGGCGGAAGTCCCCTCCCACAACATTCAGGCCCACCACCTTGAGTTGCGGGGGCTGGAGATGCGGCATGAGCGAGGTGCAGCCCGAGGACAGGGCGCAAAGCGCGAACAGCAGCAGAATTTTCCTCATGCCATCGATCCCATCGCCTCATTTCACGCCAATTAGTCGCCGGCTGAACGGTTTGAAGCAGCTCACGTTGCAGGGCGCCCGCTTCTGAGAGGGCAGTCTAGCAGCGATGCCATCCCGTTTTGCCGAGGGTTGCGGCGCTCTCCCCTTGGACCACGCAGCGTTGATTGGACATACCGCCGTGTCATTGACGCGCCGCATGAGCGGCGCGGGCAATCACGCTAGAGCTCGGGCAGTACATGGTTCATTTGTGCGCTCGATGGGGCGGATAGGGCTCATTTGCGTATATGTCTGTTCTGACATATACTTCTTGTCGTGAACCCAAGGGATAAGCCACTTTTATGGTTACACGGAGAAATTAAAAGCCCCCCGTTTTCCCCAGCGGCACGACTGGAGTGCGGGTATCTACTGCGGCTTCTGCAGCGCGGCAATAAGTTGGGTCTCCCCACTTCGAGACCGATGCCGCGCATTGGAGCAAGGTGCCACGAGCTCAGGGTCAGTGATGCGACCGTCAACTGGCGCTTGGTGTACCGCATTGACGGGGATGCCATAGTAATTTCAGAGGTCTTTGCCAAGAAGACAAAAACGACTCCACGGACGCGGTCATCGAACTGTGCCGCAAGAGATTGAAGGAGTATGACGATGCGACAAAGCAAACGCCAAAAGCTCGAAAGTAAGGGCTGGAAGCTGGGCGACGCCAAGGACTTCTTGGCCCTGACCAAGGATGAGGCCGCCTATTTTGAGCTGCGCCTGAAACTGGCTGAAGGCCTGAAGGCTCGTCGTCATTCACGGGGTGTCACCCAATCGCAACTGGCCCAAGCACTAAAATCAAGCCAGTCGCGTGTCGCCAAGATGGAAGCTGGCGACCCAACCGTATCTCTGGATTTGCTGGTGAGGTCCCTGCTGTCCATGGGCACCTCCTCTCGCGAGTTGGCTGCCATCATCGCGCGGCGCTAACGACTCCTAACTCGTGCTTAATAATTCCTTCTTGCTCCTCCCCGTACTCTTGGGTCCACTGCTCAGCCTGTATCCGTGGCGGGGCATTTGAGTACCAGCATGCCGAAAACTCTGCACCGGCTCTGTGCCTTGATGATCACCCTGTGCGTGGTTGCAGCCTGCCACGGGCGGGCGGTATCGCCCCCCAAGGCCGCGCTCGTGCCGCAGGCCGAGTGCCTGCCGGGCGAGCGCGGGTATCTGCGCGCCAAGTTTCGCGGCGCGATCGAGGCCGAGCCCAATTGGCACGGTGCAGAGCTGCAATGCGAGGGTGGCGCCCGCCCGGACGGGAGCGGGCTGCGCGTGAGTTTTCTCGGACCTGCCGACGGGCACGGAGGGCGACTGCGCCTCGTGTTCGGGATCGGTGCGAAGCCGGGGCTGGGCGCCAGCCATGCGGTGCCCACCAACGTCACGGTCATCGTCGAGGGCGCCAAGCGGCTCTACGCGACCCAGGGCGATGACAAGTGCCAGGTCGAATCGATGGTGCAGGAACCCGTCGTAATCGGAAAGGCCGCGGAGCACAGCACGCTGATGCGCGAGTACCGGATTGCGGCGCGCGGTTATTGCATCGATCCGGCCAGTTCGCTGGACGGGAGCGAGCGCCTCTACATCGATCGCTTTGACTTCGCGGGCCTGGCGCGCTTCAGCGATAATGAGTTGTATGCCGCGGCCACCCCCCACTAATCCTTCAGCTGCGCGCCGCCTGCGCGCGCTGGCCGCGCTCGCGGCGCTCGCTCTGCTGCCGGCCGTCGGCTCGGGCGCTGCGGGTGCCCAGGACGAGGCCTTCCCGCGCTCAGCGCTGCAGATCCACGCCGCCTCGGGCCTGAACTGGTTCAATATCCGCATCGCCGACACCCAGGCGCACCGGGAGCTGGGGCTGATGTTCGTCACTCAGCTGCCGAGC
This sequence comes from uncultured Gammaproteobacteria bacterium, assembly GCA_963789365.1. GTDB lineage: Bacteria > Pseudomonadota > Gammaproteobacteria > Steroidobacterales > Steroidobacteraceae > FEN-1191. The sequence continues at coordinate 91,939 of CAWBKJ010000002.1, forward strand.
GATGAGGGCATGCTGTTCCCGGAAGAGAAGCCGCAGATCATGTCCATGTGGATGAAGAACACGCTGATCCCGCTCGACATGCTGTTCATCGACACGCGCGGCAAGATCGTGTGCCTGCTGGCCAACGCCAAGCCCGAATCGCTCGAGATCTTAAGTTGCGACAAGCCCGTCAAGGCGGTGCTGGAGATTGGCGGCGGGGAGGCGGATCGGCGCGGCATCAAGGTCGGCGACACCGTGATCCACGCAACCTTCCACAAGTAGCTGCGAGGCGGGCGGCGGCCCCTAGTGCGGCTTGGCCGCAAAGTTCGGATAACGCTCGATAAGATCCCCGAGGACAGCTTTTAGCGTGCCCAGCCCCGGCTCGTAATGGCGCCAGTGGTCCACGGCATCCGCCGTGATGGGGCGGCGCACCTGCTCGGAACTGATGGTGTTCACGACCCGCCGGTTCTCGTAAAAACGCAGGCACCCTTCCTCGAACGGCAAGCCACACTGCTCGAGCAATCCTCTCACGGTGGCCTCGGGATCGGCGACCAGCTGCTCGTAGTACACCCTGTGTACTCGCCCGGGCAGCACCGCATCCATGTGCTCCATGAGTTCGACGTAGTCCCGGTAGTAACGTCCGAGCTCCTCCAGGTCGTAGGTGAAGTGCATGTCGCGCGCAAACAGCTGCTTGTAGCAGGAGAAGCAGCAGCCCAGCGGGTGGCGGCGCGCATCGATTATCGTGGCCTTGGGGAACATCAGATGAATCAGGCCGAGGTGCAGGAAGTTGCCGGGCAGCTTGTCGACAAAACGAGGCCGGCCGAGCGGCCGGTGCATGGCCGTGCGCTCAAGGTATCGCAATCCAAAGGCATCGAAGTCCGCGCGTCCCAGCGGCTCGAGCAGGTCCGGGTAGATGCGCCCCGCCTCATCGCTCGCCCCGATGACCAGATCCCGCACGATGGCCGGCACCTCCGGCAATTCGCGGGTGCCCTCCACCTGGGAGTGACTGGCGAGAATCTGTTCGAGCAAGGTCGAGCCTGAACGCGGCATGCCGACGATGAATATCGGGTCCACGCGCGCGCTCCCCCACCCGGCCCGCGCCGCGAAGAAGGACGGCACGAACAGCGACTTGGAACGTTCAACCAGCCGCTGCGGCGCACTCGGATTGTAAAAGGCCAGCGCCCGGTGCAGCGCGTTGCCCTGAGCGTAGTGCTGGAACGATTGCGCGTACTGGCCGGCGTCCTCGAGGGCCTTGCCCAGTGCGAACTCCAGACTGGCCCGATTGGCGTCCAGCGGCGCGGTGCCTGCCAGCTGCTGCTGCATGGCCTTGAGGTCGGCTTCGCTAAAGTGCACGGTCTTCAAATTGGCCAGGCTCCAGTACGCATCGCCCAGCCCCGGCTGCACGGCCAGCGCCTGCCGGTAGGCGTCAATCGCCTCGGCCTGCTGCCCGACCTCGCGCAACAGTTGCCCGAAGAGCAAGCGCAATCTGGCATTGCGCGGGTTGGCCTCGATGGCCTGGCGCATCAGTGCCGTGGCTTCCGAGTTGCGGCCGTGGAGCCGCAGCGCCTGCGCCTTGAGCGCCAGATAACTGGCCTCGTCCGGATAGGTCTTAAGCAGCCGCTCGATGTGGGGCAGCACTTCGGTCTGTCGGTGCTGCGCGTAGAGTTCATTGGCCAGATCAAAGCGCGCGTCGGCGTAACCCGGCGCCAGTTGCAGGCACTCCTTGAGGCGCCGTTCCGCCTCGAAGACATCCCCGCGCTTGCTGGCAATGGTGGCGAGCATGCGCAAGGCCACGACGTCCCCGGGCGCGCGCCGCAGCTGCTGCTGCACCATCGCTTCGGCGGCGTCAAAGCGCCGGTTGCCGATTGCGAAATTGGCGTCCGCGAGTTCAGGGGGCGGTGGGGCCAGACGCATGTAGGCGCTATACGCCGCATCCCCTGCCTGCTCATCGCCGGCGATAAAGCGCTGCGCGGCCAGTTCGCGCCAGCCGTCGGCAAAGCGCGCATCGAGCCTGAGCGCGCGCTCCAGGGCAGCGATCGCTTCGGCGGGGCGTCCGGCCGCCGCATGCGAGCGGGCCAGTTCCAGTTGCAGGGTGGGGGACTCGGGCTGCGTTCCCAGGAGCGATTCGAGCTGCGCGCGTGCCGTTACCGGATCGCCCATGCGCTGGCTGGCCGCGGCGAGCAGGAGCCTCGCCTCCTCGTGTTCCGGGAAGTCATTGAGTACGGCCTGGGCGCCGCGCGCCGCGGCCTGCGGGTCGGAGTCCAGCAGTGCCGATGCACGCATCAGTACAAGATCAGCGGAAATGCCTGCCTCCAAAGGGGTTGCCCCGGCGAGCGGCTAGTATGACGATCCGCCGGGCTGGCCGCGAGGGTACAATTGTCGGCGCCACTGGACCCGAGGATACCGCCTTGAATGCCGCCGCCCCCGCCCCTCTCGATGAGGCCACGATCGTTCAGGTCGTCCAGATGTCGCGTGCCGAGGCGGCGGCCGGACGCCTGCCCGAATCCGACCGCCTGCTGGCAAGCGTGGCGCAGCGGGCCCCGAATCATCCCGCGGTGCTGAACGAACTGGGCGTGCGCATGCTCGATCGGGGCGCGCCCGAACAAGCGCAGGCCATGTTCGCCCGGGCGACCAGCGCCGATCCAAGGCACCCGGCGCTGTGGGCGAATCTGGCCAGCAGCTACAAGGCGCTCGGTCGGCGCAGCGAGGAGCTCGATGCGATCGGCAAGGCGCTGGAGCTCGACCCGCGTCATGTCTCCGCGCTACTTCAAAAGGGCGCCTACCATGAGGACCACGGCGATAAGCGCGCCGCGGCGCGCGTCTACCAAAACCTGTTCGCCACGCTCCCGCCCGGGGCCGAAGCGCCTGCCGCACCTCAAGGAGGCCTTCGCGCACGCGCGAGCAGTGGTCGAGGCGGATCGGAGCGAACTGATCGCCGCGCTGGAAGGGCCGCTCGCCCAGGTACGCGCGCGTCACGACGGCAGGCGCGAGCGGCGCGTGGACTTGTGCCTGGAGACGCTGATGGGCGCTCGGCAACCCTACTATTCGCAGCCGACGTGGATGTACATGCCCGAGCTGCCCGCGATCGAGTTCTTCGAACGCTCCGACTTTCCCTGGCTCGATGCCTTCGAGGCGCAGACCGAGGCCATGCGCAAGGAATTGCTGCAGGTGTTGGTCGCCGACCGTGAGGGTCTGCAGGCCTACATCGATTATCCGGCCGACATGCCCCTGGACCAGTTCCGCGAGCTGAACCGGTCGCGCCGCTGGAGCGCGTACTTTCTGTGGAACCAGGGCGTCGCGGTGCCCAATCACCAGGCGCGCTGCCCGGTAACCAGCCGCTTGCTGGAAGGCGCACCGCGCTGCTTCATCGACGAGCGCGCGCCGACCGCGTTCTTCTCGGTGCTCGACGCCAACACCCGCATTCCGGCCCACGTCGGTGTCACCAACACGCGCTGCACGGTGCACGTGCCGTTAATCATCCCGCCCGGCTGCGCTTTCCGGGTCGGCTCGACGACTCGTGAGTGGGTTCCGGGCCAGGCGTGGGTGTTCGATGACACGATCAACCACGAAGCCTGGAACTTGTCCGATACGCCGCGCGCGCTCCTGATATTCGACGTCTGGAACCCGCTGCTCACCGCCCCGGAACGCGACATGATCACGGTCGCCACAGAGGTCTACGCCAAGCACTACACGCTGCCGGCAGGCCAGGGATTGTGAAACCCGGCTGGGGGGCCGCGCTGCTCACGACCGCAACGCTGCTGCGCGCCTCACCGGCGCCGGCGGCCGAGGCACTGAGCAGCGGGCTCGCCCGCTGCGTCTCAATTGCCAGCGCCGAAACGCGTTTGGCCTGTTATGACGCGCTGGCCGGTCGCTCGGCCAGCCAGCCGGCAGCCGCGATAGCACCGACACCAGCTCAGCCGGCAACGCCCGCGCGCTCGACATCCGCTGGCGCCGCGCCGGCGGCAGCACCGGTCGCGGCCGCGCCGGCGTTACTCCCCGCGCCCGTCCCGGGGCCGGACCCGGCCGAGGCCGCCAGGAACTTTGGCCTGGGCAGCGCCCCGGCGCAGGGACCGAATTCCATCGAGGCTCACGTGTCGCAGGTCACGGCGGATCGGAACTTGCGCAGCTACGCCGTGCTCGATAACGGGCAGACCTGGCTGTCCACCGAGGGCGGTCTGGATCTGAATACCGGCGAGCTCGTGACCATCAAGAAGGCCGCGCTCGGCTCGTTCATGCTGGTCTCAACCGTCTCGAAGCATTCCTACCATGTGCGCCGCGTGCGCTAGCGAGGGCTAGAGCGCATAGCCGAGGCGCTCCGCCCAGGAATCGAGCGTCGGCAGGATCGGCTCCAGCGCAAAGCGGTAGTGCCGCCAGTGTCCCACCCCTGACCTGTCTAGACCTCGTGCCAGCTGCGCAGTGCTGGGCGTGGCGCGCTCGCGCGCCTGGGCGCGCGCGGCGAAATCCCCGAGCTTCGGCACCCACTCCAGGCCGAGCGTCGCGCACACCGCGCGCAACTGCGCCTCGAGGTCCGCGACCAGATCCTCGTAGCGCACCACGTGCCACTCCAGTCCCAGCAAGGGGCGCGCCCGCTCGGCCAAGCTCATCGTGGCGTCATAAAAGGCGGCCGCGCCGGGCAGCGTGAGCAGCTGGTACATGGCCGGGTTCATGCTGAAGCGCCGCCGGAAGCAGCTGAGCACCACGTCCCTCGGATCGCGATGCGCAAACAGGATCTTGGCGCGCGGGAACAATCGGGCGATCAGCGGCAATTTGAGTGAGTGCAGCGGATGCTTGTCCACGAACACCTTGCCGGCCACATCCACGCCCGCCTCGCGCACCTCCGCCCAGTAGCGCTCGCGCAGCGCATCCAGTTCCGTCTCCTCCGCGCCCAGCAAACGCCCGAAATCCACCGGTTCGCGCATGTAGGCGAGCACGCCGGCCTTGAGCAGTTCGTGTTCCTCCAGACTGGCCACCTGCGGGTGGCCGTCCAGCGCCACCTCCAGCAGCGTGGTGCCCGAGCGTGGGAAACCCAGCAGGAAGACGTGAGCGCTCGCGCCGCCCAGCTGGGTCACCGGGGCGCTCCGCGCGCTCCACTGCCCGGCCTGCGCGCGGCTCATCGCCGCGCTGACCGATTCGATATAAGAGAGCATGCCGGTGCCGGAGGCGAAGCGCTGGTGGAGCGCACGCAGGATCTCGTTGCAGGCGGCATAGGCGCTGAAGGCCTCCTGATAGCGGCCGGCGGCGTCGAGCACGTCGCCGAGCAGCCCGTTGGCGCGCGCCTTTTCGGCTCGACCCGCGCTCGGGTTGGTCAATACCTGCGTGATCTGGAGTTGCGCGCTGTCGGTGGCACCGACGGCGAGCTCGGCTGCGGCCAGGCTCAGGAGCGCGTCCGGAAACCCCGGGAGCTTGGCGAGCACGCTGCGTGCCCAGGTACGTGCCTCGTCATGCTCACCGCGATGCGTCGCGATCACCGCCAGCGAAATCTGTGCGGCCAGGTTGTTGGGGTCCAGTTCCAGAGCGCGCAGCAGGCTGGCTCGCGCCTTGCCGAGCGCACCCAGGGAGATCAGCGCGTTGCCGCGGTTGGCGTGCGCGAAGCTGAACTCGGGGTGAGCCTTGAGAAGCCGATCGACGTGATGAAGCGCTTCGGCGGGCCGGTCCAGCCGCTGCAGGCAGATGGACAAGGCATTGCGCACCCCGATGTCCTCCGGGGCCAGCACTATCGCGCGCTCCAGGAGCTTGAGCGCCTCCTCGACCCTGCCCTGCTGCTCCAGCCGGGTCGCCGCTACATTGAGGAGCAAGGGATGCTCGAATCCCGTGGCCAGCGCCTGCTCGGCGATCGCGGCCGCGCGCTCGATGTCGCGCCGCTCGGCCAGCGCGAGCACCTTGCGAAGCATTTCCTGGTCGGCCTTGAGGTCACGGGGCATGAGGGTACCGCTCAAAAAAAAGCGGCGGGCCGAGGCCCGCCGCAATTAGTTTCCACAAAGCGATGTGCTTCGTTCAGAACTTCGCTGACACGTGCACGAACAGGTAACGGCCCAGGGTGTCGTAGGTGCCCACCCAGGTGTTGTCGTTGCAAGTCGTGTTCGGGCAGTTCGACAGGTTGCCGTTCAGGACGATTGGCGGTGACTTGTCGGTGATGTTGTTGACGCCGGCACGGAAAGTCAGGTGCGCTCCCCAGGAGATCGAGCCCGACAGGTCGATGTAGTCGTAGCCGCCGATGTGGCCGAAGCCCGGCTGGAAGTCGCCGGTGAGCTGCGGATCGGAGCTGGAGGCGTCCACGTCCACCGGCCCGATATAGCGCCAGCGCGCGGCAATGCGTCAGGCCGGCCCAAGGAGTGGCCCAGTCCGTCTCGAAGGTATGCCGCCACTTCGGCGTGGGTGCGTTGCAAGTGGACCCGTACAGGCCCGTGCAATCGAAGGAACCGCCGGTCGGCAGGGGCTGCGTGCTCCAGTCGGTCACGTAGGTGCCCGACAGGGTGAAGGCCAGCTTGCCCTCGCCGCCCATGTTCAACGCGTAGCGCGCCGCCAGGTCGTAGCCCTTCGTGGTGATCGTGCCGATATTCTTTTCGTCGGTGTCGACGAAATTCGCATTGTTGAACCACAACGAGCCCGTGTCCCGCGCCTCGATGTATCAGGCCGCACAGCACCGGGTCACCCGTGTTCGCGCAATTCGTGAGCACGGTGTTGGAGGTGAGCGAGGCGATCGTGTCGTCGATCTTGATGTCGTAGTAATCCAAGGACATCGAGAAGCCCTGCAGGGCCAGGGGCTGGAGGACGAAGCCGACCGTGTAAGTGTCAGCCTTCTCAGGCTTCAGATTAGTGTTACCACCCGCGGTGGTGTTGATCTGCGCGGCCGGGTTGGCCAGGATCTTTCCGTACTGGGCGGGAGTCACGCCGGTGTTTATGCACTGCGCGAGCGTAAACACGGGGACCGAACCCCAGCACAGGTCCGCCGTACCGCCGGCACCGACGACCGAGGGCGAGAACAGGTCGCCAATGCTCGGTGCGCGAACCGCGCGGTTGAAGCTGCCACGGAGCTTGATGTCCTGAATGGGCGCCCACTCCAGGCCCAGCTTGAAGGTGTCGGTGTTGAAGCCCGAGGTGTACTTGGAATAGCGATACCCGCCTTCGAAGCCCAGGTGGTAAATACCCGGGAGGTTGTCGGCGATCGGAATCCGCGTCTCCATGTAGTACTCGTTGACGTGGAAGGTGCCGTCGATGGCAGTGGCCGCACCGTTGCCGCCTGAAGCGTAGCCATGCGAGAAGATGTAGTCCGGATCGAAATTGTAGGTTTCCTGACGGTAATCCGTACCGAGGTTGACGTCGATCCCGGTGGCCGCGGTCGGGATCTTGAGGCCGTACTTGCCCAGGTCGCCGGTGACCGAGCCGTCGACGATGTATTCCGTCGCCGTCACGTCGTAGGTGGACTGCACGGTCAGGTAGGCCAGCTGGGCCGGGGTGACACCGCCCGCCTGCCAGACGTTCCAGGGTATGCAGGTCGGATCGTATCCCGCCAGTCTGGCGGCGCAGACCGCGGCGCCGGGCGCAACGCCGGCTACGCCACCGCTCGCCGGATTGGGTACCGCGTCCAGAGCGTTGTTGATCTGCTGCTGGCCCAGATACCCGCCCTGGTTGTCGTGCAGCGCGCTGATGCCGTACTGCCCATAGACGTCGTAGGTCCACGCTTCGCCCCAGCCGCCCTTCATGCCGACGACCTGGCGGATCGAATCGGAGGAGTAGTTGTCGATACGCGGGCCGCTTTCCACGCTGCGCCGTGCGGCGTACAGCGTGATGCGATCGCCCGTGGTGGCGCCGCCAAAGGCGGCCTGGTTGCCGGCAATATTCGCCGGCGAGCACATGGTCGCCAGTTCTTCCGGGGTAAAGAGCGGGTTGGAGCAGCTGACCGAGATCACGCCGAAGGCGAACAAGCCGCTCGAGCCGTACTGCGCGGTCGAGGTATTGCGCGCGTACATCGTCTCCGAGTACACGTTGATGTTCTCGTTGACGTCGTAGTTGAGGAACGCGCCCGCGGTGTAGCGTATGGCCTGGCGCTGGGCGTAGCTGGCGGCACCGTAGTTGTAGCTGTCTGCCGAGGTGTACTGGCGGAACTTTCCGGTGGTCGGATCCACCGTGCCGTCGATGCTCGATGAGAAGCCGGGCGCTGCGGTACCAAAGTCAAGGTAACGACCGCCCGCGCTGGAGCTCGAACCACCGCAGGTGACCTGGCCCCAAAGTTGACCCGGGGGCGGTGCGGCAGCCGGCGGAATTGAGCGTGCATCCGGCGTAGTCGAGCTGGCTGCCGACGACCGGTGAGGTGTTCAGGTAGGTGCCGTAGACCGTCGCATTGCCCTTGCCGTCTGAAAAGTTCGAACCGGCCATGAACGAATAGTCACGGTTCTGGCCGCCGGTAAAGCTTCCCGGCACCGGGAGGCCCTTGGCACGCAGCGCGCCCTGGGCAAAATCATTGTTCTGCTCGTACATGTTCTGACCGTAGTCAAAATCGAGCCGAACGCCCTCGAAGTGGGTGTTCATGATGAAGTTGACGACGCCCGCGACCGCATCCGCGCCGTAGGTGGCCGATGCGCCGCCGGTCAGCACGTCGACGCGCTCGACCATGGCCGCCGGAATCTGGTTGATGTCCGGGCTGGAGGCATTGATGATGCCGCCGCCGGGCTGCATGCGCCGGCCGTTGATCAGCACCAGGGTGCGATAGGAGCCGAGGCCGCGCAAGCTGACCGAGGCCGTGCCGTCCGCACTGATGGACTGGCCTGAACCCTGCTCGGCAATCACCTGCGGCAGGTTATTCAACAAGTCTTCGGTGCGTACCAGGCCGGACTTCGCGATGTCGTCGGAAGAGATGGAGGCGACGGGCGCGATCGACACCGAATTGGGCGACTGCTGAATGCGAGTGCCCGTGACGATGACTTCCTCGAGCTCCTTGGCCGGCGGCGTTGTTACCGCTGCGGTCTGCGCAAGCGCTGCAGTGCTCGCCGCTGCGGCCGCGCCCGTAATGGCGAGGCGAACCGCATGACGCACGTTCAGACTTAAATTGAACATTCGTTGAACTCCCTAAGTTCTAGAAATGCAAATCCCGTGGACCAAGGCGCCGCGACCTCCTCCCACAGGAAGCCCCAGTAATTCGCCTCACCCTCTTGGCTATGGCGGAAATACTACTACGACAAAATGACAAGAGTAAAGGATAAGGCGGCGCGCCCACGCTTTCGGAGGCCAATTAAGCGGGTTCGTCCTACGAGATTTGTGACAGCGCAATTGTGTATCAATTTCGCCACAGCCCCCTGTCGGGGTGCGCAGACAGGGCAAGACCCTTAAAAAAACCAGCAGTTCGTGGCCACCGTGATCCGCAAGTTCTTGCCGTAGAAGGGGGTAACCTCATGGAAGAGGTAGGAGGGGAAAACGATCAGCTGCCCCTCGGTCAGACGGAGCTCCAGCGGACGCAGCGCGTAGCCGGCCTTCAGTTGGGCGTTCGACGGATCGCGAAACGCGTTGGCCCCTGGCCGGGGGTCGAAGATCCTCAGCAGGCCACTTTCCGGTTGGCTGGGCACCGGCTCCCCGGCGCGCACGCAATACACCGCTGACCAGGAGGCCATCGGGTGATTGTGGGATATGAAGGAGCCTGCATAGCGGGTGATGTGGAACCAGGTGTGATTGTGGAAGTTGAGGCGCGCGAAGTCCTGGGGCTGCACGGTGGTGGCGGCCATCACCGTGCGCGCCACTGAATCGAGCACGAACTGCCGCAGTTCGCGCACGCAGGGCTCGGGCCAATGAAATAGGTTGAAGCGGCTCTCGAATACTTCCGGCTGCGGGATGTGGCTGGGTGTCGGATTGCGGTGGGTGTCGTCCTCACGGGCAAGAAACAGCTTTTCCAGCTCCGAGTTGAGCGGCTCGCACGGCGCGAGCAGCACTTCACCAAAGGGCACCGCGAACTGCGAGGTCAGCCTGACCGCAGGCGCTACCACCAGGGTACTCCCGTTTGACCGGGCGCCACGAAGCGCACCAAGGCGGTCATCAGCAGCAGCTCGCCACTCACTCGCAGCAAGGTGGTTTCGTAGGTCACTGAGGCGGGAAACACCACCGCCTGACCGGCCTCGGGCTTCCAGCTGCTGTGTCCGGGCCGGTACGGGACCTTGAGGGCGGCATTGGTCGCATCGGCGAACATCGTGGTGCGAAACGATTCATGCAATCGAATCATGCCGCTGTCATAGCGCGCGCTCGAGGCGGATGGCGCGGCCACGCAGTACACCGCGCACCAGGTCGCGTTCGGATGATTCTGCGCAGCCACACAGCCATCCGAGCGCACGATCGTGTACCAGGCGCGGGCCTGCAGCTGCAATCCCGCGAAATCTTCGTCGCTGATATCGTTGATGGAGCGAGCCACTTCCCGCACGGCCTCGATGAGGCCGCCCGTGAGCTGGCGGACCGGCTGCTGCGTCCATTGCAGCAGATCGTCGCGGCTCCGGTAGACGAAGGCCTGATGATTGTTGGGATCGGCGTGTGCGGGCGTGGCTTGTTCAGCCAGCAACGCCGCGACGGCGGGATTGAGCGCCTCGGCATCCGGCACCTTAACGATGCCCAGGGGTGTGGCGAAGATGGGAACGATGTGCGGCTGCAGCGCTGCCATGGTGAATTCAAAAGTGTCTAGGTTGGCGGCAATTCGGCGAGGTATGCGCGCAACGCCGCAAGGGGCCCTTCGTAATGGCGTGAGCGGCCCGAGGAGCTCTGGTAGAGCGGCTCGCGCACTTGCCATACGCTCGCGGTCTTGACCGAACCCTCGCTGCGCGCTTGCTCGAGGAACTTGGCATCCCAGCGCCATCCGAGCGCCTCATACACCCGCGCTGCCACGCTGCCTGGCTCCTGCACGAACTGATCATAGTTCAGCTCGATAATATCGGCCCCGTACCGCTGGCGCCAATGCGCCATGAGTCGACGGTACTCGCGATAGTAATGGCCGATATCCATGAGGTCGGTCGCATAGCTTAAGCCCAGGTCCAGGTGCAGGAAGTAAATGGCCAGGCAGTTATCAAGCGGGTCGCGGGTCGTGTGCACGATCTTGGCGTCCGGGAATAATGTCTTGATCAAGCCGATGTACAAGAAGTTATCCGGTCGCTTGTCGGTCACCTGCGCAGCCCCCGGAAACCGCGCCGCGACTGAATCGCGGTAACGCCTGGCCAGGAGCTCGAGTTCAGCGCGCGTTTTCGACGCCAGCGATTCGGGAAAAGGAACGAGGTCCTGCTCGGCCATGGAGGGCAGCAACTCGAGCTCCCCACCGGCGACCACGCCGGGATGCTGAGCCAGCAACTGCTCGGCCAGGGTTGAACCCGAGCGAAACATGCCGCAGACGAAAATCGGTGTCGGCCCCGCAGACGATGCCGATGCGGACTGCGCGGGAGCAGCGCCCACGGCCTTGATCAGCCGATCAGTGAACTGTTCCTGCGCGCGCCGATCGTAACGCAGGCCCGCGCCTGCGGCACTGGCGCGTACCGAGAGGTTCGCGGCCACATAGGCACCAAAGGCTCCCGCGTAATCGCCGCCGGCATCAAGCGCCCGCCCGAGCGCAAAACACAGCAAGGCCTGATCCGTGCGATTGAGCTCCGGGCGCCTGAGCGCCGCTTTGAGTTCTCCGATCAGCTTCGCGTCGCAACCGGCGGGCGGTTGCATGTTCGCGTAGCGCGCCAAGGCCAAGGAACAGTTCGGGTCAAGTTCCAGCACGCGTTGGTACAATTCCATCGCCTCGCTACGCCGGCCGCGGTCCTCGTGGATGTTGGCGAGGTTGAGCAGTGCCGGAATAAAGGCGGGCTGGAGCCTGAGCGCCGTGTTCAGTTCATTTTCCGCTTCGGCATCCTGGCGCAGGTGGTCGGCGTAAACAACGGCCCGGTTGAGATGCACCTGCTCCGGGCTGGCAATGCCGAGCTTGAGCGCTTTCTGGTAGCAGACCAGCGCTTGCTCCGGCCGGTTCGCCTGGCGGAAGAGCAATCCCAGGTTGAACCAGGAATTGGCGTGTTCAGGGTAGTCCAGGAGCGCGCGCTGGTAAGCGGCGATGGCCTCCGGGACCTTGTCCTCGCGCAGGAGTTGTTGGGCCTCGCGAAATATCGCTTCCGGATTATCGTTCACTCGGACCTCGGAGCGATGGAGGATTTGGGCATGCGCAATCCTTCAGGGCGAGAGCCAAGCAGGCAATTCCCGTGGTAACCCGCGTGCTGGGATCCGTGACGTTGCGCCCCGGAGGGGCGCGTGGCGGGCCATTATTGGCCGCGCATGCTGCCAGCAGCGTTGAAGGGTTCCTTGGAGGGAGCACCGACCAGAAAGGCGCGTTGCAACGCTTCTACGCTGTCCCTATTTCCCTCAGCGCGCTTTACGGTCGCCATCACCTGGTCCTCGGTCAGGCAGGTGGTGGTCTGAAAGCTGGTGCCGACCTTTGTTTCGCTCTTGCAGTAGTAGGTCTTGCCCTCGTGCTGCCGCGTTTTATAACCCAGCGAGTGCGCCGCCTTGGCGATCGACTGCGAATCGATGGGGCCAGGTGCCCCCGCAGCCTGGGGCGCCGGCGTGGCAGGGGACGCAGCAGCAGTCGCTGGCGCCGCTGGAGCCACTGGAGCCGCTGGAGCCGCTGGAGCGGGCGGGTCCGCCGCGAATGCTGCGCTGCTGATCATCATTAGTACGAGTGAAATTGCGGGGGTATGAAATTTCATTGTTTTCTCCTCATGAGGCTCAACGCGAGCCAGCCCCGGGGATGCCTACGTGCCAACCGGAGTTAAACAAGTGCGCAGGAGCGTGTGCGGTCAACTCTGCGCTCAGAGCTTGCCCTCCTGGTAGAGCTCGGTTCGCTGCATCTTTGCGAGGCTGGCCTGATTGTCGATGGAACGCTGTACTACCGCGGTCATTTCCTCTTCCGAAAAACACGACATGCTTTGTAGCCGCGTGCCCAGCGCCGCTTCGGCCTTGCAGTACACGGTCTTTCCACTGCGCTTCTTCGGCGAATAGCCCAGTGCGTGGGCTGCCTTGGCGGTTGCGACCGGGTCCTGCGCAGGCGCTGGCGCCCCCGGGGCGCTCGAGGCTGCTGCGGTTGCCGCCGCGGGGGAGGATGGGGCCGTCGGAACTTCCGCAGCAGAGCTCGGCGTCGCCGCCGGAGCGGCAGCGCTCGGCGCCGCAGCCGGCGGGTCCAAGGCCAGGATCGCAGTCGATGCGAGAGCGAGTGCCACTGAGATTGCGAGGGTTTGGATCTTCATCAAATGCTCCGCACGCCGTTAGATTTGCCTGATTGTAGACGCATGGTCACCGGGACGCACCCCCCGCTCGGAGGAGACAAGAAGCCCTGATTGCAGCCGGAGACATCGCTCACTCTCCCGCACTGCGACCGAAGGCAAGCTCCCGGCCGAGCGGGATATTAGGCGGATTCGTGCCCTTGCCCATCACGGCGGGATTCTGTCGAATCGACGCGCCGGCTTGGCTCAGCTGCGATTGGGAAGGATCACGCGTGGCAGGCCCAGCGCCTTGGCCTGCGCTTCCAGGCCGGCCAGATCCTCGCTTCGCAGCGCCTGCAACTGCGCCTCGACCTGCTGGAGGTCGGCGAGATTCTCGTCCATCTGCTCGAGCTGGCCCTGGGTCGGCGCGTAGTCGGAAGATTGCATGTCACTGAACAGCGGCGCGATCTGCGAATACAGCTTGGCGCCGCCATCGCGCCCGTTGAGCACGTCATAGACGACTTCCGCTTCCGGGTTGTGCATCCGTGATTCCAGCACGTCGCAACTCTTGACGACCCCCTCGGCGGCGCTCTGCAACTCCTTTGCGCCCGGCATCGGGGCCGTGCGGCTGCGAAGATCCTGCGTCTGGGCGCGGATCGCGCGCACCTCCTCGATGTCGTCCGTGAGACGCTCGAGCGCCGCGCGTGCCTTGAGGGTAAAGGCCACGTTCTCCTGCAGCTCGGCCGGCGACACCGGGGAGCGCGGATCGGGCAGCACTTCGCCGCTGGCCGTGTAGATCTTGTCATCCACGTTCAACCTGAGCGTGTAGCGTCCCGGCAGCACCCGCGGGCCCTCGTCCGGATCGCCCGAATCGATCTTCGCTTTTTGCAGCCGCTTGGCGCCTTCATAGCGCAAGTCCCACTGCACGCGATTGAGGCCCGCGTCCGTGGTCAAATCCGCCTTGGCCTCCTCCTCGGGTTCATCCGGATCGTCTTTGCTGTAGCGGTTGGGTTTGACGACGGAACTGAGCGTGCGCACCAGCTGGCCCTGCGCATCCAGGATCTGGAGCGTGATGGGGGGCGCGGGCGCGCCCGGTGTCTCCTTGTGTTCGCTCTTGAGCCAATAGGCGATGTTCATGGCCAGCGGCGAGCTGGCCGCCTTCTCGCCCTGCCCTTCGCTATGCCGATCCTGGCGTGAGTCCAGCCGAAACCGGCGGGCGGCGCGCGGTGCGAACAGATGCACGTCCTCACTCCTGACCTCGGGCGTGAAGGCCCTCAGTGCGCTTAAGTCATCCAGGATCCAGATCCCGCGGCGCGTGCCGAGTATCAGATCATCGTGCTTGACCTCGATGTCCGACACGCCCACCGCCGGCAGGTTGTTGCGCAGGTCCTGAAAACTCTTGCCGGCATCGCGCGAGAAGTACAGGCCCCGTTCACTCCCGACATACAGCAGGTTCGGATCGGTGGGATCTTCCCGCAGCACGTACAGATGCTGATCCTGGGGGAGCCCCGCCCCGAGCGACTCCCAGCTGTGCCCGTAGTCGCGGGTGCGGAACAGGTAGGGATGCGCGTCGTCGAGCCGGTGGTTATCGCCCACCACATAGGCGGTGCCCGCGGTGCGAACCGAGGGTTCGATGAATTCGATCGTCGCCCATTCGGGGAGCTTCGGGGGAGTGATGTTGCTCCAGCTCTGGCCCGCATCGCGCGTCAGCTGCACCAGGCCATCGTCGGTGCCCACCCAGATCTCGCCGGCCGTGACGGGCGATTCGGCGATCGAGAAGATCGTGTCGTAATACTCGACTCCCGTGATATCCCCGGTGATCGGGCCGCCGGTCCACTGCTGTTTGGATTTGTCGTTGCGCGTCAGGTCCGGGCTGATCACTTGCCAGTGTGCGCCCCGGTCATTGGTGCGAAACAGCACATTGGCCCCGTGGTAGAGAACCTTCGGATCGTGGGGCGAGGTGGCGATCGGCGCCGTCCACTGGAAGCGGTACTTGGCCTGCTGGGCAGCGACGCCCGAAAAATTGCGCGGAAAGCGGCTGATGTTCCGTACGTTCCCGGTGTCCTCCTGGTAGTGCGAGATGTAGCCCGAGTAACCGCCTGCATAAATATGGCCCGGCTCGGCGCGATCGAACACCAGATCGCCCGACTCACCGCCCCCCACATCGTAGAAATCCGCCAGCTCCGGACCACCGCCCCCGCGACGCAGCACATAGGCCGGGCCGCTCGCGGTGGCCCAGTCCTGGATCGTGCCGGCCACGTGATAGGGCAGCCGATCATCCACGTCGATGTTGTAGAACTGGGGCGTCGGCAGCGCGGGCGAGGCCCAGCTGGCGCCGCCGTCGACCGACAGGGAAATTCCCCCGTCATTGCCGTCGAATATCCGGCGTGGGTTGAGCGGATCGATCCAGACGTCGTGATGATCGCCATGTCCCGGTCCCTTGACCGACTGCCAGTTCTTGCCGGCGTCCATCGTGCGCAGCAATTCGACCTGCGGCACCCACACGAGGTTGGCGTTGCTGGGATCGATGGTCAGGCAGGTGTAATACCAGGCGCGCTGCCCGAGTACGTGCGCCCCGCTCACATGCTCCCACTTCCCGCCGCCGTCCTCCGATCGGAACAGGCCCCCATTCTTCGCCTCGATCAGCGCATAGACGACGTGAGAATCGGAGGCTGCCACCCGCACGCCCACCTTGCCCCAGTCCCCGTCGGGCAGCCCCTTGCCCTTCAGGCGATGCCAGCTCTCGCCTCCATCGGTGGATCGGTACAGGCCGCTGCCCGGTCCCCCGCTGCTCAGCGTCCAGGGCTTGCGTTCGGCCTGCCACATCCCGGCGTACAGAATGTGGGAATTATTCGGATCGAAGGCCACATCCGAGGCGCCCGTGCGCTCATCGACAAACAGCACCTGCTGCCAGCTCTTGCCCCCATCGAGGGTGCGGTAGACCCCGCGCTCCTTGCCCGGGCCAAAGGGGGAGCCCAGCACCGCCGCAAATGCGACATCGGAATTCTTCGGGTCGATCGCCATCGTGCCGATCTGCCCGTGCGTCTTCCACACCTGTTGCCAATGCGCTCCGGCATCGACCGACTTGAAGATGCCCGTGCCGAAGGCGACATTCCCGCGAATATTGGCCTCCCCACTCCCCACATAGAGAACATTCGGGTCGGAGGCGGCCACCGCGATCGAGCCGATCGAGTTGGTGGGCTGGTCGTCGAACACGCTCTTCCAGTCGCGCCCCCCGTTCTCGCTTTTCCATACACCGCCCTGCGAAAAGGCGGCGTAGTAGGTGAGAGGATCGCCGGGCACGCCCGCCACCCGATCCACGCGCCCGGAGATCGCCGGCCCGACGGAGCGGAATTTCAGGGCTCCGAACTCGCTCTTGGGTTTTTCGGGATCGCTCGTCACCGCCCCGTGCACGGCGGCGACGCCGAGCGCGCACAGCATGGCGGCCACCCGCGTGATCGCACGATGGGAACCTCGCACAAGGCGCGGTGAGCCGAGCGTGGAAATAAGAGCGCACCGGAGCGTGAAACCTGGGAGCTCAACTTTAATGGGGCGCGGGCCCTATGGCCATAGACTCTTCTTTAAGTCCGCGGCGCGGTGCTCAGTGACAGCCGCCCTCATCCTTGCCGCAACCGCAGGATGGCGCACCCGTCCCCTTGGCGGGGGCACCGCGCGCCTTGCGCCGCCAGCGTCTCGGGCCCAGCGTGCGCGCCGCGTATAGGGCGGCGCCGATCACCAGGATGGCGGCGATGAGCTGCTGCCACAGCGGGTTCATGCGGCCCCCGCAAAGGCGGTGGCGATCCGATAGGTGGCAAACGAAGCCACCCAGGCCATCGCGAACAGGTAGCCGGCCATGATCAGCGGGTAACGCAGGGAGTTGGTCTCGCGCCGCGCGATCACCAGCGTCGAGAGGCACTGCGGCGCAAACACGTACCAGGCCAGGAGCGAGAGCGCAGTGGCCAAAGACCAGCTCGAGGCCAGCATCGGACGCAAGGCCTGGTCGACGTGATCGGTGCTGCCGGACAGCGCATACACGGTGCCGAGTGCGCCCACCGCCACCTCGCGCGCGGCCAGACCCGGCACCAGCGCCACGCAGATCTGCCAGTTGAAGCCGAGCGGCGAGAAGATCGTCTGCAGGCCCCGGCCCAGCATGCCGGCAAAACTGTACTGGATCGCCGGGCCCGTGGCGCCGGCCGGCGGCGCCGGGAAGCTCGCCAGGAACCACAGCACGATCATCAGCGAGAGGATGATGGTGCCGACGCGCGACATGAAGATCATCGTGCGCTCGTACAGCCCGAGAACCAGGTTGCGAAGGTTCGGCCAGTGGTACTCGGGCAGCTCGAGCATCAGGGGCTGGTAGCCTGAACGCAGCGTCACATGCTTCATGACGAAGGCCACCAGCAGCGCGCCCAGCACCCCCAGCACGTACAGGCCGAACAGCACCAGGCCGCGGAGCGAGAACCAGCCGATCGATCGCTCGGTGATGAACGCGCTGATGATCAGCGCGTAGACCGGGAGGCGCGCCGAGCAGGTCATGATCGGGGCCAGCAGGATCGTGGCAATCCGGTCGCGGACGTTGGGAATGGTGCGCGTGGCCATGATCCCGGGAATCGCACAGGCGTAAGAGGACAGCAGCGGGATGAACGAGCGCCCCGACAGGCCGACGCTCCCCATCAGCCGATCGAGCAGGAACGCAGCGCGCGGCAGGTAGCCGCTGTCCTCGAGCAGCAGGATGAAGAAGAACAGGATCAGGATCTGCGGCAGAAACACCACCACGCTCCCGGCGCCCTTGATCACGCCATCGACCAGCAGGCTCTGCAGGGGCCCAGGCGGCATCGCCTGGCTGACCGCAGCGCCCAGCGCGCTCACACCGCTGTTGATCCACGCCATCGGCGCGGCGGCCCAGGTGAAAACCGCCTGGAATATCGCAAACAGCAGCACTGCGAGCAGCGCGGGTCCGGCCACCGGATGCATCACCACCGCATCGAGGCGCACGAGCGCGCGGGTGCGGAGCGGTTCGATGTATCCGGCGGCGCGCAGAATGCGGCGGGCCTCGCGCTGCCGGGCCTCGATTTCCGCCGAACTGTGCGCCACCTGCACCACGGGCGCGCCCGCTTCCGCTTCGTTCATCCCTTGCCCGGCGCTCACTCGCGCCTCGGCCTCACGCGGCGTGTCGAGCGTCGCGCAGAGCACGTCGATCGCCGCCACCAGCTCGCGCGCGCCGTCCGAGTGCACGGCCACGGTCTCCACGACGCGCACCCCGAGCTCGGTTTCAAGCTGCGCGCGATCGAGCTTGTAGCCGCGTTGCCGAGCCAGGTCGCTCATATTCAGGGCCACGATCATGGGCCGGCCGATGCGCTTGAGCTCCAGCACCAGACGGAGCGACAGGCGCAGGTTGGTGGCCGCCACGATGCACAGGATGAGGTCCGGGACTTCCTCGCCGCGCAGTTTCCCGGTGATCGCATCGCGCGTGATCGCCTCATCGAGGGTCACCGGCAACAAGCTGTAGGTCCCGGGAAGATCAATGAGCTGGTATTGGAGCGTGTGATCGGCGCTGGCAAAGCTCCCTTCCTTGCGCTCGATGGTCACGCCGGCGTAATTCGCCACCTTCTGCCGGCTGCCTGTCAGGCGATTGAACAGCGCCGTCTTGCCGCAGTTGGGCACGCCGACCAGCGCCAGCCGGAAATTCTCCGCGCTGTTTTGCGCCTTCATGGCGCGTCGACCTGCACCAGCACGGCCTGCGCCTCGCGCCGACGCAAGGCAAACACCGTCGATCCGACCCGGACGGCCATCGGATCATTGCCCGGCCGCACCGTTTCGATGATCTGCACGCGTTCGCCGGGCAGAAATCCGATCTCGACCAGCCGGCGGCCGATCGATGCGCCCTCCTGATCGCCCACCACGCCCGCGTCGGTTTCAAGCACCCGCAGGACCACGCCCTGATCGCCCTTGCGCAGGGTGGCCAGCGCAACCGGGACCGCGCGCGGGGAGTGTTCAGGCGGGGAATTCATAAGGGTGGTAAATGCTAATGAGAATGACTCTCATCTAGAGCATAGCCTATTGGGCGCTGGGGCGCCACCGGGGAAATACTGACTAAGTGGCGGTTTTTGATGGGCCAAACGGTGTTCAGAATCCGTTCAGGCGTCAGGGGATAGGCTAATTCCGCACTCAACACCTGCCCTTCCCCTAAGGAGGCGCCATGAACAGTCGGTATCGGACCATTTTCTCGGCAATCGCCCTAACGCCTATCCTTTGCTGGCAGGCGCCGGCCCTTGCCCAGCAGCCCTCGTATTCGCGCCAGGACACGGCGCAGGGACGAGCCCAGGATCGGCGCGGCGACCATGAGGATCGCAACGGCGACCACCGCACCGTTCAGGAGCCTCCGAAGGCTCGCGACCGGGACCACGACGGGGACCGCGACGGGAAGGGTCGTCCTCCCTACCAGGACCGCGACCGCGACCACGACCGCGACGCGCATCCCCCGGTGTACGCCAACAACGGCAATCGCCCCGACCCGCGTTATCCGCGCCCTCCGGTGCGTCCGGTGTACCCCGTGTATCCGGTGCGCCCCGTGTATCCGGTCTATCCGGTCTATCCCGTGTATCCGCGCGCACCCGCCTACTACGCCTATCCGGTCTATTACGGCGCCCGTGTGTACCGCGGCTATTACGGGGATGCCTGGCGTTCGGACTACGGCGTCGCGAGCACCGGTCGCTGCAACACCGACGCGGTGCTCGGCGTGGCCGGCGCCGTGACCGGAGCGGTCATCGGCAACACCACCGCCGCGCCGGAAAATCGCGGCATCGCGACCGTGATCGGTGCCATCGCCGGTGGCATCGTCGGCACCGCCGTGGGCGGCGCGATAGATAACAGCGACCGCGCCTGCTTTGGCCAGGCCCTCGAGCTCGCGCCCGTCGGACGCCCGGTGGTGTGGACCAATCCGCGCAGCCGGATCGACTGGCAAGTCGTGCCGGTGCGCGATGTGTCGCGGGAATGCCGGGAGTTCGATGTACGGCGCGCGTACTCAGGACGCTACGGCAGCGAACGGGTGACCGCGTGCCGGCAGGGCCCGGGCGAATGGATGTTCCGCTCCTGAGCCACAGTGCTAGGCGAGCTGGCGGTCATGCCGCCGTGCCGTTGTCGACGCGCACGAACGCGGCGGCAAGAATCTCGCTAGAGAGCTGCGAGGCGAGTTCCTCGGCGCTCTGATCCAGCGCCGCGGCGGCCGCCAGCGCCGCGGCGCCCTCCTCACCGCGAAGTGCCGCATCCAGGAAGCGCGCCGAGGCCGCACTCAGTGCGCGCACTCGGACCCCGTCGAGGGTGCGCCAGAGCGCGTAGTAATGATCCTTGGGCTCCAGGCGGATGGCGCGCAGGCTCTCAAGGTCCTCCGACAGTATCGCCGCGCGCAGCTGATCGACCGCAAAGGAGGCGCGGTGCGTGCGGAGCGGGGCCGCAAAATGCAGGCGCACGCCTTCTTGCCAGCTGCAGCTGCGCGCCGCCCTCGGCCTCGGGTCGGAGTCGCCCGAGTGCCGAAAGCTCCCAGTCCAGTCGTGCCAGCTCGGAAAGGTAGGGCAGGGTCTCGGTGCCCGGAAATCCGGCGATGGAGGCGGCAAATCCCGCGCCGTATTCATCCAGCTGCGGCACGGCGGGCGGCGCGGCGCGCGCGTACTCGATGGCCATGCGATCGAAGAATTCCTCGCCCACCAGGCGCTCGATGGCCGGATGAGTCAGGCGCAGCGCATTGCTGATTGCGCTGAGCACGGTATTGCGGTGCACGCGCAGGCCCGCCGTGCCGGCAGGCGCGCCGCGAAACCATTCGGAAGGCAAACGCTGGGCGTGCGGGTCGGCCGCAAGGAGCGCTGAGGCCATGCGCGCCTGGAGCGATGCCAGATCCGCTTCAGCCGGCGCGCGCATAGCTGCTCAGCTGGCGCTGGTCCAGTCGGGCCTGGGCGAGCGCCGCCTCGGATTGCAATACGGCAAGCGCGGGCAGCCGCGTGTCCCATTCAATAAGGGTCGGGCGCGGCCCGAAGTGCGCGAGCGCCTGCTCGTACAGCGACCACACGGGAGGGCACACATGATCGCCGTGATCATCGATGCGAAGTTCAGCGCCGTCCGCGCCGGCCACCAAAGCGTGGCCGGCAAGGTGCATCTCGCCCACGCTCGACGCATCAAGTGCGCGGCACCACCCGGCGAGCGCCTCGGCGGGGTCCAGATCCTGATTCGAAGCGCTGACAAAGACATTGTTCACGTCGAACAACACGCCACACCCGGTCGTGCGCGCCACCGCGGCGAGAAACTCCGCTTCGGGAATTGCCGAGGCGGCAAACTGCAGATAGGTGGAGGGATTTTCAACCAGCAGGGTGCGCCCCAGGGCCGATTGCACCTGCTCCACGTTGCGACACACCACGCGCAGCGCTTCTTCGGTGTAAGGCAGGGGCAAGAGATCCGGCAGGTAACGTCCGCCGCTGGAGCTCCAGGAAAGATGATCCGAGACGAGTCCGGGCCTGAGCCGCTTCGCGAGTCGAGCCAGGCGATCGAGGTGGGCCTGATCCACCCCTTCGGCCGAGCCGAGCGAGAGGCCGACCGCGTGCAGGGAGAGCGGGTAGTGCTCGCCGATCAGCTCGAGTTCCGCCAGGGCCGTGGCATCGGCCATGTAGTTCTCGGGGTGCACCTCGAGCCAGGCGGCGCGCGGGCGAGATGCGAGCAGCTGCGATTGATGGGGCAGGCGCAACCCGATCCCGGCTTGCGCCGGGATCGGGCCTGCCGCGGGACCTCGGTCCATTACATCTTGGTCGTGCTTCCGCCCGCCAGCTTGGCGCAGACGCCGGCCGGGAGCTGATACCCACGAAGCCTTGTCCGCGTCCTTCTTGGACTGGCCGGCGCAGGAATGACCCGTGCTCGCGCAGTCGTTCTTGCCGGCTTTCGCCACGCCGTAACAGTGCTCCATGCCGGGCTTATCCGCGCCCATCTTGCCCTCGTCGGCAAGTGCGAGCGAGCTGGCCGCGACCATGGCGGCGGCGCCAAACATCGCGGAAAGGGCCATTGTCTTGAGAGAACTGGCTGACATGTGTGCTACTCCGATGGTTATTTGGTTGATCGACTATTCCCCGGGGCGTGAATCGATATTGATTTCCGAGCTCCGCGGTCACCCCTTAATCGTTGCGCCCCGCAAAAGGTTACAACATCATCGGCACCATGGTCTCCGAATCTCGCTCGCAGCAGCAGGAGGCGTCCTGGGCGCGGCTCATGCAGCGCTGCCCAGGCAGGCGACGCGCAGTGCTACGAGGAGCTGCTGCGCGCCGTGACCCCTTTTATAAGGAGCCTGACCCGGCGCTATTGCCGCGACCCGGACCTGAGCGAGGACGTGGTGCAGGACGTACTGCTCACCGTGCACCGCATCCGCCATACCTGGGACCCGCGCCGGCCCTTCAGCCCCTGGCTGGCCTCGATCGCGGCCCGGCGCGGCATCGATCGGCTGCGACGCGATTCACGGATCGCGCGCTTTGAGGTCAGCGACGAGGCCGCCTATGAAACCTTTGCCTCCCCCGCGGCGAATCAGGAATCAGGAGCCCTGCGCGCTGCCGAGGCGATCGAGCCGCTTTTGGCCGCGCTCCCGGAGCGGCAGCGACTGGCGCTGGAGGCGGTGAAGATTCGCGGCCTGTCGGTGGCCCAGGCGGCGAGCGAGTCGGGCCAGTCGGTCGCGGCGCTCAAGGTCAACGTGCACCGCGCGGTCAAGGCGCTGCGCCGGCTGGTGGCCGCGAACGAATCGAAGGATGACACGTGAAGTGCAGGCCATGACGGAACGCGCGACCGAAAAGCTGATCGAGGGTCTGAGCGCAGACGCTCAGGCCGGTGCGCCCGCTGCGACCGCCGGTGACCCGCGCACTGCTGTGGCTGGGAGCGGTGATGCTGCTGGTCGGGGGGAGCGATTGCGCACTGGGCCAATCTCGATCTGTTCATGACCCGCAACGCCGAGCCGCGCATGGCCCTGGAATGCGCCGCCACCCTGCTCACCGCTGTAAGCGCCGTGATCGCCGCGTTTTACCTGAGTCTGCCCGATCGCAGCAGCCTGTGGCGCTACGCGCCACTCCCGCCGCTGGCCCTGTGGATTGCCACCAGCAGCTTGGGTTGCCTGGAGTATGGTCTGGGCTGGGGCCCGTCCGGCGATCGTCTGGGCGAGAGCATGCACTGCTTCAGGTTCATCATCGTGCTGAGTGTGCCGCTGGCCTTGTTGCTCTATCTGGTGTTGCGCCGCGCCCGCCCCCTGCAGCCGCTCCCGGTCGCGCTCACCGGTGCCCTGGGTGTCGCGGCACTGGCCGCCTTCGCGCTGCAATTTTTTCATCCCTTCGATTCGACCCTGACCGATCTCACGATGCACGCCGCGGCGATCGCCGCATTGCTCGCCCTCGCCGCGGCTTCGCGTCGGCTGCTGGCCTAGGGCGAGTGCTCAAGGGCGCCGCCGTGCTCGTGGCGGTGCGGCTCAGCTCGCATTTGTAGCCCGACGCCTTGGGCGGGATCGGCTAGCGCGGCAGCGCCGCACTCGCTGCCCCGAGGATCGGTCCGGGCCCGCGCTGCTGCACCAGCACCGCGACCTTGAGCGCATCGGCTGGCAGTGTGCCCAGTCCCACGCGCCATTGGGCGGCCGAGCCCTGCCAGAGGCCAAGCTGTCGCAAACGATCGGACGATATTGAACTCGCGCAGCTCCCGGCCGGCGTTCTCGCCTCGGCCAATCGGCGTCAGCGCCGTGGGCAGGTAGCTGACCAGGAAGACATCGCCCGACAGGGCGCCGGTTGCGGCCTCGACGCTGATCAGCAGATCCGCGCCCTGCACGGCCACGTGCACCGGCACCCCGCTCCGGGGAGTGGCGAGCTGCCGCAACAAGTCTCGACGATCCACGCGCAGCACATCGATGTGTCCATCGATCACCATGTCGGGCGTGTACACCCAGTCGTTTCCAAAGTGCCGCACGTAATCCAATTGACGCTGCCTGGCCGCCGGCAGGGAAAACGGATCGCGCCATCCCAGATCGTCCCAGTAGTCCACGTGGAATGCGAGCGCCAGCACATCGGCGCGCTGCGCGATTTCTCCGAGCAACGCGTCGGCCGGTGGACAGGAACTGCAGCCCTGCGAGGTGTAGAGCTCGACCACGGCCGGACGTGCGCCCGATGGGGCGGCCGCGCCCGCGGCCAGCATCAGAACGGCGCCGTAGCGCGCCAGGACTTGAGCTCCGATCATGAGCAGCCACCCGGACTTCACTTATAAGGAGCACGCGCCCCGATGTTTCCCTCGGTGCGCAATATAGATTGACCGGCCGCGCGCGCTCAGGAAATGCGCTCGGGCCTCGCGCAGCAGCGTAACATACGCGGCACATTTCGCAGCGGAGAGGATGCTTGGAGCAGGTTAGCTATGCCGACGTCGCGGCGGCCGCCGCAGCCATTCGGGGCGTCGCTGCACGCACCCCGGTGCTGACATCCGGTTACGTCGATCAGCGTGTCGGCGCCAAGGTGTACTTCAAGTGCGAGAACTTTCAGCGCGTGGGCGCCTTTAAGTTCCGCGGCGCCTACAACGCGCTGAGCCGTCTCAGTGACAGTCAGAAGCGCAGCGGCGTAGTCGCGTTTTCATCGGGCAACCACGCGCAGGCGGTGGCGCTGGCGGCGCGCCTCCTGGGCGTGCCCGCGACGATTGTCATGCCCCGCGACGCGCCCCCGGCCAAGCTCGCCGCCACGCGCGATTACGGGGCGCAGATCGTCCTCTATGAGCGCATGACCGAGGATCGCGAGGCGCTCGCGCAGCGCCTGCTCGCAGAGCGCGGCGGCACGCTGATCGCGCCGTTCGACAATGCGCAGGTCATCGCCGGACAGGGGACGGTGGCGAAGGAGCTGATCGAGGAAGTCGGCGCGCTCGACTACCTGGTGGTCTGCGTGGGCGGCGGAGGGTTGATCAGCGGTTGCGCGCTGGCCGCCGCCGAGCTCTCCCCGCAGTGCAAGGTCATTGGCGTGGAGCCGGAGGCGGGCAACGACGCGCAGCAATCGCTGCGGAGCGGGCGCATCGTGCGCATCGCCGTGCCGCAGACCATCGCCGATGGCGCGCAGACCCCGGCACTCGGAAAGCTCACCTTCCCCATCATGCAGCGTCTGGTCTCCGATATCGTCACGGTCAGTGACGAGCAGCTGCGCGCCCAGATGCGGCTGTTTGCGCTGCGCATGAAGATCATCGTCGAGCCCACCGGCTGCCTTGCCGCGGCGGCGGTCATGAATCAGCGGGTGCCGGTGCAGGGCAAGCGGGTTGGCGTGGTGGTCAGCGGCGGCAACGCGGACCCCGCGCTGCTGTGTGCCAGCCTCGCCCCCGAGGCGCCGACGCGACTGACGCGACCGCCACCTGGCCTAGCCCAGCAAGGGATGGTCCTTGGGCAACTGGTGCGCGTACCACGTGGCCAGGCGGTGGCGGATGGTCTTCTCCGCAACCTGCTCCTCCGGCATCGGCGGAATCTTCTTGTCGTGGACCAGCAGCCGGTAGACGTACAGCGCCTTCTGGCTCGCCGAGTCGGTGGGCTCGAAAATCACCGCCCCGCGCTGCTCGGCGTAGGCCATGCCGGCCTGCAGCGCTGCCTTGTACAGCTCGGCCTCGTGCTTGAGCTTCTTCATGATCTGGGGCGCCCTCTCGAGAAAACCCACGTTAGGCAGGCGTGACGGAGCGGGCCTGCGCGCATTGAGATCACCGGTTGCCGGGCGCATGATGTTCGCCATGAGTCGCGCATTCGTCAAGGAATCGGACCAGGATACCGATCCGCTCCCGGAGCGGGCGATCAGTGAGCACCCGAATCTGGTCACGGCCCGGGGTCTGGCCCTCATCGAAGCGCGGGTGCGTGAATTGGAGGCCGAGCGCAGCATCGCCCGTGCCGCCAATGACACGGCCGCGCTCGCGCGCATCGGCCGTGATCTGCGTTATTTTCAGGCGCGGCGCGAGAGTGCGCGGCTGGTGACGCCCCCGGCCCACAGCCAGCAGGTCCGATTCGGGGTACGTGCGGTGTTGCGGCTGGAGGACGGCGAGGAGCGCGCGTTTCAGCTGGTGGGCGAAGACGAGGCAGACCCGAAGGCCGGGCTCATCAGTTACGTGTCACCGCTTGCCCAATCCCTGATGGGCAAACAGGTCGGGGATCAATTGGCGTTCGCGGCGCGGAGCGCGGAAATCATTGCACTCGACATCTAGCGCATCGATACAATATTTGAACAACTGGCCTGGCCGCGCCCCGCAGCGCGCTTGTGCGAATACCCGCCCTCACTCGCAAATGGGGCAACTATGATCTCGACAGAGTCTCCCGAATCGGCCTTCCCGCGCGCCGGCAGCGGTGCGGCCGCCCAGCCAAAAGTATGCCTAGCGGCGGTGGGCACACAGCATCGCTTGCGGAATTGATGCGGCAGGCGGAGAGCGCTTACGCGGCCGGAGACCGGGAACTTGCTGGGAAACTCTGTGGGCAGGTGCTAGGAGCGCAGCCCGGCGATGTGCGTGCGCTCAGCTTGCTTGGGATCATCAAAGTGCAAGCCGGGCATGCGGACGAAGCCGCGACACTTTTCAAGCAAGTTGCGGCTGCGATGCCGGAAAATCCCGTGGCTCACAACAATTACGGAAATGTACTCCGGGATCTGCGCCGGTATCAGGAGGCCACGGAGAGCTACGATCGCGCGATTGAGTTGGAACCTGCCTACGCGGAGGCCTATAACAATCGGGGCGCAGCCCTGGCGGCACTCAATCGCCATGCGGACGCGCTCGACAGTTACGGCTCGGCGGTCAGGCTCCGGGCAGACTACGCCGAGGCGCACTACAACCGCGGCGTCACCTTGCACCAGCTCGGGCGGGCGCATGAAGCGCTGGAAAGCTACGCACGTGCCTTGGCGATCCAGCCACGCTTCGCCGAGGCCCTTTACAACCAGGGCATTGCCTTGCAGGGCCTGCGGCAATTGGACGCGGCGATGCGCAGCTATCGCGCGGCCATACAGGCCAACAATTCCTTCGCCCAGGCTCACAATAACTTGGGCGCGGTGCTTCGGGATCTCGGCTACACGGACCAGGCGCTTGAAAGCTTTGCACGGGCATTGCAGATCAACCCCGGCTTGGTCGAGGCATACCTTAACCGCGGACATACATTCGCCGTGCTCATGCGCCCCGAGGAAGCGCTGGCCAGCTATGAGATGGCGCTTAAAATTCACGCCGGAACGGCCGTGGCTCTATGGTGCATGGCTGTACGCAAAAATGCAGCTCTGTGATTGGCCGGGCATGCCGGCGCTGATCGCCGGGTTGATCTCCAGGGTGAATGCGGGACGGCAGGCCGCCCAGCCGTTAATTACGCTGGCCCTAAGCGATGACTTGCAATTGCAGCGCCGTGTCGCGGAGATCGCGACGGCTGCCTACGACTCCGTGGCTTCGCCACTGCCCGCGATCTCGCCAAAGCGGCGGCGAGAGATTATTCGCCTCGGCTACTACTCGGCCGACTTCCATGGCCATGCGACCGCCAATCTGGCCGCAGGACTCTTTGAACTTCACGATCGCAAGCGATTCGAGCTCGTGGCCCTGTCCTTTGGGCCCAACAGAAACGATCCGATGAGGCAGCGCTTGATAAAGGCATTCGACCGATTCATAGATGTCAGCCAGCGTTCGGACCACGAGGTGGCGCAGCTCTCTCGAGATCTGGAAATCGATATCGCCCTCGACCTAAAGGGCTACACCCGCGATGCGCGACCGGGAATATTCATGCAGCGCGCAGCTCCAATTCAGGTGAATTACCTCGGCTTTCCCGGCACGATGGCCGCGAACTGCATCGATTACATTGTTGCCGATCCGATAGTGATCCCGCAGGCCAGCCGCGCTCATTACTCGGAAAATGTCGCCTATTTGCCGCACAGCTATCAGGTCAATGATCGAAACCGGGCGCCGGCGGGGCCCGAGTCGTCACGAACCCAGCTGGAACTGCCGCCCGATGCGTTCATATTTTGCAGTTTCAACAGCCCCTACAAAATAACGCCGGCAACATTTGACGGCTGGATGCGAATTCTGAGGCGGGTGCCAAAGAGCCTTTTGTGGCTGTATGCAGATAATCAGGCGGCCGCCGGCAATTTGCGCAGGGAAGCGGCGCAGCGCGGAGTCGACGGCGTGCGCATCAGGTTTGCAATGCCAGTGCCACAGGCCCAGCATTTGGCGCGCCAAGCGGCGGCCGATCTGTTCCTGGATGCCTTTCCGTGCGGCGCTCATACGACGGCCAGCGATGCGCTATGGATGGGCCTGCCGGTGCTTACGCGCACCGGTGAATCGTTCCAGTCGCGGGTCGCCGCCAGCCTGTTACTGGCCATAGGACTTCCCGAATTGGTAACTACCGCTGATGATCAGTACGAGGCGATGGCGATCTCACTGGCGACTGACCCACCGCGAATGGCGGCAGTCAGGGCGCGCCTGCGTGCCAATCGTCTCACGACGCCATTGTTCGACACGGCGCTCTACACTCAACACCTCGAACAGGCTTTCCGGGAGATGCACGAGCGCTATCAAGCGGGCCTGACCCCAGCGGATATCCACATCGCTCACGGTATCGGCGGGGCAAGCTGAGACTTGCAGGGGCGCGCTGCGGGCAGTACGCCCGCAGCTTGTCCCCCGCCGGCGCAGTCGGGTCGTCCCGCGCCGGGCGTAGCTCAAGTCGCTGACCCCAGGGTCGGCGCCGTCACACGCGAGCGCTCAGGCTAGTGCGACGACACCTTGAGCGCGCGCTGGCATCGACGCGGCCCTCAACCCTGGCGGCTCCGCAGTCTTAGGCGGCGACTGGAATGGACCGGCCGAGCATCTTCTCGATGGCCCGCAGGCGCTCGCGCTCATCGCGGCTCACCAGCGAGACCGCCTCGCCACTCCGTCCGGCGCGTCCGGTGCGCCCGATGCGATGCACGTAATCCTCGGGCACGTGCGGCAATTCAAAATTGACCACGTGCGGCAGCTCGCTGATATCGAGGCCGCGCGCGGCGATATCGGTGGCCACCAGGACCTGGATCTTGCCCTGCTTGAAATCGTCGAGGGCGCGAGTGCGTGCGCCCTGCGACTTGTTGCCGTGGATGGCCGCGCACCGCAGGCCGTCGCGCTCGAGGCGCTCGGCGAGCCGGTTGGCGCCGTGCTTGGTGCGCGTAAACACCAGGCTCTGGCGGCCGCCGCCGTCGCTGATGATGCGCGTAAGGAGCGGATGCTTCTGGGAGGTGTCCACGTGATAGACCCGGTGGTCGATCAGCTCGACCGGTGCATTGCGCGGGGCGATATCGATGCTCTGCGGGCTGCGCAGGATGCTGCGCGAGAGCTCGCGGATCTCGGTGGAGAAGGTTGCCGAGAACAGCAGGTTCTGTCGCTGCGCGGGAAGCGCGGCCAGCAGCCGGCGGATCGGGCGGATAAAGCCCATGTCCAGCATGCGATCGGCTTCATCAAGCACCAGCACTTCGATACGCGAGAGGTCGACCAGGCGCATCTGCAGGTGATCGAGGAGCCGGCCCGGCGTGGCGACGATGATGTCGGTGCCTTCGGCCAGCGCCTTGACCTGGGGCTTGGGGCTGACGCCCCCGTAGATCAGCACACCGCGCTGGCGCAGGTGGCGACCGAGATCCTGGAAGGATTCGGCGACCTGTGCAGCCAGCTCGCGCGTCGGCACCAGCACCAGTGCGCGGGGTGATCGCGGGCCGCGCGGGAGCGCTGAGGTAGCGTGCAGGCGCTGCAATATCGGCAAAGCAAACGCCGCCGTTTTGCCGGTGCCGGTCTGCGCGGCCGCCAGCAGGTCGCGCCCTTCGAGCACGATCGGTATGGCGCGCGCCTGAATGGGCGTGGGCACCGTGTAGCCGGCCTCGTTGACCGCGCGCAGTAGTTCGGGAATCAATTCAAAAGTTTCAAAGGACACTAAATACTCCAAGGATGCCCGGAGCGCTTTGACAGCGCTGTCGGTACGGGCAAAAAGCCAAAGTTATAAAAATCCTGCGCCAGTCAGACGGCTTAGGTGCCGCCTGGCGTAGTGGGTTTGCAGGAGGGGCAGATTGGTCCCGGACGGGACTCAGTAGAACCTCAGCACGTGAGACCGACGCCCACGTATTCGACAAACTAGGCGCGCACTCTACAGCAATCGCGTGCGCCGGGCGAGCGATGTTTCACAGAATGCGCCGATAGCGCGTCTACGGCGGCGGCAGGAACTTCGCGGAGGTCTTGGCGCGGATCTCATCGAGCGTTACTCCAGGGGCCATTTCCAGCAGCTGAAACGGGGCCTGGCGGTTCGGGCGGCCGAACACCGCGAGGTCGGTGATCAGCTTGTCGACCACGTTGGCGCCGGTCAGGGGCAGCTCGCAACGCGGCTTGAATTTCGCGGCGCCGTCCTTGGAGTTGTGCTCCATGACCACCACCACACGCTTGACGCCGGCCACCAGATCCATGGCACCGCCCATGCCCTTGACCATCTTGCCCGGAATCATCCAATTGGCGAGATCACCGTTCTCGGCCACTTCCATGGCGCCCAGTATCGACAGGTCGATGTGGCCGCCGCGGATCATGCCGAAGCTGTCGGCCGAGGAAAAATACGACGAAAATGGCAGCTCCGTGACGGTCTGCTTGCCGGCATTGATCAAATCGGCGTCCTCATCGCCTTCATACGGGAACGGTCCCATGCCGAGCATGCCGTTCTCGGACTGCAGCACTACGCGCATGCCCTGTGGAATGTAGTTCGCCACCAGCGTCGGGATACCGATGCCGAGATTGACGTAGTAGCCATCGTGCAACTCCCGGGCACCGCGCGCCGCAATTTCATCGCGCGACCAGGCCATTAGCTCGCCCCGGCGGCCGGCCGCTTGCGCACGGTGCGATTCTCGATGGTCTTCAGGTACCCGGTCCCCTGGAAGATGCGCTGCACGAATATGCCGGGGGTGTGCACCTGGTCCGGCTCGATCTCGCCTGCCGCGACGAGTTCCTCCACTTCGGCGATCGTCACGCGCCCGGCGGTGGCCATCATCGGATTGAAATTGCGCGCGGTCTTGCGGTAGACGAGATTGCCTTCCGTGTCGCCACGCCAGGCCTTGACGAGCGACAGGTCCGCGACCAGGCCGGTCTCGAGTACGAAGGTGTCACCGTTGACCACGCGTTGCTCCTTGTCCTTCGCCACCAGCGTTCCGGCTCCGGTGCGCGTGTAGAAGCCCCATATGCCGGCGCCGCCGGCACGAATGCGCTCGGAGAGCGTGCCCTGCGGATTGAATTCAAGCTCCAGTTCGCCGGCCAGGTACTGGCGCTCGAATTCCTTGTTCTCACCGACGTAGGACGAAATCATCTTGCGGATCTGACGGGTCTTGAGCAACGCTCCGAGTCCGTAGTTATCGACGCCGGCGTTGTTCGACACCACGGTCAGATTCTTGACTCCCGACTCGCGCAGCGCATCGATGAGTTTTTCAGGCACGCCGCACAGGCCAAAGCCGCCGGACATCACCGTGATGCCGTCGCTCACCACGCCGGCCAGCGCGCTGCGCGCGTCGACAAAAACCTTGGGTCCGGCGGGCAAATTCATGGGGCAATTATGGCATCAGCATTGTTGGCAGGCCAGCGTGCCGCTGCGGCCCGGAACGCTGCCGTCCGCGACCGCGCACACCGGGAGCGTCGCGGGATCGAGCGAAGCGCACAACGCCGCCAGCGACACCAGCTCGTGCCCTTGCGCTTGCCAGCCGTCCATGAGTCGCTCCAGCACCGGAAGCAGCTTCATGCCCTCGAGTTCCGCGTGCAGCGTGAACACCTGCGAAGCCTGTGTCGCGCTGCGCGTGCGTTCGAGCAGGGCGACGTGCACATTTTCCGCCGTCAGCCCGTCGAGGCCGATCAGCTCATCGAGCGTCGGCAGCGTCGTCGGCAGCTGCGGCACGCGCCCGCGACGGCCGGCGATAAGAGGCACGAACGGCGCGGTGCCGCGGGTGTCGGATGCATAGGAATATCCGAGCTGCTCCTCGAGCGCCAGGGCGGCCTCGTTCATTTGCCATCCGGCCGCGCCGTGCACGCGCGGCGCGGCGGCAAAGACCTGCTCGAACTGCGCCACGGCGCGGCCCATCTGCTCGCCAGCCCACTGGGCGTCGCGGCGCTGCAGATCATCCTGCCAGGCCACGTGGTCGTAACAGTGCACGCCGACCTCGAATCCCGCATCGCGCACCGCGCGCATCTGCTCGCCGGCTCGTCGGGCAATGTCGGGGCCGGGCAGCAGCGTGCCGTACATGAGGGTGCGCAGCCCGTAGTGCTCGAGCACCGAGGTCCGGGATACCTTGCTCAAAAACCCCGGCCTGAACACGCGCCGGATCGCCCGACCGGTGTGATCCGGGCCGAGACTGAACAGGAAGGTGGCGCCGGCGACGGCGCGCTGCAGGGCGCGCTGCAGCGCCGGTACGCCCTCGCGTGTGCCGCGCAGGGTATCGACGTCGATTTTCAGTGCGATCAGCACGGTTCGCGGCCCACGGTCTGCACGGCCTTGCCGGGCTCTGAGGCCGGCCGGTCCTAGTCCAGCAGGTGCGAGGCGAGCGGCAGCTGCCCGCGGTAGGCTTCGAAGATCTGCTGCAACGCTTCGCGCATCGTCACGCGCGGCTCCCAGCCCAATTGCGCGCTCGTGTCGTCGATCTTCGGTACCCGGTTGGACACATCCTGGTAGCCGCGGCCGTAGTATTCGCCGGCGGTGGTGTCCACCAGCGTGACCTTGCCGGCGTTGGACCGGTACTCGGGGTACTCCGCGGCCAGCTTGAGCAGCTGCTCGGCCAACTCGCGCACCGAGTAGTTGTTGCGCGGGTTGCCGATGTTGAAGATCTTGCGCGTGGCGCAGCCGTTGCGGTTCTCGATGATCTTCATCAAGGCGTCGATGCCATCGCTGATGCCCGTAAAGCAGCGCTTCTGGCTGCCGCCGTCGACCAGCTTGATCGGTTCGCCGCGAACGATGTGGCCGAGGAACTGCGTGATCACGCGCGAGCTGCCCTCCTTCGCCGAGTGCAGGTTGTCGAGGCCGGGACCGATCCAGTTGAAGGGGCGGAACAGCGTGTAATCCAGCTTGCCTTCGGAGCCGTAGGCGTAGATCACGCGGTCCATGAGCTGCTTGGAACACGCATAGATCCAGCGCTGCTTCTCGATCGGGCCGTACACCAGGTCGGATTTCTCCGGGTCGAATTCCTCGTCCCGGCACATGCCGTAGACCTCCGAGGTCGAGGGAAACAGCACGCGCTTGCCGTAGCGCACGCACTGGCGAATGATGGGCAGATTGGCCTCGAAGTCGAGCTCGAAAACCCGCAGCGGTTCACGCACGTAGGTGGCCGGGGTGGCGATCGCCACCAGCGGCAACACCACGTCACACTTGCGGATGTGGTACTCGATCCACTCCTTATTGATGGTGATATCGCCCTCGAAGAACTTCATGCGCGGGTTCGACATCAGCGGCTCGATGCGCTCGGCGCCCATGTCCATGCCGAACACGCTCCAGTCGGTGTCCTTGAGGATGCGCGCCGAAAGGTGATGGCCGATAAAGCCATTGACGCCGAGGATCAGTACTTTGGTAGTCATGTTATTTGCCCGCCGCTGTCTGCAAATTCTGCTTTCCGTTCGCCAGTGGCAGTGCGTCGGCGCCGAAGCGCTTGCCGAACGCTTCCGCATCGCGCACCTGGCCGTCGAGTTCAAACTCCAGCAGCCGCAGCGCGCCGTCGCCGCACACGGCCCGCACCTCGCCCTCGATCAGTCGCAGCTCGGGCCGCGCCGCGCGCGGCGTGTCGGCCGGTAGAGTTCTCAGCACCCGTAACGGCAGGCCCGCCGCCAGCGCGTAGGCGCCCGGGTAAGGCGGGGCGACGGCGCGCACCAGATTGTGCACGGCGGCGACCCCCAGCTGCCAGTCTATCGCACCGTCGGCAGGGGTGCGGCGGCCGAAGTAGCCGCCCTGCTTCAGCTCCTGTGGGCGCAGCACCGACGTTCCTGCCAGTAGCCCTGGCAGCGCACGCGCCAGGGTCAGTTCGGCGGCCACGGTGACCTTTCGGAACACCTCGATCGCCGTGTCATCGTCGAGTATCGGTACCGCCTGCGCATCGACGATGCCGCCGGCGTCGGCCTGTATGGTCATCGCGTGCAGGGTGGCGCCCGTTTCGCGCTCGCCGCGCAGCACCGCCCAGTTGACGGGGGCGCGGCCGCGATACATGGGGAGCAGTGAGCCGTGCATGTTGTAGGCCCCGCGCGAGGCTGTGGCCAGGAGCGCCGCGCCCAGCAACTCTCGATAGTAGAACGAGAACAGAAAATCCGGCCGCGCCGCCCGCACCCGCTCCACAAACTCGGGTGCATTGGGCGCACCCGGCGTGGCGACGCTGAGCCCGTGCCAGCGCGCGTGCTGCGCCACGCTTTCAAACCAGATGTGCTCCTCCGGGGCGTCGGCGTGCGTGACCACCAGCGGCACCTGCACTCCGTGCTGCAGCAGCACGCGCAGACAACGCACGCCCACGTCGTGGTAGGCAAACACGACTGCTCGGCTCACAGCGGCTCTTGCGGCCGCTCGAGCACCGCGCCGACGATGTAGCGCGGCCGGCGGCGCACCTCCTCATAGATGCGACCCACGTATTCACCCAGCAGTCCCAGACCAAACAGCGTGACGCCGATCAGCAGAAAGGCGATCGCGAACAGCGTGAAAATGCCCTGCTCCGCAGCCTCGGCGCCGCCCATCAGGCGGCGAATCACCAAGGCGACGCCAAACAGGATCGAGAGCATCGAGACCACGAACCCCAGCGCCGAGAACAGCTGCATGGGCACGATCGAGAATCCGGTCATCAGGTCAAAATTCAGCTTGATCAGCCGGTACACGGAGTACTTCGATTCCCCGGCACTCCGATCCTCGTGGCGCACGTTGATCTCGGTCGGGCGGCTGGCGAAGGTGTAGGCGAGCGCCGGTACGAAGGTGTTGTTCTCGGTGCACTGATTGATGGCATCGACGATGCCGCGCGCGTAGCCGCGGAACATGCAGCCATGATCGCTGATGCGGATGTGCGTGGTACGTTCGCGCAGCTGGTTGATCAGTTGCGAAGCCCAGCGACGCCAGATCACATCCTGGCGCTGCTGGCGGATCGTGCCCACGTAGTCGTGTCCGGCGTCAAGCTCTGCCACCACGCGGCCAATTTCTTCCGGGGGATTCTGCAGATCCGCATCGAGGGTGATCACATAGCGGCCGCGGGCGTGCGCGAAGCCGGCCAGTATCGCCCGGTGCTGGCCGAAATTCGCGGTAAACAAGACCACGCGCGTGACCTCCGGGCGGCGCTCGAACTGCTCGCGCAGAATCGCCACCGATCGGTCGCGGCTGCCGTCATCGACGAAGATGATTTCGTAGCTGCGTCCCAGCGCCTCGAGCGCCGGATAGAGGCGCTCGAACAGCGCCGCGAGCACTTCTTGCTCGTTGTAGACCGGAATGACCAGCGAAATGTCGATCGACCTGTTCATGGACGTGCACTGCCTGCGGCGCTCCGGCTCGGCGGCACTGCCGCGGCGGCGGCCAGCGCCGGCCCGAGGGCCGCAAGGACGCGATCAACGTCGCCATCGTGCATCGCCGGGAACATCGGCAGGCTCACGATGCTGCGGCCGATGCGCTCGGCGTGCGGAAAATCGCCCGGTCCGTAGCCGAGTTTGCGGAACAGTGTGAACAGGTGCATCGCCGGGTAGTGCACGCCGACCCCGATGCCGGCGCTGCGCATCGCGGCGATAAAGGCATGGCGATCGACATTT
The DNA here is from genome assembly GCA_963789365.1 of uncultured Gammaproteobacteria bacterium. GTDB lineage: Bacteria > Pseudomonadota > Gammaproteobacteria > Steroidobacterales > Steroidobacteraceae > FEN-1191. The sequence goes on from CAWBKJ010000002.1 coordinate 127,866, forward strand.
TCCGGCAGCAGCACCTGGAACATGTGCCAATTGCACTGCGTGAAGTCCTCGAGCGGCAGTTCGCAGCCCAGCGCGCGGTCAAAGCGCGCGAAGTAGCGCCGCGCCAGCTCGAGGCGGCGGGCCGTGAACTCGTTCAGGTGCGGCAGCTGGCCAAGACCGATGCAGGCCGCGATATCGGTGAGATTGTGCTTGCCGCCGGCGAGCGTGACGTCCATTCCATCCCAGCTCTCGCCACTGCGCTCGACACCCTGCAGGCGCCACAGTTCGCAACGGCGCGCCTCCGCCTCGTCGTTGAGCACCAGGCAACCGCCTTCGGCGGTGGTGAGGTTCTTGTTGGCGTGAAAGCTGATCGACACCAGATCGCCGCTGCTGCCAATCATCCGTCCCGCCCAGTTCGCTCCCATCGATTGCGCCGCGTCTTCGATGACACGCAGCCGGTGGCTATTGGCGATCGCATACAGCCGATCGCGATCGACCGGCAGGCCAGCGAGGTCCACGGGAAGCAGGGCGCGGGTGCGTGGCGTGACGGCCGCGGCAACGCGCTCGAGATCGATATTGCGGGTGCGCGGGTCACAATCGACGAACACCGGGCGCGCCCCGGCGCGCAGCACGACATTGGCGGTAGCCACCCACGACAAGGGCGTGGTGATGACTTCATCGCCCGCACCTACACCGGCCAGGGCGAGTGCCACTTCCATGCCACCGGTGGCGGAACTGAGCGCACGCACCGGGCGCCCGCCGCACAGTTCCGATAATCGCGCCTCGAACTCGCGCACTTTAGGCCCGCTGGTGATCCAGCCCGAACGCAGTACCTCGGCGACCGCCGCGATCGTGGGCTCGTCGATCGAGGGCCGCGTGAAGGGCAGGAAGTTGCTCGCCTGCACGGCCGCTTCGCCTAGGTGCTGCCCGAACTGCGGGCCACCAGCCAGACGCCAAGCAGGATGACGCCGATGCCGGCCAGGCGCGCGCCGCTCAGGTTCTCGCCGAACAGCCACCACGCGGCCAGAGCGTTGACCACGTAACCGAGCGAGAGCATGGGATAGGCGACGCTGACCTCGACGCGCGCCAGCGCCAGGATCCAGACCACCACGCTCAGGACGTAGCAGGCCAGGCCCGCCAGGATCGGCACGCTGCTCAGGAGCCGCGTGGCGATGAGCAGCGCATTGCTGGCGCGCAGATCCACGCCAGCCAGCGATCCGGAACCGGCCTTGAGCAACAGCTGGGCGATCGCGTTGAGAAGCACCCCCGTGAGTATCAGCGCGAGCTGTGCACCCTTCATTGCCGGACTACCGCGACCAAGTTAGGGGCAGTGTATATCACACGCATCGGCAGGCCCATCCGCAGCAGTTGCGCGTAGCTCTCGGGGCGAATCACCGCCAGCGCGTCGGCCGTGGCGCGCCAGCGGGTAGCGAACTGCTCGAGGTCCGGAATCCAGCGTTCGGGATCCTGCGTCAGCCCAAAGTCGAGCTCGCCGCGATAGCCGACCAGGGTGCAGCTGCGTTGCAGATAGAAAGGCAGGGACTGCTGATAGGCATCCACGCAGAAGAAGAGCGTGTGGGCACCCAGGCGCGCCGCCGCCGCCGCCACCAGCGCGCGATTGTGGCGTTGGGCGGGCAACTGATCGGCCGTGCTCAGGAGCGCTGTGACCAACACCAGGCTTCCTACTGCAGCAACTGCGGTCGCGGCGAGCACACCACGGCGACGCACCAGCCACGAGGCAACGGCGGTCATCAGGGCAACGAGCAGAAAACTGGCGGCGATCGTCGGCACCACGGATCCTTCGGGAAGATCCCAGCGCGCACTCAGTGCGGGCGATTTCCATGCCCACAGCGCCGTCAGGCCGAGCCCCGCCCACAGCGCAGCGCCCGTCAGGAACGCGCGCTGCACTGAGCGCGGCTCGGCGAGCGCGAGTGCACGGCCGCCCAGCAGACTCAAGGCCGGGAACAGCGGCAGGATGTAGGGGATCAGCTTGGACTGGGAAAGGCTGAAGAAGACGAAACAAAACAGGGTCCAGATCGCGAGCAACAGGCTGGCGCCGTCACCGGCCCGGCTGTCGAGCCAGCTGCGCCTGACAATTGCAGGCAGGAACGCAGTCCAGGGCATGAAGCCCAGCAACAATACCGGCACAAAGAACCAGTCGGGCTGATAGCGCTGGTGCACGCGCGTCAGGAAGCGCGCGAATTGCTCGTGCACAAAGAAGAACTGCGCAAAACCGGGATTGCGCTGCTCGACCAGCAGGACCCAGGGCGCGGCGATCAGCGCCAGCGCCAGCAGCGTCCACCACGGGCGCGCGCGCCAGATCAGACTCCAGTCTCGGCGCGCGAGCAGGTAACAGGCGGCGACCGTCCCCGGAATCAGGATCCCGACCAGACCCTTGGAAAGAAAGGCCAGCGCCACGCCGATGGCGAGCAGCGCCGCGCCCAGCCGCGCCCCCCCGGCGCTGCGGCCGCGTTGCACCAGCAACAGCAACCCGACCAGCGCCAGTTCGAGCGTCGCGGTCAGCCCCATGTCGAGTGTCGAGATTCTCGCCAACCCCAGGTACAGCAGTGCCCCGCCCTGCACCAGGGCCGCGAGCGCGCCGATCAGCCACCCGAACAGTCGGGTGCCGATCCAGGCGGTCAGCAACAGGCCCAGGAATCCGCTCAACGCCACCCATAGCCGCGCGGTCCATTCGTGTTGCCCGAAGATTTCGAAGGTCGCGGCCGTGGCCCAATACTGCAGCGGGGGCTTTTCGAAATACCTGAGGTCGTTGAGTCGCGGGGTCACCCAGTCGCCGCTACTCGCCATCTCGCGCGGAATCTCTGCGTAGCGACCCTCGTCCGGATCAAAGAGCCGGTAAGAGCCCAGTGGCAGGAACCACAAGACCATGGCGGCAAGCAGCGCGGGCAACCAGCGTCTTCGCAGCATGAGGCAATCTTACGCGCGCCGCACCCGTCACGCCCTCGAATAACGCGCGCGCGCGCTATGGCGTGCAGCGTTTTTTTTTACGGTCTATATTGCCGCCCCTCAGGGACGCGTCGCGTACCTGCGATCCTTGAGGAGAAGACCCCATGAATGCGAAGAGCTTGGCCGGAGTTGCGGCAGTCGCACTTGCCACGGCATTACTGGTTTATGACGGTGCACAAGCCGCGGCCCCCTTTGCCGGAACGCAAGCGCCCGGCTTCTTTCGGATGAAGCTCGGAGACTTCGAGATCACCGCGCTTACCGATGGCACCTTCATGTTTCCGGTGAGCAAGATCCTCACCAACATCAGCCCGCCCGAAATGCAGCAGGCCCTGGCGCGCGAGTTCCTCAAGGAGCCCCTGCCCGTCTCGGTCAACGGGTTTCTGGTCAACACCGGCGCCAAATTGGTGCTGATCGACACCGGCACCGGCGAGCTCAACGACCCGAAAATCGGCAACCTGGTCGCCAACCTGCGCGCCTCCGGCTACCAGCCCGAGCAGGTCGACGAGGTGTATATCACCCATATGCACGGCGATCACATTGGCGGCCTGGCCGTCGACGGTCGAGCGGTGTTTGCGAACGCCATCGTTCGCGCCGACAAGCGCGAGGCGGAGTACTGGCTGAGTCCTGCGAACCTACAGGCGGCAGACAAGGAAGCCAAGGGCCGGTTCGAAGGCGCGCAGAAAGACCTCGCCCCCTACGTTGCCGCGGGCCGCTTCAAGACCTTCGACGGGGCCACCGACCTGATTGCGGGCGTGCGCTCGCTCCCATGCTACGGCCATACGCCGGGCCACAGCTTGTACGTGGTGGAGAGCAAGGGCGAGAAGCTGGTCCTGTGGGGCGATCTGATGCACGTCGCCCCGGTGCAGTTTCCGAACCCGGCGGTGAGCATACGGTTCGATTCGGATTCCAAGCAGGCCACAGAGCAACGCGAGAGAGTATTTGCCGAAGCCGCCCGCGAGGGTTACTGGGTCGGCGGCGCCCACCTTGCGTTCCCGGGCCTGGGGCACCTGAGCAAGCTCGGCAACGCCTACGCCTGGGTGCCGGTCAACTACCCGCAGCCCTGAGCATGCCCGCAGCCCGGGCGCGGCAGCGCTAACCGATATAGTCCGCCTTGGACAGCTCCAGCCCGTTGTGTCGCAGGATCGCGTAGGTCATGGCGTGGTGAAAATAGAAATTGGGCAGCGCAAACCCGTTCAGGTAGGCCAGGCCCTTGAACTCGAACTCGCGCGGCCCGGCCTTGAATTTGATGTCCCGCCCTTCCGAGCCGTCGATTTGTGCGGCCTTGAGGGTGCCCACGAACTGGCGCGTCTTGGCGATGCGCGCCTGCAGGTCCGCAATGCTGCCTTCGTTGTCCTCGAACTTGGGCGGTTCGACCCCGGCCAGTCGCGCACAGGTGCCCTTGGCGAAGTCGCAGGCAATCTGGACCTGGCGCGTGAGAGCAAACATGTCCGGTGCCAGGCGCGAATTGAGCAGCACGGTGGGCTCGATCTTGCGTGCTTCGGCCCAGCTCGCGGCCTTGCCCAGTATGGCCGACAGATTGCCCAGCATCTTGTCAAATACGGGCGCCGAAGCCTGGTACATCGAGATCGTCATGGAAACTCTCCGCGGAATTTGGGTCTGACGACTCTAGAATAGCCCAACCGCGATTGGCGCGGAACCAAGTTCCGCCCGCCGTCGTCGTCATCCATTGGAGAGCTGCACCGTTGGCCGCCAATCCCCAGAACCGCAAACCCGGCACGGACAGGCTCGCGCCGCTCGCCGCGCTCGCCCCCTTTGTCAAGCCGCATCGGGGCCTCGTGATGCTGGCGCTGCTGGCACTTGCAGTGGCCGCCGGCGCCTCGCTGGTCCTGCCGCTGGCGGCCCGGCAGGTCATCGACCATGGTTTTCACGGCGGAGCGTCGGCACAGGTCGGTCGATATTTTCTGGGCCTGCTGGCCGTCACCACCGTCATGGGCTTCGCCTCGGCCAGCCGTTACTACCTGGTCACCTGGATCGGCGAGCGGGTAGTCGCCGACGTGCGCCGCAAGGTGTTCGATCACGTGCTGGGATTGTCGAGCGAGTTCTTCGAGCGCACCCGCACCGGCGAGCTGCTCTCGCGACTCAGCGCCGATACGACGCTGGTGCAGATCGTGGTTGGATCCTCGGCTTCCTTTGCTCTGCGCAGCATTGTCATGGCCATCGGGTCCGCGATCATGATGGGTGTGACCAGCCCGAAGCTGATGGGGCTGGCCTTCCTGAGCGTGCCCCTGGTCGTGGCCGCGATCAGCCTGATGGGGCGACGCGTGCGCGGACTCTCGCGCGCTGCGCAGGACATGTTCGCCGAGACCTCGGCGCTGGCGGGCGAGGTGCTCAACGCGATGCCCACCGTGCAGGCCTACACGCACGAGCCCATCGACCGTCAGCGATATGCCGCAGCCACGGAAGCGGCGTTCGCGAGCGGCATCCGGCGCACGCGCGTGCGTGCCGCCATGACCGCCGCCGTGTTCATCCTGGTGGGCGCGAGCATCGTCGGGGTGCTGTGGGTGGGTGCGAGCGACGTGTTGAGCGGACGGATGAGTGCCGGCCAGCTCAGCCAGTTCGTACTGTATGCGGTGTTGCTGGCCAGCTCCGTGGGCGCGTTGAGCGAACTGTGGGGTGAGGTGCAGCGCGCCGCCGGCGCGACTGAACGCCTGATGGAAATACTCGCGACCGCGCCGGTGATCGCCGCGCCGTCCGCACCGCAGCGGCTCGCCCAGCCGGCCCAGGGACGGCTGGAGTTTTCCGGCGTCACCTTCAGCTATCCGACGCGCCCGAACCACACGGCGCTGGTGAACTTCAACCTGCCGGTCGCCGCGGGCGAGGCGCTGGCGCTGGTCGGGCCATCAGGCGCCGGCAAGTCCACCGTGTTTCAGCTGCTGCTGCGTTTCTTCGATCCGCTCTCCGGCCGCATCCTGCTCGATGGCGTCAATATCGCGCGCCTCGATCCCTACGAGCTGCGGGCGCAGATCGCCGTGGTCTCGCAGGAGCCGGTGATCTTCGCGGGCTCGATCATCGACAACATCCGTTACGGCCGGCCGGCCGCCACGGATGCGGAAGTGCGCGCGGCGGCGATCGCCGCGGCTGCCGATGAATTCGTGCTGCTCCTGCCCGCCGGCTACGACACGCGCGTAGGCGAGCGCGGTGTCACGCTGTCTGGCGGCCAGCGCCAACGCCTCGCGATCGCGCGCGCCATGCTGCGCGACGCACCGGTGCTGCTGCTCGATGAGGCCACCAGCGCGCTCGATGCCGAAAACGAGCGCGCCGTGCAGCTCGGCCTCGCCAATCTCATGGCCGGCCGGGGTGGGCGTGGCCGCACCACCCTGATCATCGCCCACCGGCTGGCGACGATCCAACGCATCAGGCGCATCGTGGTGATGGATCAGGGCCGGATCGTCGCGCAAGGCACGCACGACGAGCTCATACGGGGTGAAGGCCTGTACGCCCGGCTGGCGGCATTGCAGTTTCAGGACGGTGACTTGACAGCCCCAAGCGACGGTGGAAAATCGGCTTAACCATGGTAAACATCTTATGGATAGGCACTCGTAAGGGCCTATTTGCCCTGCGCTCCGACGCGCGCCGGCGCAGCTGGACTCTGTCCGGTCCCCAGTTCCTGGGTCACATCATCCACCACGTGGTGCAGGACCCGCGGGATCTGCGTCGCCTCGCGATGGCGGCGAAGACCGGTCATCTGGGCCCGACGGTGTACACCTCGAACGACCGTGGCCGCAGCTGGCAGGAGGCCGCCACGCCGCCGGCATTTCGCAAAACCCTTGAAGGAGAAAAGCCGCGCGCGGTCGAGCGGGTGTTCTGGCTCACGCCCGGGCATGCCTCCGAACCGGGCAGCTGGTACGCGGGTACGGCGCCCGCCGGTTTGTTTCGCTCCGAGGATCACGGCAGGAATTGGGCGCCCGTGGCCGGCTTCAACGACCATCCCATGAATGCCAAATGGGCGGCGGGCCTGCGCACGCCGGACGGGGAGCTGTTGCACTCGGTGCGCGTGGATCCACGTGACCCGCGCCATCTGTATCTGGCGATCTCGATCGGCGGGGTGTTCGAGTCCACCGACGGTGGTGCCGATTGGGCGCCGCTCAACGAGGGAGTCGCAGCCGATTTTCTGCCCGACCCCGATTCCGCCTACGGACACGACCCGCACTGCGTGGTCCAGCACCCGCAGCAGCCTGATCGCCTCTACCAGCAGAACCACTGCGGCAGTTACCGCCTCGACCGGCCGGCGCGGCGTTGGGTGCGGATTGGCGAGCGCATGCCCAAACGCATCGGCGATGTGGGCTTTCCGATCGTCGCGCACCCACGTGACCCCAACAAGATCTGGGTGCTGCCGATGGATGGATCGACGGTATGGCCGCGCACCTCCTTGGATGGCAAGCCGGCGGTGTATTGCAGCACCAATGCCGGCAATAGCTGGCGGCGCCTGGATCGCGGGCTGCCGCGCGCGAAAGCGTGGTTTACGGTGTTGCGCCAGGCGATGTGCGCCGACACCGAGGCGCGAGTCGGGCTTTATTTCGGCACGACGCAAGGCGAGATCTGGGCGAGCAGCAATGAAGGAGAGGCGTGGCGCTGCATCGCGCGCCACGTACCCGAGATCTATTCCGTCACGCACGCCTCCTGAAGAGCGCGGGAAACGTGCATGCACACCGTGAGAGTTGCTTCCCCATTGCGCAGCTACACCTCGGGCGCCGCGCAGGTGAGCGCCGGCGGTGCAACCATCGCGGGCCTCCTTGAGGAACTCGAGCGCGCGCATCCCGGAATGCGCTTTCGCATGATCGATGAGCAGGATCGAATCCGACCGCACATAAGAATTTTCATCAACCAGCGTGAGGTCAGATCGCTCGACGAGAGGCTGGCGGCGCGGGACGAGGTTCACTTGATCTGCGCGCTGAGCGGCGGCTAGGAGCGCCGATGGGCCTGAGTGCAGCAGAACGAGAACGCTACAGCCGACACCTGCTGTTGTCGGAGATTGGCGCCAGCGGCCAGGAAAAACTCAAAGCGGCGCGCGTGCTGATCGTCGGCGCCGGTGGCCTCGGCTCCCCGGCTGGGCTGTATCTGGCCGCCGCGGGCATCGGCACGCTCGGGATCCTCGATCATGATCGGGTCGAGCTCTCCAACCTGCAGCGGCAACTGCTGTTTGACAGCGCGAGCGTGGGCGCCAGCAAGGCGTTGAGCGCCCAGGCGCGGCTGCGCGCGCTCAACCCGGAAATCAACGTAATAGCCCACGAGCTCGAACTGGGTGCAGGCAACGCGCTCGAGCTGTTGCGTGAATATGATTGCATCGTCGACGGGAGCGATCGCTTGAGCACCAGGTATCTGGTCAATGATGCCTGCGTGCTTCTGGCGCGCCCGCTGGTGTCGGCGGCAATACACCGCTTCGAAGGCCAGGCGATGACCTATGTTCCCGGCGGCGGCCCCTGTTACCGCTGCCTGTTTCCGGAGTCGGCAGCTGGAGTTGCCCCCAGTTGCGCCGAAGCCGGGGTGCTCGGCGTACTCCCCGGCATACTCGGGGCGCTGCAGGCCACCGAAGCGATCAAGCTGGTGCTAGGGCTCGGCACGCCGCTGGTGGGGCGTTTGCTGACCTACGACGCGCTGGCGATGCAATGGCATGAGTTTCGCTTTGCGCGGCGCGAGGACTGCGCCGTTTGCGGCAGTCAACCGACCATCAGGACGCTCGCGGACTCGGTAGCTCACGGGTCCGACCCGCGCGCTCCCTGCCGCGCCATGCAGGCGGGGCAATTGCGCGCACTGCTGCACGAAGCCGGAGGAATGACGCACATCACTGTGGTGGACGTGCGCGAGCCTCGCGAGTACGCGGCCGGCCATCTGGCCGGCGCCCTGAACATTCCGGTGGCTGATCTGCCGCGACGTCGCGCGGAGATTCCGCTAGAATTCCCGGTAGTGTTCGTATGCCGCAGTGGCACCAGAAGCCGCGCGGCGTGTGAACTTGTTGCCGGGACCGGCATCCAAGAGCCTGCCAGCCTTGAGGGCGGCATGCTGGCATGGGCGGCGCAGATCGATCCTGAGATGCAGGTCGCTCCCGTCGAGTGACCGGACGCGACCGAACCATTGGGATACCGGAAGATGAAGAACCTGCGCGCAGCGCGTGGCGTCGCGTTGACTCTCACGACCCTGCTGATCGGCGGCTGCGGCTCTTCGGGACAAGGTAACAAGTCCGACCCCGCTCCCGAAGTGGGCGTCGTCATCGTGCAGCCTCAGCGCGTGACAATCACCACGCTCCTGCCCGGGCGCACCGTGGCCTACCGGGTCGCGCAGGTGCGCCCGCAGGTCAGCGGCATCATCAAGCAGCGGCTGTTCGTCGAAGGCGCCGTGGTCAAGGCGGGCCAGGCGCTGTACCAGCTGGATCCGGCACCCTATCAGGCCGCTTACGACAGTGCGCAGGCCGCGGTGGCCAAGGCCGTTGCAAACCTGCTGACCGTGCAGCTCAAGCACGAGCGCTACATCAAGCTGGCGGCTTCCGGCGATGTCAGCCAGCAGGAGCGCGACGATGTCACCTCAAGCCTGAGTCAGGCCCAGGCTGACGAGAAAACTGCGCGCGCGGCGCTTGAGACCGCACGCATCAATCTTGCCTATACGCGCATCGCGGCGCCCATCGAGGGAAGGATCGCCACTTCCGTGTATACCGAGGGCGCTCTGGTGACGGCCAATCAGGACGCACCGTTGACGACCATCCAGCAATACCAGCCGATGTACGTTGACCTGACACAACCCGCCTCGGCCGTGATGAGGCTGCGCAGTCAGCTGGCGACGGGCGCCCTCAAGAACGCCGACACGCATAGCGCCAGCGTGAAGCTGCTGATGGACGACGGCAAGTACTACCCGCTCGAGGGTCGCCTCGAGTTCACCGGAGTCACAGTGAGCGAAGGCACCGGCGCGATCACCTTGCGCGCGGTATTTCCGAATCCGGAAGGCGTGCTGCTGCCTGGCATGTACGTGCGCGCGCAGCTCGCGCAGGCCATCGATGAAAAGGCACTGCTGCTGCCGCAACAGGCGGTAAGCCGCGACGCGCACGGCGAGGCCACCACCCTCGTCGTCGGTCCGGACGACAAGGTGGAACTGCGCTCGCTGACGGTCGAGGCCGCCAGCGATCAGTGGCGCGTCGTCGCCGGGCTGCACGCCGGTGAGCGGGTGATCGTCCAGGGCCAGGTGAAGGCCAAGGTGGACGCCCCGGTCAAGCCGACGATCGTCAAACTGGACACACCGGCGCACGGCTAGCAGCGATGGCCCGCTTTTTCATTGATCGGCCCATCTTTGCCTGGGTCATCGCCATCATCATCATGCTTGCCGGGGCACTGTCGATTCATCAGTTGCCGGTCGAGCAATATCCCAATATTGCACCCGCCGCCGTCAACATTAGTGCCACCTATCCTGGCGCCTCGTCGCGATCGGTCGAGGAGTCGGTCACGCAAGTGATCGAGCAGTCCATGACCGGACTCGATCATCTGGTGTACATGTCCTCCACCAGCAACGCCCAGGGCATCGCTAACATAACGCTGACCTTCGAGGCCGGCACCGATCCCGACGTCGCCCAGGTACAGGTGCAGAACAAGCTGCAGCAGGCGACGCGGCGGCTGCCGGTGCCGGTGCAGGCGCAGGGCATCACGGTCACTAAGTCGACTGCCGGTTTTCTGTCGGTGATCGCGTTCTATTCGCCGAACGGCACGCTCTCGAATGCAGACATCGGTGATTACCTGCAGACCAACATCGTGGATCCCGTCAGCCGCGTCGACGGCGTGGGCACCGTGCAGATTCTTGGCTCGGGCTACGCCATGCGCATCTGGCTCGATCCGTACAAGCTCAATCAGTACAAGCTGATTCCGGCCGACGTCACCGCCGCCATCGTGGCGCAGAACACCCAGGTCGCCACTGGCCAATTGGGCGGTCAGCCGGTTGTGCAGGGTCAGCAACTCAATGCGCCGGTTTCGGCACAAAGCAAACTGACCAGCCCGCAGCAGTTTCGTGACATCGTGCTGCGCGTCAACCCAGACGGCTCGACCGTGCATCTGGCCGAAGTAGCACGTGTCGAACTCGGCGCCGACAGCTACGACGTAGCCACGCGCACCAACGGTCAACCGTCGGTCGCCATCGGTTTCTCGCTTGCCTCAGGCGCCAATGCTTTGAAAACGGCCGACGCCGTCAATGCCCGTATCGCGCACTTTGCACATTTTTTCCCGCCCGGCCTGTCGTACAAAATTGCCTATGACACCTCGACCTTCGTGCGTATCTCGATCAAGGAAGTCATAAAGACGCTGTTCGAGGCGGTGCTGTTGGTGGTAATGGTCATGTTTGTGTTCCTGCAAAACATACGCGCGACGCTGATCCCCACCATCGCCGTGCCGGTCGTGCTGCTCGGCACCTTCGGTGTGCTGTCGGTGCTCGGATATTCCATCAACACCATGACCATGTTCGGCATGGTGCTGGCCATCGGATTGCTGGTGGACGATGCCATCGTCGTGGTGGAGAACGTCGAACGCATCATGCGCGAGGAGCATCTGGAGGCGCGCGAGGCGACTCGCAAGTCGATGGACCAGATCACGGGCGCACTGCTGGGCATAGCGCTGGTGCTCTCCGCGGTGCTGATCCCCATGGCCTTTTTTGGCGGTTCGACCGGCGTCATCTACCGACAGTTCTCCATCACGATCGTGTCAGCCATGGCACTTTCGGTGCTGGTTGCCCTGACTCTGACGCCCGCCTTGTGTGCCAGTATTCTCAAGCCTCACGGGACCACTCAGCAAAGTGGCCACGGTCTGCTGGCGCGATTTGAGAACGGCTTCCTAAAGCTGAGCACGCGCTATCAGGCCATAGTGGCTAAGCTGTTACCGCGCACTAATAGCGTGATGGTGACGTACCTGGTTCTGGCCGCGCTCATGGCACTGATGTACGTCCACCTGCCCACCTCATTCCTGCCGGAGGAGGACCAGGGCGCGCTGCTCGCAATGGCCAAGCTCCCGTCCGGCGCCACACTCGACCGAACCGTGGCGGCGCAGCACCAGCTTGAACTGGCCATGCTGGCCGATACCGGTTCAGTTACCAACATATTGTCCGTGGCCGGTCGGAGTTTTAGCGGTAACGGCCAGAATACTGGCATGTCCTTTGCGCTGCTGCGCGACTGGAGCCAGCGCACCTCGAAGGACAAATCATCGGTCATGGTCGCCAAACGGGCGCAGGCTGCCGCCGGGCGCATCCGCGACGCCAGTATATTCGTCAGCGCACCGCCACTGATCCGAAGCCTGGGCACGACCAGCGGCTTCGACCTGGAACTGAAGGATGCCGGCGGTGTCGGGCGCGAAGTTCTGGCCAGCGCCCGCGATCAGTTCCTGGATTTGGCGGGACATGATCCGCTATTGGCGCGCGTGCGCATCAACGGCCTGGGCGATCAGCCAGAGTTCCATATCGAGGTCGATCAGGCGAAGGCCGGCGCCCTGGGCCTGGCGACCGCCAATATCAGTGACACGCTGGCCACCGCGATCGGCGGCATCTACGTCAATGATTTTGTCGATCGCGGGCGCGTCAAGAAAGTCTATTTGCAGTCCGATGCCCAGTTTCGCATGCAGCCGGGCGATCTCGACAATTGGTTCGTGCGCAACACCGCCGGTGACATGGTGCCGATGTCGGCCTTCGCATACGGATCGTGGAGAGTGAGCGCCCAAAGCCTTGAGCGTTTTAACGGCGCCTCGTCAATAGAGATCGTCGGCGAACCTGCGCCGGGAGTCAGCAGCGGCACGGCGCTCAATCGCATCGAGCAGCTGATCACGAAATTGCCGACCGGCGTAGGATTCGAATGGGCCGGCTTGTCGTTTCAGGAGAAACTCGCCGGTGCGCAGGCGCCGGCTCTGTATGCCATTTCGGTACTGTTCGTATTCCTCTGTCTCGCGGCCCTGTATGAGAGCTGGTCGTTGCCCTTTGCAGTGATGCTGGTGGTGCCGCTGGGCGTGATCGGCGCACTCGCCGCGGCCACCACCCGCGGTCTGGCGAATGACGTCTATTTCCAGGTTGGGTTGCTAACTACCGTGGGCCTCTCGGCCAAGAACGCCATCCTGATCGTCGAGTTTGCCAAGACGCTGCATGAGAGCGGCATGGAGGTGGTGGCTGCGGTGCTGCAGGCGGTGCGCATTCGCTTGCGCCCGATCCTGATGACTTCGCTCTCTTTCATGCTCGGCGTCATGCCGCTGGTCGTAAGCCGCGGCGCCGGCGCGGCCAGCCGCATTGCCATCGGCACCGGGGTATTTGGCGGCATGTTGGCCGCCACAGTGCTGGGCGTGTTCTTCGTGCCGGTATTCGTGATTTTTGTGCAGGGCGTGGTCGCCCGCGGCGCGGCACTCATCAAGCGGCGCGGCGCAACCGCGCACGGCTAGAGTCCGACTCGCCCCAGCGCGTCGGCGATGCCCCGGAGGCTGGCCGCCAGATCCGGATGCCCTGCTTCGAACTGCACCGCCAACGCCTCAAGCCGAGAAGCATGCGCTTCACTCGCCACCGCCTCGCGTGCGCGCGTGATATCGGCGGTCAGCTCATCGAGCAGCCGGCGCGATTCGGCGTCAAGCGGTGCGGATCCCTGCAGCTCTTGATGCAATCGTGCCAGCGCCGCGTGCAATGATTGTTGGCTCATCGGGGCCATGATAGCGGATCAGCCCCGCGCTGACCTCAGAACAGCTCCAGAACTTCCACGGCGGGTCGCGAGTGGGCTGCGGCTGCGGGCACGAGTCCGCCTACGCGCACCCCCAGCAGCCGCAAGCGCCGCTCCAGCGGCGCACGCTTCAGGCAAAGGCCCGCGGTCTGCCGGATCACGGTGGCGTCCGCGGTGTGGTAGTCCAGGGTCTGCGCGCGCGTCACGGACTGAAAATTATCGTAGCGCAGCTTCACGCCGATGGTGCGTCCGGCGTACCCGTGCCGTGCCAGGTCCGCCGCCAGGCGCTCGCACAGCGCCGTGAATACCGCGCTGAGCTCGGGGCGATCGCGCACCGCGTGCAGGTCCCGCTCGAACGTGGTCTCGCAGCTCATCGACACGGGCTCGCTTTCGACGACGATCTCACGCGTATCACGCCCCCACGATACCTCGTGCAGCCATTGGCCGTAGTGCCGGCCGAAGTGCTCGACCAGCCATCCGGGCTCGCAGCGCGAAAGCTCGCCGATGCTGCGGATGCCGAGCTGTTCCAGGCGCGCGCTCGCCTTAGGCCCCACTCCGTTGATCTTGCGGCAGGGCAAGGGCCAGATGCGCTCGGCCAGATCGGCGCTGTTCAGGATCGTCACGCCGGCCGGCTTGTCCATTTCGCTCGCCAGCTTCGCCAGCAGCTTGTTGGGTGCCACGCCGATCGAGCAGCTCAGTCCCGTGCTGGCCAGGATCGCCTGCTGGATGCGTCGCGCCAATATCCGTCCGCCGTCCGCGGCGCCGTCCTCGACGGCGCCAAAATCAATGTAGACCTCGTCGATGCCGCGGTCCTCGACCCGAGGGGCGATGGCGGCGATCGCGCTCTTGAACAGGCGCGAGTAGCGCCGGTATTGCTCGAAGTCCCCCGGCAGCAGCACCGCCTGGGGGCAGCGGCGCGCGGCCTGCATGAGCGCCATTCCGGAATGAACGCCAAACTCGCGCGCGGCGTAGGTGGCGGTGGTCACGACCCCGCGTCCCTGGTAGTCGGCCAGCCGGGCAAACGCCGCATCGTCGCCCTCGCCGGCCGCCCGCCGGCGGCCGCCGATCACCACCGGTTGTCCCTGCAATTGCGGGTAACGCAGCAGCTCCACGGAGGCATAGAAGGCGTCCATGTCGAGGTGCGCGATGCAGCGCTCGGACGGTGCCGTATTCACGTCTCAAGGATCCGGCTGGCCGTGCCAGAGCCGCCGATGGAGCCGCCTCGCGCCGATGCCGTGCACCAGTTCGGCCGGATGCGCCACGTTCCAGATCGCCAGATCGCACCACTTGCCGCACTCGATCGTGCCCTGCGTCTCGAGCCGCCCCAGCGCGCGCGCCGCAACGCGCGTGACGCCTGCCAGGCACTCGCCGGTGCTGAGCCCGAACTCCACCGCGGCGAAATTCATGGCGGTCAGTATTGAAGCGAGCGGCGAGGTGCCCGGATTGCAGTCCGTGGCCACCGCCAGGGGCACGTTCGCATCGCGCAGCAGCTCGATCGGCGGGCGCTGGTGTTCGCGCAGAAAATAATAGGCACCCGGCAACAGCACGGCCACCGTGCCCGCGGCCGCCATCGCCGCCACGCCCTCGGCATCGGTGTACTCGAGGTGATCGGCGGAGAGCGCGCCGTGCTGGGCGGCCAGCGCGGCGCCGTGCATATTGGAGAGCTGATCGGCGTGCAGCTTGACCGGGAGCCCCTGCTCGCGCGCGGCGACAAAGGTGCGCGCCACCAGCGCCGCGGTGAAGGCCACCTGTTCGCAATAGGCATCGAAGGCGTCGGCAAGTCCGCTTGCCGCCACGGCGGGAATCAGTTCAGTGCACAGCCGCTCGACATAGGCGCGCGCGTTGCCGGCATGCTCGGGGGGCACGGCATGCGCGCCGAGGTAGGTGGTTGAGATCGACAGCGATCGCTCCGTGCCCAGGGCACGAGCGGCCTCCAGCATGCGCAGTTCGGTGTGCAGATCCAGCCCGTAGCCGGACTTGACCTCCAGAGTGGTCACGCCCTCGCCCAGCAGCGCATCGACGCGCGGCAGCGCGCCCTCGATCAGCTGCTGCAGGCTGGCGGCGCGCGTCGCACCGACCGTGGATAGAATCCCGCCGCCGGCGCGCGCAATGCTCTGGTAGCTTTCACCGGCCAGGCGGCGCTCGATCTCGGCCGCGCGATTACCGGCGTGCACGATGTGCGTATGACAGTCAATCAGGCCCGGGGTCACCAGCCGGCCTCCGGCATCGAGCACTTCGGCCCCGGCGAACCGTTGCTGCAGTTCCCGCAGCGCACCGAGGGCGGCGATCCGGCCCTGCTGCACGGCGATCGCGGTTTCGAGCACCTCAGCGCCTGCGCCCGGGCCTGCAGCCTCGGCCGTACCGGTCCAGACCCGGCCGTTGGCAATCAGTCGGGTGGTCTCGGCGGCGTGCATGAACGCGAGATTACCCGCCCGGCACCCCGCGCGCCACGCGGGTGTTAACATGCCGCGGATGCAGCAGGCAGCAGCCGCGACGCCGAGCGCCGTCACCTACGCCAACCTGTGGCTGGACGGTCGCTGGATCCGCGACGCGACCGTAAGCATCGACGCCAACGGCAATACGGCCGACATTTCGACCGGCGCATCCAAGGCCGGAGCGACGATCGCAGGCCTGACTGTTCCCGGGTTGGTCGACGCCCATTGCCACGCCTTTCAGCGAGCGCTCGGCCCCTGGACGCAGCGCGCCGCAGGCCAGCACGATGATTTCTGGAGCTGGCGCGAGACCATGTACGCGCTGGCGCAGCACCTGCGCCACGACGATCTCGAGGCCATTGCCGCGCGCTGTTACCTGGAGTTACTCCGCGGCGGGTATACCGCGGTCGCCGAGTTTCTTTATCTGCATCGCTGCGGCGAGCGCCGCGCGCTGGATGCCGATGGCGCCATCGCCGCGGCGGCCCGGCGAACCGGCATGGCTTTGACACTGCTCCCTACCCTGTACCAGCACTCCGGCTTCGGAGGCGCTCCACCCCTTCCCGGACAGCAGCCCTTTGTACGCGACACGGCGCAGTTTCTGGAAGACTGGCAGGAGCTGCGCCGCCGGTATCCTGCCGACGGTCCCGTCGCGCTGGGGGTGGCCTTCCACAGCCTGCGCGCCGTCGAGATCGACGTGATCACGCAGGTGTACAAGCTGCTGCGCACCGATCCGCAGTGCCGCTGCGTACACATCCACGTGGCCGAACAACCGGCCGAGGTGGAGGCGTGCATACGCCATTACGGCTCGCCACCGGTCGCGCTCCTGGCCGCCCGCGGACTGCTGTCCTCGCAATGGGCCCTGGTTCATGCGACGCATTCGAGCGAAGCGGAGCTCGCACAGCTCCGTGCCGCCGGCGCGACGCTGGTGCTGTGCCCGACCACCGAGGCCGACCTGGGAGATGGCTGCCCGGTGCTTGCGCCCTTCCTCAACGCCGGCGGTAAAATGGCGATCGGTTCCGACAGCAATATCGGACGCAGCTCGCTCGAGGAGCTGCGTCTCCTGGAGTGGTCGCAGCGCCTGGCGCGTGGCCGGCGCAATGTCCTGAGCACGCCCGCCGAGCCGGCGGTGGCCGACCGCCTTTTTCAGATCGCCCTGCACGGCGGGCGCAGCGCGATCGGCGCCGGTGCACGCGCCGATTTCGTCACCTATGATGCCGACGCGGGCGATTGGGGGCTGCAGGCCAGTGAGGATTTTCTGAGCGCGCTGGTGTTCGATGCGCCGGCGCCGCGTGCACGCCAGGTGCTGGGAGCTGGCCGCTGGCTGATTCGCGACGGCCATCATGCCGAGGAAGTGCAGATCGAGGCCCGTTACCGCGAAACCGTCCAGGCGCTGCGCGCCATGATTCGTAGCAGGAAGAGCTAATGAACAAGACAAGTACACCGGCACCGGCCGCCACTGGCCGCTCGCGCCTGATCCGCGCGCCGCGCGGCAAGACCCTGAGCGCGCGCTCATGGCTGACCGAGGCGCCGCTGCGCATGCTGATGAACAATCTGGATCCGGAGGTGGCCGAACGCCCGGAGGATCTCGTGGTCTACGGCGGCATCGGCAAGGCGGCGCGCAACTGGGAGTGCTACGAGGCCATCGTCGCCACGCTCAGAGGCCTCGGCCCCGAGGAGACACTGCTCATACAGTCCGGGCGTCCGGTCGGGGTGTTCCGCACGCACTCCGACGCCCCGCGCGTGCTAATCGCCAATTCAAATCTGGTGCCGCACTGGGCGACCTGGGAGCATTTCAACGAGCTGGATCGGCGCGGATTGATGATGTTCGGCCAGATGACGGCCGGTTCGTGGATCTATATCGGCTCGCAGGGCATCGTGCAGGGCACCTACGAGACCTTCGTGGAAATGGGTCGGCGCCATTTCGGGGGCCAGCTCGGCGGACGCTGGATTCTGACGGCCGGCCTGGGCGGCATGGGCGGAGCCCAACCGCTCGCGGCCACCATGGCCGGCGCCTCGATGCTGGCGATCGAGTGTCGCCAGTCGCGCATCGACAAGCGCCTGGAGACCGGCTACCTCGACAAGCAGGCCGCCTCGCTCGATGAAGCGCTGGCGATGATCGCGGCCGCCAAGCAGAGCTCTGCGGCGGTGTCGATCGGCCTGTGCGGAAACGCGGCGGAGTTGCTGCCGGAACTGCTCCGGCGCGGAGTGCGGCCGGATGCGGTTACCGACCAGACCTCGGCCCACGACCCGGTGCACGGCTACCTGCCGGCCGGCTGGACCATAGAGCAATGGGAAGCCCTGCAGTCCAGCGATCCGGCGCGGGTCAGCGCCGCCGCCAGCGAGTCCATGGCGACGCACGTGAGGGCCATGCTCGGGTACAAGCACATGGGCATCCCGACCTTCGACTACGGCAACAACATCCGCCAGGTCGCACTCGGGCAGGGCGTCAAGAACGCCTTTGATATTCCCGGCTTCGTGCCCGAGTACGTGCGCCCGCTGTTCTGCCGCGGCGTTGGTCCGTTTCGGTGGGCGGCTCTCTCGGGCGATCCGGCCGACATCGCCCGCACCGATGCCAAGGTGCGCGAGCTGATCCCCGACGATGCGCACCTGCACCGCTGGCTGGACATGGCCGCCAAGCGCATCAAGTTCCAGGGACTGCCCGCGCGCATCTGCTGGGTGGGGCTGGGCGATCGGCATCGCCTCGGCCTGGCGTTCAATGACATGGTGGCCAGCGGCGAGCTGCAGGCGCCCATCGTCATAGGGCGCGACCATCTGGATTCAGGTTCGGTGGCCAGCCCTAATCGCGAGACCGAAGCGATGCGGGACGGATCGGATGCGGTATCAGACTGGCCCTTGCTCAATGCATTGCTCAACACGGCCAGCGGCGCCACGTGGGTTTCCTTCCACCATGGCGGTGGCGTCGGCATGGGCTTCTCGCAGCACGCCGGCGTAGTGATCGTGTGCGATGGGACCCCTGAGGCGGCACGTCGCATCGAGCGCGTGCTGTGGAATGATCCGGCCACCGGCGTCATGCGGCATGCCGACGCGGGATACGAAAGCGCGTTGCAGTGCGCCCGCGAGCACTCGCTCCAGTTGCCCATGCTGATCCCGGGCCGCTCGCCATGATCAGGCGCCGGTCCGCCGCTTCGGGGCTGAGCGCCGGGGCCCTGTCTCTGCCCGCACTCCGGGTGGCATTCAGCGCTCCGGTGGCCATGCCCCTGACGCGCGCGGACCAGCTGCGCGTTCGGCGATCGCGCGATGTCATCGAGCGTTTGATTGCGCGCGGTCAGACGGCCTACGGCGTCAATACGGGATTTGGATCCTTGGCGAGCGAGCGCATCTCCACGGCAGACCTCACTTTGCTGCAGCACAACCTGGTCCTGTCGCATGCCGCTGGCACCGGCGCGCCACTCAGCGATGAAGTGGTGCGCCTGGTGCTGGTACTGAAAATCGCCAGCCTGGCCCAGGGCTACTCAGGGATACGTCCCCAAACGCTCCAGGCTCTGCGCACCTTGTTGCGCAAGGAAATCTATCCGGTCATTCCGAGCCAGGGCTCGGTGGGCGCTTCGGGAGATCTCGCACCTCTCGCCCACCTTTCGGCCGCGCTGCTGGGCGTGGGCAACGTTAGCCACCGCGGTCGCCTCATGTCGGCCCGGCGTGGACTGGCGCTGGCGGGGCTTCGTCCCTTAAGGCTTGCCGCCAAGGAAGGTCTGGCGTTGCTCAACGGCACCCAGGTATCCACGGCGCTCGCGCTTGCGGGGCTGTTCGCCATTGAGAATGTATTCGCCGCCGCACTGGTTACGGGAGCCATGTGCGTGGATGCGCTCAAGGGGAGCGATGCGCCGTTCGATCCACGGATACATGCCATCCGGCGCCAACCGGGTCAGATGGCGGTGGCCGCGCAACTCAAGTCGCTGCTGCGCGGGAGCCGCGTGCGAGCCTCGCATATTGACTGCGAGAAGGTGCAGGATCCCTATTCGCTGCGTTGCCAGCCGCAGGTGATGGGAGCGTGTCTCGATCTGCTGCGCACCGCCGGCGCCACGCTGCTGCGCGAAGCCAACGCCGTGACCGACAATCCCTTGGTATTTTCCCGTGAGAACGAAGTATTGTCGGGCGGTAATTTTCACGCCGAGCCGGTCGCCTTCGCGGCCGATCAGCTGGCGCTGGCGGTGGCCGAAATAGGTTCGATCACCGAGCGGCGCATCGCCATACTGGTGGACACCAAGATGAGCGCACTGCCGCCCTTCCTGATCGCCAACAGCGGAGTGAACTCGGGGTTCATGGTGGCGCAGGTGACCGCAGCCGCGCTGGCCTCGGAGAACAAGTCCCTGGCGCACCCGGCCAGCGTCGATAGCATTCCGACTTCCGCCAACCAGGAAGACCACGTATCGATGGCCACCTACGGCGCCCGGCGACTGCTCACCATGGCCGATAATGCCGCGGGCATTGTCGCCATCGAGCTCCTAGCCGCCGCGCAGGGCGTGGATTTTCACCGGCCCTTGCGCAGTTCCGCGACCCTCGAGGCGGTGCACGGGCTGTTGCGCCGGCGCGTTCCGGTGCTGTCACGCGACCGCTACTTCGCGCCCGACATCGCCGCGGCGCGCGAGCTCGTAGTCAGCGGCGCGCTGCGCGAGCATGTCGCTCCGGGTCTGTTTGCGCTCTAGCCCATCGCCGGGACACCGTGAGCGCAGTTCGGGCCATGCAAACCTTCCCTACACACACTTTGGTCGCGGGCGATTCACCGCTGATCATCAGCGTGCCGCACGCCGGCACGGCCGTGCCGCAGGAGCTGGCGCCGCGTCTTACGCCCGCGGCCCTCGATCTGCCGGACACCGACTGGCATGTCGCCAAACTCTATGATTTTGCGCCCGATCTGGGGGCATCGATGATCGTTGCGCGCTATACGCGCTACCTGATCGATCTGAACCGGCCGCCCGACGACGCGGCTCTGTACCGCGGAGCGACGCAAACCGGACTGTGCCCGATGCAGAGCTTCTCGGGCGAGCGCCTGTATCGCGACGGCACCGATCAGCTCGCGCCCGCCGAAATCGAGCGCCGCCGCGAGCAATACTGGCAACCCTATCATGACGCGCTGCGCGCGCATCTGGACGACACGCACCGGCGATTTGGCTACGCGCTGTTACTCGATGCGCACTCGATCCGCAGCGCGGTGCCGCGACTGTTTTCGGGCCGGTTGCCGGACGTGAATGTCGGCACTTACGACGGCCGTTCCTGCGGCCGCGCCGTCAACGAGGCCTTGGGCGCACAGTTGACGGCAACGGCGCAGTTCTCGCACGTCTTTGACGGGCGCTTTAAGGGAGGCTACATCACGCGGCATTACGGGCAACCGGACCAGCGGCGCCACGCTCTGCAGATCGAACTCGCGCAGCGCAGCTACATGGATGAGTCCGGCACGAGTTACGACCCTGAGGATGCCGCGGCGCTGCGCGAGCTGCTGCATGGCGTCGTGGTATCACTGCTGGCACTGTCGCCGGCGTAACGCTCGCGACAGACGGCATGCTTTCTCTCAACGAGACCGAACGACGGATACGCACGGCACTGTCCGCAGCGCCCAACTCAGCGCAACTGCACGATCAACTGGGCATCAACCTCGCACGGCAAACGCGCTACGCGGAGGCCGTCACGCTGTTCGAGCGGGCACTGCAGCTCGATCCCACGCTCCCGCATACGCGCCGGCGGCTCGGCGACGCGCTTGCGGCCTGTGGTCGTGGCACGGAGGCGGACCGCCACTATGCCCGCTACGTGGACCAGGATCCCGACCGCAAGGCCATCGCGGCGGGAGCCGAGCAGCTGCGCGCCGGCCACCGGCCAGAAGCCATCGCGGTCTTCGAGGGCGTGCTGCGTCGAGATCCCGACCAGATCGATGCCATGAGAATGCTCGCGCTGGCAATGATGGACGATCCGTCGCGCGCCGACGACATCGAGGCGCTGTTGCGACGGGTGACCGAACTGGCGCCCGCCTACCTGGCCGCCTGGAACGAACTCGGCGAGCTCTACGTCAAAAGCAGGAAGTGGCTCAACGGAGCCGACGCGTTCCGGAAGGCGACACAGCTCGCGCCCGGCAACGCTCCGGCCTGGGCCGGACTCGGCGACGCACTGGCACAGGCGGGCTGCCCGCAGCCGGCCGCCGACGCTTATCAAAGAACCATCGAGTTGAACCCGGCCAATGCCCATGCGCACATGTCCCTCGCGCACGTGCTCAAGGATCTGGGACAGCAGGCGCAATCGATTGCGGCGTATCGCGCCGCGATCGCGCGGCGGCCGGACCTGGGCGAAGCGTACTGGAGCCTCGCGAACCTCAAGACCTTCCGCTTCACGGACGCGGAAATCACCGCCATGCAGCAGCAGCTCGGGCGCGAGCAGCTCCCTCCGGCCACGGCCGTGCATTTCTGCTTCGCGCTCGGCAAGGCCAACGAGGATCGCGGCGACTACGACGCCGCCTGGCAGTGGTACCAGCGCGGCAACCAGCACCACCGGCCGCAGGTCTCGCACGATTCGCTGATCATGGAAAACCGCCACACGCTGATCATCGACACCTTCAGCGGCGAATTCCTGCGCACCCACGAAGGCCATGGTTACGACGCAGCCAAACCGATCTTCATCGTCGGCCTGCACCGCTCGGGCTCGACGCTGATCGAGCAGATCCTGGCTTCTCATTCACAGGTCGAGGGCACGGCGGAACTGCCGAACCTCGGGCTGATTGCCGCCTCGGTGGGGAGGTATCGGAGCGACCGGGTCGGGTTCCCGGAAGCCGCCCGCGATTTGCGTCCCAGGGACTGGCGTGACTACGGCCGCCAGTACGATGAGGGCACACGTCGCCATCGCTCAATCGGCAAGCCACTATTCACGGACAAGATGCCGGAAAACTTCCCGCTGCTCGGCTTCGTGCACCTGGTCCTGCCCAATGCCTTCATCATCGATGCGCGCCGTCATCCGCTCGACAGCCTGCTCGGCAACTACAAGCAGCTCTATGGCGGCGGCATGGATTACAGCTACGACCTCGAGGATCTGGCGCATTACTACTTGGAGTACGATCGGCTGATGCGGCACTGGGAGCAGGTGCTGCCCGGCAAGATCCTGACAGTGCATTACGAGGACACAGTGCTTGACCTCGAAGGCCAGGTGCGGCGGATCCTCGCTCATTGCGGCCTGCCCTTCGAGGAGGCTTGTCTGCGTTACCATGAAAATACGCGCACCGTGAGGACCGCGAGCTCGGAGCAGGTGCGCCGGCCCATTTACACCGAGGCGCTCGGCACCTGGCGCCGCTACGAAAAACACCTCGGGCTGTGGCAGCAGGAGTTGGCCGCCATCATTGCCGCCCTGCCCGAGCGCGTGCGCAATGTGGGCCTCGAGCGCCCAGGGCACGCTCAACCGTAAGGCCAGACCGCCAGTCCATGGATCGCGTTGCGGATGTCGCGCGTCAGGTTTACTGACAACAGCATCTCGTTATCCTTGAGGTCGTAGACCGTGACCGTGGACGGTGAGGAGCCGCCGGCGACCATCGATTCGGTGAGCACGCAGAGTCCGCGCGCGAATCCCTGTCGGGCGATGCCGCTGGTGTCCGCGTCGCGGTGGGTCAGCGTTTCGGGGTCGTAGGTTGGCACTTTCATGATCCGGTCCTCGCGCTCGTCGCGTCCGGAATACCGCAGGGTGCCGGCCACAGTGTCGTTGAACAGTACGCCGTCGCGGAACGGGCGCGCGTTGTGCGTGCCCGGCGGCAGCTCGACCCACATGACGATGCGCTCGCCGGTGTACTGCAGCATGCCACCGGTGTTCAGGCCGCAGATGTACATGCCGCTCGCATCGGCGGAGACGTTGTTGAGATGCAGTATGTTGAGCGCGAGCGGGCCGTTTGTGCCCGTGGGGTCGTAGCGCGCGAAGTGAGCCTGGTACTGGCGCATCTGGACATGCAGTGCCCAATCGAAGCACTGCTGATCGAGATTGAAGCCGAGGACGCTGTCGAACCCGGTCGAGGTCAGGAACAATTCACGCCCATGGACGGCAATCTCATGGCAATGCCTGAGGTACGGGCTGCGCCACGAGCCGACCCGGCGAAACTGCGGCGTGTAGGCAAATAGCTCATCGCTCGCCGCCATGTAGACGAGCTCGCCGTCGAAGGCGATGCCGCGCAGGCCCCGGTCCCAGCCCCGGCCTTGCCAATCAATGTCGACGGTATTCCAGTCGATCGCCTGCACGACCTCGCGCGCTTGCAGGTCGATCAGGCAGACACCGCCGTGGCTCTCGCCCTTCTGGCTGCCGCGCACCACCGAAGTGGCGACCAGACGCGTCACGCTCAAGCGCGCAGCCCCGACCGTTCGCGCCGCGCGGGTGTCGTCAGAAGCCCTTGCGGATAGTCAGGCCGATGCTCTGCGGCCGGAACTGGGCCTGCATGTTCTGGAAACGCGGATCGCCATACAGGCGAGCGTACCAGCCCTCTGCGGTAGTCACCCAGTTCGAGCCCTTGGAGTTGAAGGCATTATTGAGTGTCAGCGTGACATCGAGCTTGTTGGGGAAGGAGGCGCCAACCTGGAACTTGCCAAAGCGCCACGGCTCAACCTTCCCCCAATTGGGTGGTATCAGGGGATCGTCGTTGGCAGCATTGACGGCATTCTGGTACGCGGCCGACGCGTAGTACAGGCTCTGGTAGGTCGCCGACTGATAGCTGTAGTCAAACCTCGCCCACAGGTCGCCACCCGCCGGCTTCCAGTCGAATGCATACTCGACACCTGCCGCCGCCTTGAAATCTGGTGCGCCGACCATCGGGGTACCTTCGGGGATATAAGTGCCGCTGGCGTATGACACCGGGGCCGTCAGGTGCGGGTTCGCCGCGGTCATGCTGAAATCGAAACTGAGATGCTTGCCGGCGCGCGCGGCGCCGATGATTTCAATACCCGAGTTTTCCGCACTGCCGCCGTTGATCGTGCCGCGCTTCCACCAGGCGCCACTGTCGGCGCCGTCGGTGTTGCTGTTCAACTGGATGTCCGTCCACTTCTCCAGGAACAGCGAGGCATTGAGCGTGAGGCGATGATCGAACCATTGGCTCTTGATACCGAGCTCAAAGTTGTTCAGCTTGTCGGGTTTGTACTTCAGGGGCACCGCGCCGCTGTCCACCGCCCGCTGCGAGTTGAAGCCGCCGAGGCGGTAACCCTGGCTGAACAGGAAGTAACCCATCACGCCGGGCACGAATTTGTACTGCAGGCTGAACTTGCCGAGCGTCGCGTGCTCGCTTCCCGAGCTATGGCCCGATGATGCTCCCAAAGCCACGGGAATTCCCTGCGGGACCTGGTATTCCTGATCGGTGTCGCGGTCATACCTGAACCAGCGCCCGCCAACGATCCCAGTCAACTTGTCGGTCAGCTTATAGCTGACCTCGCCGAATACTGCGACCTGCTTGACGACGCGGTCGAAGTTGTCCCCGTAATCGATGGTCGTCGCGGGCAGCGGGCACTGCACGTTGTAGCCGGCGCTGTGGTAATAGCACGCACTGTTTTGGGCAACCTGCCAGGCCGTGGTGTTCGTGAACTGCTTGTTCTCCGCGCCGTACCACCAGTTGTCGTGTACGCGCTCGTAGAACAGGCCCCCGATCCATTGCAACCGGCTGTCGCCCTTCGAGGTCAGACGGAATTCCTGCGAAACGCGGTACTGCCACTGGTCGTTGAAGCTCGTGCTGGTCGTCAAATGCCCATTGCTGGTCAGACGGGTGTTGTAGATGTTGTAGGCCGGGGTGCCGGTGTCGCGCGTGCCCGCAACTGCGTAATAGCTGCCGAACTTTTTGACCTTGTACTGCTCGTACGTCATTTGGTCCGAGGTATAGGTCATGTGCCGCTTGAAATAAGCGGTCGCGGACTTGAATTCGGCGAAGCCAAGGTCGGCGTTGATCGTCATGGCCGCCTGCCACCAGTTGTCGTGGCGTGAGTCGTCGATGAATCGCACGATCTTGGCATCGCCCAGGTACGGGTCGCTGTTCCAGTTACCGTGGGTCGTGTCGTTCTGGGTGGTCAGGTTGAACAGCACATTCGCAGTGTCGTTGACCGTCCACAGCGCGGCCAGCCGCATGCCGCTGACCTGCCAGATGTTGGCGTTCGACTTCACTGCGGCAGCGTTGTTGTTTTGCAGTGCGAGGTCCGTGCCGTAGACGTTGTCGATCCAGCCGCCCTCCTTCGAGTAAAAGCCCACGATGCGCGCGGTCAGCGTGTTGTCGATGATCGGGATGTTGAGGTGCCCGTCCACCTCGTAGCTGCCGGCGCCCCCCTGGGTGGCAAAGCCCGTCACGCTGGTCTGCCCCGAAAATCCCGACGGATCCGGTTTGTTGGTGATGATGCGCAGCACCCCAGTCTCAGCCGAGGAGCCGAACAGCGTGCCTTGCGGGCCGGGAAGCGACTCGACACGCTCAATGTCCACGAGGTAGGGGCTGACCTGCGTGGCGTTGGTCGTGATGGGCTGGTCGTCTAGGTAGAGGCCCGCCTGGGCGTCGGTGTAGAAATCTTCGGCGCTGGTCGCAACGCCTCGGAACACGATGTTGTTGCGGCCTGGCTGCTGCTGGGAAAGCGTCACGCTCGGCAAGTCCTTGATGTAATCCCCCATCTCCTTGTAGCCGGCCTTCTCGATATCCTCGGTGGTCAGCACCGTAATGCTCTGGGGGAGGTCTTGCATGTTCACCTTACGCAGGCTCGCCGTGACGACGATTTCCTCGAGCGTAAGGTCGCTGGACTTGGTTTGCTGGGCATGGCCCTGCGGACTGGCGCACAGCGCGGCCGAGACGGCAACCGCCAGCATCGAGCCGCTGCAACCTGGCTTGGTTAGAGGAGCTGGCGGCGGGACCATGACATTGTTATTTCGTGATGCGTTGTGCTTCCGCTTCATAATGGTCCCCCTAACGCGCGTCCCCGCCAAGATGATATTCGTTCCCATTACATAAATGTAGTGCTAGGCCAGTAATTCTTTGGAGGCGGCGGGCTCCTTATCTAAAGGCACGTAATCAAATATAAAGTGGATTCGGTCCGTGCTGCCCTTGTTAATGACGCTGTGCGTCTTCTTGTTATTCACCTCGTACACCTGGCCCACCTGCAGGTGATGCGGTCGGCCGTCGATCGTGAACCGCACTCGCTCATTGGTCGCGATCGGCGCGTGTATGCGGTGCCCGCAGGCGAATGAAGGGTGCCTGTCGCTATGCGGGTCGATCCGGCCGCCGGGCGGGAGTTTTGCGACCATCGCGCGAATAATGCGACCGCCAGGCGGGTACCAGCGCGCGATGATCGAATCCATGATCGGCACGGCGACCGCAGCCAGCCGGTCCCAGCCGGGCTGTCGTAGGACCTCGATGACAGGCCAGTGGGCCAGCTCGGCGAATAACAATACGATGGACTGCGTCTGGCGGTGCACCTCGTAGTCTTTCTGCCGGTGCTCGTGCTCGTTCCAGGCTTCTTCGCCCTGCGCGGCAATGGCGGCCGCCAGGGGAGCGACGTCGAGTTCACCGCAACAACGTATCGGCGAGCCTATGTCCATGACTGTTGATGCTACCGGCAGAGCGCGCCGCGAGGCAATCGCGCGCCGCAAGCCTCAGTTCAGCGTGGGTGCGAGCGCCAGCAGATTCTGGGGCGCAATCCGAATCACCCCGCCCCGCGGGCAATCGATGTCGGCGATCAGAAAGAACGCGGTGGCCACGATGCCCGGACTGATGAGCAGCAGCGGGTTCTTCAGGGCCTCAGTCCGGAATCGATAGCCGATCATCCCCGTCGCGACAGCGCCCAGCGCGTACAGCAGCATCCATGCCCCGATCGGAATACGGTTCCAGGACGCCGCCTGGGCAAACCCCTGTGAGTTGATCGCATCGTTCATGGAAGCGGCCGCCAGTGCAGTAGTCGCCGAAGGCGCAGCTTTCGCCGCGGCAGCAACCGTCCCCCAAAGCTGATCCTGCATCTGCTCGGTGGCGCGGTCGAGTTCCCGGACCTTTACGTTGTCCACCGTCGTGTAGAAGAGAACCCGCAGGCCGACGTACTCTTTAAGCAGCTGGTGCACTTTAAGGTCATCGGCACTCGGCAACAGGTCCGCCCGGGCATAGGCCGTACCGATGGCGTTCGCCTCGTCTTCCTCGTAATTCTTGCGCTGATCGTAGCGACTGGAGGCCATCGAAAAGCTAAAACCGATGATAAGGCTGAGCAGCGTCACGGTCGCGCCGAGCACGATATCGAAGTCGCCTCGCCGGGTCTCATCAAGTGGCCCGGTCCAGCGCTGCAGCGCAGTCCCCAGGCGCGCGGACAGCCAGAGATAGAAAAAGGTAACCAGGAGCAGCACTAAGGGGTGGTTGAGAAGAAAGCTCATGTTGATCCATCCGGCATTGAAAAGAGGATGACCCGACACTGTAGCGCAGGACAGCGGCGCTGCGTAGGCATTGCGCGAAGGAGCGGCCGGCCCACTCAGCCAGGCTCGCTGTGCCATCGAAGCTGGCAGCTGTGCGACCACGCCGATCGGGTTAAGATCACTGGCCTTAAGGAGAAGCCCAAGGCGCGCGCATGCCCCCAGACACCCGAGCTTTCGAATACGCGCTGGGCGTGCTCGCGGTGCTCATCGGCCTTGCCGTTGCCGATATTGCCGCCAGCTTTCATCGCCTGCTGCGCCACAAGGCGCAGGTCCGTTGGGACCCGCTCGCCCTGCTGGCCGCCGGCTATGCGCTGTGCACGGCGGTATATATGTGGTTCGACATCTGGGGCGTGCGCCATTTCGGCGCCACGCGTCATTTTTTCTTCTACCTAGGCTTGGTCGGCGAACTGTTCGTCCTCTACCTGATTGCCGCGGCGAGCCTCCCGGACGAAACCAGCGGACCGGTGGACCTGCGTGAGTATTATCAGCAAAATCGCCGCCACTTCTGGGGGCTGGTGGCGCTGTTTCAATTCGGCTACTTCGCCTTCGGCGTGTATTTCTCGGGCGGCGAACCACCAGGACTGCCCCGAGCGCTCATCCTGTTCGAGTGGGCACTGATGTCTTCACCGCTCCTCATTGCGCTTGCGATGCTGGGATTGAAGTCGCGAACGGCGCACTACCTCGGCCTGGCGGCGCTCTATGCCATCATGGTGCTGCACTACGGGGGAGCGTCAATCGATTGATCCGCGCATTGCTCGCAGACAGCTTGCTGGCGCTGCTGCTGTGCCCGAGCCTGCTCGCGGCAAGCCCCGCACCGGCGCCCGCCCCGAAGCTCGTGGCCTATCTGGGTGCCACGCTCATCGACGGCAGTGCGGGCGCCGCCCGGCCCAACATGGCCCTCGTGACCCGCGGCGATCGGATCAGTGCGGTGCTCCCGGCCACCGACTTTCACGCCGAAGCGGGCGAGCAGATCGTCAGGCTCCCTGACCGCTACATCATTCCGGGCCTGATCAATACCCACGTTCATCTGGCGACGCTCGCCGACCCGGCCGTGGCCAAGGCCTATCTGCGGCGCGAGCTCTACAGCGGCGTCACCGCGGTGCGCGACATGGCCGGCGACGTGCGCTTGCTGTCCGAGCTGCAGCGCGAATCGGACTTCGACGAGATCGTCTCGCCCGACATCTACTACGCCGCGCTGATGGCCGGTCCGCAGTTCTTCGTCGATCCGCGCACCCATGACGCCGCGCGCGGGCGCATTGCCGGGCAGGTTCCGTGGATGCAGGCGATCACTTCAGAGACCGACCTGCCCCTGGCGGTCGCCGAGGCGCGGGGCACCGGGGCCACGGCCCTGAAGCTTTACGCCGATCTGAGCGCGGCGCTGGTCCGTTCAATCGCCGAGGAGGCGCATCGTCAGCACCTGCTGGTGTGGGCGCACGCGGCCATCTTCCCGGCACTGCCCGCCGATGTCGTCAACGGCGGGGTCGATGTCATCAGCCACGCTTGCCTGCTGGGCTACCAGATCACCACCCCACCGCTGTTGTCCTATGAAGACCGACGGCCCGTGGATGCGGCTAAGGTTCTTTCGGGCAGTAAGGAGTTGGACGCGCTGCTGGCCAGCATCAAGGCGCACGGTACGATTCTCGATGCCACCCTAAACGTCTACGACACCGACCCGAACCCCAAGTCCTGCCCGGGCGGCATCTCCGACTATCTGGCGCGCGAGGCCTACCGCGCCGGCATTCCTATTTCCGCCGGCACCGATGACGATCCGGACTGGAGCAAGGCGGACAGCCTGCTGGACGATGAAATCGCGCTGTTGGTAGAGAGAGTCGGCATGACGCCCGCCGAAGCCCTGCGTTCGGCCACCTCCATCGGCGCGCGCACCCTCGGCCTGGAAAAGGACATGGGCACGCTCGAGGTCGGCAAGCGGGCCAACCTCGTGGTCCTGCGGGGCAATCCCCTGGAGAATATTGCGAACCTGAGGAGCGTGGAGTTCATCGTCAAGCACGGCCTGCGCTACCCGCGAAGCCACTACCGGCCGGCGAAAGACAAGGACTTCCCCACCGCCAAGCCCTAGCGCGGCCTCAGGGCGAGCCTTCGCCCGAGTGCGCCGCCCGCGGGGCTGTGGAGCTCGAACGTCGCCCTCGCCCGCCCGAACGGATCGCGCGATTCGGGGACGGCAGGCGTTTTAGGCGCGGCGGCTCTAGAAGCGGGTGCCCACGCCGATGGACGGTCCCTTGATCGAGTCGCCGTTCTTGTCGTAGTAGGACATGTAGTCGGCCTGGGCGTACCAGTGACCGTTAAACGTGTACTGCAAGCCGACTCCGTACGAGACGCTGCTGTCGGAGCTTGAGGCAGACACTCCCGGGATCGACGCATTCAACGTGGCATGCACCCAGCCCAATTTGCCGAACAGCTCAAAGCCGGGGGAGACCTCAGTGCGTGCCTTGAAATAGGCGCCATAGGCGTTGTCCACCTTGACCGACACGCCGTAGATATCACCGCTGGATACGCTGGTCGCTCCAAAGACTTCGGCGCCGAGGTTTTTATTGAACTCATAGCCAAAGCGACCGATGAGCTCGCCCGTGGTGACGTCGAACCCGTCGGAGGACAGCTTGAGCCAACCGTAACCGACCTCCGCGTAGGTTTGCCCATCGGGGGCTGCCGCGAGGCTGGGCAGCGAGGCGCAGAGTCCAAGACCGATCACGGAAAGATTTCTCGCAAGCAAATTCATCGGATGCTCTCCTTAGGATTTCGCGGGGCGGGAATGCGCGGATCAGGCATCGCCTGGCCGCAGACCCTTGCCATAACACAGTGCTCCAAAATATAGGGTCTCAGTCCCGCTGCGTTCTGTGGTGCGCGGCGCACTTTGAGGCGCCGGCGCGGCCGCGCTGTGCTTCCTGCCTCACAGTTCGCAGCTCCACGCGGCGATGTCGCTCTTTGGCGGCAGCCCGCGGCCAGGCGGATGCTCGAAGCCGCGCGGCCCTTTGCATCGGCAACCGCGAGCCACTACAGTCCGCGTTTGCGCCCGGCAAGAGGCGTCCATTGAAATACTTCATTGCCCCGCTTCGGCTCGCAGAGCACGACCGCTGGAAGCAGCTGTGGCTCGACTATCAGCGTTTCTACGGGATCGAGCTGCCCTCGAGCGTCACCGAGAGCACCTGGCAACGCCTGCACAACGGGCGCTTGCATGGGCTCGGGGTTCGCGACTCCGCCGACGAGCT
Organism: uncultured Gammaproteobacteria bacterium; assembly: GCA_963789365.1. Taxonomy (GTDB): domain Bacteria; phylum Pseudomonadota; class Gammaproteobacteria; order Steroidobacterales; family Steroidobacteraceae; genus FEN-1191. The sequence continues at coordinate 159,518 of CAWBKJ010000002.1, forward strand.
GCGCGGGATCGCGCATTTCCTGCTGCACGAGGACAGCTGGTCCAGCGCACCGGCGTGTTACCTGCAGGACCTGTTTGTCGAGCCGAGGGCACGCGGCACCGGCTGCGGCCGAGGGCTGATTGCGGCGGTCGCCAAGTCCGCGCGGACGGCTGGCGCGAATCCTCCCTACTGGCTGACCCACGAGAGCAACACGGTCGCGCGAACTTTGTACGACCGCGTGGCCAAGAACCTGGGATTCATCCAATACGTCTACACGCCCCCGAACTCCCCGGAAGGCAGCCGCTAGACCAGTACGCTCGCGCCCCGGCGCTAGGAGCCGATCGCCAGGACCGGCCGCTCGGTATAGAGCGCGGGGAAGCTCCGCTTAAGGTTCTCGATCTTGGGCAGGTCGTTCCAGACGATATAGGGATTGCTGGGATTGTGGATCAAATAGTCCTGGTGATAGTCCTCGGCCGCGTAGAAGCCTTTGAGCGGATCGACGCGCGTGACAATGGGGCTGGAAAACACCCGCGCCGCATTGAGCTGCGCGATATAGGCTTCCGCAATGCGCTTCTGGGAATCATCAGCGTAGAAGATGGCCGAGCGGTACTGGGTTCCCGTGTCGGGAGACTGGCGATTCAATTGCGTCGGATCGTGCGCGACCGAGAAGTAGACCTGCAACAGCTGTCCGAATGAGATCTGCGCCGGATCGAAGCTGATGCGCACTGACTCGGCGTGGCCGGTGGTGCCCGAGCTGACCTGCTCATAGTGGGCCGTGGATTTCTCCCCGCCCGCGTATCCGGCGAGCACCTGCTTGACGCCGCGCACGTGCTCAAAGACTCCCTGCACGCCCCAGAAACAGCCTCCTGAAAGCACGGCGACCTGCAGGGCACCGCTGGCCTTCGGGTTGTCCAGCGCCGGAGGGGCAATCGTGACCGCCCGTTCCGCACCGTACAGTGCCGGCAATCGCAGGATGGCGCCCAGCAGGAGCGCTCCGAGGCTCAGCCATTTCAGCGAACGGCGTGCAATCGTGGTGGCCATGGAATCTCCTTGAACTGAGGTGTGGGTCGTTAGGTGCGCGGCAGGAAATGCAGCGCCACCGAGTTCATGCAATAGCGCAGGCCCGTCGGCGGCGGTCCGTCGTCGAAGACGTGCCCCAGATGCGCACCGCAGAGTCGGCAGGAAATGGCATCGCGCTGCCACCCGAAAGTGGTGTCGGAAGTCTTAAGGACATTCATCGCCGAGATGGGCTTATAAAAGCTTGGCCATCCGGTCCCGGATTCGAACTTGGTCTTGGAGTCGTACAGGGCCGTGGCGCAGCAGATGCAGCGATACAGCCCGTCGCCGTGGCTGCTGGCATACTCACCGGTATAGGCCCGCTCGGTGCCCTGCTGGCGCGTGACGTGATAGGCGAGCGGCGAGAGCTGGGCCTGCCATTGGGCGTCCGTCCGCACCAGCTTGGCGACCCGCGCCACGCCGGTGCTTTTGCCGCCTGCGCTGAACATCTCGATCGTGACCTCGTTCGCCGCGATGGGTGCGGCGGCGGCCCACAGTTTCGGCGCGGCCGCGTAGGCGAGTGCCGTGAGACCGCAACCGAGGAAGGCCCGTCGGCTCCGCATCGCTCCGGCGCCAATCGCAGGCTCGGGGAAATGGCTCTCGCGTGTCACGGGCCGCCTCATCCGAAGGTGAAGGAATAGGCCTGAACCTCGGGGTCCAGGAACTCGATCGAGAAGACGTGTTCACCGACCTCGCCCGACTGGCGAATCAACTGGTACAGGCGCTGCTGCCTGACCGTGCCCTGGCCACTCGCGTCGGTGTCCGCGCCATGGTTGGCACCCGGGTCAGCGCCGTCGAGCTGCACCCGAAAGTGCACCGGCTTGCCTTTGGGTCCGGCGCCCAGGACCAGATGCAGGTCGCGGGCGTAAGAAGCGATACACGATCTTTCCCGGGGCCCGGCCCAGCGCGGCTTTCTCCGGACCCACGGTCCAGTCGCCGGCCAGCGCCCACTCATTCAGTTTGAGCGTTGCAGGCGCCTGGTAGTTCTGCGAACGCTCGGGCAAGGCCCCGCCGGGGGAAGCGAAACGGGCCGCGCGCTCGTAACCGATGTAGGTCTCGGGCGAACGCACGTGTTGCTCGTCGCCTGGGGCCTGGACCCCGGCGGCCGGCGCGGCGCCGGCGCCTGCGGGGGGCAGGTCCTTGTACCCCGCCTCCGTCAGCAGATAGCGAATGGTCTGTTCGGACTGCGCGTACTCGCCCTCGCCAAAGTGGTGAGCACGGATACGCCCCTTGGAATCGATGAAGTAGTGTGCCGGCCAATACTGGTTATTGAAGCCCTGCCAGATCGCATAGTTGTTATCGAGCGCCACCGGATAGCTGACGCCCAGCTCCGCCACCGCCCGTCGCACATTGCCCAGGTCCTTCTCGAAGGCGAATTCGGGCGCGTGCACGCCGATGACCACCAGCCCGTGATTGCGGTACTTCTCGTACCACGCCTTGACGTAGGGCAGGGAGCGCAGGCAGTTGATGCAGGAATAGGTCCAGAAATCGACCAGCACGACCTTGCCCTGCAGTGCCTCCGCCGTCAGCGCGGCCGAGTTCAGCCAGGAGCTCGCACCGGCCAGCGAGGGCAGTTGTCCCTCGACCGGCAATTGCTCGGGCGAGTGATCAGCCATCAGCGCCTCGATCGCACTGGCAGTGGATGCGCTGATGACCATGGTCGCGTTTCGGCCGGTCGGCGCGGGGTGCGGCTGGAAGCGGCTGATCAGCGACTGCTCCAGCCGGTTGGTCCCGCCCAGGGACAGCCGGGTCAATACGCTGCTGTCCCAGCCCAATACGATGGTGGCCACACCGGCCAGGACGGCGACGCCCAATGCGCGCCGGATCCACTCGCCCGCGCCGAGGGATTTCTTCATGGCGGCGAAAACCCGGCCGCCGGCCAGGATCGCCAAGGCGAGGGAAGTCGCGGCGCCGGCGGCGTAGACGAACAGCAATAGCGTGGTGTGCGCATTGGGCCCCGAGAGGGCGGCCCCGGTGAGCACCAGGCCGAGCACCGGACCGGCGCAGGGGGCCCACAACAGACCGGTCGCGGCTCCCAGCAACAGCGAAGGCAGCACCGAGCCCTCGACCGTCTCTCCGCCGGCTGGCAACAGGCGGTTTCCTAGCGCCACGAAGGGGCGGCTCAGCCATTCGGCCAGCCGGCGCGACAGGAGCGTGAGGGCGAAGGCTGCCATGAGGGCCAGGGCGAACCAGCGGCCGTACTGATTCAGCCGGACGGCCCAGGCGCCGCCGACCGCGGCCAGGGTGGCGATCGCGGAAAATGTGGCCGCCATGCCCAGCAGCATCGGCAGGCCGCTGGTCAGAAACTTCTGTTCCGAGCGCGCGAATACAAACGGCAGCACGGGCAGGATGCAGGGACTGAGGATGGTGAGCACACCGCCCAGGTAGACCAACAGCAGCACAATCATGGGACCATTTCCTTCAACAGGACCGCTTGCACCGGAAGCTTGCGGTGTTTGATGGCTACTTCGCCAATAAGGTCCGGGAAGTTACAACAAGGGCCGCCGAAGCCCCGCTACGGGCCTTCGCTTAGGACCGCCCGCCGCACTTTCAACCCGGGCCCGGGTCTTAGGTCCCAGCGTCTGGTCTCGGCAAGCAATTGGGCCTACTCTGGCGCAGCACGATGTTCACAGCGCTGCGGCCGAGGAACCTCGAACGCCCGACCTGGCCGCACCTTAAGGAGGGGCGATGCAGAAGCGAAAATTGGGGAACAGTGCCCTGGAGGTGTCTGCGATTGGCCTGGGCTGCATGGGCATGAGCTTTGGCTACGGGCCGGCGGGCGATAAGCAGCAGATGATGGCCGTGATACGGGCGGCCGTTGAACGAGGCGTCAGCTTTTTCGACACCGCCGAAGTCTATGGACCCTTCACGAACGAGCTGCTGGTGGGCGAGGCGCTGGCACCGTTTCGCCAGCGGGTCGTCATCGCCACCAAATTTGGCTTCAAGATCGGCTCGCCGCCGGGCCCGGACAATCTGGACAGTCGCCCGGAGCATATCAAGGAGGTGGCCGAAGCCTCGCTCAAGCGGCTCAACATCGACACGATCGATCTGCTCTATCAGCACCGGGTGGACCCCGCGGTGCCCATCGAGGATGTCGCAGGTGCGGTGAAGGATCTGATCCAGGCGGGAAAGGTCAGGCATTTTGGCCTCTCGGAGGCGGGAGCCCAGACCATTCGGCGCGCCCATGCCGTGCAGCCCCTGACCGCAGTGCAGAGCGAATACTCGCTGTGGTGGAGAGAGCCGGAAACCCAGTTGTTTCCGACGCTCGAGGAGCTCGGCATCGGCTTCGTCCCCTACAGCCCGCTGGGCCGGGGATTTCTTACCGGCAAGATTGACGAGTCCACGAGCTTTGACAGCACGGATTTCCGCAACCAGGTCCCGCGTTTCACCCCTGAGGCGCGCAAGGCGAACAAGGCGCTGGTGGAGCTGCTGCGGGACTTGGCGGCGCGCCGGCAGGCGACGCCGGCGCAGTTGGCGCTGGCCTGGATACTCGCCAAGAAACCCTGGATCGTTCCCATCCCGGGCACGACCAAACTCCACCGGCTGGAGGAAAACCTCGGGGCTGCGGCCCTGGAACTCAGCGCCGATGAGCTTCGGGCCATCGAAACCGCCGCCGCCACGATCGAGGTGCAGGGGGATCGCTACCTGCCGCACCTCGCACGCATGGTCGGACGCTGAGCGTAAGGAGGAACTATGGCCGATAAGCCCGCTGCCCCACGCAATCCATTCACCGACATCGCCCCCGCCCTGGCCGACTACACCGAGCGCGTGCTGTTCGGCGACGTGTGGGAACGTCCCGGGCTTTCTCCGCGAGAGCGGAGCCTGATCACGGTCGCAGCCCTGGTGGCGCTGTACCGGACCAACGAGCTGCCGGTGCACCTGAAGAAGGCGTTGCAGAACGGCCTCACGCGCGAGGAACTGATCGAGGTGATCACGCACCTGGCGTTTTATTCCGGTTGGCCGACCGCAAACACCGCGGTGGCGATCGCAAGGCGCGTGTTCGACGAAAATCCGGCCTGACCTGAGCTCAAGGATCGGCACCCTGAATAAACGGTGCGGCTCGGTCCGGCCCCAAAACGTTTAAAGAGCGCCCCGATGAGAGTGAGGATCAAGATATCGGACCGGCGGGAGGACATCGCGGGAGCGGTGAGCACACGCTGCACTGGAGGGGAGAAAACCCGTTAGGACTCAGGTTGCCATCATAGGCGGCGGCCCGGCCGGGCTCCTGCTGTCCGAGCTTTTGCACCGGCAGGGCATCGCCAGCGTCGTCGTGGAGAAGCACAGCCGCGCTCATGTGCTCTCGCGCGTGCGCGCGGGCGTGCTGGAGCCGACCACGGTGGAGGTGCTTCGCGCCAGCGGGCTCGCTGAGCGCATGGATCGTCTGGGGCATCGTCACGACGGCATGAGGATCGTCTGGGCAGGCCGCGACAGCTATTTCATCGATGTCGCGCAGCACATCGGCAAGCAGCTCATGACCTACGGCCAGACCAGCATCCAGGAGGATCTGTTCGCGGCGGCCGATCGGCGCCAGGCCAGCGTGTTCACCGAGGTTTCCGAGGTTCGTCCCGAAGGCCTCAATTCCGATCGCCCGCAGCTGCGGTTTGTGCACGACGGCCGGACCGTCGAGCTGGCCTGCGACTTTATCGCCGGATGCGACGGTTTTCACGGCGTGTCGAGAGCGGCGATCCCGCCCGGCGCGCGGCGAGAGTTTGAAAAAGTCTACCCCTTCGGGTGGCTGGGAATTCTCGCCCGCACACCGCCGCTCGCGGACATCACCTACGCGAATCATCCACGCGGCTTTGCGCTCGCCTCCGCGCGCAGCGCAAACTTAAGTCGCTACTACATTCAGGTGCCCGTCGATACCAGGATCGAGGACTGGTCCGACGAGCGCTTCTGGACCGAGCTGCGGGCGCGCTTTCCAGAGGAGGTGGCGCAGGACATCGTCAGCGGCGCATCCATCGAAAAGTCGGTGGCGCCCCTGCGCAGCTTCGTCACCGAGCCCATGCGCTACGGCCGGATGTTTCTGGCGGGCGATGCGGCGCATATCGTTCCACCGACCGGTGCGAAGGGGCTCAATCTGGCGGTATCGGACGTGTACTACCTTTCGCGGGCCCTGGCCGCCTATTACGGGGAGAATTCCCAGGCCCTGCTCGATGCCTACAGCGACACCGCCCTGCGCCGGGTGTGGAGTTCGGTGCGCATTTCCTGGTACCTGACCAATCTGTTGCACCGCTTTCCGGAAGCGAGCGACTTTGACCAGCGCGCCCAGGAATATGAACTCGAGTACCTCAAGGGCTCTCACCACGCCCAGGTCGCGCTGGCCGAGCAGTACGCCGGCCTTCCCTTGGAGCGCGCCGCGCTCCTGCCCGCGGGCCAATCGCCGGCGGCCGGGATTTGACAACATACCAACTGGTCGGTATCTTCTCGCCATGCCCGCTTCATTGCTGCCGCAACCTCCCAAAAAGGGCGCACGCCAAGAGCTGCTCAACGCCGCCCTGGGGTTGATTCGCGAGCAGGGTTACGCCTCGACTTCGCTCGATGAGCTCTGCGCGCAGGCCGGTGTCACCAAGGGCGCGTTTTTTCATCATTTTAAGAGCAAACAGGCGCTGGCCGTCGCGGCCGCGAACCATTGGTCCGAGATCACGGCGGCGTTTTTCAAGTCAGCCCCCTATCAGCAACTTGCCGATCCGCTCGAGCGGGTGCTGGGCTACCTCGATTTCCGCAAGTCGATCCTCACCGGGGAAATCGCCGAATACACCTGCCTGGTCGGAACGATGGTGCAGGAGGTGTACGGCACCTACCCGGAGATCCGCGCCGCCTGCGAGGCGAGCATCAGCGGCCACGCTGCCGCGCTGGCGGTGGACATCGCCGAGGCGATGCAACTCCACGGCATCCGCGCCCCGTGGACGCCCCAGAGCCTGGCGCTGCATACCCAGGCGGTCCTGCAGGGTGCCTTCGTCCTGGCAAAAGCCACGGGCGATGCGGCCATCGCGGCCGCGAGCGTCGATCACCTGCGCCGCTACATCGAACTGTTATTCCACACTGAACAACGCAAGACAAAGGAGGCATCATGAGCAGCAACAATACCTACCTGGCCGTGTTCCATGGCAGCAAATCCAGCCCGCGGCGCGCGGCCTGGGACGCCCTGACCGAAGGCGAGCGTCGCGCGAAGGAGCGCGAAGGGATGGCGGCGTGGAAGGCCTGGGCCGAGAAACACCAGGCCGCCATTGTCAGCATGGGTGGGCCGCTGGGAAAAACCAAGAAAGTCAGCTCCCGCGGGATCGAGGATACGAGCAATGACGTGGGCGCCTTCACGGTGGTGCGTGCCGACTCGCACGAGCAGGCCGCCAAGCTCTTCGAGAAGCACCCGCACTTTATGATCTTCCCGGGCGACGCCATCGAGATCATGCCCGTACTGCCGATTCCGGGAGGGTAAGCTGAGGCCATGATCGGAAAACAGCGAACCGGCCTTCGGGCCCGGACGCCCCGCTACACCGCAATACGACAGGAGCAGTCATCGTGCGATTCATGATCTTCGTCAAGGCCACCCAAGCCTCCGAGTCGGGGGCAATGCCCAGCCAGGAATTGTTCGAGGCGATGGGCAAGTTCAATCAGGAACTCATCTCCGCGGGCATCATGCAGGACGGCGCCGGTCTGCAGCCGACGTCCAAGGGCGCCCGGGTCAACTTCTCAGGAAAGGAGCGCACGGTGCGACGGGGCCCGTTTGCCAACACCTCGGAGCTGGTCTCCGGCTACTGGATCTGGCAGTGCAAGTCTCTGGAGGAAGCCATCAGCTGGGTCAAGCGGGCACCCAATCCGATGCCCGAGAATTCCGACATCGAGATCCGCCAGTTCCTCGAGATGGAAGATTTCGCGGCACTGACACAATAAACGATGCGGCGAGCAGCGCAGGTGCGCTGCTCGCCGCAGCCCGAGGCAGCAAAACTGCGCAGGCTACTTGCCGCGCTCGTACTTGAAGGAAACCTTGACCTTTGCGCGGTACGCCTCGACCTTGCCCTTCTTGAGCTGCATGTCCAGCTCCACGACCTCCGCCACCCGCAGGTCCCGAAGTGTTTTTCCCGCACGCTCGACGGCGGCCGTGGCCGCCTTCTCCCAGGACACGGTGCTGGTGCCGATCAGCTCGATGACCTTGTATACGTTCTCGCCCACGTTAGTCTCCTTTTGTTCTTGCCGACGCCTTGGGGAAATCGCTGCCCGCAATTGTCACGCAAATCCCTCCCGGTTGCGTAGCCTTGCGGCGCTCTGATTCGGTCCGCCCGCCCTTCCCCGGTAGCGTGGCACCGAAAATACCCGCAGAATGGCTCCCATTAAAGGGAAGGGGGCGGCCGTCCGTCACCCCTAGGGGGAGCAATCATGATGGCATTCAATCCGCTCGGATACGCGAGCCGGTCCGCGACGCTGGGCCGGCGTCAGTTTCTGGGCGCCGCGGCGGCGGCCGTCGCCGTTTTGCCCTCCAGAAGGCTGTGGGCCGACGCTTCCAGCCCGGGGGCGATCCCCGACACTCTAGTCGCGGTGGGTGCCTCCGGCCAGCCGGTCACGCTTTCTGCCGCCGACATCAAGGATTTTCGCTCCAGCCTGAGCGGCCAGCTGCTGCTCACGCAAGATCCCGCCTACGACCAGGCGCGCAGAATCTGGAACGGCGCCTTTGATCGCCACCCGGCGCTCATCGCGCGTTGCGGCGGCGCGGCCGATGTGGTCCAGGCGGTCAACTTTGCGCGCACGCACGCCCTGCTGTGCGCGGTGAGGGGCGGAGGTCACAGCATTTCCGGGCAGTCTTCCTGCGATGGCGGGCTGATGATCGATCTGGCGCTCATGAAGGACATCCAGCTCGATTCCGCGCGCCGCATCGCCAAGGTGCAGCCGGGTGTATTGCTGGGCGAACTCGACGCCAAGTGCCAATCGGTCGGCCTGGTGACGCCGCTCGGTACCGCCTCGGACACCGGCATCGCCGGCCTGACCCTCGGGGGCGGTCAGGGGCGCCTGATGCGTAAGCTCGGGCTCTCTTGCGACAACGTGCGCGCGTTCGAGATCGTGACGGCGAACGGCAAGCTGCTCAATGCCAGCGCCGAGGAAAACCAGGATCTGTACTGGGGCCTGCGGGGCGGGGGCGGAAACTTCGGTATCGTGACGCGTTTTGAATACCAGCTGCATCCGCTGAGCCACCCGGTGCTGGCCGGCGTCATGCTGTACCCGTTCAGCCAAGCGCGCTCGGTGCTCTCGGGCCTGGTGGATTTCGCCGCGCACGCGCCCGATGAACTCTATCTCACGGGCGGCCCGGTCAACATCGCGCCCACCCCTGAGAATTCTGCTCGCGGAGCGGCCGCCCCGCCGGGGCGCTACATTGCAGTTGAGGCGGTGTACAGCGGTGATCCGGGCGCTGGGGAACGGATACTCGGGCCGCTCGCCAAGATTGGCAAACCGGCGTCGGGCAAGGCCACGGCCAAGCGCTATGTCGATGCGCAAAATGGCTTTACCGGCGCGAGTCCGCCGGCATTGCCCCCGGGACTGGGCGTCTACGTCAAGTCAGGATTTGTGAACACAGTGCCGGCGAATCTGCTCAGCGACATCATCCATGCCTTTGAAAACGGGCCCGAGTGGCTCGATGAAATCGGCTTTGGTCAGTGCGCGGGCGCGGTGGCGCGGATCAAGCCGGATGCGACCGCGTACTGGAACCGCGAGGCGCAATGGGATTTGCTGCTCGCTGGGGTGTGGTCCGACCATTCACAGGACCAGCACAATGCCGCGGTATTGCGTGACCTGTGGAAGACCTTCGAGCCCTATACGAGGGGCTACTACGTCAACACCGAACCCTCGGCCGACGAGCAGCGGCTGCGTGCGACTTACGGCGATAACTATCCTCGACTCGTGCAACTGAAGAACAAGCACGATCCGACGAACCTTTTCCGATTGAACGCCAACATCAAGCCGACCACTCCAGCCTGAGTACTGAAGGGTTCCGGGCGCGGCTCTTCACGAGCGGATTTGGCCAAGGCGCGGGCATATGACGGGTGCGCTCAATAGAAGCCGCCCCGGTATTGCCGATCAGCCGCGCTGGTCGCATGATCGGCGCATCTAGACCACGGAGCTAAGACCATGACGGCCTTCAACGCGGTTCGTTTTCGTGTCAAACCAGGTCGGGACCAGGAGTTTCTTGACGCCCACAAGAAGGTCGCCGCGAACTGGGCGGGCTTGAAGCGCGTCAACATGATCAAGACCGCGGATCGAAGCTACTGCATCATCGCGGAGTGGACCGACATGGACGCGCTCGCCAAGGCGCGGCCGGCCATGATCAGCACGCTCGATTCCATGCGTGACACTTTGGAAGATCTGGGCGGCGGTCTGGGCGTGACCGACCCGGTTTCAGGGCCGGTGGTGATGGAATTGAAGTAATGCACGGGCCTGTAGCGCCGTGCCATGCCCGGCGCCACACCTGATGCGAGGCTGACCGATCTCTTCGCGCGCGCGTCGGCGGCCGCCCAGGCCGCGGGACGGGCATTGCGCCTGGCGACCTTGCCGTACGCAATGCCTAGATAAAGTAGCAGCGACGGAATTGACCCGTCGAAGAGAGGGATTCACAGCGCTGATGTGCTAGTCTTTTGAGCGCGGCCTACGAATTCAGAAGAACCAGCGTGCCCCGAGATTTCCAGTCGCTCTGGTCGCTTGATCCCGCGGTCACCTACCTCAACCACGGATCATTCGGCGCCTGCCCCAGCGCCGTGCTGGCGGTGCAGTCGCAACTGCGGACGGAGATGGAACGCGAACCCGTGGACTTTCTCGCGGTGCGCCTCCAGGAGCGCCTGAATGCTGCCCGCGAAGCGCTCGCCTCGTTCCTCGGCGCCGATGCGGCCGATCTCGCATTTGTCACTAACGCTACCTCGGGCGTCAACGCCGTGCTGCGCTCGCTGTCCTTCGGGCCTGGTGACGAGCTGCTCACGAGCTCTCACACTTACGCCGCGTGCCGAAAGACCATCGACTACATCACCGCGCGCTCCGGCGCCTCCGTCGTCGTCGCGACCCTGCCCTTTCCTCTGCGCGATGCCGAGGAAGTCACCGAGGCAGTCATTAAATGCGCCTCGCCGCGAACCCGCCTCGCCGTGCTCGATCATGTCACCAGCCCGACCGCGCTTGTGCTGCCCCTCGCGCGCCTCATCAGCGAGCTGCGTCGCCGCGGGATCGAGACGCTGGTCGACGGTGCGCACGCTCCGGGGATGGTGCCACTCGCGCTCTCCGAGCTCGGCGCCGCTTACTACACCGGCAACGCCCACAAGTGGCTGTGCGCGCCGAAAGGCGCGGCATTCCTGCACGTGCGCCGCGACTGCCAGCCCGGTCTGCACCCGCTAGTGATCAGCCACGGCTACCCCCGCGGCTTCCAGCCCGAGTTCGACTGGACCGGCACGAGTGATCCCACGCCCTGGCTGTGCATCCCGGAGGCGATACGCTACATGGGCGGATTGTTGCCGGGTGGCTGGCCCGAATTGATGGCGCGCAACCGCGCCCTCGCGCTCCAAGGCCGCGATGTGCTGTGTGCCGCGCTGGGCGTGGAGCCCGCGGCACCGGAGCTGATGATCGGTTCGATGGCCTCGATCCCCTTGCCGGCGGCGCAATCCGGATCGCCGGCGGCACGGCTCGATAGCGAGGCGCTCTGCGAGTGGTGCCGCGCGCGGGGGATACGCACCTGGCTCTATCCGCATCCCCTGCCCCTGCTGCGAGTCTCGGCGCAGCTCTATAACAAGCCCGACCAATACCGGCAGCTGGCGACGCTCCTTGCCGAGGCCTTGCATGGCGGATGAGCGCGGAGGCATAGAAGCGCGCCTCTCGACCTTCGACACTGCGATGGTCGTGTTCAGCCTGGTCGTCGGGATAGGCATTTTTCGCACGCCCTCGATCGTGGCTCGCGCCGCGGGCAGCACGAGCGTATTTTTCCTCGCCTGGGTGCTCGCCGGAGTGGTGAGCCTGATCGGCGCTTTCACCTTCGCCGAGATCGGTTCGCGCTATCCACGGGTCGGCGGCTACTACCGTGTCGTGGCCGAGTGCTACCACCCGGCGCTCGCCTTCATGCTCAACTGGGCCCAGGCGCTCATGCAGGGTGCCGGGGCTGCGGGCGTCGCGTTTATCGGCGCCGATTACCTGGTGCCCATCGTGCTGCCCGAGCAACTCCGCACGCCGAGCGCCCCGCTGATCCTCGCCTGCACGACCATGCTGGTGCTCCTGGTGCTCAACTACCGGGGCATTCGCTCGGGTGCGCGCACCCAGAATGTCCTCTCGGCCCTGAAGATCGCGATGATCGTCGGGCTCGCTCTGTTTGCGCTGCTGCTCGCGCCGCACGCCCCACCGGGCGCGCCCGCCAGCATGGCGGCATCCGTAAGGCCGCTGCTGTCCCGCCTTAGCGAGGCCTTGGTGCCCTGCTTCTATGCCTACGGTGGCTACCAAATGACGATGAACCTCGGCGCCGACCTGAAGGACGCCCGGCGACGCTTCGCGCTCGCCATCGCCGCCGGCATGATCACCGTCATCACGCTCTATCTGCTGCTCAACTTCGCCTACTACACGGTGCTGGGCACGGCGGGGATTGCCAGCTCCACGCTGGTGGCCGCGACTTTGTCGCGCGCGACCTTCGGGTCCGCCGGCGAAATCGTGATTTCACTGGCCGTGTTTCTATCCGCGGCGGGTTTCGTCAATGCGGTGATCATGCAGATGCCGCGCAGCTTTCACGCCATGGCGTTGGACCGGGTGGTGCCGGGAGCTTTTATGAGGGTCAACCCGCGCACCCAGGTGCACGAGGCGGGGCTGCTGTTCTTCGCCGCGACCATGTTGCTGCCGGCATTCGTGCTCGGTTCCTTCGAGATGCTCCTCAACTACATCATCTTCACCGATATGCTCAGCATTGCCCTGGTGGCTTCGACCATATTCGTCTTACGCCGGCGCCACCTCGGCGACGGGAGTTTCTCCGTCCCCGGTTACCCGGTGCTGCCGGCCCTGTACCTCGCGTCCCTGCTTTGCGTTGCCACCAGCGTCCTTTTTACCCAGCCCCGGCTCGCATTTGCGGGCATTCTCGTGCTGCTGGCCGGCTGGCCGCTGTTTTACCTCGGTCGGCGATTGAGCGGGGCGGGATAACCTAGGGCCGGATGTTACCGCTGGAAAAAGGGATCCGGGGCCCCAGGACCTCGATATGCCCGGCCGGGAATAGCCCTCCGGCGGCGCAGGCCCATTGGAACCCTGAACTGGATCGCATTGTGTACTGCGCAAATTACCTAAGATGGACCTCAGTTCGGTCCGCTCAGCTCCGGCCCTGCTCCGGCGCCGCCGAATTCCTAGCAATGCGGGAGGCTTATCATCATGACCCGTATGGCAATTCGTCCGGCTGTGGGATTCGCGGCAGCGCATTTAAGAAAAAGCACCCCTGGCGATTTCTCCCCGTCCTACATCACCCCGGTAAGTGCGACCCTAGGCTCGCACAACCAAAGGGGGAGACCGGGTGCCAATAATGTATGTCTTGCGTATGGACATTCGCAGTTCAAGGTGTAGGTTATCCCTATGAAGTGCGTACTTGTCCAACGCGCTCTACCGGATGCGATTCGCGCATCACGCGCAATTGTTGTTGCCATTCTCGCACTCGCTTCCGCGGCAGCCGTTCACGCTCAGGGGCAGACTGTGTCGATCGGTCCGGCGCGGGAGATTGTTCAGTCCGGCCATGCGCGCGCGATTGGCAAGCTGCCGGCCGAACAGCTGATGAATCTGGACCTCGTTCTCCCGCTGCGTGATGAGGCCGGCCTGGATAACCTGCTGAAGGTAATCCACGACCCCAACAGCCCGTCCTACCGGCAGTTCCTGAGCGTCGAGGAATTCACGGCAAGGTTCGGTCCTAGCCAGGCCGATTATGACGCCGTCGTTGCATACGCGAAGTCCCATGGCTTCAAGGTGACGGGTGGCAGTCGCGATGCAATGGACGTGCAGGTCAGCGCTGCCGTATCCGCGGTGGAGGCCGCATTCCACGTCGGCATGCGAACCTACCAGCATCCGGTCGAGAGCCGGCTGTTTTTCGCGCCTGACCGCGACGTCTCATTGAACGTGCCGATCAAGCTCTCGCACGTGTCCGGACTGGACAACTATTCGATTCCGCATCCGATGTTCGTCGCGAGGAGCGATTACTCCGCTGTTCGTGGCGTCGAGGCCCAAGCGACGCTCGCGAACGCCACGACCGGTTCGGGGCCAGCCGGTTCGTTCCTGGGCAGTGACATGCGCGCCGCCTACTACGGAGGTGCGGCCCTTACCGGTTCCGGCCAACACCTGGGACTGCTGGAATTCTACGGCACGAATCTTGCCGATTTGCGCAAGTACTTCAGGGACGCCGGCGAGATCAACTCGGTGCCGATCACCCTGCTGTCGACCGACGGCAGCAAGACAAGCTGCCTCAAGTCGGCGGGCTGCGATGATACCGAACAGACTCTCGACATGACCCAGGCGATCGGTATGGCCCCTGGGCTGGCGGGCCTGGTGATGTACGTCGGCAGAACCGACACCGCCATCCTCGGTGCGATGACCACGCACCACCCGCTGGCGACGACCATCGGCTGCTCATGGACCTGGTGGGGGGATCCCATCGCGCTCAACCCCTACTTCAAGAGGATGGCCGCACAGGGCCAGACCTTCTTCGCGGCCTCTGGCGACACGGGCACCTGGGAACCTTGGAACAATGACCCCTGGCCGGCGGACGGCGCCTTTGTCGTGTCCGTCGGAGGGACCGACCTTAGGACCTCTGGCGGGGGAGGCGGGTGGGCCTCGGAAAAGGCCTGGGTGAACAGCGGCGGCGGCATTTCCCCCAATGAAATTGCCATTCCCGCCTGGCAGAAGAGCCAGGGCGTGATCACTTTGGCCAACGGCGGTTCGAAAGCGTTTCGCAACGGCCCCGATGTCGCGGCCAACGCGGCTTACTCGTTCTATACCTGCGCCAACCAGACCGCGTGTCGTGCGAACTTTTATGGCGGCACCAGCTTCGCCGCGCCGATGTGGGCGGCCTTTATCGCACTGGTCAATCAGCAGCGGGCTGAGCGCGGCTCGCCTCCGATCGGGTTCATCAACCCCAACATCTACGCGGAAAACGTGACGGCGCGCTACGGCGCCGGCTTCCACGACATCCAGCAGGGCAAAGCCGGCAGCACGGTGGCCGTGAAGGGCTACGACCTCGTGACCGGATGGGGCACGCCCAAGGGCCAGCTCATCAACGTGCTTGCGCCTTAACTGAGCGCGCGCATCCGGTGCGCAAGCGCCGCCTGACTCTGGAACGCCGAGCCGGTTTCGCATCCCGGCCCCGTTGAATTCGAAAGTCTTCCTATGGACGACTGCCGGGTCGATAAAGAGGAGGACCATGACACCCAGTGGATTGTCGGAACTACGATGCCATGAGGCTTGTTCGGGTCGCACACCGAAGCTCACGGCGCGATACTGCAGAGGTGATCACCGGTCCGGTCCTAAAAAGAACAGAGCCGCATTCGTCCAAGGCCGCGCGTCGCGCGGGGCCGGCAAACAGGCTCCCGCAGAACTTCTTCTGTTCCAAGCATTCTCGGACGCGAGCACGCCTGATACGAGCATCGATCGGGCGAGGTGTCGAATCGGTGCCCGCGGAACTTGTCGATGTATCGGGCGGTCCGTCTCTTGAGAGAGCCTGAGCTCGCACAAGGCATCTGGACATGACGGACAAAAAAATGCCCACCGCTGAACTTCACAGCGCCATGACTGGGGCAGCGCGCTCCGACACACTGGTCGTATTCGGTGCGACCGGAGATCTCGCGCACAAGATGATCTTTCCGGCACTCTACAGACTGGTCCGACAAGGCCTGCTCGATGTTCCGGTGGTCGGGGTGGCCTTCTCGAAGTCGAGCCTGGCGCAACTGCGCCAGCGCGCCGAGGACAGCATTCGCAAATCCGGGGTTTCCATTGATCGACGGACACTCCGACGCCTGCTTTCGCTGCTGAACTATGTCGACGGCGACTACAACGACCCTTCGACATTCCAGGCGCTGAAGAAGACCCTCGGCGCAGCGCGCCATCCGGCGTATTACCTGGCAATTCCACCGGCCCTGTTCGCGACCGTCCTGAAAGGGCTCGGCAGCGCGGGCCTCGCGCCTGGGGCACGCGTGATCGTCGAAAAGCCCTTCGGCCGCGACCTGGCGTCCGCACGGGAACTCAATCGCGTGGCGCGCTCGGTGTTCCCGGAGGACGCGATCTTCCGCATCGATCACTTCCTGGCCAAGGAAGCGATCATGAACATTCTTTACTTCCGCTTCGCCAATTCGTTTCTGGAGCCGATCTGGAACCGCAACTACATCGACAGCGTGCAGATCACGCTTGCGGAGAGCTTTGGAGTGAACGGCCGCGGCGCCTTCTACGAGACCGCCGGTTGCCTGCGCGATGTGGTGCAAAATCACCTCTTCCAGATCGTCGCGCTGCTGGCGATGGAGCCGCCGACCTGCCGAGGCTTTGGTGCCGTGCACGGCGAAGTGGCGGACGTGCTTCAGGCCATGCGCCCGCTCGATGCCGCCGACCTGGTGCGCGGCCAGTACCGGGGATATCGCCGCGAGGCGGGCGTTGCCCGGCGCTCTGACGTGGAAACATTCTGTGCGCTGCGCCTGTTCATCGATTCTTGGCGCTGGCAGGGCGTGCCCTGGTACCTGCGCTCTGGCAAGTGCCTGGCCGAGTCGGCGGCCGAAGTGATCGTGCAGCTCAAGCCGCCGCCGCAGCGCCTGTTTGCCGATTCGGCGCCGGCGGACGGCCGCGCCAATTATCTGCGCTTTCGTCTGTCGCCGAATTCCGCCGTGGCCCTCGCCGCCCGCGTCAAGCGCGCCGGCAAGGCATTCGTCGGCGACCAGCGCGAGCTGTATCTCGTCGATGAACGTCCGGAGCAGGAACCGCCCTACGCGCGCCTGCTGGCCGACGCGATGGCGGGCAACGCTGCGCTGTTCACCCGCGAGGACGCCGTGGAGACCGCCTGGGCGGTGGTCGGGCCGGTACTGCAAGGCCACAGCCGGGCGATTCCCTACCGGCGCGGCAGCTGGGGGCCTGCCGAGGCGGCCGCGCTGATCGCCCCCAATGGCCACTGGTTCAACCCGAGAGTCGCCAATGGCGCTGCCGATTGAAGACTACGGACTGATCGGCGACTGCCATACCGCAGCACTGGTGGGGCGCAACGGCTCGATCGACTGGCTTTGTCTCCCACATTTCGATTCGCGCGCCTGCTTTGCTGCCCTGCTGGGCGAAGCAAAGCACGGGCGCTGGCTGCTCGCGCCGGCCGCGGACACGCGCAGCGTGGAACGGCGCTATCGCAATGGCACGCTGATTCTGGAGACGGATTTCGAAACCGAGCAGGGGGCGGTGCGGATCATCGACTGCATGCCCGTGTCGGACGAGCGCGCCGACCTCATCCGAATTGTCGAGGGATTGCGCGGCGCGGTGGCCATGCGCATGGAACTGGTCATCCGCTTTGACTACGGATCGATCGTGCCCTGGGTACGGCGTCGGAACGGCGCATTACAGGCCACCGCTGGGCCCGACACGCTGGAACTGCGCACCGCGGTTGCAGTCCGCGGCGAGAACTTGACCACCGTGGCGGATTTTTCGGTGCGCGAGGGGGAACGGATTCCCTTCTCCCTCAACTACCGTACCTCGCATGAAAAGGTGCAGCCGGCGGTCGACCCGGAGCGGGCGCTCGGATCCACCCAAAGGAAGTGGCGTAAGTGGTCGCAGCGCTGCGCCGACGTGGGTCCGTGGCATGAGGCGGTCAAACGTTCGCTAATTACACTCAAGGCGCTGACCTACGCACCGACGGGTGGCATCGTGGCGGCGCCCACCACCTCATTGCCCGAACAACCCGGCGGGATACGCAACTGGGACTACCGCTATTGCTGGCTGCGCGATGCGACCTTCACCCTCAACGCCTTGCTGCTCGCCGGCTATCACGATGAGGCGAAATCCTGGCTCGACTGGCTTTCGCGCGCCGTGGCCGGAAAGCCAGAGGACCTGCAGACCCTCTACAGCATCACCGGTCGCCGGCGGCTGGATGAGTATGAGTTGAATTGGTTGCCCGGTTATTGCGGTGCCGCCCCGGTGAGGGTTGGCAATGCTGCATCCCGGCAGTTCCAGCTCGATGTCTATGGCGAGGTCATGGACACACTGCACCTGGCGCGCGCCGCCGGCCTGGAACCCGAGCCCTATACCTGGAGAATCCAGGTGACCCTGCTCCAGTTCCTGGAATCGCATTGGCAGGATCCGGACGAGGGCATCTGGGAGGTGCGCGGGCCGCGCCGTCACTTCACACACTCCAAGGTGATGGCCTGGGTGGCCTTCGACCGCGCCATCAAGGACGTCGAGGCCTTTGGCCTGGACGGTCCGGTGGCACGCTGGCGAGAGCTGCGCGATGCAATACACGCCCAGGTCTGCGAAAAGGGCTATGACGCGCGACGCAACACCTTCGTGCAGTCCTACGAATCGCCACATCTCGATGCCAGCCTGCTGCTGATTCCCCAGGTCGGCTTTCTCGCCCCCGACGATTTGCGGGTACGCGGCACGGTCGAGGCCATTGAGCGCGATCTGGTGGCCGACGGACTGGTGCTGCGCTACTCGACCGACACCGATGTGGACGCTTTGCCGCCCGGTGAAGGCACCTTTCTGCCCTGCTCTTTCTGGCTCGCGGACTGCCTCGTGCTGACCGGGCGCCGCGCGGAGGGCCAGGCCTTGTTCGAACGCCTTTTGCAGTTGCGCAATGACCTGGGACTGCTCGCAGAGGAATATGGAACTGCCGAGGGCCGGCTGCTCGGCAATTTTCCGCAGGCGTTGACCCACATGGCGCTGATCAATACCGCGCGTCTCCTCGGCATGCTCGAGACGCAGGCCAAGCAGGCCAGCCAGATGGGCGAGCGGCCTGCCGCCGTGGCGCGCACCACATGAAATCGCGGCGACCAAAGAGCCTCAGGATTCTGGTGATTGACGTCGGCGGATCGCACGTCAAGTGTCAGCTTAGCGGGCGAAGGAAGTTCGCCAAGTTCGATTCCGGTCCGCGGATGACTCCGGCCTGGATGGCCAGGAAGGTTCTGAAGATCACCTCGGAATGGAGCTTCCACGCGGTATCAATCGGGTACCCGGGCGTGGTCCAGGGCGGTGCGATCAGCGTCGAGCCTCATAACCTGGGGCGCGGCTGGGTCGGGTTCGACTTTCAGGAGGCGTTCGGGTGTCCGGTAAGGATCATCAACGACGCGGCCATGCAGGCGCTCGGCACCTACCGCGGCGGCCGCATGCTCTTTCTCGGCTTGGGGACCGGCCTTGGAAGTGCGCTGATCGTTGAGGGCGTGATCGTTCCGATGGAGCTGGGTCACCTCCCCTACCGCGATGGACGCAATTATGAAGAGCATGTCGGCGAGCGCGCGCGCAAGCGAAGCGGCCATAAGCAGTGGCGACGGGACGTCGAACAGGTCCTAGAGGATTTGCGCCAGGCACTCCTGCCTGATTACGTCGTGCTGGGTGGCGGCAACGTGTCGCACGTCAAGCGCCTGCCTCCACAGACCCGACGCGGCGGCAACGCCGATGCTTTCACCGGGGGCTTTCGCCTGTGGCAGCGCGAGCATGCCGAGGCATCGACCATCCACCAATTTGCAAGGAGCAGAAAATGAAAGCCATACGACAATTGCTTGAGCTCGGCCAGAGCCTGTGGCTGGACAACATTACCCGTGAATTGATCGAAGCAGGCGGCCTGGCCCGCTACATCCATGAGTATTCCATCACCGGGCTGACATCCAATCCTACGATTTTCGATGCCGCCATCGGCGCTGGAAAGGCCTATGACGCGGGAATCCGCGAGAAGACCCTGGCGGGCAAGTCCGGGGAAGCGCTGTTTATCGAACTGGCGCTGGAAGACCTGCGGGCCGCCGCCGACCAGTTCCGGCCGATCCACGATACCAGCGACGGGGTAGACGGATGGGTATCCATGGAAGTCTCGCCGCTGCTGGCCGCGGACACCCAGGCCAGCATCAGGGCCGCTCGCGAGATCTACCAACAGGCAGCTCGCTCGAATCTGCTTGTGAAGATACCGGGGACTCCGGAAGGTATTCCCGCCATCGAGGAATCAATTTTCGCCGGCGTACCCATCAACGTGACCCTGCTCTTCTCACGCCAGCAGTATCTGGCCGCCGCAGAGGCCTATCTGCGCGGCATCGAGCGGCGCCTCGCCGCCGGACTGGATCCGCGCGTCGCTTCGGTGGCCTCGCTCTTCGTGAGCCGTTGGGACAAGGCGATCAACGACAAGCTGCCGGCGGAGTTGCGCAATCGATTGGGCATCGCGGTATCTGCACGTGTCTACCGTGCGTATCACGAGGTTTATGCAACGCCCCGATGGCAGGCATTGTTCAAGGCTGGCGCCCGTCCGCAGCGTCTGCTCTGGGCCAGCACGGGCACGAAAGATCCCGGTGCCTCCGATACCCTGTACGTGGAGGCCCTCGCCGCCCCGGGCACGATCAATACCCTGCCGGAACAGACCCTCCGGGCCTTTGCCGAGCACGGTGTATTGAGGGGATCGATGAATGAAGAGGACGCCGACGCGGATTCGGTGCTGGCACGCATTGCGCGCGCGGGAGTCGATATCGACGCTCTCGCCTCGCGACTGCAGCGTGAGGGTGCCGACTCGTTCGTCGCCTCCTGGAAAGAACTACTACAGCGCATCGCCGACAAGAGCGCGGCGCTTGCCGGCGACGGCAGGAAATACGCGCGCTCGGGTTCATGAGCCGGAGGGTTGCATTTCGGGCCTAATTGGATGCCGACAGACGCCCCGCAATGACCGCTTCGATATGCCTGGCTCGACGCCGGTACAATTGCCTGCCGAGGCGAAACGCGCGCGCTTGCAATTTGCAGCGCCGGCTCCGGATCTGCTTCATGAGAGCCTTATCGCGCGCGTCATAGGTGCGCAGCTTGCTTGCGAGCAGGCCCAGGTCATGATCATCTCCCAGGGTCTCGGCAAGCTTGTGAGCGCGCCGGCGCAGTTTCCTGGAGGTGACATTGAACACGGCCTTGAGAAGTTCAAGCTCATTCACCAGATATTTGGCCTGCTTGCGCCATTCGTGCAGTGCGGCGTTGTGCCTGTGGCGGGCATGTCGGTGGGCTTTGCGTCCCGCCTTGTAGACATTTCGGGTTCCCGCAATCGCTGACGCCGCTTCCGACTGGGGTACCGGGAACCCAAGCAGGCATTGGCGGGTCGCCCTAACCCATTTGAGGGCGACTTGCGCTCCTCGCTGCTCCAGTGCACGTCGCTGCCCGCGATATTCCGTATCGAGGCCGCGCTGCAGGGTATTAGGGCAGCTGGGCAGAGTTCGCAACAGGTCCCGGACCACGCAGGCATCCCTGACGGGCCTGAGCAGTTTGGATGCATCCCGAATCCGTCTATTTTCGCGTCGGTATACCCGAGGTCCCAGACACCCGCGCATCAGGCGCAGGGCGGCTCTGATGCGTTTGCAATCCTTGCGGGCCAAATGCACAGATTCGTCATCACGGGCCGAACTCAGGGTTTCGATGGCGTCAGTAAGCAGAGTGAGGGCGGCATCGCGCACTGAAGAAACCGGAGAGACCGCGAGCTGCTCCGGAAAAGGAGCTGACGCGCCCGGCTTGTCCTTCGATTCCGACAATAGCGGAGCAAGCTTGGGCGCGCCGTTCTTGGAGCGCGACCTGCCGCGCGCCCGGGCCTGCGACGCGGTTGGCAACGCCCTGCGCTTCCGGGTGGCTTTCACTCGCAAGGGGACGGACGCGTCCGTAGCCCAGTTGTGGCTTTCACGATCGTCGACTTCCGCCCTCGGAGTCTCGGTGCGTGCGGATGCGAATTTCGCCGAAAGCGATGGCATCGATACTCCTCAGGACTGCTTATAAGTCATAACCAAAGTACCGCATCGGTTCCGCGGGCAAATGCGCTCCATGGCTTGTCGCCGCCTCTATTTGAGCGCTTTGCGGCTAGCATGAGCCATTTAATTGGGCGCTGATGTCGGTGTACCGCCTACATTTCCCAGTCTGCCCGCTGCATTCCGCGGTCGCGAGGCTTATTTTCTGGGCACGGGAGTTAACAACATCATCGCTTAGTTAGTTAATTGGGCGCACTCGTCGCGGTATTCCCATCGCACATTCGAGTGCCGCGCGGTCCCAACGACCACCCTCGGCCGCCGCGGCGTAGGTGGTGGAAAGAAATTCGAGGAGCGACGTGTCAGGATCTGGGGAGGTGCGAACCTGGTCGTAGGGCAATATAAATTCCCTGAGCGTGCCATCGAAATAGCCGCCCCCGCTGACCGGCCAGCTGTGGAAAACATCAGGCTCGGGGTAGGCATAAGAGTAGAAGGCAGCCTGCGGAAATGCGTCATTACCCGGCCAGAATCCCGCGCTGCTGACCTCGTGCGAATACGCTTCCCGCACAACCGAGTCCGCGAGTCCCGGAACACCGCCGGGATGGCGTGGCGCCGGCCGCCCCGAGAAACGCGTTACGGCAAGATCGAAGCTTCCCCAGAAGAAATGGACCGGGCTCACCTTGCCGAGAAAGGCACTTCTGAACTGTTTGAAGACTCGATCCACTTGTACAAGGGCGCGCCAAAAACGCTGCGCGGCTGCGGCGTCATAATCAGCATGAATGTGGTCCTTTGAAAACTCCACCGGGTCAGCCACCTCGCTCGGCAGTTCGTTGATTGAGACCGACACGCCGACGCTCTGCAGCAGATCGAGCACCTGAAAGTAAAAGTCGGCGACTGATTGCGGCTTTAGCGCAAGCTTTTGTTCCGCGCCCTTACTGGTCCGGATCAGCAAGGAGTGGCCTATAAAATCGAACTCCGCATCGAAGTTTTCCTGGCCGAAGGGCACCGGCCCGCTTCCCAGACCGCGCGCAGTCACATAGAGCGGAACCTGCCAGCTGTGGTTGACCCACGGAGTCAGAGAGAGCCTGAGCTTCCCGACAATCTGGGTCCACATGTGCAGGGTCGCCATCGTGGTGCGCCAACTTGGATAGGAGAGATCGGGCCAAACATCGGCGTTGCGATCCATTCTGTGCCTCTGGGGTGTTCGTCTATATTTGCATTCAATCACGTGGCGAGCATGGATTCCCGGCTCGACGGTCGCTGTCGTCCCAGCGCCTAAGATACCCTCTGGGGTGGAGCGGCGAGTGTGTCGAGCCGGTTCATGCCCGGGGGCGCCGCTGGCCTGCCGCCATTCGCTTCCGACGAGGTGCCGGTTCTCCAGGCGAAAAGTATTGCTTTAAAGTTAATGTTAGCCGATGGCGGGACCGGAATCGAACACCGGTCGCATGAGCGCTACCGTTGCGAGAGATCTGATATGGACGCGGCAATCGAAACCGACATTCCCCACCGCCTCGACCGTTTGCGCTGGGGACGGTTCCACACTCTGGTAGTCCTGGCCCTTGGCATCAGCTGGGTGCTCGACGGTCTGGAGGTTACTTTGGCCGGTTCGGTATCGGGGGCGCTGAAGTCCAGTCCGCAACTTCACCTCAGCGATATCCAGATCGGTATGGCAGGGAGCGCCTATTTGGCAGGTGCGGTGGTTGGCGCGCTCACGTTCGGGTGGTTGACGGACCGATGGGGACGGCGCCGGCTCTTCGGCATCACACTGGGACTGTATCTGGCGGCGACCGCCCTCACCGCCCTGTCGACGGGCTTTGTCTCGTTTGCGGTTTTCCGCGCACTCACGGGAGCTGGCATTGGCGGGGAGTACGCGGCAATCAACTCCGCCGTCCAGGAGCTGATTCCCGCCCGCTATCGCGGACACACCGACTTGCTCATCAATGGCAGCTTCTGGATTGGAGCGGCGCTTGGCGCCGGCGGTGCGGTGGTACTGCTGCGGCCGGGGATGCTACCGTCGGACATGGGCTGGCGCGCCGCGTTCTGGATCGGCGCGACGCTGGGTCTGATTGTCCTGTATCTGCGCCGGTTCGTTCCGGAGAGCCCGCGCTGGCTCATGACGCACGGCCGGGTCGCCGAAGGGGAACGAATAGTCGCGTACATCGAGCGAAGCAGCGCCCCGCATCCGGATGCCGGGCCGATTGCGCGTATATCGCTCATTCATCGCAAGATTGGATTGCTCGAGGTCGTCCGAACACTCTTTAAGACCTACCGGCGCCGCTCCCTCTATGCATTGGTGCTCATGAGTTCCCAAGCCTTTTTCTACAACGCGATATTCTTCACCTATGCGCTGGTGCTGGGGCGCTTCTTCGGAATACCCGAGGAGCGGATCGGACTGTATATCCTGCCGTTTGCGGCGGGCAATTTTCTCGGACCGCTGTTGCTGGGACGGCTGTTTGACGTGGTTGGCCGGCGGCCCATGATCGCCATCACCTATGCCGCATCGGGCCTGTTGCTCGCTGCGACGGCGGTCTTGTTCGTCAACGGACAGCTGACCGCGGTTGGACAGACCATGGCCTGGTCGGTCGTATTCTTCTTTGCCTCTGCAGCGGCAAGTTCCGCCTACTTGACGGTGGGCGAGACCTTTCCATTGGAGATGCGCGCCCTCACCATCGCGGTGTTCTACGCCCTGGGCACTGCACTGGGCGGAATTGTCGGTCCGTGGTTGTTCGGTGCGCTCATCGGCAGCGGCGATCGGCGTGCCGTCGCCGAGGGATACGCATTAGGCGCGATCCTTATGTTACTCGCAGCGGCCGTCACGCTCGTCCTGGGGGTTGCCGCCGAACGTCGCGCTCTTGAGGATGTGGCCTCCCCGCTTTCGAGTCTCGAGAGACGGTCACCGCCAATGGGAATTCCGCAGCAATCACGCCGCCTCTGACCCTCGCACCGATGCTGCCTTTTGGGGACCTGAACGCTCCGTGCCGCCGGTCGAGTCCCATCGCCAATGGTGATACCGCTGGAATCCGCCAGGGGCCTTGGCCCGGCTTGGCGGCGCGAAGTCCCGCCCACTTGTTCTATGATCGAACCCCACAAGTCCGGCGCGCAGCCGGCTCGGGAGGTGCGCTTGATGTCTCAAACGGGTATGGCGGAGCGTGGTCCGCTCTTCAAATACGAGAACGGGCTGCTCATCCTGCTGGGCCTATCGTTCGGCTTTGCGTTTTTCGATCGGAACTCCGCGAGCGTCCTTATCCCCTACATGGCGAGGGATCTGGCGCTCACCAACACCCAGTCGGCCCTCATCAACTCGGTCCTCTCTTTCATGTGGGCGCTGGGCGCCTACGTGATCGCGCGCTGGTCGGATTCGAGGGGCAGCCGCAAGCCGTTTCTGCTCGCCTTCCTGGTCATTTTCTCCGCCTGCTCGGTCCTCTCGGGCCTGGCGCGTTCGTTTCCGGTGCTGCTCGCCTCTCGCGCGATCATGGGTGCGGTCGAGGGTCCGTTTTTGCCGGTATGTCTGGCCATCATGGCGGTCGAGTCATCGCCCAATCGGCGCGGCGTCAACGCCGGAATCATGCAGAACTTCTTCGCCGCGCTCCTTGGGCAGAGTCTCGCACCGTGGCTCCTGCCGGTC
This sequence comes from uncultured Gammaproteobacteria bacterium, assembly GCA_963789365.1. Lineage (GTDB taxonomy): Bacteria > Pseudomonadota > Gammaproteobacteria > Steroidobacterales > Steroidobacteraceae > FEN-1191. Next base: position 185,063 of record CAWBKJ010000002.1, read on the forward strand.
ATCGCCGAGGAACACGGGTGGCGTATGGCATTCTTCGTCTCGGGCGTGCCGGGGCTGCTGTGCGCCCTGGCCATTTGGCTGTGGGTTCGCGAACCCACCAAGGAGGCGCAGGCCGCGTTGCAGACCGTCATCGCGACGGACGCTGCAGACCATGGCCGGGCAATGGGCCTGTTTGACATGCTCGCGGTCCGTAACGTGTTCGTGTGCTGCCTTATCTCCGTATTCATGGTGGGTTGGTTCGTGATGGGCTGGACGTTCCTCCCCAAGTTCCTCACTTCGGTGCGCGGCATGCCGGGGCCCGCGATGGGCTCGCTCCTGAGCGTGCTGGGATTCGCCTCGGCGGTTTCCGGATTCGGCGCACCCTGGCTGTCCGACCGCTTGGGGCGCAAGCCGGTGATGATCGGCTTTTGCCTGGTCGGTGCGCTCACCGCGCTGGGCGCGGTGTACTTCCAGGGTTCGACGGTAGCTCTTGGCGCCCTGCTCTTTGTGGGCTGGCTCGCGACCGGCACATTTCCGCTCTTTATGGGCGTGATCCCAGGCGAATCGATGCCGCGAAAATACGCCGCCACCGCCATGGGCCTGGTGGTCTGCGTAGGGGAAGTCCTCGGGGGTTCGGGCCTGGTCGCGCTGGCGGGTAAATTTGCAGACCTGAGCCAGCTGTCCACCGCCGTCTTGATGATGGCCGCATCGGGCGCGATTGGCTGCGTGCTGTGTTTCTTTCTTATTGAAACCGCACCGGTCAAGACAAGGGTCCGGACTGTACAAGCCACCTCCACAAAGGCCGGCTAGGACGCGGGGCCGGATGCCGGTTCGAAATCTAGTGCCTAGCCCTGTTTCCACGACCTCATGAACATACGGACCACCCAATGCTAAAACGATGCCTTCTGCTCGCCGGCGCATTTCTCCTGTGTGCTAGCGCGGAATCTCAGCCATTCGACTCGGTGGCGAGTGATGCCCGCAAGTCTCTGGCCACGATATCCGGGCACGTGGCCATTGTGGGACTCGGCAAGCCGGTGCGCGTGTTGCGGGACCGCTGGGGCGTCGCCCACATCTATGCGCAGAACCAGCATGATTTGTTCTTTGCGCAGGGCTTTGTCGCCGCCCAGGACCGACTGTTCCAAATGGAGATGTGGAAGCGTGCCGGACAAGGGCGCCTGAGCGAGGTCCTGGGTCCTTCCGCGTTGAAACGCGACGTGGATGCGCGCCTTTTGATGTATCGCGGCGACCTCAAGGCGGAATACGCGAGCTACAGCCCGCAGGCCCTTGAAATTCTCACGGCCTTTACCGACGGGATCAACAGCTACGTGCGCAGCTTGACCGCTCCCGGTGGGAAGGGCCTGCCGATCGAATTTAAGATCGCCGGCTTTGCGCCCGATGCCTGGCATCCGCAGGATTGCCTGAATCGCATGGCGGCCTTCTCCATGACCGGCAATGCCATCACGGAACTCGACCATGCCCAGGCGTTCACCGAGCTCGGGGCGGCCAAGGCCGCCAAAATCCTGGATCTGGATCCGCCGGTCGCCCTGGATCCAGCCCCGGGATTGGATTTGAGTGGACTCAAGGCCGACCTGCTGGACAATTTTATCGGCAGCGACCAACGCATTGTGTTTCCCGCGCGCTCAGTGGAGGGAAGCAACAATTGGACGGTGGCCGGGGCGCTGACCCGCAGCGGCAAGCCTTTGCTCGCCAACGATCCGCACCGCGTCGTCGGCCTTCCCTCGCTCCGCTATATGGTGCATCTGGTCGCTCCGGGCTGGAACGTGATCGGCGCGGGCGAACCGGGCCTGCCGGGGGTTGCCCTGGGGCACAACGAGAACATCGCCTGGGGCTTCACGATATTCGGGCTCGACCAGCAAGACCTGTACGTCGAGGTGCTCAATCCCGCGGATCCGCACAAATACCGCACCGAGACCGGCTGGCGGAAAATGGAGTCCCGCCACGAGACCTTTCTCATCAAGGGAGGGCAGAGCCGGGAAGTCGAATTGATGTTTACGCGGCACGGACCCGTGGTCTGGCAGGATGGCAAGCGTGCCTTGGCGCTTCGCTGGGTTGGGAGCGAGCCTGGAACCGCGGGCTACCTTGCTTCCCTGACTATCGACAAGGCGCAGAACTGGGACCAGTTCGAAGCGGCCGTGGCGCGCTGGAAGGTGCCCTCAGAGAATCTCGTTTATGCCGATCGCGACGGCAACATCGGCGAACACTCGGTTGGACTGGTGCCGGTTCGGCACTGGACCGGGCTGCTGCCGGTACCGGGCGCCTCCGGCTATGAATGGGCGGGCTTCGTGCCGACGGCAGAACTGCCCCATGCGTTCAATCCGCCGGCCGGGTACCTAGCCACCGCCAACCACAAAATGATTCCCGAGAACTATCCGTTCAATGTGGGATTCGAATGGGACCCCGGTTATCGCGTTAATCGCATCCGAGAATTCTTTTCGTCCGCGCAGCAGCACAATCGCAAGCTCGGCCCGACCGACATGCAGGAACTCCAAAATGACGTGGTGTCGCTGCCGGCGATCGACTTTCAGAAATTGCTGCGCACGACTTCGCTTCGCGATGTTGCCGATTTGTCGGCCTTCCTGCGCTGGGATGGCCAGCTGACCCGGGAGTCCGCGGACGCGGCTCTTTACGAGGTCTGGTTCAGGCATATCGAAGCCGCCGTGGCAAAGGACATCTCACGCCAGAATGACAAGGCGTACAGGGAGCTGCCGCCCAACACCATGCTTCGCTTGCTCGCCAACCCCGACACGGATCTCTTTGGAGCCAACCCTGCTGCCCATCGCGACCGTCTCTTAGTCGACACGCTGGGCGAGGCTACAGAGGAGCTCGAACGCGTGCTGGGACCCGATCGCGCTCGCTGGCTGTGGGGCGCGCTTCATCAGATCTATTTCAGGCACGGTCTCGACCAGGTCTCCGCGGAAGCAACTAAGCTCCTGAATGTCGGGCCGCTGGCGCGGCCCGGCGATGGGTACACAGTCAACGCCACCTGGGCGTCGTCCGAGAACTGGGAGCAGGCGGATGGGGCGAGCTATCGGCAGATTCTTGACACAAGTGACTGGGACCAATCGGTTGCGGTGAATACCCCGGGACAGAGCGGGCAGCCAGGCAGTGCCCACTATTCTGATCTCGCGCCCCTTTGGGACAAGGGCAGCTACTTCCCGCTCGTGTACTCGACGGCCGCTGTCAAAGAGGCGAGCGCGGATGTGCTCGTTCTCGAGCCCGCGCGCTGATTGCTGAGCCGACGCTCGCCAGCCCGCCCCCTGGGCTGCCCTCCGGCCATCAGCGAATTCTGGCGCGGGCTTGAGCGATGCGCCTATAGCTTCCCGTAGGCCCGGGCCGCAGCATGCAGACACCTCACTGCGGGAGCATTTTCATGGCGAGCAAGAAAAAACGATCCGCCACTGCCGGGACCCGAGGCAAGCGAATGGATGCGATAACACTTCTGATGGCTGACCATCGCCAGGTGGAAGCCTGGTTTTCGCAGTTCTCAAAGTCCAAAAGCACGCAGGCCAAGCGACAGTATGTTTCCCGCATCTGCGATGCTCTGACGATACACACGACTATCGAGGAGGAAGTCTTTTACCCCGCCTATATAGGCGCAACGGGGGACAAAGACACGCATCACGAGGCGCTGGTTGAACACGCCGGCGCAAAGGCGCTCATCGCGCAAATCCGTTCCATGTCCGCGAGCGATGACTTCTACACCGCAAAAGTGACCGTGTTATCAGAGATGATCAAACATCACGTGAAAGAAGAGGAACAGCCCGGCGGCATGTTTGCCAAGGCAAAGAAATCCGACATGGATTTGCAAGCCCTGGGCGAGAAAATGCAGGAACGCAAACAGGAACTTCAATCGGCCGCCGAGGCGGCTTAAGGACTCTGTATGGCCGCCAAAAAGAAGAGTGCAAGTCGGAAGGTCGAACGAGCCATGCACGAGATGAAGCACGGCAAGCTCAAAAGCGGCAGATCGGGCAAAAAAGTAACGAGCCGAAAACAAGCGATTGCGATTGGACTGTCGGAGGCTCGCAAGTCCGGAGCCAAGGTACCCCCAAAAAAGAAATAGCGGCGTCAGCCCGGATGACGGCCCGTTGGATCTAACGGAAGTTTACCCCGCCAAAAGACCGGGTCGTCCTACGTAACGACTACGCGATTGCGTCGTAATGCTGCTTGCCGACCCGCCTGCCAGTTGAAAAGGGTCAGACATTTCGGGCAAGCGCCGCAAGTGGCTATCAGGCCATCGTGTTTTTTTGAAAGTAAATGGGCTTCAGAAAATAGGCATATCAGTCGACAACCGACATAAAGCCTGGTCCAGGCGACTTAAGCTGTGCGTCAGGAAAGCGCTATTCCCAGCAAAGCTGGATTAGGGCGCTCTGAAATTAGCTTCACACATGAGGAATCCCAAATGAACAGACTTATAGCCGGCGTATTGGCCGCTGGCATCATATTGTCCAGCGCGCAGGTGTTTGCCGACGACCTGAAAACGGAGCAGGCCAACCAGAATCAGAGGGACGAACTGATGAAGGATTGCATGTCGCGGATGGCTGCAAAAAACGACGGGTCCTCCAAAGATAAGATGAAAAAGGCTTGTCACGCTGAGCTGAACAATTCGATGAACCGGGACAGCATGATCAAGGACGACAACACGAACCCGCCCAACTGACAACCGGGCGTAAGTAGGCCCCACTGCCTGCAGGCGCAGCAGTCGGGGCCGATTGGCACCGTTGCTCCAAACCCGAGAAATTAGGGCAAGCGCACTGCTGTCGGTCCGGCTTATGCACTCTTCAGTACGCGTTGGTATCTGGCGCGCCCCGCGAGCCGAGTATTAATGCACTCCACAACTCGTCTCGCGTCCCGCCCGACGCCATGGACCATTCCCGAGGACATTGCGTGCAGAAAGTGCAAGCCAACAAAGTAGAGTCCCGGCTGGCTCTCAACCAGGCCGCTGCGGTGGTTCGGTTCCCCGTCGTTCTGGAAGACTGGAAAATCGATCCAATCAAACCCTGCGTGGAAGCCGGTACACCAGATGACATTGCTTACCGAAAGGGTTTGACCGTTTTCAAGCAGCGGCAGAGCGTTTCGGACGCCAATGACACGGGGTACGCGGCGGACGCCTGCGGCGACGAGATCGCGCGACTTGACGCGAATCAGCGGCCCTGCCTTGTGAAGCAAACTGGGCCGGACTTTACGCCCGAGCGGAGTCTGCACCGACAGCAGTCGATGGAAGACCGTGCGCAGCACGAGCGGCTGCATCACTCTACGGCCGAGAAGACTTTCGGGGCGAAACGGCACCTCACCCGGAGTCCGGCCCGCAAGCCATACCTCGCGACCGCTGCGCGCGGCCTCAAGGGCTATGTCCGCGCCGGAGTTTCCCGCACCTACCAGCAGGAGGCTCCCGGACCGCAGTTGCGAGACATTGCGGTAGGCACTTGAATGCAGTTGGCTGATCGAGTCGGGCAGTTCGGCAGCAAACTCGGCTACCTTAGGCCGCTGGTATTTCCCCATGGCAATGACCACCTGCCGCGCCTCAAGCTCCTGAGCGCCTGTGCGGACGACGTAGTGGCCGTCGCGCTCGAAGAGCCTTTCGACGCGCACGCCCGTGCGCACCGGTAGGCGAAAGCGTGTCGCATACGCCTCCAGGTAGCTCGCCATCTCGTCCTTGGTCGGAAAGTAATGGGCAGGAGCGGGAAACGGCATGCCATCCAGTCCATCGAATCTTGCCGGCGTAAACAACCGCAGCGAGTCCCACCGCTTCCTCCAGGAATCGCCGATCCGTGCGTTGGCTTCCAGGATTACAAATCGCGTTTGGTCGGTGCGTGAGAGGTGATAGCCGACCGACAGTCCAGCTTGCCCTGCGCCGATCACGATCACGTCGAAGACCTCGTTCCCGACAGGCATGACTAACCCCGGACGCGCAAGCTGAATTGCCGCCGCCGACCCCTCTTCGATCAGTTGCCTGCTATTTGCGGTGTACATGGTGCTTTTCCTGCGATGGTTTGGATTCGCAGGCATGCTACTCAGCATGGCTGGGAAGAACCTCGGCTATACCACCCACATGGAGTGCACGGGATATGGGTAATTTTCCCCATAGCGGCGCAAGGCTTAGGTCAGGTGATGCTCGTAGGCAAATGCCGTGGCGGCGGCACGCGAGGCCACGTTTAGCTTTGCGAAAAGGTTGCTGACGTGGCGGTCTATGGTTTTCTCGCTCAACGATAGATCGCGGGCAATTGCCTTGTTGGTTTTGCCCGTTGCCACAAGCCGCAGTACCTGCAGCTCCCGTCTTGTCAGGCCGTACGCGGCTCCGGCGGAGCTTGGCCCGCTACCGCTGGCCAGAGCGTCGGTGAGCGCCTTGACGAGCGTGACATCCGGAGTCGCGCCCAGCATCTCGAAGACCTCGTTTGCATACCGAAGCTCCAGCCGCGCACCCTCGAAATCACCGAGCGCGGCACAGGCGCGCGCCACCAGCACGCGCACGCGCGCTGCCAGATACGGAGCCCGGAGCCGCTGCCAAATGCAGAACGCGCGCCGCGCCGGTTCCAGCGCCGCCTGCGGATCGCCTGCCGCAAGGCTGACGGAGCCGCAGGCGTGCGCCGCAATCGCTTCCAAGACCTCGCCTTTGACACTCGCCGCAATCTCGTCAAGTTCGCGGCTTGCCGATCGCGCTTCGTCCAGATCGCCGACCGCCAACATGATCTCCACATGGGCTGGGAGGAAGCGTGAGCGCGCGAGTCGGCCAACGGTGGAGGCGAGCGCGCGGCGGCTCGCGCCCGCGGCCGCGCCCTGATCCCCCTCCACTAGACGCAGAAGCGCCAGTCCCGGGATCGGCTCAAAGCCCGCGCGACTCGCCTCATGATAGGCCGCTGCGGCCAGCGTGAACTCGCCGCGCAGTCTGTGAATCTCGGCCTGCTGATAGTGCGCACTCCCGGCCGCGTCGCGCTCAACGCTGCGCACACATCTCTCCACCGCGCGGCGTGCCTCGGCGGCGGCCTCTCCCCATGAACCATTCAACTGTAGGACTTCGACGCGGTGCACCAGACAGTGACCCGTGAACATGCCCAGCTGCGGATGCGCGTCGCACCAGGCCGCGAGGGCCGCGGTCCACTCGCGTACGCGGCTGAGCGCAAACACACGCTGGCAGCTCGCGATCGCCGAACAGTAAACGATGCCCGTCACCACGGGTGAAAGCTCCCCCGCGGCAGCGGCAACCATGACCTCGTCCATGAGTGCGAGACCGCGCTCGACATAGCCGTCGCCCAACAGGGCTCGTCCCTCTATATTCCGTGCGAACGCGATCAAGTCCGCCTCGCCAAAGCGCTCGCCAATCGCCGCCGCCCGGGCCGCGTAGTCCTGCGCCTTGATGAAATCCCCGGAGCTGATCAGTCCCTGCGCCACCGGCAGCAACAGGTACCCCTGTTCGACGCAGGCCTGCTCATGCAATTCGACCAGACGTTGCGAACGTCCCAACCACCCGCTCGCGCGACTCGCCTCGCCACGTACCTGCAAACGAAATCCTAGCCAGAAGGCGGAGCGTGCTGCGGTCAGCTGTTCACCTGCCTCCAGCCACGAGTGATACACACGTTCCTGCGTCGCTAACATCTCCTGGTCCCGTGCGGTGAGACCTGCGGCCCACGCTAGCCGCTGCAAATCCTCGGGCTCGAGTCCGCCTTGCTCATCGGCCGCCTTGAGAGCCTCGAAGGCGTCGTTCCAATCGCCGCGCTCATAGCAGGCGCGTCCGCGCAGCAGTAAGCGCGAGCGCTCATCGGACGGAATGGATTCAGTGAGTTGATCGGCAGGCATTGATCTAAAGCCTCACATGCAGGAGGTGCGTACCGAAACCAGACTTGTTTCCGGCTTGCTATTTCCCCGTACCGTGCAACGTTAACACTTGCGGAGAGCCGGTGGCATTATCCAATTTGAAGAGCGAGGCCCAGGAAGCTGGGGGAGTGGTGTGCAGGGCGATACAACCTCCGGTTCGGCTGTGAACACCGATTTTCGGATCGGTTGGCTCACATACTCGCGGACCGAAGCGCGGCATGAGAACGGTTCATCCGCGCGGACGCTCCTGCTCCGTTGTGCTGCGCAGCCCGCTTGCGGGGCGAAACGTCCGTGTCTTTTCATTGTTTCCGGCACTATATAGCGCGCGGCGCTTGCACTGGCAGCTGCCGAGCGCAACGCCGCTCTCGCACCACAGGAGCTTAAGGGTATTCGCAAGCATCCCACGGGAAAATAGGGCCGTTGAGCACGCCCAGACGCGAATTTGCACCCGGCATTCGGACTTCAGGAACAATTACCGCCGTGATGCTTAACGGTAACGCCAGCTCGTGAGATCGGCGCCTTTCGGAGCGGCTGCCTTGATCCGCTCGAGAATGAGGGGCAGGTACTGATAGTTGTAGTGCAGTCGCGAGTAAGCGTTCGCGAGCTTGGGATCGCCGTTCCAGCAATGCTCCGCGCGGTCACCGTATGCCACGGATCCTCCCCAGGCGGGCTTTAAAGCTTCGAGCCGCTGTTGCGCATAGTAAAGCGCGTTGGTCAGGTAATAGTTGTCGGCCGTTCCGACATAGAGGTGTATTTTGCCTTGCAGCTTGGGCGCGAGAGTCGCCCAATCCCTCTCTATGATGTGGGTCAGATCGTAGTGGTCGCGCCAATACTCGGCGACGCTGTGATCAATCACCCCGCTGCGTTTGTCGAAGATCGGCTTCGGGTAGCCGTTGCTGCCGACCGGACTGAACACTGCCTGCCAGATATCATACTGTTGTCCCGAGCGGGTGTTGTCTCCAAGCGCCAATTCCATGTGGTTGGTATCGCGCTGAGTCGCGAACACTTCGCCTAGGTAGTTTCGGAACGCCGGTCGCTCGACAGACGAGGCTTCACCTGTCAATTTGTAGGCGTTGTCGTCCTTGTACAGATTGATGACGGTGTAGGCTTGAAAATCGATGGGATCGGGACAGGCGACAAACGCGCCGTTGTACATGTCCGGGTAGAACACCTGGGTGGCAAGCGCCTCCCAGCCTCCGGTTGACCCGCCATACGTGAACCGGGCCCAACCCTCGCCGATGCCGCGAAAACGCTCTTTCGATCTCGGGAATCAACTCTTTGTTGATGGCGTCGCCGTACGGACCCAGGTTCGCGGAATTGACCGCGTAGCTATCGTCGTAATAGGGATTGGCGTGCTGGATCTCAACCACCAGGAAACGCGGAAAGTCGGCGGACATCCATTTCTGGTAGGAGGCGTAAGCCTCCTGCTGCTCGATCCGGTTGTAGCCCTCGAGGTGAAAGCGATTGGAGTACATCGGTTTGAGATTCGGATCGGGCGGCTCGACGCGGAACTCGGAGATATCCTCGGGAAAGTGCCCATGAAACACCATCAGCGGATAGTGCGAATTGGGATGCGACTCAAAGCCTTTTGGCAGCAGCACGTGCGCGCCGAGATAAACGTCGCGCCCCCAGAACTTGGAGAGCAGTTCGCTGCGAATCCTGATGTGCTTGACGAATTCGGTGTCTGCCTTTTCCGCTACGGGTGGCACCTCCTGATCCAGCGCTAGATTGAAAGTTTGCGGGTGCGCAGGATCGACGTGCAGCTTCGCGGGAGTGGAGTACAGATTCCCCGGCTTGGTCGCCCACTGCTGGCCCTCACCACGCTCGGGGGGCAGCTGCAGGGTCCGCCCGTCCGCGAGGTGAAAGGTCTCGTAGCGATTGAGCACCGCTTGCACGTAGTAATCCCCAGCGGGTAGGTCCGCCAATCGTGCGGCCGGCCAGCCGAAGGCGTGATCATCGACGACGGCGGCCTGGCCCGGTGCCAGTTGGTCGACGTTGACGCCAAACAGGTAGGGCGAGGCCAGCATTTCGTTCTCCGCCACGTGCGTCCGCGGCTCGCGCGTCACGTCCTTGCTGAGCAGCAGCACCAGGCGTCCAGCCAGCGGCGTGGAACTCCTCGATTTCGGGAAGGTGACCTCAAAACGCGAACCGGGCGCGGATTGCGTCGGCGCCGTGCAGCTTGTCGTGGCAGTAAGCCCTAGCAGTACAGCCAGGATCGAGTAACGCATGATCAAATCCCCACTTTTTATTACCTATCATTCCATGCTAGCACAGGCTTGCGCCGGGCCAGTCGGCGCCGCCTCTTGGCTTCGCCGGTCGATCGCCTGTGGAGATGCCGCGCTCGTTCGCCCTGGGTTTGAACGAAGTATGGGCACGGTCCGTTAGCCTGCCAGGCGATCCGCTAAGCCACCAATCCGTAGCGTCGAGCCGAGTCGGCATGCAAGCCTGTCGGTGAAATCTTGCACGCATTACCGAACCGCGCTTATAGATCAGGATTGTTGCTTTGTATTAAATGAAGAAAAAGACTCGCAATCCGGCCAGCGTGATCCTGTCTTTATCTTGCAAACGGAGTCCTTATGATTGCCCACACCAGCATTGCCGTCAGCAATTATTCCGCCGCCAAGTTCTTTTATTGCAGCGTCCTAAGTACGCTTGGATACCAAAACAATATGGAGTTTGGTCATTCCGCCGGATTCAATGACGGGAAGAACACCGATTTCTGGATCAGCGAGGAGCCGACGGTAATGCCCACACACCTGGCCTTTCGAGCACGGGGCCGCAAACAGGTAGAGGCTTTTCATAAGGCAGCACTGGCGGCAGGCGCCAAGGATAACGGCGGCCCCGGTTATCGCGATTATTCGCCGGGCTACTTCGCGGCTTTCGTACTGGACCAGGACGGCCATAACATCGAAGCCGTCTGGTACGACCCTAGCAAAAAGAAGTGACGTTGCGATCCTCCGCGGAAATTCTCCGGCGCCAGCGAACGCAGGGCCGGCAATAGCGGCCTGTCGGCCCTGCCGGGCAAGCAAGGCCTAACCGGCTGGATTTGGAGGTTGCTCGCCCCCTTTTCGGAAGCCGGACGGCACCGTACGACGCCCCTCTTGCACCGACAACGGACCCTATGTAGACTTACTACTATGGGTGAACCGGACTACCCTGTGCGCTTATCCTTCCAGACGCTGAAGGTTCTGGACGCCTTCCTTGAGGATCCGACGGCCGAAATAGCGGGCGCAGACGTACAGAAGCGTGGCCATCTTTCATCCGGAACGCTTTACCCCATTTTGTTGCGTCTCGAGTCCGCCGGGTGGCTCGTCAGCCGCTGGGAAAAGGTCGATCCAGCCCGGGTTGGTCGTCCACGGCGACGGCTCTACCGGATGACGCCCACCGGCCTGCGGCGAACCAGCGAGGCGTTCGCCAGTCTCAGTAGAGGAGTATTCGCATGAACACGCGCGATGATCTCCCACGCGAAACCGCCAACCGAGGCAGCCCATCGCTTTCGGCCCGTCTCATACGTTACGCCGCGAGACGCACGCCGCCCGCACTGGCCGAGCGCCTCGAAGAGGAGTGGCTCGCTGACCTCGCCGAGCAACGCGGCGCCATCGATCGCATGTTCTTCGCGGCGGGATGTTGCTGGGCGAGGCAGGTCATTGGCCACGAACTACATCTTTACGGCGCGCGCCTGAATGCCGCGGGCCATGGGGGAGTGGGAGTGATCAACTCCCCCTATCCGTCGCTGCTTCCGCGACGCGCTGCCGTGCTCCTGGTCATCATCAGCTTGCACCTCGCGGCGGCATTTGCGTTCATCTATGGCGTCAGGCTACGCGAAATGCCGATTCCGAAACCGCCGATGACCTGGAAGATTTATTCCGATCCTAAGCCTGTGACACCGCCTCCACTCTTGCCGAGCCCGCAATTCGAGCCCGGCGCGGTAAAGATCCCTGCACTTCCTCCGCTTGGCCTGCTGCCGCCCGCCTCCCCAGAGACCTTCCAGCCAATCGCTCAACCCACGTTGTCGGCGCCCGCATCGGGGCCCGCCCCGGTCCGCGTGTCAGGCGGGATTGGAAAGGGCTTTCCCGCTACCGAGGATTTCTACCCGTCCAGTGCAATTCGCCTGGGGGAATCGGGGCTTACGGCCGTAAGCGTTTGTGTGGACGAGCATGGGCGATTGACCAGCGAACCGACGGTCGCGATCTCTTCGGGCAACCCTCGACTCGATGGCGGGGCACTGGCGCTCGCGCGCGCTGGCTCCGGCCGCTACCGCAGCACGACCGAGAATGGCAGGGCAGTTAGCGCCTGCTTTCAGATAAGAGTGCGCTTCACTCTTAGGAACTAACGGTCCCGGACGGCAGGCAGGCGAGAAGTTGCGCGTTCTCGGCAGCTGCCCTCTGCGCCCTCTGCCGGACTAAACGTTATTTAGCAGCACCAGCAGCCGAGCCCAGGCCTTCTCCGCCTGCTCACGGTTGTAGACCGCGGAATCCGGTGGGCACCAGCCGTGCTGCGTGCCCGCATACACCTCCACTTCGGCCGAGAGGTGTGCGCGCTCGAAGGTATCGCGCAGCACGGTCTTTGCGTCCGGGTCGCGTTCGTCGTCGTTTGCCGCAATCGCGATCAGGTAGTGCGCCTTGGTCTGCGGAATCAAGAGATGCGGGCTATCGGCATCCTTGGTGACCAGGCCGCCGCCATGGAAGGTTGCGGCGGCCCCGATGCGGTCCGCCCGAGCCGCGGCGGTGCGCAGCACCAGCGGGCCACCCATGCAGTATCCGGTGGTTCCCACCTTCCGCTTTACATCGACGGCAGCGTGCGCGTCCAGATAAGTCACGAACGCCTTCGCATCGGTCGTTGCAGTCGTCGGCGTCAGGGAATGAGCCAACGCCATGAGTGCGTCGCGGGTCGCGGGATCGTTGAAGTCCGCATGCTCGGCAGAGGTCGGCGCCTTGCGCGTCCTGTAGAAAGGGTTAATCACCAGCGCCGTGTAGCCGGACTCGGCAAGCCGCGTGGCCATGGCCTTGAAAGCCGGGCGCAGACCGAAGATGTCCGGCCATATGAGCACAGCGGGGAATTTGCCCTCTGCCGGGTGCACGATATAGGCATCGGCCACACCATCCGGTGTCTTGATCTCCACTTCCGCGCCTGTTGTCTCCGCGGCGCCAGCGGACTTCGGCAGCATCGCCACCAGCCCCGCACCGAACGCCATGGCCCCAAACTGGCGCCGGGTGAGGTCCCGGCGTCGCCCGATTTCATCGAGATCGTCATGGTCGCACATAATTCAGCTCCTGAAGCCAAACGACTTATTTTTAAGTTCAGCGGGGCACGCGGCCTTTCAAAACACACATCTCATCAAGGCAATATGCCGACTCTTGAGAGGGGTGAGTTGAACTTCGAGTGCCAACATTATCCTCCCGGCCGGAAACTCGGCAAGTGGTCAAGATTTTTCTCTGTGCCGCCGCGCTCGCTGGGGGTGCACCACGCGTGAAGCACTGGACAAATTCGGCGCGGACAAAGGCACACCCGCCGGGCTTCCGCACCCGTCCGGGTCGTTGTTGCCATCGCAATACCCGCGCTGTAGGCCTAATGAGGTTGCAGCGCGGCGCAGTCGGCATCGTGGGGCGTGCCGCGATCCAACACTCGCAAGCCCGGGTTGGCCATATCGACACTGAACTTCGGTTGCAGCAAGGTGCCTTGCACTAGTACCGGCGCCTTGATGCGCATAATCCGCAGCCGCTTGGGCTCGCCATGCAGCTTCAGGTCCACTGTCTCGGAGTCGAGAAGCACGTGGCCATCGCCGTTTATAAACACCGGCTCACTGTCGATGAAAAGGCGCGTCGCGTTCATCACGCCGGAGTGAATTTCAAATTCGGCGGCGGCGCAGTGCACGGCGACATCTCGGCCGCTGCCCGTAAGAGTCAGGCCGATCCCTCGCCAATCAACGCCGGTCAGTTCCGCCAACGAGGCGCGCATTGTCCCCTGCACCACCTGCGCGCTTAGGCTGCCGTCGGCGCCGGCAGCATAGGCGTGCAGTGAGTCGCCGCCTCCCCGGGCGTGAATTTTCAGTAGCAGCGAACCTTCGTATGGAGGCTGTGCGGCCTTATGCGGAATCTGCGCCAGCTGAAGATCCGTGAAATTCATCTCGATGCCCGTGCGCGTCGGAGTCTGATTGGCGTCTGCCTCGAGATGCAGCACGAAAGTACCGCCCATGAAATGCCCGGTCACTTCTGGTGCCTTGATTAGGCCGCGCTCGATCGAAAATGGCGCGGACAGCTCAGTCGCCTCGACTCGCGACAGCACCAGGCGACGGACGCTGTATTTTCCGGTGGCATCCACGCGTCGAGCCGCAGGAGTGATGAGCTTCACATCGGAGAAGAGTCTGGGCGGTGCATCGGGGTGCGGATCGCGCCCCGCGGCACGCAGCCCGATATCAGCCAGGCGCAGCAGTTCCGAGTTCAGATCGGCGTGCACAAGTGTGCGGCGACCTTGCGGCGAGCTGAGCGACACGCGACCCTGCAGGTCACTCTGGCCCGATACCACCTTGAGATCATCGAAGAACGTGTCGCTGCCCCGGCGCCTCACTCGGCCATGTAAGTGAAAAGTACCGGTGTTTGGCAAGCTGACGCCGACCAGATAATACAAGTCGCGCAAATCGGCGCCGCTGGCGTCTAATTCCGCATCGACCTGGCGCAAATCAAACGCCTGCGGCAGCGCACCGCGCGCCGTGAGGCGCGTACCGCTCGAGCGCTCATCGAACTCAAAGGCATAGGGTTTGTCCCGTGCCGCTGTCGGTAACGCGTCGCCTCTCAAGTGAAAGCTGACCGCGTGCCGGTTGAGTGTGCCGGAGCCTTCGATTCTCAGGGGTTCAGCCGAATTCGGGCCGTCGGCGGACAGATCACCTTCAAAGGCGAGGTGCAGGCGCTCATCGACAAGCGTCAAGTGGGTATGCGCCAGCTCCAGCGTGCGAATCATTACCAATGGTCCACCCGGAGAGGTATCGGGGTCATCGCGCTGCCAGTTGGCGTGTCCGGCGCTGTCACGGATGAAATGCAGCTGCGCGCCGTCAATTTTAAGGAGACCGAGCCCGGATTGATGGCTCAGGAACGGTGCGAAAGTCACGGTGACCTTCGCGAGTTCGGCTGCAATCCCCGACTTGGTCCAGGGCGGATTGCCGATGATGACCTGTTCTGCGTCGATCCGCGCACTTCTGGTTAACAAATGTAGATGCAACGCGCCGCGCACCTCGATGGGACGACCGCTTTGCCACGAGACAAGGCGGATAAAGCTTCCGCGCCAAAGGCCCGCGTTCCATGCCAGCAGCACTCCTGCCACAATTACGATGGGCAAGAGCAGCACCGCTGCCGCTAATTTGACCGTTCGGTGTCGCAAGGCTGAACTCGAGTGGCAAATAACAAGAATCGGGTACCCGTCATCTCAATCCTTTGCTATCCGGACTTGGACTTACGAAGCCTTGACTCATTCGTTTAAATGAAAGTGAAAGGTCTGAATTACCAAAATGGCCCTTTCCAAAATAGCCTGCACCAAGGTGCGAGCGTTCGCTTCGCGGCAGTCAACCCGGTACCCCGAACGACGGCCAATGGCCGGTAACGGCTAGTGTCGGCTGACGCGGTCAATCGTTGCTCCAACCGGCGGGACGGCGGCCATTAGGGCCGCCGTCCGGTGTTTGTTCTGTTAGCTCGCAATCTGCTCCAGCGCATATCGGCGGCAGTGATGGAGATAAGCCGCTTCATGAGAGGCCGCGAGCTCAACTACACTCGTCCAAAGCCAAGACGGCGCATCTAGATTCTTCGTGTGACGCCCACGGAGGTCTTTGTAAAATTCCCTACGTGTGGCGGCATCCATCTGCCGGGCGTGGGCTTTACCCACCACCCCGGCTAGGAACCGAGCGACGGTCACCGCTTCGGCGCTTGACAACTGTTCGACAGTGATTTTTAGGTCTTGTGGCATAAGCTCGCGCAGAAACACTGAGCGATCAAAGAGCCGCGTTGCCACCATGCGCTCGCCCAGTGACGGTGACAGGTGCCGAGCCCCTTCCACCACGCGCCTGGCATCGTCATCGGGCATTTCAACGTTCTTCGCTCGAGGTGCGGCAGGTTGAATGGCTTCCTTGATATCGATGAAACAAAGGTCTTGATCACTATTGCCTTGGTCTACCGATAGCAAGACGGCGTAGCGTAGCCTTCCGAGCGAACTACACCCCTTCATCCAATACGCGGCGTCGACCATTTCTATCTTGGCGTCATCGTCGCGCGCCTTCAGAGAAGTAACGAGCTGTCGTTGTTGCTCAATCTCGAAGAGTGCCCTCAAGCCTTTGCGTTCGGTCTTCGACAGTGGCCAATAGCGGCTGCCTAACGGAATGTTGGGTTTCAGCTCGCGCAATCGCTCTCGCGCCAAGTGCTTCCAGGTACGCTTTACTGCGCGGCGCATGACCACCCGAATGCACTCTGGCCGCCGACCTCGTTTTGTAGCAGTGCGCTCGGCACGCTTAAGCGCGTCCTCGTAGCCCTCCATCATGTGCTCCAGCATTCGCGCGGTTGTCACGCCGGGTAAATCCGATCCGCGCGCCGCCGAAGCCAGAGACAGGGCCAGTCGGATCAGATCATGGTTGGGGTTACCGATAACGGTCTGGTCCAAGTCCCGAATTTGAATCTCAACTTCGCCGTCAGTGTCTGCTAATGGCCCGAGGTTTCCCACGTGACAATCGCCGCAGATCCATACAGGGGGTCCTTTTGGCACCAGTTTGTCCGCTCGTTCACGCAGCCACTCGTAAAAGTGCACGGTGCTGCCACGCACGAATGCGTGCGCGGAACGGGCCATCTTCAGATTTCGCTTTGACAGAAGGCGGGGATTGCGTTCTTTGATCGAAGCCGGCCAGTTTCTCGAGCGCATGGGTTGCGCTTAGGTAGCCGTGCCGTAACGCAGACGGCTCACGGCCTCTGCACCTGGCGCGACTATTTGGTAATCGCCAGTGTATTGTGTCGCACTGCATATAAGCATCGGCGCGGCGTTCATCGACGTCTATCGCTGTGTACTTCGGTGTGGGGCGGCTAGAAGTATCGGCAGCAACCTTGGCCGCTAAACTTGAGTCCGCACCGTAAGAACGCGAGGGGCGTTGCCATCTTCGAGGAAAGTCGAAGCTCGCACAACTGTGCTACACACGTCGGCGCGTATGTAGAACAAACGAGACAATGGCGCCGATTAGGAAAATCACGAATAAAATCTTGGCGATCCCGGCGGCCCCCATTGCAATGCCGCTAAATCCGAACACCGCCGCAACCAGTGCTATGACCAGAAAGATAATTGCATAGTGAAGCATAGAACGTCCTTAGATGAGTATCAGGCAAATGAGGATCAGGATTGTGGCGAAATCTTCAGGTCATTTACCACGTTGTTTTCGCCAACGACAGACGCGGCCTTCGCCTCTACCGAGGCTCGTTCCTGCTCTGATCGCACCACTCCGTTAAGGGTAACGTGGCCGTCAACTGTCACCACCTTGACATTGTGAGCATAGGTCGAGAGTGATTTATCAGACATCAGGCTCTTACGGATGCTTTGCGTGATTTTCACATCGCCGGCTTCGTTCGTTTGCGCGTCTGCAGTCGCAGACGTGTTGGCGGGGTCGAGTTTATTGGACTTTGTGTTATCGGCGGACACCGCGGCCCGGTCTGTCGGCGCGGGGATTTCGTTCGATTGGCTGAGGGCTAAGTGCGAGCCAGCAAGTAGGGCGCCGGCGGCCAGTAGTGTCAGAAGTGGCTTAGGGTTGGATTGAGGATTCATAGAGGCGTGCCTTAGTTGAGTGCGTTCGGTTATTTCAGGGCGGCGCGTCGTCGCTCCGCCCCACCTATCAAGCGACCCGAGTTGTCTTGTCGCCCGCGGTCTCCCCCGCCGAGGCGATATCCTCGGCGCCGCTGGCTTTCAGCAGATCCTTGGCGCGAGATACTTGGTCCGAGGTATCGCAGTGTACCGAGAGCAAAGTTCCGCCACCTTTTACTCGACCCTCGTATCGCTTCGCCTCATATTCTGGGATGCCCATTCCAACCAGCGCCCCCAGCAGTCCGCCCACAGCACCACCGACGCCCAGGCCCGCAAGCCCAGCCATGATGGGGCCGGCCGCGATGAAGGGGCCCACGCCGGGAATGGCCAGTGCGCCGATTCCGGCCAAAACGCCCAAGGTGCCTCCAATGACCCCGCCCGCGGTTGCTCCCGCGGTAGTGCCTTCCGGTGCTTTGGTGTCTTTCTTGTGGGCAAACTCCTTCGTGCTGCGGGTATCCGGAAGCAGAACTGAGATATTGCTGCTCGGGAAGCCTGCCCCAATAATACGTTCCACGGCTTGCTCGGCATGCGCGCCGGAGCTGTAAATACCAAACACTGCAGTGTTTTTGCCCATCTGAACTCTCCCGGAAAATTAGGTATAAGGTTGTACGCGTGACCGCCGCAATCGATCGGGTCGTAAACTAAGGCTGTTATTAGGTCGCAGGCCGCAGTAATGCGCTGTAGGCCCGCGGTCATAAGTGACCATCTTGATTACCTACGTGCGTGTCACGTGCGCATCCAATGTGGCAGTTTTTAAAGGTCTTCGAATTTCGCACTAACTCAAGGCCTGGGTTCGTATGGAGATGTGCATAGTGGTTTAATTCGATTCATCAGGCATTGTTCGTGATCAACCGGGATGACCTGCTATGAGGACCCTGAAAGGCTGGCAAAAGAGAATGGGCATTCTCGCCATTGCAGCGGAAAAGCGACATGAACAACACCATCTTTCGGCGCGTGTTCAATAGATCGTTGGGTGCAAGTGCCACGGCGACTGGCTTCTGGAGCCGAAAAGCGATGGCTACAGAGAAATGGCAATGTCGGCTGGACCTCAGACGATCCGCACCTAAAGGGCAACTACCTTCCAATTGAGCGCGAGATTTATGCCGACAATCTCTCGGTTATAGCTGGACACATACCGCTCGATCTCAGCGGCGCTTACATGCGCAACGGACCGAATCCGCTTTTCAGGCCGATCTACTATGCCTATCCGATGGACGGCGACGGCATGGTCCACGCCGCGCATCAACGGGTGCCCCATTTTTAAGGGCACCACAAGTGCGACGAGTACTTGCCAGTTCTCATTGCGAGTTGTGGACTCATTGTTGGCTACCCTGAATGGAAGGCCGAAGGCGTTCGTCCCAAAACTACTGAAAGCAGCTGTTGATCGCAGAGTTCTATGGACGTAGGCCTTCGGTCTGGAATGAAGATCGACGCACATCGCCGTAGTTCATAGCAAGAAATGCCGCCTGGAAGAATACGTGTTGAGGCGGAGATTCCAGTCGCGGGTTACTAATTAAGTGTGGGATGGGCCGCGATTACCGGTAGCGTGTCGAACCAGTCATAGGCGGAGGAATTCGCGGGTTGGGGAATTCGCATCCAGAACATGTAATTAACGTGCAGCTTGGTCAGCGCAAACTGGTAGAGCTCGAGCATGGTCCAGTCCTTGGTCGCATAGCCGCTGGTCATGTGCGGCTCCGCATAATTGACTCCCTCAACCTGAATGAACAGGGGCATCTTCCCGGCAAACTGGGTGTAGTAGGGATACGCCTTGCTTTCCAGAGATTGGTTATCCGGCCAATCATCCGGTCCGCCCATGACGACTCCCAAGGGCGCCACGGCCGCTGCAATCGTGCCGATGTAGGACTGGTTGCCGGTTAAGAAATTCATGTACCAGAACACCCTGGAAGTGGGCAGGCTCACGGTCGAGGCGCTCAGCATGTTGATGAGGGAATCCCGGTATTTTTCGGGAGTGTAACCATGTGAGTTGAGCGTCGCAGAGTCCAGGCTCAGAGAGCTCTCTTGATTCCCGAGGCCTTCGAAACTGGCAATGCTATCGACCTGCGCCCCGAGCGCCTTGACCAAGGCGTTGTAGCGTGCAATGACAACAGGGGACCAGAGTTCCAGAGTGTATCCCCCCGACTTATTGCGAAGCTCGTACGAATCCAGATAGGCGGGGCCGTCTTTCTGACCATCAGTGGTCTTGTAGGTAATAACCACGACGAAATGGGCGCCATTTGCCGTCGCCCATGCCAGGTCGGATTTGATCACCGAGAAGTTGTACACACCTTGGCTAGGTTCAATTGAGCGCCAGGAGTAGCGCCTGACGATTCCAACCATTCCGGGCTGCATAGCGCCCGTCATAAACGACTGCGCGCCGACACCGTTGACTATTATCGTGTAATGGCCTGGGTGATATTTTCTGGCCGACGCGCCCGCCATCGGCGTGATCGCGTCCCCGCAAGCGTCTGCGCTAGCTGAGTGCCACCGGTGCTGCGACCGGGACAGCGTCAACGAGGCTGGTGCCGAGGTAAATGTGCACATTCGAGCTGCCGGTGTCGCGGAGGCAAAGTTTTGCGTCGGCGCTGGCAGAGAACTTCGCGCCATCCACGCCACCTGGCCGCACTGCGAATATTGCGCCAAGCGAGGTTCGCGTTAACAACTTCGCACTATCAGCGCCTTCCAACCTGTTGCTCAGCACAGCCGTGATTGGCATGTCGGATTCGACGATGCCGCTAAATTGCTGGCTTGTGCTGCCCGCCACCAGGCGAATCTGCCATTGTTCACTATTGATGCGCGTGATCAGCAGGCCGCTCTCGGGCGGTGGGTTTTGCGCCATGGCGTAGGGTGCCAGCAGGGAGCTAAGGACGAGAAACATCCATCCGGCCAATTTCATAAACCTTCCCTAAGCGAACCGTCGCCGCAAAAAAATGCTGAAAAATACCTAATGGACATCGCTCGTTATTCTACATCGGCACTGGATTTCGACCCGAGCCCCAAATCACGCATCTCGTGGCCCAATCCATTCTCGGCCCAATATTAGGTGGACAGAAGAAATTTAGTCACTGTCGACAAGTTGCGACACTACCGATACGGGGTCTGGCGAGGCGCAACGCGGAAAAGCACGTGATTTACCGCACAATTCCGGAGTGCTCAAACGCGCGGGATCACTTCCTTAGACTAAGCGTCACCAATCCGAAGTTTTAAGGACCCCGGCACAACGAGCCTGACGGAGCTGCCGCACCTTCGCCAGTACCGTCTCGAACATCTCCAGCGGGTGCCGAACTCGCGCCTCCGTCACGATGCTCGCAACCCGACCCGCGTCGAATGGTTACGAAGTGCCTGCTGGTTCCCAAAGCTCGATTGGATTGCCCTCCGGGTCGTGCAATCTGGCGAAGCGGCCGTATGGATAGTTTTCGGGATCCACCTTCACTTCAATGTTGGACTTCCGCAGCTGCGCAACCATCGCGTCCAAATTTCGCACGCGGAAGTTCACCATCCACGTCTGCTGCCGAGATCCGAAATAGTCGGTCTCCATCGGAAAGGGATTGAATGCTGTCGCGCCCGCGGCCTGATGCCACGATGGTTGGTCAATGCCGAGATGGAGTTGATACCACTGCGTCAAATCCTTGGGATTGAGGCTCCGGAAGAACAGTCCGCCGATTCCCAGAACTCGTTCAGTCGGCGCACTCACCGGGGCCTCCTTCGCGTCCGGCGGAGCACCCTCCGCAGTTCTGAGGGCGGCGAACGTGGCCGCTCCGATTAACACTGATCTGCGATCGATCCCCACGTTTCGTACCCCCAACCGACAGCCGGTGAATGATCCATCAACCGACTCGGCAGACGCAAGGAGTGACGGTTTGCGGCTACTTAAAGATCACGGTAATGAATGGCCCAAATCGGGCCGGCCGTAGGTGCCGATGGTAACGGTTTCTGCCGGTACGGTACACGTCGCCCATGACAAGTCCTGGAGGACCACTTACCAAAGACAACGCCCTGAGAGGCCCAGGCAGCGCCGTAGGAGGCAAGATTCGAGCTGAGGCGGCGGCGCCCTCGGATTACGGTTAAATGCCCGGCACTACGGGATCCCGGGGATTGCAGTCGGGCCCGATCAGGCGCAGATTTCACCCCCTGAGGGCAAAATAAATAAGCGGGGGGTGCGATGGGTGCATTTAAGGAGCCGCACGGCGGCAAGCTTCAAGAGTTGTATCTCACCGAGTCGGCCGCAGAACAGGAGAAGCTTGCAGCGCGTGACTATCCTTCCTGGAATCTCACCGACCGACAACTGTGCGATCTCGAGTTACTGCTCAACGGCGCTTTTTCGCCACTCGATGGCTTCCTGGGTCGTGCCGACTACGAATCGGTACTTTCCTCCATGCGACTGGCGAATAAGCTGGTCTGGCCGATTCCGATCAACCTCGACGTGTCAGAGGAATTCGCCGCGAAACTCCAGGACGGCAACCGCGTTGCACTGCGCGATCCGGAAGGCGTACTGATCGCGACAATGCAGATCAGCGATCGCTGGCAGCCCGACAAGACGCTCGAAGCCCGCAGCGTCTATGGCACCGAGGACGAGGCGCACCCTGGTGTTCATTATCTCATGCACAACACCGGCAACACTTATATCGGCGGCCCGTTGCGCGGCGTTGAGCCGCCGACGCACTACGACTTCAATATACTCCGCGATTCGCCATCGGAGCTTCGCGGTCGATTCCGCAAGCAGGGCTGGCGCAAGGTGGTGGCGTTTCAGACGCGAAACCCCATGCATCGCGCGCACCAGGAGCTCACCTTCCGCGCCGCGCGCGAAACCGAGGCCAATCTCCTGTTGCATCCGGTCGTTGGCATGACGCGGCCCGGCGATATCGATCATTACACGCGCGTGCGCTGCTACGAACACATGATGAAGCACTATCCGGAGCAAACGACCGCACTCAGCTTGCTAAACCTCGCAATGCGGATGGCCGGCCCCAGGGAGGCTCTTTGGCACGCCATCATCCGCAAAAATTACGGCTGCACGCATTTGATTGTTGGTCGCGATCATGCCGGACCAGGGGTTCGCGGCAACTCGGAGCCGTTCTACGAGCCCTATGCCGCCCAGCGTCTGCTCAAGGAGTACGAGAGTGAAATCGAGGTGACCGTCGTGCCGTTTCAGGAGATGGTCTACGTCGAACAAAAGGCGCAGTTCGTCCCGGAGGACGAGGTTACACCAGACATGAAGGTTCTACGCCTGTCTGGCACCGAGTTCCGGCGGCGTCTGCGCGAGGGGATCGAGATCCCGGATTGGTTCTCCTATCCGGAAATCATCGCCGAGCTGCGCAACACCCATCCTCCCAAGCACCGGCAAGGCCTTACTATTTTCTTCACCGGGCTTTCGGGTTCGGGTAAATCGACCATAGCGAACGCCTTGCTCGTGAAGCTGCTAGAGGTCGGAACACGCCGCGTGACAATGCTCGATGGTGACCTCGTGCGCAAGCACCTTTCGAGTGAACTCGGCTTCTCGCGCGAGCATCGTGACCTCAACATCCTGAGGATCGGCTACGTCGCCTCGGAAATCACCAAGTACGGCGGGGTCGCGATCTGCGCACCAATTGCACCCTACGCCGCAACCCGGCGGCGAGTTCGAGAGATGGTCGAGGCCAGCGGCGGCTTCGTTGAAATCCACGTTGCAACGCCGCTCGACACCTGCGAACAGCGCGATCGCAAGGGACTGTATGCCAAGGCACGAGCCGGGATCCTCAAGGAATTCACCGGCATAAGCGATCCATACGAGGAGCCGCAAAATCCCGAGATGCGCATTGACACGCGCGACTTGTCCCCAGACCTCGCCGCCCACAGGATCCTTGTCAAACTCGAAAGCTTGGGCTATATCCGCTGAAGCGGTTCTAAGGCAGTTAGCCGAAGGTCACCACATGCCTACCCACGAGAAAGCCGAATATCAGATCCTCATCGACCACGCCTCACATTACATCCTCGATCATGCGACGGCCGCCGGGGTCGAGCTTCTGCCACTGCAGTGGGATGGTGGCGAGTCGGGAATGACGACCTCGACGCATCGCGTGCGCATCGCGACCCGCGATGCAGCGGAAGAGCTTCAGGTCCCACACGAATGGCTGTCGCTCGAAAGCGCAGGTCACAATCGCTTTCGCACTGAAGTCGAAGCGATGCTGGCGCGCTTGTGCGCCGGAGGGCGATCCGCTCGTCAATAGCCGAATCCGGCCTGGTAGCCCACCTGCGCTCTCTCCGGCCAGCGTGGCCGCACGGCGGCTTCGCTGAAATAAATCGGTTGGCTTAGCCTTCGGCTCATCGAGGCGATGAGAGAAGCGCCGACAAACCGCGTCAGAAGGCTCTGGCAGGCAAGGTCGGATCGATCTGATTAGCGTGGATTTGTCTATTAAATGACCTTTAGACACACGGAAAGTCAGACGGAGGCGGACATCAAGCCCGCAATGAGTTGCATAACCTATACCTAAGAAAGGCATTTTTTTAGGTGGGCCGGAATTAGACAGTCGGAGGACTCAATGCCGGCCCAATGTAAGGAGACTCACATGAAGAAGACACCTTTGCTCATTGCCGCGATGGCGTGCTCGTTCGCCACAGTGGCGCCCTTGGCCGTTCTCGCCAGTCCCGACCCCGACACGGTCAGCACTCAGCCACCGGTTGTGATCAGTGACTCCTCGATCAAATCATCGATCAAGGCGCAGTTCGCGTCCGACTTCGCCTTGTCGCACGTCGACGTCGATGTCGACCATCAGGGCACCGTGGCTCTGGAAGGCAAGGTTCCCAGCCAGGAGGCGGTCGACCGAGCCGTTTCGATCGCGCGCGCCACGGACGGCGTGCGCGCGGTAAAGAACCAGCTGAAGATCAAGACAGAAGACTGAGGATCATTTTTGAGCCCGGCCGCGACGAATGATTACAAAGACCGTCGCGCGCCGGTCTCAAATTAAACCGGGCGGATTGGGCGGAGCTTGAGCGCCGCGGCAAGAGTTCGGATAAGCGCGGTGCCGCAAAGGCCGACGCTTCCTAACTTCGGCAGTTTGATCTTTGGCGATCGGCTACACTCGTTTCGTGTACCGACGGTGGCAAGTTTTGACTCTCCTGCTGATAATGGGGTTGCAAACCCCAACGATCACCTATGCCAAAACCCTTGGGCCGGATGAAGGCGCGTCGCGCACCGCGAGCTTGTCGCATTCCGTGCAGGTGGTGATGTCGGATTCGCATCGCGAGGGTTGTTGCCCCCATTACTCAAACCATTCGACCCCCGAATCATGCCTGGCGCACTGCGCTGCCATGGTAGCAATCGTTTCGGCACCTCCGACCGTCTCGATTGACGCGGTGCGGACGACGCGCGGTCCGGTCATAGCGCCCTCTCCTCCCAGCCATCAATCACGTCCGGGTCTCCCACCGCCCATCGCCTAGCCGCATGACTTGCTCGTTGGGTCGCTTCGTTTCGAGCGACCCTGTCCTAGAGATTCATGCCTCGGGCATGTGTGGAGGGCGGGAGATCGGTTCATGACACGATGGAAATCGCAGAATGCAAGCGCGGCGTTGCTATTGGTGACGTCCTTGGCATGCATTCTTCAGGCCGTCGCGCCAGCAAAGGCCAGTGCCGAGGCGGTTGCCGAACCGCATCACGCGTGTGCGGCCACTGAGGTCTGGGACAATTCCATGAATATGTGCATGCCGTCGGCGGAGTCCGCCGGCCAGGATACCTTCCTCTTCTCCGCTCAATTCAATGTCTTTGGCGTTTTCAGCGTGCTTCAAGGTCCGCGTGGTGTCGATCAATTCGCGGCACCGAACATGTTTATGCTCGATGTCGGACGGGCAATCACGCCGCGACAGTTCCTCAACCTCAACCTGATGGGGACCACCGAACTTTGGACCTACCCCCAGCGGGGGTATCCACAGCTGCTGCAAATCGGGGAAGAGCACAGCGGCGGCCAACCATTCGTTGACGCGCAGCACCCGCATACCTCACCGATCATGGGGCTCACGCTGAGCGATACCGTGAGCTTGGAGTCTTCCCGGACCCTCAGGCTGTTCTTCGCGCCTCGCGGCGAGAGTACGGACGGGCCGATCGCATACATGCATCGCGACTCCGCGAGGGATAATCCGGACGCTCCCCTAGGCCACCATGTGGGGCAGGATGTAGGGCACATCAGTAGCACCGTGCTCGGTGCGCAACTCGATCTCGGACCATTCATCTTCGAGGCTTCTGCCTTCAACGGCACGGAACCCGACCCTACCGTCGTAGACCTGTCGTTGGGCCCTATCAATTCTGAGGCGCTACGCGTGACCTATGCGATCGGCGCAGGCCACCGGGTAATGGGCTCCGTTGCGAACGTCGAACAGACGGATCCACAGTACCCCGGGACGAATTCCGCCACGCGCCTGGCCGCCGCACTATACGATCACTTCGCGCCCGGCAATCTTGGTCTGCTCGACCACTCCCTGATTGTAGGCTCGATCACTCGCCACCCCACAGATTCGTCGCTGACTTCATTTCTTGATGAGGCGGTACTGCAACGGGATTCGTTCGATCTCTGGGGACGGATCGAAGTGCTGCAGCGCCTGGCCTCCGAGCTGGAATTGCCGACATCGCCCGCGCGTGCCGGTGACGTCAAGCACTGGGTGTCGGCGCTGACTTTGGGCTACACGCACTGGACCTCGCCGAGTCGGCATTTGCAACTTGGACTTGGAACATCGCTGACCATGGACATCCTCCCCGATATTTGGGCCCGTGCATACGGCGGTCGCACGCCAGTCACGGCGCGGCTCATCGTTCAGATTCGGGGCTCAGGACCGAGCCACCAGGAGAGCCTCGCCGGCCGTGAATGACGGCTCAAGCATCCTGCGATGGGCTGGTGCGGCGTAGCGTCGGCGCGGTGTTACGTCAAATTGCTGATGGTCAAGACCGTCGACCCTGGCAACCCTCAGGACAACGCTACGCAACGACCGCTATGGGAAAAGCCGGTAAATCTTGCTAGAGGCCCGTTTGGGCCGATTGCAATCCCAGGGGCCAATCGAATGAGCCATGGCTCTCGGGTGACTCTGCGTACGGAGGCGATCTTAGACTTTCGCTTACATTCGAACCTCGACCAATCACATGCGCACATGTCCCCGAATAAAACGGCACTGAACAACCGGTGGGATAATTCGATCAAATTATGACAGATGACGCCTGCGCTGGATCCCTCCGCAAATACTCGCCACAATGGGCCAACGAAAACTCTTCTAACTCGGGGGATAGGCGTCATGGCCTTGCAACGTGCACAATTTTCGGGATCCATTTTGGCGCTCTTAATGGCCGCGACAGCGGCACCGAGCTTCGGCGCGACGCATCTCGACTCGACGCTGCTTACCACCTACAGGCTGGCTGGGAGCGGCCCTGGGAGTCTGGATACAGTGTGGTGGAGCTTGTGTGGGAGCGTAACAGCTTCCAGCGGCTGCTTCGCCACCGGGGCACTTGGGCCGTTTGGAACGGTGGGTGCGATGCTGGAAAGCGCGCCCGTGACAAAGGCTAACATTGTCACTCGCCAGATATTTGTGCTTGATACGAAGAGCGGCGGCGCCGCGACGGGCGTAACCCTATACGTGTATAAGGAAATAATCACCGTTGGAACTTCAACGGCCGCGACGACCATATCGCAGATAAAAAAAATCAGCTTGCCGCTCGCGGGCGGCGCGACAGCACACGCTTCCATGGCAGCTAATGCCGGGTACCTGTACGTCGGCACCGATTTGAGCCCGCAGGCCGTGCAGGTAAAAAAGAGCGGCTGGGTTGTGACGATATTGGGTACCTTCTCCCCGCCGCTTAACGTAACGGCCATAACGGCGAACAGTTACGGTTACGTCACCATCACGCAGGGCAGTATGTTTGGCTCCAATGGGTTCATCACCTACGGGCCCTCAGGGGCGGGACTCGAAGAGGGCGGAGGCCCGGAGTTCGTCTTGGACACGATGAATGCCGTCGTACCCGAGCAGCTGCCTTTGTTGCAGTGATAAGCGCTTTGCGTGCACTTTGCGCCGGACTCAGGCCCAATTGATATGCACAAGCACGTCCTTGCATTCGCCTATGCCTTTTTGATTGCTTTGCCAGCTGGCGCAGCGGACCCAACTGATGTGCTGTCGGCTGCCCACAGATGGGTGGATGGGTTCAATAATGCTGATGCAACCTCGGTTATGGCGACCTGTGCCGACCAGGCGGCAAAAGTCGACGATTTCCCACCTCATGAATGGCATGGAGCGAAAGCGTGCACACGATGGTTTGAGGATTTCGCTTCGATGTCCAAGGCGGAAGGGATCACCAATTCGCGCATCAAGATAGAGGCAGCCTTACATACCGAATTGAACACGAAATTTGCCTACGTGGTCTTTCCGGAAAAAACCGGCCTTCGACCGGAACGGCGGGCGGATTGTGGACCGAGGCATGCTCACAATAACTCTGCACAAAAAGCAATCCGGTTGGCTCATAACGGGGTGGGCGTGGACGGATCAGTAATTCCAGATTCCAAACCAAGCGGCCCGTTTAATCTCGGCTACGTACGGCGGGAACCGCACCGGCCTCCCATTGTGCATGTCGGGTCACGGGAGACATCCTGAGTTACTCTATGTTAACGCGCACCCTAGGTTACTGCGCATTTGCCACGTTCTGCGTGGCCATACTGCAGGCATGTGGAGGCGGGTCGAGCAGCGGCGGCAGCGGCGACAGCGGCGGCAGCGGGCAGCCATCGCAATACAGCGTCGGTGGCATGGTCTCAGGCTTGATGGGCTCCGGCCTGCAACTTAGCGCGGGATTCGGGGATCCGCTCAGCATCAGCGCCAACGGCGCCTTCACCTTTCCAACGCAGCTCGCGTCAGGGGCCGGCTACACTGTAACCGTTGTCGCGCAACCGACAAATCCCGCGCAGACATGCGTGGTGAGCAATGGCTCGGGCACCGTTGGCGCTGCCAATATCACGAACGTCTCCACGACATGCAGCACTCCGGGGATTACGCTCGATTCTGCCGCTTCGGTCACCATACTTGGCAACGCGGTTGGCGAGCGACTGCTGCAGCTCGGCTCTTTCCTCGGCGAAAGACTAGCCTATCTGTCGGATCACCTTGCGGCGACCACGACCGAGGCATGCTCGGATCCCTATCATGACTATTCCGGTGGCTCCGCCGCTTATATGTATAGCGACAACGATGCCAGCGGATCCATCAGTGCCGGCGATGTGGTCACGGTCACCTCGACCGATTGCTTCTCCCAATCGATGGCTGACCTGGTCACCGGCACAATCACTGTCACCCTATCTTCACCGCCTGCGGCGCCAAAGGGGTCGATGGCGTTCGCCGCGTCCGCGCAGGTGGACGCTATGCAACTGACCGGTTTGCAGCTGTCAGGAACATTGAGTTTTTCCTATATCGCGGCAGAAGTCCTGCAGGATGTGCGCGCTGTCGTGGGCACCTCTGCAATGCACTTTGACTACCAGCAGAACGGGGGTTTCTTCCCGACCGACACGGTGCTCGTGTCAAACGCCACGCTGGCGAAGACTATCGATTACACGCTACCGCAATACTCAGTGGCCATTGCCGCCGACTTCCAGAGCCAGCGCCTGAACGGGGCGTTTTCGGTTACTACCCCACAGAATCTGACCGGGCGCATCGGAACTTATCCAGGCTCCGGCATGGAGGTCTTCCGTGGCGGAGCAAGCGTGCTCCAATACACCGCACAGAATGCAGACGACAATGCCGCGGTGCTTGCCTCCCTGGATCAGGATGGCACCGGTAGCTTTGTCGATCTTGGCGGCTCGCTCTTCTGGGAACAGGGGATCAACGGGTTCGCCTGGTGGGAGCCACGCGGTGCCAGCGTTGTGTCGATCAACTCGCGCCCGGCCTATTCGACCAATACGCTTAAGCTGTGGCAACCGATACTCATGTTCACTGAGCCGCGGCAGGTGGATCCCATAAACCAGATCCTGAGCACGGGGATCAACGTCTCGACCCCTATCAAGCTGTTTTTCAATGGGCCGGTTAATGCGGCAGCTGCAGCGTTGCAGTTCACGGCCGCGACCTACGGAATACCCGACCAGGTGTCAGTCCCGGCGGTGCTGGCTATCGCTGGGCCAGTCATCACGGTCACCGCACAGAGCCAACTGCAACATGGCGAGCCCTACGCTCTCGAGACGCTGAGCTCACTAACGAGCCCCTGGGCGCCCGCACTACCGGGCGTATCGCTCTCGCAGCAACTAATGACCCTGAACAATCTTCAGGCGAGTGCCTCCCCAAGTCCGGGCGTAGCGGCACCAGGACAAATCGTGACCCTGCTCTCGACCGGATCAGTATCGACGAACAGCACGATTACCGCCTGGTCCTGGAAGCAGGCTGGCGGTCCCACGGTGGCGATCACTGGCGCGAATGGCGCGACGGCCAGCTTCGTAGTGCCGCCGACATCACAGTCAGGAGATGAATTCATTTTCACCGTGACGGTCACCGATGCGAACGGCGAAACCGATTCGCTTCCCGTTTCCGTGTTCGCATTGGCAGACCTTACTCAGCCGTTCCTTTACTACCACGCCCAACAATTGCCCGATCGCGGCGAGACCGCCGAAGTTGCGACGTTCAAAAGCGCGGTCAACGGTACAGTTTTGACCACACTGGACAACAGCCTGCATATCTTCCGATACATCTACAACGGCGCCTCGAACTCTTTCGAAGAGCTGCAATTCCAGCCAGGGAACTCGGCCATTGCCCCTGGCGTTTATACCAGCACCAATACGACCGGCGGATTGCCGTTCTCCCTCTGGTCCTACAGCCAGTGCTCGGGCGCGACGGCCTGGCAGTTCACAATCTACGAATCGCAAGCGGCTGTCGATGGCACAGCCTCAAAGTTCTCGGGCGACTTCGCTATAAGCTGCCCGAGCGGAGTGCAACCGACAATTACCGGTTCTGTGCGCGTCAATAGCACGGTGCCATTGCCCTAGAGATCTCGTAGTCGCCGATCCTGATTATTATGATCGGCGACAGGGCTGGCGCAGCAGAACCTTTAGGCAACCTACACGACTCGAACTGTTCTCGCGGCTCGTCCGAGCCTTGGGCAGAGGGACACTGGCGAATGGTCGGTACTGCGAGCCAGGGAGCTGCCCTCCATCTATCTGCGCAGTGGCGCTCCCTTGAACGCTCACGATTATCCGCACAGACCAAACGCATCCGGTACCCCTGATCCGGGTGAGCGCATTCCGCTTATGGGCGCGGGTGCAACACGAGCGGCGGCGCAATCGCATGGGTGGCGACCGAGTCGGCCGTGAACGGCAGGGTTAGCCAAAGCTTTTGCGAATACATTTCAGTCTGATCCGCGTAGAACTGAGAGACCGGGTCAGACGATTGGGAATTGGCAAGAATCGCGTCCGCCTCGGGCCCCTTTGGTCCGAAACCCACCACCTGCACGTAACTCGTCGCAAATGTGGGGTTGGTGTAGCCGACCTTGGGAATGAGTTCGACTTCCATGGCGTTGTAACTGGTCATCCCCGGGCCGCCGTGTAGCGGAATGCGGCGTCCGTTCCGCTCGACGAATTGCACCTGCCCGAGGGGGGCGTCGATCGGGATAGCCGCCCTGCCGAGTAGCACCGACGCTTCCGCCAACGCACCAAGGACCGCCTTCACCGTCGCCGGATCGTCCGTAAGCCCGCGTGGCGTGCCTATTGGATCCTTAACGTCGAATGGCGTTTTCCAGATGTGATCAGGATAAATTCCATCCGCGAGGGTTTGGTAAGCGAATTCGCGGAACAGCGGCGCGCCCACGCTCGTTAGATCCTGGCGTCGGTCCCAGCGGCTCAGTATCTCGCAGGGGCGAGTCAGATCAAAGCGCGTTCCGTCCTTCAGCTCGATCACAGGGGTTCGACGGCAGGCCGCGACGAGGTCGTCCGCCAAGAGATCCGCGGTCAGATTGCGGTTCCGGAATAACAGCGTCTCGAGCATCGCCCGATCGAACCGGTTCCCCGGAAACCCATCGACGCCGCTGATCCGCTCTTGGATGATCAAATGCCCGGTTCTTTGCCGCTCCCGCTGCGGTCTGCGCTCCGGCCCGATAATCGGCGAGAAACCTTCGAGCGGCTGCTCTGCGTTGACCAGCCAATAGCTATCGTTGGAGTTCGTCACATAGTCGCTGCGGATCAGACTGGGCTTCAACGAACCCGGCAGCAGGCCGGGTTGCGGGGCGTTCGGATAGCGGCTCGGGAGGCATTCGGCTCGGCTTCCATCAAGGGTTGCTGGCTGCCCTGGAAGTCGCTCAGTCCCTAACCGGCAAGCCTCGTACTTCGCCTTGTCCAATGCGAGTGTCGGTGCCATGTCGGCGAAGAGCGTCTCGCCCTGCGCATCGACCGCGATGGTATTGAAGAAGCCCGATCCGACTGAGCGACTTAGATCGTCCAACACCGCCCTGACCCCGCGCGCTTCGGCCAGACGCAAGTCTTCGTCCAGCATCCGGACGTTGCCCTCGTTGGGATCGGCCAGCGCAAAGGCCTCGCTGCGCGCCCAGGGCAGTCGCGTATTGACGATGACTGGTCCGAATTCAGTCGTCCAGAAGACGTGTTCAACCCGACCAAGGTGGCCTTGAGCGTCGCGCGTTGGAACCGTGACGTGGCGGCGCTTCATGGGGATTGAGCGTCCATCGACGATGTAACGCGTCGGGTCGGCCGGATCGAGCTTCAACCGGTACAAGGCGGAATGTGCATCGCTGGAAAGTGTCCGCGTCCACGCTAGTGACTGGTTGAAGCCGATGACGATCGACGGAACGCCGTTAATGGCCGCGCCCATGGCGTCAAACCGGCCGGGAATGGTGAGGTGAATTTCTACGAGGTGCTCAGGCCCGTCCCAGAAGATGTGCGGATTGGCGAGCAGCAGGCCCGATCCGTTGGCCGTGAGCTCCCGTCCAATTGCGAGTGCGTTGCTCCCCAAGCCAGGTGTCACAGGCGCCTCAGCGGGTGCGGACACCTTGGCATGGCTATTCGGCCCCGGCGGCGCGGCCGCCAATAGGGGAATTCGGTATCGCTCCGCTCCCTCCCATATGGCCCAGGCGTAAATGCGCCGGATTACATCGTCCCCCGTGATGGGCCGGATCACACCCTTCGCCCGGCAAGCTTCGGGCCGTTTCTCCTGCGACAGGGAAGCGACATACGCATCGTAGCCGGCCGCGAAACCGTCAACGAGCGCGCCTGCCCGCGACGACATATCGGCCCGCGCCGCCTTGACCACCCAGCCGCCAATGAGGAAACGCTGAACCAGATCCTCCTGCGCGTTCGGGACCGGATCGTCTCCGGTGAAGGCCTTGAACATCGCCCCCACGCCGTATTGCAGCGCGCGCCTGCCGGAGTAGGTAGCGAAACTGTCCGCCATCGCGCACAGGTCGTTGCGCGCCAGCGCATAGCCTTCGCCATAGCCCAAGCCGCGCCAGTCCTGCGCGACCACGTGTGGAATGCCATGCTCTGTGAGTGTGATCGTTACGCTTGGGTTGGCAGCGAACGAGACCGCGCCGCTTGCCAGCGCTCCAATCAGGCCGCCCACCGCCACGAGTCGCCGCGATAAGCTCACAGCATAGCGCGCCACAATAAGCCCCAAGGCCCAGATAGGTCCGGATTCTGCATGGCTGTACTCCACGTCAACAATGGATTTTTCGGTGCACTCGCGCTTTTCTTCGGAGACAATCTCGACGACGGGCCGTTCTGACTGAAGACATGCGGGGGCGCCCGAACCCAATCTGCCCCAACCCAAGAAGCCCGAAGAAGCTGACTCTCATGGAAAGCATGCCGACGCCAGTTGCGCCGAGTTGGCGCAGCTAAATTGCGTCCTGGTTCCGCAGCCTAGCCTCTTTTAACGACCGAGATTGCCGCTGAGCTGCCTACTTCCGAATCGGTGAGCGGCCACTCGTTCAATTTTAGGCGTCGCAGGCGAATCACTTAGCCCAGACCTGCGAAGCCACGCGCATGAAATTTTCGCTCATAATGGCTCGAATGCCCGATTCCGTGTATTTCAGCGAGCGCAACCGCTCAGCCACCTGCGGAAATATGCTCGGAGGCAGGAATTCATCCTTGGTCGAGGCTGGGTATTGGCGGGCAGGCCAGTACTTCGCGCTCGTTGCCTCGTCCAACACCGGGCCGCCGGTAGTCGGATCGTAGTCGAGCCCTATTCCTACATGATCCGTACCAACTATCTTTACCATGTGGTCGATATGTGCGATCAATGACTCGACCGTGGGGGCACCATCCCCAAGAAATAGGCTGAATCCATTTACGCCCACTACCCCGCCGGTCGCTGCCACGGCCTTGATCTGCTCGTCCGTAATGTTCCGTTCGTGGTCATGCAGGGCGCGCGCATTGGCGTGACTGAATATGCAGGGTTTGGTCGACAGTTTCATCGCCTCCAGGCCAGACTTGATCCCGCTATGGGCGCAATCCACAACCATGCCGACACGGTTCATTTCGCGCACCACAGCCCGCCCGAAATCCGTGAGTCCCTTGTCCTGATCGTGACAACCGCCGCCCGCGTCGTTGTTCAGGTTGTAGGCGATCAGCATTTGCCGCACGCCGACCCGGTAATACAATTCGACCATCGACAAATCGCCGTTCAGCGAGCCCATTCCCTCGATGTCGAACGTCAACGCCATTTTGCCGGCATCCCACGCCGCCAGAACCTTCGAAAGAGTTGAACAAAGGACCATGTCCGAACGAGCTTCGATTCCCTTCGTGTAATCGGCTATAGCACGGACGGTGGTGCTCCACGGAACGGGGTCGTAGCCAACATTGATGGATAGGTAGTTCACTCCGGCCGATCGCCATCGATCGAGTAGATCGACGTCATTCGGTCCCGCATATGCGAAGCCCGAATGATTATCCCAGTACTTGGCTTGCACGGACCTCGTCCCAGCAAGGGCGCCCCGACCGAGGGTCAATGCGCCCGCCGCCAGCGCAACCTTGAGAAACCTTCGGCGGGCAGGCAAGTAGTCAAGTACTGGATGGTTCATAGTTTGAGGACGTTCTCGTCGCGGCATCGGGCTCAGACCATCACGAGTTCGTGCTCTTCAGAGCGTGTGAACGTTCCCGGCGCTCGCCGGCGATCCGCCCCAGACTACGTGTAACCATGTTGAAGTACACGGCATAGCGTTCGTCAAAGATGCGGTTCAGGGGCACGAGCGTGAGGTCGCTTTCCTGACCGATGGTGCTGAACTCCAACGCTCGCCCGGCCACGGGCCGCAGCCAACTCGAGGGTTCGCGCGAGCGGGTAATGATCGGTGCGACACCAAGGGGCTCCGCCGCGTACTCCGGAACCTTGCGCGGTCGGGTGGGTACGGCACGCAGATTCTCCGCGGTGAGCCCGGCGGTCCCGAGTCGCGCCGCCAGTACCAGCGGCCCATACATCACCGCCACAACCGACGCATCGTCCGGCATCGGAGCCGCGTGTAGGCGCATCGGCAGCTGCATGCTGAGCACATCCCCCTCGGACCAGCGGCGTTCGAGCGTGACGTAACGGCCGGATTGCACGGAGCCGGGAAGCAGCTTGCCGTTGAGTGAGATGGAGGCGCCCGCCGTCCAGTACGGCACGCGAACGTGCACTGCGAAGCGCGCCAGCCGAGCGCCATGCACGGTGAGGCGCACCGTGTCCTCTTCGGGGAAGCGTGTGTCGAGCACGAGACGTACGCCACGCTCCGCCCAGTCGAGCTCCGAAGGCACGAACAGATTGACGTAAATGCCGGATTCGTCATGGAAATAGATGCTGTCGCCGAGCTTGGCGAAGGACTCGGACATGCTGCCCGTGCAGCACCAGAAGTCCTGCAGCGGCGTGCCGAACAGCTTCCAGTAGCCGCTCGCGAGCGGCAGGTAGTAGAGCTTGTTGCCGTCGGCGGGGTGCTGCACGCCGAGAATCCCATTGTAGAACGTGCGCTCGTAGTAGTCGGCAAGCCGTGCGTCGGCGGTCCAGCAGTACACGTGGCGCGTCAGCTTCTGCATGTTGTAAGTGACGCAGGACTCCTCGGTGTAGCCCGAAAGCTCATGCGCCAACGCCCCGGGTGGCGCGTTCCACGACTCGCCGTTGCTCGTTCCGCCGGTGCAGTAGCAGCGCCGCTCGGCGACCGTGTGCCAGAAGAACTCGGCAACACGGCGCTGGCGGGCACTTCCGGTGACCTCGAAGCCGCGCGCCGCGCCGATGATTTGCGGAATGGTGGTGTTGACGTGCAGCCCCTTGAGCTCGTCGCGTTGCGCGGCGAGCGGCGCAAAGATTCGCTCACGGTCGAAGCGCTCCGCCAGCGCCTGCCAGCGCGACTCGCCGCTAATTACTGACAGGTTGTAGAGCAGCTCGTTCATGCCACCGTACTCACGCTCTAGAACTTTGGCCATCTGCGCAGCGTCCAACGGGTGCGTCCAGCGCTCCACCCATGTCGGCCATTCCGAGCAGTGTATCGAGCGCCGCCCGATCGGCGCTCAGGGTAGCGGTATCCAGCAGTCCCGCCATGATTTTATGCAGCGTGTAGAAAGGTGCCCAGGCCGGCAGTCCGGCCCGCAGCCGGTCGAACAGCTCCTCGGGGAAGGCGCTTACGTAGCCGCTGCCGATTGCCGCCTGGCATTGCGCCAACGCACTGGCTACCCGCACGCCGCGTTCACGTATCGTTGGGTCGCCGGTCTGGGCCCCTAACAGCGCGCAGGCCGACATGTAGTGTCCGGTGAAGTGACCTCGCAATTCGTTGTCTGGTGCCTCCCAACCTCCGAGCGGTGCGGCCGCGCTGGGCAAGCCCGCCGTCACGCGGAACATATGCAGCAAGCGGTCGGGGTCGAGCGCCAGAAGAAAGCGTCGGTTGGTCTCGAGCGCATCGAGCACGGGGCCCGGACGCAATCGTACCGCCTGCAGATCGAACGGATACACCGCGAGGCGCCCTCGAACATCAGTTGCACCGGATGCAGGCGCCGCATGTGCCGCCCGCGTCAGCAGCGAGGACGCTGCGGCGAGCGTCGTCAACGACAGGAAAGCACGGCGCGAGAATGGCGTGGACATCAATTCATATTACTACCCACGCGCCAGAGCAGGCTAGCTGACGACGAGTCTTTTCCCAGTGTAGATCCGGGATTCCAAAAACGGTCGTGACAGGGATCCAATTGCCAATCGGCATACCGATACGGCGAAGGCTCAACTCGCCAACCGTGTCCGGGGCAGCCACAGAAACAGCCAGCCCTGACAAGACGGTAGCACCGAGCGGCGGTGACTGTCCCCGTTTTGGGGCGACCATATGGCCTGACTGGAACCAATGCTGCGGATCAGGGACTTTTTTTGTTACTGTTCAACAACTGGCGACAGCACAAGCGCGCGAGTAACGCGCAAGAGTTAATCCCGTGAAGAAAACACTCTCCATTTGCCTGGCCTGCTCTCTCCTCCTCCCGTTGACATCCATTGCGGCAAGCGCCGGCCTAATGGCTGACTCTAAGGCCGTCTCGGCCGTCGAGTATCTCTACGCAGATGTCAGCGACGCCAACACCATCTTGGCCACCATCGACTCCGGACTGATGAATCGCTATCAGGGCAACGATCACGCGGGCTGGGAACGGCTATACAACACCAAGCGCGCGCAACTCACGAGGGCACTGGATGGGCTACAGACCTCCGGTCTCACCGCCGGGGACACGAAGGCCATCGCCGCGATGGGAAGGCAGATGCGGGCTTTTAGCGGCGGCGGAGCGCTGTTCAGCCCGGCGGCCAAATGCAAAGATGCGTCGCGCGAGGACCTCGCCTATCGCGAACTCAAGTCTGCCTTGGTCGCCTGTTTCGTCGAGATCGGCAACAGCCTGAACTTTGAGGGTGGCACGATCAACCGCGTCTCGGCCCTCGACTTGCTACATGAGACCTCTGACCCCGCGCGGCGCAAGGCGGTGTTCTTGGCCTTCGTTCCACTGTGGCAGGCCATCAACGGCAAGGACGAGCGCGACAGCCCGTATCGCCGCATGATCGCTGGGGCTGTCGCCGAGGCAGCCGGGAACGGCTCTGAAATCGACAATGTCGCCCGGGACACCGGGATCGATACGGCGCAGGTTGAGCGCTGGCTGGTGCAGATTCTCGAGGCTTGGCGCGAGACGAGCGGTGACGCCATGGTCGAGCCCTGGGACTTCCGCTTCCAGGCCGGCGAAGCGGATCGCCTGCTCGGCACTTACGTCCCGCGCGAATCCCTGCAACCGATCAATCAGCGTTATTACCGCGACCTCGGCGCTGATCTTGCGCAAATGGGAACGCTTTACGACCTGGGTTCCCGTCCGCAAAAGGCCGCGCTCGCTTACACTGAATTCGTCACCCATGGACGACTCATCGATGGGCATTGGAGGCCCACGGTTGCTCGCGTGTCGGCGCCTTATGAGCGCGGCGGCCTGTTCGTGTTGAACGAGCTGGTGCACGAGAACGGCCACGTTGTGAACATCACCGCGATCCGCAATCGTCCCGCTTTCGTGGACTGGCCGAGCGATCTGTTCGCCGAGGCGTTTGCCGATGTTCCCGCGTGGAGCACCTACGAACCCGCGTGGCAGCGTCGCTACCTCGGCCATGAAGCCCCAGAGCAAGTCTCGCTGCGGGCCTTGTATTCCGTCGTCATGCTCGACGTCGCCTGGTCCCTGTTCGAAGTGCGGATGTTCCGCGATCCGACGACCGATCCAAACGCGCTCTGGACCGACATCACCAGCCGCTATCTTCACATTGTTCCGCATCCCGAGTATTCCTGGTGGGCAATGCGGGTGCAACTGGCCGACCTCCCCGGCTACATGGTGAACTACGGCTTCGGCGCCATCCTCACCGCCGACATGCGTCAGCAGATCTCACGGACCCTTGGTCCCTTTGATACCGGAGACCGGCGCTGGTACGGCTGGCTATCCGATCACCTGCTGCGGTATGGCTCGGAGCGCGACACGCGTGCGCTGCTGGAGGAGTTCCTAGGGCATCCGGTGTCGCCGCAGGCCCTGCTCGAGCAGATACACCGATTGAAACGTTGAGCGGACGGGTAAGCGGCCCTTCCTGCGTAACCCTCGAAATTACCTGTTCGCCTGCAACAGTTCCCATCCCTGCCCGATCGTGGGCACCGTCGCACCCCCGATCCTGCGCTGATCGGAAAGCGGGTCATTCAAAACCCGCAGTTCCGGCTCCAGTCTCTTGGCGGTGGCAAGCGGCAGGTTTGCTGTGCCCAAGAGGCGAATGCAGTGATATGACTCCCGAGATGACGCCATTGGGAGCTCGAAACGGTCCTGAACCGAACTAATGGGGTATCTTGTTGACCCCACCCGCCCATTTCCATTCGCCGCCGATCATCCGGGCGGCCTTTCGCCGGCGACGATGATGGGTTCGTCGAGCGCTCGCCGGTATTCCTCCTCGTTGATCGCATCCACCGAACGCAACTTCGCCAACAGCTCTTCGATCAGTGAGCTCAGCCCAGGCCCCGGCGTGCCGTGTGCGAATGAACTCTGGTACTTGATCGGCCCGGGGATGATCGCGACCAGGAAGGCCATCTCGGCCGGCGTCAGGGCCCGGGGTTCGCGACCGAAATAGGTGCGGGCCGCGGGCCGCAGGCCATGCAGGTCCGGTCCCCACTCGATGATATTCAGGTAGATCTCGAGGATGCGATCCTTGCCGAGCGCCGACTCGAGTAGGAACGTGATCGCCAGTTCCTGCAGCTTGCGTCCGAGCTCCTTGTCGCGCGACAAAAACAGGTTCTTGGCCAGCTGCTGGGTGATAGTCGACGCGCCGCGCGCGGCGCCGCCGCGCGACCAGTTGGTGAGCAGCGCGGTGGGTAATTCGCGCAGGTCGATACCGCGATGCCCGTAGAAGGCTGTGTCTTCGGCCAGCAGTAGAGTGCGCACGAACAGCGGCGGAACATCGCGCAGTGCGATGAAGTCGGGGGATGCGGGCGAGACGTCGATGGAACGGTGCGGCCCGGGACCGTCATCGGAACTGAAGATGAAATTGCCACGCAGGCGCGCGATCGCCGGCGGCATCTGGCGTGGCGGCGTGAATTCGATCTTCTGGCTCACCGAGAGCGAGGCAGGGTCTGCCAGACGTCCACGTACCCGCACCTCGATCGTGGCCGAGCCAAGGTCATGGGCGCCGCCGGTGGCCATTTCCAGGCTTTCGGGTACCGCGAGCCCCGATGTGGCCAGCAGTTGCGCGAAGTCCAGCCGCTGCACGCCGAGTGCGAGATCGACAATCGGATCGGTGTCGAGATTGCGCAGCGCGAGCGAACCCGACAAGGCCGCACCAGCCACCGTGGCGTGGACCTCGGGGATGTCGATCGTGCTCCCGGGCCGCCGCCAGGCGCCATCGAATCGTATGGTCACGTCGGTCGGATCGCCGAGCTGCGGTTCACCGGCAGCGTTATCCGCCAGCGCCCCAAAGCGCGCCCCGCGCGCGCCCAAGTCCATGTGGAAACGGAGCGCGTCGGCGCTGGCCTGAAAATCCACGCGGCCGTCCGCAATGCCACCTTCGAGCAGCGGATCGGCGTCGCGCCGCACATCGAGCAGACGGCCGACGTCGAGCCCACGTGCCTCGACAATCCACGCGCCGCCCACCGGATCCGCCAGCTTGCGGATCGACAGGCCGGCCTGTGGCTCTACCAGGGTGAGCCGGAGATCCTCGCCGAGAATGCCCGCCATGTCCCAGGCAGTGGCCGGCGAGCTGACCCTGATCCCTGCTGGGCCCATAAGAGCGGCGGCGCGAACTGCGAGCCGCAGGCGGCCGGGCCACGTAGCCGCAATCATGTCTGCATGCAGTCGCACTCCGTGACCGAGGTCGAGATCGAATCCCTCCAGTCGCAGTAACGGCCATACCCCGACGTGTACACGTCCGATTCGGGCAACCATGCCATGGCGCACGGCCGCGGACTCGATCCGCGCGCGCACGGCGTCCTCGAGCGTAGATCTCAGCGACAGCGCAGCCAGGCTTGCGAACAGCGCCGCCGCAATCGCTCCGAGCCACCACCGTCGCCCGCGGATTCGAAACCTAGGCATCGACGCAAGGATGCCACAGCCGCGCGAAGGCGACGCTCATCGCACCTGGACGTTTGACGGGGTTGCCGCGCCGGTGCCGAAAGGCGATGCGATTGCGCTCGTGATACGACCTGCCATACCAGACGCACCTTCGGGCGCGGGTCTCAATCGATCGCGAATGGGTGCTTTTGGCCGATGGCACTCCGCGACTGATCATTCGATCGGGGAAAATGATGCTGGGCCAGTAACGAGCCATATCGCTGAATTAATGAGAAACAATTGCCGGATACTGTCCGATAGTTCTGAGAGACACAGGCACTCAAGGCCCTAAAACGCGCCATTAGCCCGTCGACTCATTATCCGTGATTCCGACGTTGGCAAGTATATGGCTTTCGCGGGCTTCCTCGAGGTCCAGCTCTCGCTCAATGCGACGTCTTGCTTCGTCCGTGATTCGATTTTCCTCGTAGGCTCGCATGATCGCAGCGCGTTCGATTTCCAAGAGCCGCAGCTGCAGTGCGCCCGTTTCAGACACCGGATCCTCGCTCGTGGTGCGGTCGGCCGTCATGGTGAGCTGCGCACGGCGATCCGCGTGGCGCTTGCACAGCGCCGCAAGCGTAGTCCCCGGAGTCGTGCGGCCTGCAATCGGCTTCAGCGCGTCGAGCACCGCCGTGACGCCTTCCAGCCTCACGGCCCGCTCCGCGCGCTTGTTGCTGACGGCCTCGACCAGACCTATTCGGGCGATGCCTAGCGCGCGTACCAGGGGCGCAAGGGTTGTGCCCAGGCCGAGCAGTGTGAAGGCGATGACCGCAAAGGTGACGAATAATACGAGATCCCGCTGCGGAAATTGGTATTCGCCAATCATAAGCGGGAGTGATAACGCGGCGGCAAGGCTAACAACACCACGTAGGCCCGCGTAACTGACGACAAAGGACAGGCGCCAGTCGGGGGGTGGATCTGGCCGGAATTTCTCGGGCAGCAGACACGAGACGTAGTTAGCCGAATAGACCCAAG
This sequence comes from uncultured Gammaproteobacteria bacterium, assembly GCA_963789365.1. Classification (GTDB taxonomy): domain Bacteria; phylum Pseudomonadota; class Gammaproteobacteria; order Steroidobacterales; family Steroidobacteraceae; genus FEN-1191. The sequence goes on from CAWBKJ010000002.1 coordinate 226,672, forward strand.
CAAATCGAACGACGATGACGGTTGCCGTCACGAGCAGGCTGGCGACGAGGGCGTTTCGCCAGGAAGCACCCGCCAGTCTCCCCACGACTGCGCGCGCCTGCAAACCGGTGAGCAGAAAGACTAGCGCCTCGATAACCCACGTCACCATGTTCCAGATGAAGTAGCCCTGTAGGCGCGTAGCGGGGCGAATCAGCCGCCGGCCGTTCCATGACACCCAAAGGCCGGCCGCCACGCAGGCGACCACGCCCGAACCTCCTAGTTCACGGGGGGGCCAGAATGCGATGAATGGCGTCGCTAACGCCAGCAGAACTTCGGCCCGCGCGTCTGATGCTCGATCGCGAAGATGCAACATGGCCCAACCGACTAGGATGCCGAAGCCGGTTTCGCCGCAAACGACGACGATAAACTTGACCGAGGCCGAGGCAATCGAGAATGTGCCCGTGGCGAGCGCGGATAGAGCGAATCCAAAGATGACGAGTGCGGTCGCATCATTGATGAGGCTCTCGCCCTCGAGAATGGTAATCAGGCGCCGCGGCAGGCTCAGGTCGCGCATGAAAGCGATCGGCGCCACGGCATCCGGCGGCGATACGATGCTGCCGAGTAGGAATCCGATGACCCAGGGCAGGCCCAGAAGATAGTGGCCAACTACTGCGACCGCTGACGCGGTACAAATCACGCAGCCAATGGCCAGCATCAAGATAGGTCGAAGGTTAGAGCGGAATCCTCGCCAGCTCATGTTGACGCCGGACGTGTAGAGAAGCGGTGGTAACAGTCCAAGGAATATGAGATCGGGATGGAGTGTCCGCGGTGGCACGCCGGGGACGAACGCAAGTGCAATACCCGCAACCAGCATAAGCAATGGCGAGCTGACCTTCATCCGCTGGGCGAGCACACTGAGTGCCGCGATCAACAGCAGCAGGACTATTCCGCCTGCGGGGCTTAGGTGTTCCATGGTCGCACTATGTGATGATAGCCTGCTTGGATCGCTCACACCCCCGTTCCCGGCGGTCTAGCTGGCATCCTCGCATAAACCTTGACGATCGGGGGTGCGTCAAAGGCGAGATGGACTTGCGTTTAGAATGTTCGGAATAATCCGTTACTTGGCCTCAATGGGTTGCTCCAACCTAGTAAGCGCTGAGAAGCTGACTTTCCCGGAAATCGGCCCCACGCAAGTTGAGCCAGGTTGGCTCACGTCGGTTGCGTTTTGGTTGCGGGGCTAGCCTCCTTAACGACCGGGTTTGAACCAGAGAAGCCGAATGAACCTCATCGTGCCGTGTCACTGATCGCCGATGATACGGTTTAGTACATTACGAGTGATCTGCTCAATGGCCGGATGCCGGCAGCTGACGAGGCCCGGATGGAACCACGGATAGCCGCACTGAATACGTAACGGCGGCCCATTGTCGGCGCCATCGGGCGTAGTAAGCCCTGTGAAGTAGTCATCGAGCCCCCAGCTCCATTGATTAGTGGCGGCATTGAAGACCCAGGCGCCGCTGGTGGCCTGATAGATGGTCATGGCCCAGTCTTGCCTTGTACCGAACGAAGCTAGCCAGGCATTCCTGCAGTATCCATCAGGCGGCACTTGATTCGCAGGCGGAACAGGACTTGTATCGCACACCTTACTCAACGTACCGCCCCCGTCGATAAACGCCTGCCTCTGGTCGGCCCAGGCATTGAAGTCGAAATTAAAGTTGTCCGGTATAGAGAAACCACCGTCGGCCTCAACCAACCCTTTATCAAACCGAGGCGCTTGCGTGTGGATCAACGTCTGCAGGCCGACCGGAATACCGAACGTCGAGTCTATCCCGTTGTACTCGACGCCAATCAGGCCAGGAATGACATCGCCGACCTTCAGACCGGTATTGGCAAAGACCCAATTGCTTAGCGGCACGTCGCTTGACTGAGCGCGGGCGTTAACGAAGATGTCACCATTCGTCGGAACGCTATTGACCCAGTTCCCCCCGGCAAGCGACTGCTCTGGAATACCCATACACGTAAACGTGCATGTCTTGCTGGGATCGACCAATGAGACGGTGCGGTTCGGTGCCCCACTCATATCGGGGAGCAGTCGCACACCCCAATAGATATAGTTGCCTCCGAAGAACCCCAGGCTTACGCCCGCATCACGCGCCTGGATGACGTTCGTTCGCATCTGTTCCGTCCAATACTCGTCGTGACCAACCGACAGGTAACCCTTGCCGCGCAACACGCGGCCCGCGTCTTCGTGCGTATCGACGTCGGTGATGTAGGTCACGTCGTACCCTTCGTGCTCAAGCCAGCGAACCATGCCAAATTCCATTGCTGGTGGCGCGCCGTGGTTGAGAAAATCGCCCGCACCGACTCCATATCCGGCAAACTGACTCGAATACTGAAGTGGGGGTGTGTAAAAGGAATCGTTGACGGGATATGACCCATATGGACGGTTGAACGAGACGTGTGACACCTGCACTCCATTTCTATCGACGTTGTAGAGCGAATAGGCGTCACTCCCCCCGAGAAAAGCCAATCCCGGCCAACCGTTGTAGGCCTGGTAAGTGATTACTGACTGCTGGAAGACTAGATCGGCGGCGCGCGAGTCGCGCACGGTGAACGTGATGTAGCTTTCCTTGAACGACGTGTTGCCGTGCAACTTTACGAGATAAATTCCGCTCAGCCAGGACGATGGCACGTGGATCGTGAAGGGATTAGTCCAATGGCACTCGATCACACCTGTGACCGCGTCGGGCTCGGGAGTGATTTGCTGCACGCCAGCCACGATCTGCGGTCCCAGAACCTTTCGGCCTCCCTTACCGCCGTACCAGCCCATGCGATACACAGTCAACGAATAACTCTTGTCCGCGGTGTTAACGAACAGGTCAAGATTCCCGCCGACGGGAACGCTGGTCAATGAAGCGTAGCCTTCGATCTGGCGGTTGTCCGCAGGTTGGGTAAGCTGCCAGGCCGTCGTGCCCGGTTGCCGATTTTCCTTTTGAACTAGATTTAGGAATGGGTGCGCGGCTGCTGGCGAGCAATTCGACCATACCGAGGCTCCCAAGTACGCTGCAATTGCAATTTGCTTCAGATTCATGATGCTCCCCCCTGGATTTACTGAAATAGGAATCGGTGTTGCGTACGACACGATTCCCCGGTCTTCGCCACGGTTTCGGCGGACAGCGGCAGGCCGTTCCCCCAACATGCGCCGTTGCGTGGCACGCACCACTTTTGTAGCCCGATAAAATCCCCTCATTGCTCAAGGCTGTTTAAGAAATAATGGCGCCGCGGATCAAGCATGTGTGGTCCGCAACCTTGAAAACTGGAAGTTACGCCCGGCTACAGGGCGGCACAAGGACCGTTTCAAACGGCGCCGTAGTCTCTTGTCAGAGTCTGCATCGTCAATAAACGGTACGCCATGGTGCAGCACAAGGAGCACGAACTGACACGGCGGATGGCTGCTCGCGCCTGAGGAGTTCCAACGGGCGAATGATCAGGTTGGGCCGGAAACAGACACCAATTTGCACGGAACGGACCAAGATTGGATGTTGGCCAGGGGTGGACTTGAGCCACCGACACGCGGACTTTCAGAAGACGCGGAGCCCAACCTGATCCAACCCAAAAGAGCCCCGATAGGCTGATTTTCTCGGAGAGCTCTTCGACCCAAATCGATGCAAGTTGTGCCAAGTTGGTGCAGATTGGTTGCGTTCTGGTTGCACGCACAAGTCTAATTCGACGACTGGAATCGCCCGGGGCTTTCTTATGATGTGCCCGTACGCTGGGCAAAGCGTAATGAACTGCCTATTGATTGCGCCCGTTGATTTACGCCGGTCGCCTCTCAACCCTCGAGAAATGGAATATAGCCGTTGCTACGGAGCAACGACTTGAACGCGCCGGCGAATGGCTACGCGCTTGCCGAGATGGCGGACGGCTTCTTTGGCGCGGAGCTGCGGCGCAACTGGACATTGTAGGACTCGGAATTTCTTGCACGCGGCCAGATCCGGGTGTAAGAGGATGCATCGGATTTCTCTGTCAGCGTCAACGGTATTCGTCTGTGTATTGCTTCTCGTCGTTCTGGCAATCGGCGGCCGCTCCGCCCTGGCTGCTGCAACGCCAGTCACGCTACTGAACGGCTGGATGCAAGCTCCTCGGAGTAATTGGAAGTCCGCTGAGCCGGTGGTCCAGATATTCAACGGGATGCCATCATGAAGACCAAGCTTGCTCCAGCAGCACGCATCTCGCGGCTGTACGTGGTCTCATTAGGCATCGTTGCCGCCACGGCAATCTCGGCACCTGCAGGCAACCCTATATACCGTCTAACGCAGGTTGGCAATGGATGCACCGAGGGAGGCGCACTCAACAACTCCGGACAGGTGAGCGGCAGTACTGATTGTTCCACTGCACAAGCTTTCTTTTGGAGCAGCGATGGTACGTTTAGGAACATCGATACGCTGGCTACGGCGCACTCGGGCAGCGTAGGTTACGCCCTGAACTCTGCCGGGCAGGTGACAGGGGGTGTATGGATTGACTCGTCCACGCCACACGTCTTTCTGTGGAAGAACGATGGCACGCGAATGATGGACTTGGGCACTCTCGGCGGTAACTACGGTATCGGTGTCAGCATTAACGATTCCGGTCAAATAGTCGGCGGCTCCTACATTGCCAGCGGCGCGGAACATGCCTTTGTGTGGAATAACGACGGTCACCCTCTGCGTGACCTCGGAACACTCGGCGGCGTAATCAGCGAGGCCAGCGCCATAAACGCGTCTGGCCAGGTGACTGGTTGGGCTTTGACAGGAAATCCTCAGGAACATGCATTTTTATGGAAGAACGATGGCACACCGATGATGGACCTTGGCACGCTCGGCGGCGATTTTAGCAGCGGGCTAGCGATAAATGATTCGGGCCAGGTCGCTGGCGTAAGCAAACCGAAGCTTGGAAAACCACAAACTCACGCTTTTCTGTGGCGGAACGATGGCACTCCCATGATTGACCTCGGGACTCTGGGTGGTGCTAGGAGTACGCCAAGCGGCCTAAACAATTCTGGTCAGATTGTCGGGACATCAACCTTGCTGGGCGCACGGAATAGCCGCGCGTTTGTGTGGAGGAATGACGGCACAAAGATGCTCAACCTCGGCACGCTGGGCGGTAGCTATAGCGAGGGCCTCGGCATCAATGCGTCGGGCTGGGCGATCGGAGTCTCCACGACCGCCGCAAATGAACAACACGCCTTCCTGTGGAAGGATGATGGCAAGGGTATGAGAGATCTCAATGCCCTTGTTGCCCCCTCCGATCCACTCAAACCCTACGTATCGCTGACCTCTGCGGATGCCATCAATGACTCCGGCGACATCATGGCGACGGGCAACGATTCCCGAACCGGGCAAAGTCAGACTTACCTCGTTCGCACGTCGACACTTGCCCTTTCACCTCGAGCGCTCACATACGGCAATCAAATGGTGGGGACTACAAGCGCTGCAGTACCCGTCACCGTGCACAATAACACCACCGTGGCGGTGCCCATCACGAGCATAGCTCTAGTAGGCAGTGCCGCAAATCAGTTTGGCACGACGAACAACTGCGGAAGTTCGTTGGTGGGCAACGGGAGCTGCACGATCAAGGTAACTTTCAAGCCAACAACGAAGGGCACCAAGTCCGCCAACCTGAACGTGAATGGCGGCGGTGGGGGACTGCGTTCCGTTGCGCTCAAGGGAATTGGCAACTAACCGGCCAATCCCGAAGGCGCGCGTCGTGTGCTTCGACTGCTCATGACACGCAACCGCTAAGGAGATTGCACCATGGTAAAGCCGCACAACTGTCCCGGCCCCGCGCGGGGAGAAGCAGGCGTCGCACGGTGCTGGACGTTGTCGCGCGGCTGCGCGTTTGGCCTCGCGCTGACCATGGCGTGCCAGTGCGCATTCGCACAGGTGCTGTATCGCATCACGGCCCTCGGCTCGCTGGGTGGGTGCACTACGTCTGCTCCAGTTGCGACGGGCTTGAATGGGAGCAATGAGGTAGCTGGCCAGGCGTGCAACGCGAACGGCGACGACCACGCGTTCTTGTGGAGGAACGACGGTCACCCGATGGCGGATCTCGGGCCCCCTGAAGTGGGTTCAGTAAGCTATGCCGTGGCCATCAATGCGTCGGGCCTGATAGGCGGCTGGGCACAGGACAGCTCGGGTGAATATGGGTTCGTGTCGTCGGGCAATGGGTCCCCAATGAAAAAGATCCTAAATAATATCGGTGGCCTGAGCCTCACTCCTTCCGCCATGAACGACCTGGGACAGTTGACCGGTATGGAAAACACGGCCACTCCTGGCGAGCAGGCGCGTGCCTTTCTGTGGAAGAACGATGGGTCACCGGTGCTTGACCTCGGCACTCTACCCGGTGATTCCGGTGGTTCCAGCTTCGGCGAGGCCATCAACGCTTTGGGGCAGGTAGTTGGATACTCTGAACTAGTGGGTGGCGAGCCGCACGCCTTTGTCTGGAAGAACAACGGAACGCCGATGTTTGACTTAGGCACCCTCGGCAGCACTGCTCATTTTAGCGATGCGAGTCTAATAAACGCTTCCGGTCAGGTCGCGGGGTGCAGTACTGAGCCAAGGACCAAGGACAGCTTTCAGCATGCCTTTCTGTGGAGGAATAATGGTACGCCGATGCAGGACCTGGGCACACTCGGTGGACAGAACAGTTGCCCCAGTGCCCTCAATGATGCCGGACAGGTGGCGGGGACATCACAGACACAGCTCGGATTCAGTTATTACCACGCGTTCGTGTGGTTGAACGATGGGACGCCGATTAAGGATCTCGGGACCCTGGGTGGACATTTCAGTAACGCGTATGACATCAACTCCTCGGGGCAGGTCACGGGCCGGGCCTTTCTTGCCGGCAACAACATTTTTCACGCGTTCCTATGGAGAAATGACGGCACGAAGATTCAGGATCTGAACACCCTCATCTACCCTGCCGACCCGTTGAAGCCCTACGTCACCCTGACCAGGGGCGATTTCATCAATGATTCTGGTGCTATTGTGGCGGAGGGAACCGATAGCCGTACAGGCGCAAACGGGCTGTACCTGCTACAGGGGACGGCGCTGACGTTGGTACCGCGCGCGCTCTCCTTTGGTAACGTTTCGATCCATACCTCGAGTGCCGTGAAGTCGGTGACCGTGACGAACACCGGCACCAAAGTCGTAGCCATCACCGGCATTGCGCTGGCGGGTTCTGCTCCCGGGCAATTTGCCACTACCAATAACTGCGGTAATTCGCTAATTGGCCACGCGGCCTGCACGATCAAGGTGATGTTTAAGCCGACGACCAAAGGGGCCAAGTCCGCCTTCCTGAACATCAACGGCGGACGCGGCGGGTTGCTCGCGGTTACCCTTAAGGGCACAGGCACGTAACAAGGCACGGCAATATTGTGAGAAGTGGTGTTAAAGCGTTTGAGCGAATGCGATATGACGCAAATGTTGAAGACAATATCCTTCTCATTAGTTGCCCTGAGCGGCAGCCCCCGGTGCAAAGGGAGGACTTTGACGTCCGGAGCTCTCAGCTGACTCCTCAACCAAAACGGGGGATGATCATGAGGAATGTTCGGATGGACAGGAATTACAAATCGGCTGTCGGAGCGCTCGTTGGAGCACTGCTTCTCGGCATTTCGACCTTCAGCAGCAACTTTGCCTGCGCAGAGGATACGAACGCAGCACCAGCGGTCGCAACACTGTTGACGCTTGAAAACGGCTGGACGAACGCCCCATTTGGTACCAGCAGTGCTGCAGTTGTTAAAATAAAGTCGATTGTGCACTTCAAAGGTGCCATTGCCGGCGGTACTAGTGCAGCGGCGTTCGTGCTGCCTCCGGCATTTCGCCCTTTCGCTACTACTTACGTGCCTGTCGACTTGTGCAACGCCGCCAAAGGCCGGCTCATTATTACAAGGGACGGTGTCGTGCAGGTCGAGGCGGAGCACTCGTTCAGTAGTGCGCAATGCTTTACATCACTGGACGGTGCATCCTTCACTCCGAACTTGTTCGACTTTGATGGACTTGTGCCGCTCAATGGCTGGACCGTCGGGCCGTTCGGCACAGAATCCCCATACATAAGGAATATAGACGGGGTTGTCCACTTCGCAGGCGCCGTTGCCGGCGGAAGCAATTCGGAGATAGTGGTGTTGCCCGCGGCATTTAGCCCGGCGAAGGTCGTTTACCTGCCGGTCGATTTGTGTAACGCCGCCAATGGACGGCTTATTATCTCGCCTAATGGCGAAGTCCAAGTCCAGGCAGAGACTGCCTTTGCCAGCGCCCAGTGCTTCACTTCGCTTGAAGGAGCTTGGTTCGTCGCATCGACTACGGGATACAAGAATCTTCAGCTACTTCACGGCTGGACCGGCACCGCTTTTGGTACCGCTAAACCAGCTGTGGGAATAGCGACGGGGGTTGTGTATCTCAAGGGTGCGATCGCGACCACCGGAACCAATCCGATGCCATTTATTTTGCCCAAAGCGTATCGACCAAAAACCAATGTCTACATCCCCGTAGATTTGTGCCGCGCTACTAATGGGCGACTGTTCATCCAGCCTAGTGGCGTGGTAACCGTCCAAGCAGAAACCTCATTTGGCGAAGCGCAGTGCTTCACGTCACTAGACGGCGCGTCCTTTGTCCAGTGACGGATAGGGCATTTTCCAAGCGGGCATTCTGACCACGGGCGCGGGGTCGGCAGAAGTCCGCTATCAAACCTGCGGGGCACGTAACGCGAAACAGATGACGAATCGACGCGCTGCGGCACCTTGCGGACGCGTGTGCATCCAGAAACGTCACAAACGCCCTTGCACCAAGGCCATTCAGGTCGGGCACCGGTGTATCTGGCACGGTCCGCAATCTGGTCCGCCATCACAAATCATTTGGCAGCTATCGAAGCCGCTTCTTTAGCGATGCCCTAGTCCGGTAATTGGCGAGCGCTGCCGCCGCGGCGCAACTTGTGGCTGCCCCGGCCCAGATCGAGGTTGCCCAGGCGCAGGACCTGCGCGGTATTACCGGTGCCCGAGGGGCCGAGTTAGCCACTTTAACTCTTGGCTCGACGGCGTTGAGACATTCCCAGATTCGCCCGTGGCCGGCCGGAGGCGGTGAATTCCCCGCAATCTCAGTTACTTGCCAGGAGAGAAAAAGAGGAGACATTTGAGCGTCGGGCAGGATTGCGGGCGCATTAGGAGTGGTGAATGAATCACACCCGTTGCGCACCGGCGCGACGCTGGAAGGGACCGGCATGACCGAGAGACTCACGATGGAAAATGCGGCCGATTTTGCTGTCTGGCACGGGCTGGCATTCGATGATGCGGGTAAGGTATTTGGCGGCGCGCGGCGAAATGACGCGGGAGTCATAAACGACCTAGACAAGCAGCATACCCATCCGATTGAGACGGGAACCTACATCGTGGCGCCGGATAGGCCTCTTTCGCTCACTCTGGACGGCGCGGGCACCTTGACTGGTGCCATCAGCGCCGATGGACAGTACCTGATGCTGATCAACCTGAACGAGGGCTAAATGCCGAGCATCGGCATTGAACTCCGAAGTTTCATCGCATTCGATTCGTGGGATTAATAGCTCGGCCTGCGGGGAATACAAGTCCTAGAACAAACGGAAGAGGGAGTACCATGATTTCCAAAACGCTGCACATCGCTCAGTCGATTGTCATTGCCAACTTTGCGCTCAGCTCCGTTGCTTGGGCGACTTGTTCAAACGCCTCCCTGAGTGGTACCTACGGGTTCCTGCACACCGGCATAGGTCCCAGCGGCACCCCTACCACCGGCGTCACCTCAATCACGTTTGACTCAACCACAGGCACGTATAAGGGCAGGGACACAGCATCTCATAACGGCGTGATTGACACCGGGTCTCTCAACGCAACGTACGCGGTCGCCCCTGACTGCACCGTCCAGGCTACAGCCACGTTAGGCAGCAACCCACCTTTAGATCTCGCATTTTTGCTTACGTCAAAGGGATTCTTGTACGTTACCCAGACGACCGGTGTGATCGCGCACGGGTTCGGCGTAAAGCAGGGTTTCCCTATCTGCACCAATGCCGGAGTTGAGGGTAGGTTTGAAATTGAAACAACCGGCGACTTCCTGGCCGGGGCGCCCGCTATAGGACCGGTGGCCTTCATCGGTGAGTTAAAATTACTGGTCAATCCTTCCAACTCTGCTGGAGAAGGAATAATAAGCGGACACCTAGCGGGCACTGAGAATGGCACGATTCTGATGTTCGCAAAGGAGCCCGTTACGGGTACTTACACTATCGGCCCGGACTGCAGGGGCAGAGCAACCATCAAGCCAAAGTGGCGCTCCGCAATGCACTTCAGCCTGCTGGTTGTGGACGGCGGAAAGGAAATGTTAGCCGTTCAGACGGATGCGAATACGGTTGTCAGCGGCACCATGGTGAAGGGCATTTAAGTAACGAATGCGGGAGCATGCCCCATTGGCAAAAAACGACTGCCAGTGCGTCACTGAGGTCCTGAGACCCTATAGTCAACGATCTACCCGGATTGGACCGACGCTCCTTCAGAATCGGATCTTGCAGGCGAGGCCAATGGTCCGCGGCCGGAATGTCGTAGCGTATAGCAAACTGCTCGTGGAAATGTGGTTACGGACCTGCAATGTCGGCTGTGAATCAAGTGCGTTGTTGATAAAGACCGAAAGCTCGAAACTGGACCACGCGGCTATTCCCCTGAGATTGAGCATGTTAGTAGGCGGGTTTGCTTGACGGCTGGGCGCGTAGGTGACGGCTATCGGGTTATCTGACGAAAATGGTCCCGGATTGCGGCTATCGTAGGTATCCTGCGCCGACAACGTCACGAGTGCATCTCTAAGCGTCATTTCGTACGCGGCCGAAGTGGTTACGTTCCAGGGTGCGACGACCAGCGGTAGAGCACCGACAGCGTCTCCACGCGAAACCACGATCTGATTGTTCAATGTCACGGTCTCATCGTAGTGGGCATCGGTATATGCGGCAGTGAGAGCAAGCTTGAAATGCTCTGAAACTGCCGCTTGCACGCCAAGATCGAATCCCTTGCTGGTTGCCGCGCCCGCATTGACCGTGAAGCTGAATCCGCAGTTGGTTAGCGGGATAGGAAGCTGCATCTCCTGCCATGACATATAGAACACACTGCCATCTATTTGCAGACGCCCGCCCTGGAGGTTCTTCTTCGACCCAAGCTCGAAGCTCCAAATATAGTCTGGTCTATAGGCGAGTGGCGTACCCACCGGACAGGCCACGCCGACGGTATTGTTTGGACCGCCCATCCGATAGCCCTTAGCGACGGTCGCGTAATACAAACTGCGCGCGTCCGCCTGGTACGTAAGATTGAAACGAGGAGTCACAGGGGTTGATGCTCCCTTAATCGAGAAGTCTTGCTCGCCCACCAAGGGCGGGAATGGGTCCACCTGTTGAAGAGAGTCGTAGGAATCCCGTTCGACGCGCACGCCGACACTGCCCGTTAGGCGTTGCCGTAAGCGCAGATCGAGCTCCCCATAGGCGCCAAGCTGAGATCTAAGACGATCAACCCGCTGCCTGCCGGTCAAGGCACCGCCATCGGCAAGCGCGGATGTGGCAATGTCCTGATTCTCTTTGTACCGGGCGTGGCCGTAGCTGACTCCAGCGATCCAACGAAGCCGCCCGGCATCATCCGGACTAGCTAGCCGCAGTTCCTGGGATAGGACAGTCTGATACAACGACACAGGGTTACCCTTGGCGGCGTCGTATCCGGACTGATTCAATCCGTCGAGAGTCGCGTTGTCCTCGAGCGCGCTGGCGTCGCGCCGGATGTACGCTGTCACGCTGCTGAGGTCGGCAAATCCGAAGCTCGCTGCAATCTTAAGTGATGCCAGACTGAATCGGTCGGAGTAATACTGGGCTAGTCCGGAACCATTCCTCAGCACACCGTGCGCTGGGTCTGACAGGCTCAAAAAAAAAGCCGAGGTATCGTTGATATCCGTGGCCTGATAGCGAAAGGACGGCGTAATCTGGAGCGACTCGTTTGCCACAAATGTGAACGCGGCATTGGCAGCTTCGCTGCGCGTCCAGTTGGCGTTTTCATCGACGACCGCGCCGGTATATGGATTGACTCGATCGACAAAGCCGCCGTCGTGCCGCAACCAGCCACCGAGACGCATTCCCGCGGTACCCGAACTCACCGGCCCGCCGCCAGCCACTCCGATCTCATAGTTGCCCGCTGACCGCAAAGTTGAAGCCACTTCGCCATTGGAAAAGCCGCCGCGAGACGACAGTGCCGGTTGCACTGTGATGAATCGGACCGTTCCCCCTTCAGTACCTTCGCCATACAACACGCCCTGAGGGCCTCGCAGTACCTCGATTCGCTTGAGGTCGAAGAGCATTGGGTACTCGCGACCGAAGCTGCTGCCCGGGTCCATCGGAATTGGTGTGTCGTCGATGTAAACGCCTGTCGTTGAGCCGTCCTTGGAATTCACGCCTCGGATCGCAATATTGGTCTCGATTCCAGCGCCGTAGTCCGGGTATGAATCAAATTCCACACCGGGAGTAAGATCGGCAACCGCCCCGAAGTACTTCGCTCCGGCCATGTCGATCGCTTGTGGCGTCCAGACCCCCATGCTGATCGGAACAAGACCCTGGGGTTCGTCGCGCTGTGCGGCAGTTACCAAAATCTCCTCAATGCTGGTGAGCGATTCGCTGCCCTGATGGTCGTCCTTCTGCGGGGCTGGCCCGGATGGCGGCTTAGGCTTCGCGGCGACAATGCGTACGCTTCGCTCGTTTAGAAACTCGAACTGAAGCCCGGTTCCGGCCAACAGTTGGCTAAGCGCGGCATCGGGTGCAACTCCGGCGAGCGCGCCCTTAGAAGCCTTGTTGCGCACAATCTCCGATACGTAAAGGACCTGCAAGCCTGTCTGCATTGCGTACGCTGCGAGCGCCGTGGCGAGCGGCTGTGGTGGTATATCTACCGTGAGCCTGGTGGGCGATTGCGCACGGCTGGCGACGGCGCCAAGTAGCGTGATCAGTGCCCATGAGCAGAGCATGCTGTCAACCAGCAATCTCGCGTGCCGTCGCCGAAACGCCGAACTGCCCACCGTTGGAAGTCCCTCTATAGCTATTGCTGGTCGGGGCAACGCAGTAGTGCTTGGGTTCGGAGCTTACACCCGATCTGGCGCTATCAGCGCGCTTCTGACCGGTTCCGCGGTGTTAAGGGTCGATTGAATACCCGAATTCTGGTCGCTGTGGTTTCCACAGTGGCATCGTCGAGGGTACGTAGGAACGCCACGAATGTCTCGGTGTCACCGATGACAAATACCCCGCTGATTGCGACCGCCTGGAGTGAGGGCGACTCGATCGCGATTGGTACGGTGCTATATCGATTGAACTCGGCGACGACCACACTGAGCGGCTCCTGGTCGAACACAATTTCCCGGCGCAGCCACGCAGTGCTGCGCTTGATGTCCACCTGCGTGGCGTGATCAGGCAATATCCCGCGAATGACACGAACCTGCTCGCCGCCACCGACGGGCACATCCCTGTGGAGGCTAGCGTCAGACGAAACGATCACGCGCCCCGCAGCAACCGTCACTACAGTAGCGGCGAGGTCCTTAAAGACATCGAATTGTGTTCCAACGGCAACGATATTCGTTTTCCCGGCGACCACGCGAAATCGCCGAACCGACTCGTGAGCAACTTCGAAAAACGCCTGACCCCGATCAATTTCGACTAATCTCTCCGTTGACCCATAGCGAATAGTGACGGCAGAATCGGTGTTAAGGTGCAGTACCGAGCCGTCGGACAAGGGCCAGGTCCTCTGTTCACCGTGGCCCGTGGCGTAGCGTTGCGGGGTGACGCGATCGGCTTGCCACCAGATCAGTCCGCCGATCACGACGGAAAGCAGCGCGGCGGCTACGAACTGCCACCGATTCCAGAGCGGTGGGCGATCAGAGATTGCAGGTGGTTGCGCAAAGCTTGCGCGAAGGGGCCGCACATCAGCCTCATCGGCAGTCCTGGCGCGCTGGAGGATTGAATCCAGCGGGCTGACCGGATCGTCGGCCGCTGTTGGCATCGCCAGCGCGATAACCGCCACTCCTAGGTATTCTTCGACGTGCACCGGCGAGGCCAATAGCCATTCGTCGAAGGCTTTTCGCTCGCGCGCACCAAGAATTCCGTCTCGCTGCGTCAGGAACCAGTCGGCGGCCTGGCTGGCAATGAGTGCGCGGACCTCTTCATCACGATTGTTCATCGTTTCATCCCCAGCGGGCCATGCGACGTCGACATTGGACGAGCGCCTGCGCCACGTATTGCTTTACCATGCGCGGCGATACTTGCAGCCGTTCTGCGATTTGCTGGTGGCTCAGCCCCTGCACATACTGCAGCACGACCGCCGCGTGGCACTTCGGTGGCAGTCCGCGGAGCACGACGCGCAACCGCTGGACTTGCTGATCTGCGAGAATCTCTCCGTCGAATCTCGGGCGCTCGGCGAGTTGCTCCTGGATCGTCGGGTCCTCGACATCGACGGATACGCCGCGCCGCCGATCCGAACCAAAATGCTCTTTGGCAAGATTGCTCGCGACCGAGTACAGGTACGCCTCGGAATCGCGGATCGCAGAAATGTCCTTTACCCGGAGCATCCGCAGATAAACCTCCTGCGCGAGATCGGTGGCGTCTGCGCGCTGGCGAACGCGCCGGTAGAAGAATGCCTGGAGCGCGCCGCGGTGCGCTGCAAACAGTCTCTCCACTAGCGCATTCTTCGCTTCACTCATGGCGCATGGCGCGTCCCGCCTCTACGTTAGCTTTGGCTCCCTCATTACACTAGAGTGCCGCCGGCGGCGCTCGGACATGTCCATTATTGGCTTTTTTGCCACTGCGGCGCGAAGTTGGCTCCTTTCATAAAAAGTGTCCCACGCCGATAGGCGGGACTCTTAGCCTATACAGGCTTTCGGGGTCGCAGCGGACGAGCTTGGGCGGATTGGCAAGCCCAAGGATTGGGGGACCATGAAAAATAACATTATTAGTGCACTTGGGCTCATCGGAGTTGGTGTGCTCAGCGGCTGTGGAGGCGGTGGCAACAACGCCGTGACGACTGTCCCGACAGCGCACCTCGCCATTACGCTACCCGCCGGGACCGCTAAGGCCGGCGTGCCATACACGTTCACGGTGAACGCACTCGATGCGAACAATGCCGCTGTCCCGACTTATGCGGGCACAGTGCAGATTACGGCGTCGGACAAGTCGGCCACGCTACCGGCCAATGCGACACTGGCACGGGGCACGGGCACGTTCACCGTGACCTTCAGCACAAGCGGCAGCTATACGATCACCGCCAGCGACACGGTAGGAAACGCTACCGCGGGCACCTCGGCGGCGGTCTCCGTAAGTTTCACGCCGCGCCTCGCAATCACGCTGACCGGCGGGACCGTTGCGGCCGCCGCGCCATTCTCGTTTACGGTCAATGCACTCGATGGCACAAACGCCGTGGACTCGACCTTTTCGGGCACGGTGCTAATAACGACGTCGGATGTGTCAGCCGCGGTACCGGCCAACGCGACCCTGGCGCGAGGCACGGGCACGTTTACCGTGACCTTTGGCACGATCGGCAGCTATACGATCACCGCCAGCGACACGGCCGGTAACTATGCTGCCGGAACTTCGGCGGCTGTCTCTGTAACTTCCGCGCCACTGGCGGTGAGTCTTGCCCCGCAAGTCGCTGCCTTGCCCCCAGGCGGACAACAGGCTTTTACAGGTTATGCCATACCGCAGGGCGACGGCACGAGCAACTTTGACGTCACCTGGCGCGTTCAAGAGGGCCCTGGCGGTGGATCGATAACCGCCGCGGGCGTCTACACCGCACCTGCAGCGGTCGGAACCTACCACGTTATCGCCGCCAGTGTGGCCAACCCAGCCAGTAGTGCAACGGCAACTGTAAACGTCTTTCCAGGCGGAATTGCGACCACTCCCACGGGGAGCATGCACAGCGCTCACGGGGCCTATACGGCAACGTTGCTGGCCAACGGACCGGCAACGACCAACGGCAAGGTACTCATTGTCGGCGGAAACGACGCTTGGTATCGCAACAACTCCGGGCCAACCCTCCGTGGTATTACCGGGGCGGAGCTCTACGATCCATTGACAGGCACCTTTGCTCCTACAGGCTCAATGCATTCGCCGCGATACGCGCACACTGCGACACTCCTGCCCAATGGGAAGGTACTGGTGGCCGGTGGTGTAGGCGACGGTGGAAATCTCACCCAGCCGCCGGTTAACCAATCAGCGGAGCTCTACGATCCGACCACCGGTACATTCATCGCCATCGGCCGCATGCGGGTGCCGCGCATAAACCATACGGCGACACTAATTGCTGGTGGCCGCGTACTGATAGTCGGCGGACTCCAAGACCTCAGAGAGGCCGACCCATATAACGTGCCAGAGTACCCTTATTACGGCCCTGGCCTCATAACGGCCGAAATCTACGATATAGCCACCGGTGTGTTTACCGCGACTGGCAGTATGTCGACGGCACGTTACGGCCACACGGCGACGCTGTTGCCCGACGGGACCGTGCTGATCGCCGGAGGCATCACGAGTAGCGATATCGATGGCGGAGTGTCGACCGCCACAGCGGAGATCTACCATCCGTCAACCAACACGTTTACGCCGACGGGAAGCATGCACGCAGTTCGCGACCTCCACGTCTCGACGTTGCTCAGCAATGGGAAAGTGCTTGTTACCGGGGGAAACCGGACGGCACCAAGCGCAGAAATATTCGATCCGGCAACCGGAACCTTTTCCTTGACGGGAAACATGGCGATGTCCCGAAGCGCACACACCGCGACACCGCTTAGCAACGGAGAAGTACTCGTGGCAGGCGGAGCGACGACTCCTCAATGCGTACAATTGGGCATTAAATCGGGCATTGATTCGGGCCAGTGCGGAGCAATGGCGCTCATAGAACTCTTTGATCCGGCGAATGGAACGTTTACGCCACACGGTTTCATGCACATTGCGCGCTTGGCACACACCGCGACGCTATTGTCAGACGGTGAAGTACTTCTCGCCGGTGGGGAGTTAGATGCAACCGCGGAGTTGTACCCGTAGCCACCTCGGAGATCGACTCCGCGAGTCATTTTGACTGAGTCCGGACACCAAGTGGATTGTCCAGCCAAGCCGCGCAAACCCGCCATCAAGGAGCGCACTAAATGAAAAGAATAATAACGGTTGTAGCCATCCTGCAGACCATCTGGGGAATCACAGCGCAGGCCGCTACCCCGGGTACCTGGAGGTCGGTCGGCCCCAATGTCCCGGCGGTCACCGTGCCGATCGCGTCCTACGCGCCCTCGCGTACGATCTATGTCGGTTTATTAAAGAGCACGGACGGCGGGGCCACCTTCGTCGGGCTCAACGATGAGTTTATCGGCTCTCCATCGCTGGCCATGGATCCCAACAACCCGGATCTGGTCTATGCCGGCGGCTCGAAGACTACCGATGGCGGAGCCACGTGGACTCCTATGGGCGGCGGTTTCGGCTTTTCACTGGCCATCGACCCCACAGATCCTAATATCGTGTATTCCGGAGCCTTCAGTGTCGAGAAGACGATCGACGGCGGAGATTCCTGGACGCCTGCGTCGGAAGGCTTGGGAGACAGCCAGATTTTCGCGCTTGCGATCAATCCGTTCAATCGGAAGATAATATTTGCTGCGAGTCAGGGCGATGGCCTATTCCGATCTGTAAACGGCGCGGCCACCTGGAAGCGGGTTAGCGGTCTCGGCTCCACGGTTTATGGCGTGCTCGTCGATCCGGATGATGGCAATGTGGTCTATGCGGGCAGTAACGGCAACGGCGTATATAGAAGTACCGATGGGGGCGTTTCCTTCGTACACGCCGGTACGCCACGAGTGGGTGTGGTCTATTCCATCACCAAGAGCGGCCACAAACTCTACGCTGGCACGGCCGGCGGCGCCGCAGAAAGCGCCGATGGCGGCGTTACCTGGACCGATACCGGGGTATCGCGCAGCCAGGGCCTCGTGATCAGCTCCGATACTGCCGGCGGGGTTTTTCTTGGAACCGCTTTCGATGGCGCGTTTATGCTGCGGGACCACACTTGGCGGCCATTGGCGGCCTGGCAGCTCCATCACTGCCCCTGTCAGATGGGTCATGGGCTGTACATCGACCCATCGGATCACAACCACGTCTTTTTCACTACCAACGACGGGGGCCTGCTGGTCACCGAAGACGGCGGTCACTCTTGGCAGGACGGCGGCGTTCACGGCTTTGTCGCACGCGCCTCGCGCAGCGTGGCTTTCGATCCGCAGGAGCCGCGGCGGGTTTACGCCAGTTCCGTTGCCGGGGGCCTGTTCATATCGGACGATCGAGGAAAACACTGGACGCGTCGTCGCTTCGGCCACAGCACCACCTACATGACCGGTATATCAGTCGATCCCGTAGATCGTTCGGTGTACGTCGCGACCTTGGACAATCTTGGGATCGGAATCAATGGAATCTGGAAGAGCACCGACTTGGGTGAGACGTTCAGCCGCATCGACCGGGCCCCGCAGGCTCCGCCCGGAAAGTATCTCGACCTGGTCGGCCGCGGGATCACTGTGGACCCCCTCCATCATCGCACCGTCTACTTCGCGGACCGCTATACCGGCATATGGCGCTCGCAAGACGCCGGCGCCAGCTGGATCAATGTCGATCCCCGGGGCACCATGAGCATCACCGTGGATCCGACGGATTCCAACATTGTCTATGGAGCCGCGGCTGACGGGGTCGGGGTAGTCAAGAGTGTTAATGGCGGTGCCTCTTTTGCGCTTAAGAGTGCCGGGATCCCCGAGGACATGACCGCACGAAGCGGATCGATACTGGTAGATCCCAAAAATCCCCAGGTGCTGCGTGTTGCCACCGAAGGAGACGGGATATTCGAAAGCACAAATGGCGGCGAGAGCTGGCATTCCCTCAACAAGGGTCTAGCCGATCTCGTCGTCTTCGGTCTTGCGATGGATCCGTTGTACCCCAACATCCTATACGCTTCCACGGGCTCATCCGTGTACAAGTTCTCTACCACGACAACGAATTGATCTATAAGTAGACCGCGGCCGGAGGGCGCTCACTTCGGCTCCGCGACGTGCGTCACACATACGGGTCTCCCTCCTCTTTACTAGGGACTCCCAAAGTCGCTCCTACGCCTGCCGACGAATAGATGATCGAGACTGATATAAGCTGACGCTCGCGGCGAGGCTGGCGGCACGGGAGCGATGTGACCGGTTGGCCCGCGCATAGGCCGTCCTTCCTACATACTCGCTTCCGTTCCCGATCCATATTCCGTCAATTGGACCGGGAGGTAAATTATGGGATTGCTCGACGCGCTTGGTGCTGGCACCGGAAACCGGGGCGGCTTTGGCATTTCTCCAGTCACGATGGCTATCGCGGGTCTGCTCGCCTATCGCACCCTGAAGGGCAAAGGCCGCTTGGCGGACATGCTTGGCACGAGCACGACCCAAGCGGGCGCCGCTACCGCTGGTGCCGCTCCGACAGGCCTCGGTGGCCTGCTGTCCGGTGGTGCCTTGGGCAGCGGCTTAAGAGAGCTGCTGGATCGGTTCCGACAAGCTGGCCACGAAAAGACCGCACAGAGCTGGGTGTCCGCCGGCTCCAACCAGCCTATAGCACCCCAAGAATTGGAGAAAGTCCTGGGCGAAGAACGCCTGCAGTGGCTCATGGAGCAGACCGGCATGCCAAAGGATCAGCTCCTGATTGGTTTGAGTGGATCATTGCCCGAAGCCGTGAACAAGCTCACTCCGGATGGCCGCATTCCCAGCGAAGAGGAATTGGCACGCCAAGGATAGGGTCTCGCTTCGTGAATTTGCGTGTCTGCCGCGCTGGCTGACCACGATTTGGTGGCTGGTGGCGGTGCGGCCGTAAAGACCATGCTGCACGAGCCGAACAACTCGCTCCGAAGCGGCCGCTGCGCGCATACACCGCGGCGTGCGCTCGGGTAATGCCATGATCGCGGCTTTCTTGCGCTCCAAGTTGCATTCCTCGCGTACTTGCAGGGGCGGCCCGCGGGCGCAGGAGATACATGGAAGGCTCGACTACGTTCCGGAGAACAGTTTGTTCGGAGCCCATCTCGATTGTTCGCGTGTCGCTACGGCCGTAAGAACATTGCGAGCTCTGCGCCGTCCGGTATTCAGCCTCGCTCTGCTCGCATGGCTCGCCGGTTGCGTTAGCACTCCGCCGCCCACGCCGCCATCGGTGGGGCCGGATCAGGCACGAGCAATAATCGGTGCCGCCCTGCCCGGCTCAGTGCATGATCGCGCGGGATGGACGGAGGATATTTACGCGGCATTTGCTCTGCAGTCCATCGACCCCACGCGAGAACATATTTGTGCGGCGGTAGCCGTAATCGAACAAGAGTCGAATTTTCAGACCAATCCTGTGGTCCCCGGACTTGGCGAGATAGCGTGGCGAGAAATCGACTCGCGGGCGGAGCGCGCGGGGATGCCGCGGCTCATCGTACACGCTGCGCTGCAGTTGCACTCACCCAACGGCATGACCTACAGCCAGCGCATCGATGCGGCCAAGACCGAGAAGGACCTGAGCGATATATTCGAGGATTTCATCGGCGCGGTGCCACTCGGGCGCACTCTGTTCGCTGACCATGACCCGGTGCGGACCCGGGGCCCCATGCAGGTCAACGTTGCATTTGCGGAGCGATATGCCGCGGCAAGGCCATACCCCTATCCAGTAAAAATCAGCATTGCGGATGAACTATTCTCGCGCCGTGGCAGCCTTTATTTCGGCATCGGTCACTTGCTGGCCTACAAGCCGCCCTACGATCAATACCTGTACCGTTTTGCGGACTTCAACGCCGGCCAATATGCAAGCCGCAACGCCGCCTTTCAGCGCGCGCTCAGCCGGGTGTCGGGGATGCGGGTGCTTGCTGACGGGGCACTCCTCGCGCACGCGGATGAAAAAGCGCCGGGCGAGACGGAACTGGCCGCGCGCGCCGTACAACTGCGGCTGGGCCTCGACGACTCCGCCACTCACGATGCGCTCGCGCAGTCAAATGAGCCGGGCTTTGAGCGCACCGTTCTCTACAAAGGTGTCTTCGCTCTGGCTGACAAGCTGCAGACCTCTCCGGCAGCGCGCGCGGTGGTACCTAACATCGTTCTGCGCGGGCCGAAGCTCAGCAGAAATCTGTCGACGGACTGGTACGCTCACCGCGTGAACGAGCGCTTTGGCCAATGCTTGCAGAAACAGCGCTAAGACCCCGACGCGCGCCGCTAGACGCCAACAGTCCGCCTCAACGAATCATCTGCTTTGGCGCCAACAAGTGGGGTATGGCCATGTTACCCTAGGCTCACAACTCCTAAAATGGCGAACTCACCAATTGGGTCGGGCCATGAGTTCCTCCCGTTTTTCTCAGTGGAATAAACAACTACATAACACGTTGTCGGTCCAACATCGCCAGGCACACCGCCTGCCCTTCCAGGTCGAGACCCTCATCGTCCAGCTCAAGAAGGAGCGCCCGAGTGGGGCGCCCCCAAAGATCCGCGAGAGGCTGCGCCGGCTTCACTCCGATCTGAGCCTTCCGGCCATCAGCACGATTTCGATCGCACGACCTTTGGGATTCAACCCCTTGTAAACGACTTTGTCTCAAGCCCTTCAACACTGCCAATTCGGTTTGTTCATGGAACGAAACCACGCGCCGAGCGGGGAGGGAAATCGCATCGCAAAAGATGGACGGATCCCGGGCGTTGCGCGCATGCTTACGTGTTCGTCGGGAGAGACGCGATGAAACGACTGCTCCACATCTGCTTCATCGTACCGTTCGCCATGACCGGCGCCACACTGGCCGCGGCGAGCCAGCCATTTAACTTCGACCATGCCTTCGGACGGCTGTCCAAAGATGTGGTGCCCGTCAGCTACCTAGTGGCGCTTACGCCCGACGTTCCGGCAATGAACATGCGCGGTGAGGAAACGGTCGTGCTGCAATTCCGCAAGGCGTCGCAGCGTATCCAGTTCAACTCCTTTCATCTGACACTAGGCGATGCGACGCTCGACGGGCAACCCGTCGCGAGCGTGGACTCTGACGACGCGGCGCAGCTGACCACTGTGCAGCTCGCACATTCAACCGCCGCCGGCAGGCACACGCTGCGCTTTAAGTTCGCGGGAAGGATCGAAGAGTCTCCTCAAGGCATGTTCCGGCAGGATTACGTCGATCCTGCCGGCGCCAAGGGCTACATGCTCAGTTCGCAGATGGAGTCGATCTACGCTCGTCATCTGTTCCCGTGCTGGGACGAACCGGCCTTCCGTGCCAGCTTCGAAATTGGCATTACTGCACCCAAGGCATGGACAGCCGTCTCCAATATGCCGGTGGCCACCCGCACCGAGCAGGGCGAGCTCGCCACCACACGCTTCGAGCCAACTCCGAAAATGCCGTCGTATCTGGTCGTGTTGTCGCTCGGTGATCTGGCGGCAGTCTCCGCAACCTCGGGTGGCACGCAGTTCGGCGTCTGGGCAGTGCGCGGACAGGAGAGCGGCGGCAAATATGCGCTCGAGAATGCGCAGCAGATCCTCGCCGACTACAACGACTACTTCGGCATCCGCTATCCCCTGCCCAAGCTCGACTCGATTGCGGTGCCGGGCGGGTTTTCCGGCGCGATGGAAAACTGGGGCGCCATTACCTACAACGAAGACTTGTTGCTGCTCACTGGCAGCAGCACGATGAACGATCGACAGCAGGTTTACAGCGTCCAGGCACACGAAATGGCACACCAGTGGTTCGGCGATCTAGTGACTATGGGCTGGTGGGACGATATCTGGCTAAACGAAAGCTTCGCCTCATGGATGGCAGCCAAGGAAACTGACCGGCGCAATCCAACGTGGCACTGGTGGCTCGGCCAGGACGATGACAAGGAGAGCGCCATGCGCGCGGACGCCCTCGCCGGCGTTCACGCCATCGAGCAACACATCAAGGATGAGAATCTGGTCGACAATTCTTTCGACTTTGAAATCACCTACAGCAAGGGTCAGGCGATTCTGCGCATGCTGGAGGCGTGGCTGGGCCCCGATACATTCCGCGCTGGCGTGCAACGTTACATGAAAGCGCGCGCTTACTCGAATGCCACCAGCGCCGATCTCTGGCAGGCACTCGACGCAGCAAGCCACCACGATGTGGCTTCGGTCGCCGCTGGCTGGACCGAGCAACCCGGCTTTCCGTTGCTCGATGCGACCGCGCATTGCAACGCGCAGGGAGCCCGCACGGTTACAATCACGCAACGGCGGTTCTACATGGATGGCTCTGAGACTGCGGCTTCCCGATGGAGCGTGCCGCTGTTGATTCGCAACGGCACCGAGCCAGGCACGCGCGCTGCACTGGTCGGCGAGCGGGCCGCACCGATCGCCGCCGGTCGTTGCGGCGAGGCACTTAGCCTGAACGCTAACGCGATCGGATACTTTCGCGTGCACTACGACGCGGATTCCCTGAACGCAAATCTGCAGGCGTTCAATGCTTTGCCAGCCGGAGACCGGTTAGCGCTGCTCGACGATCAATGGGCGATGGCCACCGCGGGCCGCGCACCGCTAGCCGACTACTTGACATTGGCCGAGAAGCTGACACCGAATGATGAGCCGCGGGCCTGGCAGCAGGTGGCTATTGCTATGGATGTCATCGAGCTCGCCGAGCGCGGCTCGACCGGGCACGACGCGCTGATCGCCTACATGCGCAAGCTCCTGAAGCCTGCGCTGCTGAATCTCGGCTGGAATTCGCCCGCCGGCGAAACGCCCGACCGACGCGCCCTGCGTCAGCAGCTATTCACTTCGCTCGGCACCGGGGGCGATCCGGAGGTGCTGGAACAGGGGCGCGAGCGCTACCAGGCCTTCGTCGCCGATCACAGCGCCGTGCCGCCCGATGAGCAGCAGGCCGTGCTCGACGTGGTTGCCAGCCAGGCTGATGAGAACACGTTCGAGCAGCTGCTCAAGATCGCCTCGGGCGCACACGAGGAAGCGGAAATCGACCGCTACTACGGAGCGCTCGACAAAGTGCAGGACCCGGCGCTAGCCGCGCGCGTCATCGAACTTGCGCTCGGCAAACAGCTACCGCCGCAGGCCAACCATCTCCCGGTGGACATGGTCTTCGGCGTCGCCGATCGCCATCAGCAGCTCGCCTGGCGGGCTTTTACCGAGCATACCGATCAGTTGCTGGCCTTCAACCCCATGTTTGCATCGCTAACCATTGCGCATGCCACGCCGTTGATCTTCTGGTCAGGCATTCCACTGCATGAGCTCGAGGCCTATATGCGCGCGCACGTGGCAGCGAATATGGCGCCAGAAATCGAACGCGGCATGCAATCGGCCAAGGTGCGATTGCGGCGGCGGGAGATCTTGGTGCGCGAGACCGACGCCTGGCTGCACCGCTAGTCGCGGTCAGTTTGCGCGCGGTCGTCCCGCTACTGGCAGAGTTCCTAGAAGCACTGGCCTGACGCGAGAGATTCATCCGGCGCGCGGTGCACCACTATCCGCCCGGGTCCGCGAATGCGGCCATGTTCGGATTGCTTGAGTAAGTGCTCTGAAAAAGGCGCCCAAACCACGTCAGAAGAGGCCAGGTGGAATTTCGAAAGCCACCTATTTGCTGTTGGCGTAGGCCTGGATCAGCTCGAAAAGATAATCGCGCTCCTCGTAAAGGCCCTCGACCGACTTGCGTTCGTTGAGGCCGTGAACGCCATTGCCGTCGGGGTCCGAGAACCGACCCGGGACGCCATAGGTGGGAATTCCTGAAGCGTTGAGGAAGCGGCCATCGGTGGCGCCCGTCGACATCGCTGGCAGCATAGGTACGCCGGGAAAGTGCTTTTGTGCGATGGTCTTGGCGGTGCCGTAGACCAGTGGGGTCAGCGGCGGCGGGGCTGGAGTCGGGCTGATTGCGCCGGTCGGGGCTATGGTAAGCGACGGGTCGGCTGCGGCCTTGATTAGCTGTGCGAGAACATTGTCGATGGTGTCGCCAGGAAACATCCGGCAATTGATATTGGCGCCCGCACGCTGTGCCAGCGCGTTGTTGGCATGGCCACCATCCAGCCTCGTTGCAACGCAGGTTGTGCGCAGCATCGAGTGATAGGTCGGATCCTTCGACACAATGGCGCTGGCTTCGAGGTCGTTGGGATTGGCGATCAGCCGCAGCATGGCGGCACCCGCTTCGCCTCCGGACAGTTTTGCCGTCTCGGTGAAGTAACCGCGCGTGGTGTCGGTGAACTGCACGGGAAACTCATATTGGCCGATGCGCACAAGCGCCGCGGCCAGGCTGTAAATGGCGTTATCCGGGCGCGGGCGACTGCTGTGGCCACCGGGGTTGCTCGCCTCGATGCGAAAATCCTGATAAACCTTCTCTCCCGCTTGAATACCGAGTGACAGTTTCTTGCCGCTGGCATCGCGCAGGCCGACGCTCCCTTCGTTCAGGGCAAATTGAGAATCGATCCAGTCCTTGTGCTCGGTCACTAGCCAGTTCGCGCCGTTGAATGCCCCGTCGGTTTCCTCGCCACAGGTCAGGGCCAGTTTTAACGGCCGCCGAAGCTTGGTTCCGGCCTGCTTCAAACGGATAAGCGTATCCGTGAAAATCGCCGCTTGCGCCTTGTCGTCGGACGCGCCGCGGCCGTAGAAATAGCCATTCTCTTCGACCAGCACGAATGGATCGCGAGTCCAGTCCTCGCGATTCGCCTCCACGACATCGATGTGGGCGAGCAGCAGGATTGCCTTGGCCTTGGGGTCCGTTCCCTTCAACGTCGCGACCAACCCGCCTTCTTTGGGGTGGTCGGTTACGCCGAACAGCCGGATATCGTCCTCTTTGTATCCTGCGGCTTTCAGCCGCGCCGCCATGCGCTCTGCTGCCAGCGTGCAACTTCCGGCGGACAGCGTCGTATTGGTCTCGACGAGTTCCTTGTACAACCCTCGGAACGTCACCTGATCGGGCCTGATTTCGGCGGTCACGGGTGCGGCAAGGCTTACAGAAAGCACGGTCGCGATCAGAAATAGGCGCAAGTTATGATCTCCCTGGCAGGCGCTACAGACTACGTCTAATTCGCGGAGACAGGCAAGATCGTTTGCGGGAGTACGGAACGAAGGTCAGCGCTGGGTCGTTGGGTAGAGTCGCGCGCTGATGCGCGAACTGGCGGGGATTTAGGACACCGCGAGACGATGATTCAGATTGACGTCCTCAATGCTACTGCCCGGCGGCGCCTTCTAATACCAATCGATCACCGTCGCCAGAGCGTCCTTGCTGCAGTTGGAGTAGCGCGTGCAATGCCGGCCACTGGGAATCGAACGCGCTACGGCGTCCATTGTCCCAGCGTCGTCGTGGGGGGTATGACATCATCGGCCGGAACTACTTTGTCGGTTTCATCGCGAAGCTGTAGTGTATTGGCGGCCCCTCTCGCGCCCCGGAGCGCGAGCTGGCGGCCTACCCAAGCCGCGCCTATCAGAACCTGATTCCCAATGAGTTCGACCGAGCCAAGCCGCCTCGAGAAGGTGAAAACCGTGTTCCGCGTGGTGAGCGGAAACTTCCTCGAGATGTACGATTTCATGATCTTCGGCTATTTCAGCGCGGCGATTGGGCGAGCCTACTTCCCGGCGAGCAGCGAATTCGCGGCCCTAATGTTTTCGCTGACTACGTTCGCAGTCGGATTCCTGGTCCGTCCACTGGGCGCCATATTCCTCGGCGCGTACATTGACCACATTGGCAGACGCAAAGGGCTGCTCGTGACGCTGGCGCTGATGTCCGTCGGCACGCTGACGATAGCGTTGGTGCCTGGCTATCAGACAATCGGACTGTTCGCGCCGATACTAGTTGTGCTGGGGCGTATCTGCCAGGGGTTCTCGGCCGGCGTCGAGTTGGGCGGAGTCTCGGTGTACCTGTCCGAAATGGCCACGCCGCGCCACAAGGGATTCTACGTGTCTTGGCAATCCGCGAGCCAGCAGGTCGCGGTGGCCTTCGCAGGACTCCTGGGATACACGCTGTCCGCGTGGCTGTCCCCGGACGCGCTGGCGGCCTGGGGTTGGCGGATCCCGCTGATCGTTGGTTGTCTGATCATACCCTTCGTTCTAATGATACGACGCAGCCTGCAGGAGACACGGGAATTTGCCGCGCGCGCGCACCACCCGCGCCCTGCGGAAATTTACCGGAGCTTGCTGACGCACTGGCGGATCATCCTGTTCGGTGTCGCGATGGCGCTCATGACTACGGTTTCGTTCTATACGATCACCGCCTATACGCCGACCTATGGCAAGAGCATTCTGCACCTCGCCGACAGCGACGCGCTATTGGTCACGCTTTGCGTAGGCGTGTCGAACCTGGTGTGGCTTCCCATCATGGGTGCTCTCTCCGATCACACGGGACGCCGGCCGTTACTGCTGGTGTTCACGGCGCTCGCGGTAGTCACGGCCTATCCAGCGATGTCCTGGCTGGTAGACCAGCCTTCATTCGTGAGGCTACTGGATGTGGAGCTCTGGCTTTCGTTCCTATACGCAGGATACAACGGCGCCATGGTGGTGCACCTTACTGAAATCGTGCCCGCCGATGTGCGGACGGCCGGGTTCTCGGTAGCCTACAGCCTGGCGACCACGATCGGTGGGTCGACGCCGGTCATAGCGACCTACCTCATCCACTCCACCGGCAACCGCGCAATGCCTGGAGCCTGGCTGTCAATTGCCGCCGCGATCGCGTTTACCAGCGCCTGGTTGAGCGGGCGAACCCCCGCATCTTAAAATGACCAGAAGATACCGTGACTTTTGCGGGTTTCCCCTGTGCTCAGTAATGCTCAGTGGTGTTGTTATTGCAACGATGGGGCTTTAAGTTACGCGGCAGGCCTGCGGCCGGATCGAGTCACTGCCCACACCACATCGGACTCCTCTTGTCGATGAATGCGTCGATGCCTTCCTGCGCGTCGCGCTTCGATAGGTTGGTTACCATCACTTCGGCGGCGAAGGCATATGCCTCGGCGAGGGGAAGTTCCGCCTGACGATAGAAGGCTTCTTTGCCTATCGCCAGTATCAGCGGCGACTTGGCCGCAATTTTCGTGGCGAGCGCTGCGGTCCTTTTTCCCAGCTCTATCTCGGGCACCACCTCATTGATCAGGCCGAAGCGCATCGCGGTATCCGCATTGATTAAGTCGCCCGTCAGCAACATCTGCATAGCGGCCTTGCGACCCACGTTGCGCGACAGGGCAACCATCGGGGTGGAACAAAAGAGCCCAATGTTGACGCCAGGTGTTGCAAACCGCGCATTGTCCGCGGCCACGGCCAGATCGCAACTCGCCACCAGCTGGCAACCGGCCGCCGTCGCGACACCGTGCACTTGGGCGATGACAGGCTTGGGAAGACGAACCAAGGCCAGCATTACTTTGGCGCACACGGCAAACAACTCCTCGGCGTACGCCCTGCCAAAGTTCTCAGCGCGAATCTCTTTCAAGTCATGACCGGCACAAAATGCCGGCCCCGCACCGGTCAGGACCACAATGCGCACCGACGGATCGATCGCAACATGCTGTAGCTCGGCCAACAAAGCGCGCAACATCCCAAGTGAAAGGGCATTTCTCGACTCTGGACGATTCAACATCAGAATCGCAACGCCACCCGTGTCGGACCGTAAAACGAATGAATTGTCTGTCATGGCCTTCCCTTCCTATCGTGAGCACAAGTCTGGCCGGGCCGTGGCGTCCAAGGAGTAAAGATTGCGGTGTTTAGGCGCTCAGCTGACCCGGGAGCCTTAGGCACGCCCCTGCTGTCGGTACCGGAGTTTTGTTTCGATGGTGGACGACATGGTAGAGGCGCCTGCCACACTTGCCCGTGGCGGATTGCAGCTTGCCTAGCCCCTACCGACTGTACAACATCGCTACGGAAATGCGTTACCATTTCTCCCAAAGCCAACGCTTCCGGGCCGCCCGAGTGGCAACGCGAGACTTCTCGCACAACAACTGGCGTGTGATGAGGATTCCATGCAACGATCGACCCAGGGAAGGTCCGCGCGACGGATTACGGCGGTTGAAGCGGCCGGCCTGGTGAAATCGGGAGATTGGGTGGAATACGGTGCCGTACTCGCTCAACCCGACGTGTTTGATCGCGCCTTGGCCGCACGCAAGGCCGAACTGCGGGATGTGAAAATCAGGTCGTGCATTAGCACTCGCCCAAGGGCGGTACTTGAGGTGGACCCGCAGCGCGAGCACTTTCAGTTGTACAGCTGGCACTTCAGCGCCTATGACCGAAGGCAGCACGACGCTGGGCTCTGTCACTATATTCCCTGCAACTTGGGAGAAATACCAGATTACTACCGCCGCTTTATCGAACCCCCTGACATTCTTGTGCTCAAGACCCGCGACGTTGATGCCAACGGCTATTTTAATCTGAGCATCTCAAATCTTTGGAACCAAGCCATTGCCTCGCGCGCGAAGATCGTGGTTGTGGAAATCAGCGAGGGTCTGCCGTACGTGTATGGCGCTGAAAATGGCCTGCACATCAGCGAGGTCGACTATGTCATTGAAGGTGATCGTGGGTTACCGCCAGAACTGCCCAACCCGCCGGCCTGCAATATCGATCGTTCCGTCGCCCAGCTAATCGCCGCGGAGGTCGGCGATGGTGCCTGCGTGCAGGTCGGCATCGGTGCCATGCCGAATGCCGTCTGCTCGCTGCTGCTCGAAAGCGGCGTTCGCAACCTCGGCGTGCATACCGAAATGCTGACCGATGGTCTCATCGCTCTCTATCAAGGCGGATGCATCACTGGTAAGCACAAGACGCTGGACCCCGCCAAGGTCGTCTTCAGTTTCGCACTCGGCTCACAGGAACTCTATCGCACCGTCGATCGCAATGCGGACTTCCGCTGCTGTCCGGTCGAATACACGAATCTGCCGCACATAATCATGCAGAACGAACGCGTTGTTGCGATCAATAACACCACTCAAATGGATTTGCAGGGCCAGGCCTCCTCCGAGTCGTCGGGTCACCGTCACATCAGCGGAACTGGCGGTCAGCTGCAATTCATTCGCGGCGGGTATGCGTCGCGTGAGGGTAAGTCGTTTATCTGCCTGTCCTCGACCTATGAACGTCATGGCATGCGCAAGAGCCGGATCGTGCTCGACCTCACGCCTGGCAACGTGGTAACGACACCGCGGTCGGACACAATGTACGTCGTCACGGAGTATGGTCTGGTCAATTTAAAGGGCAGATCCGTTCCCGACCGGGCCAGGGCCATGATTTCACTTGCTCATCCAGACTTTCGCGACGGACTGGAGCGTGAAGCCCGCGAGCATGGATTGATCCCGAAAAACGTCGCTTGATGCCTTTTAGAGTCACCGACCTTCATGCTTAAATTCTGTTACCTACGACGAGAATACTGCGGCTGGACCTTTGGTGTCGTGAGGACAAATGATTGGCTATTCAAGGCCCTATTGGACGATTGACACGGGCAGCAAACGGGCACCTAATGATAGGAAGACGTCGCTTACAGTCCGAGTAACAAGCTGATTTGAATGGTGGCCAGGGGTGGAATTGAACCACCGACACGCGGCTTTTCAGCTCCACTGCTTTGCGCCTTCTGCGTCACCCACCGTTACCTATCAACGTATTGCGACAGGGATTTGGCCGCCGTAGGGTAAGGTGAGTTACCGCTTGTGACGGTAGGTTGGGCACCAAAGTGGGCACCGGCGACTCCAGCGTACCTAGTCGCGCCACCACAGGCGACACGTGCAAATCAGAAGGCACTAAATAAGAAAACCCTTCACCAGAACTGACGCTCCATGTTCAATATGACCACACGAAAAGGGGTGTAAGGACATCCCCAGGGCGCCCACACTGCGTTTTCGCCTGCCTGCCTCGGGCCTGGTGCAATCGTGTCCGCAGTCGCAGGTGCTTGATCAAATTGGCCGCGGTGAAGGGGCTATCCAGATTGCGATGTGCAAGGTGCAGGAGTGAGGGAGCAGTCATTGAATAGACGAGATCTTCGGGAATCAAACCAGTCTGGCGCACTCTGGCCGCCTCAGAACGAGCGCGTAGACATGCTGGCCTCATTAGGCGCCCTTCTGAATAGAATTGTGGACGAGCTTCCGCACGAAGCCGTCGCCCCAATGTGCGACCCCTCGGCGATGCGGGCCGCGATTTCCGGCTTTGATTTCAATGCGCCAGATGACCTGCTGTCTGGGGCACGGAGGGTTATCGATCTGCTCAAGGGCGGCATGGTACACACGATGCACCCCGGGTACCTGGGCCTGTTCAACCCGGCCGCTGCGTTTCCGGGAATTGTGGCCGACGTCATCACAGCGCACCTAAATCCTCAGCTTTCCGTCTGGTCGCATGCGCCCGCACCGATCGAGATCGAGCGACGTGTCATCGCAGAATTTGCGGCGCTCTTCGGATGGAACGCGGCACAGGCAGCTGGTCACTTTACGAGCGGTGGTGCCGAAGCCAATCACACCGCGCTGTTGCTGGCGCTGACCCGCGCGGCACCGAGTTTCGCCGAGTCAGGCAGTCGCGCATTTCCTGGAGCGCCGCGCCTGTATGCGTCTGCGGACAGCCACCTCGCCTGGCTGAAAATCGCCCACGCCGTTGGGATTGGGCGCGACGCTCTGCGACTTATTGGGACCGATGGTCGGGGACGGCTAAGCCCATCGCTGCTCCGGAGCGCGATTGAGGCGGACTTGGCGGCAGGGCATTTCCCGGTGTTTATAGCCGCAACGGCGGGCACAACGAATGCTGGCATGATCGACCCTATCAGCGATTGCGCCGCAATTGCCCGTGTGCACGGCCTTTGGCTTCACGTTGACGCGGCCTGGGGAGGCGCCGTGGCGGTGCTGCCTGAAGGGCGAACGGTGCTCCACGGCATCGATGGCGCAGACTCGATCACGGTGGATGCGCACAAATGGCTGTCCGTTCCAATGGGCGCGGGAATGCTCCTGTGCTGTCATCCGGAATGTATCGGTGACACGTTCAGAGTTGCTGCAAGCTACATGCCTCCCAGTTTGGAATCAATCGACCCGTATACTCATTCGATGCAATGGTCGCGACGTTTTATTGGGCTGAAGCTGTTTCTCACTCTCGCGTGCATCGGCTGGGATGGCTATCGGACGCTGATCCGACGCGCGCTTCGGATGAGCGCCGACCTGAGTAATCGACTGGAAGCGGCCGGATGGCATGTTGTCAATGAGTCGCCTGTGGCGGTATTGTGCTTCGTAGACTCCGACGACAAACTTGACCTCGCCGGAATTGCCGCCCGCGTTGTAGCGGACGGACGAGCGTGGATATCCACGGCGCGTTTCGAGCAGCGCACCGTATTGCGCGCCTGTGTCGGCAACCATCTAACTGACACTAAGCAGCTTGACCGACTAATGGCAGCTCTAAATGACGCACGAGAGCGGGCACTACGATAGGGATGGCGGCCAGGGGTGAGCTCGAACCACCGACACATGGATTTCAAGTACTGTCTGATTGGGCGTTCTACGTCACCCACCATTACCCATCTGCACCTTGCGGCGGGTTGGGCACCACATTTGGCACCTATCGACGGATATGAGCGAATGCCCTATGTAACTGATGATTAGAATTATGTCGAGGGGCATTATTGAGCCGCCGACAAGGCGGTTTGTCAGTTACATTCTGCGACATTCGCCATACTTATTTGCGCTTCGCACGCTATCAACTGTACGAGCACGAGAATTTCAAAGTGGAGCATACATTCACTGACCAGGTCGCCTTGGTCTCCGGCGCGGGCAGCGCACAGGGTATAGGGTTCGCTGTCGCACGTCGCCTTCACGCAGCGGGCGCCCGTGTGGTAATCACGTCGACAACGGAGCGTATCTATGAACGAGCGCGAGAACTGGATGTGCGTGAAACGCGAATAATGGCGTTTGTTGAAGACCTTACGCGCGAGACTTCCGCGCAGCGCTTAGTTCAAGCGGTGCTCCACCGGTATGCTCGAATCGATATCTTGGTGAACAATGCAGGAATGACCCAAATGGATCGGCCGTTGGAGGGCAGAGAACTGCTGCATACGACATACGCTGATTGGCAGCGCCAAATAGACATCACCCTAAACACATCATTCTTGATGACCCGAGCTGTGCTACCTGCCATGGTCGCGCACAAGTACGGACGTATCGTGAACGTGTCATCGGTGACTGGCCCATTGGTAAGCAATCGCGGATCAGCAGCGTATGGAGCTGCAAAGGCAGCGATGGACGGAATGATGCGTGCGGTCGCGATGGAAACTGCTGGATCGGGAATCACGATTAACGCCGTTGCACCGGGATGGATTGCGACCGCATCCTCCTCGGATTCTGAACGCGTCGCCGGCGTGCATACGCCGGTTGGGCGGCCGGGGACGGCTGATGAAGTTGCCGCAGCGGTGTGCTTTTTGGCTTCGCGAGATGCTTCCTACATTACGGGCCAGGCACTGGTAGTTGACGGCGGCAATATTTTGCAAGAGAACAAAGGGCCATCGGTCACGCATCCGGCATAACCGAGAGGAATGATTAGCGATCGAGGAAATGCTGGCTAGGTGTGGAATTGATCCACCGACACGCGTATTTTCAGTTCCACGCACTTGCGCGCCTTACATCACCCATCGTTACCTAGCAGCGCCTTACAGCAGGTAACTTCAACGATAGATGACGACAGGTTACGGTAGGTTAGGCATCAAAGCGGGCACTCACTTTCATGCACTACGATCTAGGCTTTCGAATTCTCGCGTTGCTACGCAACAACGCACGCAGGGTATCGGTGCATTGCTGCCTGGGGAAAAGACTGCGGGAGCTTTTTCGCAACAATCGCGGGCTGAGTATCAAACTCAATGCTCTTGCATTCTTCCCAGACGGAGTATAGGAGGATCCCGTAACGGTCGAATGAATAGTTTGACCGAAGAGGTGCTACTACAAGAGGAGTTTTCGTCGAAGCAAGCACAGTCTTTGAACAAGACCCAATTGTGGCGGCCGTTCTGGCGCTTTTCGGACGAATATTCGTTGAGGCGCGCTTTTTGCAGGCGGACTGTGCGCAGTGGACAATGGTCGAGCGCGCCTTTTCGGGCAGCTGCGAGCTCGTCTTCCGTGTTCAGCTGCCCCCGCAATTGATAGGGGATTTGTCATGAAGTGCAAAAAGCTAAGCACAAGTTTCCTGCCAGCTAGCGCAGCGATCGTCGGTACACTAGCGCTTGCCAGCCTGGTCATCGGCAGCAGTTCCGCCCAGGCCGGCGCTACGCCACTAACACTGATCAACGACTGGAAACCAGCCCCGCAGGGTACGGGTGACCCCGCCGTTCAGATTTTCAACGGGATTGTGCATTTCAAGGGTGCCATTAAGCAGGAGTTTTCTTCCCCGAGTATCGAAGCGTTCGTGTTGCCCCCGGAATTCCGTCCCCTCACGAATGTCTACGTACCCATCGATATGTCCATTGCCTCCAAAGGGTGGCTTTTCATCAAGCCCAGTGGGGACGTTATCGTTCAATTTGGGGATGATCCCGAAACAGAATATTACCTGACGAGCCTCGATGGAGCGTCCTTCGCCCTGAATGCCGAGGGCTTTCATGCGCTCACACTCATCCACGGCTGGCATAACGCACCGTCTGGCACGAGCAATGCGGCGGTTAAAAAAATAAATGGTCGTGTCCACTTCAAGGGTGCGATGCATACCAACGGGACCGACCCGTGGCCATTCGTGCTGCCTGTAGGGTTTCGTCCGGCCAAGGCCGTTTACGTGAGCGTCGCCCTGTGCAATGCCGCTTTTGGCCGACTCTACATTCAGCCCAGTGGTGAGGTGGAGGTGCAGGTCGATCCGCAATTTGGCCCCGATTTCAGCTCGGCCGCATGTTTGACTTCGCTCGATGGTGCGGTGTTCTCCGCAACGAACACAGGCGACCAGAACCTCCTCCAATTGATCAACGGCTGGATCGGCGGAGTGTTCTTTACCGCCAAACCCGCGGCAAGCGGTGGCAATGGTACCAGCCCGGTATATCTCAAAGGTGGGATGCTAACCCAAGGGTCGAACTTGCACCCTTTCGTGTTGCCCGCCGCATATCGCCCGCTGAAGAACGTCTATCTGCCCGTCAATTTGTGCGATGCCAACGAAGGGAGTCTGGATATCAAGCCCAGTGGCACGGTGACCCTTGAGCTTTGGAATGACCAGAGCAGGGATGCCGAATGCTTCACATCACTCGATGGCTTATCGTTTGTGCAGTGACGCCTCCATCCATTCTCGAACGAACGTGTCGATCGGGTACACAGCCGGCAGATGTCACCTGCCGGACCTACCACGCTCGCCCTGCCATCGTCCCGGAGGTGTCGCATCTGCTTCCGCATGCGTGCGACTAACCACCGTTGAAACATCCTCGGCGCTAGTTGGTAGGCGGACTCAAGGGGTCATCGAAACACCCTCGGCTCATCTGTAGCCTCGGAGGTGTGTTCCATGGAATGGCACTCGAGAGTATGACTAGATCGACAGCTTGGGATCGCCATCTAATACCGTTTGCTTCAGTGTGGGGCGTTGGCTCTTGTTCCAGCGCTCGGCCCGATGCGACACGCGGTAGCGGACCGGTCCACCGTCAGGCGTCGCGGCACGAGTAATCGGGCGAGGGATGCAAACAAACTCCGTGTCTATGTAGTCGGGAGCTGCAGTCACAACGGCATAGCCATGTCCGCCAAAGTCGACAAATTCGACATGGGGCGCGACATCGGGATTGCTGAGGTCTCGGGCGCGTGTCAAGTCGCCGGTCCGAGCATATTCCCACGCTGATCTGACCCCGTGTTTGAAGAGCAAATTTGCCGTCGTTTCGGGTGCTGCGCCTTGACGGTCGGCGACGAAAAGAGGGCGCAGAGGGTGACCCTTCAACCCATGTTCCAGGGCCTCCGCGAGGCCCGGCGCCGAGATCGATCCGGTAATGAAACTGATGCCTACAGGTTCAAAGCGCGCTGGTGGCAGAGCCTTGGCGGCATAGCCCGCCCAGAAGCTATGACGATCGCCCGACACCACTACAAATCCGCTGACGCCTGCATCGCGCACCGTGTCATAAATCTCCGCGCGTTCGCGCAAGGCGGCGCTGAAGTCGCCTCCCCCCAGCGTCGCAAATCCTGCGCCGGGCCACGGCTTGGTCACATCAGGCGGCAGATTCTTCGGATCGGTCCGTGCATCCAGCGTGCCATTCGTCGCTCCCCAGATTTTCCAGGTGGCTTTGGACGCCGTTATCTGCTGTTTCAGCCAGGCTTTTTGAGTGGGGCCGAGAATAGTGATCGGTGGTTCGGCCTTTCGAAAATTTGCAATTTTCTGACTGCCAAACGCAATGTCCGCGGGTGGGTCTCCATGGTTGCAGGCGCTTCCCGCATCAAGAATCTCCAGTGCTTCCTGTGGAAACAATCCTGCGAAGTCCTCGTCATATAAGACATCGGCGCCTGAACGACTGGTGGGATCCTCCATTGCATAACTATGAAAGTCAGTCAAAATCAGCTCGACGTGAGGCCCAAAGCGCATCGACCGGTATCCGGTCATGCTGCTCACTGCGATGCGGTTGTTAATCTCATCACCGAAACCGTCGCTGTCTAGACTCGAAATGGGCGCAGTGATCACCTTGGGCGGGTCGAACGTTTCGAGACTGGCGCCACTGGCCTTTTTCACGCGCGCCGGAATGTACTCCCACCATGCTTGATTAGCTGCTACTCGCAGTTGCTGCGCGGGCTCCGCTACCCCGCCGTATTTGATGAAGCTCTGCCAGCCCTTCCACGAAAATTCGTGATTGT
This sequence comes from uncultured Gammaproteobacteria bacterium, assembly GCA_963789365.1. Taxonomy (GTDB): domain Bacteria; phylum Pseudomonadota; class Gammaproteobacteria; order Steroidobacterales; family Steroidobacteraceae; genus FEN-1191. The sequence continues at coordinate 263,385 of CAWBKJ010000002.1, forward strand.
CGCCGATGCACACGAAGGGGAAATAGGCGCGAGCATCCTGGATGTCAGGGTCGTTGATGTGCCCGCGATAGACCGCGCGGTAGCCTTCCAGGGTGGTCGGCACGTGAAAATTAGAGACTTTACGCGCATCGGGAATACGACCAATATCGTAAATGGTCCGGTCGTAACGATGAGGCACTTCATCCGGGTACTCGACAACCTCATAAATGAAGTCGCCCAGATGCAGTACGAAGCCCAGCTTCATGTTCAGGGAGGCGTGCTGGTCCTCCAAAATCATTCGGCGATACGCGTTCTGCGCGCCTTCATTTACACTCTGACACGAGACAAAGGCGAAGCGGACCGGCAGCTGGTCCGATTGCGCCGGCGCGGTAATCGTGCGACCGATACGGCTGCCGTTGCCGTCGCGATCAGAAAAGCGGTACCAGTACACCGTGCGCGGCTTCAATCCCCCAATCAGCACCCGGCAAGTCCAGTCTGCCTGCGCACTCACCGAAGTACGAACGGTCGATACAACGGAGCGAAAGTTAGGATCGAGAGCAATCTCGACAAATAGAGGCCGGCGTGTGGAGTCGCCATCAAATGGGCGGCGCGTCCACAGTAGGACGCTATGCGTGTCAGGGTCTCCCGATGCCACGCCTTGCGGGTAAAGATCGCGGCGCTCGCGCCACCCCAGGCGTGCGGCCGCCGACGCCCCCCGAGCCCAGCCGACCGTAGCGCCAATTGCAGCAGCGGCTGATAGAAAGGTCCTTCTATCCACGTCTGACCCCCAACCGCTTCCGCTCTGATGAGCTACTAGCCTACCACTAGAGCGCGAGCCAGAGGCCAGACTCTCGGTGGCCGCCCCGCGTGCCCCTAGGAACCCCTAGGAAGCTGAATTGCCTGGAAAGCACCCCGCCGTAACTGGGCCCAGGTTGCCCCAAGTTGGGCCAAGTTGGTTGCGTTTTGGTTGCGCAGGCTAGCCTCGTTCAACGACCGGGATTGACGTGAACGGTCGCTCGACTGTCCCCCTGGCCAGCGTGGCGGCGCGCTCGGCATCGCATTTCCTGGGAGGGCGCCACGATACGGGGAGCCGATCAGCTAAGCTCTCCGCGTGAAGAAGCGACGTTTCCTTTGGGTGACCCTGCCGGCGCTGCTGCATGCTGCGACCAGCGCGGCCGGCAGTGATTGCCGATCATTGCAACTGGCCGAGTGTCCCGCGCCGTCCGACCCGCGGCTGCCCGCCGCCAGCGCGATGCTGAGCTGGCAGGGCGAAGACCGCGTCATCGGCTTGCGCAACAGCTGGCGGCTGTACCCGGGCGAGGTCTTCCGGACCGGCGACTTCCCAGCCGCGCCGCTGCAGCATGTCGCGCATCCGCCCACCGACATTCGGTACCACTTTGGCGGCCAGGCCCACGAGCTGGCAGCCTACCTGGTGCACCAGCGCGTCGGCGGCCTGCTGCTGCTCAAGAACGGCCGCATTGCGCTCGAGTATTACGGCCTGGGCAATACGGAGAGCACGCTTTGGACCTCGCGATCCGTCGCCAAGTCGGTGGTATCGACACTCGTCGGTATGGCGATTAGGGAGGGCAGGATCCACGCGCTCGATGATCCCATCGTGCAGTACCTGCCGGAACTCCGCCGCACGGCCTGGGATGGCGTGACGCTGCGACAGCTGATCACTCACACCTCGGGCATCGACTGGCACGAAAAATACGACGACCCGAAATCGGATTTCTCCGCGCTCACGCAGTGCGAGGCCGGTGCGGATCCCTATCCGTGCATCATGCAGCTGGTCTCCTCGCGGCCACGGCGCACTGGCATTTCACCGGGTGAAGTGTGGTCCTACAACACCGGCGGTGCGTGGCTCGTGGGGCGCGTGCTCGAGCAGGCCACCGGCATGTCGATTGCCCGCTATCTCGAGACGCGCCTGTGGAGTCGCGAACCGATGGAACGCGAGGGTGTCTGGCAGGCGCTCGTGCCGGGCCGAATCGACATGGGCGGGCACGGCTTTAACGCTACTTTGCGCGATTGGGGGCGCTTCGGCCAGTTCGTGGAACGTGGCGGTCGCCTGGCCGACGGCACGCAGTTGCTGCCCGACGGGTGGATCGAGCAGGCCACCACCTGGGTCCGCGTCCCCGGCTCGGTCACGCCCGGCACGCCGGATGGCCAGTACGGTTTTCAGTGGTGGTACAACCCTGGCGAAGCAACTGCCGAAGGCCTGGATGGCGCGCCTGGAGTCGCGCGCCAGTCGTTCTGGGCGGAAGGCATCTACGGCCAAGCCATCGCGATCGATCGGGTCGAGCACGTGGTCATGGTGCAGTGGTCGGCCTGGCCTGCCGCCAGTCCCGTAGATGGCACGGAGGAAGAGCAGGCGAATTTCTTCGCGGCCGCGGTCGCTGCGCTGCGCTAGCTCGGTCCAAGTCGAGCAATTTGGCGTCGGCTTGACCGCCCATCATCAGCGCGAGCTTCCAGGCGATGTTGTGCGCGTCGTGAATTCCGGTGTTGCCACCGTAACCACTATTCGGGGACTGGTGGCCAGGGGTGCCACCGAAATTGGCGGGCAATCGATTGATCTTATGCGGTTTGTCCTATTTGCTCGCGGTCAGTTGCCCCTAAAGTTGCCCCCGTCATTAGAATGACTTTCGGGCTGGCGCCGCTACGTTCGGGACGTATAGGTCGCAGGTTCAAATCCTGTCTGCGGACTTTCCTCCATCCACGGAAAGCTACGGAGCGCTCAGGAGCGCTGCGGGCGGCAGGCTGCGACCCGTACCTGTCAATCACGAATTTCGGCTATGGACGGCACAAAGGTCAGTTAGGGCCTTGCCAATATCCACTGCAGCGCTGCATCGTTTCCCGCGCTGAACAACGGCCAATCGGGGTCGATTCGCTGATCGGGGAATACAGCGTCAGTCTCTGAGCCCGGTTGAAATCTGTACTTGAGCATCGAACAAGAGACACGCAGCTTCGAAAGTGGAAGCGTAAACAAATGGTTCTCCTGGTATCCGTTGGGGCGCCCACCCGTGGGTTCGCCGACTAGGATTGCTTCTGTCTCTCTGCGAAAATCGGTGATGTTGGTCATGCCAGCTGAAAATGCGCCGCGGCCCGTAATCACGAAAAGGTGTCCAGCACGGTTTAATGCGGGCATAAATATAAGTTTATAAATGAGGTATTCCCTTCCCTTGGTGTAGTTTCCACCTTGGTTCCAGCGCATATCGATTATCAGGCGTCTTACCGGATGCCTCCCGATGTATTCCCAAAGCCGTGCGGACTGCGTCTCCAGGTCTTGGTAGGAGCGGAAATCCACATAAGCCGTTTTCGAGTCAGCCAGATACGTAAACCAAAGCGCATCCTCCTGGTGCTGAAAGGGCAATGGCACCGGTTCGATAGCGACCTCCCCTGACTCGCTGGCTCCTGCAGGAACAGGCCGAATCCGCAGCTTGAAGCGACGACCAGAATCATCCTCAAAAGTGAATTCCGCGGAATCCAGATCCGGAACCACGCCCAGGGCGGCAAGCGGCTCGACGCTCATGAGCTGCTTTGCGCTGCTGTTCAGCACATACCACTGATTCTCCGCTTGCGGAACAAACTGTTGAATCCTCTTCTGGATTTCCCCAATGGATACGGATCCGATCGAGACAATCCGGGCTCCCAGTGCTTCCCGGTATTCAGGAGCCGCACGGATTACCCTGAAATCGTTGCCAAACCAGAAGCCCTCCAGCGGAAATCTCTCATATAAGCCCGACGTGTCCAGAAATGTATGCCCGTCGCCAATGAGGGCCGCCAGGTGCTGCAAGCCAGCGACAACTTCGTAGTCCTTCATCGAGGGGATCAGCTGGCGCAGGTTGGATACCGCCTGGTCGAATTCGGCCTTGCTGATGAAGTGAAAAGGATCTCGGTGTTTCGTCGTGATCTCGTTGGCGAAAAACTCGAGATCCTGTCGCCACTGTTCGGCAGTCAAAGCCGGAAGCGAAACTTCACCATGAGCAAAGTTGGAAGCAAGGAGCAGGATGCAGAACAGTTTCTTCATAAAGCACATCCAGTGTTCAGCTTCGACGGGTGTAAATGTATCAATGTATCCGCCAACAAATCTCGCGAGGGGACCTTGCAGGAACAGCGTGTAGCGGCGGATTCCTACTTGATTTAATGGTGGCCAGGGGTGGAATTGAACCACCGACACGCGGATTTTCAGTCCCTTCTTCAAATCGATTTAAGTTGCCGATAGCGTTAAACAAAGCGATCTCGCAGTGTTCAATATTTCTACAGGGTACGGGCACCAAGAGAGCTGATTTACTGAGATAGCGCCATTTAATATTGGACACCGTATCCGTGCGAACCTTCGCGTTATTGAAGCACCCCAATTGGTCGGATCCGAACCGCCGGAGCGAGATTAACCAGCCGGCGCCCATGCGAGGAATGCGGGTCTTGCCGTGGTTTGCCATTCGCTTGGGCGGAATCATGCTTCGACAAGCATCACCAGAGTCACAAGCACGCTGAGCACAGGCAAACTCTTTGAGTTACCCCTGGTGTCGCGTAACGCCACCTACGACGGTGCGCAAGACTTTAATGTCCTTGATCTTGCCCGCGTCGATCGTATGCAAGTCTTCGGCCAACATCACGTAATCGGCGACTTTGCCCGGCGTGATTGATCCTTTGACCCGTTCCTCGCGCGTTGCATATGCGCCATTCAAAGTATTCACCTGTAAGGCCTCAGCCACGCTGATACGCTGATTCGCGCCCCATACCTCGCCGTTCCAACCGGTACGCGTCACCATGCCCTGGATGCCCATGAGCGGTGAAAACGGACCCGGATCGAAATCCGATCCCGCTGCAGCGGGCACTCCTGCGTCCATCAATGTGCGAAAAGCCATGCAACGCTTCATGAGTTCTTCACCATAGAAATGAAACTTATCGGGATTGTAGTACGCGTACGACGTAAACAACGCCGGCACAGCCCCGATGGCTTTAATTCGCCGTACTAGGTCGTCATTGATGAGTGTGCAGTGCGTGATCTTTGGCCGAGCGTCAGGTTGCGGCGCCAAGCGCAATGCGCGCTCATAGGCCGTCAGGACGTGATCGATGGCGATATCGCCGTTGGCGTGGCAATTCATCTGAATGCCGGCCCGGTGCACGCGCTCACACCACGTGTTCAGCACGTCTTGCGATTCGGTCACATTACCCTTGTAGCCGCCTTTGCTGTCGGGATACGGCACGCTCATGGCCATGGTGCGTTCCGAGAATGATCCGTCAACGCCATGCTCGCAAGTCGCACCTAGGCGTAACCATTCATCCCCAAGGCCCGTCGCCATACCGCCGGAGATCATTGCCTCCAATTCCGGCCCATCCGCCTCGTAGCTCACGCGATGCAGGAGGTCACCGCGTTCGCGCACTTGCTGAAGCGCGTGGAGATTGCCGCTTTCATGACACACGCTTGTGAGGCCGAATCTCACGAATTGCTTGGAAATATACGCCAGCCCATCGCGGTCGCGCCGCAACGCCTCTTCCCCTGAATATTGGCGACGTTTGCCTACCGCATCGATACGCGTGCGCGCATTGTCAGTCACGCGCCCCGTCAGTTCTCCATTGGAATCACGATCGTAGGTCCCACCCAAAGGGTTTGGCGTCGTTTTGCTGACGCCGGCCATTTTGAATGCTTTGCTGTTGTAGAAAGCGGTATGGCCGCCGCGGTGAATCACCACGACCGGCAGGTCCTTGGACACTAGATCCAGATCGTGCACTGTTAGGGCACGCTTATCCTTGGACTTGGTGTCGTCGTAGAAATATCCTTCCACCCACGTGTCGGCTGGAGTGGTTGCCGCCCGTTCGCGAAGTTTGTCGATGATCGAGGCAATACTGACGAATTCAACGTCGTACGGATTGCCCACCAGGACTTCGTACAAAAGCTCATTGCCGGGGGCGTGATTGTGGCTGTCGTTGAACCCCGGCACGATGGTCATGTGCTGCGCATCGAAGATTTCGGTGTTTACGCCGGCGAGCGCACGGATGTCAGTCGTGCTGCCGACAGCTACAAAGCGGCCGTCTTTGACCGCAAAGGATTCGGCTGTGAGTTGACGCGAATCCACCGTGTAGACCTTAGCGTTGACCACGATTAGGTCAGGCTCGCGCGCGCCCATTGCGCTGGCGGCCCGCACCAAGCTCCCCCGACCCAGGACGGCAAGGCCGGCTGCAGTGAGACCGAGAAACGATCGGCGATTGAGAATATGGTTATGCATCAGCACATCATGTCCCAGTCTGTGCCGGGGTCTTCAGTTTCTAGACAACCACGGGAGCGATATTACTGTAAACCGCGAACGTCGATGCGCTCTGGTGCAACTTATTGATTTGAAATATTGATTTGCATGGTGGCCAGGGGTGGAATTGCACCGCTGGCACGCGGATTTTCAGGCGCGCCCGAGCCTAACCTGCGCCAACCTAAAAAGCCCTGAGAAGCTGACTTTGATGGAAAGTGCTCCGGCGCAGGTTGGCACAAGCTGGACCAGGTTGGCGCAGCTTGGTGGCCTCTTGGTTGCGCCCAGATCGGCTTTTGTCCCTCTCGACCCGACACGCAAGGGTCGTTATTCCGACGGGCCTTGGGTCCCGAGACATCAGGTCATTTCAGATTGCACGATTCATGCGGCGCGGTCGTATTGCACCTGAGGCCTTGCCTTTGGGTTTGAGGCACCGTCTGTGGACCCGTTGTTGAGCATCACTACTTTGCACCGAGACAACGGCACACGCTCCTGCTCGGCGTCGTAATCAACGAGTTGAACAATTAGCAGCGCGAGCGTGATCGTGGCATAAGCAAGGAAAAGCACTTCCATATCTGTGAACCTCAAAAAATGACCGGCGTGGATTCTAGAGGTTCACTCGTGACAGCCCAGTTAATTCGGCGTTTTCTTTGGAAGACATTTACAAACTGTGAGGCGCGTCTCGTGCTCGCGACACCGGCGAACGAATTAAGTTCCTAACTCACACCGTGTACGCTGATGCTAACGGCCCCCACGCACGAGCACCACAGGCGATTCAACCATTACGTTACTTGCAGGCTAAACCCTTTATGGTGCCTATCGCGGGATTGACTTCCTACTTTTCCTGCCCCAGATCCTCGATCCCAAGTGATGTAACTCCGATCATGCCTCTGCGCACGTCTGGCTGCTTTAAGGGCGCGGCGCTTGGAAGGAGCCACCCCACTGTATTGCAACCCAGCCTCGTCAGAGGCATCCTGCCCCACAAACGGGGAAGGGACGGCCTATCGCGCTGGGCGATACCGCTTTGTCAAATATCGTTTCTCGGGGGGAAAGATCCATGAATACTTATCGCGCCGCGCGCGCATTGTTGATCGCCGTCGGCGGTTCTGCCCTCTTGTTTCAGAGCGCGCTCGCACAGGATCGCATCCTGGTCAATGGCAAAATCTTCACCGCCAATCCACAGCAGCCCTTTGCGGAGGCCGTATCCATCCGCGCTGGCAAAATCGTCGCAGTTGGAAACCGGCACGAGATCGATGCCAGCGTTGCTAGCGATGCGAGGGTCGTGGACCTGGGCGGCAAGACACTGCTGCCAGGCCTGATCGATAGTCACGTGCATGCGGTTATGGGCGGTGTGGGATTGCAGTCGGCCGATGCCCAGGATGACATCCCCGACATTGCCGCTCTCGAGGCCTTCGTGGCACAGGCCAAGACCAGTGGGCGCGGCATGAACGGCGACGTACTGGTGGTCACCGGGATACCCCTGGCGATCTGGTCGCAGAATGCCGCACTCAACGCGCACTTTAATGCCGGCGCCTATGCCAATCAGCCGCTGTACCTGGGCGGCATGGATGGGCATACCGGCTGGTCAAATCTCGCACTTCGTAATCGCGCGGGATTGAACAAGGCATTCATCAGCAAACTCCCCGAGGAAAAGCGTAAGTATTACGGCTTGCAAAATGACCTGACGCCCAACGGATTCGGCGTAGACGAGGGTCTCGAAATCGTCCAAAAGCAGATCCCGGAGCCCGACGCGAAAAAAAATCTGGCCGGCGCGCGCGCCGCCTTGGCCTACCTACACAGCCTGGGCATCACATCCTGGCTGGATCCGATGACCGATGCGTCGATTCTGGAGGCGTATCGCGGACTCGCCGCTGCTGGTGAACTCACGGCGCACGTCGCCGCGCTCCCGGTCGTTAAACCGGATGACCCAAATTCCTTCAAGGCCGCGCTGGCCTTGCGCGCTCGATACGCTGACATTCCTAATCTCACCATTCCCGGGGTGAAAGTCTTTGCCGACGGCGTGGTCGAATATCCCTCGCAAAGCGCCGCAATGACCGCCCCCTACGCCAACACCGGAAAGCACGGGGACCTGCTGTTCAAGCCCGAAAACTTTGCCAAGCTGTGCATCGAGGCAGACAAGCAGGGATTGCTCGTGCACACGCATGCCATCGGCGACCTTGCGGTCCATGAGGCACTGAACGGGTATGAAGCCGCGCGCAAGGCCAATGGCAACAGCGGAGTGCCACATACCATCACTCACTTGCAATTCGTGCGCAGCGAGGATGTGGACCGCTTCAAATCGCTCGGCGTGCTGGCTTCCTACCAACTGCTTTGGGCGGATTTGGGTGTTGACACCGTGGATCTGGTTAAGCCCTACGTTGCGGCGGACATCTACCCTTGGCAGTACCCGGCGCGCTCGATGCTCGATGCTGGCGCTGTTATAGCAGGTGCCAGTGACTGGAACGTGTCCACACCAGATGTATTCAAGGCCATCTATCAGGCCGAGACCCGTCGCGGCACGCAAGGCGTGCTGGATGCGGACCAGGATATGCCGCGCATAGCCATGCTGTATGCCTATACCATCAATGCGGCACGTGCGATGAAACAGGAGGCGAACATTGGTTCAATCGAGCCGGGCAAAGCGGCGGACTTCGTGCTTGTGGATCGCGACGTGCTTACAGTGCCCGCCGAGCAGATGCGCGATACCCGGATCCTTTGGACCATGGTTGCCGGAGAGTGGGTGTATCGCGACAAGGAACTTCCGGCGCAGCAGTGACCCACCCGGCCGGCAGCCCGACGTGGATTCCTGCTCATTGCTTTGATGGTGGCCAGGGGTGGGATTGAACCACCGACACGCGGATTTTCAGTGGCGCCCGAACCCACCCTGCTCCAACCCAGAAATCCCTATGAGGCCGAATTCCCTATAAAGCACCCCCAGTTAGGTCGGCCCAGGTTGCGCCAGGTTGGCGCGGGTTGGTTGCGTGTTGGTTGCGCGGGCTGGCCTCATTTAACGACCCGGATTAACCCGTAGCAGACCTTCCGGAACGTCCGCCGCCGGAGTCTTAATCCGCTCAATTGTTTCGCCGCCGCATCGCTCCCGTATGCGAGCCGCTCTGGTGCGGGAGTGCTACATAAATACTCTCTATTTGGCGCTGGCGCCGCCGCGCTCCTACTGCAGTTCTTGAGCCGGCGCCTTGCGTCAGTAATGTGACGCAATCGACAAAAATACGGCGCATTTTGTGTTGGGTATTGCCGACAACGACCGACATGCCGATTGCCTCGCGCTGACTCGAATTCTAAGATCCATCCCTGAGTTTTTGCTTCCCAATGATATGTAAATTCAACGACTTGCACTGATCCTGCATAGCCAAAAAGGGGAACTCGTCATGACAGTTCGTTTGATGCACAAACGTCCCGTCAGCCAGCCCACCGTACTGCACCCATCGGCGGCCTTTGCCGCCAAGTCGTTCCTTGCACCGTTCCCGGGCGCGATGCCACTCCTCGTGTGCTTACTGGCGGCGCATGCGCCGCTGGGCGACTACTCCTTTGTGCTGGCGGCTCTGGCATTTCTGACCGCAGCGGGCCTAATCGAACTTAAGGGCATCGCACCAGAATCACTGTCGCTCCGGTCACTTCTGGACCTGTGGTTGCACTGGCTGTTGTTGCTCGCAATCCTGCTGGTCGCAACCACTCTGTCCGGGCTCGGGACCCAATTTATAAAGCGCCCACTTCTGATTTGGGCAATCGTTACTCCCTGGGTGTTGTGTCTGGTTCAATGGTGGGCAGGGCGCAAGATAGGCTGGATGGCGCAACTTGGCTCGCCCCGTGCGGCGGTCATCGTTGGAGTCTCGGACCTGGGCCTGAAGCTCGAAAAAGTGCTGACCAGCAATCCCCGGCTGAACACGCGCGTGCTTGGATTTTTCGAAGATCGCAGCGAGCTTACAGTGGCTACGCGACTCCCGGTGCTCGGTTCATTGGCCGCGCTGCCGGGTTACATCCGCGCCCACAATGTCCAGCAGGTTTACATCACTCTACCGATAACGCGCGACCCACAGATTCTGGCGCTGGTCGACTCACTTCACGTTTCGACCGCCTCCATCTACTTTGTCCCGGATCTTAACGCCTTCGGCCTGGCAGAGACGCACTTCGATCTCATTGGTGACGTGCCGGTTATAGCCGTTTGCGAAACACCGATTATCGGCGTGAACAGCCTGGCCAAGCGGCTATGCGACATGCTGCTCTCGGGGCTGGCCATTGTATTGCTGTCTCCAATTTTTCTGGCAATAGCACTTGGCATCCGGCTCACCTCGGCTGGCCCGGTGTTATTCAAGCAACGGCGTTACGGGCTGGGTGGTGCCGAGATCAAGATCTACAAGTTTCGGACGATGACGGTGACCGAAGATGGCGATAAGGACTTTTGCACGACCATTATCGGCGACACGCGCCTAACGCGCTTAGGCACGCTGTTGCGCAAGTGTTCTCTGGATGAACTGCCGCAACTGATCAACGTGTTTCTCGGCAACATGAGTCTCGTTGGACCGCGCCCGCACGTTGTGGCGATGAACGAAAAGTACCGCAAGCTAATCCCTGGGTACATGATTCGTCACAAGATAAAGCCTGGGATTACCGGCTGGGCCCAAGTCAACGGCGCCCGCGGCGGCGATGACCTCGAGGCCATGCACCGTCGCCTTGCGTACGACCTGGATTATTTTCGCCATTGGTCGCTAGCGCTTGATTTCAAGATCCTGCTGCGCACTCTCGTTGTGGTATTCCATGATCCCCATGCTTATTGATACTGATTCACATATGCGGGCATAAAAGTGGCGCCAACCACACGACACGATTGCGCCTACCTCAAGCATCTAACTGATAAGAATGGTGATGGTGGCCAGCGTTGGAATTGCACCACCGACACGCGGATTTTCAGTCGCGTCCGAACCCAGCCAGCGCCAACCCAGGAAGCTCTAAGAAGCTGAATTTCCCGGAAAGTAGCCCGGCGTAAGTTGGCACAGGTTGGGGCAGGTTGGGGCAGGTTGGCTCAAACCGTAGGGACACCGGCCAGGGTCGCTCATTGACTCGTTGCTGTCTTCGACGCCCGTCGGCTGTGGGAGAAACCTAAACCGCCATATTTTAAGGATGTCTACGGGAATGTCCCGAGGCATCGGCTTACCCATGGGGCAAGAGGAACCCCGCGGCGTCGGCGACCCAGTGAGCAGTCACGTTGCAGATGAGATCACGTCGCCACAGGTAGAGACCCGTTAATATCATGCCGCCCCACCCGGCGACGATGAGTTGGGCCCACCCCCATGAACTCAGATGCGCCGCGGTAAACGCTGCCCATGAGATCCCGCCCGCAAACCAGCGACTGCCCGTCAATTCACCGAGGCGTTCTATTCCATATCCCCGGAATAATGTCTCTTCCATCATCGCGGCGCGGGTTACGAGGAAGAAACGGTACCAGAACGGAGTTTGCAGCACCTTACTCATTGCCGCCGTGGTCGAGTGCAGACCGAACCTCGGAAAGACGACGACATAGATCGCGACGATACCGGCCGTCGCCACGACGCCCGCGAGGATTCCGAAAACACCCGTCCTCCAGCTTGGCCTGTGGATTCCGATTGATGCAAGGGGCCTTTTTTCTATACCCAGAACGTAGAGCAGCACAAGCGCGAGTAGAGCCCACCAGAACCATTCTCGGACATACATCGGATCGAAACCGGCGACCCCAGGCAGATAGCGCGGCAGGCCGATACTAGGAACGACGAGAGCGAGCAGCAGGCCTGTGAACGTTACAATTCGAGATCTTGCCACCAACAGCCTTACTCCTTGGTCGCGGAGGCAGCTGCAAAAACGTTGAGAGCTGACTTCGGCATCCCATGCATCAGTTCAGTCTAACGCGAGCGGCGACCGGCAGCTAATTTGCAGCTTATCCGACATCGTGAGTGACGGTTCAGGCCCGATTGCAGTCCAAACGCCGTTCGGATGACGCTTTGGCTTTCGGTTGACGTAGCGGAAAGCTACGTGCTAAGACCTACGCGCACTGTTGAATCTGGACGAATGATACGCGGATTCCTACGTTGATTTTGTGGTGGCCAGCGGTGGAATTGAACCACCGACACGCGGATTTTCAGCAGGCTAGGAGTCCATCCTCAGCCAACCCAGAAAGAGCTAGACCGCTGATTTCCCCGAAAGCCGACTCGGATCAAGTTGGCTCAGGTTGGGCTAGGTTGGTGCAAGTTGGTTGCGTTTTGGTTGCGCGGGCTAGCCTGTTTCAACGACCGGGAATGACCCGCCACAGCCGGTCGAAACTACCGGGTAGCAGATGTTCAGACGCCTTCAAATTGCCCAGCACATGGGCATGGCAGTCGATCAGCCCGGGTAAAACAGTCGCCGCAGACAGATCGACTATTCTGGCGCCTGGAGCATGCCCGGCAATTTCGGCCGCATTTCCTACCTCCACGATCCGATCACCTTTGATCAGAATGGCTTGGCCCGTCAGCACACGTCCACTCGGTGCGTCGAACAGGTGCCCGGCCTTGATAAGCACCAACGGCTTCGCAGGAGCCTGACCCCAGGCCGCGCCTACCGTGGAGATCAATAGAATTATGAGTGCCTTGCGGATCACTTTGTGTCCTAGGTTATCGATGAGTGGTCGTAGTACCTCATGGTGAGATCACTATAGGCGCCCGCAGTTATACAGCGTACCGAAATGGCTGAAAAGCCGGAAAATTGGACCGCGAATCCGCACCTCTGGTTATGGCCGGAAGCAGTTACCAGGTTGAACAAAACAAGCCATGGTTGGATGGTGGCCAAAGGTGGACTTGAACCACCGACACGCGGATTTTCAGTTCCACTGGTTTAGGGGCTCTGCGTCACCCATCGTCATCTATCATCACCTTACAGCAGGGAATTAGCGACGGTGAGTGATGCTGCGTTACCCTGGGTGACGATGAGTTGGGCACCAAAGTGGGCACGGGCCGTACGCTCGAATTTCGTATAAGCTGAGGCTCGCTGCGAGGCTGGCTGAACCCTCTTGTCGAATTTCGGGCGTGCCTAGGGACCCACCGGCTCAAATCCCAGCAATGTCGCGCGTGCTTGCCGAGGTGTCGTGCCGGTCCAGCGTTTGAATGCATTCGTGAACGAGCTGACTTCCTGAAACCCGAGAAGCCACGCGATTCGCGAGATCGATAGCTTCTCGTCAGCCAGGTATCGCCTCGCCAGATCGCATCTCAAGCTGTCGAGGACTTCCGAGAATGTCAGTCCCTCGAGAGATAGCCGTCGCGCAGAGGTACGCTGGCTCACTCCGAGTCGCAGGGCAACGTCCGGAGCGCGCGCTTTCCCATGAGGCAGCAGCGGGACAATCGCATTCTCCACAGCTGCCCGGAATGAACCTCGGGATGCTCGTCGACGAGCAAGGGCCTCCTCACAATTCGCCACCAGAAGGCTGTTGAGGTAGGAATCGGCGCTGACTACGACCATGTCCTTGGTCTCGCGGCTCAATGTCAGCTCGTCGACCCTGGCCGCAAAATCGCACTTAGCGCCGAAAAATGCCGCGAGCTCGGATTCATCGTCGCCGCGATGGTGGGTGAACCGCAGGCGGCTGGGCACCAACCGTTGGTCCACCAGCTTCCGACATAAGCGCATCAGCAGCGTCATGGAGAACTCGATCTGATGCCGATCCAAATGACGGGCGACGCCGACATAACCGAACTCGACTCGGATATCTGCGCCCGCACGATACTGCAACGACAAGCCCTCATTGGTGATTGAGCTAAAACGGGCAACTCGCTGCAGGACATCGCCCAGGGATTCTGAGGAGGCCGCAACATAGTAGAGCAATCCCAGTTCGCGAAGGTCGATCGATTCAGCGAGGTGAAACCCAAGATGGCGGTCACGCACAGCGTCGGCAACAAGATTGAGAAAGTCTATCTGCGAGCGAACAAGGATCCGGGCGTCGCGATCCTTGATCTGCTGCTCAGTTAATCCTGCCCTCTGCAAGATCGACCTGAGCTCAATGCCGGCCTTTAGTGCACGTGCATACGCATGCCGCGCTATACCGCCTGTTGCGGTCGGAACGGCACTGAGATACCTGGGATCGATGTCACGCATTAGCGGCGCGCCCAATAGTCCCTGCCCGACTGGCCTGCATCAACAATGTTCTGGCACATGATAACAAGACACACTGAGTTCCCCGGATATATAAAGCTCACCTCAAGATATATGCGCTGCGAGGTGCAATCGTGGGAAATGAAACACCGGCCGAGGGATCGCGCGTGCGAATCGACTCGGTCATGGCTGAGCGCGACAGACTGTACGTCGGCGTGCATGGCACCCTCACTGAAATCGACAAGACGATGGGCGTCTTCTGCGTATGGCTGGGGTTTCCCTTCCTGCACCTGGTGCTGGCCACCGGCGCCACGGTGCAATCATAAGTGCCGCCGACGCGGCCACGGCCGCAGTGACCGATGAGATCCGCGAAGAACGCGATTCCGCGCGACACTGGCTCACCACCGCGTTAGACGATTTCCACAAGGTGATGGCGGCGCTGGATGCGGAGCCAGCTGCCGCGATTACTGAACGCCACACCCTGCGCGCGGCACTCGAAAAGATCCAGATCATCGCATTTCAAATTTGACTGGCGACTCCCTTAAGGTGCGAGCGAATCCGCCCTGTGTAACTAGCTGATTTGAATGGTGGCCAGGGGTGGAATTGAACCCCACACGCGAATTTTCAGTCCAGGGCTCAAATCTAGCTATATCGCTGAATCGACAGCGAAAGCCAACCGCAAAGCGTCCAATATTTCTGCGAGATACGGGCACTTAAGGGCCTAATTCCCCGAGATAGCGCAACTTAATTTTGGACACCTTATTCTGTCCGAAGCCTGGTTCTAAGGTTCTATACGCAACGCGTCAGTTGAATGGATTTGCTCGGCACCGAGCGCGGCGAACGGCATTGACTGACCCAGACCTGCCTGTTGCGTACGGCGGCGATGTGTTAGCGAGAATTCCCCGTTCCGCGCGGCTTCTTGTGGATTTTAGTAGCGGCTCGATTTCGTGCCCGAATTCAGATTGCCGCGCTCTTCGGAGCGTATTCGTGTTCACTCCGAGCGCTCCAGCGATACAAGTCTTCATCCCCACAATGGGGGCATTTGAGCGCCGTCAGTTGATCGTCGAGTTCGCGCACGCCCACTTTGCCTCCTGCCGGTGGGAGTGCAATGGCCATGACGACTCCGCATGACCGGTTCTTACACAACCACCCGAGATAGCGATTCCCTGGAACCATCTGCTGCTTTGATTTGAGGTCGACATGGCGCGGGGCAACTGAGGCCACCGGCTTACGTATTGGCGTACCCATGCTCTTGGACGGACGTTTAATTGCCATTGATCCCTCTCCGCTTAAGAACTTCGGGAGAGCCTACTGCGTCTGCGACAGCTCTACTAGCTCGACCTACCGAACAGAGCACAACCGCCAAGCAGCATAGGCAACTCAAACAAAACGTTGAGGCCCATTACCCGAAAACTTCTGGTGATAGTTGGCGCCGTAATTGGAAATCCCACAGAAACCACGTCGTTACCACTCAAAGTGCCACAACATGGTCGATTTCCGGTCGATGTCGGCGTCGTTGCGCCGGCAGGCCCGCAGATGAGGTCGCCATAAGCCTAGCGTTCATTGTCGCTGGATTCCGGAGCAGACCCAGTTAGTCATTTCGGCCGGAGATGTTCATCAGTACCACGTCGTAGTTTTTCGCCCCGTGCACGATTCCTTCCTCAAACTTAAGATTGAATCGAGTGCGCCACATAAGCGCTCTCAGCGCAGTGTCGGCAGCCGCCGCCGCGTCCGCAACCTCATTGGCCTGCTCTCGGTTCATTGTCCAAGAGTCCCCCGCCTTGTCCGGGATCGTAGAGGCGTAGCGAGTATGAAGCGTGTCAATTCGTTCGCAAGCAGTAGCAAAGCGATCCCCCGCCGCTCCCTGTAGGGCGTAGTTATGAGCGAGACGGGCATACATGCGCGCCTCCTCAACAGGCAGGCGGATGATTAGCCCGGCATCCCGCGCAGTTGTCCACACCGCGTCGGAAGGCGCAAAGTATCTTGTTCGCACAACCGCGTCCATACCGTTTGCACCAACCGTTCCGGGGATGCACGGCGTTGAAGGCAAGTTGATTGCAGTTTGACCACTGGCCGGGATTGACTTGGTCGCCGTAAGGACACCTCGAAACCACGCTGCCTGCGACTCGAGACCAATATCCACCCTTAGGATGTCGCGATTGCGCTTCGCCTCGTCGAGCGGATCGCGCTGCAGGTCGTGACGTTGGTGTACGTGATGCAGATACTCAACGCACTGTTCGAGCGCGATCGCAATTAGAAGGCCGATTGTGATGGTCGCGATATGGATGAAGAAATCCCTCCACGTGTGTACGGTGGCGTCGGGGGCGTGGACATCGAGCATGGGCGCCGAGACCTCCGGGGTGGAAAGTGTTTCCGCATCTGGAAGCATCGCAGGCTTCAGGCCGTCAGTGGGATCCTGAGGTAATTCTGGTTCGGCGCGGTCGGCCATTCGCAGGCACTTCGTTGCGTCCTCTACAGCCTACCCTAAGTGGCCAACAAGCGCTTTCTTGCAGCCACGTCGCCGACTCGAATGTCTTAAGCGGACCGACCGCGATCGGTCGCCTCTTTTCAATCGACGACGACAACGGCGGAAACGATGCGAGATTGTCTAATAAGTATTGGACACTTTGCGTCCGTGCCATTCTCGACCAAGGCTTTGATTTTGAATGGTGGCCAGGGGTGGAATGGAACCACCGACACGCGGATTTTCAGTTCCACTGGTTCAGGCGCTCTGCGTCACCAATCGTTACCCATCAGCACCTTGCAGCAGGCGGAAGCCGACGGTCGGTTACGGCGAGTTACGGTAAGTGACGGTGAGTTGGGCACTAAAGTGGGCACCGGATCGGCCTGCTACTGCGACCAGTAATGCTTGGACGAAGAGCCACCAAATTCAGGGGTGTGAGAAAATCTATTTGCGTTACAGCATTTGCATCGGCGTTACCGACACTTCACGTATAGCGCTTTTCCTCGGTAATGGAATCCGTCCTACTATGACATCAGCCGGGCGGTAGTTGTCAATTGACAGCCTCCCGCTGTAAGCGTAAACGTCGGCCGATGAGTGCAAGGCCAAGGACACCGTGGTGTTCGGCACCAGCGGCAACTGTAAGTTCACGAGCTTTAAGTTCACACCGACTAATCCGCCGCCGGGTTTCGGGCCACCGCAGCCCAAGAGCGGCACTGGTGACACGGTTACTTACGACTACGACGGCAGCGCCATACCCCCCGACGGCTACACATTCGAATACGCCACCGATGCGCCGTGGCTCGGCAACGGTACTGGCGTCATCAGGAATCAGTGATCCGAACTCAACCTGCTTGAGCAGTTTGATGCTCTCGAAGCGCGTCCGCGCCGCAATGCCAGCGACGGCAGCCGCCAAGCTATCGGGCGAAGCGACGGCGCGGGGCGAGAGCTTACGCCGGACCGCCGCAGCGATGGCCTTCGGGACATGTGAGTAAGCGACAGCGAGGTTGCAACTCGGCTGCTGTCGCGCGATGAGCGGGAACGAGGCATGTCAATGGGTACTTCGCCTCCAAATCGGCCCGACATAACGCTCACTGTAAGCAGGTACCTACAAATGCTGCGCTCTGACATGCGAGCGGCGCAGGGGTATTTGACAGTATGTATGCGAACAAGCAGTGTGCGATATTCATCGCCAGTGAATCGATTGTCTGGTCAGGGAAGTCCGCGTTCAGTGTCATTCACGGGATTACAAATCTGCGCACTTGGCGCAGTCAGCCACCGCCGCGCGGTGCGCTGGCGATTCACTGTCACTCAAACCACGGTCAATAATCGGGAGCACGTTATGCGATGGCCCAACAGGATTCGTTTTGGCGGTGCTGCTGCGCTGACTTTCGCGCTGCTATCTCTCAGTCCGGTGATCGCGCTCGCCGCCGCCGGCGATGTCGAGTTGGTCAGCGTCCGCTTGCCCAATCAGTCAACGGCCAATAATTCGACCGGGCAGGCGCAGATCAGCGCGGACGGTCGCTTTGCCGTTTTCGCCTCCAACGCCGACGATCTCGTGCACGGCGACACCAACGGATATACCGACATCTTTGTCGAGACGCTGTCCTCGGGCGCCATCGAGAGAGTCAGTGTGAGTTCGTCCGGTGTTCAAGCGAACAATATTAGCTACAACCCGCAAATCAGTGGCGATGGTCGCTTCGTGTTGTTTGCATCGACAGCCACCAATCTCACTGCGACGGACGATGTAAACAACACCGACTATTTCATTCGGGACCGTCAAAGCGGCACAACGGAGCGCCTCACCCTGAATGGACAGTCCCTGCCGGTGGAGGACGGCCCGGTGCTGAGCGGCAACGGTCGCTACGTGGCGTTCACGTCCTATCTGGAACTCGCCGGTGACAACAACGACTCGAAAGACGTGTACGTCTACGATCGGCAGACTTCCAGCGTCGATCTGGTCAGTGTCAGCTCGAGCGGCCAGATCGCCAACCGTGGACCGCTGGACGGTGTGCCGGCAATCACGCCGGACGGCCGCTTCGTCGTGTTCATCTCGTGGGCGACCAATCTGGTGCCCGGCGATACCAATGGCCTGCCCGATGTATTCATTCGGGACCGCCAGACCGGCGTCACGGAGCGCGTCAGTGTCAATTCAGCGGAGCAACAAAGCAACGACGCCGCCCTCGGTGGCGCGGTCATCAGTGCCGATGGGCGCTTTGTGGGCTTCAGTTCCTTGGCGACGAACCTGGTTACCAATGATACCAACGGCTCCGATGACGTATTTCTTCGCGATCGGCAGCAAGGAACTACGACCCGAGTGAACCTCGGAGCGGGGGGTGCGCAGGCCTCCGCGTCGAGCGACAGTGGCGCCGTGTCGATCAGCGACGATGGCCGGTTCGTGTCATTCGTATCCACGGCGAACAACCTTGTCCTCGGAGACACCAATGGCGTGGGCGATTACTTCGTACGAGATCGTCAGGCAGGAGTTACCCAGAGGCTGGATGTCAGCGCCAACGGTGCCCAGGCGGATTCCGGCTCGGGCGGTGGTGGAATGAGCGCTGATGGCAGTCTGGCGATCTTTATTACCGGCGCCGACAATCTGGTGCCGCGCGACCGCAACGAAAGCGCGGACGCGTTTGTGCGCGATCTTGCGACGTCCACGACGGTGTTGGTCTCTCGCTCCGTCGTTCCTTCCAATGCCGCCGACGGGGGAACCGATTCGGCGGCGCCAGCGGTGAGCGGGAATGGACGTCTGGTGGCGTTTTCATCGCAGGCAGGCAACATCGTCGCGGGCGATGACAATCACCAAGGCGACGTGTTCGTGCGCGATCTAGTCACCAATACAACGGAAATTATTGGCGGTGGCCCGCCGCCGGCAAATTCACCTTCCACCAGGGTGGAGTCGCACCTGGGTGGCATGAGCGCTGATGGTCGCTTTGTCGTATTCCAGTCGTGGGCGGCGGATCTGGTTCCGAACGACACTAATGGCAATAACTGGGATATCTTCGTGCATGACCGACAGACCGGCCAAAACGAGATCGTCAGCCGCGATCCGTCTGGAGCTCAGGTCACCGAGTCGCTCGCTGGTCAGGACTTCTACTTCGATAACACGATCTCGGCCGACGGGCGCTACGTGGCCTGGGACACCACCGCCTCCGTCGTCCCGGAAGACAGCAATACCTCGAGCGACATATACCTACGAGACCGTCAGGCGGGGACCACCGAATGGATAAGCCGCCGCATTAAAGGCAACATCGGTAACCGGTTTTCGCGCAGCAACTCGCCTTCGTTGAGCTCCGACGGACGCTACGTGGCGTTCTATTCCGAAGCATCGAATATGGTGCTCAATGACACCAACCGCGTGGCGGATATTTTCGTACGGGATCGGATGACCGGGGTGGCAGAGCGCGTCAGCGTGGCCACTGACGGGACGCAATCGACCGTCGCGAGCTTTGGGCCCTCCATTAGTGCCGATGGCCGCTACGTGGCCTTTTACAGCAACGGCAACGACCTGGTGCCCAGCAACGACGCACCGTATCAAATCTTCGTGCGTGATCGGCAGACCGGGGTGACCGAGCTTGTCGTGTCGAGCGATCGTAGCGGCAGCAACCCGAGATTCAGCGCCGATGGCCGGTTCATCGCCTACACGCTGACCACGACGGATCTGAATACTCTGCTTGAGCACTCTGACGTCTACCGGTACGACCGGTACACGGGAGTGATCGAAAAAGTGAATGACGACTCGAGCGGGCAGCTGGGGACAGGCTCGGCATTCGAGCCGGCCTTGAATCCGACCGGGCGCTATGCCGTGTTTCAGGCCACGCCGTATGACACTCGCGACTTCATGCGGATAAACACCTATCGACGTGATTCGGGAATCGCTTCGGTGCCGCCGTTCGCGCTCACGCCAACCAATATGAACTTTGGCACGCGGGCGCGCGGCTCCGCGAGCAACAGGACCGTGACGGTGATCAACACGGGCGCAAAGGCCCTGTCCCTCGCCTCGGTAACCCTCGCGGCCCAGAACGCCGGTCAGTTTGCGCTAACCTCACATTGCGGAAATACGCTGGCCGTTGGGGCCTCATGCCTAATCCAGGTCGCCTTCAAGCCCACCGCGGCCGGGGCCAAGTCCGCAGAGCTGCGGGTGACGGCGACCGGTTTGCCATTTAGGACAGTAAACCTGAAAGGGAGTGGCAACTGAGTTCGGCAAACTGACCCAAAACCTGCGGTACTAGTCCAGCGCAACTGTTTCGTTTTCCGAGACCGGCGTCGGATTTGCCCAGATTGCGCTGGTATGCGCCCAACAGTCGCAAGATTGTGGAAGTTGCGGTGCGCGCTCGAGTAAGGCGCTCGGAAAGGAGGTCATTGACAGATTGTCCCCGAGTTCAGCTACGGTCGATCCGGCTGCGATGACCGCCCCACGTCAACGCGCCGAAGATCGCATAAAAGCCAACATTGCCGAGATGACTGGACAGCCTAACCTCCTAGAATATCCCCGTTGACGCAAATCGTGGGCCCGTCGAGGTTTGCACAAGTCACGGGAGCATTGAGCTGAGCCGCCGCATTGCCGCCGCGCGCCATCGCTGAGTGAACAACCGCATCGGCAAAAAAAGTTACAATTCAATCACGCCCCTGTCGGCGCTTGCCCCGGTAGCGACTGGGTTCAATTGAAGCCACCCCGGCGGAAACCCTGGGAGATAGTGTAATAAGTCATGATGTCCGGAGTAACGTGCCAGGTCAGATTGGCGCGGCTTCGAAAGCCGCTCTCGCTCTTGGACAGAGAAATGGGGAAACCACACATTTCCTTGGCCGTGCAAGCTCCATTGGGATGATTTGAATGGTGGCCAGGGGTGGAATTGAACCACCGACACGCGGATTTTCAGTTCCACTGGTTTAAGTGCTTTGCGTCACCAATCGTTACCCATCAGCACCTTGCAGCGGGCGGCAGCCGACGGTAGGTCACGGTGAGTTACATTAGGTGACCGTGGTTTGGGCACCAAGGTGGGCACCGGGGCCGGCCAGCCGCGCTGTCAATAAATGATCGAGGGCAGAAATGCCCCCACAGGTTCGTTGTAAAGATCCAGGCTCATTAGCGTCATGGGCTGGACGACACGCAAGCCGTGATCCAGACACCATCGAAACAGCTCTGCATTGCGGCTTGGCATAAGCAGGCCAGGCCCGTTAATGCTGGTTGCCGCGCCGATCAGGGCCTTCATGTCTTCGTTGGTTTCACCGACTGCATGTCCGAACAAGCCAATCACGGTCGCGTATCCTGAAATTCGACCTTCATGTTCAACAACATTAGCTGTCTTCTGGCTGATCGCGTCGCGGAGTTCGTGGTTTCGGTCGTGGCCGTGCACATCGCGGCAAACCTTGTTGCAGGATTCCACGTCCCGGTCCGTGGCCTGCCGCACATTGAATCCTTCGACTTCAAGACCAAGGACCTCGCCTTGGAGCACCGCGAGCGGCTCGCGTACGACGAAGCCGAGTTTGGTGTAAAGCGACAGCGAACGGTTGTGGTAGGCCGCCTGAACCAGGCGCGTGCCGGCAAAGCCCTGGGTGCGAGCACGCTCCAGCACATTGTTCATCAGTTGCTTGCCGACCTGTCCATTCTGGAGCTTAGGATCAACGGTGATTGGACCGACGCCCGCAATTGACGAGTTTTCCCACAGGAAATTACTGCCCACCAGGCATCCGTCCAACTCGGCAACTACGGAATAGATGTCAGAGCGTGCCAGCAGCGAGGACATAAATCCGATTGCGACTTCTGCCGACGGAATGTCAGGCGGAAAGTGATGTTGTTGAGCAATGGTTGTGAAGGCTTCGTAGCAGATCAAGCCGCCGCGTTGGGCGTCCTCGGGACGGCCCTGCCTCAGTACGATATTCATCATCTGCACTCCTCTGCGAGGGCGAACAGATACATCAAAGCGCTACCACTCGGTGAAAGGCGTTCGATGCTCCATCCATGTCTTCCGGACAACGGATCTTTTGCGTGCTCACATGCACAAGCATTGATGCGACGCCCCGTCTCCGCGGCTTTGAGCGAATTTCGCTTCTTTTTCGCGGGCTGCGTAAGTCAGATAACCGAAATCTTGCTGGTCTTGTAACCACAAGATTCTACTGGGAAATGGTGGCCAGGGGTGGAATTGAACCACCGACACGCGGATTTTCAGTCCGCTCTCCAGATGATCCACCAACACCCAACAGAAACCAATCAGCTGCTTAGGCAGCCCAAGCTGGCGTGGTAGATGCTGTACGGTGTTAGTGGGTGTGGATGGGTTGGAAACAAAGTGGAAACACGCTGGATGCTTTCAATGACGAAATCTAGCGGGGTCGGCGTTCTCTGCCCGCCTTGGACTGTAGTTGTGCTGGGCCGGCGGAAGGGCCACAGCATTGCTGCGTGAGGCTGAACGTCAGCAAAGTGATGGGTCACCTATCATTACTTATCCACAACTTGCAGCAGGCGACAGCCGACGGTAGGTGACGCTGGGTTACCGTAGGTGACGGTGAGTTGGGCACCAAAGTGGGCACCGCTCGCCCCTCCTCTATGCCAGGGCTTCCCAATACCGCCCGAGCGCGTCCCGACGAACAGTTGATCGAGATTGGTATAAGCTGACGCTCGCGGCGAGGCTGGCGGCACCCCATCGAAGGTGGCCCTGGCCGTCGCGCAAGGGAGCATCCGGGCGATGTCTGAGCCGTCCAAAGCCGTATTCCTGAGCTATGCCTCGCAGGATGCCGAAGCTGCGGCCCGGATCTGCGCGGCCTTGCGTGCGGGGGGGCTTGAAGTTTGGTTTGACCAGAGCGAGCTACGGGGCGGGGATGCCTGGGATCAGAAGATCCGGCGCCAGATCCGCGAGTGCGCGCTCTTCATCCCGATCATCTCGGCCCACGCGCAGGCGAGGCCGGAGGGGTACTTTAGGATCGAGTGGCGGCTCGCGGATCTGCGCACGCACCAGATGGGTCGCAGTCGCCCATTCATCGTGCCGGCCTGTGTGGACGACACGCCAGAGACGGACGCGGACGTACCCGATTCGTTCTCGGCCGTGCAATGGACGCACCTGCCTGCGGCGGGAACGCCCTCGGCGTTCGTTGAACGGGTAGCGCGCCTGCTGTCGCCTAACGAACCGGCCTCGCCGGCACGGGCTCGAATGCCTGCAGACGCAGTGTCCGCACCGACCCCTCCTTCCGCTTCGAGTGCACAGGGCAGGATCGCCGAACGCTCAATCTGCGTCCTACCCTTTGTGAACATGAGCGGTGATCCTGAGCAGGAGTATTTCTCCGACGGGCTCTCCGAGGAACTCCTGAACCAGCTCGCGCAGATGAAGGGCCTCAATGTCGCAGCGCGCACCTCGTGTTTTGCTTTCAAGGGCCAGAACCCGGATTTGAAGGTGGTCAGCGAGAGGCTCGGCGTCGCGCACGTGCTGGAAGGCAGCGTGCGCAAGTCCGGCAACCGCCTGCGGATCACCGCGCAGCTCATCAAGGCGGCGGACGGGTATCACCTCTGGTCGAACACATTTAACCGTGAGCTCGACGATGTATTCGCCATCCAAGAGGACATCGCGCGCGCCGTAGCTGAGGCCCTGAAGGTCACGCTGGGCATGAACGAGTCGACGCTCGCTCCAGGTGTCACTCGAAATGTCGAGGCCTATGACCTCTATCTGAGGGCTCAGGCTTTCGCGCGCCAGTCCGGCGCCCAGGCCACGAATCGAGCGATAGCGCTACTCCGCGAAGCCGTAACGGTCGACCCCAGCTTCACGATGGCTTGGATCGGCCTGGCTTCCAGCTACATGACCGCCTCGCTCTTTGCGCCAGAATCCGCCGAGGAATCGCGCAAGTTGGGCGAGGAAGCTCTAGAAAAGGCCACGGCCAGTGCACCGGAAGCATGGATCATCCACGCCACGCAAGGTACCCAATTGTTTCTGGGAAGGCGGGACTGGATCGGTGCCCAAAAAGCCTATGACAGGGCGGTACAGATTGCCCGGTCCGACGCGTCCACGGTCAGCACATACCTTGGCGGGGCAGGCCTCGCGTTCTTTTTTGCCAGCGTGGGCCGCACCGCCGAGTCGATCGAATGCTACCGGGCGATTGTCCGTACCGATCCCTTGGCTATGACGGAGATGTACCAATTCGCCCTCGATAGCGTTGGACGTTACGAGGAGGCCGAAGCCGACTACAAGCGCACTGCTGCGCTGCCGAAGGACGTGGCACTTACCGAATATTTTGCGCTTCTGCGCACCATGGCACGCGGGGGCAGCGAGGACATGAAAGCGCAATTCCGGCGCTATGTGGCGCTCAAGGATCAATACCTGCCAGTGCATGAGGAAGTGCTGGCCCACCTTGACGACAAATCGGCGGTGCTCGCACTGCTGCGCACGGCATTCGGTGAACCCTTCTACCAGCACAACTCACGTATGGCCGGTCTCGCCTATTTTGCGGCCAAATTCGGCGACGAGGCGCTGGCGCTCGCCTGCCTACGGCGAGCGTTTGTAGACATGCGGGGTATCACCGTGGCTGCCATCTGGCATCCTCTGTTTGCGCATCTGCGCACGACCGATGGATTCAAGGATCTGGTGCGCGATTTGGGTCTTTATGATTATTGGCGTCACAGCGGCCATTGGTCCGACTTCACCAGGGCCAAGGGGAACGATGATTTCGAATGTTGGTGAACGTTGATTTAGTGGTGGCCAGGGGTGGAATTGAACCACCGACACGCGGATTTTCAGTCCGCTGCTCTACCAACTGAGCTACCTGGCCGCCGATTGGAAGGGCGCGTATTAGACCGGGCCGGCACCGCTAGCGTCAAGGTGAACCCTTTGAATCGGGAGACTTAACTCAAGTTTCAGGCGCTTTGTAGTCGCCCGGGCGCTCTGAGCCGGCGCCAAAAAAGTACTTCTCCATCTCCGTTTCCAGGAATTTGCGGGCCTTGGGCTCCACGGGCGAGAGTCGGTACTCGTTGATTAACATGACCTGATGCTTTACCCAGCGCGCCCAGCCCTCTTTCGAAACGGCTTCGAAAATCCTCTGGCCTAGCGGTCCCGGATAAGGGGGCCTCTCGAGACCCGGGGCCTCGGCGTTAAGCACGACACAATGTACGGTACGCGTCATGAGAGTCCCTGGATCAGCGCATTGACGGGGGCCGGGAGTCCCAGCGGCTCCGGGGCAGCGGGGTTATACCAAAGCATCGGGGGCCCATCCATCACTCCGCTCCAACCCGTGCATCGCGCAAGCAGCGGGGAGATTTCCAGTTCAAAGTGCGTAAACGCATGCCGCAGCACGGTCTGCGACTGTGGCTCGACCTCGGCATCCACCAATCGCGTCGCGGCGTAAAGACGTGCGGCGTCGGCGCTGGGGAACTGCGGCGGAGTCCACATGCCGCCCCACACCCCTCGCTCCGCGCGCCGCTCCAGCAACACGCTGCCGTCGCGAAGCTGCGCCAACAACATGACCACGGCACGCCGGCGGCGCACCGGACGCGGACGGGGCGCAGGTATCTCATGTTGCCGGCCGGTGCGACGTGCGGCGCAATGTCCTGCCAGGGGACAGACCGGGCATAGTGGGCGCCGACGCACGCACACCGTCGCGCCCAGATCCATAATGGCCTGCGTGTAGGTGGCGACATCGTGTTGCGGCGTGCACTCCTCGGCCAGCTGCCAAAGACGCCGCTCAATGGCGCTCTGAGTGGTCACGCCCGCGACCGCGAACACGCGTGCCAAGACGCGCCGCACGTTGCCGTCCAGAATCACGGCCCGTTCTCCAGCGCTCAGGGCGCGTATGGCCGCTGCGGTCGAGCGACCGATGCCCGGCAGGGTTGCCAACATCGTGGCGTCCGGAGGGAGTTCACCCCGGAATTCTTCCATCACCCTTTGCGCGCTCAGGTGGAGGTTTCGGGCGCGCGAGTAATAGCCCAGGCCCGACCACAGGTGCAGCACTTCATCCAGAGGTGCAACCGCCAGTGAACGCAGGTCGGGGAAACGTTGCATGAAGCGGTCGTAGTAATCAACGACGGTTGCGACCTGCGTTTGCTGCAGCATGATCTCGGAAACCCACACGCGATAGGGCGTGGGATTGCGCTGCCAGGGCAGCTCGCGGCGTCCGTGCAGCGCGTGCCATTCCAGCAAGGCCGGTGCAATCGCCGTCCGGTCGGTCATTTCTGCGCCTGCAAGGCCTCAATTTCATCGAGCAGACGGTTCATGCGAGCCTCCAGCGCTCGATAGGGGGCTGGGCTCGCCATGTCGACCCCGGCGCGCTTGTATAGCTCGTAGGGATAGTCGGAACCACCGGCGCGCAGCAGCGTCAGGAATCGGTCGCGTGCAGGCGCCCCCTCCTTGATGATGGCATCGGTGAATTGCGCGGCGCCGGCGATCGAGGTCGCATACTGATAAACATAAAAGTTGCGATAGAAATGCGGCACCACCGCCCATTCAATGCAGTATTCCGGGTCGATTTTCATGACGCCCTGAGCTTCACCGTAGTACTTGCGCAACAATCCGCAGTACATCTCGGTCATGTGCGCACCTGACAGCGATCGACCCTTCTCGAGTTCCTCGTGTATCGCCAGCTCAAATTCGGCGAACATCGCCTGGCGGAAATAGGTCGTGCGAATGGTTTCCAGTCCCTCGCCCAGGTAAAAGAGCTTCTCGGCGCGGGTGGCGGCATGAGCGACCACGTAGTCATTCAGCAGCATTTCGTTGCCAATTGAGGCCGACTCGGCGATCGCCGTTGAGTACCCGAACTTGTCGTAGGGCTGCGCATGGGTCGCGAGCTGGTTATGCACGGCATGGCCCCATTCGTGCGCCAGGGTCGACATGGATTCGTAATCGTCGTTCAGGTTGAGCAGCAGGTAGGGATGGACATCGTAGGCGGAGCCCTGCATGTAGGCGCCCAACCGCTTGCCCTCCGTCGGATAGGCGCTCATCCAGTGCGAGCTGAAACCCTTGCGGAGCAGTCCCAGGTACTCATCGCCGAGCGGCTGCAGCGCCTCGAGCGTGATGCGCTCGGAGTCCGCGACACTGAACTTGGGGGCGCTATCGAGCTGAAACATCGGCGGATAGCCGTCGTAATAACGCAGATCATCGGTAATTCCGAGCAGCTGCTTTCGCAGCCGCAGATACCGATGCAGCGTCGGAAGCGCGGCATTGACCTCCGAGATCAGTGTGCGGTACACCGCATCGGGCATGGCGTCGGGGAACTGTGAGGCCTCCAGTGCCGTGGCAAACTTGCGCGACTTGGCCGTGAAATGATCGCCCATGACCTGCGTGGCCAGGAGAGAACCCGCGGTGCCTTCAAATTTCTTCCAGGCGCCCCAGTAACCGTCGAACACCAGCTTCCGGTCCGCGCGCACGGCCGATTGGCGGTACTTCTGGTACGCCGCCTGTGTAATACGCGCCTGGGTGCCATCGCTGAGCGTGATGGTGGGCACCGGCAGCTCGGAATCGGAGAGCTGGCTGTGCGTGGTATCCGGTTGCGCGAGCACATCGCCGGTGGCAGCCAGGACGTTTTCGGCTTCGATCCCCAGCGTGTGCGGGGCCGCGCGCAGGATATTGTCCAGGTAGTGCCCAAATCGCTCCCTCAGGGTGGTGTTTTGGGCCACGTAGGCATTTATCTGCTTTGCGCCGATGTGCAGGATCTCGGGCGCCATCCATGAGGTTTTTTCGGCCAGGCGCGTGACCAGCGTCCGGGCCTGTTGATTGCGCCCCAGGTTGACGCTGTTACGCACGTCCTGGTCCGAGGCCAGCGAGGCGTAGACATACAGCCTCGAGGACTCTCGGTCCAGATCGCTGACCGCCACCAGCGCCTTGAGCAGGGCATCGGCGCCTTTCCCCAGCGTGCCCTGGTAGGAAGTGAGTTTGTCGATACCCGCCTGGGTACGCGCGTAGGAGTCCTGCCAGTCCTTGAGGGTCGGGTACAGGTCGCTGAGGTCCCAATCGGTATAGGCGGCGACGGTGTCCGCGCCCATCGCAGCCGGGGCGCCGGCGACCAGCAGCAGTCCAAGGGCACTATAGAAGAGTGGGCCGATCAGCCGTCGAACCTGACGCATGGGCGTTCCTTGTATCGCAAGAGCCGCCGGCAATTCTACGGCGGGCGCCTCACCGCCACCATCGCCGTCTGAACTCAGGGCACGGCGGCCGAGGCGGCCAGCAGGCCCTCGAGGTATTCCCAGCGTTCCAGGCAGGCGCTCAGCTGTGCCTCGATCTCGGCGGCCCGGGCGCGATCGGTCCGCATGCGCTCCCCGCCGGCACGAAAGTAATCGGCATGGCACATCTGCGCCGTGAGTTCGCGCTGCTCGGACTCGAGCGCCGCGATCTGGGCGGGCAGCGCGTTCAATTCGCGCACTTCCTTGAAGCTCAGCTTCCGGCCCGCGGGGAGTGCAGCAGCGGGTCGCAGGCGCGAGTTTTCATCCGCCGTTGGCGTGCTCCTCTGCCTTGGGGCCACAGCGCTGCTGTCCGGAGCCGCCGCGGCGGGCCGCTGCGCGAGCCAATCGCGATACCCGCCGGCGTATTCCTGCCAGTACCCCTCGCCTTGCGCGACCAGCGTCTGCGTGACGACATTGTCGAGGAAACTGCGATCATGGCTCACCAGCAGCAGCGTTCCCTGGAAGGACTGGAGCGAGGCCTCCAGCAGATCGAGCGATTCGATATCCAGATCGTTGGTGGGTTCATCCAGTACCAGCAGATTCGCAGGGCGCGCAAACAGGCGCGCCAGCAGCAGCCGGTTGCGCTCCCCGCCCGAGAGCGCACGCACCGGCGTCGCAAAGCGCCGCGCCGAAAACAGGAAGTCGTTGAGATAGCTCGCGATATGGCGCTTGCTGCCGTTCACCTCCACGAAGTCCGAGCCCTCGCTGACGGTGTCGGCCAGGGTTCGGTCCAGGTCCAGTTGTGCCCGCAGTTGATCGAAATAGGCGACGCGCAGATTGCTGCCGAGCCGCACCGTGCCGGTATCGGGAACGAGCAGGCCGAGCATGAGCCGTATGAGCGTTGATTTGCCCGCGCCGTTCGGGCCGATCAGGCCCAGACGGTCGCCGCGCATGAGCCTCAGGTTCAGGTCCGTCACCAGCGGACGCCCGTCGAATTGCTTCCCGACCCCGCTCAGCTCGGCGACCAGGCGACCGGAGCGCTCGGTGGCGTCAATGCTGAGCTTCACGTTGCCGAGGCGTTCGCGCCGCGCCGCGCGCTCGGAGCGCAATGATTCGAGGCGGCGCACGCGTCCTTCGTTGCGGGTGCGACGCGCCTCGACGCCGCGACGGATCCAGGTCTCTTCCTGAGCCCAGAATTTGTCGAACTTGCGGCGCCCCACCGCTTCGGCCGCCAGTTCGGCGGCCTTCTGGCGCTCGTACGCCGAGTAATTTCCCGGATAGCTGCGCAACCAGCCGCGATCAAGCTCCAGCACGCGTGTCGCCACCCGATCGAGAAACCAGCGATCGTGCGTCACAAAAACCAGCGCCGGCGCCTTGAGCAGCAGCTCTTCGAGCTGTTCGACGCCGGCGATGTCCAGACGGTTCGTGGGCTCATCGAGGAGCAGCAAGTCCGGTTCGAGGGACAGCGCGAGCGCCAATGCCGGCACGCTTGCGCTCGCCCCCCGAGGCACGCGCCGGATCGATGGTGCCGTCGAGCCCGAGACGGGTCGCAAACTCGACCAGCCGCGACTCGGCCCGCCAGCGCTGCCGATCGTCGCTGATGTCCTCCAGTCCGCCGCGCCGCCGGAGCGCCTCGAGCAAGGTGTCGGCTGGCGGGAGCCGGGTTCCTGCTCGACCGTGACGATGCGCAGACCGTCACGGGCGCTGCACGGCGCCGTCATCGAGCGCGGTGCGCCCCGCAAGCACCCCCAGGAGCGTTGACTTACCGGTCCCGTTGCGTCCGATCAAGCCGACGCGGTCGCCCTCATCCAGGGCGCAGGCCGCCTGGTCAAGGAGCGGCGTCAGCCCGTAGGCCAATTCGGCGTCGAGCAGCGTCAGCAGGGTCATCGCGCTTCAAGGGTCCGGCGCGAGACTTGAGTCCCGCCTGGGGCGCGCCGGCCGTGGCCGGAGGTCTCCGGGCTATGGACTCCCTCTTCGACCAGCCACTGCACCAGCGCCACGAATTGCTCGTTCCCCCCTGCGCCGCCCTGGAGCTCACCGAGTACTTGCCATTGACGATCACGCTCGGGGTCCCATCGACCTGGTACGCGGATCTGCGAATCGGCCTCGCGCATTTTCGTCGATCCACGCTGAACGAGTGGGCGGCCGTCAGGAATTCGCCGGGTTTCAACTTCGCCAGGCCTTCGTAATACTTGGCCACGTCCGCCAGGCTCGGCAAGGGATTCTTGATCTGGTTGGTGGCCGGATCGATGATCGCCAGCTCATGGGTCTTCCAGATGGCATCAAAGATCTTGTGGTGCGTGCGTCTCGGCGATGCCCAGGGACTGCGCGGCAAGTAGGCACGCTGAAAGACCTTCCAATTCTTCGGCGTGCCAGGAGCGGGCAGTAACCGCCACTGCACGTTTGCAGGCAGGGAAGCCTTGAGTTTGTTGATGGTCGGATTGAACATGTTGCACGCTGGGCAGGCGTAGGAGAACACCTCGACCACTTCCACCTTGCCAGCTGCGACCGAGGTCGGCTGGGGCGGCAGGACCAGGAAATAGTTCTCGCCCTCCTTCCAATTGGTGTCGGCCCGCGCGGCGCCCGCCACCAGACACAGCAGACCCGCCAGCATTACCGCTCTGCTGATCGAAGGCTCCTTTTGATCCGCGGCCGCCGACGAGGCATGCAGGCGCGCGGATTTGGTTCGTAGGCTCGTTCCATAGACGATATGCCACAGCTTTGCGGAGGAATCTGGCGTCCGTGCTACGCGAGCGTGCGCGGTAGAGTAGGCGCGAGTAAAATAGCCGCGCGGGGCCCACGGAGGACCACACATGACGTAGATAGGTCGATGGGTTTGTATGCCGTGGTTAGTTACAGAATCGTGCGCGCTACGTGCGCCTGGCGCGGCGGCCGCCAAGGTGTGGCGAGATCACGGGGCGCTCGAGTACCGTGAGTGTATTGCCGATGACGTGCCCAAAGGCAAGCTCACCTCATTTCCGCGCGGCGTGAAGCCTAAATCCGACCGAGACCGTCTGGTTCTCGTTTATCGTCTACCGTGAATCGCAAGCATGCGACCAGGTGAACGCCAAGGTCATGAAGGACCCGCGCCTCGCCAAATTCATGAATCCTGGAAGGCAATGCCTCTGGACGGCAAGCGCGTGATCTTCGGCGGCTTCGAGGTGGTGGTGGATCGCTAGCGCGCTCAGGGCGCGCGCGGGCGCTCCCGGCGATGACCTGCGGCGCGCGCAATTTCTGGGCGCGCCGCAGGAAGGTGATCTCGCTGCTTCGACCGATCCGGTGATGGTCGAGCAGCCTCTGCAGGCGATCGACGCCGGTGACCTGCTGGTCGTCAATCAGGACGATCAGGTCCCCATCCTCGAGCCCCGCAGCCGCGGCCGGGCTCCCGGCTCGACGCCGCGTACGCGCACGCCCGATGCGTTGCTGAGGCCGTGATGGTTCGCGATGCGGCGCGCAAGGTCTTGCGGTGGCCCCGGCGACTCCCAACCAGGCGCGCCGCACCCGCCCGTGGCTCGCAGCGGCCCATCACCCACTGGACCGTATCGCTCGCAGTCGCAAGCAGACGCCCTGGGCACCGGAATGATGGCGGCGTTCACGCTGATCACCGCACCGTGCGAATTGACCAGCGGGCCGCCGGAGTTCCCTGGATTCAGCGCCGCATCCGTCCTGGATCACATCGTCTATGAGCCTGCCGGTGCTGGCACGCAGGCTCCGGCCCAGGGCCTGACGACCCCGGTCGTTACCGTGTGTTCGAAGCCCAGGGGATTTCCGATGGCGATGGCCAGTTGCCCGATCTGCAGATCACCGGGAGCGTGCGAACTGAAGGTGCGCCGCGCCGCTCCTGCTCACCCGGATCACCGCCAGGTCCGAGTCGGGGTCGTCACCGAGCACGTCGGCCGCATAGCGCTCGCCGTCGAACGCGCTGACGAGAATTCCTGCGCGCCGTGGACAACGTGAGAGTTGGTGAGCAACAGCCCGTCGGGCGTAAAGAAGAATCCGGAGCCCGTGCCGCGCTGCTCACGCCCAGCGCGCAGCTGGCTCACGTCCAAGCTGCACCACGGCCGGGGCCGCCGTGCGCACCGCCCGAGTGACGGCTTCGGAGTAGGCATCCAGCAGTGCTGTCATGGTTAGGGCTGGGCTGGGCGCGGCTTCATCCCTTGCGCAGCGGGCGGCTTGCCGATCATTCAAGTCTGCGCGACATAAGCTGGGTCGGCGTGTAGCCTATCGATGCCGCGGCCGCGACCGGCGGGGCGCCAACAGAACGGGAGAAACTTAAATGAATCAACCCCATAGGGTGGCTACCCTGGCAGTGCCGGTCTCGGCCACCGATCATCTGGTCGGGCCTGCGCACGCCCGGGTGGTCGTCCTTGAGTATGGCGATTTCGAGTGCCCGATCTGCATAGCCGTCGAACCCTCGGTCAGGCAGCTGCGCGCTGTGCACCCGGAAATGGCCTTTGTGTTTCGCCATTTCCCGCTCGAGGACGCTCACCCTCACGCGCTGATGGCCGCAGTAGGCCTCGGAGGCCGCCGGAGCGCAGGGGAAATTCTGGCGATGTACGTCTCGTTGTTGACCTGAACCACACCATCTGAGCCGGGCGCACCTGGATGCGCACGCCGCGCGCCTCGGGCTGGACACCATTCGATTCAAGGCGGAACTGGACGACGAGATCTACCGGCAGGGCGTTCGCGAGCACCAGCAAGGCGGTCAACGCAGCCACTGCGGGCGACGCCGACCTTCTTCGTCAATGGCGTGGTGCGGAGGACGCGAGCGGCGGCATGCAGCCGTTATTTGAGATCGTCGCCGGGGAATTACGGCGCGCGGCAGGTGCCTGAGGCGCGCGGCGCGGCTGCCGGGCATGAGCGCCCGGTTGCGTGGAGCCGATCAGGCAGGCAGTCTTGGGGGGCGTGGCGTTATCATAGGGCCGCACGCAAGCGCTCAAGAATCGGGGAACGATGAGCCGCTTTGCGCAAGACGCTCCTCGCGTGATGGTGGCGATGTGTTGTGTGGCGCCCGCGGAGCGGAGCAGTGGATCACCAGCTGGGCGGCGGCGCCCATGGCGAGCGTCCCGCCGCCGCTCATCGGCCCGCTTCCCTTCGCATTGAACAACCAGACCATACGTCAGGTCCTGCATCTGAGCGCCGGAGGCCGCCGCCTCCCGGATCCGCCTGAGCAACGAATTCGGCAGCAAGCCGCTGACCATCGGCGCTGCCACGATAGCGCGTGCCAACGCCGACGGTTCCGTCGATCGCAGCAGCGTGCGCAAGCTGACATTTGCCGGACAACCATCGGCGGTGATTCCCGCCTCGGCGCCGTTGCTCGAGCCTGTGATCCAGTTGACCTGCCGGTCAAGGCCCTCGGACGTGTCGCTTAGCCTGTATTTTCCTCAGGGCACCGGTTTGTACCTGTTATATCAGCTGCGGTGCAGGACGGATTTGTCTCCGGGCCGGGAGATTTCGGCGAGCGAGTTTACGGCCGCCCGGACCGTGGAATCGCGCGCCTTCGTGTCCGGCGTCGAGGTCGAAGTCGCGCACGGTAAGACCATTGTGGTGCTGGGCGATTCCATCTCGGATGGTGTGGGATCGACGCCCAATTCGAACCGCCGCTGGCCAGACGCGTTCGCGCGCCGCTTGAACAAGGGCAGCGTGGCGTGGGGTGTGGCTAACCAGGGCATCAGCGGCAATCGCATTCTCTAAGACGGCGCCGGACAGAATGCGCTCGCCCGCCCTTGACCGCGACGTGCTCGCCCTGCCCGGCGTGGCCTACCTCATCGTGTTTGAAGGGGTGAATGATCTGGGAATCGGCTTTGGTAAATTTTCGTTTCCGCCCGGCCCGGACAATGCACCGCCACCGGTGATCATCCGCCCTTCCAAATCCACGGCGGCGGCGATGATCCCGGTATCGCGAGATCATCGCTCGCGCGACGCACGCGGTATTCAGGTTTTCGGCGCCACCATCGCCCCGGACCAGGGTGCGATGTATGGTCGCGCAGGGCGAGTCGCAACGCAAGGCCGTCAATGTAGTGGATCCGACACGGCGGGAATTCGACGCGGTGCTGCATTTTGACGCGGCCTTCCGCGACCCCGCCAAGCCGACGCGCATGGCCGCAGGCAAGCAGATGGGGATGACCTCACGGAAACGATGCGGGCTACGCGGCGGTTGGCACTCATCGACCTGAAATTGTTTCGCTAGTCGCGGGCGGCCCGTTCGGACCGCGCAGAGCACCTTCCCGCTCTCCGGCCGCAAGCCTCGATCTGACTGGTGCACGCGCTTGCGCTCCGCCCGCATGCGCCTCAGACGAACACAGAACCATGCCGCTGATGATCGCGCCGAGGCCACCAACCGTACTGCAGCGGGGAGATCCGCTCCTTGAGCACCAGGGCTGCGAAATGTCGTGACCACCGGATAGGCGCCGATCAGCGGCGTGACTCGATCGAGATTGGGCCGTGGTGCGCGGCAATGATCAGGCCGAGGCTGCCGCCAGCCATCATGCCCATCGGCACGAAGGAATGTACCCACTCACGCACCGAGCGGGTCCCCTGCCTGCCACGAAGCAAGCCGAACACACCGAGCGAGAGCGCGCCGTCAACTGGAGCTGCAGATCGCGAAGTTGGCCTCATTCCGCCGGCAGCAAATACGCGTATTTGATGAGCGTGTTGGACGTCGCCCAGCCGAGCAGCGCGAGCAGTGCAAACGGAATCCAGCGGCGGTTCGTGACCGGCCCCTCCCCGCTCGCCGGCGCGTAGGAAGAGACCAAGTAGGCCACCGCAGATCACGAGCGTCACGGCCAGATACTGCAACGGCTTGTGTAGTGCCTCTCCCAGGAACAGGCGAGCGAAAATTATGGTGAGTGCCGGATATGCCGCCGACAGCGTACCGACGATGGCCACCGGGCCCAGCACCACCGATTGAAAATAGAGATAATCTACGCCATGCCATCAAACAGGTAGGCGAGCACACCAATCTGCAGAAATTGTGTGGTCCGCCCGCCGCGAGGAGAGGCGGACGATCATGCGTAAAGAAGGAGCCAAAGTTGACCACCGAGGTGGCGAGCACGTAGTAAAGGCAAAAAAGCGCCCGCCGCGACACCTCGCCGATCCACTTCTTCACCAGGCCCTGGCCGATTCCATAGGGAACAGCGCGGCCAGCGCGGGCGTCAGCCACACGAGAATCGGGAAAAATCGTAGCCGGGCCGGAACGAGTTCCGTTCCGCCTAGTTTGTTGGTGGGGTGGCGCGTTCCCTGCTGCTACGCCAATTTAAATGGAGCGGGCGACGGGTTCGAACCCGCGACCTTCAGTTTGGGAAACTGATGCTCTACCAACTCGAGCTACACCCGCCCGACCGAGTTGATTTTAGGTTCGTCAGACGCATACGGCAACGTTTTCAGGTCGGACCGTCGCGGTCATCGGGCGCGAGTAAGTATCCACAAATATTCCAAATTCTCGGGGGGTTAGGCCGGCGGTGATCTCAGTGGCTGCGGTCCAGGCCGTCGAGCACGGTCCCATACGGGCGACGCGCGCGGCGACCGCCACGCGCCAGAGCCGATGGAACGGCAACCGCGGAATGGGTGTGGCCGGGAGTGCCAGCATTGAACCATCCGGCCCCGAACAGGCGCAGGCCAGTTGCGCCCCGACGGCGGTTGCCAGCGCCACGCCGCGACCGCTGTAGCCAAGCGCAATGGCAGACTTCCGCTCCGGTGCGTGCAGACGCGGATAAGAGTCGGGGTCAACGCGAACTGCCCATTCCACCAGTGCGTCCACGCGACCGCGCCGAGCGCAGGCCACAATCTGAGGGCGAAGTTCACCAGGTGCTCGTAACCACTGCGCCGCGTTGCGCGGCGCTGCGCGCCGCGGCCACCCATCAGCAGGCGACCGTCGCGATCGAGGCGATAGTACGTGGTGATCGGCCGCTCTCGTAGACGACCCGCCGCCCGGAAGAATTGACGCGGTCAACGCGGCAGGAAGCGGCTCGCTCGCAATGATCGAGCTGTACAGGGGCACGATGCTGGTGCGAGTCCCGGCCACAGATCATCGCTTAGCCGTCCGTCGCCAGTACCACTTTCTCGGCGTGGAGCGCGCCGCCGGCGGTGTCGACGCGCCAGCCACTCCCGGCACGCTCGAGCCGCAAGGCACGGCTGTTGCCGTGTATCACGGCGCGGCCGAGATTGCGGCCGCAGCCATCCCCCGGGCCAGGCTCAGGGGATTGACCGAGCGCCGCGGATCAAAGCTGGCCGCGGCATAACGTCGGGTGCCGGTCGCGGCAGCGATTCGTTCCCTGTCCCACGAGGCCGCAAGGGCCACACCGCGCCGCCGCCACCGCTCCACAGAGTCCAGCATCGCCGCGGCGTGCTTTGACCCTCGCGCTGCACGTATGCGCCCTCGCGGCGCGCTTCGCAGTCGATGCCGAGCCGTGTGATGAGTGCAAACAGAAAGTCAGGTGCGCCGCCCGCGAGCTGCACCATACGCGGGCCGAATATCGGGCCAAGATGTGCCTCGACTTCGTCCGGCTCGTGTTTAAGCCGGCGTTGACCTGTCCCCCGTTGCGGCCGGCAGCGCCCCAGCCGGGCTCGTGCGCCTCGTAGCAACGTCACGGCCGTGCCACGCTCTGCAAGGTGCAGCGCGGTGGACAGGCCCGTGTAACCGGCTCCAACGATTGCGACTTCGGTGCGCGCATCCGCGCGCAACGGCGGCGTGGACGCCGCCGGCCCCGCCGTGGACGGGTACAGGCAATGCGGCGCGTCGTCTGCAGTGGCGTAGACACGATATCGGTCGCGGCCGTCGCGCGGGTGCCCGCCGGCCGCTGCATCAGAAGCGGTAGGTGAGGTCTGCGCCGTAGGTGCGCGGTTCGCCAACCAGAGCGTAGTCGAAGCCGATGGCGCCCGTGTCCGGATCGTTCTGGTTGAGGCCATAGGCAAGATACTTCCGGTTCGCGAGATTCTTGATCCACGCGCTTGCGTCGATGCCATGCTTGGCGGCGCTCCTGAATGCCACACGAGCGTTTGCTATGCCGTACGCTCCCTGCGCGATGCGCTCAGTGTTAAAGGCATCGAAGTACTGCTTGGCGTAGTAGTTACCATCGAGCATCAGGCGCAGGTCGCCAGCGGCCATGTGGACGAAGCGCCCAGCCACGCCCAGCTTCCCGTTGTAGTCCGGCGCCTGAATCAGGTGGTTGCCCGTGCAGCAAACGCGCGATCCTGCGTGCAGCGTGATATCGATGTACTTGCTGCTCATCAGGCCAAGGCCGGCTCGTATCTCGAGATCTTCGGTGGCCTGGGCGTGGAACTCGAATTCGGCACCATCGACGCGCGATTTCGGTGCGTTGACAGTGTGAAATCCGCTGCCCGATCCGCCCGGCAGGGTAAAGGAATCGAGGAATTGCTGATTCTTGTAGTCGTAGTGGAACACGGCCACGTTGACGAATCCCGCCGGCGGTTCCATAGTTCCGACTTGAGGCCGATCTCGAAAGCCGTGGAAGCTTTCGGATTGGCGAAGTTCGCCTCTTCAGGAAAGTTGAAGGCCTGGCCATTAAACGCGGCACCACGTAGCTTGCTGCGACACTGAAATACGTAAGGACGTCTGCCTGGGCTTCCAGTCGACTCCGGCCTTGTAGCTGACGTTGCTGTTGTCCTGGCTCAGGTTCAGCAGCGGGCCCTGCGGGGCGGTCCCGGTCTGGTAGTTGGAATAGGTTGCAGGCAGCGCCCCGATCGTCTGCGTCCAGTAGGCCATCACTCCGCCATCGGGCGAGTAGCCGGTGGGCCCGGGCGCCAGCGGCCCGCCTTCGAGCGCGTAGAAATTATCGATGCTCACCTGGTCCTTGGTATACCGCGCTCCCGCCTGCAGGTTGACCGTCGGCGATACGGCAAAGGTGGTATTGAGGAATATCGCCTTGCTTTCCTTTATCTGATCAAAGTTGTTGTATTCGTCGAATCCGTACAGCGAAGTGCCATTGGGAAGGGCGAGTAGCCCAGGTCGTAGGA